>NZ_JBCNKR010000006.1:0-1200000 GCF_039595935.1 Flavobacterium sp. | reverse complement strand
AAAAGTCTGATCTGTTTTTTCCGTATCTAAAGTAATAGAAACTGATGATTTTGTTTGTTGTGATGAAGTATTTGAAATTAAATTATCTGATAATGATAATCTCAAATTGGTATTTTCGGCTGTAGTATAAACCTTAATTTTGTTGTTTGTTTGGGATGCAGAAACAGTTGATCCGTTTGCAGTTTTTGATGTTGAACAACTTACTTGCAAAATTATTATTGAAACTAATAAGATTCTATTGATGGTTTTCATTGTTACTTCAAAAAGCATTTGAAATTAAAAAAATTAAGGGCTGAATTGGATGATTCAAGCCAGCCCTCTTCTGTTAACTCAAAAAATATTAATAAACAAGCGTTTGTATAGCATGTGCAGGAATTTTAACTATTGTTTTTTCTGCCGCTATTATCAAATTATATGTAATTTCTTTATCTGTTTTATTCATTACGATTGTTGCCATTGTGCCATCAGTATTTAAAAACGATGTGCTTAAAAGACCGCTTCTGCTTACTGCAGAACTTACTCTTCTGGCATTTAAACGAATGAATTTTGAAAAATGTCCAATGTAATAATATGATGGTGTGTAAATTAATTCTCCAGTTGTTGTGTCAGCATGGATTGGTGCGAAACAGAAATTTCCAACGTGATTTGGTCCTCCATTTTGATCTAACAAAATATTCCAGTCTGTCCATCCAACAGTTCCGTTATTGAAATCATTGATCATAGAAATTCCGTAACGTTCTCCGTTACCCCAAAACTGATATTTTGCAGCATCGAATTTTTCAACACATCCTTCTGTAAACAAAAGCTTTTTGTCTGGATAAGCCTCATTTACTTTTCCTACGTTATCAAACATTGGGTCTCCTCCTGACCAGTTTTCATACCAGTGAAAACCCATTCCCCAAACATATTTTGCTGCTTCAGGATCAGAATAAATTACGTTTGCTCTGTAATTCATTAAGTCACGATTGTGATCCCAAACGATGATTTTTTTATCTCCTAGTTTTTCTCTTTTTAAAGTTGGTCCAAGGAAATTTTTAATAAAATCTCTTTCAGCTTCAGCTGTATAAATACAAGACTCCCAAGTTTGAACCGCCATTGGTTCATTTTGAGTTGAAGTTCCCCAAATCGGAATTCCTTCTTTCTCATATTCTTTTATAAACTTCGCATAAAAGTTTGCCCAGGTTTGATAATATTCAGGTAATAATGTTCCGCCTTTTAATACGTTTCCGTTGCTTTTCATAAAAGCATTTGGAGACCAAGGCGCTGCATATGTTAATAATTTTCCTCCGGCAGTCTGGATTGCCTGCTTAATTAACGGAATACGAAATTGTCTATCATGATCAATAGAAAACGTTTTTAATTCTTTATCACCTTCTTTGATATAAGAGTAGCTTCCACTGCTAAAATCAGAGCTCTGTATCGTGGTTCTTAGCAAAGAATAGCCAATTCCTTTTTGTTTATCGTAGTAGGCATTTAAGAATTCTGTTTGCTTTTCTTTTGAAAGCTTAGCAAAAATTTCAGCACTCGCATCAGTTATTGCACCTCCAATTCCCATAAAGGTTTGAAACTTTTTCGTCGGTTCTACAAAAACAGAAATCTCCGTTTCAAGAGGCTGTTTTGATGCTGAAAAAGTCAGATTATCTGTTGATGTTAATCTTAGGTTTGAGTTTTCAGCGGTTGTATAAACCGTAATTTTTTTTCCGTTGGTTGTAAATTCTTTCTTTGCTTTTGTCTGCTGTGCAAGAGCAGAAACTGTGAACAAAAAGCATAGAAACTTTATAGTATTTTTTTTCATTCTATTTCCTTATTTTTTTAATTCTAAAAAGAAGTTTTTTTCAGAAACTCATTTTCTGACTGCGTAAGGATTTAAAAATAGCCCATACTCATAATGATTATGGGCTATTTACAACCAAACTTAAACTTAACTTAAACTTTTATTTTCCTCTCATTTCAATTCTGCTCACAGTAATTCCATCTTTTGTGAAAGTGTTACCACCAGAACGAATTACTAAATAAATTTTGCCTGTAGTGTCAAATTTTACAACATTTGAAACAGAAGCCGTGGCGTCGTTTTTAACGCAGCCTACTGAAGAAAGTCTACCTGTAAAAGCTGCTTTTGCACAACCATCCCAAGTACTTAGACCCATTACTTTGTTGTCTTTGTATTCAACACCATCTTTAGGTGCAGATTTACCAGCATATACTTCAAACCATGTTTCATCTGATCCGCTTGGACAAGAAACCAACATATCAATCGTATACTCTTTGTCTTTTACAACATCAATTGCCTGATAAATTCCTTCTTGAGCCCATCCTCCAGGAGAATGTATTGTCGCAGTTCCATTACTAAATGACCAAAATGCGGCACCAGTAGTACTTAACTTTGCAGATGACCATTGAGCAATATCTGCAGCATCATTAAAGAATCCTCCTTTAACTAAATTTGGTTTAGAAGGATCGGATGTTGCCACTACAATATCATGAGAAACATTAGCTGTAGCACCTCCTGCAGCAATAGCTGTGTGAGTAACTGTATAAGTTCCGGCATCCGGTAAAACAATTTCTTCAGTCATTTTGCCCATATAGGCTCCATACCCGATATTCCATTTAGATGAAATAACTCCATTTTCTTGAGCAGTTAAAAGATAAGTATTAACTTTTCCTGCAACAGGAGTAACTGTAAATGAAGCATCAACATTTGTTGCTGTTAAACCGTTATTAGCAGGATCATCGTCACAGCTAGTAAGCGAACCTAATGCTATAGCAAGCATCAGGTAAGCACCTCTTTTTAAAATTATACTTAGGTTCATTTCTTTTTGGTTTTTGGTTAGATAGTTGTTTTTTTTATTGGTAGTTAGGGTTCTGTTTCAATTTAGTCCCTGTTAACTCTACATAAGGAATTGGGAAAATCTCATCAGTACCAGCATTGAATCCTCTGTCAGATAATGCAGCAGCAGCATCTCCCCATCTTACTAAGTCAAAGAATCTGTGTCCTTCTCCAGCAAGCTCCATTCTTCTTTCATTTTTAATTGCTGCTAATGTTACAGGAACAGAAGCAAGACCAACTCTAGCTCTTACTGCATCTAATAAAGCCTGAGCTCTAGCTCCAGTAGCACCTAGTGCTTCAGCTTCTAATAAGTAAGTATCTGCTAATCTGATAACATATGAGTTTTGTTTGTAGTTCAACTCAGCAGCTCCACCACCTGTACGTACATCTGTTTTTCTCGGTAAAAATTTATTCAAGAAATAACCTGTGTCTTGGTAACCAGGAATATAATCTGCTTTTCCAGCTGCTTTTAAAGCTTTTAAATCAAAAATAGTAGCTGCAAATCTTGGGTCATTTTTCATTGCATCGTAAAGTTTTTGTGTAGGTACACTGAAACTCCATCCAGAAGGAAGATCCGCTGCAGTAGAGTTTGCAGGTCTAGAATAACCTCTAGGCCCAACCATTACGTTTAATGAGTTTCCTTCATCTCTTCCAGAACCCCAGAATCCCCAATCAGAGTTTCCTGCACTAGTGTGAGACACTTCAAGAAGTGATTCAGCATTAAATTTATTAGCAACTACCCATAAATCATCGAAATCTGCTAATAAGTGATTTCCATATTGATTTGGCTGTCCAGGTGTACCGTTTACCTGAGCAAGAATAGCAGCAGCTTCTGCATTTTTCCCGTCATATAAATACACTTTCCCAAGGATTGCCTGAGCAGCTCCTCTTGTTAAACGACCTGATCCTGTAGCTGCATCAACTGTAGTTGGTAAAGCAGGAATAGCTTCAACTAAATCTTTTTCGATTTGAGCGTAAACAGCTGTTGGTGCAGACTGCTCTACATTTAACATTGTTGAAGTTGTAAGAGGCTCAAGAATTAATGGAATGTTTTTGAACATTCTTACTAAGTTGAAATAGTATAATGCTCTTAATGCTTTAGCTTCACCTGTGAATCTAACTTTTAAAGCATCAGACATATTAACTCCGTCCATTTTAGATAACAAAACGTTTGCTCTGTAAATACCTTGGTAGTGATCATTCCAGAAACTTCCCGGAATGATTAATGAAGTTAATGAGTGAGTTGAGAAGTTTTGAATCCCCTGACCATCAGAAGCTCCACCACCTCCAGCGTAGAAATCATCTGATCCAGCATTCATCATTGCAACCATGTTTTCAAAACCACCTGTGTTTTTTCTCAAAGGATCGTAAACCCCAACAAGAGCTGATGTAGCCTGTTGCTCATCTT
Source organism: Flavobacterium sp. (assembly GCF_039595935.1). Taxonomy (NCBI): domain Bacteria; kingdom Pseudomonadati; phylum Bacteroidota; class Flavobacteriia; order Flavobacteriales; family Flavobacteriaceae; genus Flavobacterium; species Flavobacterium sp. The sequence goes on along the minus strand of NZ_JBCNKR010000006.1, from coordinate 1,195,765 downwards.
TGTAGTAACTAGTTGATAAGAAAGATCCTTTTGGTTCTATACTTACGAAGTCTTCAGAACAAGCTCCTCCTAAAGCAGCCAAAGCTACTACAGCATATATATATCTAAATTTATTTTTCATGATTCTTTAATTATTAAAATTGTACGTTCGCTCCAAGCATGAATGTTCTTGCTTGTGGATAAACACCTCTGTCTACACCAAATACCTGACCTCCAATTTCTGGATCGTATCCTGTATATTTTGTAATAGTGTATAAGTTCTCACCTGTTAAGTAGAAACGAATTTTGTCTGCTCCAATTTTTGTAGAAAGATTAACTGGAAGAGTATATCCTACCTGAACAATTTTCAAACGAGCATAATCTCCACTTTCTAAATAGAAATCAGACATTTTGCTGAAGTTACCGTTACTATCATTGTTAGCAAGTCTTGGGTAGTCATTTGAAGTTCCTTCTCCTGTCCAACGACCTAAAGCTTCTGTTTGATAGTTAGCATTCAAGATATCTAATCTGCGTAATCCCTGGAAGATTTTGCTTCCTGCAGCACCTTGAACGAATGTCATAAAATCAAATCCTTTGTAATCTAAGTTTAATGTTAAACCGAAAGTATATTTAGGAATACTTGTTCCTAAGAATTGTTTGTCATCATCAGAAATAGATCCGTCACCATTTGAATCAACCCAACGGAAATCCCCTGGTTTAGCATTTGGCTGAATTAAACCTCCTGCAGCATTTGTATAAGCATTGATCTCAGCTTGATTTTGGAAAATTCCTGCTGTTTTGTATCCGTAGAATTCATTGTATGAATGACCTACCTGAGTTCTTGTTACAGGCCCCATAGATTGGAAAGAAGCGTCTCCAATAATGAATTGATTGTCTTTACCTACGTAAGTAATTTCATTTTTCAAGTAAGCTACGTTTCCGTTCACTCCTAAGTTAAAATCACCTAATTTTTTCTTCCAGCTTAATTCAAACTCCACACCGCTGTTGTTCATATCAGCAACGTTTGCCCATGGCTGTTCTGCAACCCCAACATATCCTGGAATTACAACTGGTCTTAAGATACCTGTTGTTTTCTTTTTATAGAAGTCTAAAGTTACAGTAAAATCATTAAATAATCTTGCATCAAGACCAATACTTGCCTGAGAAGTTTCTTCCCATTTCAAATCAGGGTTGTCAAGAGTTACGTTAGCATAACCTGTAGTAATAGCACCAGTGTTTCCGAAAGAATAGTTATAACCTCCTGATACTAATGAAATATATCTAAAGTCAGCTACCTGATCGTTACCTACAATTCCGTAACCTCCTCTAAGTTTTAATGTATTAACTACATTGTTTTCTTTCCAGAAACCTTCTTTTGAAACTACCCATCCTAAAGAGAATGAAGGGAAAACTCCAAATTTATGATTTTCTCCAAAACGAGTTGATCCATCACGACGAATAACCCCTGTTACAAGATATTTCTCCATATAATCGTAGTTTAAACGACCAAATAAAGAAGTTACTTTATGCTGAATGAAATCATCTGTAGCACTGTTTCTGTCTGCTTGTGGAATATCAAATTTGAAAGAAGCATCTTTATAACTTGTAATAGGTAAACCAAACATTGTAGCTCCTACATATCCACCAATATTGTCAACATAAGATCCCTGACCAGCTAAAACGCTTACGTTGTGATCTCCAAATTTGTTTGAGTAAGTAATAACGTTCTCTATGTTCCAGTTGAATGATTTGTTATTGTTTTGGTAATAACTGTTTTTAAGAACATTCACGTTTGCACTTAAGAAATATACAGGAGTAAATCCTTGGTCTCCCCAGTATGAAAGTTTACCTCCTAATGTAGATCTAACTTTTAAATGTGGAGTAATAAGAGCTTCTAAGTAAGCATTACCTACGAAATCATCAGACCATCCATATCTTCCTAATCTTGTTTGGATGTATCCTAATGGGTTTGTCATCTCCTGACCAACAACGCTAGAAATTCCATAAGGATTTCCGTTTGCATCGCGAACTACAGGGTTTGTAGAGTAAGGAGCAGCATTTGCAACAGCAGGATCTGTAACTACAATTGGAGTTAATGGATCAAGGTTGATAGCAGAACTTAAAGGACCTCCAAACTCACTGTTTGTATTTCCGATTCCCACAGTTTTTTGTCTTGTATAACCAAAAGTCTGTCCGAAATTGAAATATTTAGAAATTTTATGAGAAGAGTTTAAACGGAAATTCTTTTTAGTATAGTTAGAAATTTCTGTTGCAACGATACCTTCTTGATCCTGAATACCAAATGAAGCATAGAAAGTAGAGAATTCTCCACCACCACTAATACTTAATTCGTGAGTGTATCTGAAAGCGCTGTCATTAAAAATAGCATCTTGCCAGTTTGTTCCTTTACCAAATGCAGCTGGGTTAGAATATAAAATTCCTCCTCCATCAGCAACTGATTTTTCGTTCATAATAGTAGCATACTCAGTAGCATTCAATAAATCTAATTTTTTTGCTGGAGAAGATACACCTGCAAAACCATTATAGTTTACTGTAATTTTTCCTGATTTACCTTTTTTAGTTGTAACTAAGATAACCCCAGTTGCAGCACGTGTACCATAAATAGCAGCAGACGCAGCATCTTTAAGTACCTCAATAGACTCAATGTCTGACTGATTTAAGTAACCAATTCCACCAGCATCAACAACGTTACCGTCAACAACCCAAAGAGGATTATTTCCACCGTCACCAAAAGTTGTAATACCACGTACACGGATTGTAGATCCTGCACCTGGCTGACCTGAACTTGAAGCGATAGTTACACCGGCAACACGCCCTTGTAATGCTTGTTCAACTCTTCCGTTTGGCACTTTCTCTAAATCAGCAGCTTTTACACTAGAAATTGCACCTGTAACTACTGCTTTCTTTTGAGTTCCGTAACCTACTACCACAACCTCATTTAATGATTGTGATTCTGGCTTTAATTGAATTGTAATTTTTGTTCTTCCGTTTACAGCTTCAGATACTGTAGCGTATCCTATAAAAGTAACTGTCAAAACTCCGTTTGAAGGCACTTGAATTTGGAATTTCCCGTCAAAATCTGACGCCGTCGACTTTGTTGTACCCTTTAATACAACAGTTGCGCCCGGAACCGGCATTCCACTCTCATCGTTTATCATTCCATTTACCGTGACATCCTGAGCCACAGCTATAACCGAGAATAACAAAGACGAAACACAAAAAATAAGTAATTTTGTTAATTTCATTTTTCTAAAAATTTTGGTTAATTAATTAGTAATTTGATGCAATAATAATGTTATTTTTTTACTATCAGCATTTAATTTTCCTTACAAAAACACATCAAACTAAAATTTTATACATTACAAAAACACATCATTTTTTTTATAAAAATTTGATTTACAATATTTTAAAAATAAAAAATAAGATGTTATCAAAATGTTAATTGCAAAAATAAACACTACAATTATATAAGATTGCTTATTTTTATGAACGAAATGCTTTTCTACAACGTGATAGTAGTGTAAAAAATTTCGTAAACACCTATAAACAAACGATTTACCAATAAAAAAATAAAAAAATTCGAATAATTAATGAAATTAGCAAAATCATATTTTTATATTACTTTTTTTACATTATTCACAATATCATTTTTTGGCCAGGTAAAAAACATCGGCCTGCCAGATGTAAGAAATTACAAGCGAAATGAATATAAAGGAGGAACTCAAAACTGGAATATCGATCAGGATAAAAACGGAAATCTGTATTTTGCCAATAATAATGGACTTTTACAATTTGACGGGGCATCCTGGAGAAAATATCCTCTGCCAAATCTAACTTCTGTCAGATGTTTAAAAATTGATAAATCCGGGAAAATTTTCGTTGGGGGTTATAACGAATTCGGATATTTTGAACCTAATAATAAAGGAAAACTTCAATACACCTCTTTAGCTAAAAAAGTAGACAAGAATAAAATCAAAATAATTGACTTTATCTGGAAAATACATTCATTTAATAATCAAACTATTTTTCAGTCATTTGCCAGAGCTTATATATTTACAAATGGCAAATTATCTATCCTAAAAGCACCTAAGCGATTTCAGTTTTCATTTGTTGTAAACAACAAACTCTATTTTCAAGATGTTGAAAAAGGAATTCTAGAATATAAAAACGGCAAACTTTATACTCTGCCAAATACGACAAGCTTAAACAATACCGAAATCTGGGCCATGTATTCTATCGGAAAAAACAAGACTTTAATTATCACGCTTGAAAAAGGATTGTTTATATATGAAAACAATATTGTTAAACCATGGAATACAGAAGCTAACAGCTTTGTAAAAAAGAACAACTCCTTAGGAGGGGTAATTATAAATAACAAATTCATCGTTTTAAATTCGGTACTAGACGGAATTGCCATCAGTGACTTTGATGGAAAAATAATTCAGCATATTAATAGAAAAAAAGGGCTTCAGAATAATACGGTTTTAACTTCATTTATTGACAACAAAAACAATTTATGGCTAGGACTTGATAACGGTATTACTTTCGTTAATGAAAGCTCTCCCTTTACTTACTTTGGTTTTAGCTATGATATTAGTACCGTATATGCATCAGTCATTCATCAGGGCAATCTTTACGTTGCAACGAATCAGGGTGTTTTTTATCACGCCTGGAACAACAGTTTCAAAGAAGATGTTTTTAAACTTGTTGAAGGTACAACCGCACAGTCATGGAATGTACAGGTAATAGATAATGAATTAATTTGCGCCAACAATAGAGGTGCTCTTATTATTAGAGGCGGACAAGTAACCAATATAATAGATTCTAAAGGATATTTTGGCTTCAAAAAAATCCCTAATCATGATGGCTTTCTTATTGGTTCGAATTATGACGGATTTGCGATTTTTCAAAAAACAGCTAATGGTTTTGTTTACAAAAATCAAGTCGCAGGTTTTGATAAATCTTCCAATAGTTTTGAACTGGATCAGTCTTATTTATGGCTTAAAAAAGATGAATCTATATATAGAATGACTTTAAGCGAAGATTTAAAACGATTTTCAACCATCAAAAAAATAGATCAATTAACTCCAAAATACAAGAACATCGGCAGCCTCCAAAAAATTGACGGTCGAGTGTATTTTCAAACTAATAATCATTTTTTTAAATATTCTACAGAACAGGAGATTTTTTATGAAGACAAGAACATGAGTAGTCTTTTTAAAAACATTCCTGTTATAAATGCATTAAGCGAAGATTCACAATCTAATTTATGGTATGCGTATGATGAATCTTTAGGAGTTTTAATGAAACAAAATAACGGATATAAAAATATTGTTGCGCCTTTCTCTAATCTTACAGGTAACTTGGTAAGCAATTATTTATCTGTAAATACAATAGATTCTAAAAATATTTTCATTGGATTAACAGATGGTTTAGCACATTATGATTCTGAACTATTAAACAACTTTGTTACGAAACCAAGAGCTTTTATCCGCAGTTTTTCATTTCCGGGTGACACTATAATTCTGGGAAATAACCAAAGTAAAAAAGAAAATATACATATACCGTATTCTTCAAACCATGTCCGCTTTACATTTTCGTCTCCAACTTATGAAAATTTGGAAAACGTTCAATTTTCGTATCAGTTAGAGCCTTTTGATGACAAATGGAGCAATTGGTCGACAATTTCTATAAAAGAGTATACAAACTTGCGAGAAGGTGATTATGTGATGAATGTAAAAGTGAGAAACAGCTACGGAGTACAATCTGAGCCATCGACAATCTCGTTTACAGTTTCTCCGCCTTGGTACAGACACTTTTTAGCTCTGATATTGTATTTTATTCTATTGATAATTGCAATTTATGTTACTTCTAGCAGAATCAAAATGAAGATTAGAAAGAACAAATACTATGAAACAATAGAACAAAGAAGACTTTATCTTGAAAAAGAGTCCAGAATTAGGCAGGAACAATATGACCTTGAAAAAGAAATTGAAAAATTGAAGAATGACAAGCTTCAGATTAAAATCTTAGCAAAAGATAAAGAACTAGTAAATAATTCATTACAAGTTGTAAAGAAAAATAAAATCTTAAACGGGATTATTCACAAACTAAAAGAAATTGATATCGAAGCTTTAGACGATTCAACAAAATTCCAGGTTAGCAAACTGAATAAGAGCATTGTAAAAGAGGTAAATACAGATAAAAGCTGGAAAGATTTAGAAAAACACATCAAAAACGTGCATTTTGAGTTCTTAAAACGCTTAAAAGAAAAATATCCAACTATTTCTCCTCGCGAACTCGATTTATCGACTTATTTATTAATGAATATGTCAACAAAAGAAATAGCCGAGATTATGAATATTTCGACCGGCGGCGTTGAATTAGCCCGTTATCGTCTTAGAAAGAAACTCGGTTTAAACAAAAAAGAAAACCTGATTGGTTTCTTAATGAGTATATAAGCAAAAGGCCTTCTGTAACAGAAGGCCTTTTTTATGAAATATATTCTAAAGTTCGTTCAAGAGCCATTCCTCTTGAACCCTTTATCAATATCGTATTATCTTTAAAGTTTATTGTTTTTAAAAATTCTGCAAAAGCATCAAATGTCTCAAAAAATATAACCTTGTCGTTTTCGATTTTATTTTCGTAGAATGATTTCCCAATTAAATAGCAAATTGATTCAGTTTGACCTAATAAAGAATCAACAATAATTTTATGTTCTTGTTTGCTTTCATCTCCTAGCTCAAACATATCACCAAGAATCATTATTTTATTTTGATTTTCTAATTGCAGAAAATTAGTAATTGCCACAGCCATACTACTAGGATTTGCATTGTATGCATCAAGAATAATATCATTAGAACCTTTTTTTAACAATTGAGATCTATTATTCTCCGGAATATAATTTTCAATTGCATGTTTTATAGCACTTTCATCGACCTCAAAGTATTTTCCAATCGCTGCAGCCGCATTAATATTATTAGCATTATAAAGTCCAATTAAATGTGATTTAATCGCAAAATCATTGTAATTAATAACCACAAAAGGATTTGCCTGAATATCTTTAATATTCAAATCGGCATTTTCTTTATTAATGCCAAAAGTAAAAGACTTGATACCGTTTGATCTTTCGATTTGTATGGGATCTTCAAGATTTACAAAAGCAATTTTATTGTTTTTTGTCAAATATTGATACATTTCGCTTTTGCCTTCAATAACACCCTGAACACCTCCAAAACCTTCTAAATGTGCTTTCCCAAAATTGGTAATATATCCGAAATCCGGCTGGGCAATTGCACATAAAAATTCAATTTCTTTTTTATGGTTCGCCCCCATTTCAACGATTCCTATTTCAGTTTCTTTTGTAAAAGAAAGCAAAGTTAAAGGAACACCAATATGATTATTTAAATTTCCAATAGTAGCTTTGGTTTTAAACTTTTGCGACAAAACAATGTTTATAAGCTCTTTTGTGGTTGTTTTTCCATTGCTTCCGGTAAGAGCAACAATAGGCAGTTTCAAATAATTACGATGGAATTTTGCAAGTTCCTGAAGCGTTTCTAAGCTATTATTAACCAAAATAGTTCTTTCATCTATAAAATAAGAATCATTGTCAATAATAACATACAAAGCACCTAAATCAAGTGCCTGCTGAGCAAAAGTATTGGCATCAAAATTTTCGCCTTTTATAGCAAAAAACATAGAATCTTTTTCAATTTTTCGTGTATCAATCGAAAGAGATCTGCATTTTAAAAACAAGTTATGAATTTCCTGAATATTCATTTATAAATTATTTATGGAGTATAAAAATAGAAAAAAGCAATAAAAAAATTCCAAATTCCGTACTGAAATATTCAGCTTTTGGAATTTGGAATTTTTTTAATTGAAATTTCTAAATCTTAATTTCTTGGTGATTTTCTTCTTTCAGTTTTAGCACCTACTCTAGACATTGCACATCTAAATCCAATGTAATCAGTTGCCATATCTTGAGGGAAGTATCTTCTTTGAGCCGGATCTAACCAGTAAGCTCTGTCTCTCCAAGAACCTCCTTTGTAAACTCTTACTTTATCATCGATTAAAGTAGTACGTTTACTAGAGTTATCATATTTTCTAATCATTTTACCTAAACTGTCAACAGTTACATTGTGTTTAGGAGAGTTGTACATAGCCTGATCTGGTTTTGGACCTGATTCAGAATCTCCAAAGTCAAAGAATCTTGAAGATTGTTTATCACCATCTCTATAGTTGATGTTGTCGCTTGTACTAAAGTTTTGTCTTAAGTAAGTTTCCTGCTCGTCAACCGGAACCTGAGCAATTTCTCCAGGAAGGTTTCTAGCGATAACTTTACCGTTACTTAAAGTATCGTATTTGATTGAAGCAGTAGTAACGATTTCAATTTTACCATCTTTACCAATTTTGTTTTTAGCATATTGGTTACCTCTATAGTAGTTAAAGTCGTTAGCTTCGTTATCAATAATAGGTCTGTAAACATCGGCAACCCATTCTGCTACGTTACCTGCCATATCGTAAAGACCGAAATCATTTGCAGCATAACTTTTTACTTTATTAGTGATATCAGCACCGTCATCAGACCATCCTGCAATTCCACCGTAATCACCGTTTCCTTGTTTAAAGTTAGCCAATTGATCCCCTTTGTTTTTACGTTTAGCTGAACGTGTATAATCTCCAGACCAAGGATATTTCTTTTGTCCTTTGTAAATATTGTATTCTCTTTGTCCTACATCAGCAGCAGCAGCATATTCCCACTCTGCTTCGGTAGGAAGTCTGTACTCAGGTAAGATAATCCCTGAAGAACGTTGTGCGTACACATTTTTCTCTTCAACAGCACCATCTTTTCCAGGTTTAGTTCTTTTTCCTGATGGGTTTTTCTTTAAAACTAATTCCTCATTTCCTCCATAAGTTGAAGTTGGAGAAGCTACATAAGTTTCAGTATTAAATATACTTTCTGCACTTACATCCTGAGTTTTAGCACCTTTTTTAAGATATCCGTTTTTCTCTAAAACAGCCTCGTTTACACGGTCTGTTCTCCATTTACTAAATTCAACAGCCTGAATCCAGTTAACACCAACTACTGGGTAATCAGCATAAGATGGATGTCTTAAATAGTTATTAGTCATCGTTTCGTTGTAACCTAAACGATTTCTCCAAACTAATGTATCTGGCGATGCACCTTCGTAAATATTCTTGTAATTTTCTTCTGTTGGAGGGAAAACTTTCTTTAACCACTCTAGGTATTCTAAGTACATACCATTGGTAACTTCGGTTTCATCCATGTAGAATGATTGAACGTGTTGCTGAGTTGGCGTGTTATTCCAATCGTGCATAACATCATCCTGTACTTTACCCATTGTAAACGTACCTCCTTCAACAAAAACTAAACCAGGTCCAGCCTGTTGTTTTTTTCCAGCATTTCTAGCAGCTGTTCCATTCTGACTATCTACATCCCAACCTGTTGCTCTAGAAGCATGGCTCGAACTCGATTTTTTGCTACAACTAGCCGTGCCCAACATCAATACCATTGACATCATTAATTGCAAGACTACAATTTTGTTTACTTTCATACTCATTCTTAGGTGATAAATTTAGGTGCTGCAATATAATAATTAACATTTAATTAGCAACATCTGTTCTAATAATTTTATTTAGCTGTTTTTTACCAGAAAATAACCTTTAGTTACGAACGCAAAAATATACTTTTTATTATTTACTGTAACATGAAATACTATATTTTTACTTACTAATTTTTTTTTAATTAAATTTCGGTTTTTAAACTAATGAAACACACCGTAATCCTATACCTATTTCTAATTCCAATCTTATCATTTTCCCAGATAAATGGGAGCTTTACGCTCGATTGGCAGACCAAAAAAGAGATGAATTACGGCGACAACAAAATCATTATTCCGTACTTTTCAGGAAACGCATTTCGCTTCGACATTACTAAAAAAAGTATCAGTCTGCTGCTTAATTTGAATCAATCCAGCGTTGCAGGCAACAGTTTAATCGAAATTACAAACGTCAATTTTGAGTCAATTTCAAGAGCTGATTTAGGGGATTTAGCAGTAGAAAATATCCCAAATAAGCCAAATGAATCTCTAAAAATTACCACTTCGAGAGACAAAAAACAGTTATTTCTTAATCTTTTCCCAATTATTAAAGACGGAAATGGTTTCAAACGCATACGATCTTTTTCTTACAATATCAGCAATTCAGCAGCAAAAAGCAGTTCATCTATATATCAAAAGTCAGCAGTTATTTCAAACTCTGTTTTAGCCTCTGGAGACTGGTATCGATTTTATGTAGAAAAATCAGGTGTTTATAAAATATCAAGATCTTTTCTACAAAGCCTTGGATTTGACCCGGGTAAAGCAGATCCAAGAAAGATTAAAATTTACGGAAACGGAGGCAGAATGCTCCCGCTTGTTAATAACACCTATTATCCGGAAGATTTAATGGAAAATGCTATCCAGATTATTGGAGAAAGCGACGGAACTTTTAACAATGATGATTACATTCTTTTTTATGCTGAAGGCGTCGATAATTGGAACAGCGAAAGCCAGACAAACCTGAACCTTTATAGCAATAAGTCATATTATTATATTACGACAGCAGGAGGTGACGGAAAAAGAATTTCAAATTTTAATCAACCAACCGGAAACAGCACATTAGAACTCAATACGTTTGATGACTATCAATATCATGAAATTGACCAGACCAATATTGTACACTTAGGCCGTCAGTGGCTGGGCGAATCTTTTGATATTAATCAAGAACAGGATTTTACTTTTAGTTTCCCAAATCTTGACACTTCTGTACCTGTGAAAATTGAATTAAATGCCGCTTCGGCTGCTTTTACCCCTACTTCATTTGCAATTTCTGCTAACGGACAAAATATTGGAACTTTAAATTTCGCAAGCTTAAGTGCTAGTTCAGAAATCAAATATTTAACGCAAAAACTACCCGTAAACACCACATTTACAGGAGCAGAAAGCATTACTATTAAATTAACTTATAATAATAATGGAGTTCCCGGCTCAAAAGGATATTTAGACTACATCAATCTAGTCGCAAAAAGAAGACTTCTCGGAACCGGAAAACAATTCAAATTTCAATATAATTTAGCAGGTTCAACAACAGGAATTGCCAATTATACTGTCGCAAATGCCTCGGGAATTTCTCAAATTTGGGACATTACAGACCTATATAATGTATTAAAAATCGAAAATGCGAATCAGACGTCTTTTAGTTTTAAAGCTAATCTGGGCGAAATCAGAACTTATGTCGCAATAGATGCCGCAGATTATTACACGCCTTTAAAAGAAAGCCAGTCTAAACTTGTGAATCAAAACTTAAAAGGTACTCTTTTCAGAAACAATCAAAACAGTTTTCAGGATATCGATTATGCTATTATAACACCGAAAGTTCTGGCTTCTCAGGCCGAAAAACTGGCTGTTTTTCATCGCAGTAATTCAAATTTAAACGTAAAAGTTATTTCTTTAGAAGATATCTATCAGGAGTTTTCATCTGGAAAACAAGATATTGCAGCTATTAGAAACTGCGTTAAATACATTTACGACAATGCTTCTTCAACCGATAAAAGAATAAAATATCTAAATTTATTTGGAGACGCTTCTTACGATTATAAAGATCGTGTTTCGAACAACACGAATATTGTACCTATATATCAATCCTTAACCAGTAATTCTACAGGCGAAGCTTCATTTGCATCTGATGACTTTTTCGGACTTATGGATGCTAATGAAGGAATTGTTGCTTATCCTTTTGACGGAATTGATATCGCCGTGGGCCGAATGCTGGTTTCAGACAATTCGCAGGCTCAGGAAATGGTGAATAAAGTTTTAGAATATCATGATACAAAATCTTACGGCAACTGGAGAAACAATTTCGTTTTATTAAGCGATGATTCAGACCAAAGTTCTGATGCTTCATTACAAGCACGTCAAAATAACCTAGCTGATGTTATCGCCACCGAAAAACCTTTTTTAAATGTTGATAAAATCTTTTTAGATGCTTACACACAAGAAGCTTCTGCCGGAGGATCAAGATATCCAAAAGCAAGAACCGACTTTTTTAACGCTTTCGAAAAAGGTGCTTTAGTTTTTAATTATTTAGGTCACGGAGGTGAAGACGGACTTGCCGGCGAAAGAATTTGGGAAAAATCAGACGGACAAAACCTGAATAATCAATACAAATACCCATTATTTATTACCATTACCTGCGAATTTTCAAGATTTGACGACCCTACACGTCCAACTGCCGGCGAATATACATATTGGAATCCAAAAGGCGGGGCCATTTCTATGTTAACTACTATTCGTGAAATTGGCCAGTTCAATGCCGAAAATTTCAACGATAGCTTAAGCAAAAACCTGCTATCTTATGACTCAAATCAATATAATAGTATTGCTGAATCTCTTAGAATTTCAAAAAATGAAAATCCAAGTTCTGCCAGTAATGTTGTTGTATATATAGGAGACCCTGCTTTGATGTTAGCAATCCCGAAACCACGAATTAATTTAACGAAAGTAAACGATATTGTGATTTCGAAGCCAATTCCGGATTTTAAATCACTATCAAAAATTAAAATTTCAGGAGAAATAACAGACGAAAATAATGTTCTTTTAAGTAATTACAACGGTGAACTTGCAACTGCTATTTTCGACAAAATGATAACTACTTCGACACTAAATAATGATGGATATAGCCCTGCAATGTCATTCAAAACCCTAGGAGAAACAATATTTAGAGGCAATGCTTCTGTAACCAACGGCCAGTTTGAATTTAGCTTTGTTGTTCCAAGAGATATCCGCATACCTGTCGACAACGGACGCATCAGTTTTTATGCTAAAAAAAATCAAACACTTGAAAACCAAACGGGTTATAATAACACCATAAAAATTGGAGGAATAAATGAAAATGCACCTCAGGACAATATAAGTCCAAAAGTTAAGTTATATATGAACGATGAAACTTTTGTGTCCGGAGGAATTACAAATGCATCGCCTTTTCTTTTGGCATTTTTAGAAGATGAAAATGGTATAAATACTGCCAGCGGAATTGGTCATGATATTATAGCAGTTCTGGATGGAGACGTGAGCAATCCTTATATTTTGAATGATTATTATCAAACAAAATTAGATGATTATACAAACGGAAATTTACGTTTTCCGCTTAGAAATTTATCTGCAGGACTTCATACAATTAGTTTTACGGCATGGGATGTTTATAACAATCCCGTAACAAGCGAAATACAATTTGTGGTTATAGGCGACGAAGAATTAAAGTTAACACACGTTTTAAATTATCCGAATCCTTTTTCAACCTACACACAGTTTTGGTTTTCGCACAACAGACCTTATGAACCTTTAGATGTACAGGTTCAGGTCATGACAATTACAGGAAAAGTGGTTTGGACAAAAAACCAAATCATTACAACAGAAGGTTTTTTATCCAGAGAGATAACATGGGACGGAAAGGATGATTTTGGAGACCGAATTGGAAAAGGAGTTTACATTTATAAACTCACTGTAAGGTCTAGTTTAACAAATAAAAAAGCAGAAAAATACGAAAAATTGGTCATTCTATAAAAATATATATATTTGTAACATAAATACCATTAAGTCCCAAAAATGAGAAAAATATCACTTTTACTAATTTGTTTATTAGTCATTTCCTTCGCAAAAGCCCAAAATATTGAGCGCCCTATTACAACAGGAGTTCCTTTCTTACTAGTAGCAGCTGATGCGAGAGCTGCAGGTTTAGCAGATCAAGGCGTTGCCACATCATCAGATGTTTTTTCTCAACAATGGAATCCGGCAAAATATGCCTTTGCAGAAGACGCACAAGGGCTTTCTATCAGCTACACACCTTATTTAACCGATCTTGCGAATGATATTTCACTTGGTCAGCTAACGTATTACAACAAAATCAATGAAAAAAGTGCTTTTGGAGCAAGTTTCCGCTATTTTGGTTTTGGAGGAATCGAATTAAGAGAAACAGGCGACCCTAACGAAGCAACCAGAGAAGTAAGTCCAAACGAATTTGCTCTAGACGGATCTTACTCACTAAAATTAAGTGAAACATTCTCGATGGCTGTTGCGGGGAGATATATTAGGTCTAACCTGAAAATTCCTTCTGGAGAAGTAGATGCTTCTGCAGCAAGTTCTTTTGCTGTTGACGTGGCTGGTTTCTATCAATCAGAAGAAATCGCTTACCAGGATTTCAACGGAAGATGGAGAGCTGGTTTCAATATTCAAAACTTAGGACCAAAAATCAGTTATGATAATGACGATTTAAGCTCAAACTTTTTACCGGCTAATTTAAGACTAGGTGGTGGCTTTGATTTTATATTTGATGACTATAACAAACTTGGGGTAAGTGTAGAGTTTACAAAACTTTTAGTTCCAACTCCTCCGGGACCCGGAACTCCGGTTGACGCAAACGGAGACGGCGATTTTACAGATCCGGAAGATATTTCACAATCAGAAGCAGACGCAATTAGCTATAATAAATATAAAGACACGGGCTGGGTAGAAGGAATTTTTAAATCATTTGGAGATGCACCTGATGGTTTCAGTGAAGAATTAAAAGAAATAACGTATAGTGCCGCTGCTGAATATATGTATCAGGACTCTTTCGCAATGCGTTTAGGATATTACCACGAAAGCCCAATGAAAGGAGCTAAACAGTTTTTCTCTTTAGGAGCAGGTTTTAAATACAATATCATGAGAATTGATGTTTCGTATTTATTTTCAGCATCAAAAGTTAAAAATCCTTTAGAAAATACACTTCGTTTCTCTTTAACCTTTAACTTTGGCGACAAATACGAAACGTACTAAATAAAAAACATACAAAAACAATTACAATCCAAATTTCTGAAGTTTAGAAATTTGGATTTTTTTTCCCCTATAAAAATGAAAGAAATAAGCATTACATCGTCATTTACCATTTACGACAGCATCAATGAACTTTCAAAAGATATTCAGGATTTAATGAATCAGGCTGTTCAAATTCGTAAAAAAGCCTATGCGCCCTATTCACAATTTAGAGTTGGTGCCGCACTTCTTCTTGATAACGGACAGGTAATTCTAGGTTCAAATCAGGAAAACGCTGCTTATCCGTCGGGATTATGCGCAGAAAGAACGGCGATTTTTTATGCAGGAAGTGCTTATCCTGAAGCAAAAATTTTAAAAATGGCTATCACAGCAGCTTCAGACACGAATCAAACCAAAGCACCTATTCCGCCGTGTGGTTCTTGCCGTCAGTCAATTGCAGAATATGAAATAAAGCAGGATACCCCTATCGAAATTTATTTTATGGGAGAAATTGGCGAAGTTTACAAATCAGCATCCCTAAAAAATTTACTCCCTTTTATGTTTGATAAAAAGTTCTTGTAAAAAAAAGCCAAAAAGTATCGTTTAAATTTTAGTTCTTAAATGTAATGTCTTATTTTTGCATCCCGACCTTTCGGGCGCAAATTTGTGGGAGGAAACTATTTTGCGGTAAAGGCACAATAATCGATAACACAAACAACTTTAGCAAAAGAAAGAATTCAGATGAAAGAAGTTACAAAAGAGGTATATTTAAAGTGGTATGAAGACATGCTGCTTTGGAGAAAGTTTGAAGACAAACTTGCAGCATTATACATTCAACAAAAAGTTAGAGGTTTTCTACACCTATATAATGGTCAAGAAGCTGTATTAGCGGGTGCATTGCACGCTATGGACTTGACGAAAGACAAAATGATTACTGCTTACAGAAACCACGTGCAGCCAATTGGTATGGGAGTTGATCCTAAAAACGTAATGGCTGAACTTTTAGGAAAAGCGACAGGAACTTCTAAAGGTATGGGAGGTTCTATGCACATTTTCTCTAAAGAACATGGTTTTTATGGCGGACACGGAATCGTGGGTGCTCAAATTCCTGTAGGAGCTGGTATTGCTTTTGCAGATAAATATTTCAACACAGGCGGTGTTACCTTAACTTATTTTGGTGACGGAGCTGCCAGACAAGGTTCTTTACACGAAGCTTTCAACATGGCAATGTTATGGAAACTTCCAGTTGTATTTATCGTTGAAAACAACGGTTATGCAATGGGTACTTCTGTAGAAAGAACTGCAAACCACACTGACATCTGGAAATTAGGTTTAGGTTACGAAATGCCTTGCGGACCTGTTGACGGAATGAATCCTGTAAAAGTTGCTGAAGCAATGCATGAAGCTATGGAAAGAGCTCGTCGTGGAGACGGACCAACTTTCCTTGAAATGAAAACGTACCGTTACAGAGGACACTCTATGTCTGATGCTCAATTATACCGTTCTAAAGAAGAGGTTGAAGAGTACAAAAAAATCGACCCGATTACACAAGTTCTTGATGTAATCTTAGATCAAAAATATGCTACAGAAGCAGAAATCGAAGTAATTGACCAAAGAGTTAAAGACTTAGTTGAAGAATGTGCGAAATTCGCTGAAGAATCTCCATATCCAGACTTACAACAATTATACGATGTAGTATACGCACAAGAAGACTATCCATTTACACCTCATAAATTATAATAGATCATGGCAATTAAAGTAACTATGCCTCGTTTGAGCGATACTATGACGGAAGGAACGGTAGCAACATGGCTTAAAAAAGTAGGCGACAAAGTAAGCGAAGGTGATATCTTAGCTGAAATTGAAACAGATAAAGCAACAATGGAGTTCGAATCTTTTAACGAAGGAACTCTTTTACATATCGGAATTCAGGCTGGAGAAACTGCTCCGGTTGATTCATTATTAGCCATCATTGGTAACGAAGGAGAAGATATTTCTGCTCTTTTAGCTGGTGGTGCTGCTGCTGCCGAAGCTCCAAAAGCGGATGCTCCAGCTGCTGAAGCAAAAACTGAAACTGCTGCTCCTGCAAAAGCTGCAGCTGAATTACCAAAAGGTGTTGTTGTAGTAACAATGCCTCGTTTGAGTGATACAATGACAGAAGGTACAGTGGCAACCTGGTTGAAAAAAGTGGGCGATACTGTAGCTGAAGGAGATATTTTAGCCGAAATTGAAACTGACAAAGCTACTATGGAGTTTGAGTCTTTCAATGCCGGAACATTATTATACATCGGAATTCAGGAAGGAAACACTGCTCCTGTTGACAGTTTATTAGCTATCATTGGACCTGCAGGAACTGACATCTCTGGAATCGCTGATAACTTTACTGCCGGAGGCGCTGCAACTGCTAGTGCTCCTGCTGCAGAAGAAACAAAAGCTGCTCCTGCTGCTGCACAAGCTACAGAAGCTGTTGCTGAAACTTCTTCAAATGGAGGAAGAATTTTAGCTTCACCATTAGCTAAGAAAATTGCTTCTGACAAAGGAATTCAATTATCACAAGTTAAAGGATCTGGAGAAAACGGACGTATCGTAAAAAGCGATATCGAAAACTTTACTCCATCTGCACAAGCACAAACTACAACTTCTGCACCAGCCGCTAAACAAGAAACTGCTGCTCCTGCTGCAAAAATATTTGTTCCTGCGGGAGAAGTTTACACAGAAGAGATCAAAAACTCTCAAATGCGTAAAATCATTGCTAAACGTTTATCTGAGTCATTATTTACAGCTCCTCACTACAACTTAGTGATCGAAGTAAGTATGGACGAAGCTATGCAGGCAAGAACTGCTATCAACAGCGTTCCTGATACAAAAGTGTCTTTCAACGATATGGTAATCAAAGCTTGTGCTTTAGCATTGAAAAAACACCCAAAAATCAACTCTACCTGGAAAGAAGATGCTATCATCATCAACCACCACGTAAACATTGGTGTTGCTGTAGCTGTTGAAGACGGATTAGTTGTTCCTGTATTGAAATTTACTGATGCCATGAGTTTATCTCAAATTGGCGGCGCAGTAAGAGATCTTGCCGGAAGAGCTAAAAACAAAAAACTTGGGCCACAAGAAATGGAAGGAAGTACTTTTACAGTATCTAACCTTGGTATGTTTGGTATCACTGAATTCAATTCAATTATCAACCAGCCAAACTCTGCCATCCTTTCTGTAGGCGCAATTGTTGAGAAACCAGTAGTTAAAAACGGTCAAATCGTAGTTGGAAACACAATGATGTTATCATTAGCTTGTGATCACAGAACAATTGACGGTGCAACTGGCGCTCAGTTCTTACAAACATTAAAACAATACATCGAAAGTCCAGTTACAATGTTGGCATAATTCAGCTTTGTCAGTCTGAGCGAAGTCGAAGACACACAAAGCCGATCGAATGTAATTCATAATTAAATCCCGTTTTGTTTATTCAGAACGGGATTTTTTGTTTAATTTTCATCCTCAAATTCAAAAACTCACAAAATGAAGAAACTAGTTCTTGCCGCTTTGTTTCTGACGGCTATAGCCTGCCAGAAAAAAGAAAGTACAGAAAAAACTACTGCTATTGTTGATGAACACAGCTATTCTAAACCAGAACTTGCTGTTGCAAAACATCTTGATCTTGATATCAAAGTCGATTTTGACACTCAAACCATTTCAGGAAAAGCGTCATGGACTATTGATAACATCAGCAAAGGAAATGAGATAATCTTCGACGAAAACACTTTAAATATTACCAAAGTAACTTTAGGTGATGACGAAAAAGAAACAAAATTTGAGCTTGGAAAAGATGTCGAATTTCATGGAAAACCGCTTCATATTACAATTGAGCCAAATACAACTAAAGTAAATATTTACTACAACACAACTAAAGATGGTGTTGCATTACAATGGCTAAAACCAGAACAAACGGCAGACAAAAAGAAACCTTTTGTTTTTTCTCAGGGAGAAAGCGTTTGGTCACGTACGTGGATTCCTTGTCAGGATTCGCCAGGAATTCGTTTTACTTACAATGCAAAAGTTACAGTTCCTAAAGATTTATTGGCGGTTATGAGCGCAGTAAATCCACAGAAGAAAAACGATACTGGCGTTTACACTTTCAAACAAGACAAAGCGATTCCATCTTATTTAATGGCTATTGCCGTTGGAGATATCGAATTTCAAGCTATCGACAAGAGAACCGGAGTTTACGCAGAACCATCAATGCTGAAAAAATCGGCTTGGGAATTTGCCGAGCTTGGCAATATGGTCAATGCCGCTGAGAAATTATACGGACCATACAGATGGGGACGTTACGATGTATTGGTTTTACCTCCAAGTTTCCCTTATGGCGGAATGGAGAATCCAAATTTAACTTTCTTAACTCCGGGAGTAATCGCAGGAGATCGCTCTCTGACAAGTTTATTGGCGCATGAATTAGGCCATAGCTGGAGCGGAAATTTAGTTACAAACGCTACATGGGATGATATTTGGTTAAACGAAGGTTTTACTACTTATGTTGAACACAGAATTGGCGAAGCTATTTTTGGAAAGAAAGAATTTGACATGCAAAACGTTATTACCAACAAAGACCTGGTTGACAACGTTGCCGAATATGGTGATACAAATCCTGACACAAGATTAAAAGTAAGTCTTACAGGGAGAAATCCTGATGATGGTATCAGCCAGATTCCTTACGTTAAAGGATATTCATTTTTAAGAGTTATTGAAAACGCTGTGGGACGTGATAAATTTGATCCGTTTATTAAGAATTACTTCGATTCTCATGCATTTCAATCTATTACAACAGAAGATTTTGTTAAGTATTTAAACGAAAATCTTATTAAAGGAGACAAAGCTTTAGCAGATAAAATCCAATTAGACAACTGGATTTACAAACCGGGAATTCCGTCAAATATTCTTCCTGTAAGTTCAGCAGAATTTGATGCTATTGACGCGATTCAAAAAAGCTGGAGAGAAACCGGCGTTACTGGTTTAAGCAAAAAAATCACAACTACTGCCGAAAAACAGCATTTTATAGATCATCTTCCTGCTGATATTACAGCAAAAGAAATGGAAGCAATTGATAAAGAATTCAACTTTACAAAAGGTGGTAATTTCATTATCAAACGTCAATGGTTTGTTCAGGCAATTCGTCATCAGTACAAAGCTGCCGATCCGGCAATTGAACAATTTTTGATTGGAATCAGCAGAACAGGATCTGTAATGATGCTTTATAAAGAAATGGTTAAAACTCCGGAAGGAAAAGTTTGGGCTAAACAGATTTTTGACAAAGCAAAATCTGGTTATCATGCGACAACTATTCAGGCAGTTGAAGGTGTTTTGAAATAAAAAACAACCACAAAAATTCCGTTTACAATTTTATATCCCGTAGGGATTACATATCGGTAGAAAAAAAATGCGATCGTTCCTATTGTCCCATCAGGGACTATACATTACAGCGAATAGTTTAGTCCCTGACGGGACAAATAATCATAATGCATAATATTTTTTCTACCGATATGTAATCCCTTCGGGATAAATCATAATTATTTAATCCCCGATTACGAATGTAAATGGGGATTTTTTCATTCAAAAAACTATCCAGGGAAAATTATCCATCACATAGCGTACATTCTCCATGTTCTAAAATCTGTAATCGTCGCACCTTTGTAATGTTAAAAGACAATAACAAATAACAACATTAAAAATTAAATAAGATGGCACGATTAACAGCATTAAACCCAGAAGAAGTAACAGGAAAAACTAAAGATTTATTCAACGCAGTTCAGGCAAAATTAGGCGTTGTACCTAACATGATGAGAACAATGGGAAATTCTCCAGCGGTTCTTGAAGGATATTTAAATTTTAGCGGTGCATTAAGCCACGGAAAATTAAGTGCCAAAACAGGAGAATTAATTGCTCTGGCCGTTTCAGAAAGTAATTCATGTGATTATTGTTTAGCTGCTCACACTTTCATTGGAGAAAAATTAATAAAAGCAGATCCTGAAGTTTTAAAAGCAGCAAGATTAGGAAATTCTGCCGACGCAAAAACAGAAGCAATTTTACAATTAGCCAAAACATTAATCAGAAAATATGGTTTAGTAAACGACGAAGATGTAAACAAAGCTAAAAACGCAGGAGTTTCTGATGCTGAAATTGCAGAAACTATCGGACATGTAGCTTTAAATGTTTTAACAAACTACTTTAACAATACAGCAAATACAGTAATTGACTTTCCGGCTGTTTAATTAAAAGTTACACAATCATCATAACAAAAAACAAGCTATAGAGATAGTTGTGAATTCATTTCATGACTATCTTTATATTTTCAAAACCAAAACAAAATTATGAGTTCTCAAAATGTTTTCACTTTAATAAATCCGCAGAATGGCAATCTAGCATTCAAAATTCTTCCTTTTGATGATAACAGCCATTTTGATCATTTACAGCGAAACAATTATTACTCTTTAATTTGGGTCACAAAAGGAAACGGTAAAGTAAAAGCCGATTTTGCAGAACATCATTTTGAAGAAAACTCTCTTCTCGCCTTTTCTCCTTATCAGCCTTTTATGCTTTGCGTAAACGAGCCAATTGAAGGAATTGCCATTCATTTTCATCCTGACTTTTACTGCATTCACATGCATCAAAAAGAGGTTTCATGCAATGGCGTTTTGTTCAATAATATCTATCAGCCGCCTTATGTTCAGGTTCCGAAACAAGCAGAAC
This sequence comes from Flavobacterium sp., assembly GCF_039595935.1. NCBI lineage: Bacteria > Pseudomonadati > Bacteroidota > Flavobacteriia > Flavobacteriales > Flavobacteriaceae > Flavobacterium > Flavobacterium sp. The sequence goes on along the minus strand of NZ_JBCNKR010000006.1, from coordinate 1,174,166 downwards.
AGACATTTAAAATGGTGATTGAACAAATGAAATCCGAAATTCAGAATGCAGAATTAGCTCAATATGAATTATTGATTTCATACTTAAAAATCTTTTTAATCACAGCTTCAAGATTAAAAACAGAACAGCTGGAAGAAATAAAATCATTTAAAGACTCAAAAGAACCTGTAATTCTTCAAAATTTAAAAGACGCAATCGAACTGAATTTTAAAACTAAACATTCAGCCGGAAATTATGCCGAATTATTAAATATTTCTCCTAAAGCATTAGCAAAAATATCCAAGAATTATTTCAATAAAACCTTAACCGATTTAATTTCGGAACGAATCATTATTGAAGCCAAAAGAGAATTGTACCTGACTAATAAAACGGTAAAAGAGATTGCTTACGAATTAGGTTATGATGACGAACATTATTTCAGTCGTTTTTTTAAAACCAATGCAGACGTTTCACCTCAAATTTATCGGGAAACTGTTGGTTTTGGCAAAATGGACACTTAAAGTTTGCAGTCGCAGTTTTCAGTCGCAGTCCGCTGATTACTGTAAACTGTTACTTATTACTTGTTTTTTGCTTCAATCCATTTTGACATGTACATGGTGCTTTTAAACGCATGATGTTGCAGCAAATTTCCCATAAAATTATGCAGACGATGGCTTGTTGAATCAACTAAGAGCGAATTCACCAAATCAATTAAAGTATCCGAATATTTATCTTTCTGATAACATTCATTAATAATAGCAATACCGTTTTTTTGAGCTTGTTTCCAAAGATTTTCATTCTGATAAAGCAAAACCGCTTTTTCAGCATATTCCTTCGGATTATCTTCAATACAACCATTCCAGGGCAAATCAGCATGCATCGCCTCAGAACCAATTGAAGTTGTTACACTTGGAGTTCCGCATTGCATCGCTTCTAATAATTTCCCTTTTAAACCAGCTCCAAAACGAATTGGCGCCAAAACAATTCTTGCTTTTTTAACAATTTCATTTGCATCTTCTGCCCTTCCCATGATATAAAAACCATTTTTAGGCTGATGCAATTGTAAAACTTTTTGCGACGGATATGCGCCGTAAATTTCTAAAACAGCTTCTGGAAAATCCTTTCTAATAAGTGACCAAATTGCTTCTTTTAAATACTGAACCGTATTCCAATTAGGTTCGTGAAGAAAATTTCCAATGAAAACAAAATTCTTACGATCTTCAAAAGATGGAAGTTCCTGAAGATCATTTTCAGTCATTTTTTCAACTAAAAAAGGAAGATAAAACAGTAAATCTGAGTTTATTTTAAAATTTTTCGTCAGGATATTCATTTCAAATTCAGAAATAATCAAAGACAAATCACATCTTAAAATACTCGCAATTTCTCTTTTAGCAACTTCTTCAGATAATAAATCAGGAATTTTAAACTTTCTGTTTTCTTTAAAAGCTTTTTGACGTGCTGTTCGCAAACAATGTAAATCCTCAGTGTCAAGAATTCGAATTGCTTTTGGACAATGCTCTGTCACTCTCCAGCCAAACTGTTCTTCAATCATAAAACGATCAAACAAGACAACATCTGGATTTAATTCAATTACAAAATCATCAAAACTGGATGAATTTAGTTCGATGCTTTTTTTGATTACTCCATTTTCAGACAAATCAACCATAAAATCACTATCCTGAGCCGCGCTTGCAAATGTAATTTCGAATCCATTTTCTTTAAAAATAGAAATTAACTGCATCATCCTTCCTCCTGCTGCTGAAGAATTTGGCTCCGGCCAGACAAACCCAATAATTAAAAGTTTTTTTAGCTGATTCATCGTAATTGGTTTCAACTTACAAAATAATGCTTTTTTCCGCGCAATCACACGAGATTTCCTGATTTTTAGTAATAAAAAACACTAATTTTGCAAGAACTAAATGCTGGGAAATTATGTTGGGATTAAAATTAGCTACAGACCCTCGCTGGGTCAATATCGTTGAGTCAAATATCGAAGAAATTTTAACGGATCACGCCTGGTGCGAACAAAAAGCAGCTTCAAATGCTATTAGTATCGTAACCTATAACTCTGAAATCGAAGAATTAGTAACCGAAATGCTTGTTATTGCAAGAGAAGAATTAGAGCATTTTCAAATGGTTCATGACATTATAAAACAACGCGGTCTTACTTTAGGACGCGAACGAAAAGATCATTACGTTAATGAACTTTTTAAATTTATGAAAAAAGACGGAAGCCGACGCGATGCGCTTTGCGACCGTTTATTGTTTTCTGCCATGATCGAAGCCCGAAGCTGTGAGCGTTTTAAAGTACTTTCTGAAAATATAAAAGACGAAGAACTGGCTAAATTTTATCGTGATTTAATGATTTCTGAAGCTGGTCACTACACCACTTTTTTAGGTTTTGCCAGAAAATATCAGGACAATATAGACATCGATAAACGATGGAAAGAATGGATCGAATATGAAGGTTCTATTATTACCAATTATGGTAAAAGTGAAACCGTTCACGGATAAACTGTACTCTCTATTTTCATTCTATTTTATATTAAACACCACAATTCGTTATGACAAAAAGTAAATCCAGATCAATCGTATTTAAAATTGCGAAGTATTTAGGGATAACTTTCGCTGTTATTTTAGGATTATTATTTTTAACGCCAATTGTTTTTGAAGATCAGATCAAAGAACAGATCAAAAAAACGGCCAACGAAAGATTAAGCGCTGAGCTTAACTATTCTGATGTTTCAGTTTCATTTTTTCGCCATTTCCCTTCTTTAACCTTAACCTTAGACAATTTAAGCTTAAATGGCTCTGCACCATATAAAACCGAAAAGTTTATTACTGCAAAAGAAGTTTCTTTTGGGATAAATGTTGCCAGTTTAATTTTTAGTAAATCGGTAAAAATTGACCAGATATATTTATCGGATTCTTTTATAAATGTAAAAGTGAATCCAAACGGAGAAGCGAATTATAATATTTACAAATCTCAAAAACAGGCTTCAAAATCTAAAGACAGCAGCGATACTGCTTTAAAACTAGAGCGAATCGAAATTTTAAACAGTAAAATTATTTACGATGATCAATCTACAAAAGTACATTTTGATGCATTAGGTTTTAATTATCTGGGAAAAGGCGATTTAAACAAAGCCGTTTTTGATTTATATTCGAAGGCAAAAATTGAAAAGCTAAACATTATCTATGAAGACGAACCGTATTTAATGAACAAAAAAGTCGATGCTGATTTAATTACAAAAGTAAACATCAACTCTTTGTCTTTTTTCTTCCAGCAGAACAACCTTAAAATCAATCAGCTTTTGGTCGATTTTAAAGGAAAATTTGACATCTTGAAAGATGGCTATAATATGGATTTTGTTATAAAATCAGACAATAGCGATTTGTATCATGTATTTACTGCTTTTCCGCCAAAATACATTACCTGGCTTTCTAAAACAGAATTAAAAGGAAACACCAATCTTCTTTTTACTTTAAAAGGAAATTACATCACGTCACAAAACATTGCACCCGATTTGAATTTGGATGTAAAAATTGACAACGGATTTGTCAATTATGAGAAAAGTGCTTTTCCGGTTTCAAATTTGAATTTAGATGTTAAAACAAAAGTTCCGTCATTAAACCCTGATCTTTTAACAGTTGATGCTAAAAATGTTTCTTTAAACATCAATCAGGATTATTTAAAATCAAAATTCTTTATAAAAGGCGCCAATACTCCTGAAATCAATGCCGATTTTAAAGCTAAAATGGACCTTGCTAAATTAACAAAGGCATTAGGAATTCCGGATGTTGAATTAAAAGGATCGCTTGCGGGAGATATTCAGGCGAACGGTAAATACGATCAAAAAAACAAACTTTTCCCTATTACAAAAGGAGTTTTTGATTTAGAAAACGGATATCTAAAAACGAAATATTATCCAAACCCAATTACGAATATTGTTATTAAATCTAAAATCGACAATCAAAAAGGAACTTTTGACGACTTAAAAATTAAGCTAAAACCAGCTCAGTTTACCTTTGAAGGAAAACCGGTTTTTGTAGAAGCTGATTTAAGTGATTTTAATGATTTAACGTACGACATTAAAGCCAAAGGCGAACTGGATGTAAACAAAATCTACAAAGTGTTTTCTCAAAAAGGATTGGATTTAGACGGTTTTATTAAAGCTGATTTAGCTCTTAAAGGAAAACAAAGTGACGCCGAAAAAGGAAATTACAGCAAATTAAATAACAAAGGAACTCTTGAATTAAGAAACATTGGGGTAACTTCAGAATATCTTCCTAAAAAGTTCATTATTAAAGAAGGGATTTTCAAAATCAATCAGGATAAAATGTCTTTCAATAACTTTTTGGCCGCATACGGGCAGTCTGATTTTAAAATGAATGGCTACCTGCAAAATGTTTTTAATTACGCAACTACAAATACAGGCGTTTTAAAAGGCTCTTTTAAAGTTTCTGCGAGATATATTAATGTAGACGAGTTTATGTCGAATACAACAACAGATGCATCTGTAAACAAAAGTTCTGCTCCAAAACCAGAAACAAAAAATGAAGCCAAACAAACAGGCGTTATAATTATCCCGACAAATTTAAACTTACAGTTGCTGGCAAATGCTCAAAAAGTAAATTTTGACAAACTGAATCTTCAAAATGCTACAGGACATTTAACTATGAATAAAGGTAAATTGACGATGCAAAATACTGGCTTTAATTTAATTGGCTGTAATGTTGTTATGAATGCCAATTATCAAGCTGTAACACCTCAAAAAGCAAATTTCGATTATACAATTAAAGCATCAGACTTTGATATTAAAAGAGCTTATAACGAGATCGAAGTTTTTAGAAAAATGGCGAGTGCCGCCGAAAAAGCGCAGGGAATTGTTTCTTTAGATTATCAGTTAAAAGGCCGCTTAAACGGAAATATGGAACCCGTTTATCCTTCATTAGTTGGTGGTGGTGTACTTTCTGTAAAAGATGTAAAAGTGCGAGGCTTGAAAATGTTTAATGCCGTAAGCAAACAAACAAGCTCTGAATCGATGAAAAATCCTGACGTTTCAAAAGTTGACATCAAAAGTACGATCAAGAATAATATCATGACCGTAGAGCGTTTTAAATTTAAGTTTGCCGGCTTTAGACCAAGAATCGAAGGAACAACAAGTCTTGACGGAAAACTAAACTTAAAGATGCGTTTAGGATTACCTCCATTTGGCATATTCGGAATTCCGTTAACCGTTACCGGAACTCAGGATAATCCTAAAGTAAAAGTAGGACGTAAAACCGAGGATTTGGAGGAAACTAAGGATACTGAATAGAAATTTCTATTTTTTTAAATTACAAAATTTAAAACTTCAAATTCCAATTTAAAAATACACATCGACCTTTGTCAAAGTTTAAAACTTTGACAAAGGTTTTTTTTCTTGCCTAAACAGAAACCCGACAGGTTTTAAAAACCTGTCGGGTTTAGAAACAAAAAACTATACAAATTCTAATAAAACAAAAAACCCGATCTTTTCAGAACGGGTTTTTTATAAAAGTAAATCTTTATAAAATATTAAGCCTCGAATGGGATAATAGATACATAAGATTTGTTATCTCTTTTCTTTTGGAACTTAACAACTCCATCAACTTTTGCATGCAAAGTGTGATCTTTACTAATGTAAACGTTTTCACCTGGATTGTGTTTTGAACCTCTTTGTCTAACGATGATGTTACCAGCAATAGCAGCTTGTCCACCATAAATCTTAACGCCTAAACGTTTTGATTCTGATTCTCTACCATTCTTCGAACTACCGACACCTTTCTTGTGAGCCATGACGTATGAGTTTAAATATTGTTATTATTCTTTAGTAGCTTCTTTCTTTGCTTTTGGAGCTGCTTTTTTAGCTTTTGGAGCTTCTACTTCTTCAGTAGCTGTTTCTTCTGCTACAACCGCTTTTTTAGCTGCTGCTTTTTTAGTTCCTCCTGCTGCAGTAATACCTTCAATTACAATTTGTGTAAGATATTGTCTGTGACCATTTCTTTTTTTGTATCCTTTTCTTCTTTTCTTTTTGAAAACGATAACTTTATCACCTTTTAAGTGTTGTAACACTTTAGCTTCTACTGAAGCACCTTCTATAGCTGGGGCGCCTAAAGTTACATTTCCGTTGTCATCTAATAAAAGAACTTTGTCAAAAGAAACTTTTGAACCTTCTTCGTTAGCTAAACGGTGAACATAAACCTTTAAGTCTTTGCTTACTTTAAATTGTTGCCCTGCTATCTCTACGATTGCATACATACCAAATTGATTTATTGATTTTTAAGGTTGCAAATATACAACTAATAATTTACTGTGCAATCTCTTGCAATAAAAATATTTACAGCCCTTTAACCACTGTTTTTCAAGGCTTTTTTAAATTTATCAAAGCTATTTAGGGGTAAAAGATTGTTAAATTGCGTTCAAAACAAAGACAAATCGCTAAATGCTAATTAAAAAAAGTTATTTTTGATGTAACAAAATCAACTCTTTTCTACCTATCCTATTTACAGGTACTATAATTTTATTAATCTTTATGAAAAATTCAATAATGATGTTAAGTGCAGCACTAATGCTTGGCGGAGTAGCTCATGCTCAAAAAGTAGTTTTTGAAGAATACAATTTAGACAATGGCATGCATGTTATTCTGCATAACGACCCATCAGCTCCGGTAGTTATTACTTCTGTAATGTACCATGTTGGTTCAAAAGACGAACGCCCGGACAGAACTGGTTTTGCACATTTCTTCGAACATTTATTATTTGAAGGCACTCAAAATATAAAACGCGGCGAATGGATGAAAATCGTAACCGCAAATGGAGGCGTTAACAATGCTAATACATCTGACGACAGAACGTATTATTACGAAGTTTTTCCATCAAATAATTTAGAATTAGGTTTATGGATGGAATCTGAAAGATTAATGCATCCAATTATTAATAAAATTGGAGTTGAAACGCAAAATGAAGTTGTAAAAGAAGAAAAAAGAATGCGTTACGACAATCAGCCTTACGGAAACATTCTTCCGGAAGTTAAAAAAAATATGTTCAAAAATCATCCATATCGCTGGACAACTATAGGTTCTATGAAAGATCTTGATGCGGCAACTCTTGAAGAATTTCAGGCATTCAATAAAAAATTCTATACACCAAATAATGCGGTTTTAGTTGTTGCCGGAGATTTTGATAAAACGAAAGCAAAAGAATGGATTCAGAAATATTTTGGACCAATTCCGAAAGGGGAAGATGTAAAAAAACAAACTTACGTTGAAGAACCTATAACTCAAACCATAAAAGCAACTTATGAAGACCCGAACATTCAGATTCCGATGGTTGTTGCTTCGTACAGAACGCCTTCAATGAAAACCAGAGATGCCAGAGTTTTAGACCTGATTTCATCTTATTTAAGCGATGGCAAAAGCTCAAAATTGTACAAAAAAATTGTTGATGACAAAAAAATGGCACTTCAAATTGGAGCTGTTGGTTTTAGTCAGGAAGATTACGGAACTTATATATTATATGGTTTGCCAATGGCACCAAATACTACCGCCGATATTTTAAAAGAAATGGATGAAGAAATCGTGAAAATCCAAACCGATTTGATTTCTGAAAAAGATTACGAAAAATTGCAAAACAAATTCGATAATAACTTTGTAAATGCCAATTCGAGTGTAGAAGGAATTGCCGAAAATCTGGCTTCGTATTATCTGCTTTATGGAGATGTAAATTTAATTAATACAGAAATTGATATTTACCATTCAATTACCAGAGAAGAAATCAGAGAAGTGGCAAAAAAATATCTAAACCCAAATCAGCGCTTAATTTTAGATTATGTTCCTTCTTCAAAATCTCAAAACTAAGAATACCGAATCATGAAAAATCTACATAATTTTTTAATCATTTTATTCCTAACTGGAATTATGCAAGCACAAGATCGTCCACAACCAAAACCAGGAAATCCACCTGTAGTTAATATTAAAAAACCTCAAACCTTTGTTTTGGCAAACGGTATGAAAGTTCTGGTTGTTGAAAACCATAAATTACCCCGAGTAAGTTTTAATCTTACTTTAGACAATGCTCCTTTTACCGAAGGAAATAAAAAAGGCGTTGACGAATTAACAAGCAGTTTAATTGGTAACGGAACTAAAAAAACGACAAAAGAAGCTTTTAATGAAGAGATTGATTTTTATGGTGCCAACATAAACTTTACTTCACAAGGAGCTTTTGCCAGTTCGCTATCCAAATATTCAGGGCGAGTTTTAGAACTTTTGGCAGAAGGTGCTTTACAACCTAATTTCACACAAACTGAATTCGATAAAGAAAAAGCAAAATTACTTGAAGGGCTTAAAGCCGATGAAAAAAGTGTTCCTGCCATCGCAAATCGTGTAGTTGATGTTTTGGCTTTCGGAAGAAATCATCCTAACGGTGAATATCTTTCTGAAGAAACAGTAAAGAATGTAACACTAGAAGATGTTCAAAAAAATTACGCCACTTATTTTGTTCCTGAAAACGCTTATTTAGTTGTTATTGGTGATGTAAAATTCAAAGAAACAAAAGCTTCGGTTGAAAAACTTTTTGGCGGATGGAAAAAACAAGCCGCCCCAAAAAACACATATCCAAATCCGGAAAATGCTGCTAAACTTCAAATTGATTTTGTAGATGTTCCAAATGCCGTTCAGTCTGAAATTGCACTGGTAAACACTGTAAATTTACGAATGAGCGATCCTGATTTTTTCCCGGCTGTTGTTGCAAATCAAATTTTAGGAGGTGATTTCAACAGTTACCTAAACATGAATCTGCGCGAAAAAAATGCGTGGACTTATGGAGCAAATTCAAGTATTGGAGCAAATAAATATGTAGGCAAATTTAAAGCTTCATCGGCTGTTAGAAATACAGTTACAGACAGCGCTGTTGTGCAGTTTATAAAAGAAATTAAAAGAATTCGCACCGAAAGAGTTGATCCTGAAGTTTTAAGAAATGTAAAAGCCGGATACATTGGCCGATTTGTAATGCAGGTCGAAAAACCTCAGGCCGTAGCACGTTATGCTTTAAATATTGAAACTGAAAAACTTCCGGCAGATTTCTATGAAAAATATATTCAAACAATAAATAATGTAACGGCCGATGATATTTATCGCGTTGCTAACAAGTATTTTTTACTTGACAACATGCGAATTGTAATTGTTGGAAAAGGTTCTGATGTAATTACCGGTTTAGAAAAACTTCAAATTCCGATTTATTATTTTGATAAATACGGAAACCCGGTTGAAAAACCTGTTGTTAAAAAAGATGCTCCAACAAATATTACAGCAAAAACTGTTTTTGAAAATTACATCAAAGCTATTGGAGGCGAAAAAGCAGTTTCAGCTGTAAAAACGCTTTATATGAACGGAACTACAACTATTCCGCAAGCTCCTACTCCGCTTACTTTTACATCTAAATTAGATGCTAAAGGAAAAATGATGGTTTCGCTTTCTATGGGAAGTATGAATTTAATGAAACAGGTTGTAAACGAAAAAGGTGCTTATATTGAGCAGCAAGGCCAGCGAAAAAATCTTGAAGGCGAAGACCTTAAAGATATGAAAGCAAACGCTGCTCCATTCGAAGAATTGCAATTATTAGTAAAAAGAACTGATTTAAAAGTAGACAGTATCGAGCCTATTAACGGAAAAGATGCCTATGCTATAAAAGATGGTAAAACCACTTATTTCTATGATGTAAAATCGGGATTGAAAGTAGCAGAATCTAAAGTTCGCGAACAAGGCGGAAAATCAGTTACGCAAATCACAAATTTTAACGATTACAGAGAAGTAAAAGGCGTAAAAGTTCCTTTTAACTTAGTTCAGAATATTGGTTTTGAATTGGATATTAAAATGTCTGATATTAAGATAAACGAAGGAGTTTCTGAGGCAGATTTTTTATAAAGGTTCAAAGTTACAAAGAAACAAAGGGACAAAGGCTCTGAGAGACTAAGCTGCTAAGGTTCTAAGATTTTTTTTCATAGGCTTTGTCAAAGTTTAAAACTTTGACAAAGCTTTTTTATATTACATCCTATTTTGTCAGGCTGAGCGTAGTCGAAGCCCCGCGCTAGTTGGCAAACCCTTCGACTTCGCTCAGGGTGACAAACTAACTCATAACTCATAATTCAAAATCACTTCTTAGCCGATAAATAAACTCCAATTAAAATAACAAAAGCACCAAAAAACTGAATCGGAGTAAGCATTTCATTATCTAATAATCCCCAGAAAAAAGCAACAATCGGAATTAAATACGTTACTGATGTTGCAAAAACTGGAGACGAAATCTGGATAAGTTTAAAGAACAAAACATTAGCAATTCCGGTACCTAAAACACCTAATATCATGACAAAGAAAATAGAATGCTGCGTAACTTCAAAAGTTAGTTTTTGAGAAATATCTGTTGTGCTTAAAATAATCAACGCCGGGATTAATAAAACAGTAAAGTTTCCTGTTGTAATACTTACCGAATTCAAATCAGGAAGATATCTTTTAATCAAATTGACATTTATAGCATAACAAAGAGTCGCTATTACAACTAAACCCACATAATAATAGTTTTGTCCCGGATGTGCTGATGCTCCGCTTAAAACCAGAAGCAAACATCCGATTAAACCAATAAAAACACCCAAAACCTGTCGTTTTTGAAATTGGATTCCAAAAAAGATAATTCCTAAGACCAAAGTGTTTAAAGGCGTAAGCGAATTTAAAATGGCAACAATTGAACTGTCAACTTCAGTTTCTGCGATAGCAAAAAGATAAGCCGGCGTAAATGTTCCAAAAAAAGAAGTCAAAGCCACAAATCGCCATTGACGGGCCGTAATCTTTTTTAAACTTTTAAACCCAACTATCAATAAAAATAAGGCTGCAAAAATGATTCGGAAAGAACCCACCTGAATCGCGGTTAAACCAACTAATCCTCTTTTGATTAAAATAAAAGAACTTCCCCAAATTAAGGACAATACAAGCAAGTAAGCCCATTTTAATTGTTTTGCATCCATATAAATTATTTTACTGCAAATTTGTACTATTTTTATGAACTGACCTCTCGTTTTTTATTAATTTTGCAAACATTCTAGTACACAATTATTCAATTAAATTTATAGATAATGAAATTCACAAAAATCATAGCTTCATTAGCAATTGCAGGTTTAGTATTTGTAAGCTGTAAAAAAGAAGAAGATAAAAATCTGGCTAATATCAAACCTTTAGAAACTGCTTCTAAAGAACATAAAGCAATCGCTGCTGAAAATGTACAAACGGCAAGTTTTGAAATCGAAGGTATGACTTGCGCGATGGGATGTGCCAAAACTATTGAAAAAAAATTATCTGATTTAGAAGGAGTTGAAAAAGCTGCTGTAGATTTTGACAAAAAAACGGCAACAATTACTTTTGACAAAACAGTTCAAAATCAAGAATCTTTAACTAGAATCGTTCAGGAAACCGGAGACGGTAAAACATATAAAGTTTCGAATTTTAAATCTTAAATTTTAAACTTTGATAATCATAAAAAGGCATTTATATTTGAATGCCTTTTTTAATTTATATTTGTCGAAAACTTACAAAATCAAGTACATTTAAGAAATGATGTGACAATTCTTAAACTTAACTTGATGTTTGCATCTGCATGAAATCTAGCTGGTAAATTTTAAAAAATGAATAATAATTTAAATGTAGAGATTTTTAATAAAGGAGTATTAAAATCTAAATGTGATTATGTATTTATTGATTATTATTTTGATGATGATGACAATAATGAAGTCTATTTACTTTATTTATATAATGTAAAAAATATAATGCCCTGGAATTTAACAAAAGGTGAATCATTTATTATTTCTTCAAAATTGATACGACATGATCTAGAAGTTCAGGACATTTCGTTTTTAAAAATTACTCCTTTACACAATAGAAATTTTGGAATCACAAATAATATAGAAATTGAATGTACTATAGACTTTGATTTTTACGACGAATCTAATTTAACAGCTAAAGAATATAATCAAGATGTGATAGATCTTTATTTCTTTTGGGATAACGATAAAGATTTTTTGAAATATCGAAAAAACCAATTGTTATATACTAGAGCTGCATTACGTTATTCGGGAGTTCCTCAGTATATACCAAATGATAAACATATAGTAATTGATGGCAATTCTATTTCCGGAATTTTTGATTTATATAATAATTTAGCCGAACAACTTTTAGGAAATAAAACTTATATCGCTAGTACACTAGATGGTTTACAAGATTCATTGGTAGTTTCAAATATTGACAAAAATTCAAACACGAACACAATTGAATTATTAAATCATGATATTTTGAAAAAAACTTTAAATGTTCGATTAGACGACTATTTGGAAATTTTTATTGAAATTTTAAAAAGCTTTGGTTTTAATATCATAATGAAAGATTAAAATTGAATTCTTTTGTATTATTTCCATTTCAGAGTTTCCATTAAACGCTGCATATCATTTTTAATATAACTTGCTGCAGGCATAATCGAATCGAAATTTGGTTTTGCATAAAAATAAACCGATCCGGTTATAAAATGTTTTGTACTATCGGTAACATAAAACTGAGAGTTTGTCGCAGCATTTCCGTCAACCTTATAAAACATTCCGTAAACCTTTTTTTCAGGGTTTATATACGGTTGTTCTAAAATATCATCGGCTTTTATTACGTGTTCGTAAGTTAGTTTTTGAGCGTCTTTTAAAAGTTTTTCAATATTGCCATTAACAGGTTTATAGGTCAAATAAATAGTGGCTTTCATTTTTGGATACGTTATTGCAAATCCGCAGTTTTTTTCGCCTTTTATAATTGCTCCTTCATTCATTTCAAAAGTAAAAGGACAGGTATTTTCAAAATTTGCATATTTTGCCTGCGGATAATCCAATCTGAGAAAGCCGGCTGGTTTTGGCAGCACTTCATCTTTACAGCTTACCACTGTTAAAGTCAGCAAAATTGCCATAACCGAAATCATTCTTTTAAACATTATTCTATTGTTACTTTAATTTGTTTTACACGCTTTTTATCAACGGTTTCTATTGTAAAAACACAATTTTCAAAAGCTACTTTTTGATCTTTTTTCGGGAAATTCCCTAAAATTTCTAAAATAAATCCAGCCAGGGTTTCAGCTTCACCTTTGTGAGATTCAAAAACATCTTCATCAACATCAACAATTCTGTAAAAATCTTTTAGGTTTATTTTCCCTTCAAAAAGAAAATTCTTTTCATCTATTTGGGAGAAATTCAAATTCTCATCATCAAATTCATCACTTATATCACCTACAATTTCTTCAATTACATCTTCTAAAGAAACCAAACCTGAAGTTCCTCCATATTCATCTACAACAATGGCCAAATGGCTTTTTAAACTCTGAAAATCTTTTAATAAATTATCCAGTTTTTTATTCTCAGGAACAAAAAACGCTTCTCTTATTATCGACGCCCAGTCAAAATTGTCTTTATCAATATGCGGCAACAGATCTTTTACAAACAAAACGCCTTCTATCTGATCAATATTATCTCTGTAAACCGGAATTCTCGAAAATCCTTTTTCGATTATTTTAGGATAAATTACAGCAAAAGGTTCTGTTATTTCTAATGCAAATATATCAATCCTTGGACTCATAACCTGCTTTGTATCAGTATTCCCAAAAGAAACAATTCCTTCTAAAATTTTCTGTTCTTCTGTTGATGTTCCTTCAGAATCTGTTAGTTCCAGCGCCTGAGAAAGCTGATTGATAGAAAAATTATTCTTTTGTTTTCCTAATTTATTGTGCAAATATAGAGTAACGCTTCGCATAGGCAAACTTATTGGCGACAGTAATTTGTCTAAAATAGAAATGGAGTACGCAAAACGTTTGGCAAACTTTATATTATTTCGGCTCGCATAGACTTTTGGCAGCACTTCTCCGAATAATAAAATGAGAGTGGTAACCAGAATTACTTCTAAAATAAATTTTAAAACCGGAGATTCTACGCCGGCAAAAATATTTCGGCCAATAAACGAGAACAGAATAACGACGCCAATATTTAAAAAATTATTGGCGACTAATAAAGTTGCTAAAAGTTTTTTGGGTTTATCTAAAAGATCAGAAATAATTTTCCCTTTAGAGAGATTTTCCTGAATCGTATCGTCGATGTCTTTTTGAGATAAAGAAAATAGTGCGACTTCTGCACCTGAAACAATTGCCGACAAAAACAGCAAAATAAATATTCCGACAAAACCAATTATTAAATTGATGTCTAAAGTTGTGGTAAGAAATAAACTGGGCTCCGGGTCCAAATTACATAAGATTAGTTAAACAATCAAAAAGGCAGGTCGTTTATTGGCAAGCCTTCGTTTGGTGCATCAAAGTTAACATTTTTTGCAGGTTCCTGATCGTGGTTCGGTTTGTGATTTACAGTATCTTTTTTGGTAGTCAGAAAAGTAAATTCTGTAACCTGAATCTCTGTTGTATATTTTGTAGTTCCGTCCTCAGCCTGCCACTGCCTAGATTTGATACGTCCTTCAACATATATTTTATCCCCTTTAGAAAGGTATTTTTCGCAAATTTCGGCTGCTTTGTTGCGTACAACTAAATTATGCCACTCTGTAGAAGTTATTTTTTCATTGGTCGACTTGTTAATATACACTTCATTTGTAGCCAGCTGAAAGCGCCCAATACAGTTCCCTCCATCAAAATAATGCATTTTTACATCATCGCCTAAATGCCCGATAAGCATGACTTTATTTAATGTTCCATTCATAATTAATAGTGGTATTTCTACCAAAGATACATTTTTTTAGCAATTTATTTCCTGCTTTTCTATAAAATTATAAATTACGATAGGAAAAGGAAAGGTTTTCAAAGTTTTAAGATCAATTCCATTTTCAATCACTTCTTTTATTTTTATTTTCCAAAATTGAATATGAAGATGCTGATGCGAAAGCTTATGAATTATAGTTTCTTCACTGCATTCTTCTACACCTATTATAGTATAAGAAGAAAACAGACCATTTTTTAATTCTTTTGCGACATAATCAAAATCAACAATTTCATTAGTCTCCAAAAGCGGAAATTCGTAGAGATTGTGCCAGATTCCTTTTGCTGTTCTTTTTTGGATACTGGTATTTCCTAAAACATCTTCGAGAATAAAATAATTAAAAAATCGATTGGTAACCTTTATTTTCTTAGACTTTACAGGCAATGAATTCACTTTCTTTTTCTGTAATGCCAGACAACTGCTGTTAAAAACACAAATTGAACAATTAGGATTTTTAGGCACACACTGCAACGCTCCAAATTCCATAATCGCCTGATTAAAAACAGCCGGATCATCTTTTGACATTAATTCAGAAGCCAATTGGGTAAATTCTTTTTTTGTGGCCGGAAGCGCAATATCCGATTCAATATCAAAATAGCGCGAAAGAACCCTAAATACATTTCCGTCTACCACAGGAACGGCTTCATTATAAGAGAAAGAAGCGATTGCGGCGGCCGTATATTCTCCTACTCCTTTTAAATTAAGAAGGTCTTTATAAGTAGAAGGAAAGTTCCCATTTAGATCATTAGCAATGTGTTGAGCCGTTTGATGCAGATTTCGGGCACGGGAATAATACCCTAGTCCCTGCCAAAGTTTTAAAACCTGTTCTTCAGATGCATTTGCGAGATCAAAAACAGTTGGAAATTCTTGAGTAAAAGCAAAAAAGTAAGGCATTCCCTGCACAACTCTGGTTTGCTGCAAGCATAATTT
Source organism: Flavobacterium sp. (assembly GCF_039595935.1). NCBI lineage: Bacteria > Pseudomonadati > Bacteroidota > Flavobacteriia > Flavobacteriales > Flavobacteriaceae > Flavobacterium > Flavobacterium sp. The sequence continues at coordinate 1,158,412 of NZ_JBCNKR010000006.1, read as the reverse complement.
CTGAGAGCCAAATATGGTACGGATTGGTCGTTTTTCGCCATGGAAGATCCCTTTTATTTTGTAAATACCATTTTATCAGCGTGTTATGAAAATTCATCTCGAAATACTTAAAATGCAAAAGTAAATGTTTATGTAATTAAAATTTAACGAATTAGCTTGATTAATTCTTTTTTTAATTCCTATATTTGCAAACTCAAAAAAATAGTACACCATTTATAAAATTAAATAGGAAAGAAAATGACGAAAGCAGATATCGTAGCAAAAATTTCAGAGAAATTAGGTCTTGAAAAAGGAGATGTTCAAGCAACTGTAGAATCTTTTATGGAAGAAGTTAAAATTTCTTTAGAAACAGGAGACAATGTTTACCTAAGAGGTTTTGGTAGTTTTATCGTTAAAACCAGAGCTGAAAAAACTGGTAGAAACATTTCTAAAAACACTACAATTAAAATTCCAGCACACAACATCCCTGCGTTTAAACCTGCAAAAGTATTTGTAGAAGGAGTTAAAACTAACAACGAAGCAAAATAATATTAATTAACATAAATCTGACACGATATGCCAAGTGGTAAAAAAAGAAAGAGACATAAGGTAGCTACTCACAAAAGAAAGAAAAGAGCGAGAGCTAACCGCCACAAAAAGAAAAAGTAGTTTTAAACTACTTTTTTCTTTTTAAACGTTCATTGAAATTGAAAAAAGATAAAAGAGAAAAGAAAATAGAGATAGACGACGAAAAATCTATTCTCTTTACTCTATTCTCTACTAATCTTCTTTCACCGGGTTAATACCTGTTAAAAATATTGTTTAATCCATCTGTAGATAAGATTTTAGATTTTAGATTTCAGATTTTAGATTTTTATTAAGTCTATATTCTATACTCTATACTCTATTTTCTGAAAAAACAGATAAAAATTTACAGTGTGAATAAAGAGTTAATCATTAGATCTAGTTCTGAAGCCGTAGATTTTGCCTTATTAAAAGATGGAAAACTAATTGAATTACACAAAGAAGAAGAAAAAAGCAACTTTCAGGTTGGTGATATTTTTATCGCCAAAATCAGAAAACCAGTTGCCGGACTTAACGCTGCTTTTGTGAATGTAGGTTTCGAAAAAGATGCCTTTTTACATTATCACGATTTGGGTCCAAATCTAGCTTCTCAGCTGAAATTCATAAAACTTGTAAGCGCAGGTAAATTAAAAGATTTCTCCCTAAAAACCTTTCAGTTTGAAAAAGAGATTGACAAAGATGGCATCATTACTGATATTTTAAGTGCCAATCAATCTGTCTTAGTTCAGGTAGTTAAAGAACCTATATCGACCAAAGGCCCAAGAATAAGTGCTGAGCTTTCTCTTGCCGGAAGATTTATTGTTCTAGTTCCTTTTTCTGATCGCGTTTCTATTTCTCAAAAAATAGAAGACAAAAAAGAAAAGGATCGTCTAAAAAAACTTGTTCTATCGATCAAACCTAAAGGATTTGGTGTTATTGTTCGTACAGTAGCCGAAGGCAAAAACGTAGCCGAATTAGAAAAAGATTTGCAGAACCTGCTTGGCAGATGGTCTGCAATGTGTAAAAAATTACCAACTGCTCATCATCCATCAAAAGTATTAGGAGAGCTTAACAGAGCTTCTTCGATATTAAGAGATGTATTTAATGATACCTTCAGCGGTATTCAAATAGATGATGAAGAGTTGTTCCACCAAACGAAGGAATATCTGCAGGAAATTGCACCTTCAAAACAATCAATTGTCAAGTTTTATCAATCAAATGATACTCCGATTTTTGAGAAATACAATATAGAGAGACAAATCAAAACTTCTTTTGGCAGAACTGTTTCCATGAGTAAAGGTGCTTATCTTATTATAGAACACACTGAAGCTCTGCACGTTATTGACGTAAACAGCGGAAACCGTTCAAATAAAGCAACCAACCAGGAAGACACAGCCATGGAAGTGAATATGATTGCCGCAGCAGAAATTGCCAGACAACTGCGTCTGCGTGATATGGGCGGAATAATCGTAGTTGATTTTATCGATATGTCTAATCCAGAAAACAGGAAAGTTTTGTTCGACTTCTTGCGAGAAGAAATGAGCGACGATAAAGCAAAACATAAAATATTACCGCCAAGTAAATTTGGACTTGTTCAGATTACCAGACAGCGAGTAAGACCAGAAGTTAATATAAAAACCAGAGAGGAAGATCCTAACAAACACAATGGCGAAATTGAAGCTCCAATTTTAATCATTGACAGGATTACCGCTGATTTAGAAAGACTTTTAAAAACCCACAAAAAAGTTGTGTTAAACACACATCCGTTTGTGGCTGCATACCTCAGCAAAGGTTTTCCATCATTACGTTCAAAATGGTTTTTTGAACATAAAAAATGGGTGAAAATCATACCTCGTGACGCTTACACGTACTTAGAATACCATTTCTACGACAACAAAGGAAATGTTATTTCAGAATAAAAAACATAAAACCGTCTCGTTAAAAAAACGAGACGGTTTTTTTGTGGATTTTTTTTCCGCCACGAATTCACGAATTAATTTTTATAATAATTCGTGAATTCGTGGCGGAAATTTATATTCAAAACTATATTGAAAAATTTATTTTGAATACTATTGTCACCCTGAGGGAAGTCGAAGGGCGCTCAAATTGGTCCGTGGGCTTCGACTTCCCTCAGGGTGACAATTCAATACGTTACTATTCCCTCACAATTTCAATTTTTCTTCGAATTTCATTTCCAAATGCATCTACAATCGTTATGTAATGTATTCCCGTTGTTGGCGTAATCGGTAATTCATGAAAGGTTTTTGTTGTGGCTTTATATACGTCATCAACATACCAAAACAATTCTTTATCTCTTTCAGAATAAGCCACTTTTAAAATTACGGGTTGTACATTACTATTAAAATCTTTTGTTAAATAGATCTTACTATTGGCTTTTGGATAAATAAAATCCATTGTTGTGGTCTGCGTTCCTTCACAGCCTTCTTTAAATGGAGGCAGCGGCAGATATTCTATATGCTGGCTTTTGTAATACCACGCCATAACCGGAGGCAGTACAAACCAGTTTTTAGTAACAATATTATCGATATTCTCACAACTGCTGTTTACTTGGAATTGCTCTGTTTTGTCTAAATGAATGGTTCTGTGATACGGACAGACTTTTGTCGATTTCCCTTTTTTGGTAACCCATTGTTTAATTTTCGGACAATTGTCTTTTGCCAGATAACCACTTAAACGACAAACTTCAACTTCTTCTAAATCTTTATAAGGCGTATCAAACCATTTTTGTCTTGGCAGTAAATTAAAAACATCGAATAAAATCGGCGCTGCACTGGTAACTCCTGTCAAAGTCGGACGCCCTTCTCCTGTTGCATTTCCAACCCAAATTCCGACTACATATCTTGAATTGGTTCCAATTGCCCATGCATCCCGGTTTCCGAAACTGGTTCCTGTTTTCCAAGCAATTTTCAATGAGCTGTCATAAAATTTCCATGCTTCATCTCCTTCTGGCCTGTTAACCTCTTCCATTGCGTTGTAAGTCAACCAAATTGATCCAGCGCCCAAAATATTCTTTTGATCGGTTTCGGATCCAAAATCGGGCTTAAAATCGTTTTTATAATTTAACTCGGCAAATTCATTTGTTCTGTATTTTGCCTGATGCTTAATAAAATAATTTAAGGTTGAAGATAAATTGGCGTATGTTCTGCATAAATCCCATAAGTTACTTTCGGCACCTCCCAAAATAAGAGACAAACCATAATGATCTGGAGTTTTATTAATGTTTTTTAATTTAAATTTTTGAAGTTCTTCATAAAACTTATTTACACTAAATTCCTGTAACATCAACACAGCAGGAATATTCAATGAACGCGACAATGCACGATGCGCCGGAACTGCACCGTCAAAAGTCAGATTAAAGTTTTGAGGTGTATAACCTGAAATCTGTGTTGGAATATCTGCTACTAAAGTATTTGGCAATAATTCGCCATCATCTAGCATAGCGCCATATAATAGCGGTTTCAGGATACTTCCTGTACTTCTTGGCGCATCTATAATATCGACATCTTTTTGATGATCTCTGTCAGCCGGAGAATTCCCTACATAACTCATTACATTTCTGTTTTGAACATCAATTACCAAAATCGCCAGATTATGAACTTCGTTTTGTTTGTATTGATTGTAATAATATCTCGCAATTTGATTGACACGATTTTGCAGAGCGTAATCAATTGTGGTTTTTACTCTTGTTCCTTCTTCATTTTTTGCTACTCTCTGCAATAAATGCGATGCAATCTGCGGCAAATCATAAGGTTTTTGAGGCAAAGGTTCTTCTATAGACAATTCATATGTCTGTTTGTCGATAACGCCTTCTTGATGAAGTTTTAATAAAAGTCGGTTTCGTTTGTTGAGTAATTTTATCTGATTTTTTCCTGGATAAATTAAACTTGGAGCATTCGGCAAAACAGCTAAAACAGCATTTTCAGCCCAAGATAATTGATTGGACTGAACGCCAAAATAACGCCATGAAGCCATTTCCAATCCCACAACGTTTCCTCCAAACGGCGCATGGGCGGCATACATTTCGAGAATTTCGTTTTTAGAATATCCTAGTTCTAATCTTGTAGCGAAAATTATTTCGAGAATTTTTTCGAGATAGGTTCTGTTTTTTCCTTTTCTGGATAATCGTATTACTTGCTGTGTCAATGTACTTCCGCCTCGAACTACTTTTCCTGCTTTTCTGTTTTGTTTAAAAGCATTAATCATCGCTCCCGGATTGAATCCCGGATGTTTGTAGAAATATTCATCTTCAAAATAAACGATACATTTCTTGAATTTGTCCGGCACGCTGTCCTGCGCAGGAAAACGCCATTGTCCGTCGCGGGCAATTTTAGCTCCGAGCAGTTCGCCTTCTTTGCTTTCTATAACGGTAGAATAAGGTTCTTTAAACAAAGTTCGGGGTATCGAAAAATAGTAAATCAGCAAAAGCACAAATGCAATTGCTGATTTTATTTTGTTTCTTTTTATCCAATTTAGAATGCGTTGGAAAAACGCTATAAGTTTATTTTTCAAGACTGATTTTATTTAACCGCAAAGTTTTTTTGCACGCAGATTTAGCAGATTTGGCAGATTTTCTTTTTGATCTGCTTAAATCTGCTAAATCTGCGTGAAACTTTATTTTACCACCTCAACCCAAAATCCTTTTGTTCTGGCTAAGAATGTATTATCGTACATCGCTTCGCATTGCAAGCCTGGCAAATAATAATTCCCTAAATATGATGCGTTTAACAATATTCTGAAAACTTTCGTTTCTCTGCTTGCCAGACTGAAATAGAAATTCGTTCTGTCATCACGAATATCGATATAATCCGCAATATTATTTACAGCGTCTCCATAATCTGTAAAACGGGTATTTACGATTTCGAATCCAGAAGGCAGGATCTGTGATAAAGCAACATTCCGAACTCTTTCATTTCGCTCGTTTTTAATCGTAACCTCAGCAACAAATTCAGTTCCCTGATTTATTCTAGAAACATTAATTACACTTCCTTTTCTGTTTTTAAAGACAATACTTGCCGAAACATCATTCTGAGTTGCATTTTCTTGTCCTACTGGTAAAATTCCTGTATTTAATACACGAACATAAACCGTATTATTTTTATTGTTTTTAAGCGTAATACTGTTTGTACCAGAAGCAACAGACAAACTACGATCTGCCACTGATTTACCTGTGTTTATCGTCTCTCCCTTTCCGTTTTTAGCAAACTGTATATTGATTCCTTTAGATCCATTGCCTATCGCAAATTTCGACATTGAATATAAACAATAAGCCGTTGTCTGTGTACTCATCCATTGATTGGCCGACATTTCTTTGGCTAATTTTGAAGCCATAGTAAACGCTTTTTGTTTTTGACCTAAAAGCAGCATCGTTTCAAGTGCCATCGCTCTGTTTCTTTCGCTTGAACCATAATAGTAATAATTATAATTATCAGAACCATCAATGCTAGTGCGTAAGAGCAAGTTCTGTCCAGCCGATTTCTGCCCTGCTAAAACATAAGCCGCTGCTAGACGAAGCATACTTTCATTCGAAATACCTTTAGTTTCACGCAATCTGTTCATTGATGATAAATCGGCATTACCTGCTAAAGCCAGCGTGTATAATCTGTAAGCCTGTGCCAGATCATTTCCGTATTTTGGTTCAAAACGCCATTGTTTAGCTTCTTTTTGCTGATATGACAGCCATTTTGATTTAAAATTAATTGGCAGTATATATCCTTTTTTCTCTGCTTCAATTAAGAAATGTCCGGCGTATGAAGTTCCCCAATCGTCTGGAACTGCATTTCCCTGCCAGTAAGGCAATCCGCCATTTGATAGTTGGAAATTTCCTAATCTGGCGATTCCGGCTGCAATATTTTTTTGAATTAAATCTTTGCGTTTCGCATCAATATCAGCAACGTCACTTAAGAACAATTGCGGAAATACAGAAGATGTTGTCTGCTCTACACAACCGTGCGGATACTGAATTAAAAACTGCAGTCTTCCATTCAAATTCATCGAAGGCATTGATGAAACTTCTAATCTCGCTTTATTACTTCCTGCCACTCCAAAGGTTTTCCACGAAAGTGTTTTTGAACTATTTGGTCCTAAAACAACATCGGTAAAGGTACTCGTCACCGGGTTCGGATTGGTCATGTCAATTTCAACATCGTAAGTTGATTTTTCACTTCCAGATGTTGCTACAACCTGAACTTTTGCAATTCCGGTTGCAGAACCTACTACCAAATTAAAATAGGCCATTTTCTCATCCGGCTGTGCAAAATTCAGTTTCTGAACAGCGCTTCCTGCTACTTTTAATCCGTTACTTGTTTTCACCTGAATCGTTACATTTTTGACTTTACTCTCAGTGGCAAAAACCGTAACCGGAAGTGTCACTTTTTCTGATGGCGAAATTTTTCTTGGTAATGAAGCTAAAACCATCAACGGACTCTTAACCTGTGTTGCTTTTTCAACGCTTCCGTAAGCACTTGTTGCGGCATCACCGGCTACTACCATAGTTCTGACAGAACCAATATATTTAGGCAGTTTTAATTGATGTGACTTTGTTTCTCCTTTTTCTAATTTAAATGGTCCATAATACAATACAACTGGTTTGAAACGGTTTGCTTTTTTAGCTTTTCCACCGCCTAAATCCTGATCTCCTCCAATACTGAAAATCTGATTTATTTTTCCACCGTAAGCTCCAATTACATCATCGTAAACGTCCCATGTTTTTACTCCCAAAGCTTCACGAACGTAGAAACTATCCCATGCATTTGGCGTTTTAAAACGAGTTAAATCCAGAAGACCTTCATCGACAACTGCGATTGTATACGTCATTTCTTTTCCTGATTTCTCTCCTACTTTTACCGTAAAAGGCTGTTCAGGTCTTAATACATCCGACATATTTAACGTTGGTGCCAAAATCGTGTTTTTGTCCACCACTTCGATAGGAACAATTCCGTACATACGAATCGGCGAATCATTTTTGGTTGAAGCGTGAGGCTGTAATAATGTAATATTAAAATACACGTTTGGCGCCATTGCTCCTGTAATTGGAACTTCAACTTTTGTTTCTCCTTTTTTAGTCTCAGTCCAAATAGTCTGCACTACTCTTGATCCGTTTTCGATTGAAATTAACGCACGTCCGCCTTCACTTGAAGGAAAAGAAATCTGAGCTTTTTCGCCTACTGCATAGTTTTTCTTATCAGTAGAAAAAACTAACATATTTGCGGTTGAAGCATCTCTGTTTCTTGTTTTTCCAGACCAAATCGGCCAGTCGATATTTACAGTTAAAGAAGTCGCGTGCCCACTTTCTCCATCTTCAACACGAATTAAATAGCGTCCCCATTCTTCATCGGTTAAAGCAAATTGAAAACTTCCTTTTCCGCTTGAATCAGTATTAATTACAACAGATTTATACGATGTTGTTGAATTTGAAGAGTTATAATTCGACAAGTTATCATTTGAAGAATCCCACCACCATCTCCAGTCAACTTTATAAATTCTGACTTCCAGATTTCTAACAGATTTTGGTCTTCCGTTTTCATCTACCGTTACCACTTCAAAACGATTGTTTGTTCTCGTTTCAAGCATATTGTATTTGTTCAGTTCCGGCGATTTTAATCCCACATACGTTTTGTACGGAGAATAAGTTGTCGACATAACATCGGTACTAAAATCTCCTCCTTCTTCATACACTTTTGTAATGAAAGCTGCGCGAAGCATTCCCGGAGCCTGTCCTTGCAATCTTGGCTGAATATTTACAGCTGCTTTTCCGCTTTCGTTTAATTTACCTGAAAAAACATTAATTTCTTCTGTACTAAACTGACGTGTTAAATCATCAAAAGTATATTTTTCATAACCTTTAAAAGTGGTGCCTTGCTGAGAGAATTTAGCCTGTATTTCTACATTTAAATTCTTAGCAATCGCTCCGTGAAGCCAGGTTACTTCCAGATTATCTGTATTTGGATAAGATGCCGAAAGTGTTTTTCTGCTGAATGTATTTTTGATTTTTAAACGATTTGGTTTGATCGTTTCTATTTTAATACTTTTATAGAATTTGGCCCCGCCAACGCTCACCATAGCTTCCCAGTTTCCTGTTGGCGCATCTTGGTTTGTTGGTACTATAAAAGCATAATGGTTTAAATCGTTTGTTTTTTGAACCGTTTGATAAACTGTTTTACCATTCGGATCATTTAATCTAAATTTAATTGGATGTGATTTCGGAAGTTTATTCGCTGCATCATTTAAAATGAAAGACAAATACAAATTATCTCCCGGGCGCCAAACGCCTCTTTCTCCGTAAATAAAGCCTTTTAAACCTTTTTGTAAAGTCTCTCCGGCAACATCAAAATTGCTGACAGACAAAGATTGTCCGTCATCAAGTTTCACATAAGTTGACTGATCTCCTAAAGTTACAATTGCAAAATAAGCGAATTTATCCAGCTGAAATGATGCAATTCCTTCGCTGCTGGTTGCCTCAGTAGCAATTTTCTGTTGTTGGAAGTTGTATAAATCTACCCTTGCATTTGATACAGGTTCTGTAGTTACGATATTGTTTACGGCAAATAAATACGATTTATTCTCGCCTCTTTTGGCAATAACTCCTAAATCTGAAGCTAAAATATTAGTCGCAATTTTCGCATTATAAAAATACGATCCAGAACACGGATCTTCGCTTTCTCTCCAGTCATAATCGTCATAATAGGAATACTCATCATAAGAGTTACCGCTGTAATTCACATCATTTTCATCTACTTCTTCTTCCTCAGTTTCATCATCACCTGAATCTGATGTTTCGCATTTATAAAGAGAATATTTCTTTTTGTATACAAATTCAACTCTGTAAATCGCTCCCGGTTCCGGCTTAATAATTTTAGATAAATCTAAAGCATAGGTATTCCATTTCGAAAGATTTACGAGCGTACTTTCCCTTAAATTAAGCGTAGTTTTAGCAACAGGCTGTGCAACTTTTTTAAGGTTTTGTCCGCCGTTTAATTCGTTATATTGTAAAAACTGCAGAATATTATTCTTGTAAATTTTATACACTTTTACATCAACGGCACTTAAGTTTACGGCTTCGAAATTTAATTTTAAATTATTTGAACTTGGCAGAATCGTTCCATTTTTTACAAAGCGGATATTTGGTTTTATCTGGTCAAAAGAAATTTTCTCAGAATAATTAGATTCTAATTTTTTACCATACTGGCTTTCGATTCCTTCAAAAACTTCAAGTAACAATTCTCCGGTAACTACCTGCTGCGGTTCTTCATCCGGCACATACTCAACGGCTTCTTCTGCAACAGCGGCAGCTGAATCTACGGCAACAGCGGCTGAATCAACCACTACCGCTGCCGAATCTACGGCAACTGCTTCGGGTTCTTCTTGAACTACAACTGTAACTGGTTTTTCTTCTTTAGGAGCATTTTGGTTTGTAAAATATACTTTCAGTAAATTTCCTTGCGTAGAAAATTTCAGGTTATTAGTGTTCTGAATCGAAACCAATCCGGCAAAATCCTGTCCTTTTTCCAAAGGTTCAGAAAAGTTAATTAAAACCTGTTGATTGTTTCCATCCGGAACCTCAACCTTTATTACTTTAAATTCGTTGATGCTCGTAATCGGGAAATCGATTTGTCCTTTCTGATCAATATCAAAATCACTTCCATCGTAAATGATTTCTAAGTTTGAGGCTTCTGACTGACGCTGAATGCTGTCAATTATAAAACGGAACTCTTTTGCAGGACCGTTTGTTTTTTCAAACTTAATTTTAAGATTATTTCCGTTATGTTTTGCTTCGACAAGTTTTTGAGCCGTTTCCAAATCAATATTATCTGCTGTTTTTAATACGCAGTTTAAATATTGATATTCTTTGCTGTACGACTGAATATCGAATGTATTGATAGTAAAATCCTGTTTTACCGTTTTTACTGTAAAATTGAATTTAGAAAGCTCTTTTTCTTTGTCTTTTGGAATGGCAGTTAGTTTATCTAAGTTTAAAGTAACCTGATATTCTGTTCCCATTTTGAGTTTTTTCTCCGGAATAAAAGCTAAAGTATTAGTCGAAAGTGCTACAACTTTTCCGCTCACACTTGGTGAAATATCAAACAAATCGTCGTCTAATTCCTGATTGGGTTTCCAGTCGTTTTTATCAAAAGCCAAAACTACACGAATATCAGAATCTGCCGAGACAATTCCGCCTGTAAAACTGGTTATGTAATCTTTGAATAATGAAAAATCCGAATTGAAATCTGCAGCTGATTTTCTGCCGCAGGATTGAAAAATAAAGAACACAAAAAATACGAGAACTAAACCTTTTGCTTTCACTTTTATTTAGAGTTAATTGGTTAAAAAACTGGTAATTTAACACGCCTTGCAGTTAAAAACCATAACTGCAAAATGAGATTTAAATTATGTTAAAAGTAAAATATTTTCCGGTTTCTTTAAGAAGAAAATTCTCTAGTATTCATTATTTAACTTTTGTTGAAGTCTACAAGGTGTTGTGGGAATGACTAGAAGTAAATTTCGACTCTTTTGATAAGATTATTTCCTTCTCTCCAGAAAGAAACGTTTCATTAAATCAGCTGCTTCATTGGCCATTACTCCCGAAACTACAGTCGTTTTTGGGTGAAGTTTTGTTCCCATATTCAGAAATCCGCGTTGTTCGTCGCGTGCACCAAAAACGATTTTAGAAATCTGGCTCCAGTACAAAGCGCCAGCACACATTTGGCAAGGTTCAAGCGTTACGTAAAGCGTACAATCTTTTAAATATTTTCCACCAAGGAAGTTTGCAGCAGCGGTAATGGACTGCATTTCGGCGTGAGCGGTTACGTCGTTGAGTAATTCTGTCAAATTATGACTTCTTGCTATTACCTTATCTGCCACAACAATAACGGCTCCAACAGGAATTTCGCCTTTTTCAAAAGCTGCTTCGGCCTCCTGCAAAGCCTTTTTCATAAAATATTCGTCGGTGAAAGGATTTTCCATAATTGCAAAAATAGGATTTTTAGAACGTATTTTTTATTACATTTAATTTTTGATATTTGAATATGGAAAGAAATTACAAAATCAGCATTCCCGAGCTATGTAAAGAAGATTGGAACAAAATGACGCCAAACGAAAATGGTCGTTTCTGTATGAGCTGTTCTAAAACGGTTACTGATTTTACTTCTATGCTTCCAGAGGAAATTCAGCATTTTTTTATTCAGAATCAGAATAATGCTATTTGCGGAAGATTTAAAAATTCGCAATTAGAAACAATAACAATTCAAATTCCGAGTCAGGTTTTATATACACAAACCAATTATTATAAAATGTTTGTTCTGGCAATGTTTATTTCTATGGGAACAACTCTATTTAGCTGTTCTGATAAAGATGGAAATAAAAACAAAATTGATAAAATTGAAATTATTGACAATACAGAGCAAAATGAAAACGAATTTGTGTCTAAATGTTATGGACATCAAATCGAATCTAAAAAAGTAAGCCCGGAAAAACCTGCTCAAAGTACCATGATGGGAATGATAGCTCCTGCTAATCCTATCCAAACAGGATCTTTTGTGTATCATACAATATATAATTCGAAAGATTTAGATGTTTTGCCAGTTCCTGAAAATGGAATACAAAAGTTTTATGCTTTTTTTGCTAAAAATTATAACACTCCTAATCTAACAGAAAAGTTTAACGGAGAAATTGAGGTCTTATTGGTTGTTGAAGAAGATGGCAGTTTAAGTAATTTTACAATCGGTAAAAACATACCAAAAGAAATAGAAGAAGAAACTATAAGGGTTTTAGAAAAAGCACCAAAATGGATTCCTGGAAAATTAAAAAATCGTATTGTCAGATCTACTTACGTTTTACCGATTACAATTAAATAATGAATAAAGAACTTAAAATAACGATTCAAAAAACAGCACTAGTCACTTTGTTTTTGATTGTTGGGAACTGTTTGTTCAGCTGCCAGAAGAAAGACGAAAAACAGCAAAAAACAAATACGGTTCAGGCTGTAAAAGATACTGTTGTAAAAAAACAGGCTGTTGTTGAAGAAATTGCCAAAGATAAAAATGACAAAGCAGATTCTAAAGTTTCTATTCCATCAAAAACAGATAAGGCAAAAGCTGTAAAATCAATAGAAAGCAAACTTTCAAAATCTGGAAAAACAGATGCTAATAAAAATACCCCCCAAAAAGTAGTCGTTAAAGCTGCTCCTTCCGGAGAAGTTGTATCTGAAACCAATGCAGAATTTCCGGGCGGAATTGATCAGTTTTATACTTTTTTTCAAAAGGAATTTAAAAAACCTGCAAATGCAGAATTTTATAAACTCAAAATAAATCTGGCATTTGCGATAGAAAAAAACGGTTATGTATCTTTTCTTCAATCTGACCCTCCTATTAACGATGTAACACAACAAGAAATTATACGAGTTTTAAATTCCTGCCCAAAATGGCAGCCGGGAGAATCTAATGACAAAAAAGTAAAGAGACAATATTCTTTACCCATTGTATTGCAATAGTCCTCACAATAAAATTCAATTTAAAACCGTAAATTTGCTTTTTTCCATACAATGAAAAGCGATTTACTCTCAAACATATACAATCCCGCCGATTTACGTCTTTTAAAAGAAGAACAGCTTACTCAGGTTGCTCAGGAATTGCGTCAGTTTATTATTGATGTGGTTTCTGTAAAAGAAGGTCATTTAGGCGCCAGTTTGGGCGTTGTTGAACTGACGATTGCGCTGCATTATGTATTTAATACTCCCGAAGATTTATTGGTTTGGGATGTTGGACATCAAGCTTACGGACATAAAATTTTAACCGAAAGAAGAGAAAATTTCCATACTAACAGACAGCTTGGAGGAATTTCGGGTTTTCCAAAAAGAGCCGAAAGTATTTACGATACTTTTGGTGTGGGACATTCTTCGACTTCTATTTCGGCAGCACTCGGAATGGCAATTGCTTCTAAACTAAAAGGCGATTCAGAAAAACAACATATAGCCGTTATTGGCGATGCTTCTATCGCAAGCGGAATGGCTTTTGAAGGTTTAAACCACGCCGGAGTTACAGATGCTAATATTCTTGTAATTTTAAACGACAATGCTATTGGAATTGACCCAAGTGTTGGTGCATTAAAAAAATATCTCACGGCTGTTAAAAACGGAAAAAATCCGAAACAGAATAACATTATAAAATCACTGAATTTTGATTATTCCGGTCCTATTGACGGGCATGATTTTCCAACTTTGATTAAAGAGTTAAATCGTTTAAAAAAAATTAAAGGCCCAAAATTCCTTCATATTGTTACCACAAAAGGAAAGGGTTTACAGCAAGCTGAGGAAAATCAGGTGAAATATCATGCACCTGGGAAATTTGATGCTTCGACTGGAGAAATTCATTTAAAATCTGAAGAAAATCTTCCGCCTAAATATCAGGATGTCTTTGGTTTAACTATTTTAGATTTAGCCAAAAAAAATGAAAAAATAATTGGGATCACACCTGCAATGCCATCTGGAAGTTCATTAAAATTTATGATGAATGAACTGCCGGAACGTGCTTTTGATGTGGGAATTGCCGAGCAACATGCCGTAACGCTTGCCGCCGGAATGGCGACTCAGGGCATGATCGTTTATTGTAATATTTACTCGACATTTTTACAGCGCGCTTACGATCAGGTTATTCATGACGTTGCCTTGCAGAATTTACCGGTTATTTTTTGTTTAGACAGAGCTGGTTTGGTGGGAGAAGATGGCGCAACGCATCATGGAGTTTTTGACATTTCATATCTGCGTTCTATTCCAAATTTGATTATTTATGCGCCAATTAATGAAATTGCACTTCAAAACATTTTATATACGGCTCAATTAGGTCTGAATAATCCTATTGCAATTCGATATCCGAGAGGCCGAGGCGTATTGCCAAATTGGGAAGTAGAAAATTTCGGACATTATGAAACGATTAAAATTGGCGAAGGAAACTGCTTAAAAACAGGAACTACAACAGCTGTTTTATCTACCGGATCAATTGGGAATAATGTTATCGAAGCTTTAAAAGAATGTCATAATTCTGATGCCATTGCTCACTACGACTTTGGCTTTATTAAACCCTTAGATACAAAGCTTTTAAACACTATTTTCTCTAGTTTTGAAAGTATAATTACCATTGAAGACGGAGTAAAAAAAGGTGGTTTTGGAAGCGCAGTTTTAGAATTTGCGGCCACGAACAACTTCAAAAACAAGGTTGAAATTCTGGGTATTCCTGACGAATTTATTGAGCACGGAAGCGTGCTTCAACAACAACAATTGTGTAAAATTGACGTTAAAAGTTTGATAAATCTTTTTTCAAACGGTTCAAAATAATTATTTTGCAACACCAAAAAATAAAATACGCCTAATGAAATTATTACGTTCTGCCCTTTTGCTTTTGTTACTTTTGTGCTCTACAAAAAACTTTGCACAACTTATACAAACAACACTCGATCCCAATCAATTACCAAAACCGCCATCAAACTGGACTAAGAAAAATCAATTAGGTTTTGACATTTCAGAAATTGCTTTTGTAAACTGGAGTGCCGGGGGAACAAGTTCTATTTCAGGTTTATTTAAGGGTGAATTTGGACGAACTTATGCAAAAGGAAACCACAAATGGGTTAACGAACTTATCGTTAAATACGGTTTAAATAAACAAGACGGGACTGAGCTTAGAAAAACTGACGACGCTCTTTTAGTAAACTCTACTTACGGATTTAGAAAAGATACGGTCTCAAACTGGTATTATTCTGCCAAGTTTAATTTCAATACACAATTTACAAACGGTTACAATTATCCAAACCGTGATATTGCAATCTCTAAACCTTTTGCACCAGCTTATATCTTTCTGGGAGCCGGAGCTGAGAATTCAAATAAAAAGAAAAACAGAACTTTTTACTTCTCTCCTATTACGTTAAAAACAACTTTAGTATTAGACCAATATCTGGCAAATCAAGGTTCTTTTGGTGTTAAGAAAGCGGTTTATGCACCAGATCCTTTAGATCCTAATAATCAGATTTTAGTTCAGGAAGGTCAAAAAGTAAAAGCAGAGTTTGGTATTCTTTTTACCGGATATATGAAAAACGAAATATATAAAAATGTTTTTTACGAAAACAGACTGAGTTTATATACCGATTATTTAAACCGTTTTGGTAATGTCGATATTGATTATGATACTCGTTTAGATCTTGTTGTAAACGCTTATGTAAAAGCAAATATTGGCGTTCATTTAGTATATGATGACGATATTAAAACCAAAAAAGATGTCGTTGATCCTGTTACCGGAACAACTTCTCAGGTTAACGACGGCCCAAGAATGCAATTGCGTCAGGTACTTGGAGTTGGTTTGGTTTATGCTTTTCAATAAAATCTTAAGCCGAAAGTCTTAAAGCCAAAAGTTGAAAGTCATAAATTTAAGAACTTGAGTGAGTTAAATTGATTTTTTTTGGAATTACATAAAACTTGCACTGCATAATAATAATATTTTTTTCAACTTTTGACTTTAAGACTTTCGGCTTTATGACTTTTTAACTTACTTATTTTTTCTTCCTTGAATCATTTCATATAACTCTAATGCATTTCCATCCGTTAAAAGCGAAACATAGTGGCATATATGAAGCAGACGCTCGTATAAATTTTCTTTTTCTAAATAATGTTTTTCCGGCAGCATTTTTAAAATCAGTTTATCATAATTTGAGGCTGTTCCTTCATATTTGTTATTGAATGCGGTTATAAACTTATCCAGCAAAGTTTGAATAATCTGATAACCGACAATTTCTTTCTCGATAACTTCACGGCTCTGATAGATTTTTTCAACACTTAAGTTGATAATATCATTCATCTGCGCTTTGTACTTGCTTTTATCTGTTAAAGCAAAAGGGAAATTTCCGGCCAGAATTGCTTCTTCATTCTCAACAAAAACATCTACAGCGTCATTAATCAAGGAATTAATTGCTAATGCGCGCAAATAGCTGATTCTGTCTTCCTTGGTTTCCAGTAATTTATATTTGGCAACACCAATATTATCTTTTACCAGTTTAATTAAATACTCTAAAGCATAATCTTCAGAAACCAAACCAAGATTTATTCCGTCTTCAAAATCGATAATTGTGTAGCAAATATCATCAGCAGCTTCAACCAAATAAGCCAAAGGATGTCTTTCAAAACCAATATCGCCATCTTCTTTATTTGGAATCATTCCCATATCTTCTGCAACTTCTTCAAAAAAGGCTTTATCAGACTGGAAGAAACCGTATTTTTTATCGGCAATATTGTTCGTTGGTTTTTTCGGAAGACTTTCTTTAGGATATTTCATAAAAGCGCCCAAGGTTGCGTATGAAATTCTAAGCCCGCCTTCAATTCCCGGACGACTTCCTGTTAAGACAGAAAATCCGTTTGCATTTCCTTCAAAATCAATTAAATCCTGCCATTGTTTAGCAGTCAATTTATCTTTGAATTTTAATCCTTTTCCGCTTGAGAAATATTCCCCAATGGCTTTTTCACCTGAATGTCCAAAAGGCGGATTTCCGATATCATGTGCTAATGAAGCCGCAGCCACAATTGCTCCGAAATCATTCATATGATAACCGTGAATTTCTTTTAAATAAGGATATTTTTCGATGATTTTTTTCCCAACCAAACGTCCTAAAGATCTTCCTACAACAGAAACTTCTAAACTATGTGTTAAACGCGTATGTACAAAATCTGTTTTTGAAAGCGGAATTACCTGGGTTTTATCCTGTAAAGATCGAAATGCCGCAGAGAATATAATTCGGTCATAATCGACCTCAAAACCTAATCGTGTGTCATCTTGTTCTACACGTAATCTTTTGCTTGTATCGCCTTGACGTTTTAATGATAAAAGTTGTTCCCAGTTCATTTTACTATTTTAGATTGTAGATTATTGATTTTAGATTTGAGGATTCTAAGATCAAAAATACATTTTATTTTAAGATAAAAATAGGCTATGGATTAAGTTTTATTCGCCACTAATTCACTAATTAACACAAATCATTATGCTTAAATTAATTCGTGAAAATTTGTGAAATTCGTGGCAAAAATTTAAAGATTAAGCATATAAAAAAATCCATTTTAATCTGTGTAATCTGTGGCTAAAAATCAAAATTCTAATGCTTTTTTCAATAATTCAACTTCTATATCCAACCTATTGGCAGTTTCTATAAATTCTTTAGCTTCGCTCGGTAATAATCTTAATGCCATTTATTTATCATAAATATCTTCTTTCAAAAATATAAAAAAGCACCCCGTTTGGAGTGCTTTCTGAAATTGAATATAAAACTTAAGATTAGAAGTTTTTAGAGATTCCAATGTTAAATGTTTGTCCGAAGTTGAAGTTGAAATTGCTAACATCCGGACCATTGTTATCGTAGCTATAAGTATTGTAACCTAAACCACCAATGCTAAAGTTTAAACCAAAACCTTGTTTCATGTTAATGAAAAGAGCTGGAGTAATACCTACATACATTCCGTCTGCTTTGTATTTTGTGTAGTTTGGTCCTACATAATCTTTCTCAGTTCTGTTTTGGATACCAGCTCCTAAATCAGCAAATACAGAGAAAGTTTGGTTTAATGGCACAGAGTAACGTACAAATGCTCCAATTTTGAAATCATTAGTTTTGTACTCATTGATTCCTTGATCATTTTTTGAAGAAGCTACAGTAAATTCACCCCCTACTGTCCAGTTTTCGTGAAATTGGTAACCTACTTTTGGAGAAAAACTAAATTGATTGCTTTTAGTTTCAGAATTAGTGTAATCAGTTGTTTCAGAAGAATAAGCAACGTTTCCACCTACTAAGATTGTACCTTTTTGTGCGTTTGCAAAACTGCAGATAGCTAAAGCAGCCATCACTAGAATTTTTTTCATGATTTGGGTATTTTTTAATTTTAGCATTTCATTAACAAGAACAATGCCGTGAATACTGGGCTCTTTAATTTTTTTTATAATTACTTTAGAAGATTATTTTTAGTAATCGAGACTATTTCTGTTTACTTTTGTAGCAAATAAAAAATCATGTCGATAGAAGTAAACAGTATATCAAAAAGTTACGGAGAGCAAAAAGCTTTAAATGAAATTTCTTTTAAAATTGAAAAGGGAGAAATAGTTGGATTTCTGGGTCCAAACGGAGCTGGAAAATCTACTTTAATGAAAATTTTGACCACTTATTTACTTGCCGACAGCGGCTCAGCCCTTGTAAATGGTCACGATGTCATGACAAACACAAAAGCAGTACAGCAGTCGATTGGTTATTTACCAGAGCATAATCCGTTGTATTTGGATTTGTATGTTCGTGAGTATTTGGCTTTTAATGCCGATGTTTATAACGTGCCAAAATCAAGAATTGATGAAGTAATTCAACTGACAGGACTGACACCGGAAAGTCATAAAAAGATCAGTCAGCTCTCTAAAGGATACCGCCAGCGTGTGGGACTTGCCAACGCTTTACTACACAATCCTGATGTTTTAATTTTAGATGAACCAACTACTGGTCTGGATCCGAATCAGTTAATGGAAATTAGAAATGTCATCAAAAATATTGGAAAAGATAAAACCATTTTTCTTTCGACACATATTATGCAGGAAGTCGAAGCAATTTGCGACCGTGTCATAATTATTGATAAAGGACAAATCGTTGCGGATAACAAATTAGACCATTTAGTTACTGCAAACAAAGAGCAAGTTATTGAGGTTGAGTTTGATTATAAAGTTGAAGAACAACTTTTAGCAAAACTTGAAAATATTTCTTCGTACAAAAATACACATGACATGACCTGGGAACTGACTTTTATTACAGATAAAGACATGCGCCCTGCCATTTTTGATTTTGCTTCAGAAAATGGTTTAAAAACTTTACAATTAAATCAAAAAAATAAAAATCTAGAAGCTGTCTTTAGAGAAATTACTAAATAAGTATTCCGTTTACAGTCTCAGTTTTCAGTTTTAAAACCAATTTATTCTTTTAACGCGAATAAATTGGTTTTTCTTTTTAATAAAATCTCTTGTTTTAAACTCTTCCTTTCTTGTTATCAAACAATTACTATTTTATTGAATATTTTTTATTTATTTTTATTTAGACTTGTTATAAATAATATTATATTTGCAACAGATAATTGAATTAGACATTGGTCTTAAATCTATAGAATATAATTTGATCCCTTGAAACTTGTTTTTTTGTTTTTTATTTTTTTTGAAAAAAGAGCCTGCTAAATTTAGCAGGCTCTTTTATTCTTATATTATAAATTTTCAAGAATTGTTTTCATTTCTTCTATAACAATTCTAATATCTTCTTCTGTCGTTCGCCAGTTTACGAATGAAGCACGAATTCCTTTTTTATTCTCATAAAAAGTAGGTGTCATAAATACTTTTCCGGTATCATTCAGCTGAGTTAAAAATGAAGCAACTTTCTCTTGGTTTTCATTTCCTTTTAAAGTAAAACAAACATTGTTTAATCGAATTGGTGCTAAAAGCTCAAATCTTCCGTCATCGGCCAATGCATTTCCAAAATGAAGTGCCAGCAATGTGCTTTTTTCAATTAAATCCTGAAAACCTTCTTTCCCATAAGCTACTAAAGAAAACCAAACCGGAAGCGCTCTTAAACGTCTTGAATTTTCAGGAACTACATTTAGGTAATTAAAATTCTCCAAAGCATTTCCTAAATAAGGTGCATTTGAATTTTGGAAAGTTTCGATCTGTAAATTGATATGCTCTTTTTTAACTAAATAAAAAGCGCTTTCATAAGGTACATTCAGCCATTTATGACAATCAATTGTGATACTGTCTGCTTCTTCCCAGCCTTTTACGAAATGTTTGTATTTTTCTGAAACTGCTGCAAAACCTCCAAAAGCACCGTCAATATGCCACCAGAAATTGTATTTTTCTTTTAGTTTAGTAATCGCTTCAAAATCATCAAAATCGGCTGTATTTACCGTTCCTGCACTTGAAATCAGGATGAAAGGTTTTCCGTTTAAAGCTTTAATTTTTTCCTCTAAATCGGTCAAATCCAAAGCTTCGCGATTTCCTTCAATAGTTTTTACAACCGTATAATTCTGACTCCCGATTCCTAACATCGACAATGATTTTACAGAAGAAGAATGCGGCGTTGCCGTTAAAATATTGATGGTTTCAGAAATTCCGTTTTTAGCAAAATCTTTTCCAAACTGTTTTCCAAACCATTGTCTGGCAACAGCCAAACTCGTAAAATTTGACATAGTTGCTCCGGTAACAAATCCGCCTAAAAACGAATCAGGAAGTTCTAATAATTGAAGCAATAAATTAATCGTTTCAAATTCTATTAAAGCTGAATTTCCACCCTGCGAAGTTACAGACTGCGTATTTTGATCGTAAACCGATGCCAGCCAGTCGCCTACAATAGAAGCAGGTGTTGAACCTCCCGTAACAAATCCCCAATAACGCGGACCGGGTGATGAAACTAATAAAGGAGCTAGTCGTTCTTTAAACTCTTTTAGAGCTTCTTCAGAACCTAACCCTAATTCGTTCAGATGACGTTTCGGATCAATAGTTTCTTTATTTGAAGTTGAAATCGTATTCAGATTATTCAGGAAATCAATTCCCTGCAGTTTTGCTTTTTCTAAAATATTTTCGAAATTATTAAGATCGTGCTGTAATATTGAATTCATAGTATAGATTTTTAAAGTCATAAAGTCGAAAGTCATAAAGTCAAAAGTTAAGGGCTTTATGACTTTCGACTTTACAACTTTTGACTATTATATTTAAGCTACCATTTGGTCTTTTCTGAAAATCTGGAAACCATCATAGAACAAATTACATCTCCATTTGCGTTTAATAAAGTAGCAATTGGGTCAACGAGAGTTCCGAGAATCATAGCAACCGGAAGCGCTTGTTCCATTGGAAAACCATAAACTGTTATGGCCAGAATTTCGCCTATATAACCTCCATTTGGGATTCCGCCTTCAACAATCGAAACTATAACTGTAATTCCGAGAGCCAGAAGAATTGTCATCGGATCTGAAAAATCTTTCCCAAACATGGCAAACAAAAAAGTTATTTTTAAAATGGAGGACATACTCGAACCGTCTTTATGTAAAGGCCCTCCAAGCGGAATTACCAGATTTCTAACGTGTGCCGGAATTCCCATTTTTTCTGCCGCAGTTAAATTGGCAGGAATCGTTGCAATACTGCTGCAGGTTCCTACTGCCGTTAAAGATGGAGTTATATTATTACTCCAAAAAACTTTAAAAGCACGTTTTCCGCCAGCAACGAGTGCATATAAACTAAAGAAGACAAAGAAATAAAACACACAGGCAGCATAATAAACCGCCATAGGTTTTGCATAAACTCCCAGCAATTGTGGTCCAAAAACTCCAACCTGATAAGCGAAATAAGCTCCTAAACCTATTGGAGCAGATTTCATGATGATGTTTAAAAGCTGCTTCATTACTTCATTTCCCGAATCGAGAAAACTCTTGAAAGCATTTCCTTTTTCTCCCGCTTGTAAGGTTGCAAAACCCACTAAAAAAGAGAAAATAATCAATGCCAGCATACTTTTTCGAGATAATAATTCGAAGAAATCATTAGCAGTAAGCAGTTTCGCAATTTGATCTCCTGCTGATCCTGAGGTTACTTCTTCAAACGGAACTTTGGCAATTGCTATATCTTCATGGATTGGAAAAAGATAAACAGCACAAATCATCACAATGGCCGAAATTAAAATGGTAGCGAGAAAAACCAATACCATTATGACAAACAGTTTTCCTAGCTTTTCTGTTCTTTCCAGATTCGCAACCGAAGAACCAATCGTGAAAAAAATAAGCGGAATAATCGCTGTGAAAAGTAAATTCAGGAAAATATCACCCAAAGGTTTTATGATCAAAACATCTTCCCCAAACACTAACCCGAAAATACTTCCGATTATAATACCGCCCAAAAGCCATAAAATACTGCTGTAATTCTGTAAAAAATTGATTTTCTTAACTTCCATAACTGTTGTGGATTATAATTCAGAAAGATTGATAATAAAAAATGAAAGTACTCAAAAAATGTAAGAATTAATCATTTTTTTTTCGCCACAGATTAAAATGATTTACACAGATTTGAATGTGAATAAATTAATTCGTGGAAATTTGAAATTAGTTGCAAAAGAAAAAAATCCTTTTAATCTGTGTAATCTGTGGCAAAACTTTATTTCTCCAGCACAATAGTCGTAAAAGCTCTTTCGACCAATTCGCCGGTTTTACTTTTTACTTTTTCAGTCTGGGTTTCAGTGTAAACGATTTTAAAATCTGATTTTTTGATCAAATTCTGCGCTTTTTCCGTGCTGTACAATTCAAATTCAAATTGGGTAAAAGGCAGTGTTTTCATGAAATCTTCTTCGGCAAATGTCAAACAAAAAGTACCGCTTGGTTTTAAAACTCTGTAGATTTCTGAAAGCAATTCTTCAGGTTTTTGCCAGAAATAAATCGTATTTATGGTAAATATTTTATCGAATAATCCATCTTCAAACGGAATCGTATTTCCGTCATAAAGTGAAAAGAAAGCCTGTTTTTGGGAAACAAAATTTCGATTGATCTGTCGCGCTTCCTGAAACATCAGTTCCGACATTTCCAGTCCGTAGTATTTTAGTTTTTCCGCTTGTTCAAATAGAAATTCAACATGCCCTGCGTTTCCGTGGCCTAGTTCCAGAATTCTATTTTCCTTTGAAATATTTAGATTTTGAATGGAATGCTTGGTCATATTGATGTTTGTTTCGTTCATCATATTTCCCATTTCAATTCCTTTTTCTCCCGATGGATGTTTTAGTTGTGAGGCGATGGCTTGTAGTTCTTCATTTTTCATGACTGTAAAATTTAAATTCCAAAATTTTAAAATTGCTTCGCCAATTCGCTTACGCTCGGGTCCAAATTCCAAGACCGCCTTCTTAGTTCTCTACAACTTTGTCAAAGTTTTAAACTTTGACAAAGTTCCTCGCAATGACATTAAAAAACCTTACTTGCGATCTGGCGGATATTCTCAGATTTACCCATTGAATAATAATGTAAAAACGGAACTCCTGCGGCTTTTAATTCTAATGACTGCTGAATCGCCCATTCGATTCCGACTTGTTTGATTTCAGCATTGTTTTTGCATTTATCAACAGCATCAATTAAATCTTCAGGCAAATCGATTCTGAAAATCTGTGGTAAAACTTGTAAATGTCTTTGAACAGCAATTGGTTTAATTCCAGGAATAATCGGAATGGTGATGCCCATTTCTCTTGCTTTTTCTACAAAGGCAAAATATTTTGAGTTGTCAAAAAACATCTGTGTTACCACATAATCTGCTCCTGCGTCTACTTTTTCTTTTAATCGTTTTAAATCTGATTGTAAAGAAGGAGATTCTAAATGCTTTTCAGGATAACCCGCAACACCAATACAGAAATCTGCTTTATTATCTGTATCCATTAATTCATGTAGATATTTTCCACAATTTAAATCTTTGATTTGACGAACCAAATCAACTGCGTAATGATTACCACCAGCTTTTGGCACAAAAGATTGTTCGTCTTTCATTGCATCGCCTCGAAGCGCCATTACATTATTGATTCCTAAATATTGACAATCAACCAGCATATATTCGGTTTCTTCCTGCGTAAATCCGCCGCAAAGCAAATGCGGAACAGTATCAACATTGTATTTATGTTTTATAGAAGCGCAGATTCCAAGCGTTCCCGGACGCATACGAGTCAGTTTTTTGTCCAAAAGTCCATTACCGCGATCAATATAAATGTACTCTTCACGAGAAGTGGTTACATCAATAAATGGTGGTTTAAACTCCATTAATGGATCAATATTATCGTATAATTCCTGAATGCTTTTCCCTTTTTGAGGCGGAATAATTTCAAATGAGAATAATGTTTTCCCTTTGGCGTTTTCTATATGTTCTGTTACTTTCATTAGTTTTTAGTTGATGGTTGATGGTTGATGGTTGATGGTTCTTTCGGAACTCAACAATTACAATCTCAACTATATTATTTTTTTATAGTAGTTAATAAAACCGTTTAATAACTTTTTACAAATCTGAATCTGACTAAGCGCTATGTTAAAATTATTTTCTTCAATATATTTTTGATCTAATGCTAGATAAAATTGAGTTTCTAATTCATATAGTGATCCTCTAGATATATGAAGAAAATGTATTGTTTCTTTTGAAGTCTGCCTTCTGCTATATTTGATGGTATTGAAATCGCAGCTCTCATTTGATTTGTCAATCCAAATAATTCTTCTTTTGGAAACAATTTTGAAAAATCATACAACAAATTCACCAACTTACGCGCTTCCATCCAAACTTCCAATTTACTGTATTCCATTTTTTTTATAGTTGTTTGTTGATGGTTGATAGTTGTTGGCATTTCGCGTTCAAACCTATCAACCAAAAACCATCAACCATCAACTATTCTAGTCTGCTATATTAGGGTTTAACCATTTCATTGCGTAATCAAGCGGTACATTTCGGCGTTTGGCGTAATCTGTAACCTGATCTTCTTTTATTTTTCCGAGTCCGAAATAACGGCTTTTTGGATTTCCGAAGTAATATCCTGAAACCGATGAAGCCGGCCACATTGCCATACTTTCTGTTAGTTTCACTCCAATTTGTTTTTCAACATCTAAGAGTTTCCAGATTGTTGGTTTTTCCAAGTGATCTGGACAAGCCGGATAACCCGGAGCCGGACGAATTCCTTTATAAGTTTCTTTGATCAATTCTTCGTTGGTTAAAGATTCCTCTGAATCGTAACCCCAGAAATCCTTACGAACTCTCTCGTGAAGATATTCGGCGAAAGCCTCGGCAAAACGATCGGCAAGCGCTTTCACCATAATCGAATTATAATCGTCTAGATTCTTTTCATATTCAGCAGCCCATTCATCTACACCAAAACCGGTTGTTACGCAGAAAGCTCCCATATAATCTTCAATTCCGCTTTCTTTTGGCAGAATAAAATCGGCTAAAGCAATATTTGGAGCGCCTTTTGTTTTTTGCGACTGCTGACGAAGCGTTAAGAATTTCTCTAATACTTTTCCGTTTTCATCACGCAATTCGATATCGTCATCATCCACCTGATTCGCAGGGAAAATTCCGTAAATACCTTTTGCTTTTAGTTTTTTCTCAGCCAAAATAACTTTCAGCATCGCCTGAGCATCATTAAAAACAGATGTCGCTTCTTTACCCACAATCTCATCGGTTAAAATTGTCGGATATTTTCCATACAATTCCCAAGTCTGGAAAAAAGGTGTCCAGTCGATATACGGAACCAAAACATCCAATTCTACTTCGATGGTTTGTGCGCCAATTGTTTTTGGTTTTACCGGAGTATATTCAGACCAATCCAATTGTAATTTGTTTTTACGAGCATCTTCAATCGTCAGGAAGTTTTTATCTCTTGAACGATTTAAGAACGTTTCTCTAAACGAATCGTATTCTGCACGAATATCTGCCGCATATATTTTTCTATTATGATCTAACAGATTTCCTGCAACAGTAACGGCTCTCGAAGCATCGTTTACGTGAATTACAGTTTCTCTGTATTGAGGTGCAATTTTCACGGCAGTATGCGCACGCGAAGTGGTTGCTCCTCCAATCATAATTGGGATTTTAATATCTTGTTTGTCTAATTCTTTGGCTAAATATACCATTTCGTCAAGCGAAGGCGTGATCAGTCCGCTTAATCCAATGATATCTACTTCATGTTCAATCGCCGCTGCAATGATTTTTTCCGGAGGCACCATAACACCAAGATCTACAATCTCGTAGTTATTACAAGCCAAAACTACCGAAACGATGTTTTTACCAATATCGTGAACGTCGCCTTTTACGGTTGCCATCAGGATTTTTCCATTTCCTTGTTTGTCTCCGGCTTGCTTGCTGGCTTCAATAAATGGCAATAAATAAGCAACCGCTTTTTTCATTACACGTGCCGATTTTACAACCTGAGGCAAGAACATTTTTCCGCTTCCGAATAAATCTCCAACCACATTCATACCAGCCATTAAGTTAATCTCAATAACTTCAATTGGTTTTGTTGCTGTCAAACGCGCTTCTTCAACATCTTCTTCAATAAAAGCATCGATTCCTTTTACCAATGAATGTGTAATACGCTCCTGAACAGTTCCAAAACGCCACTCCTGAACCGTTTTTTCGTCGCTTTTTGCTTCCCCTTTTACACTTTCAGCAAAATCCAAAAGTCTTTCGGTTGCATCGTCGCGTCTATCTAAAATTACGTCTTCAACGTATTCTAATAAGTCTTTCGGAATATCATCGTAAATCGTAAGCATTTCCGGATTTACAATTCCCATTGTCATTCCTTCTTTAATCGCGTGGTATAAAAACACAGAATGCATGGCTTCACGAACGGTATCATTTCCTCTAAAAGAAAACGAAACGTTACTTACTCCACCACTAATATGTGCGTGCGGAAGATTTTCGCGAACCCATTTTGTTCCTCTAAAGAAATCCAATGCGTTCAATCTATGCTCTTCCATTCCCGTTGCAACTGGGAAAATATTCAAATCGAAAATAATGTCCTGTGGAGGAAACCCAACTTTGTTCACCAAAATATCATACGAACGCGCACAAATCTCCACTCTACGATCGTAATTATCGGCCTGACCTACTTCGTCAAAAGCCATAACAATCGCCGCCGCTCCGTAACGTTTGATTAATTTGGCGTGATGAATAAAAGCTTCTTCTCCTTCTTTTAACGAAATCGAGTTTACAACGCTTTTTCCTTGTACTACTTTTAGACCAGCTTCAATGATTTCCCATTTCGAACTGTCGATCATAATCGGCACTCTCGAAATATCTGGTTCTGCAGCAATTAAATTCAAAAATTTGGTCATTGCCGTAACACCGTCAAGCATTCCTTCATCCATATTAATATCGATGATCTGTGCTCCACCTTCTACCTGCTGTCTTGCAATATCAAGTGCCTCGTCATATTTCTCTTCCTTGATTAATCTTAGGAATTTTCTTGAACCTGTTACGTTTGTACGCTCACCAACATTCACGAAAACACTTTCCGGCGTAATAATCAACGGTTCTAATCCTGATAATACAAGGTCTCTTCTTTTTTCTGTCATTTCTTTCTAAGTTACTAAGATCCTGAGATACTAAGGTTCTAAGTTTTTTATTCTATTTTCTTTCCTGCGAGGTTTTTAAAACCTTGTAGGTATATTCGTTTTCAATATTTTAATTTGGGCGTGTCCTTCGGCCGGGCTATCCGTTACAAGTCCTCGCACTTCCTTCGTCAGGCTGTGGGCTTTTCACTTCTATCCCTCACGCAACATTACGTTTCATAACAAATTTATATCTCGAAATTATTCCCATTTTTCTTTCTCTATGTATTTACATGTAACTCCCGCATCATAGAAATAATATTTTGTTTTTGTAAAACCTGCTTTTACAAGAGTTAAAGAATCTGGTTGTAACTCTTCTCCCAAAACAATGTAATTTTGCTCAGGATTATTTAAATCATATTTTACTTTATAAAACTTATTTACAAGTCCATAATTTTGACTAGAAACCTCTGATAAAATTTTCCTATCTGAATAGAAATAATATTTTAAATAATCTCTTTTCCCTTCGCGTTCAATTCTAGTTACAAATCCAATCGTTTCTCCTTTGAATGTCTTTTTATAGTCATTATATTTATCAGCATTTTTAATTGAAAAAATGATGAAAATTAATATCCCAATAAAAATTACAATCCCTGCTACTCTTTCAGATTTACCTTCTATCATTTTTTACACTAAACCTGGCGCCACTCTAGGCTTATAATCCTTTGCAACCTCAGCCATTAATCGAATATGATCTGGAGTTGTTCCGCAACAACCTCCGATGATATTGATTAAATTATCCTCTAAATATTCTTTAATGAAAGCCTGTGTTTGCTCTGGTGTTTCATCGTATTGTCCGAAAGCGTTTGGCAATCCTGCGTTTGGATGCGCCGAAACATTAAAGCTTGTATTATGTGCTAATGTTTTCAAATACGGCTTCAGCAAATCGGCTCCAAGAGCGCAATTGAATCCAACGCTTAATAACGGAATATGTGAAACTGAAATCCAAAACGCTTCAACGGTTTGTCCAGAAAGTGTTCTTCCTGAAGCATCTGTAATCGTTCCTGAAACCATGATTGGAATATCAAGATTTCGTTCTTCTTTTACTTCTTCAATTGCAAAAAGTGCTGCTTTTGCGTTTAATGTATCAAAGATTGTTTCTACTAAAAGTAAATCACAGCCACCGTCCATTAAAGCTTCTGCTTGTTGTTTGTACGCAATTCGTAAATCGTCAAACGTTACGGCTCTGTAACCTGGATCATTTACGTCTGGCGACATACTTGCTGTACGGTTTGTAGGTCCGATTGAACCGGCAACGAAACGTGGTTTCTCCGGATTTTTTGCGGTAAACTCATCGGCAACCTCGCGCGCGAGTTTTGCCGATTCATAGTTTAACTCGTAAACCAAATCTTCCATGTGATAATCGGCCATACCGATTGTCGTTCCTGAGAAGGTGTTGGTTTCTACGATGTCAGCACCAGCTTCAAAATAAGCGGCATGTACATCGCGGATTGCTTGTGGTTGTGTTAGGGATAGTAAATCGTTGTTTCCTTTTAACGGATGTGGGAAATCTTTGAAACGCTCTCCTCTGAAATCTTCTTCTGAGAAATTATAGCGTTGCAACATTGTTCCCATTGCTCCGTCAAGGATTAGGATATTTTTTTTTATTGCTTCTTGAATTGTTATTGCCATGTTGTTTTCTTTTAGCTACTAAGACGCTAAGGTTCTAAGATGCTAAGTTTTTTTATTATGATTGTGAAGTTAAACCTAACAGGTCTGCTTCGATATTTTTTCACTTTGGTTCCAAAAACTCACTATTGCTGGCTCATTAGCCCCGATTGAAGTGGAAATCCTTTTGTTTTTTTCTTTAAAAAACAAAAGATTGCAACGAAAAGCGGGAACTATTGAAAGCAAAAATGCGCCAATGATTCGCTCCTGATACAGAATCTGTTTCAGTAAATATTATATGTTATCGAGAAAAGTTTTGAGAAATACGAGTATGTATTTGTGTTATCTATCTTTAATACTGGAAAATGTCGTATAAAGTAGAATTTAGCACCTTCTTTATGATAAAGGGTTGCTAAGGTTTCATCGGGTCTATCCCTCCGCCTTTCGTGATAACGAACAATAATTTTAAGAACAGTGCAAAGGTATGAAATAGGGTTTCGATTTGCAAATGTTTTTTTCTAAGGTTCTGAGGGACTGAGATGCTAAGGTTCTAAGGTTTTTCTTTTATATAATTTTAGCTCCGGAGGAGCATAATATTTATAGAAAACAATCTACACAACGCAAAAGCTCCAGCGGAGCGACATATATTTCGCTCCGCTGGAGCTCTTTCTCAAACGACATCAAATTTATTCTATAAATATGTCATCCCTCCGGGATTAATAAAAAAAGCCCAAACTAAAAGTTTGAGCTTTCTATATAAAAAAACCTTAGCGTCTTAGTCCCTTAGAACCTCAGCACCTTCGATTAAACAATCGCCTTCACAACCGCTTTTGGAGCTTCTTTACGAGTTCCGTCGAAACCGTCTACACCCGATACTGTTGTGTATTTCAATACGTATTTTTTACCTGGGTTGATGATTCCGTATGCAGCCTGGCACATTAAAGTTGCTTCGTGGAAACCGCAAAGGATTAATTTTAATTTTCCTGGGTATGTATTTACGTCTCCAATAGCAAAGATTCCCGGAATATTAGTTTGGTAATCTAACGCATTATTTACTTTAATGGCATTTTTCTCGATTTCTAATCCCCAGTCTCCAATTGGACCTAATTTTGGTGTTAATCCGAAAAGTGGAATGAAATAGTCGCAGTCGATTTTACGGTGTGCGCCGTTTTCTTCAATATCTAATGATTCAACATGCTCAGCACCGTTGATTCCGATAACTTCAGCTGGCGTGATCAATTTGATTTTTCCTGCTGATTTTAATTCCTGTACTTTTTCTACAGAATCTAAAGCTCCTCTAAATTCGTTTCTTCTGTGGATTAAAGTTACTTCTGAAGCTACATTTGCCAAGAAAATTGACCAGTCTAATGCTGAATCTCCTCCTCCTGCAATAACAACTCTTTTATCTCTGAATTTCTCAGGATTTTTGATGAAGTATTTTACTCCTTTATCTTCATAAAACTCGATATCTTCGATAAGTGGTTTACGAGGCTCAAAACTTCCTAAACCTCCAGCGATTGCGATAACTGGCGCGTGGAATTTAGTTCCTTTGTTTGATGTTACAATGAAAGTCCCGTCTTCTTGCTTTTCAACTGTTTCAGCACGTTCTCCTAAAGTAAATCCTGGCTCAAATTGTTTGATTTGCTCCATTAATCCGTCAACTAAATCTCCGGCTAATACTTCTGGGAATCCAGGAATATCATAAATTGGCTTTTTTGGATATAACTCTGATAGTTGTCCTCCTGGTTGTGGAAGCGCATCTAAAATGTGGCATTTTAATTTTAACAATCCTGCCTCAAATACGGCAAATAAACCTGTTGGCCCTGCTCCAATTATAAGTATATCTGTTTTAATCATTATGTTGTTGTTTATAATCATTCTTAATAACGCAAAGAAACGAATAAATCCTTGTACTTTCAATGATTTTTATCATTAATTTCTTTCCGAAACTTTTTTACTCTTTATTTTTTAATGAAGAGGTAATCTCATTCATCCTTTTAACTTTTTCTTCAAAATTGCCTTTAAGCGTTTTTCGGTATTCATTCAGATTCTCAACCATTTGGTTGATATCTTCCGGAATTACTTCTTCGAAAAACTCACGCAATCTTTTTGCTGTTGTCGGTGATTTTCCGTTTGTCGAAATGGCTATTTTGACATTTCCTTTTGTTACGATTCCGCCTAAATAATAGTCACATAAATCTGGCGTATCTGCTATGTTGCAAATCAAATAACGTTCTCTCGCTAAATCGTAAACTCTTTTATTTACTTTCAAATCGTCTGTACAGGCAATTACCATGTGACGTTTTTTGAGCATTTTCTTTTTAAACTTCGATCTTGTTAATGTTATCGAAGGATGCTTTTCGGCCAAAACTTTTATTTCTAAATGAAATTCTTTTGCCACTACCTCAACATTTGCATTCGGACTTGACTTAAGCAAGAAAGAAAGCTTTTCCAGACCGACATTTCCTCCGCCTACAATCAGAACATTTAAATTGTGAAGCTTTAGAAATATTGGATATAATTCGTTTTGTTCCATTTTAATTTAATTTCATCTAAACAAAATTATACCTTTTTGTTCTTAAATCTACCTTTTAAAAATTAAGAGCTTTCTTAATTTTCTTCTTACCATTAAGTTATTAAGGAAGATTAAGCATCGCTTTATTAACTTCATGCTCTTAATGGTAAAATTATAACGAATAGAATTCGATGATTTATATTTTATCTTACGATTTCTTTTGATAGAAATTCTTCGTAAAAACCTTTTAGTTTATGGCTTTCGCGGACAACTTCCCCTAAAACAATAATAGCTGGCGAACCTAATTCTTTTTCTTTTACAACTTCTAAAATCGAATCTACTGTTCCAATGCCCACTTTTTCTTCCGTTGTTGTTCCGTTTTGAATGATTGCAACGGGTAAATTTCCTTTATCTTCTTTCTGAAACAAATCGATGATTTGAGGCAATTTGTGCATTCCCATCAAAATCACAACGGTTGCTGATGATTTCGCTGATAAGGCAATATCTGAAGATAATTTTCTATCAGAAGTTGTGCCTGTGATTGCCCAAAAGCTTTCTGAAATGCCTCTTTTGGTAATTGAAATTCCCTGACTTGCCGGAACTGCAACTACTGATGAAATTCCTGGAACTACGATTGTTTCTATTCCGAAACTTTCTGCAAAATCAATTTCTTCGCCACCTCTTCCAAAAATAAATGGATCTCCGCCTTTTAATCTCACAACGTTTCCATAAGTCAAGGCATTATCTACAATCAATTGATTAATCTGATCCTGCGTGTAGGCATGATTTCCGATTCTTTTTCCAACAAAAATTCGAATCGCATTTTTTGGTGCATAATCCAGAATTTCTTCATTGGCCAAAGCATCGTATAAAACCACATTTGCTTCAGCCAATGCCTTTACAGCTTTCAGCGTCAGTAAATCGGGATCGCCCGGACCTGCACCGACTAAAGTTATTTTGGGTTTTATATTATGCATTTGCTAATTCCTGTGCTCTGAAAGTTTCGATTTTATCAAAGAAAACTGTTGCTTGTGCAATGTAATCTTTAGCGAAAGCTTCAGATGGTTCATTTTTATTGATTTGGTAAACCAAATCTTTAAAAGTTGAGTTTAATTCTATTTTACTAGTTTCGATGAAAACTGTATCAAACAAATCAACGATTCCTGCGTGGTGGTTTGTTTTTTGGTTTTCTGCCAATAACAATGCTTTTGCACCGTTTACAAATCCTGCATAAGCATGATAAATAGCATCTGACCATTTTTTCTCGTTGAAAGATTCCTGAGCCAGGATCAATTTTTCTTTAGCTTCAAATAATAATGTCGCTACTAAATCGATCACCACTCCGGCACATTCTCCAACTCCAACTGCTTTTACGTAATTGTCTGCGTTACCCCAATCCACAAAATCAGCTTCTGTTAAATTTGTTACATCTGCATACGGTTTTAAGATTTCGTAGAAATATTTTTCTCCTTTTGTATCATAATAATCTAGGAATTTTTGTCCGCTTCCGTTGGCATCAAAATCATTTAAGATGGTACGCAACGCATCCGGACCTCTACGGCTAGGTACTTTGATTACTTTATCAGCAAAACGTCCTGCTCCGTTTCCTAATCTTCCTCCACCTAATAAAACCTGTAAAGCCGGAGCTACCAGTTTTCCTGAGTTGATAGACATTCCCTGAAATCCAATTGCAGACATATTATGTTGTCCGCAGGCATTCATACAGCCTGAAATTTTAATTTCGATTTCACGGTTGTTTAAATACTGAGGATATTCTGTACTTAAAACTCTTTCTAATTCTTCTGCAATACCGGTACTACTTGCAATCCCCAAATTACAAGTATCAGTACCCGGACATGCCGTAATATCTCCAACTGAATTATATCCTAATTGAACAAAGTCAAGTTTGGCTAATTCTTGATAAAAGAAAGGAAGATTCTCTTCTTTTATGTTTCGTATTACAATATTTTGACGCAATGAAAAACGCAATTCATTTGCTCCGTAATTTTTAATTAAATCGGCTAATAATCTGGCTTTATCAGTATAAAAATCGCCTAATAAAACTTTGATTCCAATCGCATAATAACCATCTTGTTTCTGTTTAATTACATTCGATTTTTTCCACGCTTCATACGCTTCTGTATCTTCGATTGTAACTTGCGGAACTTCTAATAACGGTTCTGTAATTGGTCCGTCGAAAGCGGTTGTATCTATTTCGTATGTTTCAAATGCGATGGCTTTTTTCTCTTTTTCAACCAAATCAAGGAAAACATCTTTCCCCATTTCTTTGATTAAGAATTTCATACGCGCTTTCATTCTTTTTGCACGCTCTCCGTATCTGTCGAAAATACGAATGATTCCTTCTGCTGTTGGAATGATTTCGTTTACGGGAACAAATTCTGAAAGCAATTCAGCATGTGCTGGCTGAGATCCTAAACCTCCTCCGAACATGATTTTGAAACCTTTTTGTCCGTCTTTAATTTTCGGAATAAATCCTAAATCATGCAAATAACTCAAAGCCGTATCTTCGTCTGAAGATGAGAACGAAATTTTAAATTTACGTCCCATTTCCTGACAGATTGGGTTTCTTAACAAATATTGAAAAAGTCCGTGTGCATAAGGCGAAACATCAAATGGTTCGTTTACGTCAACTCCAGCCAATTCGCTTCCTGTGATATTTCTAACGGTGTTTCCACAAGCTTCACGAAGTGTAATATCGTCTTTAGCCAAATCTGCCCAAAGTTCAGGTGTTCTGTCTAAACTCACATAGTGAATCTGAATATCCTGACGTGTTGTAATGTGCAAACGTCCTGTAGAATATTCATCAGACACTTCTGTAATTCTTCTTAACTGCTCGCTGGTCACTTTTCCATAAGGCAATTTGATACGAATCATCTGAACGCCTTCCTGACGCTGACCGTAGATTCCACGCGCTAAACGAAGACTACGAAAACGCTCATCATCAATTTTTCCTCCGCGGAATAAGTGAATCTTTTTTTCTAATTCGATAATCTCCTTCTGAACTACCGGATTTTCTATTTCTGTTCTAAAACTTTCCATTTCTTTTTAGTTTGTAGTTTATTGTTGGTTGTTTATAGTTGGTTGTTGACAGCAGAACTATCAACTAAAAACCACAAACCATCAACTATCTAATGAAACCTACTCCTGCTGTTGTGTTTGTTGCTGTATCAATTAAGATGAAAGCTCCGTTTGATTTGTTTTCGTTGTACGGATCAAAATATAACGGTTTGCTTAATTTGATGCTCACTTCTCCGATTTCGTTAATTGCTAATTGTGTTGCCGGAGTTGTTCCTGAATAATCTGTTGCAATAGTATTTTTGATGCTTTCTACTTTTGCTAAAACTCTGTTTGTATTATGTTGTACCAAGTATTTTGTTCCTGGAACGAGTTTTTTGCTGTCCATCCAGCAAACTGTTGTCGTAATATCTTTTTCAATTTTTGGAAGCTCATCTGATTTTACAATCATATCACCTCTCGTTACATTGATATCATTTTCTAATTCGATTGTAATTGAAGAACCTGCTGTAGCTTCATCAAATTGCTTATCAAAAAAGTGAATTTTAGATACTTTTGATTCTGTTAAAGAAGGAAGAACTGTTACCGCATCTCCAACTTTAATAGAGTTTCCGTATAATTTTCCAGCATATCCTCTGAAATCGTGATATTCGTCTGTTTTTGGACGAATAACCGTCTGAACTGGGAAACGTGCTTTTCCTGCTTCGTAAACATCATGAGAATGTAATCCTTCTAAATGTTCTAAAACAGTTTGTCCTTCGTACCAAGGCATATTCTCCGATTTATCCACAACGTTTCCACCATTGATTGCACTTAACGGAATATAACTTACGTTTTGCTCTTTGAAAGTACTTTTTGCATTTAAAGCCTCAAAATCAGCTTTGATTTTATTGAAAACTTCTTCTGAATAATCAACTAAGTCCATTTTGTTGATGGCAACGATTACTTCTTTTACTCTCAATAAATTATTGATAAAAAAGTGACGGTAAGTCTGCTCTATAACACCTTTTCTGGCATCAATCAAAATAATAGAAACCTGAGAAGTCGAAGCTCCCGTAACCATGTTTCTTGTATATTCTACGTGACCAGGAGTATCGGCAATAATGTAACTTTTCTTTGCAGTCGAAAAATAAATGTGCGCAACGTCAATCGTGATTCCTTGCTCTCTTTCTGCTACTAATCCATCAGTTGCCAAAGAAAAATCTAAGTAATCATAACCTTTTTGTTTACTGCTTTTTTCGATTGCTTCTATTTTATCAGTCGTCAACGATTTTGTATCGTACAATAATCTTCCGATCAAAGTACTTTTTCCGTCATCTACACTTCCTGCTGTTGCTATTTTTAAAACGTCCATTCTGTAATATTTTGTTTCAGGTTTAAAGTTTCAAGTTTTCT
This sequence comes from Flavobacterium sp., assembly GCF_039595935.1. Lineage (NCBI taxonomy): Bacteria > Pseudomonadati > Bacteroidota > Flavobacteriia > Flavobacteriales > Flavobacteriaceae > Flavobacterium > Flavobacterium sp. Next base: position 1,122,161 of record NZ_JBCNKR010000006.1, on the reverse strand, counting down.
GTTGAAACTTATAATCCGTATGTTTTTGTTTTCTTGATTTTTACTTTTAAAATTCCTAGTTCTGAATTGCATTCATAATTCAAAACTCACAACTCATAATTATTAAAAGTATCCTTGTTGTTTTCTCTTTTCCATTGCAGCTTCAGAACGTTTATCATCGATTCTGGCTCCTCTTTCAGAAATGGTTGATGATCTGATTTCTCCAACTACTTCTTCGATTGTTGCTGCGTAAGATTCAACAGCCGCTGTACAGCTCATATCTCCAACGGTTCTGAAGCGAACAATTCTTTCTTCTATTTGTTCGTCTTCTTCTTGGTACACAAAAGGAGAATGTGACCAGATTAAACCGTCTCTCAAAAAAACTTTTCTTTTATGTGAGAAATAGATTGACGGAATCTCGATTTTTTCTTTTTCGATATAACTCCAAACATCTAATTCTGTCCAGTTTGAAATTGGGAAAACACGAACGTTTTGACCATTTTCAATTTTTCCATTTAAAATATCAAACAACTCAGGTCTCTGATTTTTTTCGTCCCATTGTCCGAAATCATCACGAACAGAGAAAATACGTTCTTTAGCTCTTGCTTTTTCTTCATCACGACGCGCACCACCAATACAAGCATCAAACTTAAATTCTTCAATTGCATCTAAAAGTGTTGTTGTTTGTAAACTGTTACGGCTTGAATATTTTCCAGTTTCTTCAACTACTTTTCCTTCATCAATAGCATCCTGAACATTACGAACAATCAACTCTAAACCTAATTCTTCTACTAATTTATCTCTGAAAGCAATTGTTTCAGGAAAATTATGTCCCGTATCTACGTGCAAAAGAGGAAACGGAATCTTAGCAGGGAAAAATGCTTTTTGCGCTAAACGCACTAATGTGATAGAATCTTTTCCTCCTGAGAAAAGTAAAACCGGTTTGTCAAACTGTGAAATTACTTCTCTGAAAATGTATATCGCTTCACTCTCTAAAGCGTTTGTTTTTAATACTGAACTCATTGTTTTTTTGTTTGATATTTTTGTTGTTTCAAGTTTTAGGTTTTAAGTTGTGAGTTACTCTAAAACTTTCCGCTATTTATTCTATTCTTTATTCTTCATCGGGTTAAACCCATAAAATATAAATTCCTTTTCTATTTCCCCCGGATTAAAATCCGGCGCTACAACATGAATCGTTCCTTCGGAACTTTAAATCTATATTCTATAATCTATTTTCTAAAAGAAAGTCTTGCCTCTTGCTTCTACCTATTCTTTTTTCGCACTGTGAAGCCCGCATTCTTTATGGCTTGATTCCCACCACCATCTTCCGGCTCTGATATCTTCTCCCGGGAAAATCGCTCTGGTGCAAGGTGCGCATCCAATACTTACGAAACCTTGTTTGTGTAAAGCATTTTGCGGAACATTGTTTTCTGACAAATACGTTTCAACTTCTTCTAAAGTCCATTTTAGCAACGGATTGAATTTGATGATTTCGAAACCTCCATCATATTCAAACAAACTTAAATCTTGTCTGTTTTCTGATTGTTCTGCTCTTAAACCCGTAATCCAAACTGAATTTCCTGCCAAGGCTTTTCGTAACGGAACCACTTTTCGAATAAAACAGCATTCTTTTCTGTTTTCAACTGAATCGTAAAAACTATTTGGTCCTTTTGTTTGAAGCAGATTTTCTACTGAAGCCGCTTCCGGAAAATAAACTTCGATTGGTCTTTTGTATTTTTTTAATGTTTTATGAAAAACATCATATGTTTCCTGAAATAATCTTCCGGTATCTAAAGTAAACACCTTAATATCTGTGTTACTTTTTGCAATAAAATCGGTAATTACCTGATCTTCCTGTCCAAAAGAAGTCGAAAAAATTACTTTTCCCGGAAATTCTTTTGCTAAAAAAACTAAGGTTTCGTCAAGCGAAAAAGCTGCAGTTTTTTCTAATAATTCTTGTACAATACTCGCACTCATAAATCTCTCCTTTCTAAAATTATCTCTTACAATAACTTAGATAATGTTTTTAAACTCAATAATATAATTAGAATCCCAACCGCAACCATCATTGGTTTTCTTTTGATTTTGTTCACTAAATAAGCAGCTAAAGGCGCTGAAACTACTCCTCCTAAAATCAATCCAATGATTACCTGCCAACCGTGGATTCCTCCAAAAAGCATGAAAGTAATTCCGCTTGCAAATGAAATCGCAAACTCAGCTGCGTTTACTGAACCAATTGTATATCTAGGATTTCTTCCTCTTCCTAATAAAGTAGAAGTTACAATTGGCCCCCAGCCTCCGCCTCCAACAGAATCCATAAATCCGCCGAAAACAGCTAAAGCGCCTAACTTCTTCGTTTTCTTTTTTACAATATTCTTTTTTAACGCTTTTCTGATAATGATAACCGCCAAAATAATCATGTAAACCGCAATAAAAGGCTTAATAATGTCGCCGTCAATTACATCAGACAATAAATAAGCTCCAGTAATTGAACCTAAAACTCCCGGAATTAATAAATGCTTTACCAGTTTTTTATTGATGTTCCCAAAACGATGATGGGAAAGTGCCGATGCTCCCGTTGTAAACATTTCTGAAACGTGAACTGCTGTACTGCTCACAACTGGCGGAACTCCGTAAGCTAATAAAAACGACGTTGAAGTTGCTCCATATCCCATTCCTAAAGTTCCATCAACCAATTGAGCAAAAACTCCAATGGCAAAAAATACTAAGAACTCTTCATTAAAACCATCCACAAATCCATCCCACGTAAATTCAGCGTGATGATTGTATATTAATACAGATAATAAACCTACTAGTAAAACAACAGGAATTCCAATCCAAAGCTTTTCTTTAAAAGAATCAGCACTATTTATTTTCAGTTCTTTCTCCATATTTAACATGTTTAAATTTGCTTCATACCTATTACCCTATCGGGTTAGTAGATTACTTTGCAAAAATACTACTTATTTCTAAATTACAAAGCAATATTATTATTTTTTTAAAGTCTTAAATCTTCATTTATCACATTCTAAAAGAGAGCTTTAAGAATTTTGTAGTATAATTTCACAAATAACACTGTAATGCAAGATATTTCAACATTTTATGAGGTAAAAACGTTTGTTTATTAAATACCTTTTTCTAATCTCTACAATGTCGATAGGATTATTGTAAAATTATTGTATTTTAGCGCCAAATATTTTTTCATGGATTTTCAAATAGGTCTTGTAATTGCAGGTTTAGCAGTTGGTTTTATTGTTGGATTAACTGGTGTTGGCGGAGGTTCTTTAATGACTCCTATTTTGTTATTTTTTAATATCCCACCAACAACTGCAGTAGGAACCGATTTATTATACGCAGCATTTACTAAAGCCGGAGGTGTTTTTGTACATAACAAAAAAGGAAATATTAACTGGAAAATTACAGGCTGGCTAACCCTTGGCAGTGTTCCTGCTTCTTTACTAACTTTATGGATCTTAAACAGTATTAAAACAGATATTGAAACCATAAACGGTGTTATTAAATACAGTTTAGGATGGGCATTACTTTTTACTTCTGTTGCTATTATATTCAAACAAAGAATTTTAAAATTCTCTCAAAAACATGCTGGTGATAAATTTCATAGCGAAAGCACAACTCAAAATGCTCTTACTGTTGGAATTGGTGTACTATTAGGCGCAACAGTTACTTTAACTTCTATTGGGGCTGGTGCTTTAGGAACTGTCACTTTATTTTTTCTTTATCCACTTTTGCCAACGCCTCGTTTGGTTGGGACTGAGATTGCACATGCTGTTCCTTTGACATTGGTTGCCGGAATCGGACATGCTTCTATGGGAAATTTAGATTTAGGTTTATTAGGACAATTATTAATGGGATCACTTCCAGGAATCTATATGGGAAGTATGTTGAGCGGAAAAGTTCCGGATCAGTTTCTTAGAAACGCTATCGCAGTAATGCTTTTCATTGCCGGATATAAGTTGATTTTTTAGCAGATATTTATTAAACCATTAAGTTATATAAGCTCAATTTAGACTCTATCGATAGTTTTTTAAATGAACTTATATAACTTATATGGTGAAAAATTAAAAAGCAATATCTGCCAAAGAATTACTTTCTAATATTTTAAGTGTATTGTCTCTAACTTCGGTCATTAAACGTCTGGCTGCACAGGTAGATTCATCGTCACAGTCATCACATTTTTCATAAAAATTATGACTTGCACAAGGCAGTAACGCAATTGGTCCTTCAAGAATTCGGTAGACTTTGGCCATACTAATATCTTTTGGGTCTTTTATCAGATAATAACCGCCGCCTTTTCCTTTTTTTGCACCAAGAAATCCTGAATTACGAAGCAGCAACAAGATGCTTTCCAGAAATTTAATCGAAATATGTTCGTTTTTAGCAATTTCGGCAATTTGAACCGGTTCGTTATTTTCGCGTCTGGCTAAATAAGTCAAAGCTTTAATCCCGTATTTAGTTTTCTTTGAAAGCACTATTTTTTATTTTAGTTCAGGCTGAGGTTTTTTAGATTTTTTCTAAAATAAATCAGCTTTATATTTTTCTGCAACAAAAATAGACTTTTTAAATGAGAAAACTAACAGCTGAATAGTTAAATTCTACTAAATCCATCAAATTACTTCGTTATTTCCAATTAAATTGAACTCATGAAATAGTTTTACTTCTCTTTCTAATTCTTTTTTATTGACTACGTAAGTATCAGAAATTGAATCGTGCCAGCCTCTGCTCCCTAAAAAAGAAAGAGCGTCAAAAGGGATCAATCGGCATAATGTTCTCTTAAAAATAGTTCCGAAAGAAGGTTTTTGTCCATTTTCATCTACTACAATAGTTCCTGTAATAAACTTTCCTAATGATCTTCCGAAAATTCCTTCTGAAAAAGAATAATAAAAAATACAAATTGCCACAAAAAGAATCTGCCCTTCAAAATCGCTCATATTACCCAGCCAATACATTAAACCTCCTAAACCAAAAAGGTTTGCAATAAGCGCCATAACAATGCCAAAGACAAATATTAAACAGAACACTACAATAATGTCCACAATATAATTGGCAAATCGGCTGCCGCCAGAAGCTAATAATTTTTCATCAAGAATGTAAGTAGAGTTACTCATGGTAAGTTTATTAAATTGGTTATTAATGATTTTTGAGTTTCATTCCAAACAAAAATATACTTTTTACCAACACCACAAAAAAAAGAATGACGATTTTTAACAGTAATAAAATTACAGTCAAAAATCGCCATTATATACTCAAATCTGATATCTAAAGTCAGAAATATAAATATTAACCTAAAGCTTGTTTTAAATCAGCAATTACATCTTCTACGGTTTCTAAACCTACAGAAACACGAACTAAACCTTGCGTGATTCCAACAGCCAATTGATCTTCTTCAGATAATTTACTATGTGTTGTAGAAGCCGGATGTGTAACAATTGATCTCGTGTCTCCAATATTTGCTGATAACGAACAAAGTTTAATTGAATTCAGGAATTTTCTTCCCGCTTCAATTCCGCCTTTAATTTCAAACGCAATAATGTTTCCGCCATGTTTCATCTGTTTTTTAGCGATTTCATATTGTGGATGCGATTTCAGGAACGGATATTTTACACTGTTTACGTTTGGATGACTTTCTAAAAACTCAGCTACTTTCAATGCATTTTCGCAATGTCTTTCTACACGAATGGCTAAAGTTTCTAAACTTTTTGATAAAACCCATGCATTAAACGGTGACAAAGCCGGACCTGTATTTCTAGAAAATAAATAAATCTGTCTGATTAAATCTTCGCTTCCAACAGTAACACCGCCTAAAACACGTCCTTGTCCGTCGATTAATTTGGTTGCTGAATGCACTACTAAATGAGCCCCAAATTTAATTGGCTGCTGTAAATATGGCGTTGCAAAACAGTTATCGATAATTAAAATCAGGTTATGTTTTTTGGCGATATCTCCCAACAATTGCAAATCAATTACATCTACACCAGGATTTGTTGGTGATTCTGCATATAATATTTTTGTATTTGGTTTTATTAAACTTTCGATCGTTTCCGGCTTATTGATTTCAAAATAAGAAGTTTCGATATTCCATTTTGGAAAATACGTCATAAACAAAGCATGCGTTGAACCAAAAACGCTGCTTGCAGAAACAATATGATCTCCTGCATTTAATAAAGCTGCAAAAGTCGAATAAACCGCTGCCATTCCGGTTGCAAATGCATAACCAGCCTCAGCTCCTTCCATTTTGCAGATTTTATCCACAAATTCTGTCGTGTTCGGGTTGCTGAAACGGCTGTAAATATTTCTTTCTTTTTCTTCTGTAAAAGAAGCTCTCATATCTTCGGCATCTTCAAAAACAAAACTTGACGATAGGTACAAAGGCACCGAATGTTCCAGATACTGAGATCTTTCTAATTGTGTTCTAATGGCTTGTGTCTCAAAACCAAATTCTTCTGTATTCATTGTGTTGTTTTTTTGTTTTTTTTGTTTCAAGTTTCAGGTTTCGAGTTTTAAAACTGAAATCTAAACTTAAACAAGTCAATTATTTATGCACAATCTGAGCATTTTCTAATTATCTAATTGACTAATTATCTAATTTATAAAGCTTCGTTGTTTAGTACAACTTTGTAGCTAATTGTTGCTGTTGGTTCAACTGTTTTGGCAACTGAGCAGTATTTCTCAAAAGAAAGCTGAGCGGCTTTTTTTGCTTTATCCGGATTGATTTCTCCTTCTAAATAAAAAACCACATCGATTTCTTTAAAAGGTTTTGCCTCTTCAATCTGTACACGCGTTCCTTCAACCTCAGCGTTAAAAGAAGTGATTTCCTGACGCTGTTTTTTCAAAATCGAAATCATATCAATTGCGCTGCATCCTGCAACGCCCATTAATACCAATTCCATTGGACTTGCACCTAAATCGCTTCCGCCAAATTCGGCTCTGCTGTCAACGTCAACTACATGCCCGCGCTCATTTTTTACTTTAAAATGAAATGCGTCATTTACTCTGTTTAAAGTTACTTTCATTGTGTTGTTATTTTTTTGTTTTTGTTTGAATTCAAATCTTAAATCTAAACTCTAAAATCTGCAATCTAAAATCACTTTTACCCTTTATCAGATAATCTCAAAATATCTCCGAAAACTCCTCTCGCCGTAACAGCAGAGCCTGCACCAGCTCCCTGAATAACGATTGGACGATCTCCGTAAGATTCTGTATAAATTTCGAAGAAAGAATCTGAACCTTTTAATCCGCCTAATGCAGTATCTTTTGGCACTGAAACTAATTTAACTTCAAGATTTCCTTTGTCATTTTGCAAATCTCCAGACAATTCACCAATGTATCTTAATACGTGATTTGGTTGTTGATCTGTTTTTATTTTCTCATAAATTGGGTCGAATTCTTTTAATTTAGTCAAGAAATCGGCAACATTTCCTTCGCGTAAATGTTCCGGAATTAGATTTTGAATTGAAATTTCTTCAAACTCATTTTGCAAATCTAATTCTCTTGCCAAAATCAATAATTTTCTTCCCACATCATTTCCGCATAAATCCTCACGAGGATCTGGTTCTGTATATCCGTTATCAATGGCTTCTTTCAGAATTTCGCTAAACGGAACATCTTTTGCAGAGAAATTATTGAATAAATAACTCAATGTTCCTGAGAAAACTCCTTTGATTTTTGTGATGTTTTCACCAGAAAGATGCAGTAATTTAATTGTATCAATTAAAGGTAAACCCGCACCAACATTGGTTTCGTATAAATAATTCTTTTGGTTTTCTGCCAAAGCTTTTCTCAATTCTTTATAAAAACCATACGTCAATGTATTCGCTACTTTATTTGAAGAAATTAAATCGAAACTACTTTCTACAAGCGGAACATAATTTTCTACAAATGATGCACTTGCGGTATTATCAATCGCAATTAAGTTTTCTAAATGATACTCATTTGCGTAAGCGATAATATCTTTAATTGTATACGCTTCGCCTTTTGTTTCAATGTCGTTTTTCCAGCTTGAAGTTACGCCATTTTTATTTAAAAGAAGCTTTTTAGAATTCGCAATTGCGAAAACATTCAGCTTAATATCTTTTCGTTTTTCAATTGATGAAGCCGATTCTAAAATTTGATTGATCAAAGTTCCGCCCACTAATCCGTGCCCGAAAATTGCAATGTTGATTTTTTTAGAAACTCCAAAAATCTCTCCGTGAATTACGTTTAAAGCTTTTGTCAGTTCTTCTTTTTTCACAACCAAACTCACGTTTTTACCCGTAACCGTATTGTTGAATAAAATTGGAACGATTTTGTTTTTGATTAAAGCCGTGTAAGGTTTGTGGAAAGTACTCAAATCCTGCCCGATAATCGAAATTACAGATACATTATCCGTAACCGTAATCTGGTTTACGTCTTTAGAATAAAAGTCATTTTCGAATTCTTTTTCTAACTCCACCATGGCAAGCGTTGCTTTGTCTTTTGCCACAACCAATCCGATTCCTCTTTCAGAAGAACCTTGCGAAATGATACTTACGCTGATGTTGTGATCGCCCATTACTTTAAAAATTCGGGCATCGACTCCGGCTTTTCCTAGTAATCCGCGTCCTTCAAGATTTACAAGCGAAACATTTTCTAAAACAGAAAGTGTTTTAATTCCTTCTTTTGAGAATTTGAAGTGATTAATGTTCCGTGGTTTTCGTGATTGAATGTATTTAAAATACGAAGCGGAATATTTTTTTCTAATAATGGAATAATCGTCTTTGCATGCAAAATTGTCGCTCCAAAATTCGCTAATTCGTTTGCTTCATTAAATGATAAATATTCGATTTTTTTAGCATCGGCAACTAGATCAGGATTTGCTGTGTAGATTCCGTCAACGTGTGTGAAGTTTTGAAGTTCTTCGGCATCAAGATAATTAGCAATTAACGAAGCTGTATAATTGCTTCCGTTTCTTCCTAAAGTTGTGGTGTCGTTGTTGTTGTTTGAACCAATGAAACCTGTAACGATATTTACCGTTTCTCCGTTATGCAATTTGAAATAGTTGATAACGTTTTTCTTCGAAAGTTGTTCCAAAGGCTGAGCGTCACCAAATTTAGAATCGGTTTTTAGTAATTCTCTTGTATCCACAAAATTGGCAGGAATTCCTTTTTCAACTAAAATTGAAGTCAATAATTTAGCCGAAAGCAATTCACCTTTTGATAAAATCTGATCTTTGATTTTATTACTGTAATCGCCAATAAGACTTACTCCTTCGAATAATTTATCTAAAATATTAAATTCTTCAGATAAATCAACTTTCGGATAATCTGAAGTTTGGTATGCTTTAAAACTTTCTAAAAGCGGTTTGTAGTTTCCGTTTTTAGCCGCAATTCTTAAGATATCTTCTAATTCATCTGTCGCATTTCCGCGTGCAGAAACGACCACGGCAATTTTTTCGCCTTGATTTACTTTATCAGAAATGATTGAAACTACTTTGTTAAGTCCTTCTCCGTTTGATAATGATTTACCACCAAATTTTAATATTTTCATTTTATTTTGCTATTGTTTCTGCCTTAAAAATTCCGGCAAGTAAATGATCTAATTGTTTGTACTCGATTAAAAAAGCGTCATGTCCGTGAATCGAATCAATTTCGCTGTAAAAAACATTGTTTTTAAATTTCTTTAATTCATTGTAAGTTTCCAGATTTTCTTTTGGTGTAAAAAACAAATCTGAATTGATTGCAACGATATGAATCGCAGCATTTGATTTGGATATTAACGTTTCGAAATCCTCACTATTTCTGGTAATATCTATGGTTTTAAGCAGCTGGTTCATCAATTTATAAGATGCTAATTGATAGCGCTGCTGTAATTTTTTTCCGTGATGTGCCAGCCAGCTTTCGATATTAAAAATCAAAAGATCCTGATTGATAGTTCTCTGAAATTTCTCTTTAAATGATTCCGGTGAGCGGTAACACAACATAGCATGGATTCTCGCATCTTCGATTGGTTTTGAAGAATTATTCAGAATTTGCTCTTGCAGAAAACAATTGGCAATCATCCAGTCGGTCGATTTCCAGTCTGTTGCAATCGGAATTAAATGTTCTGTAATGTTGGGTTCTAAAGCCAGGATTTCCCAGGCAACGCCGCCACCGACAGAACCGCCGATTATGGCAAATACCTTTTCTATACTTAAAGCTTTTAAGCCTTTGATGAAGATTTTGGCAATATCTCTGGTTGTAAAATCCTGATAATTTTCGATTAGGAAAGAATCGTTTCCGTTTCCGGGAACATTAAACGCCAGAACGGTATATTGATTAGTATCGATAGTTTTTGCTTCGCCTATTAAATCATTCCACCAGCCATTCACACCGGTAACATTTGCGTTTCCGGTTAAGGCGTGATTTACCAAAACGATTGGAGCAGTATACAGCGGTTTACCAGCAAGTGTAAAACTTAACGGTAGCGACGAATACAATGCACCACTTTCGGTGATGAAATCTTGAATTATAATAGGACTTGGTATATTTTCCAATTTCAAATCTTTTTTACTTTTTGATTTGTATGTGGAAATATTAGAAAGAAAGTCTAGAGTTTGAAACTAGAAAAAATTCTTGTTGTTATCTTTCCACGTTTGGGCGTGGTAGAATGCAGCACCTTCTTCGAATTAACGAAGGGTTGCTAAGGATTCATCGGGTCTAATCCCTCCTCCTTTCTTTATAACATTTCAATACGTTTTTGAACTTAACGGTGCAAATTAACTACTAATTTCTTAAACTAACAAATTTTATCGAAACTGATTCTTCAATTTCTTAAACATTATTCAATCAGAAACTTTTGTACGCACAAAATTACCGAACGTTATGCCCAGTAAAGTCATGCAGGTTTTAACCTATTTTATGGCTGCTTTTCAAGTTAGATGAAAAGGGTTTCATTTTCTTTTGAATACATCAAAAACAATAATGAATTTGGTGCTTTTTTTACCGCTTTTTGATCTGTTTCAGTTACACCGAAACTTGGGTGGATTAATTCGTTTGCCGGCGGCGGATTGTTTCTTTCAGCTTTGATGTTTCTGTATGTTGAAAGTTTTTTTCTTAAGTAAGTAATTGCGCTCATATTATTAAGTTTAAGTTAGTTATTGTAATCTTTATTTTTTCTTTAATTCTTTGTTATCCTGCCAAAAGGAATAAAAAAACCCTTTTGGATTTTTAATACCAAAAGGGTCTAAGTTTTTATACAACTTATATATACTTTTAGTATCAACAGACGCGTACACAAATACGTGCGACATTAAACATCTTGTTCATCTGTAGGGACTTATTCATTTGCGATTTGACTGTTATTTTAAAAAAATCTTGCATTTATTTTTCTTTAAAAAGCTTTTCAGATTTTGATTAGGATCTCAAAAGCGTATATTTATTTTAACAAATAATCCTGTGTTTTTACCAGTTTTTACTTGTCTTACAAATGTGCGAATTATTTTCGAATATTCCAAGTTACAAAAGCCTTATTTTTCTTAAAAAACGTTAAAAAACAGCTTTTTACCGTTAAAAAACATCTTACAAAATTACAATTTGAACAAAAGAAAGTTTTGTCTTACAAAAAATTAACTAACTTTAGTTTCAATCTATCAAAGAACTACTAATATTAAAGCCACTTTTACAGCCAGACAGCTTCTTTATTTTTAATTTTTTCGGCTACTTTTAAAATGTCTGTTATCAAACCTCTTGAAATGGCTTGTTTGCATGGCGGTGCACTCTGAATTACGATGGGTGTGTTGGCATACGATTGTGTATAAATTTCAAAAATTGAATCGGAACCTTTTAGCTGGCCAATTGCAGATGTTGCCGGTTCTGAAACTAATTTTACTTCAAGAGTATTTTTCTCAACATCAAATTCTCCTATATATCGTAAGACATGATTGTCTTTTTGGGTTATTTTGGCAATTTTAAACGATTTATCAATGGCATCTTTATTCAGAATTCCATTTTTTTCTAAATGTTCTTCTCTAATGAGAGGATGGATTTTGATATCTGAGAATTCAAATTCTTTACCTATTTCTCTTGTCAGGATTAATAATTTTCTTGCTGTATCATTCCCTGATAAATCTTCTTTAAATGTAGAACGCATTAATCCTAAAAGACTGGCATCTTTCAAAATAGATGAAAAAGTATTTTCTTCGGCAGAAAAACGATTAAAAACATAGCTTAGATTATCAGAGAATACGCCTCTGATTTTCGTTATTTTTTCTCCTGAATAATACAAATCTCTTAAAGTCTGCAAAACCGGAACTCCTGTATCAACGGAAGTTTCATAAAAAAACTCTTTGTCGTATTTCTTTAGATTTTCTCTTAATTGTTTATAAAGATCAATTGGAAGAGTATTAGCCTTTTTATTGACAGCAACAATATTAAATCCGTTTTCGATTAATGTATTATAATGTCCGATCAATTCTTCACTCGCAGTTGCATCGACAGCAATTAGATTTTCGAATTCATTTTCTTTTGCAAACTCTATAATATCTTCAACTCTAAAGGGTACGGCCAATTCTCTAAAATTGGTTTCCCAGGAATATCCAACTCCTTCTTTCTCAAAAAAGGCAACTGTAGAATTTGTAATTATCGGAAAATGAAAATCGACATTTTTGCTTTGCAGAAAAAACTCCTGACTTTCTATAATCTGATTGATTAATGTACTTCCTATATTTCCTATTCCAAATAGGATAATATTTATTTTAAGCTTTGACATAATTTTAATTTTTAAAATATATCTGTGTTATTGAAACCATATAAGTAATGTAAGTTCATTTAATGCAAAGCATTTTAATGATAGTTGGGGCTAAATACGTAGACGCACTGCGGTGCGCCTCTACATATGGTAAAATCTTTTTTCATAAAAAATCACCTCTAGCAGAACTCACGCTGCTAAAGGCAATTTTTCAAACAAAAAACAAAAAAACCTAATTTTTATTGATACTGTACTGCGACTGTGTTACGCTTTCAAAAACCGATTGTAAATCGGCAATTAAATCTTCAACATCTTCAATTCCAACAGAAAGTCGGACTAAATCTTTTGTAACTCCGGTAGCTAATTGTTCTTCTTCTGACAATTGCTGATGCGTCGTGCTCGCCGGGTGGATAATCAGCGATTTGGTATCACCAATATTAGCCAGAAGTGAGAACAATCTTGTTTCGTCTACCACTTTTTTAGCGGCATCAAAACCTCCTTTTAATCCAAAAGTGATAATTCCGCTTTGGCCTTCAGGAAGATATTCTTTTGCTAAATCATAATATTTATTTGATTTTAAACCTGGGTAATTTACCCAGACTACCTCATCTTGTTTCTCTAACCATTCAGCCAGAGCCAAAGCATTTTCGCTGTGTTTTTTAATTCGGATAGGAAGTGTTTCTAATCCCTGAATAATCTGGAATGCATTAAATGGGCTTAATGCTGCTCCAAAATCACGCAGCCCTTCGATTCTTGCTTTTGCAATAAAGGCTGCATTTCCTAATGCTTCATGATATACTAATCCATGATATCCGGCAGAAGGTTCTGTAAATTCAGAGAATTTTCCGTTGGCCCAGTCAAAATTTCCGGCATCGATAATCGCGCCTCCTAATGACGTTCCGTTTCCGGCTATATATTTTGTTAAAGAGTGAATTACAATATCGGCACCGTATTTAATCGGGTTTAATAAATAAGGTGTCGCAACTGTATTGTCTACTATAAAGGGCACTTTGAATGCTTTGGCTTGTGCCGAAATTCCTTTTAAATCTAATACGTCTAATTTTGGATTTCCTAAAGATTCTACAAAGAATGCTCTGGTATTTTCTTTTGCTGCTTTTGTGAAGTTTTCAGGATTTGAAGGATCGACAAAAGTGGTTGTAATTCCTAATCGCGGTAAGGTTACACTTAATAAGTTATAAGTTCCGCCGTATAAACTGTTTGATGCTACTATATGATCGCCCGCTCTCAATAAAGTCAATAAAGCAGTTGAAATTGCTGATGCACCCGATGCTGTCACTACAGCTCCAATTCCGCCTTCGAGTGCAGCTAAACGTTGTTCTAAAACATCATTTGTCGGGTTATTTAATCGGGTGTAAATAAATCCGGCTTCGGCAAGACCAAATAAATTGGCCGCATGATCGGCGTTATTAAATACATATGATGATGTCTGGTAAATTGGCACTGCTCTTGTTCCTGAATTTTTAGTAACATCGTGCCCTGCGTGTAATGCGTTGGTTGCAAATTTTTGTGTGCTCATGATTTCTTAGTTTTTTAAATATTGTTAATACTTATATATTGTAATTGATATTGGTTTTTGAAATTGAAATTATGAATGGATTTAAGCAAAAGAAAATTCTCGTTCGAGTTCAGGATCATACATTTGAAACAATAATGATTTTTGAACTTTTCTATCCTGCTCTGCATTTATTCTTCTAATTTCTCTTGATATTTCTTCAGATTTAATATTGTCTTTTTGAGAATCGTTTCTCAATAAATATTCGACTGCTATGGAATTTAATGTTTTCATGATTTTTAATTTAAAGTATTGAAATGAAAAAAGCCCTTTCGGATGGCGACCAAAAGGGCTTATAGCTTAACTATAACAAAGATTGTATCTTTCACTTTTGGCAACAGCAAGGTTGGATGCACATTTGCATCACACTACAACACATCATATTTTTTCCTGCTATTGTTTTCATTGTAATTAAAAATTAATTCATTTTTAAACTCGACTAATTCGATAGAGTAAATGTAATAAGTATTTTTTTAACTGCCAAATAAAATTTTGATATTTAACAATAAATTTTTGTAAGTCACTAAAATCAAGCCTTTCAGCTGACTAAATTATTCTGAAAGGTTGCCACTCCCGATAGCTATCGGGATAAAAGATTACATTGATTTTAAAAATCAGTGCTAATTCGTTTAATCCCATATCCCGATAGCTATCGGGAGTGGCCTATATTTTCTTTAGAATTTAAAGCTCAAACGTGCAAAACCAAATCTTCCGTTTAATCCAAACTGCGATACAGCTCTTGAGTATGCAAACTGATTTGCGTTTGACAAATCTGTACTTGGTGCCGGAGATAAAGTTGGAGTTGTATTTGTGAAAGCCGGAGTTGATGGATTATTTCTGTCCGGATAAACATCTCCTATATTATTAAAGCCAACTGTTGCTCTAAAATGTTCATTGATTTGATATCCGAAAGATAAATCGGTAACCAGTTTTGCACTGTATTCCGGATGTTCGTATACCGAAGCAAATCCATCTAAATTAACATCTGTTGCACCCGGATCTGTTACTTTTCCGAAATAACTGTTTCTTAAATAAATGTCCAGTTTTTTAATGCTGAAAGTTGTGGTTAAGTTCGCTTTCAATTTTGGAATTGCTTCTTCTAAATACACTCGGCTTGACTCAGGAAAAAATGAATATATATAAGGATCGCCTCCTGCATTAACAATAGACTGCGGAATATGCAAATCTCCTACTCTTTTTGTCTCATTGTAACTTAAAGCAAAATCATTTCTGATAACAAAATCCTGAATCACATCATATTTTTGAGAAATTACAACATCAATTCCTTTCGTTTCTGAGTCGATTCCGTTTGTCCAGAACGAAGCTCTTTCTACACCTTTTGTATCAAAAGCCTGTTGAAACAAAGTCAAAGCTTCTGCCTGCTGCGGAGAAGTTGCTGCCGCAATCTGAGCGTCTGTTGGTCTTGAATATTGACCTGTTAAAACAATTCTGTCGTTGATTCTGGTGAAATAAGCATCGGTGGCAATTGTAATATTGGCTTCTGGGATTTTAAATGTAAATCCTGTACTGATGCTTTTTGATTTCTCTGGTTTTAAATTTTCTACACCAATACTTTTTGCTGCCTGAGAATCATTTGTAAAATAGCCAACCTGATATGGCGAACCATTAATAAACTGTGTTGAACTGCTTTCGAAATATTTCTGTTGTAAAGACGGCGCTCTAAAACCTGTTTGTCCAGAAATTCTCCAGTTGATATTTTCGTTTAATTTTAAAAGAGAAGCTAATTTAAAATTAATTGTGCTTCCAAAATCTGAATAGTTTTCATAACGTGCCGCACCATTTACAAGCCAGTTTTCTGTCGCGTTTAATTCTAAATCCAGATAAGCTGCGCCGCTTCGTCTGTCTCTTTCTTTAGCATCTGAAGGCTGAAATCCTGAGAATCCCTGGGCTCCTGCTCCGCGTTTGTTTCCGAAGAAATCAGTCACAATTAAAGGTGAATTGCTTGGCAGAATTCCAGAAACCAAAGCTCCGTTTACATCATATAATCCGTAGGAAGCTTCTTCTCCTTGTTTAATTTGGTAATTTTCATATCTGAATTCGCCTCCAAAAGCAACGTTTAAACCAGAAAGAAAATCAAATTTTCTGCTGAAATCTAAATTGGTTGTACTTTGCAAAAAAGAAACTTTTCCAGCATCAAAACTTGTTGGAGAATTTACGCCCAAAGTGGCATTGATAGTATTGTTTACATCATATTTAAAAGAGTTTGTTCCAAGGTTCGAACTCAAATCAGTATCAAAACCAAATAATTGTGTATTTACTCCAAGTGCTGCAGAAGCATCTAAAATTCCAGATTCAATTTCTGGTAAAAATCCGTTTTCATACACTTGCGTGAAAGTTCCGGAACCATTTGGCAATCTGTTAAAAGCATACGATTTTCCATCTCTATATGATACTCCACCAAATGAATATAATGAAGTTGTTTCTGTTAAAGGATATTTTGCATTATAATACGCTTGTCCAGAAGCGAGTTCTGACTGACCAACACTCATATTATAGTCGGCTCTTTCCTGATTTCTATAAGCTAATTCATTATTAGTTACATCAAAATTTAGCGCTGTCTGCAATTGTGCAATTGTTGTTGCAGATGAAATTGCATTTTGCTGTGCCGGTGTAAAATAACTTACCTGCGGCGCATATTGCTGTATCGTACTTATAATTTGTGCCGAATTTGGAGTTGTATTGATATTGCTAAAAAGTGAATTGATCTGAACTCCGTTTTGCGCGGCTCTGTTTTCTACAGCATTGTAAGCATTAAAAATGGCATTGCTTCTAATTCCTGCGCGACTTGTGGCTTGTCTTGTTACAGCAGTTCCAGTAACATTTAAAAAACTTCCCGGTTTCCCTAATGAAGTTCCGTAGTTTAAATCGACCTGAACGGTTTGTCCGTCTGCTCCGCCTTTAAAGTTGTTAGATCCCGAAGATAAATTAGTTCCGTATTGAATTCCTCCTGAAAGATAATTGGCATTCTTTTTTAGAACAATATTGATTACTCCGGCAATCGCATCAGAACCGTATTGTGCTGCAGCTCCGTCTCTTAAAACTTCGATTCTTTCAATGGCGAAAGATGGAATCGCATTTAAATCTGTACCGACAGATCCTCTTCCCGGCGATCCGTTTATGTTTACTAAAGCACTTGTATGTCTTCGCTTTCCGTTTACTAAAATTAAAACCTGATCCGGGCCTAAACCTCTTAATTGTGCTGGGTCAACGTGGTCTGTTGCATCGGCAGTTGATGTTGCGTTACTGGTAAAAGATGGCGCAACATAATTTAAAATCTGCGTTACACTGGTTTGCGGCGCTCCTTTTGTTATTTCAGAAATATTAAAAACATCAACCGGAACCGGTACATCTGTTTTTACTCTGTTTTTATTTCTGGTTCCAATTACGGTGACTTCTGATAATTCATTATTTTTTAAAGTATCCTGCTCCGTTTTATTATCCTGAGCATAAAGGCCTGAAAATGTCAAAAGACCTAAAACGATTAGTACATTTTTCTTCATTTCTTTTTTACTGATTAATTAGTGTTTTTGGCTTAAAAAAAATTCTTACAAGTTTATTTTTGAAACAAAAAAACCTCTGCTTCTGGCAGAGGTTCTATATATGTTGTTGAAAATAAACTACAATAGAGTCTCTGCGGATAGCTCCGGCATCTTACAAGACATCATATTGCAAATTGTAAATTTCATTTTGTTCTGTTATTTTAACGAGGCAAATTTGCGAAGTATTTTTTAACTGACCAAACAAAAACCAAAATATTTTCTATTACCCTATCAAATTAGTATATTACTGTTAAATTTCTGCTATAAAAAATAAAAAAAGTTGAACTTTAATTTGCAAATCAAAATGGTTTTATACCTTTGCACGCGAATACAGAGGAAAAATTTGAACTGATTGCAACCTCTTCATAATGAAATAATTCGTTATGAATGCTGAAACCAAGATTTCAGTAGTAAAAAATGCTAAAGCAGGTATTCTCCTTTAGCACTTTCAGCAATTACTTTTCCTCGCTTAATGTTAATTTAATAAATTATTATGGCTTATTTATTTACGTCAGAATCTGTTAGTGAAGGGCATCCAGACAAAGTTGCAGATCAAATTTCGGATGCATTAATTGACAACTTTCTGGCATTTGATGCTGACTCAAAAGTAGCTTGTGAAACTTTGGTTACTACTGGTCAGGTTATTTTAGCAGGTGAGGTAAAATCGAATACTTATCTTGATGTACAGCAAATTGCACGTGAGGTAATCCGTAAAATTGGATATACTAAAAGTGAATATATGTTTGAAGCGAATTCTTGTGGAATTCTTTCAGCAATTCACGAGCAGTCTGCAGACATTAACCAAGGTGTTGACAGAGCTAAGCCAGAAGAGCAAGGTGCTGGAGATCAGGGAATGATGTTTGGTTACGCTACAAACGAAACTGAAAACTACATGCCATTGGCATTAGATTTATCTCATAAATTATTACAAGAGTTAGCTATTTTAAGACGTGAAAACAAAGAAATCACGTATTTACGTCCGGATGCTAAATCTCAGGTTACTTTAGAATACAGCGACGATAACAAACCAACTCGTATTGATGCGATTGTTATTTCAACTCAGCATGATGATTTTGATGAAGAAGCGGCAATGCTTGCTAAAATCAAAAAAGATATTGTTGAAATTTTGATTCCAAGAATTATCGCTAAAAACCCTAAACACGCACATTTATTCAACGATAAAATCAACTACCATATTAACCCAACAGGAAAATTCGTTATTGGAGGACCTCACGGAGATACTGGTTTAACAGGAAGAAAAATTATCGTTGATACTTACGGTGGAAAAGGTGCTCACGGTGGTGGTGCATTCTCTGGAAAAGATCCAAGTAAAGTGGATAGAAGTGCTGCTTATGCAACTCGTCATATCGCTAAAAACTTAGTTGCTGCTGGCGTTGCTGACGAAATCTTAGTTCAGGTTTCTTACGCTATTGGAGTTGCTGAGCCAATGGGAATTTTCATTGAAACTTACGGAACTTCTAAAGTAAATTTAACTAACGGTGAAATCGCTAAAAAAGTAGAGTCTATCTTTGATATGCGTCCTTACTTTATCGAGCAAAGATTAAAATTAAGAAACCCTATTTACAGCGAAACGGCTGCTTATGGACACATGGGACGTAAACCAGAAACGGTTACTAAAACTTTCTCTGCTCCGGGCGGAAACGAAAAAACAGTTACTGTTGAGTTGTTTACATGGGAAAAACTTGATTTTGTTGATCAGGTAAAAGCTGCTTTTGGATTATAATTCAGATTTTTAGACTGACTTAGATCGTTAGACATCTTAGTCTTAAATATAAAAAATCCGATTTCTAAAATTTAGAAATCGGATTTTTATTTATGCTCTGTAACGTAATCTATTAATACGTTCCGTTTTGCATTTTTGATAAGGTCTCTTTTATCTCGCCTGCTGTTACTTCTTCAACATCAGCATTTGTATATTTTACAGCTAAAGTCTGCGTTGCGATTGCTTTTTCTTTTTGACCGTCTTTATAATACAACTGCGCCAAAGTGTCTAAATAATACGGATTGTTTTTTGTTACCGCTAAACTGTATTCAGACCATTTAATAGCGTCTTTTATAAAGCTTGAATTTTGAGGTTTCAACACAACATTCCATGCTGCATTGTTACAAAGATTTGAATGGTAATCTTTAAATGAGCTCCATGCATTATAATAATCCGAAGAAGTATTCAAATCAGAATACATAACATCTAATTTTTCTATCGGACTCGCTGCTTTTAAATTTGAATCAAAGTAAGTCGTAAATTCTCTTAAAAAAGTGGTATTTGAAGTGTCTTTATCTTCACCTTCTGCTAAATATGTAAAATAATTTCGGTACGAATCAAAGTTGCCTTTGCCTAAAGAAATGATTTTTTTATAAACTGAAATGTTCTTCTCTTTGTTTTTTTCTCCCGAAACATCTTCTTGAGAAATATAAGTATTAGCTTGTAATGCCGATGATATTTCAGAAATTACATTTCCTAAAACATGAATTTCTCCTTCTTTATTATTGAATGTTGTACGTTCAGCCTCAATAGCATCAGAATGTTTTAACAAATAATCAATCGCTAAATAATCTGTATCGTTAAGAATTCTGTCTTCATTAAAAAGTTGTTTTGTAAATCCCTGATTCTTGATTTCTTTTACAATTGTTTCTACCAGATACATATTGGGTTTTGTATCTTTTTGGTGCGCTTCAATCAGTTTTTTCCAGGTTTGAGCTACTTCTTTTTTATCAAGCTTCGCAGCTTTTGTTACTACAAATTCTGTTGGATTATCTACTGTCACGTCATAATCTGAATCGTAATCGTATGACGTTTCTAATAAAGCTGCTTTATTAAAAGCCTGTATTAAATCAGCGTCTGCCGCTTTTTTATTTTTGAATACTTTATCAATAGAAAGAAAAGCATCTGCACGCTGCAGCTTTCTGTAAAAATCGCCATAATAGCTAAACTGATATGATTTGTCTGATAAATCAGATTTTGCAACTGCTAATACATCGCCGTTTCCATTTAAAACAACTACACTCGGATCATTTGTTATCTTATTATTTTTGAGCCATTTTTTGTCATCAGATCCAGCCAGATAATAATTGAAAACGTCGTATTGAGGATTATAGGCGTCGTACATATTGTATCCTGTTTGTGTTTCCTGATCTTTTACAAAAGCATCAAAACTTTCTTTTATCGATTTGTTTTTACTATCAGCCAAAACAACTAAATATTTATTTGTGCTTCCTTTAGTCGATTCAAGTGCTTTTTTAAGATTGTTTTCAATTTTTAATTTAAAATTAAAATTGGAATAAACTGGCGAAGCCATTTCAGTATTAGTTGATAAAGGTGGATACAACGTTGTATCAACAGCAACTCCAGTTCCATAATCTTCTTTTCCCGGATAAGTCCAGTTTGAAACGATTTCACTTTGAAGAGGAACAACTTTAGAAGGCTTTACAGGTTGCACTTCTTTTTCATTTAAAAACACTAACGGGTTTTTTCCTCCTTTTTCAGAAATTTTCAACTCGTTTGTTTTCTTATCATAAAATCCGGCAATTTTCAAATCACCTAAAACTTCCAATTCATAATTGATTGTCACTTCAGAAGCATCTTTGGGTAAAGCATATTTATAAACATTGCTTTTTCCGTTATATTCTTCGTAAACTAAATATAAAAAGTCTGTTTTTTCGATTTCAAATTCCAAATCTGTTTTTTCCCAATCTGGATCTGATTTTGCTTTAATATCCGAAAGTTTTTGATATTGAACTGTTTCTGAACCTTTTTGTGTTCCTATATAAAAAGAATAATAAGACGGATCTAAAAATTTAATTTTAATCTTTTTTGCTTTTTTATCTGTTGCAAAAGAAAGATCAAATCTGTTTTCTGATTTTGTTGTATTAATGAAATTTAAGGAATCTCCTTTAATTTCGTAACCTCCCGTGTAGAAAACCAATTCATATTTATTATCATCTAATAAATTTAATTTGATTTTCTGTCCTTTGTTTGTAGATAGATAAGTTCCTTTTTCGATGCCTTTTGTTTGAGAATAAGACATAAAAATTCCCGAAGTAAATAGTAATAAACTCCAAATAAAATTGCGCATATTATAAAAATTTGGCTGTTAATATCAGCGTAAAGATATTTCATTCTTATTTAAAATAACAGCTTAATCTTTAAATTTCAGTAAATTCTGATTATAAGTTATATTTCATCGAAAAGATGATGTAACGCGGCTGTACTGTGTATTGAGAAACTCGTGTAGAAAATTGTGAGAAATTGTCGTCATTGAGATATCTGGTGTTTAACAAATTAGTTGCAGATACTTTATACTCCCATTTACTGTTTTTCTTTTGATAAATTAAACTTGCACTTAGGAAATCATATTCGTTGTCAACGGTTTTATCTCCATTATAATAATGATAAAATTCATACTCAGACACAAATGAAAAACTATCCAGAAAATAATAATCTAATCGGGCGAAAGGTTTGTCTGTATAAAAAGTTGAACCGCTGTATTTATTGACTAAAAGATTGTAACCAAACTCAATATTAGGCAGATTTTTATAATTAGTCGACGCTCTCACGGTATAACTCTGCACAAAACTTTCTGTCGTTGCTAACTGGTTATTTTGAATATTATTGAATTTTGACCAGTTTAAACTTGCATTTGCAGAAGCTTTGTAATTCTTTAAAAATGAACGTCCGTAAGCTCCCATTCCGGAAAAAGTTTCATCAGCTAAATTTGAATTATATGGAACCGAAGACTGATTAATTCCGTCAAAATTAGCTTCTGTTTTAATCGCATCCACTTTTCTCGTGTAAGTTGCATTTGCAAAAATGTTCTCAAAATTGAACATGTTATACTTAAAATAACGAAGCGAATGCACTTGCGAAGTTGCATTTTCTAAGGCACGATTTCCTCGAAATAAACTGCTGTAATCAGATAAAACGTAACCCTCTGCTAATTGATTAATATCTGTAAAATCATTCGTTAAAGAGAAATTATACGTCAGCGTTTCTGATTTTTTGATTTGATACAAGGCAAAGAAATCGGGTAATATTTTAGTGAAGTTTTGAGAATAATCTGTTCCTAACTGTCCGTTTGTCATTTGATACGTATGCAGACTTACTCCCGGCGTGAAAGTAAATTTTCCGGTTAGAATTTTATAATGAAATCCCACAAAAGCATCATTAAACCTATAATCTACGTCATTGTTATTTTCAGCTGTATTTAGATCATTTCTGTTTCCATTATCTAGCATCTGAAAAATATGAGAATTGAAGTTCTGATACGAATACGTATTTCCTAAAGTAACATTGAAGTTGCTTTTTGGCGTAATCATATAATAGTAATCCAGCTTCGCATCAAGTTTATTAGTTTTTACAAATCGGTTTTGATTTAAATCATTGCGATTCTGACCTGAAATGTAACCCGAAAAATCAAACGGCTGCGACTTAAGGTTTGCATTATAAAACGGATTTTCGTCCTGATATAAGTGCTGCATTTCAAAAGCAAAAATATTTTTTTCACTTTGTGTGTAATACAAATTCAAATTTTGATTGATCGAAGTTGGATCCTGTTTTTTCCCTGTTAAAATAGTTTCGACTGCCGAAACATTATTTACTACAGATTCACGAAGCAAATCAGTATCCTCATCTTGTTTTGATATTTTCGTTAAAACGTCATAATCAAACTGAAGTTTAGCATTAGGTTTATAAGTTGAACTTAGTTTAAACAATCCTAAATTGTTTTTTTGATGCGTTAATTCATCTCTTTTCTGCTGATCTCCAGAGTCTAAAATTGTAGTTTGAGATTTGGTTTCTAAATCTGTTTTTGAAGAAGAAAGAATTCCAAAACCGCTTAAAGTCCAAGATTTTGTTGGCGAATAAGAAAAATTGGTTGCACCAAATTTGGTTTCGATTTCCTTGGCGCGATTATTTCTTAAAACCGAAATTCCTAAATCATTCGACGAAACATTAAAAGCACTTCCGCCTTTTTTCATTAAATTTTTAAATCCGCCTGTAAATTTAAAATAATCCTGAGCCGTAAGAGGCAATTCTCCAATATTATTAAAATTGGTAATTAAATTAATGCTGTATTCCGGGCTGTAATAAAATAATTTTGGGTTTATGATATATCGGCTGTCGAGTTCTGCAACGCCAATCCCGGCAGTTACATCTCCAAACCAAAAGTTCTTTTTACCTTCTTTCAGCTTAATATTCATCGCCACATTTTCCTGATCGTTTTCTAAACCTTTTAATTGACTTACTTCATTAAAGTTCCTTAAAACCTGAACTTTATCAATAGCATCGGCAGGAATATTTTTAACGCCAAGTTTGGTATCTCCGTCAAAAAAATCTTTTCCCTCAACCATCAATTTGCTTACTTTTTTTCCTTCAACTTCGATTTCTCCATCGGCATTTACCTCAACGCCCGGAAGTTTTTTCAGGACATCTTCGAGTTTTCGCTCTGTTCCGGTTTTAAAAGAATCGGCATTATAAACTATCGTATCACCTTTTATAGAAACCGGCATTTCACGAACGATTTCAACTCCTTCTAATTCAATTCCTGCACCGTCTAAAACTATATTTTGAGCAATATTTTCAGTTTTGGTCGAAACGGCAATTTCTTTCGACTTCATTCCCAGATAACTTACTTTTACTGTGTACGAAGCATTTGGTTTTAAAGTCAGTTGAAATTTTCCTTTATCATTAGTAATTCCGTATGAATCCATGGCTTTCGTGGCATTGTTTACAGCCATAATATTGGCCATTTCCAACGGATTTTTTTGTTCGTCCTGAATAAATCCATCAAAACGAATACTCTGCGAAAAGGATATTGAAGTAATTAAAAAGGCAAATAAAAAAAGTATCTTATTCATTATAAGAATATTGAATTTGGATTTTGGAATTTGAAACTTGGAATTTATGTAAAAATTTTATCTCCCCATTGGCGGCGGACCTCCAGCTCTTCCACGGTTCATTTCTCTAAATTCTTCCATTTTTTTAATTACTGTAGTATCGTAATCTTTCTGCGAAATTACTTTGCCTTTTTTAGATGGTTTTATCTCAACTTTTTCTTTAGAATTTAAAACAATTTTCGAGCATAAAATAACTGTTTTTCCGTCGTTGATTTCTAAAATCAAACCAGGAAGTCCCCAATAACTTTCCGGCCCCTGATTTACCGGAATTTCAGGCGTATACCAAGCCGTTACGACAATTTCTTTTGGTATCTCGAAGTTATCTTCAAAATTTGTTTTAACATCTCCGGAAGTCTTTTTGGCTTCATCCTTTTTTTCGTCGTTATTTTTTGGTCTGAAATTTCTAAAATCGGTTTTACTCGCTTCTTTTACGGCTGTTGCCTTAAAACAATTATAACCGCCAATTAGTTTGGTTTCCTGTTCAAGTTTCCAGTTTAATTTTGGCAGAGAATCAACAACCAGAAATTCTTTCCCCATAAATTCTTTATCAACTGTGTAGGTTTTGCTTTTTACATCTTTATAAAAAGTGCCGCCGCCGCCCATAAAAGAGTTCATCATCATTCGCATTCCGCCGCCTTGCTGTCCGGGAGTTTCCAGTTTTTCTTCTTCTTTATAAATAGAAGCCGTTTTATCAAAATTTAATATAAAAGTTTTCTCGAGCATGTTTTTCATTCGCTCTTCTATAGTTTTTTGCATCTCTGGCGTTATGTCGCGGTTTCCGGCTCTCATTCCTTCAAATTTTGGAGCCTGGGTTTTTGACTCGTAAACGGCCATTCCCTGAAAATCTTTTTGCGCCTGTACCTGACTAAAAGCAAGTACTAAAAATAAATATGTTAGTTTTTTCATGTGGTTATATTTAATAAGGTTGTAGAGTCTGGTAAAACCTACATTCCAAATTTATTACTAATTTTAAAATACTGAAAGTTAAATATATCAATGCCAAAATGGTATCGACAAAATCGCATCTTTGTAAGACTATTGTAATTTACAAAGGTTTAAGTTCAAAAAACAGCTAAAACTCAATTTTTTACTCCAGTTTTTGTACTTTGGCTTATCGAAATTATATTATTATGAGTAAAACAATGCGCCAAATTTTATTACTGCTTTTTATTGCGTGTTGGTTTTCGACTTTTTTTGGGCAAAGCCAAAAAGTGAATGCTTCCTTAATTTCTACATTTAAAATTGATGCGGATGAATTTATAGGTTATGATTCTTTTGGATATTCTTATCAGGTAAAAAACAATGTTTTCAGCAAAATAAAAGGAAGCGAAATTTTTGAATATAAAAATGTTTCATTGGGAAATATTACTAAAGTTGATATTCAGAATCCGCTAAAAATTGTATTGTTTTACGAAGATTTCAACAGCGTTATTTTACTCGATAATCAACTGAATAAAATTACTGAGATTAATTTTTCGCAGAATTCAAATCCAATTGTTGTTAGCGCTATCGGAATGTCAACGCAAAACCAGCTTTGGATTTTTAATACATTAAATCAGCAGATTTGTCTTTTTGATTATTTAAAAAATGAATACAAAACAGTTTCTGTTCCTTTAACTGAAAGCATAAAATATTACCAAACCGACTTTAATACTTTTTATTGGATTGATAAAAAAAACAATTGGTTTTCCTGCGATATTTTCGGAAAAATATCCAGTTTAGGAAATGCACCGGATTTTGATAAAATTGAAATAATTTCGGCTAAGAAAATCATTTTCAGTAAAGCTAACTTATTGTATTTGAGAGAAAATACTAACACAGCTTATGAAATTGAAATTTTAGAAAAAACGTTTGACAAATTCTATTACAAAGACCAAATTTTATCTATTTTTACAGCTAAAGAAATTGTAAATTATAAAATCGTAACACCGTAATGCACATAGCGATAGCAGGAAATATAGGCGCAGGAAAAACTACATTAACCAAATTATTAGCCAAACATTTTAAATGGGAACCTCATTATGAAGATGTGGTTGATAATCCGTATTTAGATGATTTTTACCACCAAATGGAGCGCTGGTCGTTTAATTTACAGATTTATTTCCTAAACAGTCGTTTCCGTCAGGTTTTACAGATTCGTGAAAGCGGAAAAAAAATCATTCAGGACAGAACAATTTATGAGGATGCTCATATTTTTGCTCCCAATTTATATGCAATGGGATTGATGACAAGCCGTGATTTTGAAAATTATACGTCTTTATTCGAATTAATGGAATCTTTGGTAAAAGCGCCGGATTTATTGATTTATTTGAGAAGTTCAATTCCAAATCTTGTTGGACAAATCCACAAACGCGGTCGTGAGTATGAAAACTCAATTTCTATCGATTATTTAAGCCGTTTGAACGAAAGATATGAAGCCTGGATTCAGACTTACACGAAAGGAAGATTACTTATTATTGATGTTGACAATATCAATTTTGTTGACAATCCTGAAGATTTAGGAGATATCATTAATAGAATTGATGCTGAGTTGAACGGGTTGTTTTAGAACATGGATTTCACAGATTTATACGAAATAAAAAATGCCTCTAAAATTTATTTAGAGGTATTTTTTTTATAAAATTTAAAGCCAGAGATTATTATTTATTATTTGTTAGATTGAATCGTGATATATAGTCCCTACGGGACATTATTCCAACTACTTTTATTTTTTCTACCGATATTTAACTCCTAAAGGAGTATGTTTTTGGTTCTTTTACCAAGTTTAATTCTTAAAAGAGTTAATTTCTATTCTTTACCAAATATTTAATTCCTAAAAAATATGATTCTCTATTCTTTACCCCAATATTTAATCTCAAAGAAGTATAACTCTCTCTATACAATATCAAATATTTAATCCCTAATGATATATCTCGTAGAGATTATATATCGGTAGAACATTATCACACCACCAAACATTTGTCCCGTAGGGACTATATCGAGTTTTTTCTTCAATACGAAATTCATTAAATAAAAAAATGCCTCTAAAAATATTTAGAGGCATTTCTGTTTTAAGAAGTTTTATCAAAATTGTTATTTCGCAGCTTCAACTTTTGCCAGAACTTCTTCTTCTGTTCCTTCAAAAACTTCTGTTGTGGTTTTGCCGTTTTCTGTTTTGGTAACAGTTCCGGTAGTTTTTCCGTTTATGTTTTTAACTTCAACTTTAACCGATTTTTGCTCATAATTTGCAGCAGAATATTTTCCGTTTGCATCAAAATGAGCTAGACATTTTGCGGTTTCTTCTTCAGAACAGCCTTTTTCTTTACACATTTTAATACATTCTTCTTTTGTCATTCCAGACAAGTCTCCGCATTTAGACATTCCAGCATGCATTTCTGTTTTTGCACAGCAAGAAGATTTTCCTGCGATATCTGATGAAGAATGTCCTTCACCTAAAATTGGTGCAATTACCAATCCTATCAAGCAAGTTAACTTAATTAAGATGTTCATTGAAGGTCCTGAAGTATCTTTAAACGGATCTCCAACTGTATCTCCGGTTACTGCGGCTTTATGCGCATCAGAACCTTTATATGTCATTTCTCCGTTGATCATAACTCCAGCTTCAAAAGATTTTTTAGCATTGTCCCACGCTCCTCCGGCATTGTTTTGGAAAACTGCCCAAAGAACTCCGGAAACGGTTACTCCAGCCATATATCCACCTAACATTTCAGCAATTAACTGATTATTATCTGAGTAAACTAATTTTCCTAAAAGTACAATTGCAATTGGAAAACCAATCGTTAAAACTCCCGGAAGCATCATTTCTCTTAAAGCAGCTTTTGTCGAAATTTCAACACATTTTCCGTATTCCGGTTTTCCAGTTCCTTCCATAATTCCGGCAATTTCTTTAAACTGACGACGTACTTCATAAACCATATCCATTGCTGCTTTTCCTACAGAATTCATCGCTAACGCTGAGAAAACTACCGGAATCATTCCGCCGACAAATAACATAGCTAAAACAGGCGCTTTAAAAATATTGATTCCGTCAATTCCGGTAAACGTTACATACGCTGCAAATAACGCTAATGAAGTTAATGCTGCAGATGCGATTGCAAATCCTTTTCCAGTTGCTGCAGTTGTGTTTCCTACTGAATCTAAAATATCGGTTCTGGTACGAACTTCTTTTGGTAATTCGCTCATTTCGGCGATTCCTCCTGCATTATCAGAAATTGGTCCAAAAGCATCAATTGCCAATTGCATTGCTGTTGTTGCCATCATTGCCGAAGCTGCCAAAGCAACTCCATAAAATCCTGCTAAAACATACGAAATCCAGATTGCGATGGCAAACAATAAAACAGTTGGAAATGTAGAAATCATTCCTGTTGCCAAACCTGCAATAACGTTTGTTCCTGCTCCTGTGGATGATTTTTGAACAATGGCCAAAACTGGTTTTGTTCCTAATCCTGTATAATATTCTGTTACGGATGAAATAGCTCCACCTACAACTAATCCGACTAATGTCGCATAAAAAACACGCATCGATGAAATGGCTTTTGATCCTTCTCCAAAGAAAGTCATCTGCATCGTTTCCGGAAGCATGTGCTGCACTAAAAAGAAACAGGCTACAGCTGTTAAGGCAATTGAGACCCAGTTTCCTATATTTAATGCTTTTTGTACTTGTGCTTCTTTTGCATTATCATCTGATATTTTGACTAAAGTTGTTCCGATGATAGAAAATAAAATTCCGAAACCGGCAATTGCCATTGGAAGTAAAATTGGACCAATTCCGCCAAAAGCATCATTGATACTTCCACCCATATCTTTAATCACATAGTTCCCAAGAACCATTGCCGCTAAAACGGTTGCTACGTAAGATCCGAATAAATCGGCTCCCATTCCGGCAACGTCACCCACGTTATCACCAACGTTATCAGCAATTGTGGCTGGGTTACGAGGATCATCTTCCGGAATTCCTGCTTCTACTTTACCCACTAAATCGGCACCCACATCGGCAGCTTTTGTGTATATTCCACCTCCAACACGTGCAAACAATGCAATTGATTCTGCTCCAAGTGAAAATCCTGCTAAGGTTTCCAGAACTACAGTCATTGTATCAGTGTCTTTCCAGACTCCGTCAGAAAATAAATTAAAGAAAATTATAAAGAAAGCGGTTAAACCTAAAACAGCTAAACCGGCAACGCCTAATCCCATTACGGTTCCTCCGCCAAAAGAAACTTTTAACGCCTGAGGTAAACTGGTACGTGCGGCCTGAGTAGTTCTAACGTTTGTTTTGGTCGCTATTTTCATACCTATATTACCGGCATAAGCTGAAAATAATGCGCCAAAAATAAATGCAATTACGATTAATAAATGTGTTTTTACACCTGGAATAAATGTAATTCCTGCCAAAGCTAAACTGGCAATAATTACAAAGATGGTTAGAAGTTTATATTCTGCTTTGAGGAAGGCTAATGCTCCTTCGTAGATGTAATCTGAAATCTCTTTCATCTTACCGTCTCCGGCATCTTGTTTTAACACCCAACTCCTTTTTATTCCCATGAAAAGTAATCCTAAAACTGCCATAACTATAGGCAGGTAAATCATAAATGCATTCATAATTACTAATGGTTTTGGTTAATAGTCAACAAACTAACTAAAACGAATTTAAACAAAAAAGCAATACTCCTGACGGAGTATTGCTTTTTTTATAAAATATGAATGCTTTAATTATTTAATGCTAAATAATCCGGCTGGTTTATTTTCAATATCATCAAAACGTTTAGTGCACTCAGCAATAATTGCGTAAGCTTCTTTTACATCTCCCCATCCTTCAACATCTACTTTTTTGTTTTCAAGATCTTTATAAACCTGGAAGAAGTGCTCGATTTCTTTTACTAAGTGTGGGTTAATATCAGAAAGATCGTTTAATGAATTCCAGATTGGATCTGAAACTGGTACACAAATAATTTTCTCGTCTGGTCCTTTGTCATCTGCCATGTGGAAAACTCCGATTGGCTTAACTTCCATAACACATCCAGGGAAAGTTGGTTCGTTTACTAAAACCAATACATCAAGAGGGTCACCGTCAAGAGCCAAAGTTTCAGGAATAAATCCGTAATCTGCCGGGTACATCATTGAAGAGAATAACATTCTGTCGAAACGCATTCTTTTGATTTCAAAATCGTACTCATATTTATTTCTGCTTCCTCTTGGTATTTCGATCAATACATCGAAAGTCGTTAGTTTGTCTGCGGTCATTTTCGTTTTTTATTATATCTATAATTTCGGTTGCAAAAGTAAGCAAAGAATCCTTTTTTACAATAAAAAACCATGTAATATCTACATTAAGTTTTTAAAAATTAGGCATTAAAAAGTTATTTTCCTATTTCGTTTGGTTAAATAATGATGCCATAGAAGATATGTCGCATAAGATCGGTATGGACTCCACTCTTGCGCATACTTTTCCATCTCCAGTTTATCATGAATATTAAACAGTTCTTTGATTGTATTTATCACTGCGATATCACCAAGTGGAATCAAATCTGGCTCCTGAAGACAGAACATTAAGTAGATATCGATGGTCCAGTTTCCAATACCTTTTAACTTAATTAATTCTTCCCGAACCTGCTGAGCTGATTTTGAAGCTAAACTTTCAATGTCTAATTCTTTATTTAAAACCGCTTCTGCTAAAATTTTAATGTATTTTGTTTTCTGGCGACTGACACCTAAATTTCTAAATTCCTCATCAGACAAAATTGCCATGTTTTCAGGAGTACAATTTTTATATGCTTTGATTTTTAAAAATGTGGCTTTGGCCGAATCTATAGAAACCTGCTGCTCCAGAATTAATAAAACGAGCGTTTCAAAACCTTGCGGGCGCTTAGGAATCTGGGGCAATCCGTATTTTGCTATAATTTCCTGAAATACCGGATTTTTGGAAGATAAAAAATCGATGGCGTCTTGCATAGTCGAAGGATTTATACCTCAACAAATTTATATTTTAATTCGATAGTAAAATTTTATAAATCTAAATCTTCTATCAATTCATCGTTTAAAGTACCTGAGCAGATTTCTCTAACTTCTCCTGTCATTCTGATATTAAAATTAGAGTCTACATTTATTTTTAATGTACCCCCCTGCATTTTAATCGTGATGTTTTCATCTACTAAATCTTTCTTTTTCATTACACTTGCAACCGCACAAGATGAACTTCCGGACGCTAATGTAAATCCTGCTCCTCTTTCCCAAATTAGTACTTCAACTTCGTTTCGGTTAATGACTTTGGCAAACTGAACATTGATTCGATTTGGAAACATTTCGTGGTTTTCTAAATAAGGGCCAAATTGTTTGATCTCATCAATACTTAAATCTTCTTTAAGAATAACACAATGCGGGTTTCCAACAGAAACACAGTTCACTTCAAAAGTTTTACCATTTGCTTCAATTGCAGCGTTGTCGACTTCCGGAGTTTTAAATTTTGTAGGTATTAATTCTGATTGAAAAATTGCCTGTCCCATATCAACAGTTACAATTTTTGCTTTATTATTGACAACTTCTTCGATTGTAGCTTTAACGATTCCGCCTTTAGTTTCAACCGTAAATTCTTTTTTATCAATTATTCCATAATCAAAAACATACTTGCAGAATATACGCAATCCGTTCCCGCTTTTCTCAGCTTCAGAACCATCTGGATTAAATATTTGTAAACCTATATCAGCACGATTTGAATCAACAAGCAAAAGAATACCATCTGAACCAATTCCGAAATTGACATTGCATATTCTTTTTATCGCCTTATCAGTTAGTTCAAATGAAATATTTTTACTATCCAGTACTATATATTCATTTCCCAGACCATGAGTTTTTACAAAGAAATTCTTGTTCATGTTGTTTAATTGTTGAGTTAATTCGACTAGAAATAGAATCCGAAAGATCCTTTTATAGCAAATTTATTAGCATCAGGCATATTCAAATAACTGCCTCTCCAGGAAAAATCAAGTCTGAAAACTTTGAAGATATTTCCAATTCCTGCATTATATTCCCAATATACGTTTTCCGGTGCGTTATATGGCAGTCCAGAAGCATTAATGGCGCGGTTAGCATCAGAAATAGTTCCGTGTACAGCTTTAACACCTATAAATTCTCTCCAGTTCAGTTTTCTCATAAATGGAACTCTGGCAAACAATCTTCCCCCAAAATCATGATTCCATTGCAACGTAGTATATTGATCGGTTACGAATTCGTAGAAGTTCAGGTTACTGAATGTATTTTCAATCGTAAAATAAGTCTGGTTACCCGGAATCACACTCATTAATCCTAACGGAATTGTACCGAATGTTTTTCCTGTTTCTAAAATAATATTTGATCTTCCCAAGGGTCCAATAATAATTGGCTGTTTGTAAAAAACCTGAATTTTTTCGTATGCAAAATCGCTGTCAAAAACACCTTTTAAACCATAACTAAAATTAACAAAGAAATGACTAAACGGACTGTCAACTAAATCACGTTCAACTCCGTAACCAATAGTTTTACGGTTTGGCATATATTCAAACTGAATATTGGCTTCTGATTGTTTTACATCACTTTTCACAACTCCCATCGGATCTGCGGCAGTGGGTAAAGTGGTGTAATAATCTAAACTAAATGTTTTCGATGCCGATTCTAATGTTCGATAAGAAAGCCCTGCCTGAACAACAAAATTCTTTTTAGGCTCCATTTCGACTGAAATGTTACTTAAATTGATATTGGTCAGTTTTCCGTTACTTCCCGTTGTAAACAAAGCAGAAGAAGCGAAACTTCGTCCTAAAATATCATTCGTCGTAGTTAAACTGGCTCCAATTTGTTCAATATCACGCCTGTTTCCTCCGGAAATAATGACACGTTTTTTCTTATCGACCATCCATTTTCCTGAAACGCCGTATTTGAATTTATTATCATCAAATCCGTAAGCTGTATAGGCTTGTATACGCCACGGGTCATTTGGTCCAAAATAAGTTCGGCCTCCAACTCGAAGTCTTAAACCTTCAACTTCATTATATCCAAATGTGGAGAAAATTGGTCCATAATCGAAATTTTTAAATTCGACATAACCACTTCCTAAAATAGAGACGAGATTATAAATCTGCTTAAATCGCTTGACGGTTTGAAGCGTATCGAGCATTTTATAAATACCAGCTTCATCTTTATTTAATTTTTCAAAACGATTTTCTTCCCAAAATTCCGGCGGTCGTTCATAGACCGCATTGTCTATGAAATTGACTTCTTCTTTATAGAATTTTTCCGGTTTTTGGATGTTGAATTTATGGTTTCTGAATAAAGTCGTTCGTTTTCCGTAAACTCCTTTTGATTTTTCTTTTTTGTTCAAAGCAAAATCAGACATCATATAATCACGTGTCAAAAGGAAAACAGAATCGTTTTCTACTTCAAATTCCTGTTCAATATAAATATCTTTTACCCAGTTAATATTGGCACTTTTAGTTACGCCCATATTAATTTTTTTGATTGCAAAAGTGGTGTCGTTTACCCAGAAATCTCCTTTAAAAGTCAATTCGTTTTTACGCCTCGGATAAAAAACAATATTAAAACACCATTTTTTATCTATAAAAGCACTGTCTTTTAAAACATAATTGTAAACGTCAATTCCGGTTCTTGAAAGCGGACTTGTAAAGCTTTTATCAAAAAATTTAAGGTGATTATCGTAAATATTATAATCTGAATAAAGATCTTTTACGAAAGCTAAAATCTGCTGATTTCCGTTGAAACCAGACATTTTATTTCCTGTTAGATTTTCTTTTACCTTTTTTAATTTATTATCTCCATAAACATCATAAACAGATTCGTTGATGAAAATTGGCAGATAGGTTTTTCCGGTAACATCTGAAGTATCAACATGATTAAAGACAAACTCCATTCCTTTAAAAAGTTTGTTTTTCATGAAAGCACTATCAATTGTATTCATGTCAAACTCAACTTTTTCATACTTCTGCATTTGATATTGATTAAATTGGTAAAGTCCGTTTTTACGTTTTCTTTCCCATATTTTTCTCAAAATATCAATCGCAGGATTGTTCTTTTTGGATGTTTTTCCAGTATAAATTACAACTTCGTTTAAGGCCTGAGGTTCGCTTAAAACAATTTTAAAATCATAATTTACTGCTTTTTCCAAAGGAACTTCTTTATCTGAAAATCCTGCAGAACTTACTAATAATGCTGTATAAGTATTTGGAGATTCAAGATAGAAACGACCGTCTTCATTAGAAACGATTCCGGTGTTTGAACCTTTAAAAACAACATTTGCAAAAGGTATAGGTTGATTAGACTTGTCCAAAACAACTCCACTCACCTTAGTTTGTGCAGTAGCAATAGCCGCAAATGCGAATACAAAAAACAGGCTGAGTAAAATTATTCTTTTCATTGTCTGGGCAAAAAAAAACTTCATCAATTAACTAATGAATGATGAAGTTTTTGAGTATTTTAAATATGTATTACTTGTATAACACTTTTTTAACTGCTTTTACTACATCACCAGCGTTTGGCAGCCAGTCTTTTAATAAAACCGGAGAGTAAGGTGCAGGAGTATCTGCAGTTGTAATACGTTGAATTGGTGCATCAAGGAAATCAAATGCCTGCTCTTGAACAATGTAAGTGATTTCAGAAGAAAGGCTGGCAACCGGCCAAGCTTCTTCAAGAATTACTAAACGATTAGTTTTTTTAACCGATTTAAGAATTGCATCTTTATCCATTGGACGAACTGTTCTTAAGTCGATAATCTCACAAGAAATTCCTTCTTTAGCTAATTCATCAGCAGCGATAAAAGCTTCTTTAATGATTTTTCCGAATGAAACGATTGTTACATCAGTTCCTTCACGTTTAACATCAGCAACACCTAGAGGAATTGTGTACTCTCCGTCTGGCACTTCGCCTTTGTCTCCGTACATTTGCTCAGATTCCATGAAAATAACAGGGTCATTATCACGAATCGCTGATTTTAATAAACCTTTTGCATCGTAAGGAGTTGAAGGTACAACAACTTTAAGACCTGGAGTATTTGCAAACCAGTTTTCTAAAGCCTGAGAGTGAGTAGCTCCTAATTGACCAGCAGAAGCAGTTGGTCCGCGGAAAACGATAGGCACATTAAATTGTCCTCCTGTCATTTGACGCATTTTAGCAGCGTTATTTATGATTTGATCAATACCAACTAAACAGAAGTTGAATGTCATATATTCTACAATAGGACGGTTTCCGTTCATTGCAGAACCTACTGCAATTCCTGAAAAACCAAGCTCAGCAATTGGAGTATCGATTACTCTTTTTTCACCAAACTCAGCAAGCATTCCTTTTGAAGCTTTATAAGCTCCGTTGTATTCTGCAACCTCTTCTCCCATTAAATATATGGATTCATCGCGACGCATTTCTTCGCTCATCGCTTCACAAATGGCCTCTCTAAATTGTATTGTTCTCATATTTTATATTGTATGTTGAATTTTCTGAAGAGCAAAAATAAATATTTTAAATAACTTAAAAGCAAAAATTGAATTTAAAATCGCATCCAGTTCTTTCTCTGTTTAGCTTTAATGTGTTTTAAAGTTCACTATAACATTTACGAAATCGATATAATAGACATATAACCCACACTTAACTTTATTAAAAACATTTTTTCGACAAACTTTTACCTATTTGTTTAATTCCTGTTTCTTCGAAATTCTGAGATCAAAACGTCAAAATTCAAAAAATAGTATCTGAGACAGGAAAATTAAATCAGTCGGAGGCTCATAAATATTGCAAAATTCCTAACAATCAGACAAGATACCTCTTTTTTTATTTTTAGATTCCGATGAAAATCGCTCAAAATCACAGAATCTTCGAAATCGTAATAGTTTTAAAAAATATTATGCATGCATAGTATAATTATTCCAAATTAAATTCTAAATTTGTAAAAGCATATTACAAATTCAAAATATATACTTTTATGAAAATACTAGTTTGCATCAGCCACGTGCCTGATACTACTTCAAAAATTAACTTTACCAACGGTGATTCAGAATTTGACACTAATGGTGTACAATATGTAATTAATCCTAATGACGAATTTGGTTTAACTCGTGCCATTTGGTTTCAGGAGCAGCAAGGTGCAACCGTAACAGTTGTAAATGTTGGAGGAACTGATACTGAACCGACTTTACGTAAAGCTTTGGCTATTGGTGCAAACGAAGCTATTCGTGTTAATGCTAACCCAACTGACGGATTTTTTGTTGCAAAACAATTGGCAGAAGTAATCAAAAACGGAGGATACGATTTAGTAATTGCAGGAAAAGAATCTCTTGATTATAATGGCGGAATGGTTCCTGGTATGATTGCCGGTATTTTAGGTTCTAACTTCTTAAACTCTTGTACAAGTTTAACTGTAGACGGAAATAATGTAAAAGCAGTTCGTGAAATCGATGGTGGGAAAGAAACTGTAAGCACTACTCTACCTCTAATTATTGGTGGACAAAAAGGTCTTGTTGAAGAAAAAGATTTGCGTATTCCGAACATGAGAGGAATTATGACAGCAAGAACTAAAGCCTTAACTATTCTTGAGCCAGTTGATGCTGCTGTAAATACAAAAGCAGTAAAATTTGAAAAACCAGCTCCTAAATCAGCAGTGAAATTAGTTTCTGCAGATAATTTAGATGAGTTAATCAATTTATTACACAACGAAGCGAAGGTTATTTAAGATTGTAGAGTTTAGATTTTAGATTGCTGATTGAACAGCTCTAAAGTCTTTCGCTCATTAAAATCAAAAATCTTTAATCTGAAATAAGAATCATTTTTAGATTTCAATTTTCAAAAAATCTGAAATCTAAAATCTAAAATCTAAAATTATTATGTCAATATTAATATATGCAGAATCTGCAGAAGGAAAATTTAAAAAAGTAGCTTTCGAATTAGCTTCTTACGCTAAGAAAGTAGCAGAATCATTAGGAACAACTGTTACTGCTTTAACAGTAAATATCAGCGACGTTAGTGAATTATCTAAATACGGAGTTGATAAAGTTTTAAAAGTAAACAACGATAAATTAGCTGGTTTTACTGCAAAGGCTTACGCTGATGTAATTAAACAAGCTGCTGAAAAAGAAGGAACAAAAGTAGTTTTACTTTCTTCTACTACAGATAGTATTTATCTTTCATCATTAGTTGCAGTAGCTTTAAATGCTGGTTTTGCTTCAAATGTTGTTGGATTACCGGTTAGTACTTCTCCTTTTCAGGTAAAAAGAAATGCTTTCTCAAACAAAGCTTTCAACATTACACAAATCGATACAGATGTAAAAGTGCTTGGATTGGCTAAAAACTCATACGGAATTTTTGAAAGTGCAGGAGCCGCTGCTGCAGAAGATTTTAATCCAACTATAGGAGACAATGATTTTGGCGTAAAAGTAGAATCTGTTGAAAAAGTAACCGGAAAAGTTTCTATTGCTGATGCTGATATCGTAGTTTCTGGCGGACGTGGACTAAAAGGTCCGGAAAACTGGGGATTAGTTGAAAATTTAGCTGAAGTTTTAGGTGCTGCAACAGCATGTTCTAAACCAGTTTCTGATTTAGGATGGAGACCTCACAGCGAGCACGTTGGACAAACAGGAAAACCTGTAGCTACAAACTTATACATTGCAATTGGTATCTCTGGAGCAATCCAGCACATTGCAGGAATCAACTCTTCAAAGGTAAAAGTTGTAATCAATAATGATCCTGAAGCGCCTTTCTTTAAAGTTGCTGATTACGGAATTGTTGGTGATGCTTTCGAAATTGTACCTAAATTAACAGAGAAATTAAAAGCTTTTAAAGCTCAGCATTCTTAATTCAAGAATTCTCTTCAAAATATTGCTGCCTAAAAACAAGATATTGTATCTTTGTTTATAGGCAGCTTTTTTGTTCCATATTTTTTGATTAAAATTGCACCTTTATTTTCCAAACAAATAAAGCATTAAAATGAGGCACTAAGTGCCTTTTTTACAAACACATATGAGTCTAGTAAAACTATCCATAAAAGGAATTTCATATAGTCAAACCCAAAATGGCGCTTATGCCTTAATTTTAAATGAGGTTGACGGTGAAAGAAAATTACCTATCGTTATTGGTGCTTTTGAAGCCCAGTCAATAGCTATTGCCTTAGAAAAAGAAATAAAACCTCCTCGTCCGTTAACACACGATTTATTTAAAAACTTTGCCGAAAGATTTGACATTGTGGTAAAACAGGTTATCATTCACAAATTGGTTGACGGTGTTTTTTATTCAAGTTTGATTTGCGAAAGAGATAAAATCGAAGAAATTATCGATGCCAGAACTTCTGATGCTATTGCATTGGCTTTACGTTTCAACGCTCCTATTTTTACTTATAAAAACATTTTGGACAAAGCCGGAATTTACTTAAAATCAAACTCTTCAGATTCAGATCAGGGATCTCAGGAAATTGATGACGTACTTTCTAATCCGGAAACTTTCGGACATGAAGAAGAAACGAATCAATCTGGCGATGTGTACTCAAAACACACTTTACAAGAATTAAACGATCTTTTAGATCAGGCCGTTTCACAAGAAGATTACGAAAAAGCAGCTAAAATTAGAGACGAAATCTCTAGAAGATAGTTTTTAAGGCTGTAAGCCGTAAGCTTTAGGCTATAAGCTTAAAGCGTAAAACACAAGAAAGCATTAAAACTGCTAAAAAAGCTTAAAGCCTAAAGCTTAAAGCCTAAAGCAAAAAAAAGCCTAAAGCAACAATGAAACAATACTTAGATTTAGTAAAACACGTTTTAGAAAACGGCAATCAAAAAGGAGACCGTACCGGAACCGGAACCAAAAGTGTTTTTGGCTACCAGATGCGTTTTGATTTAAGTGAAGGTTTCCCAATGGTTACAACCAAAAAGCTACATTTAAAGTCAATTATATACGAATTACTTTGGTTCTTAAAAGGAGATACTAATGTTAAATATCTTCAGGAAAACGGAGTAAAAATCTGGGATGAATGGGCAGATTCTAATGGTGATTTAGGACCTGTTTACGGACATCAATGGAGAAACTGGAATAGTGAGGAAATCGATCAGATTTCGGAATTAATTACAGAATTAAAAACAAATCCAAACAGCCGAAGAATGCTGGTTTCTGCATGGAACCCTTCTGTTTTACCAGATACTAAAAAATCTTTTGAGGAGAATGTGGCCAATAACAAAGCAGCATTACCTCCATGTCACGCCTTTTTTCAGTTTTATGTAGCGGCTCCAGATTTAGAAAAAGGAGAAACAAAAGGGAAATTATCTTGCCAATTGTACCAAAGAAGCGCCGATATATTTTTGGGAGTTCCTTTTAATATTGCTTCTTACGCATTATTAACCATGATGATTGCACAGGTTTGCGATTTAGAACCCGGAGATTTTATTCACACTTTTGGTGATGCACATATTTACAATAATCATTTTGAGCAATTGGAACTGCAATTAACACGCGAACCAAAACCATTACCAAAAATGATTTTGAATCCGGAGATTAAAAACATTTTTGATTTTGATTTCAATGATTTCACATTAGTAGATTACGATCCGCATCCAGCGATAAAAGGCAGTGTTGCAGTATAATTATAAAAAAATCCGCTTAAAAAATAAGCGGATTTTTTTATACAACTAAAACACCGTTTTCACTTCCGGCATAATCATTCCATTTGTAAAAATCAGCTTCCGGATCGTTAACGTATTTACCATCGATTACGTATTTAAATTCGTAAATCGCATCTTTAACCAAATCGTAAGTAGCTTTAAAGGTTCCGTTTTTTAACTTACTTAATACTCCTTCTGAAGGATTCCAGTTATTAAAATCGCCAACGACTGCTGCCGAATCAGCATCTTTAGCATCAATAGAAAATGTAACTTTAACAACAGGCTTCGTTTTGATAAATTGTTTTTTCAAAGACATAACTATTTAGTTTTTAGATTTATAACTCTAAATTAATTAAATTCGGCTGAACATCCACTATACCCTTAATCGATTTACGATAATACCAAAAACAGCATATAGTTTTAGCTTTATCCATAATTTAAAGTACTAAAAATTTTACATTTCAAATTAACAAACCCTTTTATGAGAAATATTCTACAATCAAAAATATTGTCTTTCAAAAATAAATTTTAACTTTATAATCTGATTTTTATCTTATGGAAAAAGAAGTACACGAACAATACGAGTATGCCAGAAGACGATTGAGGCAAAAGAAAGTTTTATACTTTCATTTTGTTCTTTTCCTGTTAGGAAGTTTATTTTTATTTATTGCCAATAAATTTTTTGGTTTTGGTGAAGGAACAACTCAAAACTGGTGTATTTGGGGTATTACTATCTGGCTTTTTATTTTCATCTTACATTTCATAAAAGTTTATATAACAGATCGGTTTATGAATAAAAAATGGGAAAGAGAGCAAATTGACCGTCTTGTTGCCCTTCAGCAAAAAAGAATCAGTCAATTAGAATCTAAAATAAACGAAGACACCGAGAATAAAATTTAGTTAAAGCATACCATGATTATAATGATAGCGGCCGTTGCCGAAAACAATGCTCTTGGAAAAAACAATGAATTAGTGTGGCATCTGCCAAATGATTTCAAAAGATTTAAATCACTTACGACTAATCATCATATTATAATGGGAAGAAAAACTTTTGAAAGTTTTCCTAAACCTTTGCCAAACAGAACTCATATTGTCATAACACGACAGGCTGATTACAATCCGGAAGGCTGCATTGTTGTCGACAGCATGGAAAAAGCTATTGAAGCTTGTCCTGAAAATGAAGACTCTTATATCATTGGAGGAGGCGAGATTTATACTTTAGGACTGCCTTTTGCTGATATAATTGAAATTACTAAAGTTCATCATACTTTTGACGCAGATGCATTTTTCCCTAAAATCAACAAAAGCGAATGGCAGTTAGTCGAGTCTGAAGAAAATTTCAAAGATGAAAAACATCTTTACGACTACACTTATGAAACTTACATTAGAAAATAAATAAAAAAACACCCTCTTGTGGAGGATGTTTTTTAGAGAACGATTGATTTTTTTAGTCTTGACTTGCTCAAGAAAATAGTTTTTGTAAAATCACAAATGCCCAAAAACATTTGAAATAACTGAATAACATTAATGTTAAATTGAGAACAAGTCTCAAAAGCGCCTTTAATAACAAATACCACTAAGATATTAAAGGCAAGAAAATTAAAATTTCCAAAAACAAATTTAATCCTAAGAACGTACTTCGCACTTTTAAAATAGTATTCCCCCAAGAACAACACTTTAAAACTACTTACTTGAACAAACAACTGTCAGTGCAAAAAAAACAGTGATTTGATTAAGTCAAGATGAAATCATCAATCATTAAAATTTCATCATTTTTACTTTGACAAAGTTGTGCATAAAATCAACACAGCACAATACCAACTTCTGGTGATTTAAAAAAAATACCCACTTTTGGTGATGGCCTAAAGACTTTTTAAACCTCTTTCCTGAGCCTCTTTAAAACATTTAATTGACATTTTAAAAAACTCAATTACAGTTAAAGTAGATTGTTTATATTTGCGTAAATTATAATAATGTCTGAAAAAATAACTCCATATAAAGACTCTTCTTTAGGAAAGAAAGAGCAGGTTGCCCAAATGTTTGATAACATTTCCGGGAACTACGATAATTTGAATCGCGTAATTTCATTTGGTATTGATACGAAATGGCGAAAAAAAGTATTGAAAATAGTTTCTGATTCTAAACCAAAAGTGATTCTTGATATCGCTACCGGAACCGGAGATCTTGCTATTTTAATGGCAAAAACGAATGCAGAAAAGATTATTGGTCTTGATATTTCTGCCGGAATGCTTGAAGTTGGAAAAAAGAAAGTTGAAGAAAGAAAATTATCAAATGTTATCGATTTAGTTCTTGGCGACTCAGAAAATATTCCTTTTGAAGACAATTATTTTGATGCAATTACTGTAGGTTTTGGTGTTCGTAATTTTGAAAACTTAGAAAAAGGTTTTGCTGAAATTTTACGAGTTTTAAAACCAAATGGTGTATTTGTAATTCTGGAAACTTCTGTTCCTGATAAAACACCATATAAACAAGGCT
The DNA here is from genome assembly GCF_039595935.1 of Flavobacterium sp. Lineage (NCBI taxonomy): Bacteria > Pseudomonadati > Bacteroidota > Flavobacteriia > Flavobacteriales > Flavobacteriaceae > Flavobacterium > Flavobacterium sp. The sequence continues at coordinate 1,079,337 of NZ_JBCNKR010000006.1, read as the reverse complement.
ACAAATTTTACACTAAAAATATACTCCCGGTTATTGGAAAATTGTTTTCAAAAGACAATTCAGCATACGGTTATTTATCTGAATCTGCTGCCGTTTTTCCTTATGGAGAAGCGTTAAACAATATTTTGAGAAAAACTGGGTTTATAGATGTTGTAGCAATGCCGCAAACTTTTGGTGTAGCAACCATTTATTCAGCATCTAAGAAATAGTATGAAAAAAATTGTAATCGTAATTTTACTGGTCTTAACGACTAAAGGATACTCTCAATTTGCTAAAAGTATGTTTAGCAAAGATCCTATTATTAACCTTGAAAACTGGCAGAAACAGCGCGTTTATTTTGGTTACTATTTAGGTTTTAATAGTTTTGATTTTAAATTTGATTACAAAAATCCCGTACAAAATGATATTCAGGTAAAAAAAACAACTGGATTTAATGTGGGTGTCGTAGCCGATTTACGACTTCAGGAATATATTAATTTACGTTTCGAACCAGGTCTTTATTATACAAAACGAGACTTATATTTTCCGGGAGTAGGAAATTTAGAAAAAGATTATCTGCGAGAAGTAAATAGTACTTATATTCATTTTCCGCTGTTACTTAAATTTTCATCTCTTCGTACCGGAAACATACGCCCATACTTAGTTGGAGGAATGTCTACTACTTTAAATTTATCAAGTAATTCAAGTTCTCAGGATGATAACTTCGAAGGGAAATTTAGAGTAAAACAATGGACTGCTGCTTATGAGCTTGGTTTTGGAATTGATTTCTTTACTGAATATTTCATTTTCTCTCCTTCTGTAAGAGGAATGTTTGGTATAACTGATGAATTAATTCGTGATAAACCAATAAATGGCCCAAGTCCCTGGACAGACAATATCGATTCGATGAAGTCAAGAGCGATTTTAATAAATTTCACATTTCATTAAAACAATTTCTTAACTATTTCGTTTAAATTCACTTAGAATAATTGCTGTTGCTGTAGCTACATTTAAACTTTCTGTTTTTTGCAGCTCTCCAAATCTCGGAATTGTAATTCGGCTGGTAACTATTTTTTCAATTTCTGCAGAAATTCCATTGGCTTCATTACCCATAATAATGATTCCGTTTTGAGGCAGGTTTAATTGATAAATATTTTCACCATCCATAAAAGTTCCAAAAACAGGAAGTTCTGTTTGGCTTAAAAAAGTTTTCAGGTCAACATAGCTTACATTTACTCTTGTTATAGAGCCCATTGTAGCCTGTACTACTTTTGGATTATAAATGTCGACTGTTTCTTTTGAACAAACAATTTGTTTGATTCCAAACCAGTCACAAAGGCGCATTATGGTTCCTAAATTTCCAGGATCACGAATATCGTCTAATGCAAGAATTAAACCTGAATTTATAATTTGATTTTCTGTAGGCATTTTAAAAACTGCCAAACAGGAATTTGGAGTAGTTAAAGCACTTATTTTTTTCAGTTCTTGTTCATTAATAAGAGTTCGTTTTGTAGATTGAACTTCTTTAAAATCATCCTGAGTAGTGTATAAATGTTCTAATTCAAAATTGGATTGCAGCAATTCATGAATTACTTTTACTCCTTCGGCAAAAAATAATTGATTTGCAAAACGCTGTTTTTTTTGATGCAAGCCTGATATAAGCTTTATTTGGTTTTTACTAACCATAAAATAAATGTACTTTTGAATTAAATATTAAAAAACACTTGAAAAATAATTCCACAAAAATAACAGCATTTATTCTAATAGCAATACTTATTTGCGCTTGTAATGCTGTAAAAAGAGTTCCTGATGGAAAAAACCTTCTCGTAAAAAATAATATTCTAGTAAACGGAAAGTCTACAAATGACGAAAACGCATCTAATCAGTTGTACCAAAAACCTAATGGTACTTTATTAGGATATAAACTTCGTTTAAATTTATATAATCTTGCTAATTTGAATCCTGATTCGACTTATCAGGCAAAATTCAAAAACAATCCGGGTTTATATGAACGTCAGGCAAAATTTTTATCTGCAAAACAAGTAGAGCGACTTGGCCAGTCTTTTTTATATAAAGGAATTCACGAATTCTTAAAAAATACCGGAGAACCGCCTGTCATTATCGATACTGTCAGAACTAAAAAATCTTTACAGCGCTTAAAGTTTTACTACTTTAACAATGGTTATTTTAATGTTGTAACAGATTATACTATCGATAGTATTGCCCGCAAAAAAGCACAAATAAACTACAATATTACAACAGGTCCGGCGTATATCCTTGACACCATTAAAACCAAAATCCTGACTCCGGCACTTGATTCTTTATATAGAGCCAATCCTGAGTCTTCATTTTTAAAATCCGGAAATCAATACAAGACCACTGATTTTGAAGATGAAAAAAACCGAATTACAACGTATTACAGAAATCATGGGGCTTATTTTTTCCAGCCAACGTACGTAACTTTTGACATTGATACCATTGGCAAAAAAAACAAAGCCGATGTTACCTTAATCATTAACAACAATACTATACAAGAAAGAGATTCAAGCAGAACTGAGCCTTTTAAACTGTACACTATCAGCGATGTAAATATTTATACTGATTATTCTCCTGCTAATGCAAAAACTAAAATCAACGATAGTACAACTTACAATAACTTTAATTTGTACAGTTATAAAAAATTAAAATATAAACCACGCGCTATTACAGACGCAATATTTATTACAAAAGGAAATACTTATTCTGATACGAGAACTACACTTTCTTCAAGATATTTGAATAACCTTAAAATTTTCAATTATCCTTCTATACAATATGAAGTCGATAAACGTGATTCGACTGCTCAGTCTTTGATTGCCAATGTTTATTTAACACCGAGAAAAAAATACAGTTTTGGAGCCACGTTAGATTTAACACATTCTAATATTCAGGATTTCGGAATTGGCGCCAGTATATCTGAAACTATTCGTAATGTTTTTAACAGGGCCGAAACTTTAGAAATTTCAGCTCGTGCCAACATTGGTTCTTCAAAAGACATGGCGAATCCAAACAATAATTTTTTCAACGTTTCTGAATATGGTTTGGATTTAAAACTAAACTTTCCGAGAATCCTAATGCCTTTTGGAACAGAAAAAATTATTCCGAAGAGGATGATTCCTTCTACCTCAATTGCGGCCGGTTTTTCTAAACAGCAAAATATCGGTTTAGATAAAGAGAATTTTACTGGCGGTATATCTTACAACTGGACCCCTAAGAGACGTAATACTGTAAAATTTGATTTATTGAATGCTCAATATGTCCGAAATCTAAATCCGAATAATTATTTCAATGTATATAAATCATCTTATAATGAATTGAACGGCATTGGTAAGGATTACAATACCAATGTTTCCAACTGGGGAGAATATCCGGAACAACAAGCCGAGAAAAACTTAACGATACCAACCGGAACTACAAATTTCACAAATGAGGTATTGACAGGCCAGACTGCTCTAAACCCTGGAGATCCAGAGTATAAAGATGTTGAAAGTATCGAAGAAAGAAGGATTCGTTTGACTGAAAATGATTTTATCTTATCATCAAGTTATACTTTTACCAAAACCACTAAAACTGATTTAGCAGATAACACTTTTTATCAGTTTAAAACAAAACTAGAGTCTGCCGGAACTTTATTATCAGCAGTTGCGAAAGTTGGAAATTTAACAAAAAATGCAAACGGAAGTTATGAGATCTTCAATTTAGCTTACGCTGAATATATTAAAGGAGAATTTGATTATATAAAACACTGGGATTTTGGAAAAGAAAAGGTATTAGCCGTAAGAAGCTTTTTTGGAATGGCAATTCCGTTTGGAAACTCTAATTACATTCCTTTTTCACGAAGTTACTATGCAGGAGGTTCAAACGATAACAGAGCATGGCAGCCTTACTCTCTTGGTCCCGGAAGCACAAATGCTTTAAACGATTTTAATGAGGCCAATATGAAAATTGCACTTAGTGCAGAATATCGTTTTAAAATTTTTGGTGATGTTAAAGGAGCTCTCTTTGCAGATGCAGGAAATATCTGGAATGTGCTCGATAATGTAATCGACAACAAAGCAAAATTCAACAGCTTAAACGATTTAGATGAAATTGCTTTGGGTTCAGGATTTGGTTTGCGATACGATTTGAGCTTTTTTGTTATTCGTTTAGATTTAGGCTTTAAGACTTATAATCCGGCACATGAGAAGGGCGACCGATGGTTTAAAGAGTACAATTTTGGACACTCGGTTTTAAATTTTGGTATAAATTATCCGTTCTAATGCTAATTAATTCTTATTTTTGCAACCTAAAAACTAAAAACAACTATAAAAAAAATTAAAATGGCACACAACATTAAACCAGGAGTAGCTACAGGAGATCAGGTTCAGGAGATTTTTAATTATGCAAAAGAAAAAGGATTTGCTTTACCAGCAGTAAACGTTACTGGTTCAAGCACAATCAACGGAGTTCTTGAAACTGCAGCAAAACTAAATGCGCCAGTTATTATTCAATTTTCAAACGGAGGAGCACAATTTAACGCTGGAAAAGGTTTATCTAACGCAGGTGAAAAAGCAGCTATCGCTGGTGGTATCGCCGGAGCAAAACATATTCATACTTTAGCAGAGGCTTACGGTGCAACTGTAATTTTACACACTGACCACTGTGCTAAAAAATTATTACCTTGGATTGATGGTTTATTAGATGCTTCTGAAAAACATTTTGCAGAAACAGGAAAACCATTATTCAGTTCTCACATGATCGATTTGTCTGAGGAGCCAATCGAAGAGAACATTGAAATCTGTAAAGAATATTTAGCTAGAATGAGCAAAATGGGAATGACATTAGAAATCGAACTTGGTATTACAGGTGGTGAAGAAGATGGCGTTGACAACTCAGACGTAGACAGCTCAAAATTATACACTCAGCCAGAAGAAGTAGCTTATGCTTACGAAGAATTATCTAAAGTAAGTCCTAAATTTACAATTGCTGCTGCTTTTGGAAACGTTCACGGTGTTTACAAACCAGGAAACGTAAAATTAACTCCAAAAATCTTAAAAAATTCTCAGGATTTCGTACAAAACAAATTCAACACAGGACACAACCCAGTTGATTTCGTTTTCCACGGAGGTTCAGGTTCTACACTTGAAGAAATCAGAGAAGGAATCAGCTACGGAGTTATCAAAATGAATATCGATACAGATTTACAATTTGCATACACTGAAGGAATCCGTGATTACATGGTAAACAATCTTGATTATTTAAAATCTCAAATTGGAAATCCAGAAGGTCCAGATGCTCCAAACAAAAAATATTACGATCCAAGAAGATGGGTTCGTGAAAGCGAAGTAACATTCAACGCAAGACTTGAACAAGCTTTTGCTGACTTAAACAATGTGAATACACTATAATTTTAGATCTCTGATTTTAGATTTTAGATTTCTTTCTGGAATCTAAAGTCTAAAATCTTAAATCTTAAATCTTAAATTTTAAAAAATGGCTTGGTTTAAAAGACAAGAAAAAGGGATTACGACCGCTACAGAAGATAAGATGGACGTTCCGAAAGGATTGTGGTACAAATCTCCTACTGGAAAAATTATTGATGCAGACGAATTAGCTAGAAATTTATTCGTAAGCCCTGAAGATGATTTTCACGTTCGAATTGGAAGCGCAACCTATTTTGAAATTTTATTCGACAACAACGAATTTGTTGAGTTAGATAAAAACATGACTTCTAAAGATCCTCTGCACTTTGTGGATACAAAGAAATATGCAGAAAGATTGAAAGATGTTATGGAAAAAACTCATCTTAAAGACGCTGTACGTACGGGAGTAGGAAAATCTAAAGGAAGAGAACTTGTAATCTGCTGTATGGATTTTGCCTTTATTGGTGGATCTATGGGAGCGGTTGTAGGTGAAAAAATTGCAAGAGGTATTGATCACGCGATCAAAAATAAACTGCCTTTTGTAATGATCTCTAAATCTGGTGGAGCTCGTATGATGGAAGCTGCTTATTCGCTTATGCAATTAGCAAAAACATCTGTAAAATTAGCTCAATTAGCTGAAGCTAAATTACCATACATTTCTCTTTGTACTGACCCAACAACGGGTGGAACAACTGCATCTTACGCAATGTTAGGAGACATCAACATCTCTGAGCCGGGCGCTTTGATTGGTTTCGCTGGTCCTCGTGTTGTTCGTGACACTACAGGAAAAGATTTACCAGAAGGTTTCCAAACTGCTGAGTTCTTATTAGAACACGGTTTCTTAGACTTTATCACGCCTAGAAAAGAATTGAAAGATAAGATTAACTTATATATCGATTTGATTCAGAATAATGATATTAGAAAATAAGTTTTGAAACTATTTTCTTCAAATACAAAATCCCAGAAAGCAATTTTCTGGGATTTTTTTATGTATAAATATGTCGTTCCTACGGAACTTTTGAATGCGGGAATTTATTTTCTTAACGGAATAAATTCCGTTGCTACCGATATTTAATTCCTACGAAATTTATTCAAGAATTATAAGCTTAAAACTTAATTGCACGAAATTTAGTCTTCAAAGCACGTCTAAGCTCAGCATTTGAGAATTAAAAAACTTCACCCGTCTCCTCTTTGCTCCTCTGAACCTTCAAGAAAAAACCTTAGAATCTTAGCAACTCAGAACCTTAGCGTCTTAAAAAATCACATTCCTGTTCTAATTGCCTCAACAGGATCAAGATTTGCAGCAGAGACCGCCGGAAGAATTCCTGAAATTAACCCTATAAGCGCAGCTAGTCCAGTGCCTAAAAGAATATTTCCAAGACTTAAAACAAACTCAAAATCAAGCAGCTTTGTTAAGATAACTGAAATTCCCCAAACCATTAACAAACCTATAATTCCTCCAATTACAGAAAGAATTATCGCTTCAAACAAAAACTGAAATAATATAAATCGGTTTTTGGCTCCTAATGATTTTTGAATCCCTATTAAATTTGTTCTTTCTTTAACCGAAACAAACATAATGTTGGCAATTCCGAAACCACCGACTAAAAGAGAAAATCCGCTGATAATCCAGCCTACTACATTCATCTGACCTAAGATTCCGTCAATAAAATCAGTAAATCCGGAAAGTATATTGATAAAAAAGTTATCTATTTCTCCCGCTTTCATACCGCGAATTGTGCGCAGTTTTTGAGTAACTTCAGCTTTATACGCTTCCATATCAACACCTTTTGTGGGTTTTAAAACAATCATTGGAGTCATGGCATCGCTGTCGCCATACATTCGTCTTAAAAAATTTGCCGGCAGATAAACTGATGTGTCGTTACTATCGCCAAAAAAACCAGCTCCTTGTTTAGCCATAACGCCAATAACATTAAAACGCTGGCCATAAAGACGGATATTTTTTCCAATCGGATCCATTGAACCAAAAAGTCCTTCTGCAATATCATATCCTAAAACAATAACCGCTGTTCCTGAATTCGATTCAGATTCGTTATAAAACCTTCCTTTATCAAAACTCAAACCGTCAATATCTCCCATTTCAAACGAAGAAGGATTAACTCTAACATCCGCAACCGTTTTTGAATCATACTTTAAAGTTTCTTTATTTACCCAAAGCTGATACCCAATTTGATCGGTGTTATTGAGAGAGTTTTTCAATCCGATATATTCATCATATTTTACATTTGGAAATTGTTCTCTCTTCCATTGCGGAATTTCCGAAGGTCCAAAGCTAAATTTCATTAAATAAATTGTATTTTTATCTAAACTGCTCAAGTCTTTAGAGATTTTTTTATCTAAAGAATCAACAGCGGCTAAAACAGCTATAATTGAAAAAATACCAATAGTAACGCCCAATAATGACAACAGGGTGCGCAATTTATTATTTCGCAAAGCGTTTATGGCAAAACTTAGACTTTCTTTTAACAATCTTAAATAAAGAAGCATATTGTAATATTTTTCAACAAAGTAAAATTCAATAATTTAAAAACAAAAACCTAATAAAAGTTAACTTACTCATCAGTAGATTTTTTTAAGAGAATGTTACATTAAAATCTTTTAAAATAATATAGAAAAAAACTACTTTTGCAGTCTGAAAATCATAACTACACAATGAGCACAACTAAAAAAATACAATCAGCGTTAATATCTGTTTTTTCGAAAGATGGATTAGAGCCAATCGTTAGAAAATTACACGAGCAAAACGTAACACTTTACTCAACTGGAGGAACAGAAGATTTCATTAAAAACCTTGGAATTCCGGTAGTTCCTGTTGAAGACATTACTTCTTTTCCTGAAATTCTTGGAGGAAGAGTAAAAACTTTGCACCCAAAAATTTTTGGTGGAATTTTGAATCGTCAGGATAATGAAAGTGATGTTCAGCAAATGAAAGAATTTGACATTCCTCAAATTGATTTAGTGATTGTTGATTTGTATCCTTTTGAAAAAACAGTTGCTTCAGGTGCAAGTGAGCAGGATATCATCGAAAAAATTGACATCGGCGGAATTTCATTAATTCGTGCTGCTGCAAAAAACTTCAAAGATACTGTAATCGTAGCTTCTGTTAATGAATACAGCCTGCTTTTAGATTTAATTACAGAACAAAACGGAGCTACAACTTTAGAAAACAGAAGATTGCTTGCTTCAAAAGCTTTCCATGTTTCATCTCACTATGATGGAGCTATCTTTAATTATTTCAATACTGATGAAACAATTTACAAAGAAAGCATTGCAAACGGACAAGTTTTAAGATATGGAGAAAATCCACACCAAAAAGGATTTTTCTTTGGAGATTTTGATGCTATGTTCAAAAAAGTCCACGGAAAAGAGTTATCTTACAATAATTTATTAGATGTTGATGCTGCTGTAAACTTAATTGCTGAGTTTAAAACTGACGGACCAACATTTGCTATCTTGAAACATAACAATGCATGTGGTTTAGCTTCAAGAAAAACAATCAGCGAAGCTTATTTAGCGGCTTTGGCTTGTGATCCAACATCAGCTTTTGGAGGTGTTTTAATTTCAAACACAAAAATTGATTTAGAAACAGCTCAGGAAATTAATAAATTATTCTGCGAAGTTGTAATCGCTCCAGCTTATGATGATGAGGCAATTACAGTTTTACAAGAAAAGAAAAACAGAATTATTTTAGTTCAAAATGAAGTTGAATTACCATCTCGTCAAGTAAGAACTTGTCTTAATGGTTTGTTAATTCAGGACAGAAATAATATTACAGATAATAAAGAGCATTTAAAAACCGTTACAATTACAGAACCTACTGCTCAGGAGATCGAAGATTTGATCTTTGCTTCTAAAATTTGCAAGAACACAAAATCAAATACGATTGTGTTTGCAAAAAACGGAACATTGATTTCTTCAGGTACAGGTCAGACTTCAAGAGTCGATGCTTTAATACAAGCTGTTGACAAAGCAAAGGCTTTTGGATTTGATTTAAACGGTGCTTCGATGGCAAGTGATGCATTTTTCCCATTTCCGGATTGTGTAGAATTAGCAAAAAAAGTAGGAATAACCGCAGTAATTCAGCCAGGAGGTTCGATAAAAGATGAATTAAGCATAAATTATTGCAATGAAAATAATCTTGCAATGGTATTTACAGGAACACGTCATTTTAAACATTAATTTGTTTAACTTTGTTCGATAAATTATTTTATAACATTTTAAACCCCTAAAAAACTTATGGGATTTTTTGATTTCATGACCGAGGATATTGCGATAGACCTTGGAACCGCAAACACTTTAATCATTCATAATGATAAAGTTGTTATTGATAGTCCGTCTATTGTAGCACGCGATAGAGTATCAGGCAAAATCATTGCTGTTGGTAAAGAGGCCAACATGATGCAAGGTAAAACGCATGAAAACATCAAGACCATAAGGCCGTTAAAAGATGGTGTAATTGCCGATTTCGATGCTTCGGAAAAAATGATCAATATGTTCATTAAAAGTATTCCTGCATTGAAAAAAAGAATGTTTACCCCTGCATTAAGAATGGTGGTATGTATTCCTTCTGGTATTACTGAGGTGGAGATGAGAGCGGTAAAAGAATCTTGTGAAAGAGTAAACGGAAAAGAAGTTTACCTAATTCACGAGCCTATGGCAGCAGCAATTGGTATTGGTATCGATATCATGCAGCCAAAAGGAAATATGATTGTTGATATCGGGGGTGGTACAACAGAAATTGCAGTTATTGCATTGGGCGGAATTGTTTGCGACAAATCTGTAAAAATTGCGGGTGACGTTTTCACAAATGATATCGTTTATTACATGCGTACACAACACAACCTTTTCGTAGGAGAAAGTACTGCTGAGAAAATTAAAATTCAAATTGGTGCAGCTATCGAAGATCTTGACGGACCACCAGAAGATATGTCTGTTCAAGGTAGAGACTTACTTACAGGTAAACCTAAACAAGTTGACGTTTCTTACCGTGAAATCGCAAAAGCGTTAGACAAATCTATTCAGCGTATTGAAGATGCAGTAATGGAAACATTATCTCAAACTCCTCCTGAGTTAGCGGCAGATATTTACAACACCGGTATTTATTTAGCTGGTGGAGGTTCTATGTTAAGAGGTCTTGATAAACGTATTTCGCAAAAAACAGATTTACCTGTTTACATTGCTGAAGATCCGTTAAGAGCTGTTGTTCGCGGTACAGGAATGGCCCTTAAAAACATTGCAAAATTTAAAAGCATCTTAATCAAATAAGATTCAAAAAATAACAATCAAAATACTTTTATTAGGGTTAAATTTCTCATATTTAACCCTAATAAAACTTGAAACCTTTAAGCATATCCTGAAACAAAATAACCAGACAAGAAATGCAGCAAATTTTTAATTTCATTATAAGAAACAGTAATCGATTACTGTTTTTGCTGCTTTTAGGTATTTCGTTGACTCTCACAATTCAATCGCATTCCTATCACAGAAGCAGAGTAATCAGTTCAGCTAATTTTTTAAGCGGAGGTGTTTACGAAAAAATCAACCATGTTAACGAATACTTGAATTTAAGAACTGAAAATGACGAACTTGTACTTGAAAACGCAAGGTTAAAAAGTCTTTTATTCAACAAAGAAGACACTACAAAAGCACCGCTGCCTGACAGTATAAAAGGTGTAAAACCAGCCGATATTATTGTTTCAAAAGTGATTCATAACTCTTATAACACACATGAAAACTATATCACGCTTAATTCCGGAAAAAACGAAGGAGTTAAACAAGACATGGGTGTTATTAATAGTTTAGGAATTATTGGTGTAATCGACAATACTTCGGCAAATTACTCGACTGTGGTGAGTATTTTGAATATGAAATCACAGATTAATGCTAAAATAAAAAAATCAAACCATTTTGGTTCTTTAACCTGGAACGGAAAAAACACAGGATTTGTTCAGCTGGAAGATGTTCCTAGATTAGCCTCTATTAGAAAAGGTGACACCATTGTTACCGGAGGACAGTCAGTAATTTTCCCGGAAGGAATAAACATTGGTACAGTTGACAAAATATTTATTAAAACTGGTACTAGTTACTATGTCATAAATGTTAAATTATTTAATGATATGACCAACTTAGGTCACGTTTACATTATTAAAAGTAAAGACAGAGAAGAACTTATTAATTTAGAAAACAAAAGCAAAGAAAAAGATGAGTAGCGCTTTGTTAGTAAATATCTTTCGATTCATTATGCTTCTGGCAATTCAGGTTGTTATTTTCAACAACATGAATTTTTTAGGGTATATAAGTCCTTTTCCATACATTTTATACATAATCTTGTATCCTGTAAACAGTAACAGATCTGGTTTAATAATTTCCAGCTTTTTGTTAGGATTAGTAATGGATATGTTTTGTAATTCGGGTGGAATTCATGCAACGGCTTGTGTTATCCTGTCTTATTACCGACCGTATATCTTTAAGTTCTCATTTGGTTTGAGTTATGAATATCAAACTATTAAACTAAATGAATCCTTAACTCCGGAAAGGTTCTCGTTCATATTAGTTTCTGTTTTACTACACCACATTGTATTATTTACATTAGAAGCTTTTCAGTTTAAGTTTATATTCGACATTTTACTACGAACGTTATTTAGTTCTATTTTTACAATAATCACTTCAATTATAATAATTTATATTATTAAGCCCAATAAACGATGAGAAAAGTTCTGCTGCCCTCTTTAATTATTATTGCAGCATCTTTGCTAGTGATTCGAATATTTTATTTGCAGATTATCGATGATTCATTCAAATTGAAATCAGAAAATAATGCGATTAAAAAAGTCTATGACTATCCTGAGCGAGGATATATTTACGATCGAAACGGCAAATTATTAGTTGCCAATCAGGCATCATATGATATCATGGTAATTCCAAGAGATGTTAAGGAGAATCTTAACATCCCTGAGTTTTGTGCTCTTTTAAATATTACCAGAGAAGAATATGATAAAAGAATTGCAAAGGCTAAAGTTTACAGTCCGAGACTTCCATCTGTATTTTTATCACAACTTAATAAAACCGAATTCGCTGCTTTTCAGGAAAAAATTAGAAAGTACGAAGGCTTCTATTTCCAGAAACGTTCTCTTCGTGATTACGAAGTAGATTACGGTGCCAATATTTTTGGTTTCATTACTCAGGTAAACGAAAAACAAATCGCAAAAAACCCATATTATAATAGTGGGGATTTAATTGGAAAACAAGGCGTTGAAGAAAGCTATGAAAATATTTTACGTGGTGTAAAAGGTGTAAAATATATTCAAAAAGACAAATACAACCGAGAAATTGGTGCTTATAAAGAAGGAAAATACGATACCATTGCCGTAGCCGGAGAAGATATCAATTTAACTATTGATGCCGAACTTCAAAAATATGGTGAAGAATTAATGATTAATAAAAGAGGTGGAATTGTTGCCATTGAACCAAAAACTGGTGAAATTCTGGCATTAGTAACTGCTCCTTCTTATGATCCGGGTATTTTGGTTGGAAGACAAAGATCTAAAAATTACACACTTTTATATCACGATTCAATTGCTAAACCTTTATACGACAGAGGTCTTTTAGCAGAGTATCCTCCGGGTTCTCCATTTAAAATATTAACTGGTTTAGTAGCTTTACAGGAAGGAGTTGTAGACGAACAAACTACTTTTATGTGCCATCACGGATTTAGTTACGGAGGTGGTCGTTTTATGAAATGTCACGGTTTTGGCCCTCATCAATTGCATAATGGAATTTATAATTCTTGTAATACATATTTTGGACAAGCTTATATGCTTACAATTAATAAATATAAAGATCCGGGGCAGGCTGTTGATGTTTGGAGTGGTCACGTAAAAAGTTTTGGTTTAGGTCAGTTTATGGGATATGATTTGCCAACAGGTAAAAAAGGAAATATTCCAACTTCAAAAACATATAAGAGAATTTATCCAAACGGAGGCTGGAGAAGTACAACAATTGTGTCAAACGCAATTGGCCAGGGAGAGGTTTTAATGACTCCTATTCAGCTTGCTAATATGATGGCAACCGTTGCCAATCAGGGATATTATTATACTCCTCATATTATTAAAAAAATTGAAGGTGAAAAAATTGATCCGAAGTTCACAACAAAACACGTAACCACAATTGATCAAAAATATTTCCCGCCGGTTATCAGCGGTTTATTTGATGTTTACAACAAAGGTACGGCTTACGCTCTTAAAGTAAACGGAATTGATATTTGCGGAAAAACAGGTACGGCAGAAAACTTTGCTAAAATTAACGGTAAAAGAACTCAGCTTAAAGACCACTCTATTTTTGTGGCATTTGCACCAAAAGACAATCCAAAAATTGCCATTGCAGTTATGATTGAAAATGGAGGTTTTGGAGCAACAGTTGCGGGTCCGATTGCGAGTTTAATGATCGAAAAGTATTTAAGAAAGAAAATCACCAGAACTGATTTAGAAGTTCGAGTTTTAAATAAAAGCTTTGCGAGCGAGTATGCAAAATTAGGAGGAATGAATGAAGCTAGCGCAATCGAATCAACACCAAAAGATTCTGTTTTGAAAGCTAAAATTGTAGTTCCAAAAACAGTAACGCCAAAGACTGAAGTTAAAAAAACACCAATAGACACTACTAAAAAGAATTAAGAAAGATTATTTCAAATGAAAAATCAAAGTGTAAAAAATAACATTGACTGGATAAGTGTCTTTATCTACATTGCGCTGGTAGTGTTAGGATGGCTAAATATTTACTCATCCTCATTATTATCGACTGATGGTACCTATCAAAAACAATTAATCTTTATTGGATGTACAATTCCTTTAATTTTTGTTGTGCTTTTTGTTGATGGAAAATTTTACGAAAAATATGCGAGTATAATCTTTGCTGTATCTCTCTTATCTTTGGCTGGTTTATTCTTATTCGGAAAAACGATTGCCGGTCAGCGCTGTTGGTATGCCATAGGAAGCTTTACACTTCAGCCATCTGAATTTGCAAAAGCAGCTACTTCATTGGCATTAGCCAAATACTTAAGTGACACGCAAATTAATTTAAAAGAAACAAACAGGCAATTGCAGGCTCTGGCCATTGTTTTCCTGCCTGTTATGCTTATTTTACCGCAGCCGGATCCTGGAAGTGCCTTAATTTACAGCGTTTTCATTTTAGTATTATTTAGAGAAGGATTGCCATCTTGGTATGTCTGGACTGGTTTTATTACAATTTTATTATTTGTACTAACACTCGTTTTAGAGCCTTATGTTGTTATTTTGATCGCATTAGGCGTTTTAATCATTATACATTTTAAAGGCAGGGCTGTCGATAGAAATATTCTAATGAGCGGCATTTTATTAGTTCTAATTTCAGGATTTGTTCTTTCTGTAGATTATGTATTTGATAATGTTTTCAAACAGCACCATAGAGACCGTTTTAATATTCTGTTAGGAAAAACGGTCGACATGAAAGGTATTGGTTATAACACAAACCAGTCTGAAATTGCAATTGGATCCGGAGGATGGATTGGAAAAGGTTTCTTAGAGGGCACACAAACTAAAGGAGGATTCGTTCCTGAACAACATACCGATTATATCTTTACAACAGTTGGTGAAGAATGGGGATTTGCAGGCTCTTTAGTAGTTATTTTACTTTTTACAGGTTTATTTTTAAGAGTAATTTATTTAGCTGAAAGACAAAAAACCAAATTTAGCAGGGTTTATGGTTATTGTGTCGCCGGAATTCTGTTTATACATTTCTTTGTAAATATTGCAATGGTTGTTGGTATTTTCCCAACAATTGGTGTACCTCTGCCTTTCTTTTCTTATGGAGGTTCGGGACTTTGGGGATTCACCATTTTGCTGTTTATATTCTTAAAAATGGATGCTAATAAAGTAAATGAATGGTAATTTTTATAATTGTTAATTGTTAATTGATAGAAATTTATCCTCACAAATGTGATTTTAAAATATAGTCTACATCAATGCTGGACATAAAAATACAAGAGTTACATTTTATTTATACCTATACAAAATTAACCTCTTAAGATATTGAATAAAAAAAAGTCCGAAGTTTAAAGCTTCGGACTTTTTTATTTTTGAGTTATCGATTATATTTCTTCACTTGGTCTTTTTTTCAAAAGTTTTAATAAAACCGGGAATGTAGAAATAATGATGATTATAATGATAATATATTCGATATGTTCTTTTAAATCAATTCCTTTTTTCAAGAATACACCATATAAATAATGGCCTGCAAAAATTAGAATAAATGACCATAAAAAAGAACTCAAAATATTATAAAACATAAATTTCTTTTTATCCATAGAAACTATTCCGGCAATAATTGGAGCGAAAGTTCTAAAGATTGGAAGGAAACGCGCATAGATAATTGCTTTTCCACCGTACTTTTCAAAGAAATCTTTTGATTGTAAAAGGTATTTTTTCTTAAACCAAAAAGTATCTTCTTTTTTAAACAAATAATAACCACTTTTTGCTCCGAACCAGTAACCGGTCATGTTTCCAAAAACTCCCATCATTGCAACAGCAAATGAAAGTAAAAATACATTGATGAAATCTCCGGGAATATAAACAACATTTTGAATTAAATCGCGGCTGTAAATACCAGCTAAGAAAAGTAAACTATCTCCTGGCAGAAAAAAACCTGCGAAAAGTCCTGTTTCAGCAAAAACAATAAACAAGACAATAAATAACCCAATCTCAAAACCTCCGATACTTAAAGTTATATAGAATTCAGGGTTTAGCAGCTGGGTCCATTCAAAATTATTCATAAAACGAATTTGGTTATACTTATAAGTTTGTGAAATTAACAATTATTTACCTTAACCACAATTAAAAGCCATATTTTAAAGATAAATTAACTATTAAAAAAGCCCGAAGATTAATCGGGCTTTTAAAATTATTTTTCACGTTCGTACTTACAACAAGAATGTAAATTGTCATAATCTGCGTCTGCAGCTTTGACTTCTTTTGTGTCATGCCCAACTTTTGCAATAGCTTTGTTCAAATCCTGAGTCGATGATTTTTCTTCATTCAAAATTACAGACAGCTGATGTGTATCGATATCCCAAGAAGCCGTTTTTACGCCCGGAACTCCAAACGCCGCTTTCTCAATACGTTTCTTGCACTGTTCGCAATTTCCGTTAACTTCTACAGTATATTTTAAATTCTTATTTTTTTTAGTTTGAGCCTGAGCTGAAAATCCTAAAAAAGTAATCATTGTAATTAAAATCAAATTTTTCATTTTCTGTTATTTAGTATTATAAATTTATTATTGTTATTAATTATTTTATTTTAAAACGCAGTCCGGCGTAATACATTTGTCCAAAAATTGGCGCATAAGCAACAGAAGCATCAAAATTGGGTCCAAAAGGATTATCAGCACCTAAAATTGCTTTTTGCTGTTTATAGTTTCCAATATTTTCTCCACCAACATATACTTCAAAAACTGGTGAAAATACTCTGGTAACCTGAGCATTCATAACTGCATACGAAGGAGAAAAATCAGGAAACTGATCTGCTGCAGGATTTGAAGCCGTATACGGAAGCTGTTGTTTTCCTGACCAGTTAAAAGTGTAATCAAACTTCCATTGCTTGTCATTATTTAAAGTCGTTTCATATTCTAAATTGCCTAAAAAACGATGTTTTGCCTGAAGCGGACGTTGAAAAGTTCCTCTTAAATAATCGGTTTGAATGTCGTAATATTTATAAGCTGTTCTCAAATTCAAATTGTGAATTAGTTCATAATTAAATTCTATCTGAAGACTATTTGCAAAAGAATTTCCTTTTAAATTATAAAACAAAACCTCTTGCGGACTCTGCATCAAATCGACAACTGCCTGATTCTGAAAATCAGTTCTGTAAATATCAAATCCTGCTTCAGCATTTTTATTAAAAAGTTTAAATTTCTGCGAAAAACTAAGTCCGTAATTCCATGCAATTTCCGGATTTAAACCATAAATTTTTCCATTATTATCTAAAATTGAAAACATTCTGGAACTGGCGAAAAGCTGTTGATTCTCAGCAAAAATATTAGCAGAACGTTTTCCTCTTCCTGCAGAAAAACGAATTACGCCATTTTTCCACGGATTGTATCGCACATGTACACGAGGCGTTGCAAAAAAACCTAAACGATTATGATTATCAACTCTTCCACCCAAAATTATGCTGAAGTTATCTGTATTATCATACGTATATTCGAAAAATGCCCCAATAGAATTATCAATTCGGCTATAATCAGTAACATTTACAAATTCCTGATACTGATCGTATGAAAAATTCAAACCCGTCGTAAATTTATGCATCGTATTATTGATAATCGAATTGAAAATCAAATTCGAATAAAAACTATTCTGATGAATATCATATTGATTTAAACCAAAATACGAATCTTGTTTATGACTATTGAAAGCATTTTGAAAACCAATACTTTGATACGGCATATCTTTAAAAACGTAACCTATTTTGGTTGAAACATCAAAACGTTCCGTATTGATTTCAGATCCCCAGTGATTGGTTGTTCCTCTATCCCGATCTTTATCAAAATCAACTTCTCCGGTTTGTTTTTTATCATTCATATATCTGAAATTGATAAAACTTACCAAACCACTTTCGGCATCATAATATTGGTATCGGTTTAAAATATTGATTTGTTTTCCTAACGGATTATCTAGAAATCCATCATTATTCATGTCATTTTTTGCAACACGGGTATTTCCATGAACAAACAAACTGGTGGCCCATTTGTCTGATAATTTTTTATTGAAATGCGTATTCAGTTCAAATCTTGAATCGGTAGAACCATAAGCATTCAAGAAAAACGGAATATCGTTTAATGGTTTTAAAAGCTCGGTATTTATTTGTCCCGAAATACTTTCATAACCATTTATAACACTCCCCGCTCCCTTTGTAATCTGAACACTTTCAATCCATGTCCCGGGTGTAAATGACAATCCATAAGCCTGAGATGCCCCTCGAACTGAAGGAATATTTTCTTCGGTAATCATTAAATACGGACTTGTTAAACCCAGCATTTTGATTTGTTTTGTTCCGGTTAAGGCATCTGAAAAATTCACATCAATTGATGGATTTGTCTCGAAACTTTCGGCTAAATTACAACAGGCGGCTTTTAAAAGCTCTTTGCTTGTAATTAAAGACGTATTGGCTGTAAGGCTATAGGATTTTTTAATTCCTTTTTGCTTTTTGGTGATTTTTACTTCTTCCAGATTTTCTTGTGAAAACACTGAAAAAGAGAGCAAAAACATCATATAAAGCATGATATTTTTTGGCATAAAAAAAGATTTTAATGTTATTTAGAAATTTCTGTTTTGCTATTTCTCTAAAAAGAAATACAAACAGTTTGATACAAGCCATGTAAAAAAGGCTTGATTCTAAACATTAAAATCAGGAATAAAAAATGTATTGATTGTATAACTTGAATAAGGGGGGCGCATTGGCATCAGAATAATACGAAACAATCTGATTGTTTTTGAAATTTGGAATTGACAAAAAAGCAATCGGTTTGTATTCCTGAATTACTGCCGGAAATGCAAGCTGAAAGAAGAAAATTTTGAAAGTTGCATCGCTTGACTTTTTTTCAAATTTTACAACTTTATCCTTACAGCATGATGATTTTTTTTCATTATCACCACAGCATTTTTTCTCTGGTGATGCAGAAACTGAAGTGTTTAATGAGATCGAAGCAATTTTTCCTCCACAATAATGCACATCAAAAGCAAACCCAATGTTGGAAACCAACAATAGGAACGCTAAAAATAATACTGTGCACTTTTTTAATCTCATTTTGCAAAAGTATTTAAAAAGCCTCAAATAAAAATTAAATGAAATGTTATTTTTTTGAATTCTGCAGCTGATAATAAAATGCCGGAATAAATAAAATTACAAATATGGGCTGGATTATAAATCTTCGAACATAGAATAAAAGCCAGCTCTTTTCCTCAAAATATTCCACAATAATAAAAAACATTCCGAAAAGTATAACCGAGAAAAATAAGTATAGAATAGAGCTAAAAATTAAAATCCCTTTATCCTTAAAAAGTGTATAGATAAGAATAAGAGACAAAGCTGTATTGAGTGCAAAACGAAATAAGAGATTTAAAAAAAGCTTAAACGAATCAAATTCTGGCAATTTTATTTTATTAAAATCCGATTCAAAATATTCTAAAAAAGGATCGTAAAACAAGGTGTTTTCAAAAGCTCTTATGAGTCCGAAACATAAAATAACAATAACCGAAGTAAAAATTTTACCTTCTTGTTCTATTATTCTATTTAGCATATTTAGAAAATTTATTAACCCAAATTACCCATAATATAAAAACACTTCCATAAATAACCAACGGAAAAAGAACACCATGTAAAAGATGATTTTTTTCTGGAAAATGATATAATAAAATGGTCAGTAATGCGATTCGGGCAATATTTAAGAGGTAGATAAAAACAATTCCGAATAAGATATAATACACGGTAACTTTAAAATTGCCTGAAAAAGCAAGTACAAAAGAAATAAATAAGATAATAACACTTACAGCATTACAGCCTTCGATAATTCGAACGATAGACTGGTTATTATATACAACTTCCAGCCATGCATTTGAAAGGCTTTTTTGAACTTTTACGCCATAATTAAACACGTTAAGCAACTGTTCAACATTACGACCGACTAAGTTGGTAATTCCGTCGACTTCATCAGCTTTAAAACTGTTCAAATAAAATTTATATAATAGCGTTAATGCAATATAAGCTGCAAAAAAAGTACCTATAAAAATTAAAAACGGCTTGAATTGGGCTAAATATTTTTTCAACAGATTTTTTTTTCAAATTTATGTATTTTTTGAGTTTAGCTTTAAATACTTTTGTATAAAATTTTCAAATCATGACATTTCAAGAATTACAACCAAAAATAAGCGCTATAGTTGCTGATAATAATAAAGTTAGAGACGAAAAACTATTAGCAGTCTGCCAATTATTAAACGAAAATGTAGAATACTACAACTGGGTAGGATTTTATTTTGCCAATCACGAAAACAAAACACTTCATTTAGGACCTTATGTTGGTGCTGAAACCGATCATACTGTAATTCCGTTTGGGAAAGGAATCTGCGGACAAGTTGCCGAAAGCAATACCAATTTTGTTGTTCCGGATGTTAAAGCTCAGGACAATTATATTGCCTGCAGTTTAACTGTAAAATCTGAAATTGTGGTTCCGCTTTTTGTGAACGGAGTAAATATTGGTCAAATTGATATTGACAGCCACGTGATTGATCCTTTTACTGAGGCTGATGAAAGATTTCTTGAATTTGTGAATCAGGAAGTTGCTAAATTGTTCTAGAAGCCCTATTTTTATTATAGAAAATAGATCTGAATGAAAAAAAGTGTCATAATAGTATTCCTGCTTCTGATTTCAGTTAATCTATCTGCACAAATTAACATGGTCTCGAAAAAAATTTTTCTGGACTCGTTAAATCGCGAAACTACGCCCGAAAACGGCTGTTATACCAGGGTAATTACCAATTATTCGCAAAAAAGTGTACGATATGTTGTAACTGATTTTTACAAAAACGGAAGAAAGAAAATGACAGGCGCTACTTTAGACAGAGATATTTTAAAAAAAGATGGCGAGTTTATTTACTATTACAAAAACGGAGCAAAAGAATCTGTAGTAAATTATTCTGAGGATCATAAATCCGGTAAAGAAATCAACTGGTATGAAAACCAAAGTAAAAAGTCTGAGAAACAAAACACTTGGGATCCGAAAACAAAAAAATCTCAAACCTTAGTTCTTAATTTCTGGAATCAGGACAAAACACAAACTGTAACAGACGGAAATGGAGAATATGAGGAAACTGATGGTTTTATAACTCAAAAAGGAACTCTTAAAGACGGATTGAAACAAGGTGTCTGGCAAGGAAATGATGCCGCCCGCAAAATTTCTTTTACTGATAATTACGACAAAGGAATTCTAATTTCCGGAACAAGTATAGGAGAAAACAATGTAACGCTTTCCTATTCTTCACTAACGGAAAAACAAACTGGTAAGAAACTTCCGAAATCAAAATAGAGCTGACAAAAACTAAAAGGTTACTATTATTTTTTATTTTTATTGTAACATCCTAAAAGAGATTATTTTAAAACAAAAAAGACTTCTTAAAATCATTAAAAAAGAAAATATCATGCCTTATTTTAAGATTCTTTTATTTTTGTTTGATTCTTTTGTTTTTTTAATCTAATTTTGCACCCGTCTTACAAAAGCTGTATGACATACATAAAAATCATTAAATAATATTGGAATGTATTTAACTAAAGAAAAGAAAGAAGAAATTTTTGCACAACACGGTGGTGCTACAAACACAGGAAGTGCAGAAGGTCAAATCGCATTGTTCACTTACAGAATTTCACACTTAACTGAGCATTTGAAAAAAAATCGTCACGATTACAACACTGAGCGTTCTCTTGTACTATTAGTAGGTAAAAGAAGAGCTTTGTTGGATTACTTGAAAAAGAAAGATATCAACAGATATCGTGAGATTATCAAAGTATTGAATATCAGAAAATAATCAATATAGAAAAGAGGTGCGAGAGTGCCTCTTTTTGTTTTTACATTACACGCATTTTTACAAGAAAAAAAGTTTGGTTTTTCATTGGGTTTTAGACAACAACAACTACACACAACAACTACAACACAACTAAAACCCATTGTATAATCAAAAAGGAAAAATTTATGATTCCACAAGTTTCACAAGAAATTATCGATTTGGGAGATGGAAGAAGCATCTCAATCGAAACAGGTAAATTAGCAAAACAAGCTGATGGTTCAGTTGTTGTACGTTTAGGAAACTGTATGCTTTTAGCAACAGCAGTTTCTGCAAGAACATCAAACCCGGGTGTAGACTTTTTACCATTAACGGTAGATTACCGTGAAAAATTCGCTGCTGCGGGACGTTTCCCAGGAGGATTTTTCAAAAGAGAAGCAAGACCAAGCGACAGCGAAGTATTAACAATGAGATTAGTTGACCGTGTTTTACGTCCGCTTTTCCCAGACGATTACCACGCTGAAACTCAGGTTATGATTCAATTAATGTCTCATGACGACAACGTTATGCCAGACGCATTAGCTGGTTTAGCGGCATCTGCAGCTTTAGCAGTTTCAGATATTCCATTTTATAACTTAATTTCTGAAGTACGTGTTGCTCGTATCGACGGAAAATTAGTAATCAACCCAAGTAGAGAAGAATTAGAAAAATCTGATATCGACATGATGATTGGAGCTTCTTTAGATTCTGTTGCCATGGTTGAAGGTGAGATGAAAGAAATCTCTGAGGCTGAAATGGTTGAAGCTATTAAATTTGCTCATGAAGCTATTAAAGTTCAAATCGAAGCGCAACAGCGTTTAAGAGCTAAATTAAGCTCTCAGGAATACAGAACTTACGAAGGAGAAGTTGAAGACGAAGCTGTTTATGCAAAAGTAAAAGCTGTCGCTTACGATAAATGTTATGCAATTGCTCAGGAAGCTTCTGGAAAAGCAGAAAGAGGTGAAAAATTTGCAGCTGTAAAAGAAGAAGCAAAAGCTTTGTTTACAGAAGAAGAATATGCTGAAAATGCAGATCTTGCAGGTTTAGTTGGAAAATATTTCTACAAAACAAACAAAGAAGCTGTTCGTAATGTAATTCTTGAAAAAGGAATTCGTTTAGACGGAAGAAAAACTACAGAAATCAGACCAATCTGGTGTGAAACTGATTATTTACCATCTGTTCACGGATCTTCTTTATTTACACGTGGAGAAACTCAGGCTTTGGCGACAGTAACTCTTGGAACTTCAAGAGAGGCTAACCAAATCGATTCTCCATCTGAACAAGGTGAAGAAAAATTCTACTTACACTATAACTTCCCTCCTTTCTCTACTGGTGAAGCAAAACCACTAAGAGGAACTTCAAGAAGAGAAGTTGGTCACGGTAACTTAGCTCAAAGAGCATTAAAAAATATGATCCCTGCAGATTGTCCTTATACAATTCGTGTGGTTTCTGAAGTTTTAGAATCTAATGGTTCTTCTTCTATGGCAACGGTTTGCGCAGGAACAATGGCACTTATGGATGCTGGTGTTCAAATGACAAAACCAGTTTCTGGTATTGCTATGGGATTAATTACTGACGGTGAGAAATTTGCTGTATTGTCTGATATCTTAGGAGATGAAGATCACTTAGGAGATATGGACTTTAAAGTAACCGGAACTGCTGATGGTATTACTGCTTGCCAAATGGATATCAAAATCGAAGGATTACGTTATGATATCATGGAACAAGCTTTAGCACAAGCTCGTGACGGACGTTTACACATTTTAGGAAAATTAACTGAGACTATCGCTGCTCCAAGAGCTGACGTTAAAGCTCATGCACCAAAAATCATTACCAGAACTATTCCTGGAAACTTTATTGGAGCATTAATAGGACCTGGAGGAAAAGTAATTCAGGAATTACAAAAAGCTACAGGAACTACTATTGTTATCAACGAAGTTGATGAGCAAGGAGTTGTTGAAATTTTAGGAACTGATCCGGAAGGTATCAAAACTGTATTGGCTAAGATTGATGCTTTAACTTTCAAACCACAAGTTGGAGAAGCTTACGAAGTGAAAGTTATTAAAATGCTTGATTTTGGAGCTGTTGTAGAATATACTGCTGCACCAGGAAACGAAGTGTTACTTCACGTATCTGAATTGGCTTGGGAACGTACAGAAAATGTTGCTGACGTAGTTAAAATGGGAGATGTTTTTCAAGTGAAATACTTAGGAGTTGACCCTAAAACTAAAAAAGAAAAAGTGTCTAAAAAAGCACTTGTTCCAAGACCTCCACGTGAGGAGAAAAAAGAGTAATCAGATCTTAGTTTACTAAAGGTTTATTCATAGAAAACCCCAATTCATTCAGTTGAATTGGGGTTTTTAAATTTAATTATCCTACTTTGGGTTTCCCATTTTATGCAAATGTGTAAAATGAGAAATCATCATTTCAAATAATGTTTTATGATGATAAGGTTGTTTGTATTCTTTTGTGGTTTGCTCAATTATTGAATTTATCTCGCTATAACTTGTATGGCATATATTCGGAAAAAGATGATGAGCTGCATGACAGTTTGAACCTCCACTTAAAAATCTCGCCCACCCTTTGTCTGCATCCCAATCACAACTAGTATGAAGTTGATGAACTGCCCAGGTATGCTCAAGAAATTCTCCTTCAGGCTGTGGATAATCAGCACCATCAAAAAAATGCGTACCAACAAGCATTATAATAAAAACCATAGATGTAAAAGCACTGGCGCTAAAATAACTCCAAACAATAAAACTCCATGAAAAGTGAGAATATAATATTGGAAAAACTAAAACTAAAGAGAAATAAAATATTTTATACAATACAAACCTGAAATACAATTCAATTTTTGGCATGCCTCTTTTCATCCAGTCATATTCATTTGAAAATAAATATACCCAATCACTCATAAAAACAGAATGAAGCAAAGTAAACATATAAACAAATGGCGCATAATAAGCTTGATATTTATGTTTAGGTTTCCAAGGATGTGTCGGGCTCAATCTCAAAAAAGGATTTTTATCAATATCAATATCGCTTCCTTCTACATTTGCATATAAATGATGTGAACGTATATGTCTCAATCCCCAAAGTAATGGATCGATTCCAACAGTAAGAAAACTAAAAAAATGCAATACAGAGTTCGCTTTTTTGTTTTTAAATGCTGTATTATGAGATGCATCGTGCCCAAAACTGAAACCTATTAACAATCCTGATAACTGAAAGACAACATATAATAACCAAAAAATCATTTTATTGATTGAACCCGAAAAAAGCAATGAATAAGACAAATAACAAACTAATGTCCAAAATAATCCTTTAAACCAAAATCGGGAATCTCCATAAGAAATAATTTTCCCTTGAAGTTGTCCATGAACTCGTTGTTTTAGTGTAGAAAAAAAGAGTTTTTCCTCTTCAGATTTATTAAAATATTTAGCTTTCATAAAAGTATCTTTTTAAAATTACAAGACAAACCTATCGCATTTATCGCATATCAATTTGTGTAAACCAATAAAACATTTTTATATATTTGTGATTATCACAAATCATGAAACATCAGGAATCTTTTTTAAAGGCAATTCGAAGCAAAATCTCAAAGTCACATTCTTTGATAGATGAAATTGCTGCTATTCTGGAAATCAGTTATGATGCATCGCATCGAAGAATATCCCAAAAAAGTAAATTCTCCATAGATGAAACCATAAAACTGGCCAATCATTTTAATATCTCTCTTGATAATTTATTTTCTAAAAAAGGAAAAGTAATTGTAGACAAAACAATCGAAATTGAAACGTTAAAAGATATGCTTGAGTATTTTAAATCCTCGGCAGAAAACATCGAAGCATTAACAAAGAACAAAAAAACCAAACTTTTTTATTCGGCCAAAGACATTCCGCTGTTTTACTTTATGGACGGAACTATTTTGTCAAAATTTAAAGCTTTTGTATGGCTGAATCTTTTAAATACTAATCAAAAAAAAGTCGCTTTTGAAAACTTTGTAATCGATGAATCCTTTACAGAATACATGCAGAAGTTAAAAAATGTATACGAAAATACTTTTGTAAATGAAGTCTGGAACGATACTACCATAAACAGCAGTCTTCAGCAGATTTTATATTTTTACGAAGCTGGTTTATTAAGTTTGAAAAGTGCGAATGCTCTTTGTGTCGATTTAAAAAGGATTATTAATGTTATAAAAGCAAAATGCAATGAGCCTAATGATAAATTTTCGATTTATTACAATGAGCTTATATTACTAAACAACAATATGCTTCTCGAAACAGATGAGAAACTAACAATGTTTATTCCTTATACACTTTTGGGTTATTTTATTACTGACAATGAAGAGAGCTGTAACAACGTTCACAAGTTTTTTAAGCAGCAAATTCTCAACTCTATTCCTTTAGGCCAATCCGGCATTAAAGAGCAGAATCTTTTTTTTAATCGTGCTGTTCGCAAAATAGATTATTATATCGAAAAGATAAACTCGCAGGTTGATTTACAATTTTAAACAAAATTTCTTCGTGATTAATTGATTCAATTATTCAAACTTATTTTCTTTTTCTAAATGATAATTGTAAAATTTTATCGATGAACGACATAAAATCGAAAAATTAACCAAAAAAACACGACAATCTTTATTTTTTTTTAAAGAAATAAAATATCTTTAACCCACCAAAAATAAAATTATTAACCCTAACAAACCTTATTATGGACTTTAATGTCATTCAAATCACAAGAATTAATACAGAACCATTTTCTTTTACAGACAAAACCAACATTACTTTTCCAGTCCCACCTTTAGCTTCGGCAAAACTTTACGATAACAATGGAGTAAAAACATTAAAAATCTGTGCTACTTTATACATCAACTCAAAAGATTCACAAAATCCTCTAATTGGAACATTAACTGAACATGTTAATATTGTTGAAGTTTATTTTGATTATGACTGGGATGAGGAAACACCTGAAACATATGATGTATGGTATGCTGAGATAGATTATACTTCTCAAAGTGTAGAAAATATCACCACAGTAATGTCTTATTTAAGAGATATTGATCCTGAAACATCTAGAGGTACTGAAACATCTGTAGGTCGCTAAAACCTCAAAGCAAATATTTTAACCAACATCGTTTATTGACATTATTAACAGATTCACTAAACGATGTTTCCTCATTGTATAATCTTTTGTTGTTAATTACAAAAAAATAAGTAATGCTTATAATTAGATTTTTTTTTAATTTATTGATTATTTGCTCTCCTTTCTTATTGTTTTCACAGTCATCCAATAAACAGTTAAATGAAGCATTAAAGAAAAAAGAGAGAGAATTCAAAAATGAATTAAATTTCAGCAAGGCATCTAACTTTTTTATTAAAAAAAATTGGGACTCGACTTTAGTCAGTTCAATGAAACATTTAAACAATAGCAAAAATAAGGAACTTATAGACTATTGCCACTTTTTCAGAGGGTATAGTTTCATTGAAAAAAAATTATTCAGAGAAGCAAAATTTGAATTAAACTTGATTTCCAAAAAATTTGAATTCTATCCCTTAGTAATTAAAAACTTAGGAGATGCATCAATAGAATTAAAAGAATTTGAAAAAGCAATTATATATTTTAAAAAAATAGAAAGCCTTAGATTAAATAATCAAGGATTAAAAATAGGACTTATTTACCAAAATTTAGGAATTTGTCATTTACATCTAAATAATTTTACTAAAGCAGAAGAATATCTTTTTAAAAGTTTAAAAATTCTGGAAGCAGAAGAAAATATTGTAAATTTATTTTGCATTTATAATGATATTGCAAACTTATATTATATCCAATATAAAGATCAGCAGGCTATTCCTTATTTTGAAAAAGCATATAATTTATCAAAAAAAATATCTGATTTTGATATAAAAAGAAAAGCTTCTTTGAACATGTCTGTTGTAGAAGAAAATAAGGGCGATTATAAGAAGTCATTAATTTACAGAAAAGAATCGGGTCAATGGAAAGATTCTTTAAACAATCAAAGCAAAATTTGGGCTTTAGCAGATTATGAGAAAAAATTCGCCGTAGCTCAAAAACAAAAACAAATTAAAGTTCTTGAAGTAGAAAATAAACTAAAAAACACACAAAGAAATGCTTTGTTTTTCTCTGCAATTGGCTTATTGCTAATTTTAACCGGAGGTGTTTATTTGTATGCACAAAAAGTAAAAAATGGTAAAACTATTTTACGCCAAAAAAACAAACTTGATGAATTAAACGCCACAAAAGACCAACTCTTTTCTATTGTAAGTCACGATTTACGTTCGTCTGTAAATGCTTTAAAAACCAGTAATTCTAAATTATCGTCTACGCTTGAAACTAAAAATTACGATGAATTAAATCATTTAATTCTTCAAAACAGCAGTATTGCAAATGGCACTTACAGTTTATTAGACAATTTATTACACTGGGCATTGCTGCAAACTAAACAATTGTATTTTAATAAAGAATCGGTTCATTTACATTCTATTGTACAGCAAATTGCATATAATTATAAGCCCTTATTACTCGAAAAATCTATTACATTCGAAAATTCTGTTTCTAAAAATATCTTTCTCTTTGTTGACCTTGATTCTTTAAAAATTGTATTTAGAAATTTATTAGATAATGCTATTAAATTTTCAAACGAAAACGGACAAATCAACTTCTCAGCAATTGACTTAGATTCAGATTTTTGTCAGGTTATAATTCAGGATTCCGGAATTGGAATGAGCGAAAAAACGATCAGCGAATTACTTCAGGAAGGAGAATTATTGGCTAAAAAAGGGAATTCAGAAATTATTGGAACCGGTTTAGGTTTACAATTATGCAAACAAATGATAAAGAAGAATAACGGAACGTTTACTATCGAAAGCGAGCCCGGCAAAGGAACTAAAATGATATTGACATTCCCAAAAACTAAATGAAATGGATAATATTAATGTATTAATTATAGAAGATACTCAGGAACAAAGTGATGCACTGGTAAAAGTATTAACAGACCACAATTATAACATTGCGGGTGTTGCTGTTAATTATACTGATGCGTTAAAACTTTTTTATGAAAAACCTGTTGATGTAATTATTATCGATGTTTTTCTGGATGGAAAACCAGACGGTATAACCTTTGCAGAATCTATTAATATAATTCCGCATGCATCGAAACCTTTTGTGTTTTTAACAAGTTCTCAGGATAGACAGATTTTTGAAAGAGCAAAACTTACAAAACCTTTCAGTTTTTTAATGAAGCCTTTCAACGAACTTGAAATTTTATATGCTATAGAAATGGCTGTCGAGAAGTTTTATGAGCAGACAAATGTTTTTTTGAGCGAAGAACAAAATACCGTCATCAGCAACGATTCTTTGTTTATAAAGAAGAAAAATTCCTTAAAAAAAGTAAATCTCGAAGACATTCTATACATTGAAGTTGAAGAGCGTTACTGCAATATTATTACTGAAAAAGAAAAATTTGTAATTCTAATTTCACTAACCAAAATAAGTGATCTTCTGGATAAAAATAAGTTCATAAAAACACATCGTAACACCATTGTAAATACCGAAAAGATTGAAGAAATTATCCTGGCGGATAATCTTATTATCCTTAAAGGAAATCACAAAATAAATTTAAGCGACACTTATAAAGATTTCATAAAAAAGATGAATATTTTATCATAGCTAATCATCTAAATTTCAATATCAATCCTCTTATTTAAGAGGATTTTTTTTATGCTTTTTGAAATAAAAACTCTTAGCAGAAATGCTTTTCACAGACTTCATGACATTTAAAAAGGCTTTCGTGACATTTTCACATTTATAAAGTGAGATCAAAATTACTTTTACCTCGCACAAATCAAAAAATAGATGAAGATAGCATTAACGAGACAACCTGAAATGAAAATTTTGCCAACTATAAAAAAAATAAAAAACAATCCATGGATTGGAATTGTAGTTTCTTTGGCAATTATAATTCCTTGCTTATATAGAATTTTAGACGACGTAACCGTTTTTAGATTTGAATATATTTTATTAGCCATCGCGTTTCCAATTTACATCAGATCACTAAAAAAAATATTCGACGAGATCCTTAATAATACTGATGATTTCTAAAATTAAACTTAAAATACACTAATTCTAATTCCGCTCAGATTATTCGTTAAAAACCCTAAATCATTATTATGATTTGGGGTTTTTGTTGTAAATAAAATAACATTTTATCACAATTTAACAGATATACGTTTTGTTTATAACCTTTTTTTAATAAATTTGAAAACCCCCACAACAAATCACTAAAATCCACAGAATCCTTTGAAAAATTATCAAAAAAAGTCCGCTTTCCTCATTTTATTTGGATTATTCTTAAACATTTATGTTATTCATAGCCAAACAAATAACGATGTAAACGTTTACAATTGGTTTGACAAAACAGTTGGCAAAGACAACCTAGACCTGAATAACGGAGTACCACACACAAATCCGTACAAAGCTATTGGAGACAGCCATTTATATCTAATAGATAAGTATGAAATTGGAAAAATTAACTTCGATGGGCAGAAATATTACGATGTAAAACTTAAATATGACGTTTACAGAGATATTTTGGTTCTAAATCCATACGGAGAATCTGAAAACATCGGAATTAATCTTAACCAAAGTAAAATTTCATCCTTTTCAATTCTGGACAAAAATTTTGTGAAAATTGAAAAGAAAAATGAAACTGTTCCGGAATTTGTTCCTGGCTATTACGAAGAAAGTAATATCGCTGCTGATTTTACTTTTTATATAAAACACCACAAAGACATTCAAAAAACTGTTTTAGAAAGTGGTATATTCTATAGTTTTAAAGAAAACAACTCTTTTTTTATTGATTTTAAAAACACCATTTATCCTATTAAAGGAAAGAATGATATTATCAAACTGTTCCCAGAACAGAAAAAACAAATCAATGGTTTTTATTTACTGAACAGAGAGTTAAAAAAATCTGATCAAGATCAATTTATGAAAAATTTGATGAAATACATTTCTAACTCTCTTGCAATTCAAACCAAATAAGACAAATGAAAAAAATTTTACTCGCCTTTATTATTTTATTCTCATTTCAATTGTCTTTTGCACAAAATTCCAATGAGAAATTATCAATTACATTTAAAGATGAAACTTTAGAAAATGCCCTAAAACGCATTGAAACTGCAACATCCTATAAGTTTTATTTTGATCCAACTTGGATTAATTCGAATAAAGAATTAATTTCAGGAGTTTATACTGATGCTAAAATCGACGATGTTCTTAATTCGATTTTGAGCAAAACTGATTTGAATTATATTGTTTTAAAAAACAAAGTAATTCTAACACTTAACAGTACAATTCACGATACGCTTCCATCAAATTATTTTACTGATGCCCCGGCAGAAACCAATCAAAATAACGGAAATGATGGTACAGATAATCCTGTATTTTATCAGCAGTATGATTCGCTAAATAGTTATAGCGTAACCAAAAAAGCTGCAATTGTTTTTATTGGTAAAGAAAACAAAGACAACATCAAAAAAACGTATACAGTTACTGGTTCTGTAAAAAATGAAGAAACCGGAAAAGCTGAACCTAATATTTACATTAGAGTAAGAGGAAAAAACATTAATACCTCTAGTGATCTTGACGGAAATTACAGTTTACAGCTTCCGAGAGGAATAAATGTTATCGAAGTAAAATCATTAAGCCACAAAGAAGTAGTGAGAACTTTAATGGTTTATGACGATGGAAAATTCGACATTGGAATTAATGAAAAATCAAATCAATTAGACGAGGTTGTAATTAAAAAGAAAGGACAAAAAACAACAGAAACAACCGTTTCAGGATTAGTTTCAATTGATATTGAAGGAATTAAAAACGTTCCGTTGATTCTTGGAGAAAGAGATATCCTTAAAGTTGCAACCACATTTCCTGGTATTAAAACCACAGGAGAAGGATCGGCAGGATTTAACGTGCGAGGTGGAAAAGACGACCAAAACCTTATACTTTTAGACAATGCGGTTTTGTATAATCCGCAGCATTTTTTAGGTTTTTTCTCGGCTATAAACCCTTATACAGCAAAGAAAGCAGATATTTACAAAGGAAGTATTCCGGCAGATTTTGGAGGAAGATTATCATCTGTATTTGACATTACGACAAAAAACGGAAATCCTGAAAAATTCTCTGGTGAAGGAGCAATTGGGCCAATTACTTCGAACCTTACATTGAGTATGCCAATCGAAAAAAATAAATCAAGTATTATTTTTGGAGGCCGTGCTACCTATTCTGATTGGATTTTAAAATCTCTGGATGATAAAAATTTAAAAAACAGTCAAGCTGGATTTTATGATGGAATTTTAAAATACAACAATCAAATTAATGCTAATAACAATCTTGAAGCTACAGCTTATTACAGCCATGACCGTTTTAGTTTAAGTTCAGATTCAATTTATAAATACAGCAACAGACTTGCTTCTTTAAAATGGGATCATACTTTTAGCAAAAAAAGCAAAGCGGCATTAATTTTTACAAACAGTGAGTACAAGTTTAATATCGATTATGATTCAGATGATATTAATGCATTTGATTTTGGATATAAAGTAAATGAGTCTCAACTTCAGTTAAAACTGAATTACCAATTAAATCCAAAACATACTTTATCTTACGGTATTGCAAGCAAATTATATAACATTTCACCAGGTTATCAGCATCCAAAAAAACCGGAAGCTACTTTAATATCTACAGACATAGAGAAAGAAAGGGCGCTAGAATCTGCTGTTTATCTGGCTGATAGCTATAAATTTAGTGATAAATTATTAGTTGATTTGGGATTAAGATATTCGTTTTATGCGTCTTTAGGAGAAGCTGATGTGAATTCTTATCAACCCGGTCTGCCTTTAAGTGACGAAACGGTAACAGGAACTACTCATTATAACAAAAATGAGGTTATAAAAACGTACGGCGGACTTGAGCCTCGTTTAGCTGCACGTTATTTTATTACTGAAGATTTTTCTATCAAAGCAGGATATGATGTAACTCGTCAATATATTCACCTTTTATCAAGCAACGTTACACAATCTCCAACTGATACCTGGAAATTGTCTGATTCTAATGTAAAACCACAAACGGCACAACAAGTTTCTTTAGGTCTTTTTAAAACATTAAACGACGAAGAATACGAAGTAAGTCTTGAAGGATACTACAAAAAATCAAAAAACATTTTGGATTACAAAGTTGGAGCACAGCTTTTATTGAACCAAAATGTAGAAACGGAATTATTACAAGGCGAAGGAAAGGCTTATGGAGTTGAGTTATTATTAAAGAAATCTACCGGAAGATTAAACGGATGGATTGGTTATACGTATTCACGTTCATTTATTAAATTGGATAGCCAGTTTAGTTCAGAAATTGTAAATAATGGAAACTATTTTCCTGCAAATTTTGACAAGCCTCACGATTTAAGTGCTATTTTAAATTATAGATTTACAAAACGTTATAGTTTATCTTCTAATTTCTTATACCAAACAGGAAGACCAATTACGTATCCTATTGGTAAGTTCCAATATGGAAATTCAGAATACACTCTATATAGTGATAGAAATGCTTACAGAATTCCAGATTATATTCGTTTAGATATAGGTCTTAACATCGAAGGTAATCACAAAATCAAAAAGTTAGCGCATAGTTTCTGGAACATTTCAATTTATAATGTTTTAGGAAGAAACAATCCATACTCAATTTATTTTGTGACAGATCAAAACGGAAAAGTAAAAGGATATAAAACGTCTATTTTCTCAATTCCGGTACCAAGTATTACTTATAATTTTAAATTCTAATTCTATTTAGGATGAAAAATTTTAAACTACATAGTATTCTCCTTCTCTTATCAGCTTTTATTTTAAATGGCTGCACAGAAGCATATCCATTATTGACGAATACTTACGAAGAAGCATTGGTTGTTGAAACTACAATAACGAACGAACTAAAAAATCAGGAAATAAAACTTACCAAGACGGCTAGATTCGAAGATGAAAAATATCTTCCTGAAACCGGCGCCGAAGTTTATATAACTGATAACTCTGGAAACAGATATGATTTTGAAGATCAGTCAGACAAATATGTTTCGACTGTTGCTTTTCAAGCCGTACCCGGAATTCAGTACCAACTGCACATTAACACAAAAGATGGCAGATCTTTTGTGTCATCACCAGAAGTACTTTCTACTGTAACCCCAATGGAAAGTGTTAAAGCTGCTGTAGAAAAAGACAAAGAGGATAAAAGAGGAGTTGGCATTAGGGTCAATAGCTTTGATCCTACCAATAAATCGCATTATTACAGATACGAGTATGAGGAAACCTATAAAGTTGTAGCACCAAAATGGGTTCGTACCAAAGCAGTCATCAATGCAAATGGGGCATTAACTTTTATCGACAATGATCCTAATACAAGAATTTGTTATGGAAATAAAAAAAGCACAGACCTGCTTTTATTAAGTACGAACGATTTAAAAGAAGATCGTGTTGATTATTTAATTCGCTTTATAAGCGATCAGGATTACATTATTACAACCCGATACAGTATATTGGTAACGCAGTATGTAGAAAGTTTAGCTGCATTTAATTATTATAGAACACTAAAAAAAATATCCGGAAGTGCGAGTCTTTTATCTCCAACACAACCCGGAATTGTATTAGGTAATATCAAATCTGTAAAAAATCCAAGTGATAAAGTAATCGGATATTTTGATGTGGCCTCAATATCAATCGAGAGAATATATTTTAATTATGATGATCTATTTCTAGGTGAAGCTCCTCCTCCATTTTATACAGATTGTCAGGAATTTTGCTACGCTGATTATCCTTTTAGTCCAGATCCATGTACACATTCTCCTCCTTTTACAGATGATGTAATGCTAGGCATTGTTAACTATTATTTAAATGGTCGATTTTATTATTGGGTGTATGCACCATGTGGAGATTGTACTACAATAGCATCAAATGTAAAACCAGTGTTTTGGGTAGATTAAAAAAAGCTTTTCAATATAAAACTACAAAGAACTATTTCGAAACTATATCATGAATATATCTTATAAAAAAATATTATTAATTTTAATTATCTGCTTTTTAGCAAATGGCTGCACAGAAACATATCCATTGCTAACAAACACATATGAAGAGGCTATCGTTGTAGAAGCATCTTTAACCAATGAACTTAAAAACCAGCAAATTAAAATAACGAAAACTTCTCGGTTTGAAGACACCTCAATAAAGGTTGAGACAGGAGCAGAAGTAATCGTTAAAGACGATCAAAATAACTCATACTTATTTGAAGAAAAATCCGGTGTTTATGTCTCACAAACTATATTTCAAATTTTATCAGGCAGACAATATACTTTAACAATTAAAACTAAAGACGGGAATGTATATGAATCTAGTCATGAAACACTGACAACCGTAAGTCCAATTCAAAGCGTCGTACCATCAGTTGTAACAAATAAGGACAATCAGACTGGGATTCAAATTAATGTTAACAGTTATGATCCTACCAGAACTTCAAAATATTATCGTTTTGAATATGAAGAAAGCTATAAAATTATAGCTCCAAGATGGTCATTATCTAAATTAATAGTTACTGGTCCACAATCTGTAGAACTAATTCCTAACCCTTCCAATACCAGAACTTGTTATACAACTAAAAACTCAACAGATATTATTTTATTAAATACAAATGATCTAAACGAAGATCGAGTAAATCTCCCAATTCGTTTTATTGAAGAAAATAATTATATCATCGGTCATCGATACA
The DNA here is from genome assembly GCF_039595935.1 of Flavobacterium sp. Classification (NCBI taxonomy): domain Bacteria; kingdom Pseudomonadati; phylum Bacteroidota; class Flavobacteriia; order Flavobacteriales; family Flavobacteriaceae; genus Flavobacterium; species Flavobacterium sp. Next base: position 1,043,451 of record NZ_JBCNKR010000006.1, on the reverse strand, counting down.
GCATTTTAGTTAAACAATATGTTGAAAATTTAGCTGCTTACAATTTTCATAAAACAATGAGAGATATAGCCAGTTCTGCAAGTGTTCTATCTCCTAAACAACCAGGAGTACTTTCTGGAAATATAAAATGTATTAGTGATTCTAACGTAAAAGTTATTGGATATTTTGATGTGGCAACAGTTTCAGAACAAAGAATATTTTTTAATTATACTGATTTATTTCCCGGAAGACCATCTCCATATTTTAATACTTGTGAAGATATTCCTTTTAAATTTTGTTTTGACGGAGAAGATTGTAATGCAGAATCTATGATCTATAATGTTGAAAGAAACTTTATGACTTATTTTTCTAATGCCGGATCAAGTTATATCCTAGTAGACGCCGTATGCGGAGACTGTACATCATTTTCATCTAACGTAAAACCTTCATTTTGGATAGACTAAAACACATAATTTTATTGTTTGTATTAATTAATACACAATTTAACAGAGCACAACAAACGATTGCTGTAGATGAAACTATTTTCATCCATACGAATGCGACAACACTTATTTCTGGTGAAACTTTATTGTATAAAATTTATTGTTTAAAATCAACCGACAAAACTCCAAGCAACATTAGTAAAGTTGCTTATGTAGAATTAGTTGACGATACTAAGAAATCTGTTTTTAAAACAAAAATTTCATTGGAAAATGCAAGCGGACAAGGCGATTATTTCATTCCTACTACTTTAAAAACAGGCAGCTATAAATTAGTTGGTTACACAAACTGGATGCTGAATAAACCTCTTTCTGAATTATTTCAATTAAACATTAACATTGTAAATCCATATAAAGTAGACGAAAAAACGGTTGCTGCAAACATTTTAGCAAACGGGACCAATACTGTTGATGAAAGTTCAGCTAATCAAAACGTAACACTTAAACTGAATAAAAAAACGTTTACAAACCGTGAATTAGTCGATTTAAAAATTTTGTCATCAAATGCTAATTTTACTGATGGAACTTATTCTTTATCCGTTAGAAAATTAGATAATATTCCAACTCAAAATCAAATTTCTGCAGTCAAATTTGCCTCAAATGTTTCTTATCCGGTTGTATTAGATCTGCAAAAACAAGATCAAAAAATAATTCTGCCAGAACTTAGAGGTGAAATTATTTCAGGTAAAATTTCAGCAAAAAACAAAACAGACAAAGTAGAGAACGTTTCAATAGGATTATCAATTCCTGGAAAATCATTTGCTTTTGAAGTAGTAAAAACAGACGTATCTGGTAACTTTATTTTCAATGTAAATAAAACTTTTTACACATCTAATATCGTTATTCAAATTATTGACGAAAAAGCAAATAACTATGACATCGCGATAAATAATGCTCCAGAAATTGATTACGCTCAAGTATCTTTTGAAAAAGATTCCAAGCTATCTTATACCTTTAAAGAAAGCCTTTTAGAAAGATCGATTTCAAGTCAGGTTGAAAATGCTTATTATCATAAAAAAGTAGATAATATTGAGAAAGCTTCCACTTATGAACCTTTCTATTATTCTACTGTAAAAGAATATATTCTGGACGATTATACACGTTTTAAAACTTTAAAAGAAACAATAACAGAAGTTGCCGTAGAAATTTATTCTAAGCAAAAGGATGATAAATTGTACCTGCATGTAAATGATCCAAGTGTTTTTCCACAGCTGCCGGAATCTGCACTTGTTTTGGTTGACGGATTGTATTTAGAAAACCAAAATGATCTTTTAAATTACAACATGAAAAATGTATACAAAATTGAGCTTGTTGTAGGTAGATATTATGTAGGTTCAAAATCATTTAACGGTTTAGTTAGTTTCACCACTTTTGATAAAGATTTTAAAAGCACACAAAATGGTTCTTTCATTGTAAAACCAACTATTTTAAGACCACAGCCAAAAAAGATTTACAACAAAGTGAAATACGAAAGCACGGCCGATAATCAAAGAATTCCAGATTTTAGAAATCAATTATTATGGAATCCTGATGTGCAGTTAAACCAGGATTCTGAAACTTCATTTTATACTTCAGATCTTTCCGGTACTTTTGAAATAAGACTGGAAGGTTTTACCAAAAGCGGGCTTCCGGTTTCTATTAAAGAAAATATTGAAGTACAAAATACGACAGCAAACTAATTGAAATAAAAAATAAAAAAAACATAACACACTGATAACCTGTCTGTTTTTAGACAGGTTTTTTGTTTTTCGAAAAAAACAAAAAAAAATTGATACAAATTGTAACTTTTTTGATACTTGATACGTATAACTACTTGGACACTTAAAAAATGAGGAGACAAATAAAATGAGACAACTTAAAATCACCAAGCAGGTAACCAATCGTGAAACTGCATCGTTAGATAAATATCTACAAGAAATCGGAAAAGTTGACCTGATTACCGCTGATGAAGAGGTAGAATTAGCACAAAGAATAAAGGCTGGTGATCAAAGAGCTTTAGAGAAATTAACAAAAGCCAACCTACGTTTCGTTGTATCGGTTGCTAAACAATATCAAAATCAAGGTTTAACTCTTCCTGATTTAATTAATGAAGGAAACTTAGGTCTTATCAAAGCTGCTCAGCGTTTTGATGAAACTCGTGGTTTTAAATTCATTTCTTATGCTGTATGGTGGATTCGTCAATCGATCCTTCAGGCTCTTGCAGAACAATCACGTATTGTTCGTTTACCATTAAACAAAATTGGTTCTATCAATAAAATCAACAAAATGTATGCTTTATTAGAGCAGTCTAATGAGCGTCCGCCTTCTGCTGAGGAAATTGCAAAAGAACTAGACATGACTGTAAATGACGTAAAAGAGTCTATGAAAAACTCTGGCCGTCACTTATCAATGGATGCACCTCTTGTTGAAGGTGAAGATTCTAACCTTTATGACGTATTACGTTCTGGAGAATCTCCAAACCCAGACAGAGAGTTAATTCACGAATCATTACGTACTGAAATCGAGCGTTCATTAGAAACATTAACGCCAAGAGAGGCAGATGTTGTACGTTTGTATTTTGGTCTTGGCGATCAGCACCCAATGACTTTAGAAGAAATTGGAGAAACTTTCGACTTAACTCGTGAGCGTGTTCGTCAGATTAAAGAAAAAGCAATCCGTAGATTGAAACACACTTCTAGAAGTAAAATCCTTAAAACTTATTTAGGATAACAATATTAAATTTCAATTTTTAAAATCCCAGATTACAATTGGCTTGGAATTTGGTTATTTTAAATTGGAATTTTATCCCAAACAACAGTTTGATTGACTGTTCGTTTTTTGATTGATGATTGAAACTCCGGCTGATTACCGGAGTTTTTTATTTTTATTCTTTTTTTTAACGCAAAGTGCACAAAGGTTTTTCGCAAAGTGCACAAAGATATTTTCACTGTTAATCCAAAAGTTTTCAAAGAATACAAAGCTTTGTAAACTTTGTATTCTCAAATAATTTTAATTAAACTTTAGCGAACTTTGCGAAAAACCTTTGTGCACTTTGCGGTTAAATTACCACGCACCGCATAAAAAAAATTATCTTTGTAATAAAAACAACATAACTACACAATGAAAAATACATTTATTGCTCCTTCTGTTCTTGCGGCTGATTTTGCCAATTTACAACGTGATATCGAAATGATAAATAATAGTCAGGCCGACTGGTTTCATATTGATATTATGGATGGAGTTTTTGTTCCGAATATCTCTTTCGGAATGCCGGTTTTAGAAGCTATTTCTAAGCATGCAAAAAAATACATTGATGTACACTTGATGATTATCGATCCTGATCGTTACATTAAAACATTTGCTGATTTAGGCGCAAATGGCTTAACAGTACATTACGAAGCCTGCACGCATTTACACAGAACTCTTCAGGCAATAAAAGCCGAAGGAATGAAAGCCGGAGTTGCGATTAACCCGCATACCAATATCGATTTACTTGAAGATGTAATTAACGATATTGATCTGGTTTGTATAATGAGTGTAAATCCTGGTTTTGGAGGACAGTCCTTTATCGAAAATACATATGCTAAAGTTCAAAAACTAAAAGCATTAATTACACGAAAAAATGCCTCAACTTTAATCGAAATTGATGGCGGTGTAACCAATAAAAATGCTAAACAATTAGTAGAAGCCGGAGCAGATGTTTTAGTTGCCGGAAGCTTTGTCTTTAAAGCCGAAAATCCAATTGAAACAATTGCTGACTTAAAAGTCCTTACTGCTTTTTAAGTTTTTTAGATTTGGAAAAAAGTCAATTCCGGTCATTTTTTCTAAAGTTTCGATAGGAACTACAAAATCATAAATAGGCTTATCGCTATCTTCATTTGGAACTAAGAACGCAATTGCTTTATGTTCTTTTCCGGATTTAGCCAAAACAATTTTATAAAAATATTTAGGAACAGAAACTTTTTCTGTTCCTATTTTTTTATCTGTATCTTTCAATATTCCCCCCGTAACTACATAAATATCATTGTATTTATCTGCCCAATAACGCGTTTTTTGTTCGATTCTGTTCCAAATTCCACTATTAAAATCATGTCTTTGCGGAGAAATATTTGACGTATAAAATGTATCATTATAGGCATCTTCACTAAATTCCATATCTCCGGCAGGACAAAGATGTCCTTTATCATATCCTGATTTTTTATAGTTTCTCCAATCAGCAGAACCTGTTGACACTTTTGGATCTTCAATAAAATAAGGACGTTTATAGTTTCCGTTTTTCAGATATTCTTTCTTTAATTCATAAGCAACCCACTCTGCCTGTTCAAATTTTTCATTATAAGAAAGAGTGTAATATTTATGTTCAACAATTTGCCCTGTGGTCGATGTAGGCTGATACGAAACGGGGTATAGCGATCCAGTATTGCTTTGGTCAGAAACAAAAGAATTCTGTTTCTGTACAATTTCAGTATTCACTTCATTTTCTTTTTTACAAGAAAACAGCAACAGACTTAGGAAACCGCAAACTAAAATATTTCTCATAAATATCATTATTTTAAATTTAAAAAAAACGCTTCAAAAATTACTTTAAGAAGCGTTTTAATAACAAATTAAATGTCTAAAATTTTTAAGATTTTACCAATTTATCCTTTTTCATTTTAGATGAAACCCCAGCTTTTACATATGATTTGCTTTGTAAATCATCTAAAACATTTAAAGCCTCTTCAACATAAACATCTTTAGATAATGCTTGGTGCCATGACTCTCTTTTTTCTTTTAAAGTTGCATCATTGTTCATTTCAGCTTCTTCATAAGGCAATGATTTAAAAACTAAATTGTTTTTGTAATCAGAAATTGGTTTGTATTTTTTTCCTTCATTTTCAACCTGTTCCTGAGTTAGTTTAAAACTATTAATGTTCAGGCTGTATGTGTTTTCTTTATTCTTAGTATCAATCCATTTTGCATTGTCTTCAATTAATTTGAATTGAGGATTTTGCGCAATTCTCATTCTACTTTTTTCGATAGCTTTACCAAAGTTCTCGTTAGAAGTCCACGTACTGTAATCAGCCGGATCAATTTTATCCCATGGCATTGCATTGTCAATATCACGCTCTCCCATTTTTAAGTAAGCATAACGATCTGGCATCACAACGTCACTGTGAACTCCTTCTAATTGCGTAGAACCTCCATTAATTCTATAGAATTTTTGACCTGTAATTTTCAAAGCACCCAAATCACCGTAATTTGCATTACGAACAAATTGGTTCAAATCCAATACATTTTGCACCGTTCCTTTACCGTAAGTTTGTTTACTTCCGATGATAACCCCACGTTTGTAATCCTGAATTGCAGCCGCTAAAATTTCTGAAGCCGAAGCAGAGAAACTGTTAACCATAATTACCAATGGTCCGTCCCACTCTATCTTTTTATCTTTATCGTATAAAACTTCTTTTTTCTTTCCGGCAGATTTTACCTGAACAATTGGTCCTTCTTCTATAAATAAACCTGCAATATCAACAACTGTAGAAAGAGATCCTCCACCATCATCACGAACATCAAGGACGATACCGTTTACATTTTCTTTTTTCAGTCTTTCAACTTCAAGAGCAATATCTTTTCCGGCATCTCGGCCATCTTTGTTTTCAAAATCGATATAGAATTTAGGCAGGTAAATAACCCCGTATTTCAATCCGTTTTTCTCAACAATACTAGATTTTGCATATGTTTCTTCAATTTCAACAACATCTCTGATAATTGAAATTACCTTAATACTTCCGTCAACTTTTTTTACGGTAAGTTTTACTTCAGTTCCTTTATGACCTTTGATTTTTTTCACAACATCATCAAGACGCATTCCTACTACATCAACAGGTTCTTCGTTTCCTTGAGCTACTTTTAAAATTAAATCTCCAGCTTCAAGTTGTTTTCCTTTCCATGCCGGTCCACCGGAAATTAACTCATCAATTTGAGTAAAATCATTTTTCTTAGTTAATCTTGCACCAATTCCTTCCAGTTTTCCGCTGATATTTACATCAAAACGATCTTTTTCTTCTGGAGCAAAATAACTTGTATGCGGATCAAAACGTGTCATAATTGAATTCAAATACACTGAGAACCAGTAATCTTTATTCAAATCTTTAATAACACTAAAATTATCGTCTAAAGACTTTAATGAACTTTCGCGAGTTTCTTTTTCTAAAGTTTCAAAAGATTTTTCCTGATACGCAGGATCTTTTTCTTTTTCTCTTCTTCAATTTTTTGTTTCGTTACAAGCGAAGAAAGTGTAGATAACTTAATTTGTTTTCTCCATCTTTCATTAATTTCAGTCAAATTTTTAGCATACGGAAGATTCTCATAATCTGCATTAAAAGTCTCTTCGGTATTGTAATTAAAAGGCTGTGCTAAAATAGTTTTGTAACGTTTTTTGCTTTCTTCCATTCTTTTCATCAGCCTTGTATACGTCAGATTAAAGAATGTTAAGTCTTTATTCAAAAACTGATCGTCCAGCATCAGCTCATATTGCTTAAATTCATCAATATCAGACTGCAGGAAAAATCTCTTCGAAGGGTCTAAAGCTTCGATGTAGTCTTTAAAAATACCTTTTGAAAACTCGTCATTTATTTCAGCCGGGCTGTAGTGTCCTTTATCAATAACGAAAGCCAGTAATTCTAAAAGTGTCTTGTCTCTATTTGGATCCGGATCATCATTCTTGTCAGCATTAATCTTAAAAGCAAACAGGGTCAAAGACAAGCATAATACGGCTATAAGTATTTTATAATTTCTTTTCATAAACTTAATAATAGCATTCATCAAATTTTTTAATCTAAGTTACGGTAAAAACTATGCCAACATGCCAAGATCAGTATAATTTTTTGTTAAAGATATAAAAATGTTTCTTGCTTAAAAGGCTTCTGAAATTTAGTTTACAATTTTTATTTATTTGTTAGTATTCTACCAAAATCTGTTATTACATTTGCTATAACAAGCTTTAATTTTGATAAATCAAAAATGAAAAACGCAGCATGAAAGACGAAAAACCTTTAATATTGGTAACTAATGACGACGGAATTCTTGCTCCCGGAATCAGAGCTTTAATAAGTGTTATGGAAACTATTGGCGATGTTGTGGTGGTTGCTCCCGATAAACCTCAAAGTGCAATGGGTCACGCGATTACAATAAACAATACTTTATTTTTAGATAAAATTTCTAAAGAGGATGACATAATTACCGAATACAGCTGCTCAGGAACGCCTGTTGACTGTGTAAAATTGGCAGTAAATGAAATCTTAAAAAGAAAGCCCGATTTATGTGTTTCTGGAATTAATCACGGTTCAAACTCTTCTATCAATGTAATTTATTCAGGAACAATGAGTGCGGCTGTTGAAGCAGGAATTGAAGGAATTCAGGCAATTGGTTTCTCTCTTTTAGACTTTGACTGGAATGCTGATTTTGAACCTGTAAAATCTTTTGTGAAGAAAATAGCTTTAGAAACTTTAAAAAATAAACTTCCGCCCGGAGTCGTTTTAAATGTTAACTTTCCGAAATTGAGTGAAAAAGAAATCAAGGGAATCAAAATCTGCCGTCAGGCGAAAGCGTATTATGCTCAGAAATTTGATAAAAGACAAACTCCTTACGGTAAAGATTATTACTGGTTAACAGGGAAATTTACCAACGAAGATAATGGTGAAGATACAGACGAATGGGCACTTGAAAACGGATATATTTCGGTCGTTCCCGTTCAGTTTGACTTAACCGCACATCATACAATGCAGCAACTTAACACCTGGAAATTAAATGGATAATAAAAAAGAAATCTTAATTGGATTTTTGGTCGGAATTTTTACTTCGCTTCTCGGAAGTTATTTGTTCATCACTTTTTTTACAAAGTTTGATATTTCGACAGGAATTCAAGCCCTAAGACAAATGGGTTATATAGGAAAAGTAATTACAATTGGAACCGTTTTAGACCTTGCCGTTTTTTTACTTCTTTTACAAAGAAATAAAGAAATGATGGCGCGAGGCGTGATTTTGGCGGTGATTGTTCTTGCTATTTCGACTATAATTATTTAAATCCTATCTTTGTGCTGCAATAAAAATTCGTTGATATGAAATATTACATAATAGCTGGCGAAGCTTCTGGAGATTTACACGGTTCAAATTTAATGAAAGCATTATACGAGGAAGATCCTCAGGCAGACATTAGATTTTGGGGTGGTGATTTAATGCAAAAAGCCGGCGGAACATTAGTAAAACACTATCGCGAATTAGCTTTTATGGGTTTTGTTGAAGTTGTTTTTAACTTAAAAACGATTTTGAATAATATCAAAATCTGTAAAAAAGACATCTCTGAGTTTAAACCGGATGTGATTATTTTTATTGATTATCCAGGCTTTAATATGCGTATTGCAAAATGGGCTAAAGAACTGAATTACAAAACACATTATTACATTTCTCCTCAAATCTGGGCCTGGAAGGAAAATCGTATCAATGCTATAAAACAAGACGTCGATAAGATGTTTGTTATTCTTCCTTTTGAAAAAAGTTTCTACGAAGACAAACATCATTTTCCTGTAGATTTTGTCGGGCATCCTTTGATCGATGCTATTCAAAATCAGCCTGCTTTTAATGAAGCTGCTTTTAGAGCCGAACATAATTTAGGAGAAAAACCTATTATTGCCGTTTTACCTGGAAGCCGTAAACAGGAAATTACCAAAATGCTAAGCGTAATGCTGAGCGTTGTTGATGATTTTCAGGATTATGAATTTGTTATTGCCGGTGCGCCAAGTCAGGATTATGAATTTTATCAGCAGTTTATTAAAAACAAAAACATCGCATTTGTCTCAAACAAAACTTATGATTTGCTTCGTTCATCGACAGCTGCATTAGTAACTTCAGGAACTGCAACTTTAGAAACGGCACTTTTTAAAGTTCCGGAAGTGGTTTGTTATAAAGGAAGCGAGGTTTCGTATCAAATTGCTAAACGAATTATTACTTTAAAATATATTTCGCTTGTTAATTTAATTATGGATCAGGAAGTTGTTACCGAATTAATTCAGGGCGACTGCAATACAAAACGCATTAAAGAAGAATTAAACAAATTACTTGAACCTTCGCATCGCGAAAAACTGCTTAAAGATTATGATGTTTTAGAGCAAAAACTAGGCGGAGTTGGTGCAAGCAAAAAAACTGCTAAATTGATTGTTGCCGATTTAAAATCTTAAATATTTCTGTTTTGAAAAAGGTATTCGTTTTTCTTATTCTATCAATCGTATTGGTTTCATGTAAATCGACGTCGACTGCTGTAAGCAAAAGTGAGCCAAAAAAAGAAAACAACAGATCTCTTGTTAAGAATTTAATTGAAACGGCAACAGATAATATTGGTGTAAAATACAAAGCGGGCGGAACTACAAAAAACGGTTTTGACTGCTCTGGATTAGTCTACAATACTTTTGAATCTGAAAACATAAAGTTGCCAAGAAGTTCTTACGAACAGGCAAAAGTTGGAAAAGTGATTCCGCTTAATGATGCTAAAAAAGGCGATTTGATTTTCTTTAAAACCAATAAAAGCAAACAAATCAATCATGTAGGTCTTATTGTAGAAGTAAATTTAGATGAAATAAAATTTGTACATTCTTCTACCTCAAAAGGCGTCATTATTTCTTCTACCAAAGAAGCGTATTATAAAAATTCATTCGAACAGGTAAACAGAATACTCGAATAGTTTTTCATAAAACATATTTATTTTCTTACAAAATTTTAATACTTTTAGCCCATGAAAGTATTAGATTTTCCTTTAATAAAAATTACGATCGCTTTTCTTTTCGGAATTTTAGTTTCTTATTATTGCTGGCCTTCAATCGAAGTTTCACTTGCATTTCTTGGAATAAGCAGCATACTATTCTGTATTTTCTATTTTATTTCGAAGAAAAATAAAACAAGCAATATTTTATTTGGGATATGCAGTTATTTTATTTCGTTTTCAATCGGAATCTGCGTTTTGATTTTTCATACTGATACTTTTGATAAATCAAATTATACACATTCAAAAACAGTATTTGAGAAACCTCAGTTTATCACTTTTACATTACGTGAAAAGCTCAAAAGTAATGATTATAATGACCGCTATATTGGACTCATAAACAGCATAGACAAACAAATTTATTCTGGAAAAATTATTGTAAATTTTCAAAAAGACAGCCTTCAAAATCCTTTGATAATTGGAAACATAATACAGGTTAAAACGACTTTACAAAAAACATCATCCAGTAAAAATCCAAATCAGTTTGATTATGCAAAATACTTAGCCGATAAACAGATTTATGCTCAGCTATATTGCCAAAAATCTGAAATAAAGATTAACGAGAATATTAAAAAAGATATTTGGTATTATTCGGGACGTTTGCACTCAACTATTCTAAAGAATCTCCAAAATGCCAATTTTAGTAAAGATGAAATGAATGTCGCACTGGCATTGATTTTGGGACAACAGCAGGAAATTTCATCCGATATAATAAAAGATTATCAGTACTCGGGAGCTACACATGTTCTTTCGGTTTCGGGACTGCATGTTGGTTTTATAATGCTTTTTATAATGTTTATTCTAAAACCAATTCCCAATACCAGAAAAGGTTCGGCAATAAAATTAATTTCGATTTTAATTTCATTGGCTGGCTTTGCCGTTATCTCCGGATTATCTCCTTCTGTACTGCGATCTGTTGTAATGTTTTCGTTTGTTGCAATTGGAAATCATTTACGCCGGAGCGGCAATATTTATCACACTTTATTGGTTTCCATTTTATTGATATTGCTTTTTGAACCTTATTTTTTATTTGATGTTGGTTTTCAATTAAGTTACCTGGCGTTGTTTTTTATTGTTTGGCTGCAGCCGATTTTAAAGAAAATCTGGTCGCCAAAAAACAAAATAGCAATTTATATCTGGGATGCATTAACAGTTTCATTCGCTGCACAAATTGGCACTTTGCCTTTATGCCTTTATTATTTCCATCAATTCCCGGGATTGTTTTTTGTTACCAATATTATAATTCTTCCTGTTTTATCTTTCATTATGATTGCAGGAATTATCGTTATGATTTTTGCCATTTTCAAAAGTCCGCCGGAAATTCTGGTTTATATTTTTGAAAAAAGTATTTTTATACTAAACAAAATGATTCATTATGTTGCATCATTTGAATCTTTTGTAATTCAGGATATCAGCTTTAATTTTTATTATTTAATTACACTTTACTTCTTAATTATAAGTGCAACAATTTGGTCAAAGAAACCAAGTTTCAATAAACTTGCGATTGTATTTGTTTCAATAATTTCTGTACAGCTTTCTTTTATTTATACTAAAAGAGAAACAGCAAGCCAAAAAGAATTAATTGTTTATAATGCCAAAAAGAACACATTAATTTCGAAAAGATTTGGCAGAGAAATTACACTGTTTACCCGCGATACTACTATAGAGAAAAGTTCTAAGAGTAATACTTTTAATTCTTATTTGGTTGGTAATTTTAGTATTTTGAATAAATCTCAGCAAATTAAAAATGTTTTATTTTTTAATGGAAAAAAGATCGCAATAATAGACAGTTCCGGCGTTTATGAAAATACTGTTCAGCCGGATATTTTAGTTCTGACTCAGTCTCCTAAAATAAATTTTGAAAGGCTTTTACAAGAAACACATCCACAAATTATTATTGCCGACGGATCAAATTCGTACGCAATTCAAAAAATGTGGAAAGAAAGCTGTGAGAAAAAAAATATCCCTTTTCATGCCACTGCTGAAAAGGGATTTTATAGATTGAACTAGTCTTTTATTCAGGGTTTAAAATCAAATTAGAATCGGTTATAAAAGCTTTTACACCATTCGAATTATACGGAAGCCTGCCTAATAAATCAAAAGCGGTTTTGCCTTTTCTGATAGCAGCATTGGCATAACAAACTTCGGGCAAGTCTATAACTCCAAATGCATTTTTCAATTTAATGTTTTGTTCTTTAGCTTCGCTCGACATTGCAGCATCAGACAAATCAAGTTTTAATAGAATCACATTTTTGCGAGACCATTTCTCAAAGTCTAATGTCCTAAACACCTCTTTTTCCAGGCTTTCGGGAGCAGTAGCTGCCGTAAATAAAATTAAAAGTGGTTTTCTTTCTTCATTGCTTATGTTAATCGCGTCGGTTATACTGGTTTTCCATTCTAAACTTTGCGATTTAGCTAAAAATGTTACTAGAAAAAATAGCAGGATAAGTAGTTTTCGGGTCATAGTTTTATTGGTTTTGGGTTGGTTAATAAAACTAAATTAACACAAAACCAACATCAAACAACCGTCTTTAAAACAAATAGTTACAAAAAAACAGCATTAAAATGAATTTGATTTTTTAAGGTTTAAAATTTGAAAAAAATGAAAATTTTTCCATTCTAAAATATTAAATGTATAATTTACATTTCAGCTTGTTTAAAAAAAATATCCCTTTTCAACCAAAATTGAAAAGGGATTCTACAAATTAAACTAAGAAAACTTAATTTAAAGTTATTATTCGCTTGGGTGCAGGATATTATTTGATTCTGCAATCCATGCTTTTGCTCCTCCAGGCTTATATGCAATTTTTCCAAGGGCGCTAAAAGTTGTTTTGTTTTTTCTTATTGAAGCCATTGCGTAACATACTTGTGGCAATTCATCAACTCCGAATGCATTCTTCAATTTAATGTTCTGCTCTTTATCACCATCTGAAGCTGTCGCATCAGATAAATCTAATTTTACAAGAATGACATTATCACGCGACCAAACTGCAAAATCCGGCGTTTTAAAGATTTCATTTTGAAGATTTTCTGGTACACCTGAGGCAGTGAATAAAATTAACATTGGTTTTCTTTCTTCATTACTAATTGCGATTGCATCAGTCATGTTTGTTCTCCATGCAAGTGTTTGTGCCTGCATGAAAAATGAACCTAAAAAAAACAGTAGGATAAGTAATTTTTTAGTCATATTATATCGGTTTTGGTTAGTATAGCATGACGAAATTAACACAATATTTTAATTATCCAAATTTAATTACATCAAAAATTACATTATATGTTTTTTTATTTATAAATTAATATTGAAATAATAATTTAATGATGACAAATGAAAATCTTTTCTTACTAAACAAAAAAACTCCTTACAAAATTGTAAGGAGTTTTAATATATAATTTAATATTTCTTAATTGTTTATTTAAGATTTTTTAGGATGAACAATGCTTTCCGCAACGGTTAACCAAGCAGAAGGACCTCCGGCAACATAACCTGTTTTTCCAAGTCCCTTAAAGTTAATTCTTCCATCTCTTGTTTCAGCACTTGTAAAGAATACTGTTGGAAATCCCTGAATACCAAATGCTTGTTGCAGTTCGTTATTTTGATTTTTAAGCTCTGGCGTTTGAGGCACAGCTCTTGGATAATCTAATTCAACTAAAACAACATTATCAGCAGCCCATTTTTTAAATTCGGCAGTTTTTAAAACTTCGTTTTGCAAACGAATGCACCATCCGCACCAGTCACTTCCTGTAAAAAACATCAGCATTGGCTTTTGCTCCTTATTACTTACTGTGATCGCTTCTTTAACATCAGTATACCATTTTAGTTCCTGAGCCTGACTAGCAAATGCTCCAACTACAAAAAAAGCTATTAATAATATTCTTTTCATAACAAGTTATTTTTGGCAAATTTAAACAAAAAATGAATTGAAAAAACATGCACTATTTTACTTCCTGCATTAACCTTCTAATTAACGGAGTTAAAACAATAAATGCTACACCCGCAATTAAAGAATACAATGCCAATTGGTAATAACCATCAGTATAAGCAATAAGCTTAGACATTAACGTTGTTCCTGTGTTAGCATCAGATATTTCGGCACCTAATTTTCCGGCAGCAAATTGTCCGAAGGCACTAGAAAGAAACCACAATCCCATCATCATTCCAAACAAACGTTTAGGAGATAATTTTGTAATTACTGACATTCCGATCGGACCGATACATAATTCACCAAGGGTATATACTAAATATCCTAAAGCAAATACATCAAGCGAACTCAACCCATCCTGACCTACAAAAAATCTGGCACTGTAGAAAATAAAGAAACCGGCTGCCAGTAAAATAAACGAGTATCCGAATTTAATAACAGTATTAGGCTCTAATTTTCTTTTAGCAAGGTAAATCCATAATAGCCCTACTAGCGGACTGAAGATAATAACGTAAAGCGAATTTATACTATTATTTACAACGTTTGGATCGATATGGAAAAACAACATTTTGCTTGACAAATTATCTTTTGCAAATAAAGACAATGATCCTCCAGATTGCTCTGAAATGGCCATAAACATGAAATACCCAAAGATAAATACAAATGCAGCTAAAAGTTTAATCTGTTGTTTGCTATCTTTTATCATGATTAGTTCGTAGACAAAATATGCTAATGCCACTACTCCCATTGTATACATGAAATACTCTGTATAATCAGAATTAATTACCATTATATAAACGAAAGGTATAACCAAAAATGAACCCACATATACAGCGATTTCGCGTAAAGTACGTTTTTTAGGCTCATAATTTTCTAAAGGAGAATTTCCAATTGGTGCTAAATGCTTTTTTGTTAAAAGGAAAGTTATTACTCCAATTACCATAACAATAGCCGCAGAAAGAAAACAAAGACTCCATGAATAGTTTTTTCCTAAGTAAATTGGTATCGCGCCGCCAAGCATTCCTCCAATATTAATTCCGGCGTAAAACAATCCGTAACCTGCGTCACGACGACCGTCATTTTCATGATACAACTCTCCTACCATCGAAGAAACATTCGGCTTAAAGAAACCTGTTCCGATAATAGAAAGTGTTATTCCATAATAGAAGAAATCATGAGGAGAAGCCGCAATAAGCAAATTCCCTAAAATCATTACAATTCCTCCAAAAAGAAGTGACTTTTTAAATCCTAATATTTTATCAGCGAAAATTCCGCCAATAAAAGTAAATGCGTAAACAAATGCCTGAATAGCACCGTATTGTAAATTTGCTTTTCCTTCAACTAAACCTAATTGGTCTACCATAAAAAAAGCTAAAACCCCGCGCATTCCGTAGAAACAAAAACGTTCCCACATTTCAACCAAAAACAAGTACCACAATTGTTTTGGGTACTTGCCTTTAAAATTTTGAATTTCCTCTAAAGCTGTAATATTGTTTTCCATCTTATCTAACACCATGCATCATTTTTTTCAACAATGGAGTCAAAGCAAATAATATAATTGCCGCAATACCAGTAAGAACAACAAATACCATAAAGAACTCATATAAATTATGAATTTCAAATCCTGCAAAAATAGGATTATGATCACTAATTTGATGTTGATCTAATAATGCTAATTGTTCTGCTGTAGGTGTTATTTTTTTGTCTAAAACTGCCTGAAGATCGATCCCTAATTCTTTTGCTTTTGCAAATTTATCTCCAGTTGCCGGAAGTATAGAACCCAAAGTACCTCCTAAAGCATAACCTGATGCATTAGACAAGAAAAATACTCCGTATAATAATGATGCAAAACGTTTTGGCGATAATTTACCTACTAATGATAAACCAATTGGAGATAAACATAACTCTGCACAAGTATTTAAGAAATATAACAAGATCAACCATTTTACAAGTAATAATCCTGAAGTTCCTAAAAATGAAACTTGAGTAGCAATCATGAAGAAACTTATTGAAATGATTACTAATCCAGCAGCCAATTTTACTGGCGAAATTGGTTCTTTATCTTTTGCTCTTAAGAAATCCCAAAGAACACTAAACGGAACTGCCATTACTACAACAAAAAGTCCGTTAAAAATCTGAACCATCGATGGCGGCATTAACCATCCAAAGAAATGTCTGTCTGTTTGGTTATCCGCAATAAAAGTCAATGAGGAACCTGCCTGCTCAAATGCTGCCCAGAAGAAAACAATAAAGAAGGAAACGATATAAATTACAATAATTCTGTCTCTTTCTATTTTAGTCAATGATGTATCAGAAATAATTAATCCCGCTAATGCCAAACCACTTGAATAGATCAAAGTGTAAATTAAATTCTGACCAACTACATAATGAAAAAAGAATCCTAAAGCAATAAATGCCGCTCCTGCAATTACTAATGATTTAGAAGAGAAATTTGCTTTTTGAGCTTCTCCTTCTTCAAAATCTTCTGCTACATTTTTAGAAGGCAAACCTCCTAAAGGTCTTCCTTCCGGAGAAACCACATATTTGTTTTTTAAGAAATAGAAAAGAATTGTTCCAATAAGCATTGCTCCAGAAGCTGCCATAAAACCCCATCTGAATGCATGAATATCTCTAATTCCTCCTGCATCTTTCACATCTCCTAATAACGGACAAATTGACTGCCCTAAGAAAGCTCCAATATTAATACCCATGTAAAAAATAGTGAAAGCAGTATCTAATTTTGTTTTTTCTTGTTTTGGATACAAACTTCCAACCATACTAGAAATATTTGGTTTGAAGAATCCATTACCAAAAACAATTACACCTAATCCGCAATACATAATAGCTTTCGCTAATGCCAAATTAGATTCAAAAACACTTCCACTGGTAAATAACAACATTTGTCCTATTGCCATTAACAATCCACCTAATAAGATACAATTTCTGTTTCCTAAAAAACGATCGGCAATAAAACCTCCAAGCATTGGAGTTAAATAACAAAGTCCAAGGAAACCTCCATAAATTAGTGAAGCTTCTTCTTCCTTCATTAATAATGAATTCACAAGAAATAAAGTTAATAAAGCTCGCATTCCATAGAAATTGAATCTCTCCCACATCTCCGTTCCAAACAATACCCAAAGTCCTTTTGGATGCCCAGTTTTTACTTGAGTTTCTCCCATATTATTCATTATTTTTTAAGGTTAATACTTTTTAAATTATAAATTTTCTTTGATGAAATTTGTCATCTTATTGTAAAGCTGAATTCTCGTTTTTCCGCCATAAATGCCATGGTTTTTATCTGGATAAATTTGAGAATCAAACTGTTTATTAGCCTGAATTAATGCTTCCATCATCTGCATTGAATTTTGCACATGTACGTTATCATCACCAGAACCGTGAATCAATAAAAATTTACCTTTCAATTTATCAACGTGGTTTATAGGAGAGTTTTGGTCGTATCCACTTGCATTTTCCTGCGGAGTCTGCATGTATCTTTCTGTGTAAACGCTGTCATAAAATCTCCAGTTTGTAACCGGAGCAACAGCAATTGCCATTTTAAATACATCATTCCCCTGGAAGATACAGTTAGAAGCCATAAAACCTCCATAACTCCATCCGAAAATTCCAATTCTTGAAGCATCAACATAAGGATATGCTCCAATTACTTTTGCAGCATCAATTTGATCTTCAACTTCGTATTTTCCTAATTCTTTCTGAGTTACTTTTTTGAAATCAGCACCTTTAAAACCAGTTCCTCTACCATCAACGCAAGCTACGATATAACCTTGCTGAGTAAGAGATAAAAACCAGTAATCGTCGCTGTTATTCCAGTCGTTGTTTACCTGTTGAGATCCAGGGCCAGAATATTGGTACATGAAAACAGGATATTTTTTAGAAGGATCAAAATCTTTTGGTTTTAAAATCCAAGCATTCAATTCGTTTCCTTTAGCCGTTTTTAAAACAAAAAATTCTTTTGCAGGAAGATTATATGCTTTTAATTTATCAGCAAGAGCCTGATTATTTTCGATAACCTGAATTTCTTTTCCTGTTTTAGCCTCATTTAAAGTATAAGTCGTAGGTACTAAATTACTTGAGAATGTTGTAATGAAATATTGGAAATTAGGACTGAAAGTTGCCGCACTAGTTCCAACTTTTGTAGTCAAACGAGTTTTATTTTTCCCGTCTAAACCAATTCTGTAAATATCTCTGTTGATAGAACCATTTTCTGTAGACTGGTAGAAAATAGTTTTTGTTTTTTCGTCGAAACCGTAATAAGAAACAACTTCCCAGTTTCCTTTTGTAACTTGATTTTTAAGTTTTCCGGTTTTATCATAAACATAAATATGATTGAAACCATCTTTTTCGCTAGTCCAGATGAAACTGTTATCTTTTAAGAAAGTTAAGTTATCCGTAACATCTACGTAAGCTTTGTCTTTTTCATTTAAAACCACTTTTGCTGCAGCTGTAGTTCCGTCAATAAATAATAAATCAAGATTATCCTGATGACGGTTTAAAACCTGAGCAGATAAAGTGTTATTATCGTTTGTCCATTGTAATCTGGCAATGTAGAAATCATTGTAATTTCCTAATTCAACTTTTTTAGAAGTATTTCCTGCAGCATCATAAATATGTAAAGAAACTTCAGAGTTTTTCTCTCCAGCTTTAGGATATTTAAAAGTTTCGATTGTTGGATATAAATCTTTTTGAAGATTGACATTGAAAACTCAGGAACCTGGCTTTCATCAAAACGAATATAAGCTAATTTTTTACTGTCTTTACTCCAGTCGAATGCGCGTACAAAAGCAAATTCTTCTTCATAAACCCAGTCAGTAATACCGTTTATAACTGCATTTTTCTTTCCATCTGTAGTAACAGCAGTAGATTTTTTTGAAGCTACATCATAAACATACAAATTGTTTTCTTTAGCATAAGCGATTTTTGTTCCGTCTGGAGAAAAAGTCGGCTCCTGAATTTGAAAATCAACAAGTTTTGTTAAAGATTTAGAAGCGATATCGTATAAATAATAATCTGCTGTAAAAGAGTGACGGAAGATTTGGTTAGAATTACAAGCAATTAAAATCTTTTTTTCTGAAGCATCGAAGGTGTAGCTGTCAATTCCGTCTGAAAGTTCTTTGAAGTTTTTTGTATCAATTAAATTTGATACTTTTTTCAGGGTTGCAAAATCATATAAATCAATCTGCATTGTTCTGCTTGCCTGATCAACATTTAAAACAGTATATTGATTTGTATTTTTTAAAGATTGCAATTCGTCCATTCCTTTTGCCCGAAATGCTCCACTATAAATGTTTTCGACTGTTATTTTTTGCTGCCCGAAAACCGATGCAACTATAAATAAAAGTACTACAGTAATTTTACTTGTATTCATTATAATTATTTTAAATATAAAAAGAGCCCAATTTTAGTAAAAAAAATAAACATAATACACATTTTAAGTGTTAAATGTTAAAAAAAATAACGATTGCGTATTTTCAAATTTAAAATACATAGCAAACAAAACTCTTAAAATAGTATCTTTGCCGCAACATTATTATTTAATATATTGAGAATGAACAACGCTGTTGCCGGATTTTCTAAATTATCCAAAAAAGAAAAAATTAACTGGATCGCCAACGAATATTTTTCGACTCCCGAAGAGGCTTTGAATATTATAAGAAATTACTGGAATTCAGATGAAAAGCTACAGCAGCTGCACGATGAATTTATTGAGAATACTATTACCAATTTATATATTCCGCTTGGGGTTGCGCCTAATTTTTTGATCAACGGGAAGTACAAAACGATACCAATGGCAATTGAGGAAAGCTCAGTTGTTGCCGCTGCATCAAAAGCCGCAAAATTTTGGGCTACACGCGGAGGTTTTAAAGCTACAATAATTGATACTGAAAAAATTGGTCAGGTTCATTTTAATTTTAATGGTGATGCTGAAAAATTGCATTCTTTTTTTGAACAAATAAAACCTAAGTTTTTTTCTGAAACGCAAAGCATTACTAAAAAAATGCAGGAACGCGGCGGCGGAATTTTAGATATTCAGTTAAAAGACAAGAGAAATTTACTCGAAAATTACTTTCAGCTTCATGCTGCTTTTGAAACCAAAGACAGTATGGGCGCTAATTTTATCAATTCGTGTTTAGAGCAGTTTGCAGCAACTTTAAAAGAAGAATTTCAAAACTCTGATTTGTTTTCTGAAGATGATACACTAACGGTTATTATGAGCATTTTATCTAATTATGTTCCAAATTGTCTTGTAAGAGCCGAAGTATCTTGTCCAATTGAAGACTTAGCAGAAAAACATATTCCAAATCCGCAAGAATTTGCCGAGCGTTTTGTTCAGGCTGTTCAAATTGCCGAAATTGAACCTTTTAGAGCCGTAACACATAATAAAGGAATCATGAATGGTGTTGATGCTGTAGTATTAGCAACCGGAAATGATTTTAGAGCTGTCGAAGCCGGAGTTCATGCTTATGCTTCAAAAAATGGACAATATGCAAGTTTATCTCACGCTAAAATCGAAAACGGAATTTTTACTTTCTGGCTTGAAATTCCTTTGGCTTTAGGAACTGTAGGCGGATTAACATCTCTTCATCCTCTGGTAAAATTATGTTTAGAAATGCTTGAAAAACCTTCTGCCAAAGAGTTGATGGAAATTACAGCAGTAGCAGGTTTAGCGCAAAATTTTGCCGCACTACGTTCTTTAACTACAACCGGAATCCAGGAAGGACACATGAAAATGCATCTTAATAATATCATCAATCAATTTGAAGCTACAGACGAGGAACGACATTTAATTAAAGCTCATTTTAAAAAAACTGCCGTTTCACACAGTGCTGTAGTGGAATTCATTGAAAGTTTAAGAAAATAAAACAAATAAAAATCCCAAAAATATAGTCTCAAAATAAAAACCCAAATCCCAACGATAATTGGAGTTTGGATTTTAAAATATTGGATTTTTTAAAATTAAAGTATGTCAACAACCTTTTATAGTAACGGAAAATTATTCATCTCTGGAGAATATTTAGTTTTAGATGGTGCCGATGCATTTGCATTACCAACAAAATTTGGTCAAAATTTAATTGTTGAAGATTCCGGAAATCAAATAATCGAATGGAAGAGTTATGATTACGACAACAAACTTTGGTTTGAAACTTCTATCTCATTTGATGAAGTTATAAACAACGTAAATTCTGAAGTTGAAACTGTAAAAACAACGTTGATTAATATTCTTCATGAAGCATACGTTTTAAATCCTGAATTTATTCAAAAATCTAACGGATACGCGATCACAACAAATCTGACTTTTCCAAGAAATTGGGGATTGGGAACTTCTTCTACTTTAATTAATAATATTGCACAGTGGACAAAAATCAATGCCTTTACGCTATTGAGAAATAGTTTTGGCGGAAGTGGTTATGATATTGCCTGCGCACAAAACAATACTCCTATTATATACAGAATAGAAAATAATTTTGTTGAGCCTGTGGTTTTTAATCCTGATTTTACAAAAAACATCTTTTTTGTTTATCTCAATAAAAAACAAAATAGTAAAACTGCCATACATGCTTATAATAAACATAAAGATCAAAATTTAGCCAAAAGTGTAGTTGAAAACAATAAGATTACTAAAACCATTTTGAATGCTAAATCTTTAAATGAGTTTGCCCATGCTATAGAAAAACACGAAATTCATTTAAGCAATATTCTGGAAATACGAACTATTAAAGAAATTGCTTTTCCTGATTTTAACGGCACAATTAAGAGTTTAGGTGCCTGGGGAGGAGATTTTGTAATGGTCATTTCAAAAGAAAACCCGAAGGACTATTTTGTATCAAGGGGCTACGATACAATACTTTCTTATGATGAAATGATATTACAAGAGTAGTAGGATTTTTAAAAAACTAAATTAAAAATTAACTTTTTGATCGCTAAGGTGCTCTGCTTCCAGACGCCTTACCTTTTCGTTTTCCTGTTCGTTAGATTCTATAAGTGTGTTGTGCAGACGCTCGGCCATTTTTTCTATACTATTTGTAATAGAATCATATACGAGTTCCATTCTCCGGTGTTTTTCTTCTTTAACAGCTTTCAAAACATCCTCCACAAAAAACTTGTCGTACTTTTCAGCTACTGAATCACGTGTGTTGGTTAGTCGAATAACATAATCATTACTTAAAATAGTAACTTTAAAATGTTGTTCTTCATTACTTAAGTAATATTTACCGCCCAATTCATCAACATTGATATCAGTACTGCTAACTTTTAAAAGTTCCGTAATTATCCCAAAAATATGATTTTCAATTTTGGAATACACTTTAGGTTTTCTTCTTAAAAAATTAAACATATAAAACATTAAATGCCTGATTATTAAAGTAATTAATTTACCGTTCTCTCTCTATCTTTATTCAAGATTGGCGCGTAAAAAAAGTTTAAAGGTGTTAAAAATTAAAATTCGGACAAATTAACTGTAATAATTTGAATATCACAAGTTTTTTAAATTATATTTCGATTATTCCCATATAGTTAAGAAAATACATAAAGCATTTACTACAAAACATTGTAAGAATTATTATAAAAAAAAGAAAACCCGAAACATTCAATCGAACGTTTCGGGTTTTTATTTAGTTTATTACTAAAAACTAGTAATTAAATTGTAGTCTGTTGTCTTCAATTTTAGCATTAGCTTTCAATGCTGGTAAAATTCTGCTAGCGTCTGATGCGCTTTGAGCTTTTACTTTAGCAACATATTCAGCATGGTTTGCAATTGCAGGAGCTTTTACTGTGCTTACATTTTTTACAACATAAACTCCAGTGTTTCCTTCAATTGGCGCAGAAATTTTATTCGCTGCTAATGCAAATGCATTTCCTACTACTTTTGGCTCTTGTCCAACTCCACCTGGTAAAACAGGGTTATCAAGAGTTACATTTGTAGCTTGCTGTACTGCAACACCAGCGCTTTTAGCAATAGCTTCAAGGCTTGAACCTGTCATTTTAGCTTTTAAAATTTCAGCTTTTTTCTTGTTTTTCAAGATTGGTTCTACGTAAGGTCTTGCCATAGTAACAGAAACTAAACCAGATTTGTTTTCGCTTTTGTATTGAGCAATTACGTGACCAACATTAGCGATTTCAAAACGTTTTACATCTCCAGTACTTGTTTCTTTATCAAATGCCCATCTGATGATGTTTCTTTGGTTTCCTAATGGTCCAAATTGTTCATCCATAGCTTTTGCAGAAACCGGAGCCGCCACTTTTAAACCTAATTCTTTTGCAGCAGCAGCAAAATCTTTATCTGCAGCAGCTTGTTCGAATTTAGTAGCTAATGTAAATACTTTATCAGAAGTAGCTTCAGAAGGCGCAATTTTTTGAGCAATTGTAGCTAAACGAATACCGTCTTGTTTGTCTGTAATTTTGATAATGTGAAATCCGAAAGGAGTTTCTACTAAACCAACTTTACCAATACCATTATTGAATACAAAATCATTGAATGGTTTTACCATTTGTCCTGGGCTGAAATATCCTAAATCTCCACCTTGTTGTGCAGATGAATCATCAGAAGCTGTAAATGCAAG
The DNA here is from genome assembly GCF_039595935.1 of Flavobacterium sp. Classification (NCBI taxonomy): domain Bacteria; kingdom Pseudomonadati; phylum Bacteroidota; class Flavobacteriia; order Flavobacteriales; family Flavobacteriaceae; genus Flavobacterium; species Flavobacterium sp. The sequence goes on along the minus strand of NZ_JBCNKR010000006.1, from coordinate 1,019,699 downwards.
CATCATGAAACTGTCTGGATTAGCCTGAACCTGAGCTAAGATTTCATCAGCTTTAGCTTTTGCTTCTTCTTTAGTTCTTTTTTCTTTTGGTGTAGCCTGAGCTCCAGTATAAGAAATTAAAATATGGCTTGCTTTTGCATTAACTCCAGCTTTAAATCCTAAAGATTTAGAGATAGCGTAATATTTTCCGTATACATAAGGACCATAAATTGCTCCGGCTGGCAAACTGAATAATTTATCAGCATCTACCGCTGGCAAAGCATTTTTAGGAACATAAGTAGAATCGTAAGGAACATCAGAATTTGAGTTTACAAACTCAGCAATGTTTGTTGCGTTTTTAAAACCAGGTAGTGTATCGTTTTTACCTGTTTTTGCATTGTACTCTACTCTACCGTTTAATAAAGCTGTTATTTTAGCTTTAATATCAGCTTCATCTTCTTTAGAAGCTTTGTCTTCTACTAATACGTATTGAATTTCACGAGTTTCATCCGCTTTGAATTTTTTCTCGTTTTTCTTCATATAATCTACGATATCTGAATCAGAAATTTTTACTTCACTGTCTTTGATAGAAGAATATAATGCTCCGGCATAAGCAAAGTTAACTTTATTAGCTTCCATTTCATACTTCAACTTTCCTTCACTAGCAGTTGTATAAAGTCCAGATTTTACTAAAGTACTATAGATTTGGTATTTTGCGTTTAACTCAGCGTCAACCTCTTTTGCAGCGATATATTGTTCTGCTTCTGGATTTGCTTTAACATAGTCTTTGAATTTTGCTACATCAAACATTCCGGCTGCATTTAAAAACGCAGGGTTTTTTCCAATATTTGGATCTGCTTTTAGAACTTCAAGTAAGTGTTTTTCACCAACTCTCAATCCTAATTTATCAAACTGAGTTGATAATAATGCGATTGAAACTTCTTGATCCCAAACTCTGTTTGCAGCTTCAGTGGAAGTAATTCCTTGACCACTTTTTTCAAGATTACTAACTTTAACTCTAAAGTCTTCAAATGAAATATCTTTTCCATCGATGCTTCCTACATCTTTTGAACTTTGACCAAATGTTCCTCTATTAAATAGATCTTGTATTATAAATGCTAATAATGCAAGCGCAATAACTCCTATCAATAAAGCGGAACGTTGTCTAATTTTTGCTAAAACTGCCATTTTTATTATCGTTAATTTTATATTCAGTTTGCGAAAATACAATTATCTAGTTAATAACAATACAACTAGCGTTTTATTTTGCACAAATTTTTTTAATTATTTAAAAAATCACTCTTTTATTGTCAATTTAACCAGCTCAATTTTCTTGTTTGACGCCTGTTCTATCACAAAATGATACTTATCAATGATTATTTTATCGCCTTTTTGCGGAATTTCTTTGGTAGAATTCACAATAAATCCGCCCAAAGTTCCGTACGAATCTTCTTCGGGAATCATTAATTTATAGGTCTCATTCAAATACTCAACATCTAATCTGGTCGAAAACAAATATTTACCTTCTCCTAATTCCTGCTCTATTAATTCTTCGTCTAAATCATGTTCATCTTCGATTTCTCCAAATAGTTCTTCCACTATATCTTCGATTGTTATAATTCCTGATGTTCCTCCGTATTCATCTAAAACTACGGCTACATTTTTTCTCTTTTTAATTAAAAGATTTAAAGCGTCTTTTATTAAAATGGTTTCAGGAACAAACTCAACTGTCATTAAAACAGATTTTATGGTTTGTGGTTTTTTAAATAAATCGAATGAATGCACATAGCCTACAATATCGTCGAGGGAGTTTTGGCTTACCACAATTTTTGAATATCCTGTTTCGATAAAAAGCTCTTTTAAATCTGAAACTGTATCAAATAAATCAATTGCAACTATCTCTGTACGAGGCGTCATAATATCACGGGCTTTTACGCCTGAGAATTCTAACGCATTCTGAAAGATCTGAATTTCTGAATCGACTTCATCATCATCTTCTACAGAATTCATTTGTTCTGTAATATAATTTCCCAGTTCTACTTTACTAAAATAAAGCTGCACATGGTCTCCTTCTGTTTTAAAAAATTTCTTTAAAACAAAATCAGAAATCCATATAAAAAATGTAGAGATATAATAAAACAGTCTGTAAAAAAGATAGGCCGGAACTGCAAATACCTTAATTAATGAATTGGCATAAATTTGAAAAAAGACTTTAGGAAAAAACTCAGCGGTAATTAAAACTATAAAGGTTGAAATTAAAGTTTGAACCAGAACCGTGGTTAAATTAGAAAATTGAAATCCACAATCAATTATCCATTTAAGAGCAACGTCTCCCATATAAAATCCATAAATAACCAATGCGACATTGTTACCAATAAGCATTGATGCGATAAATTTTGAAGGATTTTCGGTAAGTTTCGTTAATATTTGAGACGAAAAGTTATCTTGTTTTTTCTCAATTCCAAGATAAATTTTGTTTGAGGAAATAAAAGCTATTTCCATTCCCGAAAAAAAGGCAGATAGTATTAAACACAATATTATAATACTAACTTCCATTTTTTATTGTTTTTTATTACGATCATCAAATTTCTTGACAAATTTTCTTCTGAAGAAAAACATAAAAATCGCCATACCAGCAATTACAAAGCTTAAAGGATAAGCATCGTTATTTTCGTTTAATTTAACCGCTCCGTCATAAATAAAGTAAACAGCAAATAATACGTAAACGTATTGTGTATATTTTAAGTAACCCATAATCTATATTTTATCATCATTTGATTCAATTTCACCACTTATTCGCTGTGAATTGATTACTTTGAAATCTTTACTAAAATCAATTCCCTGTCCAAAAGAAATCCCTTTAGCATCTGTAAGTTTAAATTTTCTTTCGGTATAAAACCACTCATTTTTCTGGTCAAAATACAATTGTTCTGTTTCGAGAACCTGACCTGCTTCTGATGTTATTCTAACTTTTCCCTGCAAATCAATTATACCGGTATTTTTATATGAAACCGCATAATTTGCCTTTATAAAGGTACGTTTTTGTTTTTTGTCGTATAATGTAACGTCGATGCCTTTTGGGAATTCTGTAAAAGGAAAATCAAGATTTGAATAATCGAGCATTTTTGGACTAATCAAAACTCCTGTTATTCTTCCTGAATCGGTATATTTAATATTTACGGTATCGGCATCACTTCCCGGAACAAATTCTGAGAAATTAATTTTCTGAACTTCTTTAAAATTACTTTCGCATCCAAAAACAGTGTCACAGCAAAAACTGTGACAACGTTTATAATATATCTCTTTGGTAAATTCATTTGCCAAATGTAGTAAATTGTGATGAGCTTATGAAACCATAAATTTCATGTTTAGTTGAATTTGCTCTTCACAAACCATCTATCATTAAATGAGAAGCTTAAACTAAAGTTTACATAATTTTCTTTAACCAAACCTGCAGAAGTTGTTCCTCTTTTTCCAAATTCAACTCCAAGGTTTACATTTGAAAATGTTCCTGTAATAGGAAATCCGGCACCTAGCGACATCCCTACATCGTTTATATCCTGATTGTTTACTACTAAACCAAGTTTTTCATATTTAAAACCGGCTCTATAAGTAATTCTGTTAAAATAACTTGCAAATGAACTATAATTAGGAACGTAATATCCACCTACAGCGTATTTAGTATATTTTTCGTATTTAACATTTGGGCTTGAGTTATAGTAATTAGCAAGTTCTCCTGCTCCCTGAAAAGCCAGACTTGTTCCTACTAACCATTTTCTTGCCTCACCTATACCCGCTCCGATAGTTAATTTGTTAGGTAATTTTAAATCTGTATCTACTTTATCTCCAGTTACTGCATCTGGATCTCCGTCTACTTCAATCATTCTGCTGCTAACTGAATTTAATGTGCTTCCGAAAGTATAATTCAAACTAGTATAAACATTTAATTTCTTAGAAATTTTAGTTTGATACATTGTTCCGATGTTAAAGTTTACACCCGACAACTCAGAAGTGTTTGTTTCTCTACTGGCATTTTGAACACCTGTAATCGCTTCGATAGTTGTTGTGGTAATTTTTCCGAAGTTATATTGCAAATCGGCTCCAATATTCCATTTTGGCGTTATTTTGTATCCTAAACCAAAGAAGACTTTATTTACCCCGCCTTTTCCTTCAAGCTGGCTGCTAACGGCTCCTTCAGCAGTATTGATATCTGAAATTTTATATCCTACAGATGATAATGGAACTAAACCAAATCCGGCTCCAAATTTCCCCATCGGAATTCCTAATGCTAAATAATCAAATGTAGATCGTTGCGCTTTTGAAGATTCTGAACTGCTCTTAATATTATTAACAGCAAAAGTCCCTCCAACAGAAAATGTAGTTTGACCAAGGCTGGCATAACTTGCCGGGTTTTCAATATTCAGGTGAATACTATCCTGTTCAACTGCAACTCCTGCCATAGATCTGTTTTCAAGAGTTCCTTTAAATCTTGTATCTCCAATTCCGTAAAAAGAATAAGGAGAAGAAGTACCTTGCTGAGCAAATGAAACGAACGAGATAAGCAAACAAGCACTTATTATAATTTTTTTAATCATTGTCGATTTTATATTGAAATGTTTGGTTCAAACTTTCCAGTAGGAAATTTGAATTGGCAAATATGGTATTTTTTAATCGTTTAGCCAAAAATTCTGCATCTCCTCCCGTTAAAATTATTATAAAATTTGAAAAATTCACCCGATATTCATCGATAAAACCATCAATCTCATAGACGAATCCGTTAACAACTCCGGAATGTATAGCTTGTGCAGTTGAGTTTCCAATGTACGAATCCGGTGCTTCTAAAGCCAGCAAAGGCAGTCTGGCCGTGAAATTGTGCAAAGATTCATAACGCAAACGAAGACCCGGAGAAATAGCTCCGCCCAGATAATTGTCATTTTCGTCGATAAAATCGTAGGTTATACAAGTTCCTGCATCAATAACCAGTCTGTTTTGTTTTGGAAATTGTAAAGTTGCACCCGCTGCCAAAATCATTCTGTCGATTCCTAATGTTTTGGGTGTTGCGTATTTATTATGGAAAGGAAAAATGTCTTCGTGTGTAAAAAAATGAACATTGAGCTGGTTTTCGAAAGTTAAAAAGGCTTGTTTTTCGACATTTCCCACAGATGCTACTACTAAATCAGAGCAACTCTGATATTTTTTTAAAATTTCTGTAATCTTTTTTTCGAGTTCATTTCTCTCAAAAATAAAGTTTTCAAGAACAGTACTTCCTTCAAAGACAGCAGCTTTAATTCGAGTATTACCAACATCAACTGTTAAAACCATTTTTATTTTTTTACCATTGCGAAGATACGAATTGATTTTTTTAAAAAAATCTTTTGGATAAACGAAAAATGATTCTATCTTTGCACCCGCAATACGCACAAAACGGTACCTTAGCTCAGATGGTAGAGCAATGGACTGAAAATCCATGTGTCCCTGGTTCGATCCCTGGAGGTACCACAAAACCCGAATAGAAATATTCGGGTTTTTTGTTTTTTATATTTCTTAAACTAACAATTTTACTTATAATAGTTACGATCCATTATTTCAAATACATCCTGAATTAATTTAATATTATTGTCTGAAGTTTTTATTTCGTACGGATGATTCATAGGTGAATAATATTGAATTATTTTTTCATTATTATACCTTATAACTAATATGTATAATGATGCATGTCCATGATCTCTTACACAATTTTGATAATAGCTCTCTTTTTTTAAAATTTCTAAGATATTTTTCAGACGCATTTTTTCTTCTAAAGAAAAAATTATCGCTTCAGTTGAATTTTCTCTTGTTTTGACAGCATTAAATCCTTTATCGAAATCAACTATCATAAATGTAGATCCTTGAACACCTTCAATCCAACGATACATAAGTATTCCGTTTTTTATTTTATCAAAATCTTCAAACTGATTAATATTGAAATTCGAAGAAGAATAAAATGCTTTATAACTTAAAGCCAAATCTTCTGGAGGAGCAATTAAAACACTACATTCATTATTATGTACTAACTCTTTTTGAGTTACACATCCGTTTAAGATAATGAAAAAAATTAATGCCCCAATTACCTTTTTCATAATAATTTTAAAACTTTTACTCGCATTTGATTCACTTCAAATATAAATTAAACAGTTAAATCTTATAAGTTAAATTTTAAATAGTTTTTGTTAAAAAAGTATTAACTAAATAAAAAAATATCTATTATATTCGTGAAATCGTATTTTAATTTTTTATTTATTATCAAAAACACAGAGCGTTTTTTATGGGTAAAAATTCTACAAAAGGTATTTGGAAAGTAATTTCCGCATCTTCTATGGGAACAATGATCGAATGGTATGACTTCTATATTTTTGGAAGTTTAGCCGTCGTAATTTCAACAAAGTTCTTTCCGAGTGACAATCCTACCGCAGCATTTTTATCAACTCTGGCCACTTTTGCTGCCGGATTTGTAGTGAGACCTTTCGGCGCTTTGTTTTTTGGCAGACTTGGCGATATCATTGGCAGAAAATATACTTTCATGGCTACTTTATTATTAATGGGCGGCTCTACTTTTTTAATTGGCTGTATTCCAAGTTATGAAACTATTGGTTTTCTCGCACCTTTATTAGTTTTAATTCTTCGTTTATTACAAGGGCTAGCACTTGGCGGAGAATACGGCGGAGCTGCTACTTATGTTGCCGAACATGCTCCAGTTGGCCAAAAAGGATATTGGACTTCCTGGATTCAAACCACTGCAACTGTGGGTTTATTTATTTCTTTAATGGTAATTCTGGCTACCAAAAATGTGCTTTCGAGTGAAGCCTTTGATTCATGGGGCTGGCGTGTCCCGTTTTGGGTTTCAATTGTAATGGTAGGGATTTCGTATTTAATCCGAAAAAATATGGATGAATCTCCGGTTTTTGCAAAAGCTAAAAAGGAAGGAACTACCAGTAAAAATCCATTAAAAGAAAGTTTCGGGAACAGATATAATCTAAAGTTTGTTTTACTGGCGTTATTTGGCGCTACAATGGGACAAGGTGTTATTTGGTATACCGGACAATTTTATGCTATGAGTTTTATGAAAACGGTTATGAACGTTGAATCTTCTCAGGTTGACAGTTTACTGGGAATTGCTCTTTTGTTAGGAACTCCTTTTTTTATTGTTTTTGGATGGCTGAGTGATAAAGTGGGTAGAAAATATATTATGATGCTGGGAATGTTGATTGCCATTTTTTCTTATAGGTCCATTTATAAAGAAATGTACACAATTACTGATTTAAGTTATAAAACCGAAATCGTAGAAAAAACCATACAAGACATTCAAAAAACAGCAAATAATGATATAATCACCACTGTTTCAAAAACCTACACTGATGGAACTACGTATATCGAAAAGAAAACAGATTTTGCTAATAAGAAAAAATCACAAATTAGTGTTTCGATCAATATAAATTCAAGCGATGAATGGACTTTGATTTTTTGGGTTTTCCTTCAGGTGATATTTGTTACTATGGTTTATGGTCCTATTGCAGCATTTTTGGTGGAGATGTTTCCAACAAAAATCAGATACACCTCAATGTCACTTCCGTACCATGTGGGTAATGGAATTTTTGGAGGTTTACTGCCTGCGATTTCGACCTATCTTGTAACACATTCTAAAACAGCAGGAAATACTGATTTTTATCTTGACGGACTTTGGTATCCTATTATTATTGCTTCAATCTGTTTTGTAATTGGAATAGTATACGTTGACAACAAAAATAAATTTAATCATCTTTAATACTTTAAGAACATGAATACAATCAAACAAGCTCTAGGCGTTTTATGGGTTATATTAGCAGTTGCGGCCGCTTATTTTTGCGTGTTTGAATTTGGCTTACCTAAATTATTATCAGATCAGCAAGATGATTTAGTTTTTGGGATTATCATTCTTTTTATCCTTACGCCTCTTATTGTTTTGGGATTGGGGACTTTTGGCTATTTTGCCGTTATTGGAGAATACAACGAGAAAAAGAAATAAACAAAAACAATAAACAACTAAACCAGAAAAGGGCTGTCTATTTTTCAATAGAACAGCCCTTTTTCATTACTAACCAAACCAAATTTTTAATCTGTCAGATTATATTTTATTTTTTAATGAACTTCATTACCTGAACTTTGTTGTTTTCATCAGAAGCTTTTACGATATACAAACCGGTTTGTAATTCGCTTACGCCAAATTGAAAATCAGTATTTCCGTTAGAATTAAAGCTTTTCACCAATTGCCCTGAAATTGAATAAACCTGAACTTTTGCAAAAGCATTATTTAAAGTAAAATAATTTGAAACCGGATTTGGGTACAAACTCACTGAACTTCCTTTTTCAAAATCATCGATAGCAAGATTTGCCGTTTTGTTACCATAAATTCTATATTCGCCAGCAGGCAAACTTATTGCTGCATTTACATCAGTAACATTTATTGTTGTGTTGTCCATTAAATTGTACCAAGTTCCTGTGTATGGAAAACCAGTTGCTACATTTTGTGCCGAAGTATCAAAATTGGCTAAAATAACTACGTCTTTTAATTGTGTTGATGATAAGCTCGCATTTGTAATTTTTATATTTTGTGTTAATGAGTTCGCATTTGTCATTGTTGGTGTTCCTAAAAAGACAGGCTCAACGGTTTTAAGCGTTATCATTTTTGCCCAATCGTTATAAATTTTATTACGATTTGAATCTCCTAACCAATTATTTACCCATTGCGGCTGTGGTTTTGTATCTAATTTACAATCTCCTGAAAGCGTTGCAGATGCATCGTTTACCGTTCCGTCATTACAAGTATAAATAGATTTTTCCCATCCTAATTCTCCAAAATGCCAAATCATTTTTGGTCCCGGAACCAATAATGAAACTGCTCCAATAGCCGACATTCTTGATAGAGCTGTATTTAATGTTTTTACATTATATGCTCCGTTTGAAGCTCCGTATTGTACATTTTTATACATTAATCTTTCTTCATCATGACTTTCTGCATATCCCATCAAACGATTTGCTGTAAAACCACGACTTGCACTTGTCATTCTTGAGATATTACTGCTTGAAGCATATCCCATTGACAATTGATTGTACTGATCTGTCATTTTACCCCACATCATAATTCCTTTACTTGGCGTTTCGGTAATTCTGTAATTTGCCCATTGCTGTTCTTCTGTATCTGTTCCTAAGTGTTCAAAAATAGTATAATGTGTTGGGTCTAAACTCCAGGAATAATCTGCATATTTCTTTAGAATATCAACTCTGTCCTGCTGATATCCATTAGTACAAGATTCATCAGATGCAGTACAAGCCTGAGTAAATCCTTTGGTTAAATCCCAACGGAAGCCATCAATTTTATATTCTTCTATCCATTGTTTAATAACACGGTTAACATAATACTGTGTTTTTAGCGATTGATGATTAAAATCTTCACCAACACTATAAGTATGTTTTGCGACTGTATTAAAATATGGATTTTCTGCTGTTGGAGATCCAAAACCGTCTCCATCAGGATCGTTCATCCACATTCTTACCATTGGATTTCTTCCGAAAGCGTGATTCAAGGCAACATCAAGAATGACAGCAATTCCGTTTTGGTGGCACAGGTCGATTAATTCTTTTAATTTATCAGATGTTCCATAAAATTTGTCTAAAGCCATGTGAAACGAAGTATTGTAACCCCAGCTTTCATTGCCTTCAAATTCCATTACCGGCATTAATTCGATTGCATTTATTTTTAGATTTTTAAAATAATCAATCTTATCTATCAAACTTTGATAGTTACGAGCAGCGTCAAAATCGCGAACTAAAACTTCGTAAACTACCAGTTTTTCTTTTGCTGGTTTTACAAAGTTTGTTACCTGCCAATTATAAGGAGTTTGTCCCGTTTTAAGAACTGTAACTTCAAATTGTTGTCCTGCAGGATAACTCGGAATATTTGGATAAGAAGCCGCAGGAATTCCCGAATCATCATAAGGAGATAAAACCAAAGTCGAATATGGATCGGCAGTTTTTACCAATGAAGGAGAATTAGCAAGAGGAGTTGTATCTACAACCCAATATTGATAGGTATTGTTTACTCCAGAAACCAAGCCTGTTATTTCTAACCAAAACTTACCAGATGTCGGATCTTTTTTCATGGCATACGCCGAAGTTGGCTGCCAGTTATTGAAGCTTCCCGCAACGTAAACAAAATCTTTTAAAGGCGCATCCAAAACCAAAGTTGCTTTTGTAGCATCTGCAGCATTATAATTAATTCCGTCAACCAAACCAGCAGGCATTGCTTCAGAAACAGTATTCGGATTTACTACAACCGAAAACTTTTTTGAAATTGTTACACCACTTTGAGTTGCTAACAATTCATAACTCTGATTATTTGTTAAACCAGAAGCCATATAAGAATAGCTAGATGTACTTGAATTAGTATTAATTACAACTCCATTTGCTTTTAGAGAATAACTTGCAGCTCCGTTTGTATTTGTTGCCGTAATATTAAAGTTAGATCCTGATGAAATAATTGTTGCGCTATTTTCAATAGGAGAAGTTAATGTTACCTGAAAAGATCCTACTTCAACTAAAATATCCTGAGATTTTTTATCGCCAGTTCCGTTTTTAGCTTTAATTAAAAATCCAATTCTTCCAATTCCTGTTGTATTGTAATAAGTTGTTGGAACAATTGTTTTTGTATAAGTATCTGTAGCAGAATTATAGGTAAACTTGCTCGCTTCTGTTGAGTTTTCCCAAGAACCATTATCAGGAGTACCTTTTTGTGTGGTATCATTAGTGTCAAAAGCCCACGCCCACATATAAAGAGAATGATCTGTAACTCCCCATGTAGCTTCATTAATACTACTTCCATTAATTGTAATGGTTATAGAAGTAGTCTCTTCAAAAGACGCAGGGCTAACAGAATAAGTAACCGTTTGCTGCTGTGCAAATGAAAACACAGACAACAAAAGGAAAAATAAGAGTAAAGTTTTTTTCATAATAATTCGGTTAGTTAATTATTAAAAAAGGGCTATCTGAAGATAGCCCCTTTTGTATATTACATCAGAAACTAGTCTAATGTTATAGTTTTTGCACCATTGTCAATTGTTAGAACTCTTGGTCCAGTTGGTCCAGTATATTTAAAGTTACTGTCACCATCATTAGCATTTACTAACTCCGGATCGATAGTAAATCCTGCATTTGAATAGTAAGTATAGTTATGGCTAGCATCCCAGTTACCATCGCTTGTAAAGTTGTTTCCTAAGAACTCTCTAAATGCTTCTCCGCTTTTAAGAACAATAGTTACTTTATAAACATTTGTTGTACCAACTACTAATGGGAATTCAGTTTCAGCATCGCCAGCCCATGTCCATCCACCTGGAGTTGCAGCTCCAACTAACCAGTGAGAACTTGCTAATGGTACGTGGTATGGAGTAGCAGTAATTGTATAAACATTAGAGTACTGAGGAAGTCCAGAAGCTCCTACAACAGCTTTAATACGAATATCAACTTTGTTTGCTTCTTTTTCAACAAAACCTCCATTAACTAATGCAGAGTTTAACTCAGATACTGTTAAAGCTACAAATCTTTCTGTAGTATTTGTAACAGTTACAGGCGTTGCGAAGTTTGTTCCCTGTTTTGCAACTTCTACAGTGTAATTTACAACTGTTTGTGCGCTATATGATGCATCATCCCATACAACAGTCGTTGCTACTTCATTTTCAGTTTCTTTAGAAAGAACAATACTGAAATCAGATTTTGGGGTTAATAAAACCGGAGCAGTTGTAGCTTCGATTACTGGTCTGTCTTCAACGTCATCTGCATTACATGAAACTGCTAAAACACCGATGAAAGCGATTAAGATTTTATGTATATTTTTCATTTTTAATATTTTTATAAGGTTAGTTAGTATCCTGGATTTTGTTTTAAAGTTGGGTTTGCTTGTATGATTCTAGAAGGAATTGGCATTAAATCTCTATAAGACTCTGTAGCAATTCCGTTTATAGAACCACCTTTCCATTGCCAGATTTTAGAGGCTCCAGTAAATTTACCAAAACGAATTAAATCAGTTCTTCTGTGGCATTCCCAGAATAATTCTCTTCCTCTTTCATCTAAAATAAAATCAAGAGTTAATTGAGATGCATTAATTGTAGCTGCATTTGCTCTTGTACGAAGCTGGTTAATATAGCCAACAGCAGTTCCTGTATTTGCAGATGCTGCCCCTCTTGCTGCCGCTTCAGCATACATTAAATATACATCAGACAATCTAAACATTGGGAAATCTGTATCAGGAATATCGTTTCTTTGTGCCGCAGAACCATCAGATTTTTTGTTGATGTATTTCGTTACTGCATAACCATCTGTAAAAGTTCCAACATTTTTAATATCTTTTGACTGACCATTTGTATAGAAAGTTCCTCTCTTATCTCCAGTTGCAGTTTCATCAGGGAATAAATTCACAAACTCTCTACGAGTTCTGATTCCCTGCCATCCACCATCCATACCTCTAGATGATGCATCCATACTTCCACCGATAGAAGCGTGAAGGATAAAACTCATTCCTCCTCCAGTTGCTCTGATAGCGTTTCCATCACTGATAACTGGGAAAATAAATTCAGACTGAGCGCCATTCACATCATTATCAGCAGAGAATAAATAACTGTAAGGTACATTTGCAAATGTATATCCTGAATTATTAATGATATCCGCACAAACAGTACCTGCATCATTAAATTTGTCAACTCCAGTATAAACTTTTGAATTTAAGTAAAGCTGAGCTAATAAAAATTTAGCGGCAGTTTTGTCAACTCTTCCATATTCATTTGATCTTGGAGCGGCTAAGCTATTATCTAGATCTTTTAATTCTGATTCAACAAAAGCAAAAACTTCAGCTCTTGATTTTTGCACAGGATAAAAGAATCCAACCGGATCAGCTTCAGTTGTAATAGGCACATTTCCAAACAAATCCATTAAATTATAATAAGAAAAAGCTCTTAAAAACCGTGCTTCAGCTCTAAATGTAGCAATGTCAGCTTTTAAATTAGCATCAACACCTCTTGCAGTTAGCTTTTCATCAGTAGTTTGTCTTAAAAATTCATTAGCAACACTAATTTCATAAAATGCTCTAGAATATGTTCCTGCTAAAAACTCATTTGCAGGAGACCAGGTTTGAGAATTCAATGTTGGTAATGTCCCATCTGCCCATGCAATAATTGCTTCATCTGTAGTAAATTCCTGTGTTACAAAAAGTAAACGTAAGTAACTACTAAAATCTCCTCCAATTCCAGAAATATCTGGCTGACCGTCACCATCATTACCTCCAACATACAAACCAGCATATAATTTTGCTAAAACTTGTTTATATGATGCCGGATCCTGAAAGAACTGCTCTGATAAAAATTCATCATCATCTCCCGGAGTAACATCCAAGTCGCTCGTACATGAAGTAAGCGTCATATTTAATCCTAAAACAAGTAGGAAAAAATAAGATATATATTTAAATGATATTTTCATTTTGTGTGTTTTTAAAATTTGTTTTTTCAATATTCTACTAGAAGCTTGCATTTACTCCAAACAAGAAAGTTCTAGCTCTTGGATACACGTTGTTATCGATTCCGTTGAATCTTTCAGGATCTAAACCATTATATTTCGTAAGTACAAAAACATTCTGAACTCCCGCTGTAAATCTCAAAGAAGCAGCTTTAATTAACGATTTATCAAAAGTATACCCAAGTGTGATATTATCTAATTTTATAAAAGAGGCATCTTTTATATAGTAGTTAGATAAATAACGTTGTGTGCCATTATCTTCATATCTAAAACCTGTGTTTAGATAATCTGCACTCACATTTGATAAATCTGTATCTCTTCTTAATGCAGCATCAGAATATCCTAAATTAGAACTTACGTTATCGAAAATATAATTTCCTAAACTTGCTCTCCAGTTCATTGTAAAATCAAACTTTTTGTAGTTTAAAGTAGAGAACAAACCAAAAGTATAATCTGGAGCTGGTTTGTGGAATCTGTAACGATCTGAACCGTCAATTTTTCCATCACCATTTCTATCTACATAAGCACCCGCAATTGGTTTTTTATTTGAATCATATAATTGTTCATATACCAGAAATGACCTTGGAGCATACCCTACAGAGTTAACCTGAATTTGATTTCCAGATCCTCCTGCAATATTGTCTCCAGTTAAGTAACCCTGAAAACCAGGAACTGTAGTTCCTAAATTATCGATTTTTTGATCAATGTAAGTAGTATTAAAAGCAACATTCCAAGTTAAATTATCACTTTTAATAATATCAGACTGAATATTGAATTCAATACCTTTAGTCCTTACACTACCAATATTATATGTTCCTGAATTTCTAATATTTGCTCCGTCAGGTACTACTACATCTGCTAATAAATCACTTGATTTTTTATCAAAATAGTTTACTGTTCCAGTAATTCTGTCATTAAGAAATCCGAAATCAACACCCACATTCATCTCCGCTAATTCTTCCCATTTAATATTTTCATTATATCCTTCTGGTCTTGCAGTAGAATAAACCTGACCGCCAAAAATATACTGTGTATTAATTGTTCCAAGAGTTACTCTTCTTAAATAATCGTAAGCTGCAGTAATATCTTGCTGACCAGTTGTTCCATATCCAAATCTTAATTTAAGACTTGACAAAGTTTGATTATCTTTTAAGAAAGATTCTTCTGCTACATTCCACGCTAAAGCAACTCCTCCGAAATCTCCCCATCTGTATTTTTCTGAAAAACGAGAACTTCCGTCTCTTCTGTAATTCAGAGTTACCAAGTATCTGCTGTCATATCCTAAATTAACACGACCGAAATAAGACTGTAAATTAATGTCTGGACTTGTATTAACATCTGTATTAGGATTTGGCTGTCTCAACTCTCCAGATTGGTATCTTTCTCTTTGAAACAATTGATAGTTATAACCACCAGTAGCATCAATTTTAAATTTGCCTAAATCTTTAGTATAATTAAAATAAGCGTTCAAGTTTTTATTTTGAAGCATATCTGTATATTTAGAATAGTTTCCTAAATTCACATAGTCAGGACCATTAAATGGTTTTGGCTGATATCCTAAAATACTTTCTGTACTTACTGTAGTATTTCCGTTACTGTCAAATCTGTCGATTCCAGCTTCTACAACTGCTCTTAAATCTTCAAAGAAGTGAAATTTATAATCTAATCTAACATTTCCCCATTTTCTTGTTGAAGTAGCTCTTCTTTGATCTTGATTTAATCTTGCTACAGGGTTTCTTGCTGGTAATAATGGCACATTTCCATTAGATTCTAACCATTCGAAATATCCCCCGTAACGAGAACCTGCCTCATAAACTGATTGTGTTGGATCATATCCTATAGCACTTCCAATTACAGCTCCTTCGTCTTGAAATTGATTTTTACCAAAAGATAAGTTTCCGTTAACATCGATTTTTAAGTGATTATCAAATAAAACAGGATTTAACGATATCGATGTCGTAGTTCTTTCAAAAGAAGTGTTTCTTAGGATTCCAGGATTATCAACATTACCAACAGATAATCTAACAGGTAATTTATCAAATAAAGCTCCACTTACAGAGATATTGTTGTTGGTTGTTAAAGCAGTGTGGAAAATTTCATCCTGCCAATTTGTATTTGCTGTACCTAATAATGCTTTTTGAGCAGCAGACCCTTTTTCGTTAACTAACGCACGAAACTGATCAGCATCTAAAACATCAACTTGGTTTGCAACCGTGTTAATACCAACCTGAGAACTGAAATTAACTTTTACACCACCTTTTGCACCTTTTTTAGTAGTAATAACAATTACACCACTCGCAGCACGAGATCCGTAAATAGCCGCTGCAGATGCATCTTTTAATACTGTAAATGACTCAATGTCATTAGGGTCAATTGTAGATAAAATACTTGTAGCTCCACTAGGAACATCGTTAGTCAAAGGAAGTCCGTCTAAAACGATTAACGGCTCATTTGAAGCACTTAAAGAAGATCCTCCACGAATTCTGATATCCGCTTTTGCTCCAGGAGCTCCTCCTCCAACTACGTTTACACCAGAGATACGACCACTGATTAAACTTTCCGGAGTTACGTTGATCCCTTTGTTAAATTCTTTAGCAGAAATTTGAGATACAGATCCTGTTGCGTCTTTTTTCTTAACAGTACCGTAACCTACCTGTACAACAACCTCTTTAAGTTGATTAGTATCTTCTTCTAAAGAAACGTTAAGAGTTTTTTGTCCGGTGTAATCAATCGTTTGCGTTTTATAACCAATAAAAGAAACTACAATTTTGTTTCCGCTTTTAACATTTGACAGCTGGTAATTTCCATCAAATCCCGTAGATGCACCATTTGGAGCTCCCTGTACATTTACATTTACTCCCGGTATTGGCTGACCTGTTGCTTTATCTACAACAGTCCCGCTTAGCGTGTTTTGAGCTAACACAGTAAACGGCAACAATAGGAATAAAAATAACAACTTTTTGTAAATTGTTTTCATACTTTTTGTTTAAATTAGTTTGAGTTTGTGATTGTTAGTTAAGTTTTTAATTTTACTTCGAATTTCAAAATTATGAATTTATTAACATGCTCGACCAGACACAATTTTTATTGCTTTACGAAAACGTGGTAGTGTTGAAAACTTTCTATATTTTGTAATCTTTTAGCGTTAAAATTGTCAATTATAAAAATTTCAGATACCTTTATTATTAATTAGATTTTTTTCAATCCTCGCCATGAAACGCAAAATAACCTTAAAACAGATTGCAAAGGAACTTGACGTATCTATTTCAACTGTCTCAAAATCATTAAGAAACAGCCTTGAAATTGGAGAAGAAACACGTTTAAAAGTTCAGGCTTTTGCAAAGTTTTACAACTATAAACCCAACAATATTGCCCTTAGTTTAAAAAACCGAAAAACCAAAAGTATCGGCATTATCATTCCGGAAATTGTACATTATTTTTTCTCTACTGTAATCAACGGAATTGAACAGGTTGCTAACGAACATGGCTATAGTGTAGTGATCTGTTTGTCTGATGATTCCTTTGATAAAGAAGTCCTAAATATGGAAATGTTAGCCAACGGAAGCATCGATGGTTTTATCATGTCTCTCTCCAAAGAAACTCAGTTTAAAGGCGATTTTCACCACATTACCGAAGTTATCAATCAAGGAATGCCGGTTGTAATGTTTGACCGCGTTACCAATGATATATTATGCGATAAAGTAATTATTGATGATAAAGCAGCTGCGTATGAAGCTGTTCAAAGTTTAATTGACAGCGGACGAAAAAAAATCGCCCTGGTAACAACTGTAGATTATGTAAGTGTTGGTAAACTAAGAACCGATGGTTATGAAAAAGCACTTTTAGATAATGGAATTCCGTTCAATGAAGATTTAATTATTAAAATTGAAGATGTAGATACTTGCGAAATTACCATTAGTCAGCTTTTACACGACAGAGCCTTTGATGCTGTTTTTGCTGTAAATGAGCTTTTTGCAGTAACAATTATCAAAACGGCATCAAAAATGGGATTAAAAGTTCCTGAAGATTTAGCGGTTATTGCTTTTACTGACGGAATCATCTCAAAATATTCAACTCCAAGTATCACAACAGTAAGTCAAAGTGGCGAAAAAATGGGAAATAAAGCCGCTAAAATGCTTATTGAAAGACTTGAAGCAGAACACGATGATGACGAAGAGGAAAACGAAAACTACACAACAGAAGTTATAGAAACACATCTCATAAAAAGGGAATCTACTGACTAAAATTCTTAAAATCAACACATTCTAAAGCCATAAAAAACATTTATGGCTTTTTTATTAGCTTTAATAAAAAAATAATTTATACTTTTACGCCCGTCAAGGCTTTTAGTTTTACTTCGAAAAGAACAAAGTTTTGATAAGCAAAGCGCTTATCGTATAATTTTCAAATTACGATAATGGAAAAGCGTAAATTAAGTTTCTGGGAAATTTGGAACATGAGTTTCGGTTTCTTAGGAATACAATTCGGTTTTGCACTGCAAAATGCAAACACTTCTAGAATTTTTGAAACCCTTGGTGCTAAAATTGACGAAATTCCGATTTTATGGATTGCAGCTCCTGTTTCAGGATTAATAATTCAACCTGTTATTGGTTATTTTAGTGACAGAACCTGGACTCGTTTAGGAAGACGCCGGCCGTATTTTTTAATTGGAGCCGTTTTGTCTTCAATCGCATTATTCGTTATGCCCAACTCTCCTACTTTATGGATTGCGGCAGGAACATTATGGATAATGGATGCTTCAATAAATGTTTCTATGGAACCGTTTCGAGCTTTAGTTGGTGATAATTTACCAGACGAACAGCGTGCATTAGGTTTTGTAATGCAAAGTTTCTTTATTGGTACAGGTGCCGTCGTGGGGTCTATTTTACCTTATCTTTTCGCAAATTTATCTGATTTAAGCAATGTTGCTCCTAAAGGAATTATTCCAGACACCGTGAAATGGTCATTCTATATTGGCGGAATCGTTTTTCTACTTTCCGTTTTATGGACTGTTTTTAAAACAACCGAATACACTCCTGAAGAACTTCTAGCATTTGAAGCTAACAGTAAAAAAAACACAGAAGATATATCTAATTTAGAAGCTGAATCAGGCGTTACGACTAAAAAACAATTGCTTTTAGGATTATTATTTGCTGGCATTGGAGGATTAATTTCGTTTTTAATTTTTGAAAACAGCCTTGCTAAAGAATTATATATTCTTTTTGTAGGTCTAATTTTTATGGGTGTTTTATTTGTAATTGCATCTCAATTACGTACAAAAAAAGTTCAGAACGGTTTTACCATAATCATGACCGATTTATTGAATATGCCCAAAACAATGCAAAAATTAGCCTGGGTTCAGTTTTTCTCTTGGTTTGCGCTTTTCTCAATGTGGATTTATACGACACAAGCTGTTACAACACATCTTTTTCACACAACAGATACAACTACCAAAATTTACAATGATGCTGCTGACTGGGTTTCAGTATTATTTACGGTTTATAACGGAATTGCCGCTGCAGTAGCTTTCTTATTACCCGTTATTGCAAAAAGAATAGGCATTAGAGCAACACATTTACTGGCCTTATGCGCTGGAGGTGTTGGTTTAATTTCGATTTATTTTATTGGTGATAAGCAAATGCTAATTCTTCCAATGTTGGGAGTTGGGATCGCTTGGGCAAGTATTTTATCAATGCCTTATGCCATGTTATCTGGAGCTTTGCCTGCGGCCAAAATGGGATATTACATGGGCGTTTTTAACTTTTTCGTAGTAATTCCGCAAATCGTAGCCGCTACGATATTAGGATTTGTAATCAAACAATTCTTCCATAATGAACCTATTTACGCTCTAATAATTGGAGGTATCTCAATGATTTTCGCAGGATTATTGACTCTTAGGGTAAATAGTAAAACTAAAATTGAAATCCATGAATAATAAAAAAGCATTCATCTTCGATCTTGATGGAGTGATCGTTGATACCGCTAAATACCACTTTTTAGCATGGCAGAAAATCGCCAAATCGCTAAATATAAATTTTACGCATGAAGACAACGAACTTTTAAAAGGAGTTAGCCGCGTTCGTTCTTTAGACATTATACTTGGATTAGGAAATGTTCAGGCTTCTCAGGAAGACAAAGACAAATGGCTGATTCAAAAAAACGAAGATTACTTATCTTATTTAGTTGACATGGATGAAAGTGAGGTTCTTCCAGGGGTTTTAAAAGTCCTAAAGCTATTAAAAGATAAAAAACAAGGAATTGCATTAGGTTCTGCCAGTAAAAATGCAAGACCAATTCTAGAAAAAACAGGCGTTCTGTCTTACTTCGATGTTATTGTTGACGGAAATGACGTTACCAATGCAAAACCAGATCCTGAAGTTTTCTTAAAAGCGGCTCAATTATTAAATATTGATCCAAAAAATTCAATCGTATTTGAGGATTCTGTTGCTGGAATTCAGGCAGCAAACATAGGAAAAATGGTTAGCGTAGGAATTGGTGAGGAAAAAGTTCTACATGAAGCCCATTACATTTTTAAAGATTTCACCGAAATCGACCCAAGCTTTATCAACGACTTAATTAGTAAATAAGAAACTCGATAATTATCTAATTATCAAATTGGCACATTTTCTAATTAAAAAATTACCAAACTTAAACAAATGAATCAAGATTATATAAAACCAGACAATTGGTCCATTATCGAAGAAGGATTTGATGCCGAAAGAGTCAAATCGTCTGAAAGTCTTTTTAGTATCGGTAACGGCGCTATGGGACAACGCGCCAATTTTGAAGAATCCTATTCCGCAGAAACTTTCCAAGGAAGTTATATCGCTGGAATTTACTATCCAGACAAAACAAAAGTGGGCTGGTGGAAAAACGGTTACCCGAAATATTTTGCCAAAGTTTTAAACGCTCCAAACTGGATTGGAATTGACATTGAAATCAACGAAGAAAATCTTGATTTAAATACATGTACCGAAGTTAAAAACTTCCGCAGAGAATTGAATATGAAAGAAGGATGGTACAATCGTTCTTTTGAAGCAGTTCTAAAAAACGGAACTGAAATCGCTGTAAACGTTCGTCGTTTTCTTTCATTAGATTTAGACGAAGCCGGAATCATTAAATACGATATTACACCTTTAAATAAAGATGCAAAAATCGTTTACAAACCATACGTTGACGCTGGTGTAACCAATGAAGATGCGAACTGGGAAGAAAAATTCTGGGAACCGCTTGAAGTAAAAAAAGGCACAAACGAAGCTTTTGTAACGGCACAAACATTTAAAACGCATTTCAAGGTTACGACTTTCATGCACAATACGATTTTGGCAAACGGAGAAAACATTAATGTTTCGCCATCAACAATCGATTCAACAATCGATAAAGTTCAGTACACTTATGGAACCATTATTGCAAAAGGACAAACCTCATCTATCCAAAAAATTGGAGGTTATACAGTTTCTTTAAATCACGAAAATACTTTGGCTGCAGCCGAAAAAGTAATTAGATCTACTGTAAATTTAGGATATGATACTTTACTTCAAAATCAAATTGAAGCTTGGGCAAAAATCTGGGAAATGTCAGATATTACAATCGAAGGCGATGTAAAAGCACAACAGGGAATTCGTTTCAATATTTTCCAATTAAACCAAACCTATTCAGGAAAAGATTCTCGTTTAAATATCGGACCAAAAGGTTTCACTGGAGAAAAATACGGTGGATCTACTTATTGGGACACTGAGGCTTATTGTATTCCGTTTTATATGGCGACAAAAGACCAGCAGGTTGCAAGAAACTTATTGACGTATCGTTACAATCAATTAGACAAAGCGATTGAAAATGCTAAGGATAATTTAGGTTTCAAAAACGGTGCAGCATTGTACCCGATGGTGACCATGAACGGTGAAGAATGCCACAACGAATGGGAAATCACACACGAAGAAATCCACAGAAATGGTGCGATTGCTTTTGCCATTTACAACTATAACCGTTATACGGGCGATTACTCTTATATTCCAGAAAAAGGTTTAGAAGTTTTAATCGGAATTGCACGTTTTTGGCATCAAAGAGCTTCTTTTTCAAAAGAAAAAAATCAGTATGTGATTCTTGGAGTTACAGGGCCAAACGAATACGAAAACAACATCAACAATAATTTCTACACGAATTATATTGCAAAATGGTGCATTGATTTTGCCGCAGATCAAATCAATAAAGTGGCGTTGGAATATCCGGCAGATCACAAAAGAGTGATGGAAAAAGTTACTCTTTCACCAGCAGAAATTCAAGAGTGGAAAAAAGTTGCCGACAATATGTATTTCCCAGTTTCTGAAGAACTTGGGATTTATTTACAACAAGATGGTTTCTTAGATAAAGAATTAGTTCCTGTAAAAAATTTAGATAAATCACAGCGTCCAATCAACCAAAAATGGTCTTGGGATCGCGTGTTGCGTTCGCCATACATCAAACAGGCAGACGTATTACAAGGTTTTTATTTCTTCGAAGATCATTTTTCAAAAGAAGAATTAAAACGCAATTTTGAGTTTTACGAATCGTTTACAGTTCACGAAAGTTCGCTTTCGCCTTGCGTTCACTCGATTCAGGCTGCAGCTTTAGACAAAATGGACATGGCTTATACTTTCTATTTAAGAACTTCTCGTTTAGATTTAGACGATTATAATAAAGAAGTGGAAGAAGGTTGTCATATCACGTCAATGGCGGGAACTTGGATGAGTATTGTAGAAGGTTTTGGAGGAATGCGTGTTAAAAATGACCAATTGCATTTCTCTCCAAAAATTCCAAAAGAATGGAAAGGTTATACATTCAAAATCAATTTCAGGAATCAAATTTTGAAAGTATCTGTAAATCATGACGAAACAACTTTTACTGTAGATGGCGATCAAGATTTAACAATTATCGTTAATGGAAAACCTGTAATTGCAAGTAAATTTGTACAAATAAATTAAATTACAATACACTAAAAATCTAAAAAACATGAAAAACTTATTTTTCGCAAGTTTAATTTTGTTTGCGTTCAGCACCGTTGCAAAAGCGCAGCAATTAAAATCACCCGAAGGCAAGTTCGTAATGGAATTTTCTCTTCAAAACGACGGAACTCCAGTTTACAATTTAAAATACAAAAATAAAGAAGTTATTAAAACCAGTAAATTAGGTCTTGAACTTAAAGATGATAAAAAATCTTTATTGAATGACTTTACGATTGTAGACACCAAAACTTCTACTTTTGATGAAACTTGGAAACCAGTTTGGGGAGAAGTAGATCACATCAGAAATCATTATAATGAACTGGCTGTAACTTTAAACCAAAAAAGTACCGACAGACAAATCGTAATCCGTTTCCGTTTATTTGATGACGGACTTGGATTCCGTTATGAATTTCCAGCGCAAAAGAACCTTACTTACTTTGTAATTAAAGAAGAAAGATCTCAATTTGCGATGACTGGAGATCACACCGCTTTCTGGATTCCTGGAGATTATGATACTCAGGAATACGATTATACAAAATCAAAATTATCTGAAATCAGAGGTTTATCTCAAAAGGCATATACAGCAAACGTTTCGCAAAAATCTTTTTCTCCAACAGGAGTTCAGACTTCTTTGATGTTAAAAACGGCTGACGGAATCTACATCAACTTACACGAAGCAGCTTTAATTGACTATTCTTGTATGCACTTGAATTTAGATGATAAAAACTTAGTTTTCGAATCTTGGTTAACGCCAGATGCAAAAGGAGACAAAGGTCATATGCAGGCGCCAAATCACTCTCCTTGGAGAACGATTATGGTAAGCGATGATGCTAGAGAAATCTTAGCTTCAAAAATGACGTACAACTTAAACGATCCGTCTAAAATTGAAAATACTTCTTGGATTAAACCAGTAAAATACGTTGGTGTTTGGTGGGAAATGATTACAGGAAAAAGCTCTTGGTCGTACACAAATGATTTTCCAACAGTTCAATTGGGAGTTTCTGATTTTTCAAAAGCAAAACCAAACGGAACACACGGTGCAAACAATGCTAACGTAAAAAAATACATTGACTTCGCTGCTGCAAATGGTTTCGATGCTGTTTTGGTTGAAGGATGGAACGAAGGCTGGGAAGACTGGTTTGGACACTCTAAAGATTATGTTTTTGATTTCTTAACTCCTTACCCAGATTTTGATGTAAAAGGTCTTCATGAATACGCAAAATCTAAAGGTGTAAAAATCATCATGCACCACGAAACTTCAGGATCTGTGCGTAACTACGAGCGCCATATGGATGCAGCTTACAAATTCATGAACGATAACGGGTATGATGCTGTAAAAAGCGGTTATGTAGGTGATATTTTGCCAAGAGGTGAAAACCACTACAGCCAATGGATTGTAAACCACTATCAATACGCTATCGAAAAAGCAGCTGATTATAAAATTATGGTGAACGCTCACGAAGCGGTTCGCCCGACAGGAATTGCAAGAACGTATCCAAACTTAATTGGAAACGAAGCAGCAAGAGGAACAGAATACCAAGCTTTTGGAGGTTCTAAACCAAATCACGTAACGGTTTTACCATTTACACGTTTAATTGGAGGTCCAATGGATTATACGCCTGGAATCTTCGAAATGGATATCAGTAAAATGAATCCTGATAACAAATCGCATGTAAACAGTACAATTGCAAACCAATTGGCATTATACGTTACTATGTACAGCCCATTGCAAATGGCAGCTGATACTCCGGAAAACTACAACCGTTTTCCAGATGCATTTCAATTCATTAAAGATGTGGCTGTAGACTGGTCAGAAAGTAAATATATTGAAGCTGAACCAGGAGATTTTATCACCGTTGCCCGTAAAGCAAAAGGAACAAACAACTGGTTTATCGGGAACGTAAACGGAGAAACTCCACGTACATCAAACATCGATTTCAGTTTCCTTGAAAAAGGAAAAAAATACACAGCAACAATTTATGCTGATGCAAAAGATGCGCATTACAAAACAAATCCGCAAGCTTATACAATTAAGAAAATTGCTGTAACAAGCAAATCAAAATTATCGCAGCTTTCTGCTCCGGGCGGAGGATATGCAATAAGCGTTATTGAAACCAAATAACACCCTTAAAAGACAAGTAATTATCCCCAAAATTGCTTGTCTTTTTTTAATCTCTTATAGTTGTCCTGCAAGGTTTATAAAACCTTGTAGGTCTTCTAAAAACTTTACTTTACTCAATTCATACCTACAAGGTTTTATAAACCTTGCAGGAAATCGAACTAAAAAGAAAAACTATGAACAACCTAAAAATAAACCACCTTGTTTATAAATTAGCCTTAATGGTTTTGTTGTTTTCCGCTTCCGCGAAAGCGCAAATCCAAAAAGTAGAACCGCCATTTTGGTATGCAGGAATGAAAAATCCGGAACTGCAGATTATGTTCTACGGAAAAAACATTTCACAATATGAAGCTTCAGTTTCAAACAATGTTGTGATTAAAAATGTAGAAAAAACAGAAAACCCAAACTACCTTTTCGTAACCATCGATACAAAAGATGTAAAAGCTTCTGAATTGGTTTTCTCTTTCAAAAACAATAATAAAGTTGCTTTTAAACAAAAATATGTTCTGAAAGAAAGAAGAGCTAATTCGGCAGACAGAAAAAGTTACGATGCATCGGATTTGATTTACTTAATCATGCCGGATCGTTTTGCTAACGGAAATCCTAAAAACGACAGCGATCCTGTTTTAACTGAAAAAGTAAACCGTGCAGAACCAGGCGGACGTCACGGCGGTGATATCGAAGGAATCATCAAAAATCTAGATTATATTTCGTCTCTTGGTGCAACGACAATTTGGAGTACGCCTTTATGCGAAGACAACGACAAACAGCATTCGTATCATACGTACGGACAATCTGATGTTTACAAAATCGATCCTCGTTACGGAACAAATGACGATTACGCACGTCTTTCTGCAGAAATGCACAAAAAGAATATGAAACTGGTTATGGATTATGTAACGAATCACTGGGGAATTACGCACTGGATGATGAGTGATATTCCAACTAAAACTTGGTTCAATCAATTTGAAAATTTTACTCAAACACATCACAGACGTGAAGTAATTACAGATATTCATGCTTCAAAAACAGATCAGGAAGTTTGTGTTGACGGCTGGTTTGTACCTTCAATGCCCGATTTGAATTTAAGAAATCCTCTTGTTGAAAAATATTTAACTCAAAACGCTATTTGGTGGATTGAATTTGCGAATCTTGACGGTTTCCGCGTAGATACTTATAATTACTCAGATAAAACTGCGATGGCAAATTGGGCAAAATCAATTACAGATGAATATCCGAATTTTAATATTGTGGGTGAAATCTGGATGCACAATCAAGCGAATTTAGCTTTTTGGCAGAAAGACAGTAAAATTGGTGCAATTGAAAACTACAATTCAAATCTTCCAACTGTAATGGATTTTACGCTTCAAAGTCAGATTACTTCTACTTTCAACGAAAATGAACCAAGCTGGGACAACGGACTGATTAAATTCTACAACAATTTTGCAATGGATTTTCTATATCCAAACACTAATAACATTTTAGTTTTTTCAGAAAATCACGACACCGATCGTATGAACGATAAGTTCAAATATGATTTACCAAAATACAAACTGGCAATGACTTTATTGGCAACTGTTCGTGGAATTCCGCAAATCTATTACGGTTCAGAAATCGGAATGGGCGGTGATAAAGGAAAAGGCGGAGATGCCGATATTCGTCAGGATTTCCCAGGCGGATGGGCTGGCGATAAAAACAACGCTTTTACGGCAGCAGGAAGAACTAAAGAACAAGCAGCTTTTTTTGATTTCTCTTCAAAATTATTCAACTGGAGAAAAACAAATGAAGCGGTTCATTTCGGAAAAATGACGCATTATATTCCTGAAAACAATACTTATGTGTATTTTAGATATACAGATACTAAAACGGTTATGGTTGTTTTCAATAATAATGGAAAAGAGCAAGTTGTAAAAACAAATCGTTTTAAAGAAAGCATCAAAAGCTTTAAATCAGGAAAAGATGTTATTACAGGAAAAACATTTGATTTAGCTTCTGAAATTACTTTAGAACCAAAATCGGCTTTGGTTTTAGAATTGGAATAGGCCTAACCGCAAAGTTCGCAAAGACAAGCGCAAAGTTCGCAATATTTTTTGCCACAGATTAATAGATTATCACAGATTTAAAATCATTTTAATCTTTTAATCTGTGGCAAAATTTCAACAATATGTATGGTAGAGACGCACAGCAGTGCGTCTCCGCAAAGTTTATCCGCCACGAATTTCACAAATTTCCACGAATTAATTATCCATATTTAAATTTGTGAAATTCGTGAATTCGTGGCGGAACTTTTTTATTATAAATCTTCGTTAAATTTGAAATAAATGAAAAAATACATTTTCCTTTTTTTATCTTTAGTATACTTAACATTGAGTTGTTCTGGCTCAAAATCAGTTACAATGAATAATACTTCAAAAACACCTTTCGTTTGGGAAGGAGCAAATGTTTATTTTTTACTTACAGATCGTTTTTACAACGGCGACACTTCAAACGATGTCAATTTTAACCGAACCAAGACTCCCGGAAAACTCCGCGGATTTGAAGGCGGAGACATCATCGGAATCACTAAAAAAATCGAATCAGGATATTTTGAGAAATTAGGAATCAATGCCATTTGGCTTACGCCGATTGTCGAACAAATTCACGATGGGGTTGATGAAGGAACCGGATTGAGTTACGGTTTTCACGGTTATTGGGCAAAAGACTGGACGGCTCTTGATCCTAATTTCGGGACCAAAGAAGACTTAGCAAGTCTGGTAAAAAAAGCACACGAAAAAGGAATCAGAATAGTTTTAGATGGCGTAATAAACCACACAGGTCCAGTCACTCCCGAAGATCCTGTTTGGCCTTCAGATTGGGTTAGAACTGGTGTAGTTTGTGATTACAAATCGTTTGAAAATACAACGATGTGTACTTTGGTAGAAAATCTTCCAGACGTGAAAACCGAAAGCACTCAAAATGTAGAATTACCTCCTTTTTTAATCGAAAAATGGAAAAAAGAAGGTCGTTATGAAAAAGAAATTGCTTCATTAGATGAATTCTTCAAAAGAACTGGATATCCAAGAAGTCCGAAATATTACATTATAAAATGGCTTACCGATTATATTGTAGAATTCGGAATTGACGGCTATCGTGCCGATACAGTAAAACATACCGAAGAAGGCGTTTGGGCTGACTTTAAAAAGGAATGTGAATACGCTTTTGAAACTTGGAAAAAACATCATCCGATGCAGGTTTTAGACCAAAACCCATTTTATACAATCGCTGAAGTTTACGGTTACGGAATCAGCGGCGGACAAGATTATGATTTTGGTGATCGAAAAGTGAACTATTTCCAAAACGGTTTTAACAGCATGATCAATTTTGAATTTAAATGGAATGCCGCTCAAAGCG
The DNA here is from genome assembly GCF_039595935.1 of Flavobacterium sp. Lineage (NCBI taxonomy): Bacteria > Pseudomonadati > Bacteroidota > Flavobacteriia > Flavobacteriales > Flavobacteriaceae > Flavobacterium > Flavobacterium sp. The sequence continues at coordinate 991,658 of NZ_JBCNKR010000006.1, read as the reverse complement.
ATTATGAAGGTTTATTTTCGAAATATTCGAATGCTTTAAATAATGATCTAAAAGGATATTCGGTCCTTAATTATATGTCTTCTCACGACGACGGTCAGCCTTTTGATGCCAATAGAACAAAAAGCATCGAAACAGCCAATAAACTATTGCTTTCTCCAGGAATGTCTCAAGTTTATTATGGCGACGAATCGAATCGTTCTTTAGTAATTGAAGGTACAAACGGTGATGCCACTTTACGTTCGAATATGAATTGGGACGATATTCAAAACAATCCTGAAACGCAGAAAACACTTTTGCATTGGCAGAAATTAGGTCAATTTAGAAGAAATCATCCTGCAGTTGGAGCGGGCGTTCACAAACTAATTAATCCGTATCCTTATACTTTTTCTAGAATATTTACCAAAGGTGCTTTTATAGATAAAGTTGTTATGGGAGTAGATTTACCAAAGGGCAGAAAAGAACTTCCTGTTGGCGATATCTTCCCAAACGGAATAAAACTAAAAGATACTTACTCAAATGAGGAAGTTGAAGTTATTGATGGAAAAGTGATTATCGACAATGATTTTGATATTGCTTTATTAGAAGAGATTTAAAACTTAACCGCAAAGGTCGCAAGGGAAAATCGCAAGGTTCGCAAAGGTTTATAAAATCTTTGCGAACCTTTTTAATATAAATAAAAAAACTTGTGCCCTTTGCGTAAAACTTTGCGACCTTTGCGGTTAGAAAAAACACTGCAAAATGCTAAAAATTGCACATCGAGGCGCCAAAGCCTATGAACCTGAAAATACTTTACAAGCTTTCCAAAAAGCCTTAGATTTAAATTCAGACGGAATTGAACTCGACGTTCATTTGAGCGCTGATGGGTATATAATCGTAATTCACGACGAAACCATCGATAGAACCACTAACGGAAAAGGAGAAGTAAACACTTTTACTTTAGCAGAATTAAAATCATTTTTGATTGATGGAAAATATCAAATTCCAACTTTAATCGAAGTTTTTGATTTGGTTGACAAAAAATGCATGATCAATATCGAATTAAAAGGCTTAGGAACTGCACCGAAAGTTGTCAACTTAATTGAAGAATATATTTCAAAAAAAGACTGGAATTACAATCAATTCATAATTTCAAGTTTTGATTGGAATATGCTGGAGGAAACATCGAATTTAAATCCAAATATTCCAATTGGTGTTTTAACAGAAGAAAACCTTGATACCGCTCTGGCTTTCGCCGAAAAAATCAAAGCAAAAGCCATTAATCCTGATTTTAATTTATTGAATGCTGAAAATGTTCAAAAAATGCAGCAAAAAGGATTTCTGGTTTTACCTTGGACAGTAAACACAAAAGAAGACATTCAAAAAGCAAAAAGTTATAATGTAAACGGAATTATCTCAGATAATCCAGACAAAATATAAAATCAGCTACGAGAAACTTTGTCAAAGTTCATCAGGATTCAATAAAAAATTCGTGAATTCGTGGCTAACAAAAAAATATGATCAAAAATTTCGACATAATCATCGTTGGCGGAGGCGCTGCAGGTTTTTTTACCGCAATTAATATTGCAGAGAAAAATCCGAAACTGAAAATCGCCATTTTAGAAAGAGGAAAAGAAGTACTTTCTAAAGTGCGCGTTTCTGGCGGCGGACGATGCAATGTTACGCACGCTTGTTTTGAACCCAACGAATTAGTAAAATTTTATCCTCGCGGCGAAAAAGAACTTCGAGGTCCATTTCATCAGTTTTGTTCTGGAGATACTATCGAATGGTTTGAAAAACATGGCGTCGAATTAAAAATTGAAGAAGACGGAAGAATGTTTCCTGTTTCCAATTCGTCTCAAACTATTATTGACTGTTTCCTTAAAGCAACTGAAAAACTAGGCATAAAAGTGCTGACTGGACAAAGCGTTCAGTCGATTTTCAAAAAAGAAAATCACTGGAAAATTGATACTCAAACCGATAATTACGCTACCGAAAAATTAGTAATGGCAACGGGAAGCAATCCAAAAATCTGGGAAATGCTTCAGGAACATGGACATGCTATTGTAAGTCCCGTCCCTTCCCTATTTACTTTCAACATCAAAGACTCCAGAATTAAGGAATTACCTGGCGTTGCGGCACAAATTACTGTTCATGTAAAAGATACCAAACTAGAATCGACAGGACCTTTGTTGATTACACATTGGGGAATGAGTGGGCCAGCGATTTTAAAACTTTCGGCTTGGGGCGCGCGTATTCTGCATGATAAAAATTATCAGTTTACAATTTTTGTAAATTGGTTAAATGATGTTGATACCGAAGATGCCGAAAAAATCCTAAAAGATTTAAAGCAAGAACACGCTAAAAAAGCAGTTTCAAAAAAATCTCCTTTTGACTTTCCGAATCGTTTGTGGGAAAGTTTGGTTTTGGCTTCGGGAATTGATTCTGAAACAAAATGGGCAGATTTATCTAAAAATCAATTACAGAATCTGACTTCGCAACTCACAAAAGCGGAATTTAAAGTCAACGGAAAAAGTACTTTCAAGGAAGAATTTGTAACGGCTGGCGGAATCGATTTAAAAGAAATCAATTTCAAAACCATGGAAAGCAAAATTCACGAAAACCTTTATTTTGCTGGTGAAATTGTAAATATAGACGCTATTACTGGCGGATTTAATTTTCAGAATGCCTGGACAAGCGGGTTTATTCTGGCTCAAAATATTTAATACAAAATGAAATTTAAAGGAATTATCTTTGATTTAGACGGAACTTTGGTCAACTCATTACACGACATTTCAGATGCGATGAACAAAGTACTTACCGCTCTAAGTTACCCTACACATGATTACGATACTTATCAATATTTTATCGGAAGTGGTTTAAGAAATTTGGTCAGCAAAGCTTTGCCGGCAACAAACAATTCTGATGATGAAATCGAAAGTTGTTTTGAATGTATGGTCGATGAATACACTAAAATCTGTACGCTGAAAACAAAACCGTATGAAGGAATTATTGAATTGTTAGAAAAACTGACTTCAAAAAACATCAAAATGGCTGTTTTCTCCAACAAAGCAGACGAATTAACCAAGAAAATAGCAACGGAATTATTTCCAAAACAATTCGATACAGCAGTTGGTTTGAGCACAGAAGAACTTAAAAAACCAAATCCGTTTGAAGCAATTGAAATCAGCAAAAAATGGAATTTAAAACCTGAAGAAATTCTTTTTGTAGGCGATTCTGATATTGACATGAAAACGGCTGTAAATGCCAATATGTTCCCTGTTGGCGTAACTTGGGGCTACAGAACCGAAGAAGAATTAAAAAACAGCGGTGCAAAAGTGGTTATTAATAACGCCTCGGAATTGGTAGACATTCTGTAAAAATCATGAATCCTTCTTTAAAAAAACAAATTTTGGCTATCGCTTCGTTTTCTGAAAAAGAAATTGAAATGATTGATAATTGTTTTCAATATGAAAATTTTACTGCTAAAGAATTTCTTTCTGAAATGGGAAAAACCAGCAGTAAAATCTTTTTTATTGTTGAAGGTTTGGCGCGTGTTTATTACTTAAAAGACGGAAAAGAAATTACCACTTACTTAAGCTGTGATGACGGTTTTATTGCATCGTATTCCAGTTTTATAAACCAATCTGTTTCTTTTGAAAATATCCAATGTATCGAAGACTGTGAAGTTCTTTCTATCACTTTCGAAAAAATGCAATTTTTGTATAACGAAATTCCAAATTGGGAACGTGTCGGAAGAATTCTCGCCGAGCAGAATTATCTTTGCATGGCAGATCGTGTTTTAAAACTTCAAATGATTCCTGCCAAAGAAAAATACCAGACTTTTTTAGCTTCGGCTCCAGCCAAAATAATTCAACGAACGCCTTTAATTTACATCGCCTCTTTTCTTGGAATAACTCCAGAGTCGCTGAGCAGAATCCGTCAGAACATTTCTTAACATTTATCAAGTGAGTTGAAGAACGGAATTCAAATCTTTGCCAAAATAAAATTTGAAAAAGATGAAGAATATTGCCAAAGACGTTTACCAAATTCCCTTATTTCCAAGAAACGCCATAAATTGTTATTTGATTGAAGATGTTTTAATTGATGCCGGAATTCGCAGTTCAGCATATACAATTTTAAAAGCAATTAAAGACAAAACCGTCAACAAACACGCCTTAACTCACGCTCACGCTGATCATCAAGGAAGCAGTAAAACAATCTGCGAAACTTTGAATATTCCGCTTTTATGCAGTGAACCCGAAAGAGAATTCGCCGAGAACGGAAACGTAATTACAGAATACCCAAATCCGAATCATTTAATTTCAAAATTTCAGAAAAACTTCTGGGCAGGAAAAGGAACTCCTGTTTCTCAAACCTTAAAAGAAGGTGATCAAATTGGCGGATTAACGGTTATTGAAACTCCCGGACATTCTAAAGGTCATTTGTCTTTTTTCAGAGAAAAAGACGGCGTTTTAATCGTTGGTGATGTTATGACAAATATGAATTTGCTCACTACAAAAGTTGGCCTTCACGAACCGCCGCATTTATTTACTTCAGATCAAGAAACGAATAGAAAATCAATATTAAAACTGGCTTCCTTAAAACCTAAAATATTATGTTTTGGTCATGGGCCGGTTTTATTTAATAATGGCGAATTAGAAAAGTTCTGTTCGAAATTACTATAACATTCTTAACAAGAATTTACATGTTCTGTAAGTTTTCGTTAAGAGTATTCTAATAATTTTACTCTCAACTAATTAATCCTTATGAAAGTAAAATTACTAACCACAATTTCTTTTTTCACTTATCAGCTAAGTATTTCTCAAAATGAAAAATTATTAAACGGAAAAGTTCTTTCACAGAATATTCCGCTTAATAAAGTAGAAGTAATTAATAAAACTGCCAAAACCAGTACAAGAACAAACGAATTTGGCGAATTTTCGATTCTGGTGCGTCCACAAGACAGTCTGCTTTTTTTCTCCAAAGATTATTTTTTCAAACGGTTAAAAATTTTTCAGGAAAATATAGATCAAAATAATATCGTTGTAAATATGATTTTAAAGCCAGAAGAATTAGATGAGGTTGTAATTACAAAAATAAAATTTCCTCATGTTGGTCCTTCTCAGGAAGTTTCGGATTCGATCGCATTACAGAGAGCTTCTCGTGATTTACGAAAATATACTGGCGTCTATGATGGTACTATTACAAATGGAATGAATTTTATGGCAATGGGAACAGGTATTTTAGGCTTGTTTAAAAAAGAAGACGCCACGAAGCAAAAACCTAAAAAGAAAACTCCCGAATTGGATTTCATAACATTCGTAGAAGCAACTTGTCCTTTAGATTATTTTACCAAAGATTTAAAATTAAGTCCGGATAAAAAGGCACTTTTCCTTCAATTTTGTGAAGCCGACCCACAATCGGCAGTTATTTTAAAAAAGAAAAATATACTTTACACAATGGATTTTTTATTTGCTAAAAACGAAGAATTTAAGAAGTTGAAATAGTTTTTTTCAACTTCTTCCATTTTATAAATACCACTGCAAAAACTATTAATACCATAAATAGAATTATTGACAAAACGATTAAACCTGTTTCTATTTGATAAACGTAATCTAAATCAATGCCCTTTTTAGTTTCTCTAAGAAATTTAAGTTTCCTGCCAAATTCTATTGTTTTTCCTTGATAATATGCTGCCTTTCCCTGAGCGCTAAAGACCATTCTTGCAACAATTAAATCATTATCAAATCCATAAACTCTTGCTTTATTATAAATTCGAAGTGCATTTTCATGTTCTCCAATTAACTGTACAAGATTTCCTAATTCAAAAAGTAAAATAGAAATAATTTCATCTTTTGGTCCAATAAATGACATTCTCTCATTTACCTGAAAATAAATTTCCTTTGCTAATTTTTCTATTTCTTCTTTAGTTAATTTAGTCTCAGGGCTGCCAGCAGTTCCGAAATTAGTATTGATTAAAAATTGCCCTTTAAGATTAGATGAATTCAGAATCTTAGCTTCTAATATTTTTAAATGAAGCCATTCAGAACCATTATGAGATTTCGGGTTTATTTCGATTGATTTTTTAATCCAATTATAAGCTTTTTGATTTTCTCCCATTAACTCATAAAGCGTCCCTAAATTTGATGCTGTAGAATATCTATTAGGATTTGTTTTTTCAATATTCAAATACAAATTTAAAGCTTCGTCGTATTTTTTCTGAATAATTAAGACATAACCTTTATCAGATAAATAATCGATATCATTCGTTTTTTTGTACAAACTATCAAGTTCTTTTAGTGTTCTAGGGAAATCTGCAGTAACGAAATTATGACCATGAGGAACCAGCCCTCTGTAATCGAGATAAGCATAAGCTCCGTTTTTAAGAATCTTGGTTTCGCCATTCAAACATGCAAAAGTTTTAAAAGAGATTAAAACCAAGACAACAACAAAAAACTTCAATTTATTCATAAAGTATATTACGTAAAGAATTAAACTTAAAACCTGAAACTAAAACATCTATTTATTCAACCACCAAATACTAGCATTCAAAACAGCTGCAAAGGCAACCCAAGCTAAATAAGGAATCAATAAATAACCTGAGATTTTATTAATTCTGATGAATTTTAAATAAGTTTCATAAATCATAAGCCATAAAAGAATAATTTCTATTAAAGCCAAAAGAGGGTTTTTCAATCCGAAAAATAAATAAGACCAAATCGCATTGAGCGTTAACTGAATCAAAAAGAAAAGAAGTGCTGTTTTTACTTTTTCGGTTTGCACTTTTATTTTGTCCCAAACTAAAGCCGCAGCTATCGCCATAAAAATATAAAGTATTGTCCAGACCGGCATAAAAATCCAATTTGGCGGATTAAAAACGGGTTTTACAATAGTTGGATACCAGCTTTCTACACTCGGTCTCGTTACTGTACTTGCAGAATATCCTACTGCTAAACAAATAATTAAGGCTATTATAATTTTAACGATCTTGTTCATTTTCATAAATTTTGTATCCAAAAATAATCAAAAGAAATTTGGAAAACCATATAAGTATATAAGTTCATTTTAATAAAGTCTACTTATAATTTCTTATATAACTTACATGGTAAAATATTTTAAAAACTATCTTTGCCAAAATTTATATTTCATGTTTACAGCAGCTGATTTTATTCCAAATAAATATACTTCAACAATCGAAAACGGGAACTTTGAGTGGAGTGCTCCAAGCAATATAGCATTAGTAAAATATTGGGGAAAAAAAGACAATCAGATTCCGGCAAATCCTTCGGTAAGTTTTACTCTGAATAATTGTAAAACAATCACAAAACTGGGATTTGAAAAACGAGACACTTCGACTTCGCTCAGCGTGACAAATAGATTTTCTTTTGATTTACTTTTTGAAGGAAAACCAAAAGAAGATTTCAAACCAAAAATTCAGAAGTTTTTAGAAAGAGTTGAAGTTTATCTGCCGTTTTTAAAAGACTATCATTTTACAATTGATACGCAGAATACATTTCCGCACAGTTCCGGAATTGCTTCTTCGGCATCCGGAATGGCAGCTTTGGCAATGAATTTTATGAGTTTGGAGAAATTGTTAAATCCGGAAATGACGGATGAATACTTTTATCAAAAAGCATCATTTTTAGCACGTTTAGGTTCAGGAAGTGCCTGCCGAAGCGTAAAAGGAAATGTTGTTGTTTGGGGAAATCAAGAAAATATTGAAGGAAGTTCTGATTTATTTGGAGTTGAATTTCCGTACGTTATTCATGAAAATTTCAAGAATTATCAAGATACTATTTTATTGGTTGATAAAGGTGAAAAACAAGTTTCGAGTACAGTTGGGCATGATTTAATGCACAATCATCCGTATGCTGAAAGACGTTTTGAACAAGCACACGAAAATCTGGATAAATTAATTGCCATTTTTGAAAGTGGAAATCTGGAAGAATTCATCAAAGTTGTAGAAAGTGAAGCACTTACTTTGCACGCTATGATGATGACATCAATGCCCTATTTCATTTTGATGAAACCTAACACGCTGCAAATCATAAATGCGATCTGGAAATTTAGACGAGAAACTCAGATTCCAGTATGTTTTACGCTTGATGCCGGTGCAAATGTGCATGTGCTTTATCCCGAAAACGTTAGCGAAAAAGTATTACAATTTATTCAGGACGAATTAGTTGTATTTTGTCAGAATCGTCAGTACATTTGCGACAAAATTGGAAACGGATCAATTGCATTATAATTTTGCGTATCTTTAATTAAAATTTTGATTATGGACATTCAATTTGAAAAGCTCGAAGTGATAAAAATACTGGAAGAAACAAATGATCCCTTAATCATTAAAGAAGTCAAAAAATTATTGACTGAAATGAAAAAAGATTGGTGGAATGATTTGACTGATGCACAAAAAGCAGATATAGCTCAAAGTGAATTAGAAATTGAAAGAGGAGAATATATTAGTTATGAAGATATGATGAAAAAATATAGATAATATTTTTAAACATACTTCTACAATCTTTTACCAGACAAGACCCAAATAAAATAAAAAAGACATAAAATAAATCATGAAAGGACCATTATTTTACTCAAAAATATTACTCTTTGGAGAATACGGAATTATCCGCGACTCTAAAGGACTTTCTATTCCTTATAATTTTTATAATGGTGCATTAAAGAAATCTGAAGAACCTTCGGCTGAAGCTATTGCATCAAACAAAAGTTTACAAAGCTTTGCTGCTTATCTTGAAGTTTTACAGACTCAGCAGCCAGAATTGGTTACTTTTGATTTAGAAACTCTAAAAAATGATGTCGAAACCGGAATGTATTTCGATTCTAGTATTCCACAAGGATACGGTGTTGGAAGCAGCGGTGCGCTTGTTGCGGCTATTTATGACAAATATGCTACAAACAAAATCACGGTTTTAGAGAATTTGACACGCGAAAAACTATTACAGTTAAAAAATATATTTTCTCAAATGGAGAGTTTTTTCCACGGAAAAAGTTCTGGTTTAGATCCATTAAACAGCTATTTGAGTATTCCGATTTTAATTAATTCTAAAGATAATATTGAAGCGACCGGAATTCCGACTCAAAGTTTTGACGGAAAAGGCGCTGTATTTTTGTTAGACTCAGGGATTGTTGGTGAAACTGCGCCAATGGTTAACATTTTTATGGAAAACTTAAAGGATAAAGGTTTCCGTACTATGCTTAAAAACCAATTCGTAAAATATACTGACGCTTGTGTAGAAAACTTTTTACATGGCGACATGAAGTCTTTGTTTACCAATACCAAGAAACTTTCTAAAGTTGTTTTAAATAACTTTAAACCAATGATTCCGGAGCAATTTCACGGAATCTGGCAGCACGGCATTGACACAAACGATTATTATTTAAAACTTTGTGGTTCTGGCGGAGGCGGCTATATTCTTGGTTTTACTGAAGATTTAGAACGTGCCAAAGTTTCTTTAAAAGACTATAAACTAGAAGTCGTTTATCAGTTTTAAACCTTAAAAAGCCGAAGTTATTTGAGTAGATTTTCATAAGTATTCATACTAAAAAGTTATTGATTATGAAAAGTATTTTAAAAATAATTAAAGCAACATTTTTAGGAGGGATTCTGTTTTTAGCGCCTTTAGTTGTACTTCTTGTTATTCTCGAAAAAGGATACGGAATAATTCAAAAAATTACTTTACCGCTTGTAAACAATCTGCCCAAAGTACATGTTTTAGGGATTGCGCTTCAGGAACTTATTGGAACTTTAATTCTAATTATTATTTGTTTTGCGGCAGGTTTACTGGCCAGAACTGCCGGAGCAAAAAAACTGATTTATAAATTAGAAAATGGAGTTTTAAGTTTTGTTCCCGGATATTCATTTATGAAAAACATGAATGAAAATATTATGGGATTAGAATCTAACGAAAACTTAAAAGTTATTTTAGTCCCTACTGATGCCGGATTGCAATTTGCTTTTTTAATAGAACAAATAGACGAAAATAAGTTTACTGTTTTTGTTCCGGACGCACCAAATCCGTGGAGCGGCTCAGTTTGCTTCGTCGAGAAGAAAGATATACAAGAAATTGATATCACACAAAAACAAGCTTTGGCCTGCATTCGAAAATTAGGTTACGGCTCTAAAGATTTGTTAAAAAACAAGCTCTAAATTTCAGATTTAAAAAATAACTTTTACCTTCAAATTAAATTTAATCCACAACCAATAATCTATGTTAAGCAGACAGCACAAACTTTTAGTAATGAAAATTGTTAGTTTGTTTTCTGTAGTACGCGGTTATAATATTCCGATTATTGTTCTGGCACAATATTTATCGGCGATTTTTATTCTGGCTCCAGAAAAAAGAGCTTTAGATATCTTACTTGATTTTTATTTGTTTTTAATTGTTTTTGCTTCGGCGATTACAATTGCTTCGGGATATATTATCAATAATTTTTACGACAGTCAGAAAGACTTAATCAATCGTCCAAATAAATCAATGCTCGACAGATTGGTAAGTCAAAAAACAAAACTTACCGTTTATTTCAGTCTGAATTTTTTGGCAGTTTTAATGGCATCAATTGTTTCCTGGCGTGCTTTTTTTTTCTTTTCCGCTTATATTTTCCTGATTTGGTTTTACTCTCATAAAATAAAAAAATATCCAATTGTTGGGAATTTAACAGCGGCTTTTATGGCGGTAATTCCGTTTTTTGCCATTTTATTATATTTCTACAATTCGATTTCTTTTGAAGAAATTGAAAATCACAGAAGTCATTTTGCAGTAATTTCAGCACACGCTATGTTTTTGTTTTTATTGCTTTTGATTCGGGAAATGATAAAAGATTTAGAGAATTTAAAAGGTGATTTGGCTAATGATTATCACACTATTCCGATTACGTATAACGAAAAAGTTTCCAAGCAGATTATTACTGTTTTGACATTATTAACCATTATTCCGGTTTACATTTTGGTAAATATTTACGATGTAGGATATATGGATATTTATTTCTACGTATGTTTTGTTGTTTTGATATTTTTTCTGCTTTATTTGTGGAGATCAAATTCTAAAGAACAATTTTTATTATTGCATAATGTTTTGAAATTTCTGATTGTTTCAGGCGTTTTCTGCATTGTTTTAATTAATCCGAGTATTTTGTGGCACGGAAGGCAATTGATTTCTAATTACTAACTTTTTTATTCCTCAAAGATTCACAAAGTTTCCGCAGAGATTCACAAAATTTTTTCTTGGCTTTGTGTGGCTTTGTGCAAACTTTGTGAATCTTTGCGAAATAAGGCATTCACAATAAAAGAAGCCTAATGTTTGAATCTAGCCCCGATTGCAGTGAAAATCTTTTTATTTTTTTCTTTAAAAAATAAAAAATTGAAACAAAAAGCGGGAAACCATGCGTCAAAAAATGCCAAATGCATTGCTCCTGATTATCTTAAAATAAAATGCTATCAATCTAAGAACATTGAACTTAAGATTTATTAGCAGGAAAAAACTATCTTTGCACAAATTACAGAATTTATGAACAATAAGGAAGGCAATAATAAAAGAGGCGGATCTAGACCAAATAGCTCAAGATCAAACTCTAATAAGCCAAAACCTGCTTTGCCAAAACGTGCGCAGGGACCGAAAAAAGTGAAACCTGAAGTGAAAGCAGCGCAGGATGCCGCGGCTGAAAAATTCAGAAAACAAAATCAACCGGCAAAGAGACAAAAAGCTTCGGATGAGATTCGTTTGAATAAATATATCGCTAATTCCGGGGTTTGTTCTCGTCGTGATGCCGATTTATATATTCAGTCTGGAAACGTTAAAGTAAATGGCGTACCGGTTACTGAAATGGGTTATTTAGTAAAATTAAATGATGTTGTGAATTTTGATGGTGTTCTATTGACTCCTGAAAAGAAAGAATATATTTTACTTAATAAACCTAAAAACTTTACTACTGCTCTTGATGAAGGACAGGAATTTCGTAACGTTCTGGAACTTGTTCGCGGAGCTACAAATTCAAAAATTTCTCCTGTTGGAAGAATGGACAAAAATACAACCGGATTATTGTTGTTTACGAATGACAATGATTTGATTCGTAAGTTTACTTTGCCAAATCAGAAATCTTCTAAAATTTATCAGGTTTCTTTAGATAAAAACTTAAAGTTTGAAGACTTAGAAAAAATCAGCAAAGGTTTGGTTCTTGACGGACACCGCGTTTTTATTGAAGAAATAAGTTATATTGAAAAAGAAGCAAAAAGTGAGGTGGGTCTAAAATTACGCACATCGAATGTAAAGGTGGTTCGTGCTATTTTCGAACACTTTGATTATGATGTTTTAAGAATTGACCGCGTTTCTTTTGCTGGTTTAACTAAGAAGAATCTTCCTAGAGGAAACTGGCGCTTTTTGACAGATCAAGAAGTTATCAATTTGAAAAACTCATAAAAGGACTTTTCAAATTTAATTACTATAGAAATCCTGTTTTACTTTGTAAAATGGGATTTTTTTATTTCAGAAACTAAAAAAGTTATGTCCGAAAAGTGTAAAAATTGATCTTCCGATGTTTTGGTTTTTGTCTTCAACAGATTCGTAACATGAAAATCCTAAGATGATTTTGATTCCTGGCTGAATGCTGTTTAAAATATCTCTTTTTTGTTCTTCTAACAGTAATTTTAAACTGTCTAGTAATTGGATATTATTTTTAAGATAAGAGATAACTAGTAGTGCAGAGAAGTTAAGTATTTCGCGGGCTGTTTCGCTTTTGATTCCGACTTCATTTGAAATCATTTCAGAAATTCTGCCTTTTTTATTGGTGAAAATTTCTTTTAGCAATGCATTTCCTTCCAGACGGTAACAGTCGTCGACTGATAAAATTCGGCCGGAAGTAAAATCGACTTCCTGATAAAAATTTGAATTATCTTCGATTAACGAAACTATTTCTTTGTAGAAGCCTGTTTCTTCGGCCTTGTTATAAAGACCCATTAAAACTGTACCGATCGAAACATCAATTCCTTTGATTAGGAGTGCATCATTTTCAAAATAAAACTTATTTAGTTTTGAAACAACGTTAGAAGAAATAAAACGTCTAAGCTCAATTTGTAGGTTTGGGGTCATACTCATAACTTATTAGATAAATAATTTATACTCATTCAAAATAATCGATAAAGTGGGGCTTTTTATCGTTAATCAGGATAAAAATATAAAATATTTTAACATATCCAAAAAATAAGTTAAGATTTTACACTTAAAATTTTGAGCACTTTAAAGCCAAAAACTCTAAATACCAGTAAATATAACCCTTTCGAAATCAAAGTAAAGTGAAATATTTTTCTTAAAAAGTTCAAATTTTTCTTAAAAAAAAGAAAAAATAAGAAAAAAGCTAAATATTTATTACATAATTAAAACAATATGTTTCGATATTCCCATGTTGTGTGAATGAAAATTCCGAAATAAATGATGCAGAACATAAAGTTTATAAAACTAGATGCAAGGAAGCCTAAGAGGGATCCGGTCGCGGCTTTTAAAGCTCTTTTGTGATTGGTAGAATCGTAAATCATTTCGCCAATAAGTGCTCCCACAAACGGGCCTATGATAACTCCAAACGGTATGGGTGCCAAAATTCCAACCACAAGACCTATGTTGGTTCCCCAAACTCCGTATGAGCTTCCGCCAAATTTCTTGGTTCCTTTTGCCGGAATTATGTAGTCTAAAACCGTGATTATTATAGTCAGTAAAAGAGTAATTCCTAAAACCCAGTAATTATTGTCGACTGCTTTTGTTAGATATAATAGCAGCAAACCTACCCAACAGCTTGAAAGTCCAGGTAAAACTGGCAGAAAACTCCCAAATATACCCACAATCATACATATAAAACCTAATGTCAGTAATAGTAAATCCATATTTTTTTGTAATTTTGTACTTACAAATTTGTTTTTATATTTAAAAAATGCGCCGTTTATTGTCATTATCTCTACTTCTTTTTTTGGTCTTTTCGATCAGTGATTCGGCATTTGCACAAAGTAAAAAAATCCCAATCGACGATCAGCTTTTACAAGACAGTATTTATAAAAGTAATAAGAAAAAGATCATGAATTTTTCCATGAAAGAATTCGATTCTTTATTTTTCGAGTTTTTTAGCCGAAAAAACGATCCTGAAATTCTTTTAAGCAAAACCGACTTTTACAATTATACGGTACAAATTGCTGCATTTTCAGATCGGCTTGAAAAATTGTATCCTGACCAAAAGGAAGTTGCAAAACAAAATAAAGAACATTGGCTTTCTGAAAGTTATGAAGATTATTTAGAATACAAAGAATCTCAAAAAAAATAATTGTATTTTTATACTTTAAATCTATATTATTCAATTCAACATCAAAGCCTTGAAGTATTTTTTCATTTTTCTGATTAGTATCTTTTTTAACTCTTGTCAATATTTTGAGAAGAAAGTTCCGTCTGAAAAAGAGTTACTTCAAAAAGAATTAAAATCGATTAACTGGAAAGAAGTTGATGAATATCCTACAGTTGCCGACTGCGAAACTATAAACGATAAACAACAGCGCCAAAAATGTTTTTTTGATGTTATGTCGCAGCTTATACAACAAAAATTAGATGTAGATAGTTTATCTATTTTGTACCCTGATTTAGACACTATTAAGGTTAAGGTAACTATTTTCCCTAATTCAAAAATGAAGTTTGAGCCGGAGTTTAAAAAGGATTCTGTTAAATACAACACTACAAGAATAGATAGTATTCTTCATGCAAGATTAGTTGATTTTCCTAAAGTAAATCCTGCTATCAAACGCGGACTTCCGGTAAAAACTCAGTTTATTCTGCCTGTAATTATTAAGGCCAAAAACGAGAAATAGTTTTATTTTTCAAATCGTCTTCCCTTCCATTCATAAGAGCCAAATAAACTGTATAAAGCTACTGCTGAACTAAAAAACGGGTAAAGTAAACTACTCAATAAAAGGCTTTTAATTTTAGTCTCTGTTAAAAATTGATTTGTTACTGAAAGTAAAATAAAGTCGATTACAAACTTAAAGAAGGCAAATAAAACCAAAATGGGATAACCCAAAAATCCGAAAAGGAACAAGAAAAAACAAATAACTAAAGTTAGATTTCCTAAGAAAACAATTATCCCCAGAAACTTTCCAAAATTACTTTTGTAGGAACTTGTTTTAGCCGCCCAGCGTACTCTTTGATAGAAAAGAGCTCTCCAGTTTTCGGTTGGTTTTGTAATAACGATGGTGTTTTTCGATTTTAGATAATGAACTTCGTCCGGGAATTTTTCAATTGCTTTTTGCAGTAAAAAAACATCGTCACCACTTGCTATTTTGTCATTTCCCTCAAAACCATTTAAGCTTTCAAACAATGATTTTTTGTAGGCAAAATTGGCTCCGTTGCACATGAAACCTTTGTTGAGACCAAAACTTCCAATTGTTGCGCCTTGCAGGCTGGTTAAATCTAACTGCTGAAAATGATCTAAAAATGAATTCTTACATTCATACGAAACTGCCCCGGCAAGCATCGAAACTTTATTTTCCTGAATGTAATTATCAAACGCTAAAAGCCAGTTTTGAGGAACAATACAATCAGCATCTGTTGTAATTACCCAATTGGTTTTTACATGATTCATTGCTGTAGTTATCGCATCTTTTTTTGGTGAATTTGAAAGACGAATATTATCTATAATTGATAATTGATAATTAACAATTGATGATTGAAATTTTTCATTTGAAGAATCATCAACCAAAATTACTTCAAATAAATCTGTTGGATAATTAAGTCCGGAAATACTATTTAAAAGATTCGGCAGGTTTTCTTCTTCATTTCGAAAAGGAACAATTATGGTAAAACTCGTTTGCGGCTGTAAATCTGTTTTATGAAATTTTTTGATTTTGAAAAACCCATAAATAAGCAAACTAATACTAATTACATAAAAGGTCAATATGCCGAATAATGCAAAAATCATTCTGCAATTTTGGTTTTAAAATTCAGTACAAAATAACCTCCTAAAACTACTGGCAATACTACGTTTAAAAACCACATTAAGGTGCTTATAAATACGACTATCCATTCGTTTACGCCCAGAATACAAAAAAAATACATGGCAACACTTCCTTTTACGGCAAAATCTAAAAATTGAAATGTTGGCAGCGATGAAGCCAGAAAATAAACTGATGTTATAGTCGCAATCAAAATAGAATAAGGCAGTTCGACATCAAAAGCCAGAAACAAAAAGTAATATTGATGCGAGAAAACCAAATAACGCAAAATGCCTAAAATAATATTTTTGTGATGAATCGTTTTTGGAATTTCATTGATTTTATGAATCAGTTTTTCAATTGAATATCCTTTGATTTTGATTTTTTTAAGTGAAAATAAAATTACCAAAAGCAGTACAAATCCTCCAAATAAAATCGCTACCGTTTTAGTTGTAATTACATTATAACTTGCATTAAAATACATTAATCCGAATATTCCAAAAATGATCGTTAAAATCATCTGAATTCCGTTGCAGATAAGGTTCAGAAAAACTACTTTTTTGGCTTCTGATTTTGGATAATACAACGCTTTTCCTGCATACTCTCCTACTCCATTTGGCGTAAAAATCCCTGCTGTTAAAGCTGCTAAAACCTGTTTTGTGGCTTCATAAAGAGATATTTTATCAATTACCTGTGCCAGATTCTGCCATTTTAGAATCTCAAAATAACGATTCAAAACACTCAAAAGCAAGATAAACGAAATCCCTAAAACGGATTGATTTTTACGAAATAATACAATGAATTTCTGCCAGTCTAACTTATCGTTATTAGCGAGCTGATTGTAAATAAAATAAAATGCGCCGCCAACGATCAAAAGTTTAGCCAGAAGAACAAGGAATTGCTTAGCTTTGTGAGGAATTGAAATCATGCCGCAAAAGTAAACCAATTTGAGAATGTGGCAATTTGAAAATGAGAAAATGAATAATGAAATATGGAACACGAAAAAGATTTTGAAACTTTCAAAAAAGAAGTAATTTGGTTTTTAAAGCCAAATTCAAATATCAAATTTATTAAACAAGATTTTAGAATCAGCAAAGAATTCAGTAGCACATTCCCGAAATTAAGTTTATTGATAGAAAAAGCCAGAGTTTCAAATATCAAAATCGATAATCAAGATTATATTTTATTTGCTTGGAACGACCTAGAAGACAATATCTGTGGTTGGTTAAACAAAATAGAAAATGAAGAAAATAAAACTTTGCAGTTAATCCATGAACATCAATTATTATTAAAAAATATTGGTGGTATTCAAGAGTCTTTTAACTGTCCTGAAAATTCTTTTTGTAATAACCAGAATTTCATGTTTATAAATTCAGAATGTTTTAATGGAATTGGTGAATATGAAGATTATTATATCTCTGCTTGTGAAGAAGAAAGTTTTGAAAGAATAGATTCTTCTGACTTTTTATCCTTTGCATATGAAGCAAACGGAGCATTGACAATGTACAATCCTCATAATAAAGAAATTTTCCTGTTCTCTCATGATCATAGTTTCGATAATGTAAACTTTATTAAAAACCAACCAGAATACACATTTCATTCTTTTAAAAATGTTACGACATACGTTGATTATGTAGAAGAATTGGCTAATCAATGGATAGAACACATAAAATAATGACAAAAGAACGCATCATATTAGGTATTGACCCCGGAACTACAATCATGGGTTTTGGATTAATTAGGGTCATCAATAAAAAAATGGAATTTCTGCAATTGAATGAATTGCAGCTTTCTAAATATGATAATCATTATCAAAAACTGAGAATCATTTTTGAAAGAACTATTGAATTAATCGAAACACATTGTCCGGACGAAATTGCGATTGAAGCGCCTTTCTTTGGCAAAAACGTACAATCGATGCTGAAATTAGGTCGTGCGCAAGGTGTCGCTATGGCTGCGGGACTTTCAAGAGGTATTCCGATTACAGAATACGAACCTAAAAAAATAAAAATGGCTATTACCGGAAACGGAAATGCAAGCAAAGAACAAGTTGCTAAAATGCTTCAGCAGCTTTTAGGTTTAAAAGAATTACCTAAAAATCTCGATTCAACAGACGGTCTAGCGGCTGCTGTATGCCACCATTTTAATTCCGGAAAAGTCGTCGCCGGAAAAAGTTATTCTGGCTGGGATGCTTTTGTAAAACAAAACGAGGATAAGATTCGAAAATAATTATATTTGTTATAATTAATCCAAAATCAAATTTCCCAATGACAAAATTTAAAATTATTGCGTTTGTTTTATTTACAGCGCTTATTGCCTCATGTTCTTCTATTGACAGCAGTGAAGACGATTCATCATCAGAAACTTACTTCAACTTTACTTATGACGGTAAAACACAAAAAGTAAAAACATGGGAAGCCCAAAAACAAGGTGATTTCATAGAAGTTATGGGAACATCTGAAGAAGGAATCGCTATTGATTTTAAATTTAATGTTTATGGAAACCTGTATCAGGCTCTTACTAATCCCGTAACAAATAGTAATATTCCGTGGATGGAGGCTTCGGAAAATTTTACTGCAAATACTTTTACGTTTACTTTAGAGAACATAAATACCACAGACAAAACAGTTCAGGTAAAATTTACAGGAAAAGTGTTTGAAGACGGTTACGATTACGAATCAGATTTTGTTAACGTAAGCGGTTCTTTTAAAGTTTCTTATAAAGAAATTACTCCGCAAATTGAAGGTCTTGGTACTTCTGCTAAAATTGATGGAAAAGACTGGCATGGTTTATCATTTGACGGTACAATCGAAAATCAGGAAACAAGGATTATTTATGCAGAAAATGACAGCGAATACACAATAGGTATTGCTTTTCCTGATTATGAGGCAAAAACGGGTACTTACAATTTTACAAGCAACAACAATGCTTATAGAATTACTTTTCAAAAATACGATACAGCAACTCACCAAAACATTAATTATAATGTATCGGGTACTGTTACATTCACAACCCTGAATGATATTTTAGCCGCTGGAACATTTAGCTTAACAGCTACGAATCCGGAGACGAATGCAAAAATTACTATTTCGAATGGTACTTTTAAAGAAAGCGCATCATTCTAATAAAAAAAAATATAATTTATCACTAATTACTATTGAATATTGAAGAGCAAGATTTAACTTGCTCTTTTTTTATTATGTCAGGTATCTACATTCATATTCCTTTTTGCAAACAGGCTTGCCATTACTGCGACTTTCATTTTTCGACTTCAATGAAAAAGAAAGACGAAATGGTTTTGGCTTTAGCCAAAGAAATTGGCATGCGAAAAAATGAGCTTCTCGACTCCGCTCGAAGTGACAATGAGATTGTAGAAACTATATATTTTGGCGGAGGAACTCCTTCGGTTTTGACCAATGACGAAATCAACTTTTTAATTTCTGAAGTTTATAAAAATTATATCGTTGCAGAAAATCCCGAAATTACGCTTGAAGCCAATCCAGATGATTTATCTGCTGAGCGAATTTTCGAATTATCTAAAAGTCCGATAAACAGATTAAGCATCGGAATTCAGTCTTTTTATGAAGAAGATTTGAAGATGATGAATCGCGCTCATAATTCGGCGGAAGCCAAAAAATGTCTGGAAGAAGCAACTAAATATTTTGATAATATTTCGCTGGATTTAATTTACGGAATTCCGGGAATGAGCGACGAAATGTGGAGAAATAATGTCCAAACGGCTTTAGATTTTGGCGTTCCGCATATTTCGAGTTATGCTTTGACGGTTGAGCCAAAAACAGCTTTGAGCAAATTAATTCAAACCGGAAAAATTGCTGAACCTCAGGATGAAGTGGCTTCCAATCATTTTATGATTTTAGTTGAAATGCTTCAAAAAAATGGTTTCATTCATTACGAACTATCCAATTTTGGAAAAGAAAATTATTTCTCCAAAAACAATTCGGCTTATTGGTTAGGAAAAAAATATATCGGGATCGGTCCTTCTGCTCATAGTTATGATGGTGAAAAAAGAGGCTGGAATATTGCGAATAATTCTCTGTATTTAAAAGCGATTCAAAACGACGAACTTCCAATTGAAACTGAGATTTTAACCATTTCAGACCGTTATAACGAATATATTATGACGGGATTAAGAACCATTTGGGGCGTTTCTTTAGAAAGAATTGAAAACGAATTTGGATCGGAATATTTGAATTATCTATTAGAGCAATCTCAAAAATTCTTAAACGATGATTTGCTTTCGATTGAAAATAATATCCTGAAACCAACTCCAAAAGGAAAATTTTTAACGGATGGAATTGCAAGTGATCTGTTTTATTTAAATTTGGAAGAATAAAAATTAGACGCTGATTAAACGGATGCAGGCAACGCTGATAAATCCGTAGAAATCTGCGTTAGAATATCCATAAAATCCATGTCCCAAATGATTGCAATTCTTGACAATAAATACCAAATCGACTTATCAAAACCCATTGATATTTCTATTCCTTTAACAAATACAGACGAAAACCCAATTGCCTGGTACATCGAAAAACCAGTTATTGAACCCGTAGTTTTTGGAGATTGGATTGGAAAAGTTTCGGAAGGAAAATCATCAACAAATTTCAATAATATTTTCTTCAATCCGCATGGGCATGGAACGCACACGGAATGTTTGGGACATATTACGAATGATTTTTACAGTATTAATCAATCGCTAAAACAGTTTTTCTTTACAGCAAAATTGATTACGGTTGAGCCTGAAAAAATTGGAGACGATTTTGTGATTACGAAAGAAAGCATTTCGACTTCGCTCAATGTGACAAACGAGGCTTTAATAATTCGAACAATTCCTAATTCAAAAGATAAAAGATCAAGAAAATATTCGAATACAAATCCGCCTTATTTGTCTGAAGACGCTGCAATTTTCATCCGCGAAAGCGAAATTCAGCATTTACTGATTGATTTGCCAAGTGTGGACAAAGAACATGATGAAGGAAAATTATTGGCTCATAAAGCGTTTTGGAACGTAAAAGACACTCATAATCTAAATTCTGACGCAAGATTAAATGCCACAATTACCGAAATGATTTATGTTCGTGAAGACATTGAAGACGGAAATTATATTCTAAATCTCCAAATCGCTTCATTCGAAAACGATGCAAGTCCATCAAAACCGATATTATATAAAATTTTAGATTTTAGAATGTAGATTTTAGATTACTCTACTACAAAAAATCTAAAATCTGAACTCTAAAATCTAAAATTAAAATGATTACCGTCTCTACAGATAAAACAAAACTCGACGTTCCGTTTATACAGAACTTTTTAAAAGACATTTATTGGGCAGCCGGACGAACTATCGACGAAGTTCAGCGCACAATTGATGCTTCGGTTTGTTTTGGAATTTATTTGGATGACAAACAAATTGGTTTTGCACGCGTCATAACTGATTATGTCGTTTTTGCTTATTTAATGGATGTTTTTATTGATGAAAAACACCGTGGAAAAGGCTATTCATCCATTTTAATCGAAACAATGATGAATGATCCTCAATTGCAAGAAGTAAAAATATGGCGACTGGCAACAACAGATGCTCACTTTTTATACGAAAAATTCGGATTTACAAAACTGAATCATCCTGAAAAGATGATGGAAAAAATAATCAAATGAAAACTGTCTTAAAACTCGAAGAAACAGCTTTATTTCTTCTCGGAATATTTCTTTTTAACCGCTTAAATTTTGAATGGTGGTGCTTTTTGGTTTTAATTCTGGCTCCGGATTTATCCATGATTGGATATACTTTCGGAAATAAAGCGGGTGCTTTTCTCTACAATGTCTTTCATCATAAAGGAATTGCGCTTTTAATTTATGGTTTAGGATGTTATTTAAGTATTGAAAGTGTTCAATTAGCCGGAATTATTTTATTTTCACATTCAGCAATGGACCGTATTTTTGGTTACGGTCTTAAATATGAAAAAGGCTTTAAATACACGCATTTAGGTGAAATCGGAAAATAAACTGTTATGAATTTAGAAACGTTTTACGAATATTGTCTATCGAAAAAAGGGGTCAGCGAACATTTTCCTTTTGATGAAGATACTCTGGTTTTTAAAGTTGGCGAAAAAATGTTTGCTTTATCTTCTCTTTCGCAATGGGAAAAAAACGAACAATCTGTCAATTTAAAATGTGATCCCGACCGCGCACAGGAGCTCAGAGCAGAATATGATGAAATTGAACCTGGATATCATATGAGTAAAGTGCACTGGAATACGGTGGCTTTGAATGGAAATTTACCTGTAAAATTTGTCAAAGAATTGATAGATCATTCGTATGAATTGGTTTTCAAAAGTTTGACAAAGAAAATTCAAAATGAAATTACTCAATTAGAAAATTAGGCATTACATTTGTAGCGTCAGTAAAAAACTCAGCGACTTAGCAGCTTAGTAACTTAGAACTTAAAAAAATGAAAGAACAATTTAAAAAATTTCTGAACGAAGAACAAGATCCAAAAGCGATTGAAAAAATCACTTCGAAACTTAACGATTTATTGATGAAAGGCGAAGAAGTTGGATACATCGCTGTGCAAAAAAACCTGCAATTACTGTTTTTCCAGATAGTATTGTATTGACAAACAAGCGTATCATTATCTGTAAACCTAAAAATTTAGGTCTTTCTATGGATTTTACAGATTACACCTGGGATGATATTGCAAGTACTTTTGTAAAAGAAAACATTTTAGGTTCTGAATTTTCATTTGGTACTAAAACAGATTTAGCAATTTCAATTGACTATATTCCGAAAATTCAGGCTAGAAAAATTTATACTTACGCTAAAGAACAATTGGATTTATTAAAAAATCCGGTTACTTCTGCAGCTCCGGTTCAGGAAACTGCTGAACCAGTTTTTGAAGAAGAAGCTGAAGAAATTGAAGAAGTAGAAACGGAAGAAGTAACAAGTTTTGCTGAAATTTTACCAGCTGCGCCGGTTGTTACTGAAACTTACGAACCGCTTCCGACTCATCCAGCTGGAGAACGTAAATTAAGTGATTTATCTAAAGAAGAACTTTTTGATAAATTACAGAACTACAAAAAACTTCTTGATAATGGTTTAATTATGCAGGGAGAATATGATGCTTATAAAAAAGAAATTTTAAGCTATATGTAAAATGTGATTTGTGAGAGGTGAAATGTATCTTATCTCTCTTAAAAATAAAAAAGGCTTAAGTTCAAATAAACTTAAGCCTTTTTACATTTTACAAATTACCTTTTACATCTCACAGTGTCGCTTTCTGTTTGTCTAAAAATTTATGCGACTGTAATTCCAGTAATTCTTTTGCATTTTTTCTTTGCAAATCATACAATCCTTTATCTTCGGCAATATCAGCATAAACTCTATCGTGCATTTCGGCGCTGGTTTTCACTAATAAATCGCGTTGGTATTTATTTTGTGCCAAAGTTGCTTTCATAGCTGTTTCGGCTTCTTCTTGTTTAAAGTCGAATTCACCTTTTGGTGCTAATAATTTGGCAATAATTGGTGAAGTTTCGATTGCTAAAAACAACAACATTATAAAGAATGACGGAAGCCAAGGTAATTTATTCAAAGCATTAATACGCGCCATTAATCCGTCGAAACCTTCTATGATTGGCTGTGTCTGCGAAACTTTTTTATCTAAATCGGCCTGAAGTTGTTTTCCGGCTTTTTCTTTTTCGGCAATTTTAGCTTCGTTTGTTTTTTTAAGCGTTTCGAATTCTTTAAGAGCTGCGTCGTGTTTTTCGCGTTTTTCTTTATAAACCGGACCTTTTCCTAGTTTTTTAGTTCCGGCAGTTCCTTCGGCTTCTGTAATGTAAGTTGAATATAAAGCGTTTACCTCTTTTTCTTTCTTTACAATATCGGCTTTTAGCGCTGCAATCTCAGCTTTATTTTTATCTAAATCGGTTTTGAAATATGTTCCAATTTGCTTTTTATTGGCCAATTCCATTTCGTTTTTCTCTTTCAATAAAACGGTATTGATTTCTTTTTCGAAAATTTTAATTTCTAGAGGTTTCGAAATTACAATCGCAATAATAATAGCCAAAGCAATACGCGGAGTCGCCTGCAGGAATTCATCCATAAAACGATCTCTTTTTTTAATGGTAGAAACGATAAAACGGTCTAAATTAAAAATCAGTAAACTCCATACAAACCCAAAAATTAAGGCCGGATAAATAGAATCAAAAACGGTGAAAAGTGCATAGGCACTGGCTAAAAATGCCATTACAGCAGTAAAAAAAACGGTAGCGCCAATACCAACATATTTGGTTTGTTCGCCTTCTGAACATCCTTCTAAAATATCTCGGTCGGCACCGGAACAAAGGATAAAAAATTGTTTTAACATGATTGATGATTTTTGATTAATGATGATACGGCAAATTTAGCGCCAAATTTTCAATTACAATCAAATATTGATTTGTTTTTAACTGCAAATCAATTATTTGAGATTTGAATGTTAGTTAAACATTAATAAGAATAAGGAATAACTGACGAATCATAACACTATGTTAATTTTTTTTAAGGGTTTTAGTAATACAAAGAGTCTAGTTTCGCAAAAAATCAAACTACCCCGCAATGAAAAAATTCTATTTATTATTAACATTCCTATTTTTAGCCGTTTCCGGTTATGCCCAAAAGGCCATAATTTCTGGAAAAGTGCTTGATATAGACGACAAACTTCCTCTGCCTGGAGCTATGATTCAGATTGTTGGAGAAAACAAATACACGGTTTCTGACTACAACGGCCGTTTTGAATTATTAAATATTAACGCCGGAACTTACAAAGTTGAAGTAAAATATATCGGATATACTTCTATTACTCACGAAATTACGGTTGAGCAAGGAAAAAACAATGTTCTGGATTTTGCTCTTAAAGCTTCTGAAAATGAATTGAAAGAGGTTATTGTTGGAGACATCTTAAAAGGTCAGGCCAAAGCGCTGAATCAGCAAAAAAACAATAAAAATATCGGAAACGTAATTTCGTCTGATCAAATGGGGCGTTTTCCTGATGCCAATGTTGGAGACGCTTTAAAACGTGTTCCGGGTATTACCATGCAAAACGATCAGGGTGAAGCTCGTAATATTATCATTAGAGGTTTAGCTCCGTCGTTAAACTCAGTTACTTTAAATGGTGATCGTATTCCATCAGCAGAAGGAGATAACAGAAACGTACAAATGGACTTGATTCCGTCTGATATGATTTCTACAATTGAAGTAAACAAAACGCTTACATCTGACATGGATGCTGATGCGATTGGAGGTTCTGTAAACTTAATTACAAGAGCAACTCCAAATGGAGAAAGAATCTCTGCAACGCTTGCCGGAGGTTATTTACCAATTCGCGAACACGCAAGTTATACTGCAGGTTTTGTATACGGAAATCGTTTTTTTGATAATAAATTAGGAGCTGTTTTCAGCGGTTCTTATAATAATGTAGATTACGGATCTGATAATATCGAAAACGAATGGGTAAAAGATGATTTCGGAAATGAATATTTACAGGCTTCAGAAATTAGAAAATATGATGTACAGCGTATTCGCCGCAGCGGATCTGTTGCTTTAGATTATAAATTTGACGAGAACAATACCATTTTTGCGAATGCAATTTACAATTGGAGAGACGATAGAGAAAACCGTTTCAGAACTACTTATGATGATATCGAACCTATTTACAATGGTGAAGAAATCACAGGTTTTGAAGGTCGTGTAAAACGTCAGACAAAAGGTGGTGTAGACAACAGCAGAAACAAAAACAGAAGATTAGAAGACCAAAGAGTTCAGAATTATTCGCTTCGCGGAGAACATTTAATCAATTCTACTTTAGATTTGGACTGGTCAGCAAACTATGCAAAAGCAAGAGAATACCGTCCGGGCGAGCGTTATATCGAATACCGTCAGAAAGGTTTAGAAATGTTTGAAGATTTATCAAATCCAAGATTTCCTTTAATGACAATTGTTGGAGAATCTGTTGACGAATTTAAATTTGATTCGGTTACTGAAAACACAGATGAAACCAGCGAAAGTGAATTTGGTGCAAAAGTAAATATCCGTTTTCCTTTCTCTGTAATTGCTGGAGAAAAAGGAAGATTAAGAACTGGCTTAAGACTTCGTTTGAAAGAAAAAGAAAGAAATAATATGTTCTATTCTTATGAACCGGTTAATGATGGAATGGAATTATTATCTGAAGTTCCAAACAGTTATTATGACGGAAAAGGATTTAATCCGGGAAGTAAATATGTTCCGGGAACTTTTGCTTCGGCCGCTTTCTTAGGAAGTTTAGATTTAAACAATGCTAGCTTTATTTGATAAAGAAGCCGATCCTGCAGAATATTTAGCAGTAAATTATAATGCTAAAGAGCGTATTTATGCCGCTTATGTAAGATGGGATCAGGATTTTAATGATAAACTTTCGATGGTTTTAGGTTTCCGTATGGAAAATACGCATATCGATTATACCGGAAACCGAGTTTTGGATGAAGAAGAATTAGAAAGTAAAATCAACAATACAAATTCTTATACTAATTTACTGCCAAGTATTTCTTTTCAATATAATGCGACTAAGGATTTAGTTTTAAGAGCTGCTGCTACAACAGCTTTGGCAAGACCAAATTATTATGCTTTGGCTCCTTACGTAAACAATATTGCTGCCGATAAAGAAATTACAGCCGGAAATCCCGGTCTTGATGCAACATATTCATACAATTATGATTTCATGGCCGAGAATTATTTCAAATCTGTTGGTTTAATTTCCGGAGGTGTTTTCTACAAAAGATTAAATGATTTCATTTACAATTACAGCGACAATCAATATACTACTGAAAAATTTGCTGCCGATTTTCCAAATCAGGTAAACCCAATTCCGGTTGGCGAAAACTGGTCATTCTTGCAGTCAAGAAACGGCGATACAGTTGATGTTTACGGATTTGAAGTTGCGTTTCAGCGTCAGCTGGATTTTCTTCCGGGTCAGTTCTTAAAAGGTTTTGCGGTTTATTTAAACTATACGTACACAAAATCTAAAGCAAAAGGAATTGCCGATGAAGACGGAAACGAAAGAAACGACATCAGCCTTCCGGGAACAACGCCGCACATGTTTAACGGATCTTTATCTTGGGAAAACAAACGTTTTTCTGCCAGAATCTCAACCAACTTTACATCTGATTATTTAGATGAATTGGGTTCAGAATCATATAAAGACAGTTATTATGATAAGCAGTTTTTCTTAGATGCAAATGCTTCTTATAAAATTACGCCAAAACTTCGCTTTTTTGCAGAAGCAAATAACTTAACAAACCAGCCGTTACGCTATTATCAAGGAGTTGCTGCACATACAAAACAAGCTGAATATTACCAGCCTCGTTATAATTTCGGATTGAAATTAGACTTGTAAAATCAATTATAAAAACGACTAAATTAGACAGAACTTAGCGGTTCTGTCTAATTCATTTCAATAAAATATCACAATGAAAAATAAATCGATACTTGCTTTTTTGCTTTTATCCCTTTCATTTACAGCTTGTAAAGACGATAAATTAGCCCCAGTTTCACCAAATGCCGTAAAACCAACAACTGTTACCGAAGCGCTGCCTCACGATACTGACGATCCTTCTATATGGATTAATCCTGCCGATGCTTCAAAAAGTATTATTGTGGGAACTGATAAAGATACTGATGGTGGTTTATATGCTTTTGATTTGAATGGAAAGATCCTGAAGAAATCAATTCCTTTAAAACGTCCAAACAATGTGGATATCGCTTACGGATTAATCATCAACGGAAAAAAAGTTGACATTGCCGTTACGACAGAACGCGAAAGCAATAAAATTAGAATTTTCAGTCTCCCTGATTTAGAGCCGATTGATAATGGCGGAATTCCTGTTTTTGAAGGAGAAACAGAACGCGATCCAATGGGAGTTTCTTTATACACACGCCCAAGTGACAAGAAGATTTTTGCTATTGTAGGAAGAAAAACAGGACCTTCAGGAAGTTATTTATGGCAGTATGAACTCTCAGGTAATGGAAAATTTGCTGTTGCAAAAGTGGTTCGTAAATTCGGAACATACAGTGGAAAGAAAGAAATCGAAGCCATTGCTGTTGATAATGAATTAGGCTTTGTTTACTATTGTGATGAGCAGGCCGGAATTAGAAAATACAAAGCCGATCCTGCTTTAAATGATAATAAAGAACTGGCCTTCTTTGGTCAGAAAGATTTCAAAGCAGATCATGAAGGAATTGCGATTTATAAAAAAACAGATTCTACAGGATATATTTTGGTATCAAACCAACAGGCGAATTCTTTTATGGTTTATCCGAGAGAAGGTTTTAAAGGAAATCCAAACAATCATCCATTATTAGCTGAAGTTCCAACTTCTACAATTGAGTGCGACGGTGCCGATGTTACAAGCGTAAATTTAGGTCCAAAATACAAAAACGGACTTTTCGTAGCGATGAGCAACGGAATGACATTTCATTATTACACTTGGGATTTGATTCAAAAACGAATTGATGAAACTAAGAAATAGTTCTTTTTGTTTCAGGTTTCAAGTTTCAAGTTTTAGCGAGACTTAAATCTAGTGTCACACTGAGCGAAGTCGAAGTGCTTTGCGAGAGATTCGACTTCGCTCAGTCTCAGAAGTGTTCACTCAACCACAAACTTGAAACTAAAAAAAGCTGTTCAGTCACGGTTTTCAGTCGCAGTACCCGTGTTAGTGTTTATTTTTTTTTACTGCGATTGGAAACTAAAAAAAGCTGTTCATAATGAACAGCTTTTTTATTTTGAATTAAATAATTCCTTTTATTCTGTAATTGGTGCTCCTGCTAAAATTTCAGCATTGGCAAACTCTTCAAATTTGGCAAAATTAGCTTTGAATTTCTGAGCTAATTCCAGCGCTTTTTTATCATATAAATCTTTGTCTTCCCAAGTGTTTCTAGGATTTAAAATTTCGCTTGGAACATTAGGGCAAGATTGTGGTTTTGCAATTCCAAATACTGCGTGATTTTGATATTCTACATTATCCAGTTCTCCGTTTAATGCAGCAGTAATCATAGCACGCGTATATTTTAGTTTCATACGGCTTCCTGTTCCGTATGCGCCGCCAGTCCAACCAGTGTTGATTAACCAAACTTTTACATCAGCATCTTTCATTTTTTTGCTTAACATTTCAGCATATTTTGTTGGATGTAAAGGCATAAAAGGCGCTCCAAAACAAGCAGAAAAATTAGGCTGTGGTTCTGTAACTCCGGCTTCTGTTCCGGCAACTTTTGCTGTATATCCTGAAATAAAATGGTAAGCAGCCTGACCTGGAGTTAATCTTGAAATTGGAGGCAGAATTCCGAAAGAATCTGCTGTAAGGAAAAATATATTTTTTGGGTTATGACCAATAGAACCCGGCTGAATATTGTCAATATGTGTTATTGGGTAACTTACACGCGTGTTTTGAGTAATCGAAACATCATCATAATCTACTTCTTCCGTTCCTGGTTTGAAAACCACATTTTCTAAAAGCGCACCTTTTTTGATTGCTCTGTAAATGTCCGGTTCATTTTCTTCAGTTAAGTTGATTACTTTAGCATAGCATCCTCCTTCGAAGTTAAAAACTGTATTTTCAGCAGTCCAACCGTGTTCATCGTCACCGATTAATTTACGTTCAGGATCTGCAGAAAGAGTAGTTTTTCCTGTTCCGGATAATCCAAAGAAAATAGCTGTATCGCCGTTTTTACCAACATTGGCACTACAATGCATTGGTAATGTATTTTCGAAAACAGGCAAAATGAAGTTTAAAGCAGAGAAAATTCCTTTTTTCATTTCTCCAGTATAACCAGTTCCGCCAATTAACGCGATTTTTTTAGTAAAATCTAAAATGGCAAAGTTAGACTGACGTGTTCCGTCTACAGCAGGATCTGCCATAAAACTTGGAGCGCAAACTACTGTCCACTCTGGTTTAAAATTTACTAATTCAGACTCTTCTGGTCTTAAGAACATATTATAGCAAAACAAATTCGACCATGCCGTTTCTGTAACAACACGTACATTTAGTCTGTAATTTGGATCTGAACACACATAAGCATCACGTACAAAAACTTCTTTGTCTGATAAAAACTTCGTTACCTTATTATATAATTTCTCAAAAGCTTCTGGTGAAAACGGGATATTTACATTTCCCCACCATACTTTATCTTCTGTAATGCTGTCTTTTACAATAAAACGATCCTGAGGCGAACGTCCTGTAAATTCTCCTGTATTAATTGCCAAAGCACCTGTAGAGGCCTCAACACCTTGTCCTGACTGCACAGTTATAGCATGCAGCTCATCTGCAGATAACTGGTAACGAACCGTTGCATTTTCTATTCCTAATTCTTTTAACGAAATCGATTGCGCGAAAAGTGTGTTATTGTCCATAAATTTAATGTTGTGTTGTAAGTTATTTTTTGGTGCAACAAAATATAATTTTACTAATTCTTAAACGTAAAGCCCAAGTTTGCAAATTGTTATATTTTTTTATCAAAGAAGATAAAAGCAATAAAAATTCACATAAGTAACCTTATATGTTAATTATGAGACAAAATTAAAGATTAATTTTTATACAGAATTTTTTTTTCGGGATTTTATGATTTTTTCCTCAAAATAGTAAGAAATAATACCAACCAGCCAATAATTAATAAGAATCCGCCCAAAGGTGTTGCGAATACGATAATTTTAGAATCAAAAATTGTAAGACTTTTTGTAGCTAAAATATAGATTGATCCGCTAAATAGAACAACACCGGCCACAACCAGATTATAGATCGTTTTTACTGTTTTTTCGGCAATATCTTTTCGGGTAGAAAGAAAAAGTAAAAAGAGTGCATGGTACATTTGATAACGAACACCAACTTCAAAAGTATTTAACTCTTCAACAGACAAATATTTTTTTAGTAAATGTGCTCCAAAAGCACCAAAAATAATAGCTAACATACCTATAAAGGCGCCAGTTAAAACGATTCTTCTTTTCATATTTTCTAAACTTTTAATTTGGAAACAAAAATACTTCATAGTAACCAATATTCATTTTAGTTTTTGAAATATTTCAATCTCAAAATTGACTTTTTTAGCCCATTTACGAATTAAATAAATATCATTTTTGAAATTAAATTTGTTATATTTATAACATTTTAATATGTTTGTGTTAAATATTAGAATTATGAGAAGCGTTTTAATAATTGGAGCAGGCAGATCGGCATCTTCGTTGATTCGTTATTTACTTGCCAAATCAGAAACTGAAAACCTGCATCTTGTGGTTGCCGATTTATCTTTGGCTCTGGCCGAGAAAAAAACGCAGAAACATCCTAACGCAACTCCAATTGCTTTAGATATTTTTAATACCGAAGAAAGACGTGCAGCTATTGAAAAAGCGTCAATAGTTATTTCGATGCTTCCCGCACATTTACATATTGAAGTAGCCAAAGATTGTATTCAGTTTAAAAAACATCTTGTTACGGCATCTTATATAAGTGATGCGATGCAGGCGCTTGATGAAGAAGTTAAAAAGAACAATCTGATTTTCATGAACGAAATTGGTCTTGATCCCGGAATCGACCACATGAGCGCCATGAAAGTTATTGACGAAATCAGATCAAAAGGCGGTAACATGCTTTTGTTTGAATCATTTTGCGGCGGTTTAGTCGCTCCGGAATCTGACAATAATTTATGGAATTATAAATTTACCTGGGCACCGCGAAATGTGGTTTTGGCCGGACAAGGCGGCGCTGCTAAGTTTATTCAGGAAGGAACTTATAAATATATTCCGTACAGCGCATTGTTTCGCCGGACAGAATTCTTAGAAGTTGAGGGTTACGGAAAGTTTGAAGCCTATTCCAACCGAGATTCGCTTAAATACAGATCAATTTACGGACTTGACGATGTTCTGACATTATATAGAGGAACAATTCGAAGAGTTGGTTTTTCGAAAGCCTGGAATATGTTTGTACAGCTCGGAATGACAGATGATAGTTATGTTATCGAAGATTCTGAAAACATGAGTTATCGCCAATTTATGAATTCGTTTCTGCCTTATCACCCAACGGATTCTGTTGAAATAAAAACCCGTTTTATTCTTAAAATCGATCAGGATGATATTATGTGGGATAAACTTTTAGAATTGGATTTATTCAACCCAAACAAAAAAGTAAATCTGCCAAATGCAACTCCTGCTCAAATTTTAGAAAAAATCTTAACCGACAGCTGGGCTTTAGAACCAGATGATAAAGATATGATCGTGATGTATCACAAATTTGGTTATGAACTAAACGGTGAGAAAAAACAAATCGATTCAAAAATGGTTTGCATTGGCGACGATCAGACTTACACGGCAATGGCAAAAACGGTCGGACTTCCGGTTGCAATCGCCACTTTGTTGATTTTAAACGGAAAAATCACAACTCCGGGCGTGCAGCTGCCGATTAAGAAAGAAGTTTACGAACCTATATTAGAGGAATTAGAAGAGTACGGCGTTATTTTTAATGAACAGACTGTACCCTATTTTGGATACAATCCGGATTTATTTTAATCTGGATTTCATTTTTATTTTTAGAATTTTTTTTAGTTTATTTTTCCGCTTTCAGAAAATCTGAAAGCGGATTTTTTTTATGTTTAGGTTCAGAGTGAAAGAGGTTCAAAGGGACAAAGACTTTTTCTCTTTGAACCTCTGCATCTTTGCTTCTTAAAAAAATTACTTTTTTTCAAAATAAATACGTTTTTCTTTTTCTTCGTTTGTGTCGATATATATTCGAAAAATCACAAGCCCTTTTACTTTTTTACCATTGCGAGAAGCTGGCTTCCAGTTTGGCGAAAGCTGAATAACACGCAAAGCTTCTTCATCTAGTCCGAAACCAAGATTATTTAAAAGTTTGATATCCGATAAAGAGCCGTCTTTTTCTACTATAAACTGTACAGGAATTTCTCCTCTTACTTTTTTTCTAACTGCTTTATTCGGAATTTTAAAATTGGTTTTTACAAAATCACGAAACCTATAAATACTGCCAGGAAAATCTGCAGCAATTTCTACAGATACAAAAATATCATCGCTAGATCCGTCTTCTTGTTTTACTGTAAAATCCTGAGCCATAATTTTCCCGCTCATAAAAATAAATAACATCATTATAAAACCCTGACAAAGCATTCTTTTCATATTCTTGTTTTTGATAAACAAATATAATTTTTTACTTTAATTAAAATTGTTCTGATATTCTCTTGACAAAAAAAATCCGCTCATTTCTGAACGGATTTATATTGAGATTAACTTTGTCATAGTTTAAAACTTTGACAAAGTTCTGCATTTAAAAACTTTGCGACCTTGCTCCCGATAACTATCGGGATTGCTAGCAAAAATCATAGCGAACTTTGCGCAAACCTTAGTGCCTTTGCGGTTAAAAAACTATTTAGAAAGCTCCACAAAATACTTGTAAAACAACGGAATAGTTTCAATTCCTTTCAAGTAATTAAAGATTCCGAAATGCTCATTGGGCGAGTGAATTGCATCGCTGTCCAAACCAAATCCCATCAAAATCGTTTTGCTTTTTAATTCTTTTTCAAACAAAGCCACAATTGGAATACTTCCTCCAGAACGAACCGGAATTGCAGGAACTCCAAATGTTTCTGTATACGCTTTATTTGCAGCCTGATAACCAATACTATCAATTGGCGTTACGTAACCTTGTCCACCGTGATGAGGCGTTACTTTTACCGTAACTCCAGCTGGGGCAATGCTTGTGAAATGTTTTGTAAAAAGTTCTGTAATTTCATGCCAATCCTGATTTGGAACCAAACGCATTGAGATTTTAGCATAAGCTTTACTCGCAATAACTGTTTTAGCACCTTCACCAGTATAACCGCCCCAGATTCCGTTTACGTCTAATGTCGGACGAATTGAGTTTCGTTCGTTGGTTACATAACCTTTTTCGCCGTAAACATCAGCAATGTTTAAAGCATTTTTATATTTTTCTAAGCTAAAAGGCGCTTTTGCCATTTCTGCTCTTTCTTCTGCAGATAATTCCTGAACTTTATCGTAGAATCCCGGAATGGTAATATGATTGTCTTCGTCGTGAAGAGAAGCGATCATTTTTGCTAAAATATTAATTGGGTTCGCCACAGCTCCTCCGTATAAACCTGAATGCAAATCGCGGTTTGGCCCCGTAATTTCTACCTCAACATAACTTAAACCTCTTAAACCTGTCGTAATCGATGGCTGTTGGTTCGAAATCATTCCAGTATCAGAAATTAAAATAACGTCGTTTTTCAGTTTTTCCTGATTGCGTTCTACGAACCAAGCCAAACTTGCCGAACCTACTTCTTCTTCTCCTTCGATCATGAATTTTACGTTACAAGGCAAAACATTGTTTTGTACCATATATTCCAGCGCTTTTACGTGCATGTACATCTGACCTTTGTCGTCACAAGCTCCACGCGCGAAAATCGCTCCTTCTGGGTGAATGTCTGTATTTTTTATAACGGGTTCAAAAGGTGGTGAAGTCCATAATTCTAATGGATCCGGCGGCTGAACATCGTAGTGTCCGTAAACTAAAACTGTTGGAAGATTTGGGTCGATTATTTTTTCTCCGTAGATAATTGGGTAACCCGGAGTGTCGCAAGTTTCGACAAAATCGCAGCCTGCTTTTGATAAACTTTCTTTTACAGCCTCTGCTGTGTCAATAACATCTTGAGAATATGCAGTGTCGGCACTTACCGACGGAATCTTTAATAATTCGATCAATTCATTGATAAACCGATCTTTATGTTGTTGAACGTAGGACTTAATATTTTCCATTTAAATTATTTTTATAGAAAACCAAAAGTACAAAAAAGAGAATTAAAAAAAATTTTCAAAAAAGGCTTTGATAATTGGAAAGTATGCTTATCTTTGCACCCACAATTCCCGCGGATATGGTGAAATTGGTAGACATGCCAGACTTAGGATCTGGTGCCGCAAGGCGTGTAGGTTCGAGTCCTATTATCCGCACTAAAAAAGCTTCTGAATATTTTTTCAGAAGCTTTTTTATTTTGAGGTAATTTCAATTCTATTTTACAACAAAACAAACCCATTGTATTGATTCTATGCAACTTAGATATAAAAGAAAACCCGGAGCAAGTCCGGGTTTATACTTCTTTTTTTATAGTGCAGCATTAGAGCAAGTCTAATAGGGCACTTTCAGAGGACAAAAGTAAGAATCTTTTTTTGATTTACAATACGTATAAAGAAAACTTTAATACACATATCCTATCTTATCCTCAATAATCTTTTTGATAATCGGATTATCTTCGTGACTTTTAAACAAGTCATTAATTGATTTTTCAAGATCATTCTTTCTATCATTAGATATTTTTGAAAGTATTAATTGAATCACTTTAATTGCACTATCTAAACAATGTCTATTATTTTTATTGAAAGTTATTCCTGGTAATATAGAAATCCCTTTAGGAGTAGTAATATCAAATATTACTCCACTGTGAGCACAGCAATTTCGCACCAAAACTATTGTCTCCATAATATTTATGAATTTACTCAAATTTAAGACATCAAATTGTTTAGAAATAGTCTCTTGCGTTTTAACATCATTTAAACATTTAAATATTTTAAGAATAGTTCCAAAGGTAAAATATTCAAGTGTTTTCCATGCTGGCGCATATTTATCATTAATATATTTTTGATGATGTAATTTTATTGGTCTGCTATTTTTTATAAAATCATCATTGTAATGATAGTCAATATTATTAATGAAATCCTGACTTATAACCTGTTTATCAATAAACCAAACCGGAGATTTTTTATTTATATTAGAAACATAATACACAACCTTAGTTCTGAAATTAATTTCAATGCGATTTATGTATTTAAGAAGAAGATTTCTTAAATCTACATCCAAATAATAAAGACAAACCACATCACTAAATTTAGTTCCTTCAATAAAATTATGATCTTTATCAACCTCAAATGGGTTCCAGTAAAAACCTAACCTATAGTAACCGATATCAAGTAAAATTTCTTTTATTTTATCTTCAGAAAGATCAAGAACCATCCCTCTGCTTTTTAAAATTTCTATTTGTTTAGTAAAATTAGTTGCAACATTTCCCATATTGTTATTTGCTAAAGGTAAAATAATCGAATACAACATCCTTAAATAACTAATTTTGAATTATTGCTTCAATTACAAAGATATTATTAATTAACAATATCAAAAACTTTAGCGCAATTTGTATGAATTTAGACACTATAAAAGCTTAATAAAATGTTACACACTAGGATAACAAGCTATACAACCCTTAACCTTAACGAAAGGATATTTTAGCATAATTTAAAGGGTTTGACACATGAAAAAAATTGCGGAAATCACTCTGGAATTTTTTGTCGGTTTTGCTTTTGGTTTCTCCTTTCGTCGAAATGAAGATATTTTAAAACGTTATTTTCTCTTATTCAACTTCCAGATACGGATGCAAAATTTCGGCTAATTCATTCAGCCAATAAAACCTTTTTCTAAGTTTTCTTTTTGAGCATAAGCATATCCTCTTTCATCATCTCTCATAACAATTAAAGCAATTGCATAATTTAATTGCCGAATTGCTTTTGCTAAATCTTTAGCATCAATAACATTATTAAAAAAATCTAAGAGTCTTTTTTCTGTTTCTTCCGAAAGATCATTTGTAGCCATTGTCTTATTTTTTAGATCAAGCAAATATAATATTTTTGATCACATAAATGTGACCTGACCAAAAATAAATCTTAAGAATTTTGAAATATGGATATTTCAGAAGGAATCTTTATTGCAAATCTTGGGACTCACATAAGACAATTACGTGAAAAAAAAGGCTTATCACAGC
The DNA here is from genome assembly GCF_039595935.1 of Flavobacterium sp. NCBI lineage: Bacteria > Pseudomonadati > Bacteroidota > Flavobacteriia > Flavobacteriales > Flavobacteriaceae > Flavobacterium > Flavobacterium sp. The sequence continues at coordinate 954,835 of NZ_JBCNKR010000006.1, read as the reverse complement.
AAGATTTAGCTGATGATTGCGATATCAAAAAAACTCAGATAGGCAGAATTGAAAGAGCTGAAATAAATACTACAGTAAAAACTCTCGTAAAAATCGCCAATGCTTTGGATATTGAACCTAAAGAATTGTTTGATTTTCCTTCAAAATAAACCATTAAAACATTGAAAACAATCAAGAATCTTGATCTAATACAAAAGTTTGCTATTGCAATTCCTGTTTTATTTTTTTTTGAATTGCGTAATAAAATATTATCCAGAGAATTTCAGAGGCACTTTGATATATACATACGGCGGCACTATTACATTGTTTCTGAGTTTATTTTTGGTGCTTCTTTCTTTAGTTAATTCTGTTTTAATTCTTATAGATTTAAACACAAAACCAATTTCAAAATCTGTTTGGTTCTTATTGAGTATGTCTATATTTTTCTTATTTGCCGGATTAATAATTACAATTGGATTCGACATTGCGTAACTCTATTTTTAATATAGATTTCGGCTAAAGCCTTTTACTTTTAAACATAAAAAAACTCACACGATTTAAAAATTCAGAAATTTCTTTAAATCTTTTTGTGTTTAGTATTTAAATATTCTTATTTTTAAAACACCAAAAACCTAATTCTCAATATTTTGCTTGTTTTTAATTCTTAAAAAAACATTTGGAACACATGAGAAAATACAAATTATTAATCATTCTACTAGGAATTGCCGGCGTTTTCTACCTTGCGAGAACAATTCGAACTTTTACGGTTAAACACAAACCTCAAACGCTGGAATCAGAGCATTTTATTATCTCCTACAACGGGATTTATAAAAGCCAGGCTGAAAAGTTAAGCGAACATCTAGAAGGTAATTATGCTCAAATAAGAGAAAACCTAAAAGACGTAAAGCGCAACAACTTAATAAAGGTTTTTGTTTACGATTCACAATAATAAATTTAATGACGCTACTGGTTTGAACGGAAATGCAAACGGAACAAGTCGTGGTCCAAATGAGTTTCATTTTGTGTGGACGAATTGGTTTAATTCTATTTTTCCAGACGATCCGCTAAAAACGGCTCTGCATGAATTTACGCATTGTGTTCAACTGAACATACTAATAGACAAGGCTAAAGAAACTATCATCACACAAGACCGACTTACTTTTGACAAGGAGTTTGAGAAAAAATTCGCAGCCGAATATTCGCGCTGGCTTTGGGAATCGATTAGTATTTTTGAAGCTAAAGAAGTTAATTCGCTAAGCGTAAAATATGCCAAAAGCAAAAACTTGACTTTAGCCGAACTAAATCAAAGCAATCAGATTTATAATATTGGCTACACCATAATCGAATATATGACCACAAAATGGGGAAAAAACATTCTTCCTAAACTAATCGCATCATTCGGAAACATTGAAAAAACTTTGAATATATCTTCTGATGAATTTGAAAAAGGCTGGATGGCTTTTTTGGAGGAGAATTATTAAAAGTTTATTATTTCACGCAGATTTAAAATGATTTAAGCAGATAAACGCAGATATTATCAAATTAAATCTGCTAAAATCTGCCGAATCTGCGTGAAACAAAAATCCTTTTAATATTAGAATTTATTTATTGGAATTTAATATCTCAATTATCTTATCCACATTCACCTCACTATAATCATTAATATAAAAATCACATACCGGAAGCTGTTCTTTTGTATGCGTACTCAAAACACCAACGACTTTCATTCCGGCATTTAATCCCGCAGTAATTCCCGAAAAAGAATCTTCGAAAACCACGCAATCAGACGGAGAAACACCAACACGCTCTGCCGATTTTAGATATACTTCGGGATTTGGTTTATGAAACGTAACATCTTCTGATGACATCATCGAATCCATTTTTTCACCGAGTTTCAAGAAATTGGCAATTAAATCCAGATTCGCACGCGGCGCCGATGTAGCAACAGCCGTTTTGAAACCACGAGATTTTAATTCGTTTAAAAAGTCCATATAATGCGGAATCGTTTCAACTTTGTCTTTGTAAATCTCACGGAACATTCCTTCTTTTTCGTCTTCGAGTTTTAGAAGTTCTTCTCCCGCAATCGGACGTTTGAAGAAATGCGTCATGATATAACTATTGTGTTTTCCGTACATATGTTCTTCAAATTCTTCCTGAGTATACGGAATATTATATTTATCGAAAAACTTTTCAAAAGCGATTACATGATGCGGATTGGTGTGCGAAATCACACCATCCATATCAAAAATTACACATTGCTGGCTCATAATTTTGTTTGTTTTTTAACGGTTGCAAGATACTGATAAGTGTGGCTTACCACAAGAAATAAATGTACTGTTTGTCATTTCGACGAAGGAGAAATCTGCGCGAGAAGCTCGACAAAGATTTGTCTTTCGTTGCGGAGTTACTTGCGCAGATTTCTCCTTTGTCGAAATAAGTGACTTTTACAGAAATGACACAAAATGAGGCGAAACTTGAAACCTGAAAGTTGAAACAAAAATCAGCCAATCCAAATTTTACTTTTAACCAAAGTCATTGTTTTTCTTAAATGCTGATTACACGCAATTAGAATGATTAAAATCAATAAACCATAACCCACAATCGTATAAATTTCCATATCAGCCAATAAAGTGGCTTGTTTGGCAACTGTTCCGAAAATCTTTTTCATGGCTAAAACATTGGCATTATCTGCCGAATATCCTTTAGCGATAAAACTCTGTGTGGTGCTGGTGATAGTTTGCTGCGCTTCGGGATTTTCGCCTGTTATGAATTGGCTTAATTTCAGAAAATGTTTTTTATTTAAGAAAACCACAGCGTTCTGCATTACACAAAAGCCAATTGTACTTCCCCAAAAACGCCCCGAAACCCCAACAATTCCCGAAGAAACCGCCATATTTGCCGGAACCGATGATGTGGTAAATAAGATGAGCGGAACAAATAAAAACCCAACACCGATTCCTTGCAAAATATAAGGAATGATAATATCGCTCAGCGCAACATCTGGCACAAAAAGAAACGTAAACCAGAAGTGGAAAATAGCAATAAGCGTAAAACCAATAATAAAAATAATTTTAGTCGAAACGGATTTCATCAGAAAAAAAGCGGCCAAAATAAGTCCGATTACGTTTCCTAATCCGTTTATATACTGTACGCCCGCCACACGCGATGGATCCCAATTCCAGATGGAAAACATCGCCGAATGACAAAGACTCAACGTCGCCCTGCTGATATAGAAAAGGAAAAACAATAAAAATCCTATTCGCAGATTGGCGTATTTTATGACTTCAAAATCGAAACTTGGTCTTTTTACCAAACGTTCTTTAAAAATGAATAATCCGCCTGTAATGAGCGAGATCATCAGCATCAAAACCATTTCTGAAGACTGCAGCCAATATTTTTTCTCAGCATATACAAAAAAGTAGGCACCGCAAAGAATTGAAATTAAAACCAAAAAATAACTCATCCAGTCGATTTGATACAACGGAATTTTCTTTGTTATTCGATGCCCACGAAAAGTAACCAAGATTAAAAAGACATTTAAAACCTGCAATCCGCCCGAAACATACAGCATGTATTTCCAGTCGTAATGATCCAGAAACCAAACCGCAATATTCATAATAAAAGGAGTTGACAATAAAAGCGAACCGTAATAAAACGAAAAACCAATTATAATGGCATTTTTAGAATTAAACTGCTCAATCAACAATTGTCTGATTGTAATAACCGGAAGCGCCATTAAGATTCCCTCGGCAATTCTCATAATTAAAAATAGAGAAAAGTTGGTAATGTACGCCGATGAAACAATCGTAATTCCAATCAAAGAATAAACCGCCATCAGATAATTTTTGGCAGGGAAAAAACTCGAAAATCGACTTTCGATCAAAATCGTTGCTAGCAAAGTTCCGTATGTAACGCACATCGCAAACTGCAAATCTTCTGGTTCAATATCCAGAAAACTTGCCGCATAAGTTACGTTTGAAGTGTAAACTCCCAATAAAATCATGGAATGCAAAAGGCAGACAAACAAAATAATAATGATTGCCCATTTTGGAACCCAGGATTTAAAAATACTTTTATCTTCCATTTTAGTGTGCTGCGATCACAGTAATATTCATTCCCGCTCTTAAAAAGTCGGTTTGTTTGTCGGTTTCTTTTAACTGAATTCTAACAGGAATTCTTTGTTCGATTTTTACGAAGTTTCCCGTTGCATTATCTGGAGGAAGTAATGAAAATCTTGCCCCGCTCGCTGGCGATAAAGAAGCAATTGTACCCACAAAAGTTTTGTCGCTTAAAGCATCGACTTTTATTTCAACATCTTGTCCAACAGTTAAATATTGCAATTGGGTTTCTTTAAAATTGGCCGTAATCCATTTTTCTTTACTTACGATTGATAATAAAGATTGACCTTCTTTTACCAATTGTCCCGGCTGTAAAGTTCGTTTACCAATCCAGCCGTCGTAAGGCGCTGTAATGATCGTATACGAAAGAAACAATGCCGCATTATCAGCTACAGCTTGTTTTGATGCTATATTGGTTTGCGTTGTCGGAACATTCGCTTCGGCAACAGAAGTGCTTAAAGTCGCCGAATGAATTCTGTTTTTCATTTCCTGAAAATGCGCCTGCGCCGATTCGTAATCTGCTTTCACTTTCTCTAATTGCTGAGAAGTTGCCGCTTCTTCGCTTACCAAAGCTTTGTATCTTTCGTATTCTAATTTTGTTTTCCAAAGATTCGATTTTGCGGCTTCCAACTGCGCTTCGTTAATCGCTGTTGCACTTGCTGTATTTATAGCATTTTTCTGCGCCACAACGCTGTTTTGCTGTGCGTTTTGAACATCGGCAAGAGCCACATTCAATTTTGATTTATATTCACGATTGTCAATTACAACCAAAGTATCTCCTTTATGCACAAACTGATTTTCGTTAAAACGAACTTCCTGCACATAACCCGTAATACGCGACATAATTGGCGTTACATATTGTTCGACTTGCGCGTCGTTGGTTTCTTCGTGGTTTCTGTTGAATACATAAAACCAAATTCCTAAAATAACTCCGCTAATTACAAGCGCACACGCAATAATCGTTATTAGTATATGAAACGTTTTATTTCTTCTAGTTTCATTTTTTATCTTAACCATAAACTTTATATCTTTAATTATTCTCCCCCGGATTAAAATCCGGCGCTACAAAATGAATCGTTCCTCCGGAACTGAAAATCTATATTCTTTATTCTATTCTCTTGATTCTAAAAAAGTCTTGTTTCTTGCCTCTTTCTTCTACCAAGTCTAAAATTCTAACTCTGCGGAAGCATCCCCGCCGTATGAAGCAACTCATAATGTTTTAAAACCGCATCCAAACGCGTAGAAATTTTGTTGTATTTCGCCTGAAGCAAAGCATTATCAGCATCAACCATTTCGGTAATTAAAACCAGCTGGTTTAAGTATTTAAGCTTTACGATTCGGTAATTTTCATTGGCCAAATCCAAAGCTTTATCAACGACAACAAACTTTTCAAGGATTTCCTGATATTGTGTATGCTCTTTGTACAGTTTGTCCTGAATTTCTTCTTTTACAATTTCATTCTGCATTTCCTGCCATTTGATTTTTGTGTTCGCCTGATCCATTTTCGTTTTATTTTTATATAAGGACGAAAGGTCAAAAGAGGCTTCAATTCCAACTTGCCCTAAAGTGTACAAGTATGGATTTGGCGGAAAGAATTTGTAATTCGGATAATAAAAACCATAATTACCAAAGAAGTGAACACTTGGTAGATAATTTCCTTTTACCAATTTTAGTTCCGTTTTACTGATATCTAATTCCTGACTTGCAATTCGCATTTCTTCGTTCTGCAAAACTTTAGTCATATAATAATCATACGGATCCAAACCGTTCATTTCGTCCAAATTTGAAGTTGTATCGATTGCAATTTCTTCGTTTTCCGGAATCTGAATTAAAGTTTTCAGATCGTGAAGCGCAATTTTTATGTTTTTGGAATTTGTAAGCGCGTTTAATTCACGATCCGAAAGCTGTAATTCGGCACGGATAACTTCGTTTTTCGTAACCGTTCCATGTTTTTGAAGTGACTGCACTTCTTTCAATCGGCTTTTTTCTTCTTTGATGTTTTCTTCAAAAATCTTCTGAAGTTCCATCATTTTATAAATCGCCAGATAGTTTGCCACCACTTCAAGCTCGATATCATTTTCGGCCTTTTCGCTTTTTATTTTAGCGATTTCTTTTTCCTGATTCGCAATCTTGATAGCATTATTAATCTTATTTCCAGCATAAATTGGCATTTTAAAAGTCGAATTTACCTCGTAGATTTCAGGAATTGCTTTTGTAACTTCTTTTCCGTTTAAAAAACCATTTCCTTTGAATTCGGTAATATTCGTAATTCTGGAATACATGCCATTTACTTGTACATCGGGCAGTCGAAGTTCTTTTCTTTCTTTAATATTTTGCTCTGCGAGCGTGACCTCCAAGTGAGATCTAAGGATTTTTTTGTTGTTTTCTTTGGCCAGTTTCAAAGCCTCTTTTAATGAAATTGTGTGGATTTCCTGCGCTTGTAAGCCATTGAATGCTAATACAATGATGATTAACAGCAGGATTCTAGGAAAACAATCGTCTGTAGAATTTGTTGTTTTAAGGAACATGATAATAATTTATGCTGCAAAGTTCCTTCATTTTTCTCGTGACTGATAATTCTAAAAAGTCAATAACGTATTCATTTCGGACAAATGTTAAAATTCTATTTTCCGAAAACGTTATATTAAAATACTGAAAAACAATTTATTACGAAAACGAGTTTTGGTTTGGGATGTTTCACGCAGATTTAAAAAGATTTAGGCAGATGAACGCAGATTTTATTATTTTATCGTTTGTGTCAAATAATTATCCGCAAAATCTGCTCAAATCTGCCGAATCTGCGTGAAAAAATAAATTACTTTGTTCTTTCTAAAATCTCTTCTCCGTTTAAGTAATCAGAAGGTCTTTGTCCTAAAATCCTGAAGAATGTATTGCTAAAAGTTGGAACACTATTATAACCCACTTCTTCGGCTACTTCTTTTACCGAAAGTTTTCTTTCTAATAAAAGTTCAATTGCTTTCAAAATTCTTCGAATGGTATAATATTGAATGAAAGACATTTTGAGATCTTTTTGAAACAAGCGATACAAAGAGCGTTCGCTGAAACCAAATTCATGAGCAACATCGGCAAACATAATTGTTTCTCCGAGATTGTTTTCAATGTAACGCAGAATTTTTCCAAGTCGTTTGTCTTTTGGCTGTGGTAATTCGAGAGGCAGATTATTGGTACAAATTTGCGGAAGAATCGCTTTTATCGCTTTTGCAATCGTAAAGTTTGGAGTTCCTTTTTCAAGATGTCCATTCCATCGATTGGTAAACATCATCATTTGGAGCAGTAAATTATTAACCGGATAAATGCCTTCGCTTTTGTAGAATTGATCTTCATCTTTTTCAACCGGAAAATACAAATTACGCATCATCACATGTTCCGATTTTGGCTCAATGCTGTGTTCTAGTCCAGCCGGAATCCAGATAAAATGTCTTGCAGGCAGAAAATAAGATTTTGTTTCAGTTGTCACAAAAACCACATCGCCTTCTGCATATAACATTTGTGCCTTTTCGTGTTTATGCCACGGAACAAATAATTCTCCCATTATATCATGGTGACAATAAATGCTTTTTTTATCGGCATCTACTTTCTCGATATAATATTTGTCTACTTTAAAAGTTCCTTGTTCCATAATATAAAGATAGGAAAGAAATAAATTCCAGATTCCATATAGTTTGTCATTTCGAGGCACGAGAAATAACTGGACGGATTAATAAAAGATTTGCGGTAAAACAAAAAAAAAGTCTTTCCGTTAAGAAAGGCTTTTAACAACTTGGTCTCGTTCTTGAAAACGAGAGGACTCGAACCCGTCTCGTCCTTAGACGAGATGACAGACATGTATCCTAACCAACTCATACCTTTCTTATTTATGATCTTGAATTAAAGCTTCTATTGACTTTCTATTTAACTTTTTCAATCTCAATTCTTCAATCAAAGCTTCTTTTTTAGTTTCAAATACTTTCGAATAAACCAAATCCCACGGTCCTTTATTTGAAGTATACCTACTTCTATTTTCATTATGATATAATAATCTTTGGGCAACATCTTCACTAAACCCTTTGTAATAAATATCAAAAGTTTTAGAATAAATTATGTAAACGTAAAACATCAATAAAAACTTAATGGTAAAAAAAAATGCCTATCATAATGATAGGCATTTTTAACAACTTAGGCGGTCTGGACGGGACTCGAACCCGCGACCCCATGCGTGACAGGCATGTATTCTAACCAACTGAACTACCAAACCCTGCGTTATTGCGAGTGCAAAAATACAACAGATCTTCGATTTCACAAGCTTTTTAACGAATAAAAATAAAGAAATTTTTAATTGGTTAAATTCCAATATTTTAAAAATTGATAAGAAATTTAAAAAAGAGGAAGTTTCTTTCTTTTTAACCGCAAGACACGCAAAGTTTGCAAAGGTTTTTAATCTTTGTCAAAGGTTTTTGAAACCACGGGCTATGTTTTAATATATGATAGAAAATCTTTGTGGAGTTACTTGCGAAGATTCTTCGTTCCTCAGAATGACAAATGGTTCGTTGAAATCAGAATTAAGCAAAAAAACAGCAAGCTTTATCAATTATAAGCTTTGCGAACTTTGCGGTAAAAAAATGGAATTTGGAATTTAAAGAATTGGAATTTGTCGAATGGCTATAAATCAAAAAAGCCATCCACAAAAGTGGAAAGCTTTTCATTGGTCTAACTACTAAACCAGCTGCGAGTTACAAAGTCGCAGCAAAACAACACAACTAATCTTAGATACCGTTTTTGGGCAAAAAAGCCTTTCTGTTAAGAAAGGCTTCTCCCAATATTGCGGTCTGGACGGGACTCGAACCCGCGACCCCATGCGTGACAGGCATGTATTCTAACCAACTGAACTACCAAACCTCTGCGTTATTGCGGTTGCAAAGATATAACAGAATTTCGTTTCTGCAAGCGTTTTTATAAAAAAAGTGAAATATTTTTTCAAATTATCACCCAAAGTTTTGTTTTTCAACCAAATATGTAGTCAATATTTTTTCAAAATTATCGCCAACATTTACCGGAACGTACTTAATTTGGTTCTTCGCGCAGGTTAAAGCCAGGTTTTTAAAATAAGCTGCTGCTCTTTTTTCATATTCGACTTTAACATTATCAGCAAAAATCGAAACTTCTTCTCCTGATTCTAAATCGATAAATTTTCTTGGTGCATTATCAAAATCAAACTTCAGTTCGGTTTCATTATCAACTACATGAAATAAAACTACTTTATGTTTATTGTGTTTTAAATGCTGCAATGCGTTAAAAAGCTTTTCATCATCTTCAGTCTGAAACATATCGGTAAACAGAATAATCATCGAACGGCGGTGCATTTTTTCTGCAATCTGATGAAGATAAGTAATAGTGTCAGTCGTTTTTTTAACTTTTGGCTGAACCAGCAATTCTTCCAGTTTATTCAAAAGCATTCTGTGGTGACGATCGCTTCCTTTTTCCGGAGCGTAATATTCATATTTGTCTGAGAAAACGCTTAAACCAACGGCATCGCGCTGTTTCTTTAAAATATTCATTAAAACCGCAGAAGCTAAAACCGCAAAACCAATCTTTTTTTCATAAAAAGGCTGATTTGATTTGAGTTCAGGATAATGCATCGACGACGAATTATCGACAATTAAATGGCAACGCAAATTGGTTTCTTCTTCAAAACGTTTCGTGTACAAACGGTCGGTTTTGGCAAATAATTTCCAATCGATATGTTTAGTGCTTTCGCCCGCGTTATAGACTTTATGCTCAGCAAATTCAGCCGAAAATCCATGAAACGGACTCTTGTGCATTCCGGATATAAAACCTTCTACAACCTGATTTGCCAGCATTTCGAGATGCTGAAAACTTGAAACTTTCTCTATTTCCGATTCGATTTTCATTCGGTTTCTTTTTTAATATTTTGTGCTTTGTAAAGCAAATCTGTGGCCTGAAATAATTTCCTTTTTAAAATAGGACTAAAATTAGAGTTTTCTTTTAAGAATCGCTGTACTTCATCAAAAGCAAATTTAGACGAATATTTCCCAACTGTATTATCAAGCCAGTCTTTCGGAAAGAAAATATCTCCGGTACGCTGGATTTCATCAACCAAATCTAATGAAAATCTAATATACTTTTGCGCACTTTCCTGACGAAGCGGATGATGAACATTTGCCAATCCAACCTCAACCCAAGATTCTTTTTCTCGGTTTTTTCTTCTTTTAAAGATTCCATAAAAGCATTTCGAACTGATTCATCTTTTGATAATGAAGGTAATAAAAACTCAAACCTTTTTTGTTTATCCGGATTTGTAATTGTTGTTCTTGTCTTTTCGAGAATTTCATCTGCTTTTTCATGTTTAAAAATAGTCAGATTCATCGCCATATTGGTAAAATCGTCTTCGTTTAATTTTAAATTCGGGATTACGATTTCTTTATTCCAGATTTGATATAATTTGGCTTTCGCCGAAGATGAATAACCAGTTGAACTGAACAAACCAAATAAAGTCTTTTTGATATTCGCAGATAAATTTGTCTGAAGACGAGAGTATAAAGTATAACTCAATAAAGTCTGGACTCTTTCTTGCTGTTTTTCAGTTAAAAATCTCCAATAAATCGTATTCAAATTATTCGATACAATTCGCAAAACCAATTCGTTTTCTTCAAATTGAATTCCTTTAAAAAAATAATTAAATGCTTCATCTGGAGAAACATTTCCAATGAGCATATTTTCGTAAAGATTACTATAAGCAGATGTTCTGGCTGTATCATCTTTTAAAGTAGAAATGTAATCTAAATTATTGCCGTCAAGCGGAAAAACACCGTATCCAAAACCATTGTAATTGTAAATAATCGTGTTTGGTTTTTCAAGTCCGGCGGCTTCTTTTAAAATACTGTTTTTGTCTTTGATGTTTACGTTTAAAACCTTCACATTATCATCATAAACCAAACCAATCTGAAAAACCTGAGGCCAGATATTATTGGATTTATCTTCGGCTTTCTGTTGAATTTCAAACTTTTTAATTTGACCTTTAGAATCGTATTCTATTTTGTCTGTAAAAATGGCTCTTCCTGATTTATTGACCCAAACGTCGCTCCATTTTTTCATATCAAGAGGCGTTTCGGCATCGAGAATTTCTACAAGATTATTCCAGTCGGCGTTGTCGTTGGCGTATTTTTTAATGTATTTTTCGATTCCTTTCTGGAAAGCTTCTTTTCCCATTGAAGCTTCGAGCTGACGCATCATTATTGGCGCTTTGTTGTAAATAATAGCTCCGTAAAGCGATCCGGCATCTTTTAAATTCGCCAAATGCTGTTTTATCGGATGTGTGCCCAAAGATCGATCTTCCGCGAAAGCGCTGCCATAATGTGCTGTAAAAAACTGCAGATTATGATTGACTTTTGGGAAAATTGGATTCATAATTTTATCGGCCATAAAATTGGCAAAAACTTCTTTCATCCAGACATCGTCAAACCATTTCATTGTTACCAAATCGCCAAACCACATGTGCGACGTTTCGTGCGCAATGAGTTTTGCACGGTTTAGCTTTTCACTGTCGGTTGCGCTGTTGTCCAGAAACAAAGTCGATTCTCTATATTGAATGGCGCCAACATGTTCCATTCCGCCGTATTGAAAAACCGGAATTGACTGCGAAATCCAGTTTTTGAAATGGAAATTTATAATTGGTATATTTTTCCAGAAAATCTAAAGATTGCTGATGAAGTTCAAAAATCGTATCGGTACTTGTTTTTATCTTTTCAGGATTATTTTCGCGATACAACATCGTCATCTCTAATCCTGGTTTTTGTGTAACACTTTTGAATTTTCCGGCAACGAAAGAAAACAAATACGTACTTATTTTATCTGATTCTCCAAAAGTGTAAGTTGTAAAATCTTCTTTTTCAACTTTTTCTTTTACATCGGCTCCAGCCAAAACTGACCAGTCTTTTGGTACAGAGAGACTTAATTTATACTTCGCCTTTATATCCGGCTGATCAAAACACGGAAATAAAGTACTCGCGCGATCCGGAACTAAAAGTGTATAGAGAAAATCATCGTTTCTATTTAAAGATAAATTGCCTGCGATGAAGGAAATTGAAATGGTATTTTTTCCTGAAATTAAATCAGAGGAAGCAATTACAATGTGTCCTTTTTCATGAACAATTTGAATACTTTTTTCGTTTACTTCAATTGATTTTATGTTCGAAGATTTCTCTTTAAAATCTAAAAGTAAAGGCTGACTCAAATCAGACAGATTCAAATTTATATTTAAATGAGAATTGATGTTTTCCTCTTTTTGATTTGGGATTTCAAAAGACAATTCATATTGAAGACCTGAAATTTGTTTTTTACGGAAGTGAGCTAATTCTTCTGAAACTCCATTTTCCAAAAATGCACTTTCTTTTTCTTTTGACTGAGAAAAGACATTCGGAATCAATATAATAAAACAAAGAAAAATGTGTAGGATTTTCATTTTTTTAAGAGATATGAGATTCGTTAAAAATAAAAAAAGGTTTGACGACTGCCAAACCTTTTAAAACAAACTCACTAATTAAACTATCCAAAAATAAAATTATTCAGTTTGTTGAAAATCAAAACTTAAATCTCCTGCATTATAATTTGCAGAAACATTGGTTGGGAAAGTTTGTGATGTTCCGCTGATCCATCTATATTCATTAAATGTAATATTTCCGGCAACAATTGGGTAAACAGCATTGGTTAGATCTGCTTTGTTCTTTTTATACCAATCATTAGAATTCATTGTAATCATGTATTTTTTGTCTTTTTCAAGAGCTAATACACTGATCTCTTTAGTAACCTGAACATCTGCTGTGGCAACATTTACAGTTTCTGAACGCAATACTGCTTTTGATGTATAGTCCCAAATCGTTACACGCACTGCAGAGTTTGTCGCAGGCAGTTTTAACGTAATGGCTTTAATATTTCCTTTTACAGTTGGCGTAAACGCTAATCCGAATTCGTAATCTCCAGAGTTTACAAAATTTGTAACTGTAGAAAATCCAGTTTGAGTATAATAAACCGCAAGCGGATTTTCTGTTTCAAATTTTGGAGAATTGTCTTTATCGTCATCATTACTGCTGCAAGAAACGGTTAGAATTGATGCTGATAAAATGGCAAAAAGTATTTTAAAATTTTTCATAAATATTTATTTTTTGATTCTTCTTATTTGGTTGAATTAATTTTATTTTAAATAATTACGGCTGAATGTTGAAACGTGCACAAACTTCTTCGTAGCTCATTTTAGAGTAATCTAATTTTGCAGCTTTTGATGTTGCAGCCTGAACTCCACCCGGAATCAAGACATAGCGCCAATTTAGAGCTGATGAAAGGTTTACTGTAGTTCCATCCGCAGCATGTTTAAATCTAAACAGCTTAATTTTTTGTAAGCTTGAGATTGCACTAATTGTATTTACTGATCCACCTGCTGTAGATGTATATGGAAGAGTATAAACATTTCCTGAAAAAGACATATAAACCAAAACTGTTCCTTTAGCCAGAATATCTGCTGAGAGTTCAGGCGCATTAATTGTTGTAGACAAACCTGAAGTTCCATCGATGGTTTCTGCGGCTGCAGCTGGAGCAGTTATCCAAGCACTGTAAATAACATTCGCGGTTCCTGGTTCTCCGTCAACACCGTCTTTTCCGTCATCGCTGCTGCATGAAATTGTAAAAATTGCTAGTAAAAAAATCGAAAAAAGGGTTTTAGAAAATTTCATAATAATTTTAGTTTTAAATTGGTCAAATGATTCTTATTTAATTCAATAACATTATTTTTGTAGAAATCCTAAAGCTGTCAGGGATAGTTATTTTCAGCCCATGAATTAATTACAAGGCAAATGTGCGCCAATAAAATCTGGGCAAAAACAGCCAATAGACAAACAACATTTTAAATAGACAGACGACATAAAATATAGTTTGAATGATGAAAAAATACTCTTGTATTATTGTTGATGACGACGAAATTGACAGACTTACTGTATTGTCTTTTGCTAAAAAATTCCCGATTCTGGATATTTTAGGTGTTTTTGATTCTGCTGAAGATGCGCTGCTGTTTATCGAAGAAAAAAAAGTAGATATTTTATTTCTGGATATTGACATGCCGGATTTAAACGGTATTGAATTCAGAAAACAAGCTCTGGAAATTCCGGTTTGTGTTTTTATTACGGCGCATCCAGAACATGCCGTTGAAAGTTTTCAGATTGAAACGCTAGATTTTATTGTAAAACCTTTAAAACTAGATCGTTTCACCCAAACCGTAAACCGAATTGAAGAGTTTATGGAAATCAAACTCAAAGCTTCACTTTTTGAAGCGAGCATTGGCGGAGATACTATTTATATAAAAGAAGGCCACGACCAGACTAAAGTTAAACTTCACGAAATTTTATATCTCGAAGCCTTAAAAGATTATACTTTAATTATTACCGATAAAAAAAGACATTGCGTTTTGTCGAGTATTGGAAATCTTTTGAAAGAAGATCATTTTCAATCGTTTATCAGAATTCACAGAAGTTATGCGGTTCAGAAACAGTTTATTCAGAAGATGAACTCGACGGAAATCATTTTAAATAATAATGTAACCATTCCGGTTGGAAGGAGTTACAAAGAAAACTTAAACCTGATTTAGATGAAGAAAGTCTGTTTTTTGTTTTTACTCTTATTTAGCATTTCTGTTTTTGCGCAACAGGAGCCTAATTTGGCAAGACTTAAAACAAGAAACGAAAAACTTAAAGCCTGGCTTAAATATACCAACGAAATTTTAGAGTTAGAAGATTATCCAAAACTTATAATTGCTTCGCAAAAGGGTATTGAATTATCTAAAGACCATCCAGCTTACACAAGTCGATTTTATCTTTATATAGGAACTGCTTATGAATTCAGTAATAACCAATATAAAAAAGCATTATTTAATTATGAAGAGTCCTTAAAATATGCCCAAAAAGCTCATCATCTGAAAAATGAAACTTCTGCATTAATGCGACTCAACTATATTTATTATTCCGTTCAGGATACTATAAAAGGTAAATCTTTAGCAAAATATATAAAACAAGTTTTAGATACTACAAAAAGTAATTATACAAAAGCAGTTTTGAACGGCAGTCTGGCGGAATATTATATGAACAATTATAAATATGAGACTTTCATTGGCTATCAATTAAAAGCAATAGGATATAAAAAACTGCTTAAAAAGACCAAAACAAATGAAGAGAACATCGGAATATCGTATCTTCAAATTGGAAGTACCTATACACGAATGAAACAATATAATAAAGCAATTGAATACCTAAATGAAGCAAAACCCTATGTAAAAAACTCTCCTTACGTAAGTGCTTTTTTATGTAATTATTATTTGCAGAGTTTTGGTCCTTTAAAGGAAATAGACAGTATTCAAAAGTACTATAAACTCATTTACACTTATCCTAGCGTTAAAGATTCTCTCTTTCTTAATCTAAGTTTTGCCAACAGAAGCATGTCTGACTACTACGTAAATTTAGGCAAAATAAATACCGCATATGATTATGCTAAAAAAGCCGTTGCATTGGGAAAAAAATCAAATGATGAAGACATACTTATGGAAGCCAACACCACAATGGGAAGGGTTTTATATGAAAAAGGGGACTACAAGAATGCCATAGAAACATTAAAAAAAGCTTCCACAAATGCTTTAAGTTATGATAAAGAATCGTTTGTAAGCATTAATAAAAAACTATCTCAAAGTTATGCTGCATTAGGACTTTGGAAAGATGCATTTCATTATAACGAAATCTATAGCAAATATAATGATGAAGTGATGCACGAATCTGCAAAACAAAATATTGCCAATGCCGAAGCACGTTATCAGAATAAAACCAAACAGCAGAAAATCAAAAATCTTTCTACTGAAAACACAATCAAAAACATTCAGATTGAAGAAGCTAAAAAACAGCGTATTTATTTAATTTCAGGATTAGCCTTGGTTGGGATTATCGGATTATTATTGTTTAGGCAAAATCAAAACAGAAAAAAAACCAATCAAAAGTTACAGCTTTTAAATCAGGAACTGGATGAAGCGAATAAAATCAAGGCTAGATTTTTCAGCATTTTGAATCATGATTTAAGAAGTCCTATTTCTAATTTGATTCACTTTTTACATCTTCAAAAAGAAAATCCTGAATTGATCGATGAAGAAACTGCAGCCAGAATGCAGACGAAAATCATTTCGGGAGCAGAGAATTTATTATCTTCTATGGAAGATATTCTGCTTTGGAGTAAAGGCCAAATGGAAAACTTCAAACCTCATTTTAAAGAAATTTCCGTTGAAGTTATATTTGAGGATACGCAAAAACATTTTTCAGGAATTGAAAACATCGAAATTTCATTTGAAAATCCAGAAAATCTCCTTTTAAATACAGATGAAAATTATCTAAAAACCATCATCCGAAATTTAACCGGAAATGCTATAAAAGCACTCGAAAAAATAGAAAATCCAAAAATAATCTGGAAAGCGTGGCAGGAAAACAATCAAACCTTTCTTTCCATAACTGATAACGGCTCCGGGGGAAATCAGGAGAAATTCAAAGCGCTTTACGACGATTCTGAAGTTATCGGAATCAAATCGGGGTTAGGACTGCATTTAATTCGGGATTTGGGAAACGCTATTAATTGTAAAATAGAAGTTTGTTCAAAACCAGATTTGGGAACAACTTTTACTATTATATCTCTATAAACATTGATAATTAAATATGAAAAAATACAGCATTATTCTCTTATTAGTAATTTTTGCCTGCAA
Organism: Flavobacterium sp.; assembly: GCF_039595935.1. Classification (NCBI taxonomy): domain Bacteria; kingdom Pseudomonadati; phylum Bacteroidota; class Flavobacteriia; order Flavobacteriales; family Flavobacteriaceae; genus Flavobacterium; species Flavobacterium sp. The sequence goes on along the minus strand of NZ_JBCNKR010000006.1, from coordinate 937,945 downwards.
ATCAGATAACAAAAGTAAATTAGATAATACTTTTTATATGCCGGCTGAATGGGAAGAACATGATGCTGTTTGGTTAGGATGGAGCAATGCTATAGAATTTGGATATTATCCTTCTACACCATTAATAATAAAAACTTTAGCTCCTAATGTCCCTGTAAAAATTGCTTTTAATAGCGATCGAACGAAAAAAAAGGCAATGAAATATTTACAATCAAAAGGTGTTGATACAAGATTGTATAAATCTTATGTAATCCCGGGAGAAAGGTATTGGATTCGAGATCATGGAGCAACTTTCTTGGTAAATAAAAATGGAGAATTAGGCGCAGCTGATTTTGAATGGGATGGTATGGGTCTACCGCTTAGCTTGAAATTAAGATATCAAAACAATATTGACAGTATAAACAAGTATAATTTAAAGAATAAAAAAAGACTCCTTAAAACATCTTCTGTTGATAGTCAGATGGCAATTCTGGAAAATGCGCAAATTATAAAATCTAAAATCGTTCACGAAGGCGGAGCTATTGAAGTAAATGGGAAAGGTACATTAATTGTATGCGAAGCAACCGTTCTTCCTAGAAATCCTAATTTTAAAAAAAACGAAATCGAAGCGGAATTTAAAAAAACATTAGGGGTTTCAAATATTATTTGGTTAAAAAAAGGATTAGCCGAAGATCCTTTTGATTTAAGAATTATAGCAAAAAAATATACTGGACAGGGTACTGGTGGGCATACTGATGAATTTGTTCGTTTTACCAACCCAAACACAATTCTATTATCGTGGATTTCTGAAAAAGAAAAAGATAAAAATACTATAACTAAAATAAATTATGTTAGAATGCATGAGAATTATAACATTCTAAAGAATGCAAGAGACCAAGATGGAAAACCATTTAATATTATTAAAATTCCACAACCTGATATTATTACAAAAGAAATAATTGTTAAAAATAAAATTAGTTCTATTGATAAAAAAAAGGTAGACTCAGAAAAATTTGATGTAAATGACTTTTTCTCTTTTGAGAAACCCAAAGCAGGCGATATTCTATTAAAAACAGCTACTGCCAGTTATCTAAATTATTTAGTTACCAACAAATTGGTTCTTTTACCAACTTATGTAAAAATGGGATCTTCCAAAGAAAAAGAAAGAACGGTTGAAGGAATTTTTAAGAAGCAGTTTCCAGGAAGAAAAATCATTTTTATAGATGTTATTTCTCAAAATTGGGATGGAGGTGGTCTTCATTGTATTACTCAGCAGCAACCAAAAAAGCAAATGTAATTTAAGCAGGAATAATGTGAGCCATAATCCTGCTTAAATAAAATTTTTATGACACCCCACGCTTTACCCTTGGTTCCAATAAATCCGGATCAATATCAGCGTTTATATTTTTTATTTCTTCTGATTTTTCAATAGTTGTTTTTTTGGCAGATGATGAAGGTTGAGAATCTTCATTTTCTGTACACGATAATGCTAAGAAAAATAATGCTGAAAAAGCAATAGATTTTATAATGATTTCATAGTTTTTTAGTTGTTAAATTTTTAATCAAGAAGTTATTTACGTTTCGGATGAATCATATCATCATCTTCTACTTTATCATTAGAAGTATTTAACGTTTGAGCTTCTTCTACTTGTTTGACATTAGGCATTTTAGATTCTGATTGTTTAGAATCCTCATTTTCAGTACATGATAATGCTAAAGAAAATAGCGAACATACAGCAATTGATTTTAAAATGTTTTTCATGATTTACTAGTTATCAAATTAATAAAAGGAATTCTGTTTTTAACTACCTTTATGAGATCTCTCATCCCTATTAAGGAGTCTTACGTTTAGGATGCGCTTCGTCATCTTCTTCTGCAGAAGCATTTAGGGTTTTAGTTTCTTCTAATTTTTTTACAGTAGTTGTTTTAGAAGTTGGGGCTTGTTGAGAATCCTCATTTTCAGTACATGACAATGCTATAAAAAACAACGAACAAATAGCAAGCGATTTTAAAATAATTTTCATAGTTTAATGTTTAGGTTAATTTGGATAAACATACAAATTATTTGCAAATCTATGACAAGCAATCTAACATTTTGAAAGTCATTAATTTCCAATAAAAAAGACCTGAAAAAATCAGGCCTTTTTTATATAAATCATAATCTTACGATTACAACAAAGCGTCTAAGCTGTCAGCGTAGGCTTGTTTCGGAGCAACTCCTACTTGTTTTCCTACTACTTCACCATTTTGAAACACCAAAACGGTTGGTATGTTACGCACACCATATTTAGCAGCAAATTCCTGGTTAGCATCTACATCTACTTTACCAACCACAACTTTACCTGCATATTCTTCACTTAATTGGTCAATGATTGGACCAACCATTCTACAAGGACCGCACCATGCTGCCCAAAAATCTACCATTACTGGTTTATCTGATTTTAAAACTACTTCGTCAAAAGTAGCATCTGTTATTGCTAATGCCATAATTATTTTTCTTTAAAGTTATTCTCAGCTCATATCTCGGGGAGACTTTTTAAATACTTTCAGAACTGAGGTACAAAGTTAGAAATTAAAAACAAATCATACACCATTCCCAAATTAGTTTTGATTATAAATGCATCGTCAATTATTATACTATTTCCATGTGCTTTATTTACAAGCTCTAATCATGCTGTAAAAGAAAACCGTTTTTTATTCTTACCTTTAATCATCGTGAAAATCCACAACATGAAGGAAACTTTACTTCAAATAAAAACATTTTTCCAGTCGGTTCATTTTAAAAAATATGCCAGACGTTTTGGTATTTTTATTTTGATACTATTTGGATTGCTTTTATTGGCCTGTGGAGGATTATCGATTTATTTTAATCAGAATAAAACTGAAATTATTGCCAAAATCAATACAAAGATTAATGAGAACATAAACGGAAAATTTCATATAGGCGATTTTCAGTATAAGTTTTTAACCGGTTTTCCCAATTTTACTTTGGCTTTAAAAGATGTCGAACTCAAAGACAATAAATGGAATACGCATCATCATACTTTACTGAAAGCACAGGAAATCGAAGCACGTTTAAACGTTTGGAGTTTATTACAAAAAGAAGTCAACATTCATAAAATCCTGATTAACGACGCTGATATTTATGTTTATAAAACTAAAAATGGTTACACAAACTTGGATATTTTTAAAGCAAAAAAGAAAAAATCTCCAGAAAATAAATCAAAACCCGAAACTACAATTGACGAAATCGACCTCAGCGATGTTCATATTATTATAGATAATCAATTGGGAAATAAATTATTTGATTTTGATGTTCACAGCTTAAAATCAAAAGTGGATTATGACGGAGACGACTGGAATACCGATTTGTTTATCAATACTCAAATAAAGAGTATAGCTTTTAATACCGTTCACGGAAGTTTTGCCAAAGAAAAAGAACTCAAAGGAACTTTGTCTGTTACGTATCACGCCGACAAACAAAAAATTGATGTTTCGACCAAAAACCTAAAAATTGGTTCTGATTCATTTGATATTGTGGCTTATTTCAATGTTAGCAAAACCAATTCTCTTTTCGGAATTAATATTAATACGCGTATTTTATGGAGTAATGCTTCTCGTTTATTATCCGGAAATATTAGTTCAAAACTGAATCGGTTTGATTTGAAAAAACCAATCGATGTAAACTGCGATCTAAAAGGAGATTTGAATGTTCACGATGATCCTAAAATTGTGGTTCAGGCTGTAGCCAAAAACAACGAACTCACGATTCCCGACGGGCAAATTGACAAATGTAATTTCAGAGGAATTTTTACGAATAATTTTAAACCAAAAGACGGATTTAACGATCCGAATTCGGCTGTAATTTTAACCCGATTTTCGGGAGAATATGAAAATATCCCGCTTTTGATTCCGCAAGTTGTAATCAGCAATCTCGAAAAACCCATCGCAACCGGAAACGTAAGTTCTGATTTTGATATCGAAAGATTAAACGAAGTAAGCAACGAAAAGTGGATTCATTTTGAAGAAGGCCACGCGAAAGCCAACTTAAAATTTCAGTTTGATATTGTCGATTTGTACATCAACAAACCAAGATTTATAGGAAATATTGATGTCGACAATGCTTCGTTTCATTATATTCCGAAAAATGTTCACGCGGTAAAAACCAACATTCATCTCAATTTTACTGAGAAAGCTTTACTTATCAAACAAATCGCTTACAAACACAAAAAGAATACGATTTTTATAGAAGGAAAAATCGATAATTTCCTGAATTTGTATTACGATGCGCCAGAAAAAATGGTTGTAAACTGGAAAATTTACTGTCCAAATATTGATCTTAAACAATTTCTGGGCGTTTTGGCTTCTTCTCAAAAAAAGAAAACCGCACTTAAAAACAATAAAAGAACAACGATTTCAAATCATCTGCGAACTGTAATCGATAAATGTGTTGTAGTTATTGATATTAAAGCAGACAAAATCAATTACAATAAGCTGACAGCGACAAATACAAAAGCAACAATCTCAATGTTGGATTCTAAGTTGGTTATAAAAAATGGTTCGCTCCAAACTTCCGGCGGAAGCATTACTTTTAACAGCGAAGTTTTACCAAGCGGAAAAAATTATGCTTTTAGTTCAAACGCACAGGTAAACCGAGTTGATATTGCGAGTTTTTTAAGATCGTTCAACAACTTCGGAATCAAATCTTTTAATCCAAATAACATAAAAGGAAGATTAACCAGCACAGCAAACGTAAGCGGATTCATAAACAGCCGAGGCGAATTAATCACCAATTCCATGCACGGAAAATTAAATTTCACCGTCAATCAAGGTGCATTGCTCAACTTTGAACCTATTGTAAAAGTGGGCAAATTTGCTTTTCCGTTTCGCGATGTCAAGAATATAACTTTTAGCGATTTATCCGGAAACCTCAACATGCGCGGAGAACAAATTGACGTAAATAATTTAACCATAAGTTCAAGCGTCCTAAACATCGATGTTGACGGAATTTATTCTTTCGGCCGAGGCACTAATCTCGCTCTCACAATTCCACTAAGAAATTCTAAAAACGACGCCAAATTAGCCAGCAAAGCCGAACGCGACGCGGTTCGTGAACGTGGGATTGTGCTTCATTTACTTGCTGTTGATGATGATGGGAAAATGAAGATTAAGTGGGGGAAGAAAGATAAGTAGTCTTTAAATTTTCAACACAGTTTTATCATTCCGAGAAACGAAGGAATCTCACAACAAGTTCGACAAAGATTGGCGACGATATTTCTTTATAGTTATATTTGAAGAAGAAAAAACCACACAAATGGCAACTATAAGACTTTGGACAAGAGACGAATTAATTCTTGCTTTTAATTTATATCTGAAAATCACTTTTGGAAAAACACATTCACGTAATCCAAAAATAATTGAATTAGCTAGTCTTATCGATAGAACTCCTTCATCTATAGTAATGAGATTAGGGAATTTTGCCAGCATTGATCCATTTCATATTAATAGAGGTATTAGTGGCTTAAAAAATGGCATGAATCAAGTTCAACCTATTTGGGATGAATTTTTCCATAACCAAGAAGAATTGATATTCTTGAGTGAACAAATTCTCGCTCAAAAACAAAACATTTCAATTGAAGATAAATATGAAGATATTCTTTTTGATATAAAAAACTTAAAAGGCGAAGATGTTTTTCGGACAGTAAAAACGAGAGTCAATCAATCCGTTTTTCGACAAATGATTTTATCCAATTACAATAATCGATGTGCAATTTCTGGTATTGATATTCCTGAACTTTTATTAGCCAGTCATATAATTCCTTGGTCCAAAAACGAAGAACATAGGTTAAATCCTGAAAATGGAATTTGTTTTTCTGCACTTTATGACAGAGCTTTCGATAAAGGATTAATCGGAATAAATCTCGAACATAAAATAATATTTTCTGATAGTCTAAAGATTAAAAGAAACACTGAATACTTTCACAAATATTTTACAAAAATTGAGAATCAAGAAATACTTAAAGCTCAAAAATATTTACCAAGAAAAGAGTTTTTAGAGCATCATTTAGATACAATTTTCAACAAGTAATTAATCTTATAAATCTTCAAAAATTTCATAATGTTTCCTTAACTCACTTGGCTTTTCCTTCTAAAAGAAATAGATTTGAGAAACAATCATTAAATAGAATCCATTATGAAAATTCAAATCAATACCGATAAAAACATCGAAGGACACCAAAGATTAGAAAATTATTTCTCTGAAGAATTAGAAAAAGGCTTAGCGCGTTTTGAAGATAAAATCACACGCATTGAAGTACATTTTGGAGATGAAAATGGAGAAAAATTCAGCCTGAACGATAAAAAATGTGTTCTTGAAGTTCGTACCGCAAAATTACAGCCAATCACTGTAACAGAACACGCTGAAACTCTTGAAAAAGCTTTTAACGGTGCTTTGAGTAAAGCTAAAAAAACACTTACTACAACTTTCGAAAAATTGAAAGCACACTAAATTTCAAAATAGATAAAAAAAAGGCGTTTCGGATCGAAACGCCTTTTTTTTATCTATTTGAAAAGGTACAGGGATGCAAAGTGACAAAGGTTCAAAGTTTTCTTTACGCTTGTTTTACTTTGCACCTTTGTTACTTTGTCACTTTGCACCTCTTTATGATTTTGGCAGAGGTGCTCCAACTGCAATGTCACAGCGGTGTCCCGGTTGTCCGTGTGGCGGATTCATTCCTTCTGCAACTGTTTTGTTGGCATCTGTACTTAATAAAGCAGGAACCGGATTTGATGAAGGCGCAGGAACGGTAACATTTTGTGTCATTGTTCCGCTTTGTGGTGTTGAGGCTGTTGTCGTAGTTTTGGCAACCGGAGAATTTAAAGGTGCTCCAACCGGAATATCACATCTGTGTCCCGGCTGTCCGTGCGACGGATTCATTCCTTTTCCAACTTTTACCGGCGCAGCAACTGTAGTCGTAACCATATTTTTCTGATTCGGATTTACTTGTACTGTTTGTCCCGGTTGTGCCTGAACTTGCTGCACTTGTTGTACTTGTTGCGTTGGTGCAGAATTCAAAGGTGCTCCTACGGCAATATCACAACGGTGCCCCGGTTGTCCGTGAGCCGGATTTAATCCTTTATTTGCACTTAAAACTGTATTGGGGTTTGAAGCTTGAACAGGAGCTTGCTGTACTGCTGAATTGGTTTTCGCAGTATCTTTAGCCAATCCAAGTCTTACCAATTCAGATGTTGCTGTGGTTTCTTGAGGTTCTAATTCTTTTTTGCAGGAAACAAAAAATAATGAGGTTATAACGAGTGAACTTATTAGGATTTTTGGATTCATAATTTGGGATGTTTAAAAGCTCTCAAATATACTCGTTTTTTGAAATTAAACCATATAAGTTATTTAAGATAATTATAAGTTGCTTTAATCTTTTAATCTCTTAAATTCGTAAATCTTTTATTGTAAATTAAGTGTTGCTTGTCATTTCGACGAAGGAGAAATCTGCACAAGTAACTCCATTCCTATAATCCAATCTTTGTCGAGTTTCTAGCGCAGATTTCTCCTTCGTCGAAATGACATAAAACGAGAAAAATTGGTTAAATCTGTAAAATCCGTGTGCCATCAAAAAATCCTTATCTTTAAAACTCAAATACAATCTCTCATGAAAAAAACACTTTTACTATTATTATTCGTCGCTTCTTTTGCAAATGCTCAAACCGACAAAGAAAAAATTACTCAAACTCTTGACGCGTGGCACAAAGCCGCTGCCGAAGTAAAATTTGATGCTTATTTTAATGTTTTGGCAGATGATGCTATTTATATTGGAACTGACGCAACCGAAAACTGGACTAAAAAAGAATTTTCAGTTTGGGCAAAACCATTTTTCGACAAAGGAACAACCTGGAATTTTAAAGCCTTAGAACGTCATATCTTTTTTGACAAATCTGGAAAAACAGCTTGGTTTGATGAATTGCTGGATACACAAATGAAAATTTGCCGCGGATCTGGGGTTTTGGTAAAAGTTGGTAAAGAATGGAAAATTCAACATTACGTTTTATCGATGACAATTCCGAATGATGAGGTTGATGCAGTAACAAAGCTAAAAGCCCCAATTGAAGACGCTTTGATTGCTAAGCTTCAAAAAAAATAAACATTTTTCAGCTTTATTCTTATATACATAACTTTTTAAACACCTTACTAGTTAAAATATTAAATTAATTATAATGTAATTGACAAAATTCGGCGTAATTTAGGGTATCAAAATAAAATAGTATCAAAAAAACAGGGTGTATTTTATAAATTTATTTAAAATAAAAATGCACCCGCTATTTTAACAGCCCTTAAAATCATAATATTTAATTTTTTTTAACTTTGACCCCAAAAAAAATAGGGCTCAATTAAGTATTTGAAAAATGAAAATAGAAAAACGCTGGATTATCTCCTTCATTATGATAAGTGTTGTTTGTACCATTGGTGCATTTTGGCCAACAGTAACAGAAAATAATTATGTTTTATCAGAATTTGGAACTACAGATCACATTGTACCAGCAGATGTTGCCTGGATGCTTACTTCAAGTTGTTTAGTATTAATTATGACACCGGGATTATCGTTTTTTTATGGCGGAATGGTGGGCCGTAAAAACGTAATTTCTACCATGTTGCAAAGTTTTATCTGTTTAGGTGTTGTTACACTTTTATGGGTTGTTGTCGCTTTTAGTTTGGCGTTTGGCGAACCGGTTGGCTTTGGCTCAGGAGATCATTTTTATAGCTTTTTCGGAAATCCAACAACTTTTGCTTTTATGGATTATGTGGGCGTTCTGCCTCATAAACAATTGGCAAGTACGATTCCGTTTATGCTTTTTGCTTTGTTCCAAATGAAATTTGCGATTATCTGTCCGGCAATTATCACAGGTTCATTTGCAGAACGTGTTCGTTTTATCTCTTATTTAGTTTTCATTAGTTTATTTACCATTTTTATATATGCTCCATTATGTCACGCGGTTTGGTATCCAACGGGTGTTTTAGGAAGTTATTTTGGAGTTAAAGATTTCGCCGGAGGAACAGTCGTTCACATGAGTTCTGGTTTTGCAGCTTTGGCTGGGGTTTTAGTTTTAGGGAAAAGAAAAAACAGTCAGCATATTCCAACAAACATTCCGTTTGTGTTATTAGGAACCGGAATGCTTTGGTTCGGATGGTTTGGTTTCAACGCTGGATCTGCGTTTGCTGCGAATGGAAATGCTGCTATGGCTTTTGCAACTACCACAACTTCATCTGCAGCCGCAATGTTAACTTGGATTTTCTTTGACAGAGTAAACGGAAGAAAAGTTTCTGCTCTTGGTGCCTGCATTGGTGCTGTTGTTGGTTTAGTAGCTATTACGCCTGCCGCTGGATATGTTTCTGTTCCCGAAAGTATGTTCTTCGGATTTGTGACTGCTCTGGTTTCTAATACTGCTGTAAACTGTAAATATTCAAAAAAATTCGACGATACGCTTGACGTTTTTGCCTGCCACGGTGTTGGAGGAATTATGGGAATGATTTTAACAGCGATTTTTGCTCATGGCGAAGATGCGAGTTTACTGCACGGAGGCTGGAACGTTTTTGGACACCACATGATGGCATTGGTTCTGGTTTCTATATTTACTTTCTTCGGAGCTTATTTCTTGTTTAAAGTAACCAATTTCATTATTCCGCTTCGTGTTTCTGAAGAATCAGAACATATCGGATTGGATTTATCTCAGCACGATGAAACGCTTGATCCAAAATTAAAACCAATTACTGAACCACATTACGGTTAAGAATATTTTTTTTCGCCACGAATCCACGAATTATTTTAAAAATAGAATTCGTGGATTCGTGGCGGAAATGTTCTAAATATAGTCCCTACGGGACATTTTCATCAAATCAACATTTTTTTTCTACCGATCTTTAACTCCTAACGGAGCATATCTCGTAGAGATTAAATATCGGTAAAATCAATATCGCTCACTTTGAAGTTGTCCCGTAGGGACTATACAGATTATTTATGTAAAAAAATCTTTTTAATTTGTGATCCCGATAGCTATCGGGAGTGGCTAAAAATTAAAACCCTGTTTACACCCCGTTGATTCGTTTATATTCCTTAATTTTGCGGAAAATTTTTGTAAAAGTGGGAAGTAAAAATAAACTAAAAAGATTCAGAGAAAACGAAACATTTCAAAACGTTTTTCAACCAACAAGAGAAGAAGTTGTAGGCGATTTAATGCCTTTGAGAGGAAAATGGAATTCGGATTTCTTTAAAAATGATAATCCTCTGGTTTTAGAATTAGGATGCGGGAAAGGTGAATACTCAGTTGGATTAGCAGAAAAATATCCCAACAAAAATTTTATCGGTATTGATATTAAAGGCGCACGTTTCTGGCGCGGTGCTAAAACTGCTGTAGAAAACGGACTTCATAATGTTGCTTTTGTACGTACTCAAATCGAACTTATAAATCATATTTTTGCCGAAGGCGAAGTAGATGAAATCTGGATTACTTTCCCAGATCCGCAGATTAAATATAAAAGAACAAAACACAGAATGACCAATTCTGAGTTCCTGAAATTGTACAAAAAAATCCTTAAAAAAGACGGTGTCGTAAACCTTAAAACCGACAGCGAATTTATGCACGGTTATACGCTTGGGCTTCTTCATGGAGAAGGACACGAGGTATTATACGCCAATCATAATGTTTACAAAAATGAAGGAAGTCCGGAAGTTGTAACTTCGATTCAGACATTTTATGAAAAACAATATTTAGAAATTAACAAGGCAATTACGTATATTCGTTTCAAAATTAAAGACTAATTTAATTTTGAAACGATTCTTTTAACCGATTAACTTACTGAATGGTATACCTTACTCCTATTCTTTCAGGTTTTATTGCCGCCGCAATTGGGATTATTCCTCCGGGATTAATCAACATGACAGCAGCCAAAATAAATTTGAAAGAAGGAAAAAAGAACGCTTTATGGTTTGTTATTGGAGCGGTTTTGGTCATCTTTTTTCAGGTGTATGTTGCAGTTTTATTTGCACGTGTCATAGATAATCGGCCGGATGTTGTAACGCTTTTACGCGAAGTTGGGTTTGTTATTTTTTCGATTCTAACCATTTATTTTTTGTTTATTGCCAAAGAACCAAAAACCAAAAAGAAATCGAAAATTAAAAAGAGCAGTAAAAAAAGTCGTTTCTTTCTTGGAATGCTGCTTTCGGTATTAAACTTTTTTCCAATTCCGTATTATGTTGTAGTGAGTGTCACTCTGGCTTCGTACAATCTTTTTGTATTTGAAAACACTATTATTTTCGCGTTTGTTTTAGGTTCGGTTCTGGGATCATTTGTTGTCTTATACAGCTATATTGCTTTCTTCGGAAAGATTGAAAAGAAAACGGATTACTTAATGCGAAACATGAATACTATTATTGGAAGTATTACAGGTTTAGTTGCTATTGTGACGCTTTTTAATATTTTGAATTATTATTTCGGGTAAAATTATAGGCCACAGATTATACGGATTAAAATGATTTTTACTTTGTGGTTAGATATTTTTCACGGATTTATTTAGCAGATCTAAAAGGGTTTTAAAAATAATCTGTTTAAATCTGCAAAATCTGCGGGAAACTTAAATTTTAAGACAAAGCAAAAAAATCATTTTAATCCGTATAATCTGTGGCAAAAAAATAATTTATGGCTGAAGAAAATTTTTTCGAAAGAGTTTATGTAATTGCCAGACAAATTCCGTTTGGGAGAGTCACTTCTTATGGTGCCATTGCAAAGGCTTTAGGAACTGCTCGTTCTGCACGAATGGTGGGCTGGGCAATGAATGCCTGTCATAATATGGACGATGTTCCGGCGCACAGAGTCGTAAACCAAAAAGGACTTTTGACAGGAAAACATCATTTTGACGGAACAAATTTAATGCAGCAGCTTCTGGAAAATGAAGGTATTAAAGTGGTAAACAATCAAATCGTCGATTTTGAAAAACACTTTTGGAAGCCTGAAGTTCAATTTTAATTTTTTTTATACAGCAAAATAACCATTATCTTGTCATTCCGAGGAACGAGGAATCTGCGCAAGGAACTCCTCAACGAGAATACAATCTTTGTCGAGCTACTTGCGCAGATTCCTCGTTCCTCGGAATGACAAAACACGTGCACTGATGGACGTAAATCTAAATCAAACAAATCACAAAACTCGTTTTATCTTCATCAGTTTGGTAACTTAAATAGCCGCCGTGTGCTTCGATGATGTTTTTAGAAAGCGTTAAACCAATTCCGGCGCCGTCTTTTCTGGTAGTGAAAAAAGGAAGAAATACTTTGTCCTGAATTTCAGGAGCGATTCCTTTTCCGTTATCAGCGATTGTGATAAAAAAACGATTGTTTTCTGTATAACTTGAAACATACATTTTCTTTTCGCTTTTTTCTTTTAAGGCATACACACTGTTGGTTATCAAATTGATAATCACCTGTTCCATTTGATTTTTGTCAATCATAATCGAACGCGAACTGTGAATATCATTTATCAATTCGATATTTTCTGCTTTCAAAATCGGGCTCATAATTCGGAGGCAGTCTTCGAATAAAGCGTTAATTGGCGTCATTTGTTTGGTTGGCGTTGGCAGCATGGCCAGTTTACGATAGTTTTCTACAAAAACCTGCAAATGATCGCTTCTATTTATTATGGTCGAAATACTGCTTTTAATATCATCAAAATCATCTTCTACTAAATTTTCCTGATCAACAATGTGCAGTAAATTCTGCGAAAGCGCACGAATTGGCGTTAGAGAATTCATTAATTCATGCGAAATAATCTTCATTAAATTAATCCACGCTTCTTTTTCTTTTTTCTCAATAACACGCTGAATACTATCTAATAAAATAATAAAATATTCTTTGTTATAACTCTGGGTATGCGATGTTTGCAGCATAAAAGTCTGCAAATCCTGTTCTTCTATTTTTATCGAAATTGCCGATTTTAATTCGCTGAATTCTGTTTTTTCAATTTCACTGCAAAGCGACGGCAGGTAATTTTTAAGATATTTCCAATGACTTACTTTCGGAACTTTAAATAAATCTGAAAAGCAGTCGTTCATTAAAAAAATATTCCAGTCTTCGTTTTCTTTTTCCAGAATTAAGGCCGCTGTATCAATATTGTTTAAAAGCGAACGATAGATCATTTCTTTTGATGTTTGTTCCTGCTGCCGAACTTTTAAATTTTCATATAAAAGATACAGGCTTTTGAAATTGTCTTTTTTATTCTCTTCGGGAAAATTGGTAGAAAAATCATTTTGAAGAATCGAAAGCAAAGTTCTGTCGTAAAACTGAAGCTGGTTTTTGACATAAAAATACATTTCGGCCAGAAACAAAAAAACAAAAAATCCAACTAAAAGGGCATTGTAATAAAACGTTCTGTAAATAAGAAAAACACAGCAGAAAAAGAGTATCATTACAAACAAAACTCTAACAAACAAAGCATTATAAAATTTCCAGTTTTTCATTTAGTTTTAATTTTAGCCACAGATTACACAGATTAAAATGATTTTAATTTTTGTCTTTAAAATTAATTTTTCACGCAGATTAAGCAGATAAAAAAATCCTTTTAATCTGTGTAATCTGTGGCAAAAAAAATCTTGCTTCTTAGCTCTTGTTTCTTTCTCTAATTCTTCAAATCGTATTTTTCAATTCTTCTGTATAAAGCAGCTCTCGACAAACCCAATTCTTCGGCGGTTTTTGATATGTTTCCGTGATGTTTAAAAAGTGCTTTTTCGATGGCTGTTTTTTCCATTTCAGATAATGGATTATCATCATTTTCCTGAATATCTTCAAAATCCAGAATATCTAAATCAGTTACCGAAATAGTATTGTTTTCAGCTAAAATAACGGCACGTTCAATCTTGTTTTCCATTTCGCGCACATTTCCTTTCCACGGATATCTTTCTAAATACGGCGCAGCGTTTTCTTCGAAATGCCAGTTTTCCTGATTGTATTTTTCGGCAATATTTTCAAGAATAAAATTGGCCATCGGAACAATATCATCTTTTCTTTCGCGTAATGAAGGCAGATTTATTTCCATTGTATTGATTCTGTAAAGCAAATCTTCCCGAAAAGTTTTGCTTTTTACCTCAGCTTTGATATCATTATTAGTTGCCGAAATTATTCTGACATTCAAAGGCCTTGCTTTACTTTCGCCCAAACGTGTAACGGTTTTGGTCTGTAAAACGTGTAATAATTTTGATTGTAAATGAAGCGGAATATTTCCTATTTCATCCAAAAAAATAGTTCCGTTCTGCGCCATTTCAAATCTTCCCGGCGTATCGGTTTTGGCATCTGTAAAAGCACCTTTTGCGTATCCAAAAAGTTCACTTTCGAATAAATTATCGCTTAAAGATCCTAAATCGACATGAATAAAAGGTTCGTTTTTTCGCGCAGAGTTTTGTTGAATAAACTCCGCAAAAACATATTTTCCGGTTCCGTTTTCACCTAAAATCAAAACGTTTGCATCGGTTCTGGCTACTTTTTCGGCAATTGCGTAAGCTTGTTTTATTTTGGGAGATGTGCCTACAAAATAACGTTTCTCTGTTTTTTCAATAACTGGTTTTTTACTGTTTTTTCGGCTTTCGGCGACAGCCTTATCAATTGTTTCCAGTAATTTTTCGTTGTGCCAGGGTTTTAAAACATAATCAAAAGCGCCCATTTTTATTCCTTCAACCGCTGTATCAATTTTCCCGAAAGCGGTCATTAAAATCACAATTGTGTTTGGCGAAAGTATTTTTATTTCTTTCAGCCAATGAATTCCTTCGCGTCCGTCTTCAAAACCAATTCGGTAATTCATGTCCAGCAAAACGACATTTATTTCGTTTTCATTCAAAATTGAAATGATCTTTTTTGGACTATTCGTCGTAAAAATCGTTTCAAAATGCTTTTTGAGAATCATTTTTGCCGAAAAAAGAATTTCTTCCTGATCGTCTACAATTAATATTTGGGCTTGCTTTTTTCTCATGCTGTATTTTTTTGTGCGATTTTGAACGGTCAACTGTTCATTATCGAACACTCTTTTTTTGAGTTGTTTTTAAAGTCTCTTTAAAATCAATGCTTTACAAAAAATAAATTTTATGGCACAGTATTTACCTATTGATTATCAGTAAATTATTTAAAAAATGGACAAGGTAATTCCTCGTAAAAATAGAAAATTTAGATATCTCACAATAGTAATTGGAGTTTTTTTAGTTTTGGCAGTAATCCTCTTTTTTTCGTTCAATTCGAAAACAAGTTTAAATGTAAAAGCTGAAGAGATTTCTGTTCAAAAAGTTGAAAAGGCTTTTTTTGAAGATTTTGTGGTTTTTCAGGCAAAAGTTGAACCGCTTAACCTGATGCTTGTAAATGTTACAGAAGGAGGATCTGTAAAAGAGATTTTTGTAGAAAACGGAGCTATGGTTACAAAAGGTCAATCACTGGCTCGCTTGTACAATCCTAATACGGAACTGAATTATCTAACTCAGGAAACTGCCATTATTGAGCAGATCAACAACCTGAATACAGGAAAATTAAACATTAGAAATCAGGAATTGAATTTGACTAAAGATTTGGTTTTAATCGAACATGATTATAATGACGCGAAAAGATTGTATGATTTGAATGCTAAACTTTTTGCTAAAGATGTAATTTCAAAAAATGACTGGAATACTTTTAAGGAAAGTCTTCGTTTTCAGGAAGAACGCAAAAAAACGATTCAGCAGAGTATTCAAAAAGAGAAACAATCCAATCAGGTTCAGATTTCGCAAATTAACCGCTCGATTCAAACTATGGAGAAGAGTCTGGATATTTTGAGAAATAACAAAAAGAACTTTTTAATTACCGCTCCGGAATCTGGAAGGTTAACTTCTTTTGAACCGGTTTTAGGAAAAACATTTCAGGCTGGAGAAAGCATTGGAAAAATTGATTCTAAAAAAGGATATAAATTATCTGCCGATGTTGATGAGTTTTACTTGGAGAAAATTCATGAAGGCTTAAAAGGTCAGGTAGAATTTAAAGGAAAAAATCTTGAAGTTGTGGTTACTAAAGTTATTCCTGAAGTTAAAAACGGACATTTTATTGTTGAATTGGCTTTTACTTCTAAAGAACAAATCACTTTACAAGATGGCTTAAGTTTTGGTGTGAAACTCGTTTTATCTGAAAGAAATAAAATTCTGGTAGTACAAAAAGGAAGCTTTAATCAGGAAACTGCCGGAAAATGGATTTTTGTAGTAAAAGGAAATAAAGCCGAAAGAAGAAACATAAAATTAGGAAGAGAAAATCCTTCGTATTATGAAGTTCTTGAAGGTTTGAAAGAAGGCGAATCTGTAATAATTTCATCTTATTCAGATTATAAGGATATTGAAGAGCTTTCGATTCAGTCGCAGTAATTAGTGTTCAGTTTTCAGTCGCAGTATTCAGTTACAGTTTACAATTTATAATTAACCATTTATAATTAATAATCATTCAATCATCAATCAAAAAACGAATTAATAACTAATCTTTAAAATTATGATTACGATACAAAATTTAACCAAAGTATTTAGAACCGAAGAAGTTGAAACTGCTGCGTTAAGCGGTATTAATCTTGAAATTAAAAAAGGTGATTTCCTCACTATTATGGGACCTTCTGGCTGTGGAAAATCAACTTTGTTGAATATAATTGGTCTTTTGGACAGCGCAAATGACGGTAGTTATAAATTGTTAGATCAGGAAATGATTGGTTTAAAAGAAAAAGGCAGAGCGGCTGTTCGTAAAGAAAATATTGGTTTCATATTTCAGAATTTCAACTTAATCGACGAGCTTTCTGTTTATGATAATATCGAACTGCCTTTGCTTTACAATAACGTAAAAGCATCTGACCGAAAACAAAAAATCGAAGCTATTGCTGATAAATTAAATATTTCACACCGATTGAAACATTTTCCGCAGCAGCTTTCAGGAGGTCAGCAGCAAAGAGTTGCCGTGGCGAGAGCTTTGGTTAACGATCCTAAAATTATTCTGGCCGATGAGCCAACAGGAAATCTGGATAGTAAAAATGGTAATGAGGTTATGGAACTTT
Organism: Flavobacterium sp.; assembly: GCF_039595935.1. NCBI lineage: Bacteria > Pseudomonadati > Bacteroidota > Flavobacteriia > Flavobacteriales > Flavobacteriaceae > Flavobacterium > Flavobacterium sp. The sequence continues at coordinate 920,878 of NZ_JBCNKR010000006.1, read as the reverse complement.
TGACTGATTTACATGCCAAAGGCGCTACAATTTTGATGGTTACCCACTCTGATTATGATGCTTCTTTTTCACAAAGAACAATTCATATGAAAGACGGAGTTATATTCTCTGAAAAACTAAATCAGAGAAATGTGGATGTTTTTATGGACGCTAAATAATTACAAAATGATAAACTTTGTTGTTACCGCAATCTTAGTTCTGGCAGAATTTGTTTGCAAATTTTTTACTCTTCTTTTTTAAAAGGCAAAACCGGCCTTTAGACCAAAAAATAACTAACATAATTAAAAACTTATACCATGATTTTTAACTGGTTTAAAATATTTATTTACCATTTAAGGCAGAGCAAATTGTTTTCGCTTTTGAATGTTTTAGGATTAAGCATTGGAGTTGCCAGCGTCATATTTGCCATCTTATACTGGAATAATGAGCATGCTTATGATCAATGGAATCCTGAGAAAGAAAATGTATATCAGGTTTTAAATGTAATTGGAGGAACTGGTGATACCTGGGCAACAAGTTCGATTCCGTTTGGAAATACCTGCAAAGCTGCAATTACTGAAATTGAACAGATTTGCTTTATGAACGATTGGTATAATGAGGCTGTTGTAAAATATCAGAATAAAAAACTGATCGATAAAAAGATCACGATATCTGATAATAACTTTTTTGATTTCTTTCCTTTTCCAATTATTAAAGGAGCAAAAAAAGATATTTTAAAAGAAAAAAACAGTGTAGCAATTGCCGAAGAACAAGCTAAACTGCTTTTTAATGATGAAGACCCAATAGGAAAATCGATTATATACAACGATAAGCCATACATTGTAAAATCTGTTTATCGCATTATGAGACCTTCTTCTGTTGAACCTAACTACGTTTTTGGCGGTATTATTCGCGAAGATGATATTAATAATTGGGGAAATTTCAGTTATGGCTTAAAAATTAAAATTAAAAAAGATGCTGATATTAATGTCGTTTTAAAGAAAATGCATAACGTAAATTATGTAAACAGAACTTTAAAAGATGCTAAAGAAAGCGGTCAGACTGTTGAACAGTATATTAAAGAAAACGGTGAAATTAAAATTGTTCTTGACCAGCTTAAAACTTCACGTCTGCACGGTACAAAAACTACGGGGTCTAATGCTCCGGAAGGAAAAGGAAATTTACAGCTTATTTATATCATGGTGGGTTTATCGATCTTAATTTTGGTTTTATCATTGGTAAATTATATTAACCTGGCAACGGCTTCTGCTATAAAACGTGCTAAAGAAGTAGGTGTTCGAAAAATTGTAGGTGCTTCAAAAAACCAAATTATAGGACAGTTTATATTTGAAACTGCCATAATTGTAACGCTTTCAATCTTGTTTGCCCTGGCAATTGTAGAGCTTTCTTTACCGTATTACAATACATTTTTAAGAAAAACCCTGACTATGAATGGCGGTGAATTTTACCTGCAGCTCATTTTGATTTTTGGATTAGTAATCATTCTTGCTGGTATATTCCCTGCCATTTATATCTCAAACTTTGAAACTTTAAAAGTATTAAAAGGGAATTTCTCCAGAAGTAAAAGCGGTATCTGGATTCGAAATTCGATGCTTATTTTTCAATTCGGAATTGCGGCTTTCTTTATCATTGGAGCTCTAATTGTAAATTCTCAGGTTGATTATATGATGAATAAAGATCTTGGTTTTAGCGGAAATCAGGTTATCAGAATTCCGTTTAATTATCAGGATTATGCTAAAAAAGGCGATAAATACCAGCTTACCAAACAAGAAATTCTTAAAATTCCGGGAGTTGAGGAAGTTTCTACTTTTGCAGGAACTTTTGGAAACAGTACAAATTCCAGCTCTGGTTTTACACACAATGGTGTTTTTGTTCAGCCGAGAAATGTCGAAATGGATTTTGACTTTTTGAAAATGATGAAAATTAAAATTGTTGAAGGCCGCGATTTGTCTCCAAAATTTGCTTCGGACACTATCGATAACTGGCTTATAAATGAAACGCTGGCTAAAACTTTAGGCCTTAAAAATCCAATTAATACGGTCATAACTTCGGGCTGGGGCGGCGAAAAAGGCATTATGAAATTTAAGGTTGTGGGCGTTGTAAAGGATTTTCACATTACCGGACTTCAAAATAAAGTTCCGCCAATGGTTTTCATCAACATGAAAACTTTAAAATGGAATAATTTTCAAAATGTGTATGTAAAGGTTTCTCCAAATAATTTATCTGAAACATTAGATAAACTGAAGGTATATTGGGAGAAAAACGTTAATCCGGATTATCCTTTCTTTTATGAATTTGTAAATAAAGGTTTTGCGAGAACTTATGAGGAACAAGTCAAACAAAAAGATTTGTTTTTTATCCTGAATCTGGTTGTAATCACGATTGCTATTTTCGGATTGTTTGCTTTGGCATCATTTTCGATGGAAAGAAGACTGAAAGAAATTGCGATTAGAAAAACCCTTGGTGCCGAAACGGATGTTTTATTGAAAGAATTATCAAAACAATATATTCTTTTCTGCTTTATGGGATTTGGAATTGGTATTGTTCCGGCTTATATTTTATTGCAGAAATGGCTGGAGGATTTCGCTTTCAGAATCAACATTTCACCTGTTCCGTTTACCGTTGCACTTATTTCGCTGGTAATGCTTACTCTGCTGATTGTTTTGGCAAAAGCGTATCAGGTTACTAAAATAGACGTTTTAAAATATTTAAAATACGAATAAACTTGTAGACCATTTTTTTAAAGAATCCCCGTCAGGATATGAGAATCCTGACGGGGATTTGCTTTTATTTTAAGGCAACAGCATCAGAATAAAGCAGTTTATCTAAACGTGGATCGCGGTCATAAACATCAGGATAAAAACCAATTTCGCCATCGTCGTTTACCCAGGCCGTAAAATATCCTATATAAATTGGTATTTTCTTTTTGAGCATGCAAACCGTTTCTTTTTCACCGCTCATGGCTTGATTAATTTTATCTACCGGCCAGTCTGGATTGTCTTTTAAAATTTCTAATGCCAGTTGTTTTGCATCTTTTACATTAATGCAGCCATGGCTAAAAATACGTTTTTCAAAATCAAACAAACTTTTTGCAGGCGTATCGTGCAGGTAAATATCATTTGGATTTGGAAACAAAAATTTGACTAATCCCAAAGAATTATTCGGTCCGGGTTTTTGTCTCACATTACCTCCATTCCATTCCATATTATGATCTGCGAGGTAATTTTTGTCTTCGGCCATTTTGAGTTTTAATTCATTTTTGATGATACTTGCCGGAACGTACCAATAAGGACTGAAAACAATTCGGTCGATATTGCCGCTAAAAATTACCGTTTCGGTCATTCGCGTTCCCACAAAAACATCCGAAACTAAATCATATTTTCCATTTTTTACATAAACCAATCTAAACGACGGAATATTTACCATTACATATTCATCGGCTTTTGCCAGTTTCGTCGGAATCCATCTGCAGCGTTCCATATTCAGCATAATAGTTCGAATTCTATTGCCTATTGGCTCATTCATCTGATCGATTTGTTCTTTTGTAAAAGTATAATTCAATTTAAGTCCGTAACGCTTTTTATACTTTAAAACGGCGTCCATCATTTCCTGGTCATAATATTTACTTTTAGAATCTTCTTTTAAATCGCCAACTACAAACAAACGTTCCCTAATCTGCTGGATCACTTTTCCGCTGTCTAAAGGTTTTAACTCTTTGAAATTGGCTTCATCAATTGCGATTTTTTTCCAAAGTCCGTTTTTTTCGATATTGCGGTATCTCTGTAAAACATTTTGAAGTTTATAATACTGGCTAAAGAGAAGATTTTCGTCTTTATTCAATCGGCTTGGATCTCCCATTAACGAATCTAAAATTCTATCGTACGAAATGGTCTTTGTAGGCAAAAACCATCCAATTTTTTTTAATGTTTCGGGATCGACACCAGAGTAAACATTACTTGCATAAAACACATACATGTTAGAAAGCAAAAGTTCAGTATCTATTTGTGGCAGTTTATTTGAAACATTTTCATTAAAAACATCATCGACCAAATCCATATAAGGCATTTCGGCATTTATCCCCTGTTCTTCCAACAGACTAACTTTGTGATACAATAAAGCACCAAATTCGCTTACGCTTTTATCATCATACCAAATCAATTTGTATTCTTTCTTTTTGTAAAGCTCTTCGACATCTGTTTGGTATTTCTTTAGTTTGGGATATTTTTTGTAAAAACTGCTTATAGAAGCGGCATCAAGTGTTCCTAAAACAAAATTATTTTTGGAAGCAAAAACATTTTCAAATTCCTTGATATCGTTTTTGTTTTTTAAAGTATTGCTTGTTGAATTAAAAGAAAACATTAAAAAACTACAGGCAATAATTACAGAGAGTGAAGTAAAATTTCGCATATTTTTAAAGTTTAAATTTTTATACAAAAAATCATTTTAAAAAATATCGAAAACTCATAAAGAAACTCCAAAAATAAGTTTTGATACTTTTTTGTACTATTTGGAAATCTTCGATTTAGGGAACTCAAATTTAATTAAGATAATTGACAATTCTTACATTTTATGTTATAATTTTCATACAAATCTGTACAGATTGTATTCATCAAAATAGCTTCAAAGCATGCTTTTTTACCATCTTAACCCGATTTTTATAATTTTAAAGAAAATATAGTAATCATTTTGACTAATCTCAATATCAATAAATACAATTTAAAAGAGTTTAAATCCGAACTTAATCTGTTATCTTTGCAGTCTGAAATCAGTTTAAATTAACATAGATTTATTGAACCGATTTCATTCCATACATAATAGCACAATAAAATGAAATTAGATAGAAAAGAAATTCTAAAAGCTTTAGAAACAATCACTATAGCTGGAGAAGGAAAAAATATGGTCGAAAGCGGTGCGGTTTCAAACGTACTTACTTTTGGCGACGAAGTTGTAGTTGATTTAGTATTACATACTCCGGCAATGCACATTAAAAAAAGAGCTGAAGACGATATTAAAAAAACAATTCATGATTTAATATCTGCTGATGCAAAAGTAAAAGTAAATATTAAAGTTGAAGCTCCTGAGAAAACCGAAATTAAAGGTCGTGCTATTCCGGGAATTAAAAATATTATTGCTGTAGCTTCTGGAAAAGGAGGAGTTGGTAAATCAACAGTTACTGCAAATCTTGCCGTTAAGTTGGCAAAAATGGGTTTTAAAGTTGGTGTTTTAGATGCCGATGTTTATGGGCCTTCTATGCCAATTATGTTTGATGTTGAAAACGAAAAACCGGTTTCAATAAACGTTGACGGAAAATCAAAAATGAAACCAATTGAAAGTTATGAAATCAAAATGCTTTCTATCGGATTCTTTACAGCACCAAGTCAGGCTGTAATCTGGAGAGGACCTATGGCTGCAAAAGCTTTAAATCAAATGATTTTTGATGCAGACTGGGGAGAATTAGATTTTATGCTTTTAGACCTTCCTCCGGGAACTGGCGATATTCACCTTTCAATCATGCAGTCTTTACCAATTACAGGAGCTGTTGTAGTAAGTACTCCGCAGGCCGTGGCTCTTGCCGATGCTAAAAAAGGAGTTTCGATGTTTATGCAGGATAACATTAATGTTCCTGTTTTAGGAATTATCGAAAACATGGCTTACTTTACACCAGAAGAACTGCCAAATAATAAGTATTATATCTTTGGACAAGAAGGTGCTAAAAACCTTGCACAAGATTTAAATGTTCCGTTTTTAGGAGAAGTTCCAATTGTACAGTCTATTCGTGAAGCTGGAGATTACGGACGTCCGGCTGCTCTACAGACAGCATCGCCAATTGAAGCTGTTTTTGAAGAAATCACAAGAAATGTAGTGCAGGAAACAGTAAACAGAAATGAAAGCCTTCCTGCAACTGAAGCTATTAAAATTACAACAATGGCAGGCTGCTCTGCAGTAAAAAAGAATTAATTAGGATAATTGAGATAATGTGATAATGAGATAATTTTTTTAAAGTTTTCTAATTGGCACATTTTCTAATTGACACATTAAATATTATGACAACAGAAGAATTAACAAACAATGTTTTATTGGCCTTAGACGAAATCAGGCCTTTCTTGAAGTCTGATGGCGGAGATATTACATTAGTCTCTATCGACGAGGATAAACACGTAAAAGTGCGTCTTGAAGGAGCTTGTATTAGCTGCAGCGTTAATCAGATGACACTTAAAGCAGGTGTTGAAACAACTATAAAAAAATATGCACCGCAAATCGAAACTGTGGTGAATATAATGTAACAAAATTTGGCTTTTATCCTGTCATTTTGATTCATTAGAATTAACAAGAATAATAGACCTATACGCAATAACATTTATAAAAATTCAATAAACCTATTGTAATTTTATAGTTTTTTGAAGATTTGATAAAAAACAATATAAAGTTTTAAGAGTTTTAGTTGAGTAATTGTTACATTTTTAACTTAAATTTGTAACATAACCCTAAAATCTTAATTTATGAAGAACTTTTACGCTCTATTTTTATTATTGTTTTTTGCGACTGCAAATTATGCGCAAAATAAAACAGTTGTTGTTGACAAAGCCTGGATAAGCGAAGCCGAAGAATGGTCAGATTTTACATACTCAGGAAAAATTGTATTTTCAATTAACCCTAATGATGTACCTGGTACTCTAACTATAGGAAACTATGATTTCTTATATGATTTTGTTGATGGAAAAGGAAAATTTGCCAACAAAACAACATACAGTTCAGCTCAATTTATGAACCCTAGAAAGGTTTCTGTAACAACAGACAAACAAGGAGTTTTAAACTCTACTTACGAGGGAACATTAATTTTTCAATCAGACAGAGATTATTATTCTGTAGTTGCAGTTGTTACCATTCTTGAAAAAAATGATTACGTTTTGGGTGTAAAAATGCGTCTTAAAGAAAGTAACGGAAAAGAATACGCATTTAGCACTAAACCTACAAGTTAGTATAAATACAGGATTTTTTCACGTTATAAAATCCTGACAATAAAATTCCAATAATAAATGGATGTATTAATAAAGATTAAAGATCGAGAAGGAGTTATACACGAGTTACAAGCTCCGACTGATATGGCAATGAATATAATGGAGTTATGCAAAGCATACGAACTTCCTGTTGAGGGAACCTGCGGAGGAATGGCAATGTGCGCTTCCTGCCAGTGTTATGTTCTTAATGATGTTGCATTACCAGAAATGGGAGATGAAGAAGAAGCTATGCTTTCGGAAGCGTTTTATGTTAAATCTAACAGCCGTTTAGGTTGTCAGATCCCAATTACTGAAGAATTAGAAGGACTAGAATTAGAACTGGCTCCGGAATATTAAAAATAAAAAAAGCGAGAATCAAATGGTTCTCGCTTTTTTTATGCCTTTTACTTAATCAAACCCGACAGGTTTTAGAAACCTGTCGGGTTTCTATTATCTATACATAAAAAAGGTATCAAAAAAACCGTAATTACCTTACTGGAATTACGGTTTCTTCTTTATAACAATTTTCTTTAATCTCTAATTATACCAAACCAGCCTGAATTAAATATTCTGCGATTTGAATTGTGTTTGTTGCAGCACCTTTTCTTAAGTTATCAGCAACGATCCACATGTTTAATGTATTTGGCTGGCTTTCGTCGCGACGAATTCTTCCAACAAAAACATCATTTTTACCTTCAGCATATAACGGCATTGGGTAAGTAAATGTGTCTAAGTTATCCTGTACCACTACTCCATCAGTATTGTGAAGAATTTCGCGAACTTCGTTCACATCAAAATCATTTGTAAACTCGACATTTACCGCTTCGCTATGCCCACCTACAACTGGTACACGAACTGCAGTAGCTGTAACTCTGATAGTGTTATCACCAAGAATTTTTTGAGTTTCACGAACTAATTTCATTTCTTCTTTAGTATATCCATTTTCTTCAAAGCTATCACAGTGTGGAATTGCATTTCTGTGAATTGGATACTTGTAAGCCATATCACCCTGAATTCCTGCGTATTCGTTTTCTAATTGTTTTACTGCTTTTACACCAGTTCCAGTGATCGATTGGTAAGTAGAAACAATGATTCTTTTGATGTTATATTTTTTATGCAAAGGCGCCAAAGTCATTACCATTTGAATAGTAGAACAGTTTGGGTTTGCAATAATTTTGTCTTCTTTTGTTAATACAGAAGCATTGATTTCAGGAACTACTAATTTCTTAGTTGGGTCCATTCTCCATGCTGATGAATTGTCGATTACAGTTGTTCCGGCAGCAGCAAATTTTGGAGCCCATTCTAATGATGTATCACCTCCGGCAGAGAAAACTGCAATATCAGCTTTCATATCTACAGCAGTTTGCAATCCTACAACTTTATATTTGGTTCCTTTGTATTCGATTTCTTTTCCTACTGATCTTTCAGACGCAACAGGAATTAATTCTGTAACAGGAAAATTTCTTTCTGCTAAAACTTTAAGCATTACTTCGCCAACCATTCCGGTAGCACCTACAACTGCAATTCTCATTATTTATATTTTTAAATATCTATTATTCTAAATTTTACATTGCAAAAGTAGTTATAATGTAAATGAAAACAATGTGATTCACAAAAAATAACAAAATGTTATATTTTAAACAAAGTGTTTCGTTTAATTTCAAGATTTACCTTAATCACAACCCGTAATTAATTACTAAACAACTACTAAGAATAAAAAATCACGATTCCATCCTTAATGTTTTCAATTTTCTTACTTAATTCTACAGCATTAAATAATATAGATTCACTATTATTCATCAACCTTTCGTCTTTCATTGCAGAATCGAAATGACTTTCTACAACATTATTCAATAACTCGTTTTTTTCAAGATTTTCAATAGTAACAATTAGTTCATTTTTTTCATCAAGATTATCACATTCAATAAGTTGTATTTTACTATGTAGAAGCATAATATATTCGAGTTCTCGTATAAACTCATCTCTTTCTAAATTCATCCTATCTCTTTCATCATAATTCCAACTTGAATAATCTAATGATTCTGAATCACCAAGACTTATAAGAAAAAGACTTGCACAGCCATGTGATATATCATGTATTAATTCGAAACCAAATTCATGCATTTTTTTTACGAATCTCTCATCTTCTGGATTATACCCTTGCCTGTAGCCAATAGATACTTCATAAATATAGTTTTTAACATCACTTAATTCGTCTCTATTCAATAATAACGTATCCTCTTTAACTTTCTGAATTATAATACTTGCATCAGTTGCGGAATATGTATTCCCTTCTTTAATGTTTTTCTCAATCAAATAGTTTCTGAAAAAAGTATACTTATCTTCTTCTTTTTCTAGCTCAATAAACTTGGCCGTTAAAATATCTCTTTTTAAAAGATAAAAATCTACATAGCACCCCATAAATTAATTTATAAATTAGTTCTTATTTTTTCTGATCTAAAAGAAAACAAATTAAAAAAACCGCCTCAATCAAGAAGCGGTTTAGTTAGACTTAGTGTAGCGGTATTATATTTTATTGTTTATTTTTTAATAGATCTCTAATTTGAGTAAGCAGTTCTTCCTGAGTTGGTGCTGCTGGTTGATTTGGAGCTGGTTCTTCTTTCTTTTTAAGACTGTTTAATGCTTTAATTATCAAAAACAAAACAAAGGCAACAATAATAAAGTTAATTACTGCCGAAAGAAACAGACCATATTTAACTCCACCAAAAGCTGTTAAATCCTCAATTTTAGATAAATGAGCCGCGTCTAAAGCAGGTTTTAATACTAAAGGAGTAATTACGTCTTCAATGAATGAACTTACAATTTTACCAAAAGCAGCTCCAATAATTACTGCAACAGCAAGGTCAACTACATTGCCTTTCATTGCAAATGCCTTAAATTCTGAAAAAAATCCCATATCTGATTTGTTTAATTTTACAATAATTGAATATCGAAAATACGCAATTTTATTGGAAATTCTTAGAATTATCTAAAAAATACCCTTTTCACGCGTTGCGAAATACTCGTCATGATTTCATACGGAATGGTTCTTAAAGCTTCTGCCATTTCGATAACGGTTGGGCTTTCGCCGAAAATAATTACCGAATCGCCTTCTTTGCAGTCAATATGACTTACGTCAACCATCAGCATGTCCATACAAACGCTTCCTACTATGTAGGCTTTTTGATTTTTAATGGTTACAAACCCAACCTGATTTCCCCATAATCTCGAAATTCCGTCAGCATAACCAATTGGAATTGTGGCAATTTTGGTTTCTTTTTCTGCCATGAAACGACGTCCGTAACCTACGCTGTCGCCACTTGGAATGGTACGAACCTGTGAAATAATCGATTTCAGAGTTCCTACATTTTCCAAATATTTTTGTTCTGAAGGATCATTAGAAACTCCGTATAAACCAATTCCTAAACGAACCATATTGTATTGTGCGCTCGGAAAATTGCTGATTCCGGAAGTATTCAAAATATGACGAATTGGGTTTATGTTTAATTCTGTCATTAATTTTGACGATAATTTTTCGAATAAATTAATCTGCTTAATGACGAAATCGTAATGATTCATATCGTCGCTGGTTGCCAAATGCGATAAAATACTCTGAACTTTTACCGTTGAATTTCCTTTTAAAGTGGCAATTAATTCGTTGATCGTATTGTCTTCAAAACCTAAGCGATGCATTCCTGTATCGAGTTTTATATGAATAGGAAAATCTTTCAGATTCTTTTCTCTCGCAATTTTTAAAAAAGCATTTAACCCTTTTATGCTGTAAATTTCAGGCTCCAGTTTGTATTGAATTATCGAAGGAAAACTGGTCGATTCCGGATTCAAAACCATAATAGGCAATTTAATTCCGCCATTTTTCAGCGAAATTCCTTCATCGGCGAAAGCCACACCTAAATAATTTACTTTATTGTGCTCGAGTAATTTTGCAATTTCGAGTCCGCCGTTTCCATAACCAAAAGCCTTCACCATAACCATGATTTTTACATCATCGGCCAATTTTGATTTGAAGTAATTTAAGTTATGATTTATAGCGTCAAGATTGATTTCGAGAACGGTTTCATGTGTTTTTTCTTCGAGCAGAGAAACAATTTCTTCAAACTGAAATGATCGGGCTCCTTTTATTAAAATAGTTTCGTTATTGAAATTCAGGTTTTCAATTTCAGCAATAAATTCGGCCGTATTTTTAAACATCACACTGTTTGGAAATTTATATGCAAAAGATGAAATTGTGTTTCCAATTCCAATAATTCTATTGATTTTATTATCTGAAATTAACTGAGCAACTTTTGAATACAACTCTTCATTCGAAAATCCGCTTTGAAAAATATCCGATAAAATAACCGTTTTAGAAGCGTTCTTTTTTTGGCTTTCCAAGAAGTCTAAAGCAATTTTCAATGATTGAAAATCGGAACTGTAACTATCGTCAATTAAACTGCAATTATGGATTCCGTTTTTAACTTCCAGGCGCATTTCTACCGGATAAAGCAATTTTACGCGATTTTGAATAACTTCAAAATCATAATTAAAACGCAGTAAAACCAGTAAACATGAAATGGTATTTTCGATAGAAGCCGAATCACTAAAAGGAATTTCAAGATTGAAAACTTCGTCTTTATATTGATATTTTATTGTTGTTGAATCGTTTTTGATTTCTTTATTCAAAATAAAAACATCGGCAGAAGCATCGATAAAACTCCATGAAAATAAAGTTCTGTTTTCTAGTTTATATTCGGCAGAAAAATCCAAAAGACATTTATCTACCAATTCATTTTTCTGATAAATAATTACGTTTGACTTTTTGAAAAGCAATAATTTTTCTTTGATTTTCTGTTCCGGATTTTCAAAACCTTCATCGTGCGCAGAACCAATACTGGTTAAAACACCAATATTAGGTTTAATGATTTTTTCGAGATTAATCATTTCGTTTACCGTCGAAATTCCGGCTTCGAAAATTCCTAAATTATGTTTTTCGTTTATAGCAATAACCGAAAGCGGAACACCAACCTGAGAATTATAACTTTTTGGGCTTCGGATAATATTATAATCCGGGCTTAAAAGAAAATTGAGCCATTCTTTTACGATGGTTTTTCCATTACTTCCCGTTAAACCAATTATAGGAAAATCGAATAAATCGCGGTAATAACCCGCAAGTTCCTGAAGTGCTTTGAGCGTATTTTTTACAACAAAAAAATTGGCTTTTCCTTTTACATTTTCAGGAATATACTGTACAACAAAATTCTGAACGCCTTTTTCTATCAATTCTGAAATGTACAAATGAGCATCGTTATTAACTCCAGAAAGAGCAATAAACAATGTTTTTGATCCGTTTTGTAATGAACGGCTGTCAATCGAAATATGATCAACAAAAATATCAGTATCAGGACCTATCCATTCGGCGTTAAAAACTGGGATGAGGCTTTTTAAATTTATGCTCATTTAGAAATTTCTTTTTGTCAAATTTAAAAAAAGGTTTGCCACGAATTTCCCAAATTTTCACTAATTATTCTGTTTTCTGATTTTAAAATTAGAGCCACAGATTAAAAGATTCTCACAGATTATAAAATCATTTTAATCCTTTAATCTGTGGTAAAAAATTATTATAAAAATTTGTGAAAGTTTGCGTAATTCATGGCAAAAAACATTAATTCATTATATTTGTTCAATACCACAAAATAAAGCGTTTTGAAAAAAATACTTCCCTTATTCTCCTATATACTTCATCCGATTTTTATATCGATGTATGCTGCCTTATTTTACCTTTATTGTAAAGATGATATTTTTACAACACAGGAAAAATACTTTGTTTTATTTCAAATACTAGTCATTACAATTATTGTCCCGGTATTGTTTTTTATGCTTTTACGCTCAACCGGACATGTAAAATCGATGATGCTTCCGGAAATTTCACAACGCAGGATTCCGCTTGTTCTTCAATGCTTTTTATACATTTTATTGGTTAAAAGAAGTATTGTAATCACGCGTTATCCCGAGCTTCATTTCTTTTTTCTCGGTGCTTTGTTCAGTACCATTTTAGCTTTGGTTTGTTCGCTTTTTAAAATCAAAGCAAGTCTGCATATGACTGCCATAACCGGATTCGCCATTTTTGCTGTTGGCTTAAATCTTCATTTACAAATGCATAATCCGTATTGGGGCGCGCTCGTGATTTTATTATCCGGAATTGTGGCTTCATCAAGATTAGAAATGAATGCACATACTCCTAAAGAATTACTTATCGGGTTATTAATTGGCGTTTTGCCTCAGGTTTTGTTTTTGTATTTGTGGCTATAAAATGTAGAATATTAAGCCTGCATTCAGCGTTTTCATGGTAATTTTTTCTCCACTTAAAGTGGTGATGTTGTCTTTAAATAACGGACTCAATCCATAATACAAATAAACATTCCAGGTGTTGTATCCCGCTGAAAGATAAGGGCCGTATTGAAATTTATTGATAGCATCGTTATTGTTTATTCTGTAAGTGTTAACACCATCGTCTAAAATTGAGCTGTTTGAGAATACATAACTTAGTTTAAAACCTGCATAAATTCTCCAGAATTTGGTGCTTTCATAAGTCGAATTTCGCCATCTAAATTCAATAGGAAGATCAACAGAATATTGTCTGTATCTGTTTGAGGCAATGTCGCCCGCATCCACAACATTATACACTAAAGCGCCAGATGCATCTTTTGAAATGGCAAAATTTTGATAATAGTTTTGATAACTCAATCCTAAACCTGCTGCAATAGAAACTGTTCTGGTTTTGTTTACCGGCATATCGCGCAGGAAACCTCCTGAAAGTCCCAAAGAAAATTTATTCTGTCTGAATTTTTGCGGAATATCGGTAAACATATTATACGTCACCGAAAAATAGAACTGATCTTCTCTATACAAAGAATCTATTTTAACTATAGGTTTTATTTCTGCTTTTACATCTTCCTGCGAAAAAGCATTAAAAAATGAAACTAAAAACAAACAGCTAAAAAGTAATCGCATAGATTTTTTGGTTTTAAAAAGAGGTTTTATAAAATAAACGTTCTCCAGAATTATTTATTTTACTTACAAATATAATATAATGCCAGTTCAGGACATGATTAGAAAGCAATTATTCTATTTTTGATGATGAATAAAACTATTTGCTGAACTTTTTTCAAACAATTTACATTAGAATTAAAAAAATGAATTTGTATTTACATGATCTTTTATACCTTTGTCATGTATGAAGAAAAAACAGCTCATATTAAGTTTATCATTTGCTTTAACGGTATTGTTCTCAATATTGTTTCAGTCGATACACAGTTATGAGCATATTGTAAAACAGCTTTCAGAAAAACAATGTCACCACGATTATAATGATCCGAGCGGTGAAATAACGCATCAGCACCATAATTACGATGTTTGTTTTGTTTGTAACTTCGCCTTTGGAAGTTACATTGCGCCAGAAAGTTTTTCTTTTGAGTTTCATTCTTTCAACAGCGAAATAGCTTATTTCTTTCCGCTTTCAGAAAAGATTTTCTCCATTTCAAAAACTTCGTATTTACTGCGAGGTCCTCCGGCTGCTTTAGTTTCTTAAAAAATCTAAAACCTTTTTTTAAATCTAAATTCAAAATTTACTTTGAGTTTCCTAATCCTATTTTATAAATCAGGATTAGAATGCTTTATGTTAATTTAATTTTCATTTAAAAAGAAAAATCAATTTAACTATAGCACATTTTTCAAATGAAAAAATTCATAATTACCCTTATTTTAGGGGTTTCGGGTATGCTTTCTGCCCAAAATTCAGTTTCGGGAACTGTAACCGATAATCAAAACCAGCCATTACCAGGCGTTTCTGTATATGCGCCAGAACTTCATAAAGGAACAACAACAGATGCAAACGGAAAATACGAATTAAATAATCTTCCAAACGGAAATCTGCGTCTGTCTTTTTCTTATGTTGGATATGCTACTCAAAATAAAACAATCGCCAAACTTGTAAAACAAAATACAATTGATGTTACGCTCGAAGAATCGATTTTAGAAATGGATGAAGTTGTGGTTTCTACGCCTTTTAACAAATTACAATCGCAAAACGTAATGAAAATCGAGCATGAAAGCATTAAAACTTTACAGCAAAAAGGAACCTCAACTTTAATTGAAGGTTTGGCGACAATTCCCGGAGTAGCGCAGATTTCAACCGGAACTTCTATTGGGAAACCGGTAATTCGAGGACTTAGCGGAAATCGTGTTTTGGTTTATTCTCAAGGTGTTCGTATCGAAAATCAGCAGTTTGGAGATGAACACGGTTTAGGTTTAAATGATGCCGGAATTGAAAGTGTTGAAGTTATTAAAGGCCCGGCATCGCTATTGTACGGTTCTGATGCTTTAGGTGGAGTTTTATACTTTAATCCTGAAAAATTTGCTGATGCCGGTACTTTCAAAGCTAATTTCAGCCAAAAATATTTTACAAATACAGAAGGAAGCAACTCTTCTATTGGGTTAAAAACTTCTACAGATAACTGGAAATTCTTAGCTCGCGGAAGTTACAATACACATTCTGATTATAAAATTTCCGGCGGCGACCGCGTAACGAATTCGCGTTATAATGAAACCGACTTTAAAACCGGAATTGGTTACAGCAACTCAAGTTTTTCAAGTGTTTTAAGATACAATTACAACAAACTTGATATCGGAATTCCAGAAGATGGAATTGCTGAACAATCTTCTAGTAAAGATACACAGTTTCCGAGACAGGGAATTTTCAACCATTTGTTGAGTTTAAACAATGTTATCTTTTTTGAAAATTCAAAATTAGATGTTGATTTAGGTTATATTTCTAATGACAGAAGTGAATTTGAAGACAGCAACGAAGCTTCTCTTCACATGAAACTGAATACTCTGAATTATAATTTGAAATACCATTTCCCTAAATTCGGAAAAATCGAAACTATTTTAGGTGTTCAGGGAATGCATCAGACAAATAAAAATTCTGGTGAAGAATATTTAATTCCGGATGCTACAACGAATGATTTTGGTGTTTTTGGAACTGCCAATTACGAATGGAACAACAACGTTTTACAAGCCGGATTGCGTTTTGATAACAGAAATATCACTTCAGACGCTCACGGAACTGAAGGTGAAGAAGGCTATTTTCAGGCTCTCGACCGATCTTTTGACAGTTTTAATGCTTCTTTAGGATATAAAACAAAACTGGCTGAACCGTTAACACTTCGTTTAAATGTTGCTACAGGATTTAGAGCGCCAAACTTAGCCGAATTGACTTCAAACGGCGTTCACGAAGGAACAAATCGTTATGAAATAGGAAATGCTGATTTAAAAACGGAACAAAATGTTCAGACAGATTTAAACTTAGAATATAAAAATTCTCATTTTGAGTTTTTCGTTAACGGATTTTATAATCACGTAAACAATTATATCTACACTTCGCCAACGGGAGAAGTTCGTGATGACAATGATGTTTTTGCTTATGTTCAGGATAATGCCAAATTATATGGTGGTGAAGTTGGATTACACTTTCATCCGCATCCTTTAGACTGGCTGCATTTTGAAACTAGTTTTGAAACTGTAACAGGTAAAAAAGACAATGATGATTATTTACCGTTAATTCCTGCAAACAACTGGAATAACACCTTGAGAACTGAATTTAATATCAAAGACTGGTTAAGCGAAGGTTTTGCTTCTTTGAATGTTTCATCTACTTTCAGTCAGGATAATGTAAGTGGTTTCGAAACGGCTTCTAAAGGTTATACTTTAGTGAATTTAGGTTTTGGAGGAACGGTAAAACTAGGAAAAACTGCTTTTGATGTTAATCTGAACGGAAACAATTTATTCGACAAAAAATACATTGCACACCTTTCCAGATTGAAAACAGACGGAATCCCAAATATTGGAAGAAACATCGTTCTGGGCGTTAATTTCAATCTGTAACATTTTTTAAACCATATAAGTTATATAAGTTCATTTAATTTTAAGCCTGCTTACATTTACTTATATAACTTATATGGTTTAAATTATTTTCACAACAAAAAGTGCTATTTTTGTTACAACTGTTAATCAAAAACTATGAAAAAAACCTTTCTAATAATGGCTATTACAACTGCAGGAATTTCATTTGCGCAAAATAAAATACAATATCCGGAAACTAAAAAAGGAGAAACTGTCGATGTATATTTTGACACAAAAGTAAGCGATCCGTATCGTTGGCTGGAAGATGATAAATCTGCAGAAACTGGCGCTTGGGTGAAAGCTGAAAATGAAGTAACGTATGGATATTTAGATAAAATTCCGTTTCGTGAAGAGCTTAAAAAACGAATGGAAAAACTTTGGAATTACGAAAAAATTGGAGCTCCGTCTAAAGAAGGAAAATATACTTATTATTCTAAAAATAACGGACTTCAAAATCAATCTGTCGTTTATCGAAAAGACCAAAATGGCAAAGAAGAGGTTTTTCTTGATCCGAATACTTTTTCAAAAGACGGAACGACTTCTCTGGGTGGCTTAGAATTTTCTAAAGATGGGAACAAAGCCGCTTATTCGATTTCTGAAGGCGGAAGCGACTGGAGAAAAGTGATTATTATTGATGCTTTGTCTAAAAAAATTTTAGAAGATACTTTGGTTGATGTAAAATTCAGCGGTGTTTCATGGCTTGGAAATGAAGGTTTTTATTATTCAAGTTATGATAAACCAAAAGGAAGCGAGCTTTCTGCCAAAACAGATCAGCACAAATTGTACTTTCATAAGTTAGGAACTTCTCAAAAAGAAGATAAAGTAATTTTTGGTGCCGATCAAAAAAGAAGATATGTTGGCGGTTATGTTACCGAAGACAATCATTATCTGGTCATTACAGCAGCAAATTCTACTTACGGAAACGAGCTTTATATTCAAGATCTAAAAACACCAAACAGTCCGATTATTACAATTGTAGATAATTTTAATACTGATAATTCGATTATAGAAAACGAAGGCACAAAATTATTTATACATACCGATTATAATGCTCCAAACGGTCGTGTAGTTTCTGTAGATTTCAGCAATCCAAAACCAGAAAACTGGAAAGATTTTATTAAAGAAACTGAGAATGTTTTATCTCCGTCTACAGGCGGTGGTTATTTCTTTGCAAATTATACAAAAGATGCTGTTTCATTAGTTTTACAATACGATTACAGCGGAAAATTAGTTCGTGAAATTAAACTTCCTGCGGTTGGAACTGCTGGAGGATTTGGTGCAAAAAAAGAAGAAAAGATTTTATACTACAGCTTTACAAACTATACTACACCAGGAACAATTTTTTCTTTTGAACCAAAATCTGGAAAATCAGAAATTTATCAAAAACCTAAAGTGGATTTCAAAAGTGAAGATTACGAGTCTAAACAAGTTTTCTATACTTCAAAAGACGGCACAAAAGTTCCGATGATTATTACGTACAAAAAAGGAATAAAATTAGACGGGAAAAACCCAACGATTCTTTACGGTTACGGCGGATTTAATATCAGTTTGACGCCTGCTTTCAGTATTTCAAATGCGGTTTGGATGGAAAACGGAGGCGTTTATGCCGTTGCCAATTTAAGAGGAGGCGGTGAATACGGTAAAAAATGGCACGATGCGGGAACAAAACTTCAAAAACAAAATGTATTTGATGACTTTATCGCTGCTGCAGAATATCTAATTGCTCAAAAATATACTTCATCTGATTATTTAGCGATTCGCGGAGGATCAAACGGAGGTTTATTAGTAGGCGCAACAATGACGCAGCGCCCTGATTTGATGAAAGTTGCATTACCGGCAGTTGGTGTTATGGACATGCTTCGTTATCACACTTTTACAGCTGGTGCAGGTTGGGCGTACGATTACGGAACAGCTCAGGACAGCAAGGAAATGTTTGAATATTTAAAAGGATATTCTCCTGTTCAAAACGTTAAAAGCGGCACTAAATATCCGGCAACAATGGTAACGACCGGAGATCATGACGATCGTGTTGTTCCGGCGCATAGTTTTAAATTTGCAGCTGAATTACAAGATAAACAAGCGGGAGAAAATCCGATTTTAATTAGAATTGATGTAAAAGCGGGGCACGGCGCAGGAAAATCTGTTGCGGCTACAATTCAGGAAAATGTAGATATTCAGGCTTTCACGCTTTATAATATGGGTTTTAAAGCTTTACCTAAGAAATAAGACTTTTAAACTTAATTTTTTAGCCACGAATTCACGAATTAATTTTGTGAATATCGTGGCTTTTTTTGTTTCACGCAGATTTTGCAGATTTAAGCAGATATAAGTTGATTTAATTTTAAAAAAAAATCTGCGTTCATCAGCTTAAATCCTTTTTAAATCTGCGTGAAATTAATTCGTGGCTAACTTTTTTGCTCAATATTTTTCTCACGCAGATTTAGCAGATAGGCAGATTTTTTTTTTACTATGAATCTGCAAAATCCGCTAAATCTGCGGGAGAAATAAATTCGTGGAAATTAGTGCAATTCGTGGCAAACCTTTTTTAAATTTGAGAAACTTAAAACTTAAACCATGAAAATTATAAAATGGGGAATTATTGGCTGCGGAAATGTAACCGAAGTAAAAAGCGGTCCAGCTTTGCAGAAAGCGCCAAATTCGGCTTTAGTTGCTGTTATGCGACGAGATGCAAAACTTGCCGAAGATTACGCCAAACGTCATAATGTTCCGAAATGGTATTCGGATGCGGAAGATTTAATAAATGATCCCGAAGTTGATGCTGTTTATATTGCTACTCCGCCTTCTTCTCATAAAGAATATACCATTTTGTGTGCTAAAGCTGGAAAGCCTGTTTATGTAGAAAAACCTATGGCTTTGACTTTTGAAGAATGCAACGAAATGATCAGCGCATGCAAAGAACATAATGTTCCTTTGTTTATTGCTTATTATAGAAGAGGTTTGCCACGTTTTTTAAAAATAAAAGAAATTATTGACCAAGGAAAACTTGGAACTATAAGACATGTAAATTGCGTTTTATACCATCCGTTTGAAGCACGCTACGACGACGAAATTAATCTTCCATGGACGGTTTTACCGCATATATCAGGCGGTGGAATTTTTGTTGATTTAGCCTGCCATACTTTAGATTTTCTGGATTTTGTTTTAGGTCCGATAAAATCCGTTCGCGGACATGCAACTTCACAGCTTATGGCTTATCCTGCCGAAGATTCGGTTTCAATGTCATTTTTATTCGAAAACGGAATCCATGGTTCGGGAATTTGGAATTTTGCCAGCTTTGAGCGCTATGATAATACCGAAATTGTAGGTGATAAAGGAAAAATCTCGTTTTCGACTTTTGGAAATGATCCAATTCATATTCAATATACTAATGGAGAAAAGGAAAGTATTACAATTGAGAATCCACTTCATATTCAGCAGCCATTTATTGAAACTGTTATTGCCGAACTTTTAGGTAAAGAAGGTGCTTCTCCATCAAAAGGAGTTTCAGGAGCGAGAACGACCTGGGTTATTGATGAAGTTTTGAAAGAGTTTAGAAATTCTAAATCTTAATATTTCAATTGCCTCCAGCTTTAGCTGGAGTATAAAATCAAAAAATATTCAAGGCTTTAGCCGAACGAATGATTGTTTGGCTAAAACCTTTTTAGATTCAATCCTATCAACCTCCAGCTAAAGCTGGAGGCAATTCAAACTCAAGCTTTGTCAAAGTTTAAAACTTTGACAAAGCTAAAATCTAACAAAAAAGCACAAAAAAAGGATATTCTCTCGAACATCCTTTCTTCAAAAAACTATAAAACTTCTATAAAAAAATTATAGGCTGTATTTTAAACCTACAGTTAATCCTAAACCAGAGATTCCAACATAAGAGCTTAACTCATCCATTTTGTCATTTGGTCTTGTAGTATCAGTTGTATCGGTTGTAGTTGCCGTATTTGGGTTAAACAAAGGATTATTAGAATTTACATCTAATCTATCATGATAAACTGTATATCTCTGTGAAGTATTTCTTGTTGCTAAAGCATCTTGTCCATTCACTGTATATTCAGTAGTTTCTTTTGTTTTTCCGTGCACAGTAAAGTTACGGTATTCTAATTCAGCAAACGCAGAAATGTGTTTTCCTAATTTATACGATGTTCCTAAAGAAGCCATAAATCCAAGTGTTGGGTTTGGTTTTACCACATCCTTAGAATAAATATTATTAGTTGCTACCACATTATTTCCTGAATAAGATGTAAGCTCTCTATCAGTTTTTATATCTAATGTACCGTGAATTGGAACAATTACTCCAACTTTAGTATACGGCTCAAATCCATGAGCTTCACCTAAAAACATTACGACAGCTGGTGCAATGTCAAAAGCTTTAATTTGTCCTTCAGCAGTAAAGCTTAGATAAGTATCTACGTTTGTAGCCTGATTGTAAGCATAAAGTCTATTTGTTGTCTGAGCCATTGTCTTACTATTACTAATGTAGTAATTAGCTGCAACCTCAACTCCTAAACGTGTAGAGAAACGATATCCTGCAGTGATTCCACTTCTAAAACCCTGACCAAAAGAACCTGTAATACTTTCTCTTGAAACCAATTTATTATTTGTTAATCTACCTTCGTATACATCTCTGTTTGGTGCCTGTCCTCCAACTTCTGGAAACTCAGTTGAAGCAGTTTGGTTAAAATAAGATCCTCCTAATTTAAAATACCAGCTTTCTGGTTTGTCTGCTTTTTCTGTCTGCGCCATAGTAGCCATCGAGCAAACTAATAATCCTAATAAAAATAGGTTCTTTTTCATAATTCTGATTTTAATTGTTTTTTTACAAACATAGATTATTTTAACATATTCTTATAGTTTGTATTGTTAGACTTGGAACGAAATCGTTGTAATTTTGAGCAATAATACTAAAAAAGTATTATGCGTGCATATTTTTAACACTAAAATTTCACATTCTTTTAAATTTTAACTGTTAAAATTTAATTCAGTTTAAAATTTACCTGCATTTTCTCTAATTCCTGAAGTAATTCAGCACAGATTCTGACTTTTAATCTTCTGCTTGGCATAGATAATTTGGTTACAACTTTCACTTCTTCTACTTCTTTTACCTCCTGCATTTTAGCTTCTGCGGCTGTAGTTTCGTTATCGTCGCTCTCATCTGCAAAGACTGCATCTTCATTATCTTCAAATTCACTTGTGGTTTCTACCTCAACCAAACGCTTTATATTTTCGATTTCCATAATTTCAAAACTCACCGAATTTTCTCCTCTATTCTCGTTGAATAAATGACTCAGTCTGTGAATAAAATCGGGATGTAAATCTTTTATATCTAATAACAAAATGAGTTTTTTAGCAAAGGCTTCTAAAATATCCTGCAATTGTCTTACCTCGACAAACTGCATTCTCGGGTCTGATTTTTTACCGGTTTCATGATTAACCCAGCCGTCTTTTATCATTATTTTCAAAAACGCGAAATTATTTTGAATTAAGAAATGGCGGAATTTCAAATATTCTTCACCAAAAATCTTAAACTCATAACTTTCATCATAACCTTCTAAATTGAAAGCTGCCCAGCCTTTTCCATTTTTAGCCACACGATGCTGTACGTTATTAATAATTCCGGCAAAAGTTAGATTCTTCCCAACATATTCATTCATACTTTTCAAAGCTTCTAAACGGGCATTACAGAAGTATTTCATTTCAAACCTAAAATCATCAAGCGGATGCCCGGAAATATAGATTCCGACAACTTCTTTTTCTTTTGCCAATTTTTCCATTGTGCTCCAGTCTTCACATGGCGGCACAACTGGCTCTGCAATTTGTACTTCACTGGTTTCTCCAAATAAACTTACTTGCGAAGAGTTTTCATTTTCCTGAAACTTAGATCCGTAACGCATTGCTTTTTCGTAGAAAGTGATTCCGTCACCATCGTCATGGAAATATTGCGCTCTGGTTGTTCCTTCAAATGAATCAAAACCTCCAGCCAATGCTAAATTCTCAATCGCTTTTTTGTTGGCCGCGCGCAAATCAATTCGCTTTGCCAAATCAAAAATCGATTTATATCTTCCGTCTTTTCTGTTTTCTACAATGGTTTCTACAGCTCCAGAACCCACTCCTTTGATCGCTCCCATTCCGAAACGAACCGCGTAATCATCGTTTACTGTAAACTTATAGTACGACTCATTTACACAAGGCCCCAAAACCTGTAATCCCATACGTTTACATTCTTCCATAAAGAAAGAAACTTGTTTGATATCGTTCATGTTATTCGAAAGTACCGCTGCCATATATTCTGCAGGATAATGCGCTTTCAAATATGCCGTTTGATACGCAATCCAAGCATAACAAGTCGAGTGCGATTTGTTGAAGGCGTAACTCGCAAAGGCTTCCCAGTCTTTCCAGATTTTCTCAAGAATTTTGGCATCATGACCTTTTGCAGCTGCTTGTTCAACAAACTTCGGCTTCATTTTATCTAGTACGTCTTTTTGTTTCTTACCCATCGCTTTACGCAAAACGTCGGCCTCACCCTTTGTAAATCCTGCCAAAGACTGAGACAAAAGCATTACCTGCTCTTGGTAAACGGTAATTCCATAGGTTTCTGATAGATATTCCGCACAAGCATCTAAATCGTATTTGATTTCTTCGTCACCATTTTTTCTTCGAACGAAAGACGGAATATACTCCAAAGGTCCCGGACGATATAAGGCATTCATGGCAATTAAATCTCCAAAAACTGTTGGTTTAAGATCTTTCATATATTTCTGCATTCCAGGTGACTCGTATTGGAATATTCCAACGGTTTCACCTCTTTGGAAAAGCGCATATGTTTCTTCGTCATCAATTGGAAATGTATCAGGATCTAGTTCAATTCCTGTTCTGTATTTTACCAGTTTTACGGTATCTTTTATCAGCGTAAGGGTCTTCAGACCCAAGAAGTCCATTTT
This sequence comes from Flavobacterium sp., assembly GCF_039595935.1. Classification (NCBI taxonomy): domain Bacteria; kingdom Pseudomonadati; phylum Bacteroidota; class Flavobacteriia; order Flavobacteriales; family Flavobacteriaceae; genus Flavobacterium; species Flavobacterium sp. The sequence continues at coordinate 896,976 of NZ_JBCNKR010000006.1, read as the reverse complement.
CAGCAATCCGGCACTTTCTGCAACCGAGTTATCGAACTGTGTTACATATAAATCAGAATCTTTTGCTGTTGTAACAGGAACGTAATTCGTAATATCCGACGGCGTAATGATTACCCCACAGGCATGAATTCCCGTATTACGCATCGACCCTTCCAAGATTTTTGCCTGCTGAATGGTTTCTCCTGCCAAATCATCTTCATTGGCAATGGCGATTAATTCTTTTACATTATCAAATTCGTCCGAACGAAGGGCTTTTTTAACCTCTTCTTCACTTTCAGAAATAAAACGCGCCAAATTCCATTTTGACGGCATCATTCCCGGAATCAATTTTGCAATTCTATCGGCTTCAAATAGCGGCAAATCTAGTACACGCGCCGTATCACGAATCGCCGATTTGGTTGCCATTTTACCATACGTGATAATCTGTGCTACCTGTTTTTGACCGTATTTATTAATTACGTATTCCATTACGCGTCCACGACCCTCGTCATCAAAGTCGATATCAATATCGGGCATCGATACACGGTCAGGATTTAGGAAACGCTCAAAAAGTAAGTCGTATTTAATCGGGTCAATATTGGTAATTCCGAGACAGTATGCAACGGCTGAACCCGCTGCAGATCCACGGCCAGGCCCTACCGATACGTCCATTTTTCTTGCCTCGGCAATGAAATCTTGTACAATCAAAAAGTAACCAGGATAACCTGAATTCGAAATCGTCATTAACTCAAAATCCAAACGTTCTTGAATGGATTCAGTGATTTCTCCGTAACGCCTTTTGGCACCTTCCATAGTAAGGTGCCTTAAGTATTTATTTTCTCCGCGAACACCTCCATCTTCTTCATCTTCAGGAACCATAAATTCTTCCGGAATTTCAAATTTCGGAAGTAATACGTCTCGATATAATGAATATCCTTCGACCTTATCAATAATTTCCTGAATGTTGATAATCGCTTCGGGCAAATCAGCAAAGAGTTTTTTCATCTCGTCTTGCGACTTGAAGTAGTATTCCTGATTTGGAAGTCCGTAACGGTAGCCGCGACCGCGACCAATTGGCGTCGCTTGTTTTTCTCCATCTTTTACACACAATAAAATGTCGTGTGCATTGGCATCTTCTTTATTTAAATAATACGTATTGTTTGTCGCAATTAATTTGACATTGTGTTTTTGTGAAAATTCAATCAGGGTTTTATTGACACGATTTTCATCTTCCTGATTGTGGCGCATCACTTCAAGATAGAAATCTTCGCCAAATTGTTCTTTCCACCAAATTAAAGCTTCTTCAGCTTGGTTTTCACCAATATTCAAGATTTTACTCGGAATTTCTCCATACAAATTCCCAGACAAAACCATGATATCGCCTTTGTATTGCTCGACAATCTTACGGTCAATTCTCGGAACATAATAAAATCCGTCTGTATAGGCAATCGAAGCCATTTTAGCCAAATTGTGATATCCAGCTTTATTTTTAGCCATCAAAACAACCTGATACCCGTTGTCTTTTTTGCTTTTATCTAAGTGATTTTCGCAGATATTAAATTCGCAACCAACAATTGGTTTTACCTCAGTTTCTGTTGGTTCTTCTCCCGCTTCTACTAAAGCTTTATTTTTTCCGGAAGCCGCTTTATTGTGGTTCATAACGGCGCTCACAAAGTGAAAAGCTCCCATCATGTTTCCAGTATCTGTCATGGCTACAGCTGGCATTCCGTTTTTTGCTGCAGCTGCTACAATATTTCCAATTCCGATAGTCGATTGAAGTACCGAAAACTGTGTATGATTGTGTAAATGTGCAAATTTTGCGGCTTTGAAATCGGCTTTATCTTCTTCTGAAAAGACATTTTCTGTGTCTTCTCCTGCTAAAGCTTTAAGCTGTTCTCTAATTTTATCAGAAGCCGCTTTTAAGTTGATGTGTTTTAAACCAATTAACTTAAATGGCTCTGGATTTCTTTCCTGAAAATCTTTGAAATATTCTTTAGGAACGTCAAGCTCTTCTTTAGTGAAAACCTCTCTTCTAACTAATTCCAGAAAACAACGCGTAGTTGCCTCAACGTCGGCAGTTGCGTTGTGCGCTTCCGCGAAAGGAACGCTGAATAAATATTCGTGAAGTTCTGTCAAAGTTGGCAATTTGAATTTTCCTCCACGACCTCCCGGAAGCTGTAATAATGAAGCGGTAACTTCGGTACAGGTATCCAAAACAGGAATGGAAGCCATAGTAGAATCTACTCCCATTCTATGGAATTCGGCTCCCATAATATTAACGTCGAAACCTAAATTCTGTCCAACGATGAATTTAGTTTTACTTAAAGCGATATTGAATTTTTCTAAAACTTCGGCCAAAGTAATTCCATCGGCTTCAGCCAATTCAGTAGAAATTCCGTGGATACGCTCGGCATCATAGGGAATGTTAAATCCTTCTGGTTTTACCAAATAATCCTGATGTTCGACAAGCTGTCCCATTTCGTCATGCAACTGCCAGGCAATTTGTATACAGCGAGGCCAGTTGTCAGAATCGGTAATCGGGGCATCCCAGCGTTTTGGTAATCCGGTTGTTTCGGTATCGAATATTAAATACATAGAGTTGTAAAAAGTCAAATTTTAGAACTCCAAATTCCAAATCACAAACATTGTAAAACATTGACAACATGAAACATAACAAAATGTGAAATGAAAAATAGGAGGAATTCAAATTTACGCTTTTTTTTAAGTGAATGAAAAACGAAGTTATCAACAAAAGCACAATTAACATCTCGGCATTCTAAATGCAAAAACTACCAAATTTTATTCTTTTTTTCTTAAAAACCTTCAATTATTCATTTTGGATACTCATTAGACCAAAATGAACACTTTTAAGCTTTACTGTATCCTGAACTTTGCTTCATCAAATTATAACAATTAAAAAATAATAATCATGAAAACAATTTTTATCACAGGCGCATCATCAGGTTTAGGAAAAGCAACAGCAAAATTATTTCAGGCAAAAGGATGGAACGTAATCGCAACAATGAGAACTCCGGAAAAGGAAACCGAACTTTCTCAATTAAAAAATGTAACGCTTTTACCATTAGACGTTACCAATTTTGACCAAATACAAACTACGGTTCAAAAAGCGATTTCATTAGGCGATATTGATGTCGTTTTTAACAATGCGGGTTATGGATTAATTGGCCCTTTAGAAAGCTTTTCAGATGATCAAATCACAAAACAGCTAAACACTAATTTATTGGGAACTATTCGTGTTACGAATGCTTTTATTCCGTATTTCAGAGAAAAAAGGAATGGATTATTTATTTCAACAACTTCTATTGGGGGATTGATTTCTTTTCCTCTAGGTTCTGTTTATCACGCAACTAAATGGGGATTAGAAGGCTGGAGCGAAAGTATGGCTTTTGAACTAAATCAATTTGGAATAAACATTAAAACGGTTTCTCCGGGCGGAATCAAAACAGAATTCTTACACGGTTCACTTGATACTGGCGTTAAACCAGAATATGAAGCAATGGCCAACAAAATGTTTGAAAATGTAGATGTAATGTTTGAAATGGCATCAACACCAGAACAAATTGCCGATGTTGTTTATGAAGCTGCGACTGACGGAAAAACCAAACTAAGATATGTAGCAGGCGAAGATGCAAAAGCACTTTACCAACAAAGACTGGAACAAGGCGACGAAGTTTTTCGTGCTGCATTTGGCAAACAATTTTTGGGTGCATAATTTATTCTTAAGAGGCTGTTCGAAAAATATTGAAAATTTTATTAAGCTCCAGCGGAGCAGAATATTTATAGAAATTAATTTAAGCGTCCAGATGAAAAAGAGCTCCAGCGGAGCAAAATATCTATAGAAATTCAATCATACGGATGGAAAAAAGCTCCAGCGGAGCGAAATATTTGTCGCAATGAATATGTCGCTCCGCTGGAGCTCTACTCTCAATAATAACTGCAATTTCTATACATATTTCGCTTCTCCGAAGCTTTTTTAGACTCTCAAATTTTCATACTTTTATATCATGGAAAAGAAAAACAATAAGCCAACCAAAATTTCCTCTGTTTCGCAGTTTCATACTTTGTTTGATCTGCCAAAACCATTGCATCCAATGATTAGTTTGGTTGACAATAAAATTCTGGCTGTCAAAGCAGAAACGAATAATTCTTTTCTGTTAGATTTTTATAAAATATCTTATAAATATTCTACGAATGGAAAAATGGGTTACGGTCAGGGTTATTATGATTTTAACGAAGGCGGTTTGATGTTTACTTCTCCTAATCAATTGATTTTTACGGATAATGAAGAAGGTGCCGAATATCATGGCTATACTTTGTTTTTTCATCCGGATTTTATTCGAAATTATCCTTTAGGAAAAAACATCAAGAAGTATGGTTTCTTTTCATATGATACAAATGAAGCGCTGCATCTTTCTGACAGCGAAAAAACAACCATTTTAGGACTATTAAATAGTATTGAAAATGAACTCCAGACAGCGATTGACGAAATGAGTCAGGACGTTATTGTTTCTTATATCGATGTTTTACTGAATTATAGTAATCGTTTTTATAAACGTCAATTCATTACGAGAAAAACCATCAGCAATGATTTATTACTTAAAGTAGAAAACACTTTAAATGATTATTTTAATAATGCCGAAACTTTAAAAAGAGGCTTGCCTTCTGTAGATTTTTTGGCTTCACAAATTAATGTCTCCAGTCATTATTTAAGCGATATGCTTCGCAATTTGACGGGACAAAATGCACAACAGCACATTCATTCTAAATTGATTGAAAAATCGAAAGATTTTTTAATGACAACAAATCTTTCGGTTGCGGAAATTGCTTACCAATTGGGCTTTGAATATCCGCAGTCTTTTAGCAAATTATTCAAAAAGAAAACCAATTTAACGCCTTTAGAGTTTAAAAACTCATTGAATTAATCTTCAGAATAATTCTCCACAAAAAAGCAGTTTTTGTGTTTAAAAAACATGAAATTTCATAAAAATACACTTCTTGGATGTCGTAGTATTTTGATGTTTTATTGAATCTAAATAACGTCCGAAAAACACCTTTCAAAGCTTCAAAAAACCTAAAAAGCATTCTTTTTTCAGAGATTTCAAAACTAACAATTATTACTATTTTTATGTAATTTGTTAGATTTTTTCAATCAAATTCTTATATTTTATATTGATTTTGAGATAAATTTGCAAACTATTAAAACAAAAAACAAACAAGGAAAATTTAAGCCGAAAAAGAAAAATCAAATCAGTTTCTTTATCATTATTCCTTCAAATTTTAGTCTGCAAAAGCCATTTGACAATTTGTAAATTAGTTTGGGTATCGTATATAATGAAATATCGAAATTGACGCTTTTTTATCTTTTTTTACTTTTGTTTTGCTATTATAATGAACAGGAAATTGCTGTGGTTATAGAAATTACAATTTAAAAAAATAAAAAATGAGTAAGACATTATTTGACAAAGTATGGGATTCACATGTTGTGCGTAAAATTGAAGATGGGCCAGATGTGTTTTTTATTGACCGCCATTTCATTCATGAAGTTACGAGTCCTGTTGCTTTTTTAGGATTAAAATCAAGAGGCGTTAATGTATTATATCCTGAACGTACTTTTGCAACTGCAGACCACAATACACCAACCATAAACCAACATTTACCAGTTCAGGATCCGCTTTCTGCAAACCAGCTTAAAGCTCTTGAAGACAATGCTAACGAATACGGAATTTCGCACTGGGGATTAGGTCACCAAAAAAATGGAATTGTACACGTAGTTGGTCCTGAAAACGGAATTACTTTGCCAGGTGCTACTATTGTATGTGGAGATTCACATACGTCTACTCACGGTGCTTTTGGAGCTATCGCTTTTGGTATCGGAACATCTGAGGTTGAAATGGTGCTTTCTACGCAATGTATTATGCAACCTAAACCAAAGAAAATGCGTATTAACGTAAACGGTCAATTAAGCAAAGGTGTTGGTCCAAAAGACGTTGCACTTTATATTATTGCTCAGTTAACTACTTCTGGAGGAACTGGTTATTTTGTTGAATACGCTGGTGATGTTTTTGAAAACATGACTATGGAAGGCCGTATGACAGTTTGTAATTTAAGTATCGAAATGGGTGCTCGTGGAGGAATGATCGCTCCTGACCAAACTACTTTCGATTTCTTAGAAGGAAGACTTTATGCTCCAAAAGGTGAAGCTTGGACAAAAGCTGTTGAATACTGGAAAACTTTAAAAACAGATGCTGACGCTGTATTTGATGCTGAATTAAACATCAAAGCTGAAGATATTGAACCAATGATTACTTACGGTACTAACCCAGGAATGGGAATTGGTATCACAAAACATATCCCAAGTGCAAACCAAGTTGAAGGCGGTGAGGAAACTTACAAAAAATCTTTAGCTTATATGGGCTTCAACGAAGATGATGTAATGATCGGAAAACAAATCGATTACGTTTTCTTAGGAAGCTGTACAAACGGACGTATTGAAGATTTTAGAGCTTTTGCTGAAATTGTAAAAGGAAGAAAAAAAGCAGACAATGTTACAGCTTGGTTAGTTCCGGGTTCTCACGTTGTTGAAGCGCAGATTAAAGAAGAAGGAATTTTAGATATTTTGACTGAAGCTGGTTTCGTATTACGTCAGCCGGGATGTTCTGCTTGTTTAGCAATGAACGATGACAAAGTTCCTGCTGGAAAATATGCAGTAAGTACTTCAAACAGAAACTTTGAAGGTCGTCAAGGTCCTGGTTCAAGAACGCTTTTAGCAAGTCCGATTATGGCTGCTGCTGCTGCTGTCACAGGAAAACTAACAGATCCAAGAGAATTATTTTAATTCTCGCTGTAAGCTTTAAGCAATAGGCTTTAAGCTAAAAATTCAATACAAAAACAATGCTGTAGAAAAAAGCCTAAAGCTTATAGCCTACAGCCTAAAGCAAAAATCAAAATGGCATACGATAAATTTAATATACTTACTAGCAGCGGAGTTCCGTTGCCAATTGAGAACGTAGATACAGATCAAATTATTCCAGCTCGTTTCTTAAAAGCTACAAAACGTGAAGGTTTTGGAGACAATCTTTTCAGAGACTGGAGATACAACGGAGACGACACTCCAAAAGCAGATTTCGTTTTAAACAACCCAACTTATAGCGGGAAAATTTTGGTTGGAGGAAAAAACTTCGGTTCTGGATCCTCTAGAGAGCACGCTGCTTGGGCGGTTTATGATTACGGATTCCGCGCTGTAGTTTCTAGTTTCTTTGCAGATATCTTCAAAGGAAACTGTTTAAATATTGGTGTTTTGCCAGTACAAATCAGTCCAGAATTTTTAGCTAATATTTTCAAAGCTATCGAAGCTGATCCAAAAACAGAATTAGAAATCAATCTTCCAAACCAAACCATTACTTTATTGTCAACTGGTGAGCAGGAATCTTTTGCTATTAACGGTTACAAAAAGAACAACTTAATTAATGGTTTTGATGACATTGATTATTTACAAGATATGAAGGAAGATATTAAAGCTTTCGCTGATAAACTTCCTTACTAAAAAATCAGGTTCAGTCCTTTGAGACCCGACAGGTTTTTGAAACCTGTCGGGTCTTTATAAGTTAAAAAAACCAAGACAACACAACAAAAATTTACCTTATAAAGGAATTCAGAATATCAATATGGAAAAAAGAAAAATTGAAATAATGGATACGACGCTTCGTGATGGTGAACAAACCTCCGGAGTATCTTTTTCTGCTGCAGAAAAACTAACCATTGCGCAATTGTTGCTGGAGGAATTAAATATTGATAGAATCGAAATTGCATCGGCTCGTGTAAGCGAAGGAGAATTTCAGGCTGTAAAAGGCATTACTTCCTGGGCTGAAGAAAAAGGATACATTAACAGAATTGAAGTCCTTACGTTTGTTGACGGAGGCGTTTCAATTGACTGGATGAAAAAAGCCGGTGCCAAAGTCCAGAATTTATTGACCAAAGGTTCAATGAATCATTTAACGCATCAATTAAAAAAAACTCCAGAACAGCATTTTTCTGAAATCGCTCAAATCATTGCTTTAGCAAAAGAAAACAATATTGAAACCAATGTTTATCTGGAAGACTGGAGCAACGGAATGCGAAATTCTCCAGATTATGTTTTTCAATTCCTAGATTTCTTATCCACTCTGCCCGTTAAAAGAATTTTACTTCCAGATACTTTAGGCGTTTTAATTCCGTCTTTGGCTTTTGAATTTATTTCTAAAATCCGAGCTAAATATCCAAACATTCATTTCGATTTCCATGCACATAACGACTACGATTTAAGCGTTGCCAATGTGATGGAAGCGATAAAAGCCGGAATCAACGGACTTCACGTTACCGTAAACGGAATGGGAGAACGTGCCGGAAATGCCCCACTAGAAAGCACTGTTGCTGTTATCAATGACTATATGCCAGAAGTAAATATCGGTATTAAAGAAACTTCTTTGTATTCTGTAAGTAAGCTAGTTGAAACTTTTACAGGTTATAGAATTCCTGCAAATAAACCAATTGTCGGCGATAATGTTTTTACGCAGACAGCTGGAATCCACGCCGATGGAGACAACAAAAACAATCTTTATTTCAATGACCTTCTTCCAGAACGTTTTGGAAGAAAAAGAAAATACGCCCTCGGGAAAACTTCTGGAAAAGCCAATATCGAAAAGAATCTTCAGGAATTAGGCTTAAAATTAAACAACGAAGATTTGAAATTGGTTACTCAAAGAATTATCGAATTGGGCGACAAAAAAGAAACCGTAACGAAAGAAGATCTTCCATACATCATTTCAGATGTTTTGGATAGTCACACTTACGAAGAAAAAATCACGATAAACTCGTATATGCTGGTACATTCTAAAGGAATGCGTCCATCTACAACTTTATCTTTAAATTTAAATGGAGAAATAATCGAAGAAAATGCCCAAGGAGACGGTCAGTTCGATGCTTTTATGAATGCTTTATCGAAGATTTACAAAAGCAAAAAACTTACGCTTCCAAAATTGATCGATTATGCCGTGAGAATCCCACCAGGAAGTAGTTCTGATGCGTTATGCGAAACTATTATTACCTGGGTCAATAACGGAAAAGAATTCAAAACCCGTGGATTAGATTCTGATCAAACTGTTGCAGCGATTATTGCAACGCAGAAAATGCTTAATATTATAACTTAATTATAGTTACAAAGGTTCAAAGTGACAAAGAGACAAAGATTTTAGTCTGCTTTTAAAACTTTGAACCTTTGTCTCTTTGTCACTTTGAACCTTAATAACACATATAGAATGAAATTAAACATAGCCCTTTTAGCCGGAGACGGAATCGGACCAGAAGTAATCAATGAAGCTGTAAAAGTATCTGATGCTGTTGCGCAAAAATTTGGACATGAAATCACTTGGAAACCAGCTTTAACCGGAGCAGCAGCGATTGATGCAGTAGGAGAACCTTATCCGGATTCAACACACGAAATTTGTAAAAATGCTGATGCCGTTCTTTTTGGAGCAATCGGCCACCCTAAATACGATAACGATCCTTCTGCGCCAGTACGTCCAGAGCAAGGTTTATTAAAAATGCGTAAAGCATTAGGTTTGTTTGCAAACGTAAGACCAACTTTTACATTCCCATCATTATTAGATAAATCTCCTTTAAAAAGAGAAAGAATCGAAGGTACTGATTTAGTTTTCTTAAGAGAATTAACTGGCGGTATTTACTTTGGTGAAAAAGGAAGAAAAGATAACGGAGATACAGCTTACGACAATTGTGTTTACACAAGAGCCGAAGTACAGCGTTTGGCTAAAAAAGGTTTCGAATTAGCCATGACTCGTTCTAAAAAATTATGCTGCGTTGATAAAGCAAACGTTTTGGAAACTTCACGTTTATGGAGAGAAACGGTTCAGGCAATGGAAAAAGATTATCCAGAGGTTGAAGTGAGCTACGAATTTGTTGATGCGGTTGCAATGCGATTGGTACAATGGCCAAATTCTTATGATGTATTAATTACTGAAAACTTATTTGGAGACATCTTAACAGATGAAGCTTCTGTAATTTCTGGTTCAATGGGATTAATGCCTTCTGCTTCTATGGGAGCTGAAGTATCTTTATTTGAACCTATTCACGGTTCTTACCCACAAGCTACAGGATTAAACATTGCTAACCCAATGGCTACTATTTTATCTGCTGCGATGATGTTCGAAAACTTCGGATTAATGGAAGAAGGAAAAGCAATGAGAGATGCCGTAAACAAAGCTTTAGAAGCTGGAGTCGTTACTGAAGATTTAGCAAACGGAGGCAAAGCTTACGGCACTAAAGAGGTTGGTGACTGGTTAGCTGCGAATGTATAATTTTTGTTTCAAGTTTTATTTGTTTCAAGTTTCAACTTAGAAAACCTGAAACCTGAAACAAAACAACATAAAAAAAGGGATAAACATAAGTTTATCCCTTTATATTTTAGAAAAAAAAATTAATATCTTCCTCTGTTTCCGCGGTCATCTCCCCCACGGTTGTTTCCGTAACCACCACGATCGTTACCGCCGCGGTTATTATTAAAACTTCTTCTTTCGCCTTCTGGTTTAGGCTCTGATTTATTTACTACAATTGCACGTCCCTGAACAGTTGCACCGTTCAATTCATCAATTGCTTTTTGCGCTTCCGCATCGTTTGGCATTTCTACAAAACCAAAACCTTTGCTTCTTCCAGTAAATTTATCAGTAATAATTTTAACAGAATCTACTGCTCCATAAACCTCAAAAGATTCTCTTAAATCTGCTTCCTCAATACTGAATGGAAGGCTTCCAACAAAAATATTCATAGATATTTATTTATAATAAGAGGCAAATGTAGTCTTATTTATATCTAATCTACCATGTTATGAGTTTATTTAAGTTTTTATTCTGATTTGATGAAGCTCAAAGAACAGATTAATTGCTAACAGGTACCAAGTTTCCACTCGGTTCCAATGGAATTTTATAAAAAACCCCTTCCGTAAAATTAATTTTGGGATTTTCAGTATCGGTTTCGTCCTCATTTAAAGCAGTAAACTTAAATGTTCCCGAAATTGTATTGGTTTCAGTATCATAATCTGTAATAACAATTTGTCCGCTCCCTTTATTTGTTCCTGTAGAAAATGATACTAATTCGCTCGTTAAAGTATTTTTATATGAAGCTTTTGAAACATCATCAATACCTAATGTAAAAGTTTGTTCTGAAGAAGAAGCCATTTGCAAAATAACTTTTTCATATCCTAAAGAACCTTCAACAATAACAGTTCCGTTTGCTCCAAAATAAGCTTTATAAGCCTGAGCTCTCCAGAAAACATTATTTTTTAAAGTTTGAAATGCGGGATTATTGAATTTTACATCTTCTGTACAAGATGTTATTAAGAATATAAATGATAAAAAGTAAAAATATTTTTTCATGTAAATAAGATGAATTTGATGCAAAAATACCGCATTATGAGATAAATATTTAAAATTGATAGTCAAAAAAAAGCTAAAAATCTGTTTTAATTACTTTTAATACTTTTAGAAACGGATAATTAATAAAAAAATTATATCTTTGCGCCCTTAATTAACAGAGGTCGAGTACCTCAAAATTTAATCACTAGATTATGTCAGTAAAAATTAGATTACAAAGACACGGTAAAAAAGGAAAACCTTTTTACTGGGTAGTAGCTGCAGATGCACGCTCAAAAAGAGATGGTAGATACTTAGAGAAAATCGGTACTTACAATCCAAACACTAACCCAGCAACTGTTGAGTTAAACCTTGACAGCGCAGTTAAATGGTTACACAATGGTGCTCAGCCAACTGATACTGCAAGAGCTATCCTTTCTTACAAAGGTGCTTTATTGAAACACCACCTTGACGGAGGAGTTCGTAAAGGAGCTTTAACTCAAGAACAAGCTGATGCTAAATTAACTGCATGGTTAGAAGCTAAAGCTGGAAAAGTTGATGCTAAAAAAGATGGTTTATCTAAAGCAAAAGCTGATGCTAAAGCTACAGCATTAAAAGCAGAGAAAGAAGTTAACGCTAAGCGTATCGCTGATGCTGCTGCTGCACAAGCTGAAGCTGCTGCCGCTGCTACAGCTACAGAAGAGGTTGCTGAAGAAGTTGCTGAAGCAACTGAAGAAGCTCCTGCTGCTGAAGAGAATAACGAAACAACTGAGGCATAATTTTACTTAGCGATAATGCGTAAAGAAGAATGTTTTTATTTAGGTAAAATCGCTAAAAAATTTAGTTTCAAGGGTGAAGTCCTGATCTATTTAGACACAGACGAACCTGAGTTATACGAAAATCTGGAATCAGTGTTTGTTGAACACAACAAACACTTGGTTCCTTTTTTTATTGAATCTAGCTCAATGCATAAAAACGACTTCCTTCGAGTTCGTTTTGAAGATGTAAATACCGAAGAAGATGCAGATGCTTTAGTAGGAAACAGCATCTATCTTCCTTTAACTATGCTGCCAAAACTTTCAGGCAACAAGTTTTATTTCCACGAAGTTATTGGTTTTGAAATTGAAGACAAACGTCTGGGGGTTTTTGGAAAAATTACTTCTATCAATGACTCTTCTGCCCAGCCTCTTTTTGAAGTTCTAAACGGCGAAGTAGAAATCTTAGTTCCGATGATCGATCAATTTCTTGTAAAAATCGATCGTGAGAATAAAAAAGTTATCATGGATCTTCCTGAAGGATTGGTCGAGATGTACTTATAATTTAGTGTTCAGTCTCAGTTTTTAGTATTCAGTTTCTAACTGAGTCAAAAGTTTTCAATCCTATCAAATCATAAATCAAAATGTTTCAGTTTAAGCAATTCTCTATCAACCAAGATCGTTGTGCTATGAAAGTTGGCACTGATGGCGTTTTATTGGGCGCTTGGGCTCCAATTCATCATAATCCGTTTAGTATTTTGGATATTGGCGCCGGAACAGGAATAATTGCTTTGATGCTTGCCCAAAGAACAAATGCTGAACAAATTGACGCTCTGGAAATTGATGAGAATGCTTACGAACAAGCTGTCGAAAACTTCGAAGCTTCTCCATGGGGAGATCGACTATACTGTTTTCATGCAGGTTTAGACGAATTTATCGACGCACCGGAAGATGAATATGACTTGATTGTTTCCAATCCGCCTTTTTACGCAGAAGATTACAAATCTGAAAATGAACAACGCGATTTGGCTCGTTTTCAAGATGCAATGCCTTTTGAAGAAATTGTTGAAGCTGCCGATTTACTTTTGTCTGAAAATGGAATTCTAGCTGTAATTCTTCCTTTTAAAGAAGAAGGAAAATTTATCGCTCTGGCAAAAGAAGCTGAATTATTTCCTTCAAAAATTACCAGAGTAAAAGGAACGCCAGCCTCTCCCATCAAACGAAGTTTATTGGCTTTTAGTCGTAACGAAGTTTCTGAAATAGAAATTGACGAATTAATTATTGAAACTGAAAGACACGTCTATACTCCGGAATACATTGAACTTACGAAAGAATTTTATTTAAAATTTTAAACCTGTTCGAATATACTTTTAAACTGATATAGAATTCTTTCGATCAATCGTAAATCTTCGGTTACAATTTCGGCACTTCCTTTCATTTCCTGCTGAAAAACAATTTGTTTCTTATAAGATGTTTCTAGTCCGTTTGGAAGAGCGACATCAATTAAAAGATTTCCATCTTTATCCGGAACCAGAGAGATGTTCTGAATCTTTCCTCTTAAAACGCCAAACTCTCGGTCAGGAAAATTAGCCAGACGAATATTAACTCTCTGCCCTACTTTTATTTTTCCAGAATTTAATGCCGGAGCTTTCACTTTTCCTATAAAACCATTTTTAGCATCGGGAATAATCGAAAAAACATTATCGCCGGAGTTAATCGTTTGATTTTCTGTCCAAACCTGTAAAAAGGTTACTTTACCACTTATCGAAGATTTTAGAGCATAAGCCAGTTCCCAGTCTTTAATCACTTTTTTAAGCTGATAAAAAGACTGCGCCATGTTTCTTCCCAGATTCACTTCCTCTTTAGTGCTGTTTGCCTGCGAACTCTGGCTTGATTTTGTATTGTCAATCAACGATGATTTCAATTGAGAAATCGATGATAAAAGGCCTCTGTAGCTCTTTTGCGCCTGCAGAAAACTTAATTTCTTGGCTTCCATTTCCTGAGCCGAAATGATGCCTTTATTAAATAAAGCTTCAAAACGCGCTATTTCATTTTTTTGAAGCTGAAGCTCACTTTCATTAATTACTTTTTGCTGCTGCAGAATCTCCAGTCTTTCTTTTATTTGAATTTTTTCAGAAATCTGAGCTCTGTTTTCAATAGCAAAAGGCTGCAGGTCATGATTTAATTCCTGTGCCTGATAATCTTTCTGAAAAACAGCATAAGCACTTTCTATTTCTCCTAATTGTGCATTTTTAAGCTTTGAGAACGGAAATTCTTTCGGATCATTAATATTGTAATGCTCAACGATATTTTTCAGCAGAAAAACGTCATTATAATTGGCTGTATTTTCTATAATGGCAAGCGTACTGTTTTTATCAACAACTGATTTGTTTTTTACCAAAATAGCTTCAATTCGCCCTGAACTTTTCGCAACGATTTTCTCTGGCGGGATATTGGTTGTAATGACAATTTCTGTATTAACAACATCGGGATATTTTATAAACCAGGAAACAAAAAAAAGCATCAGGATAATGACAAAAATCAAAACGGTTCCCCAGCGTATCATCCAGTGCGGTACTTTGGTGAGAATGTCCTGAACTTCCTCGCTTCTTAATTCGAATGTATTATTATCTTCTGCCATGATTAATTTCCTAACTGTAATTGATTTTTAACCAATTCAAAATAATTCCCTTTCTGTGCCACTAAAGCCGAATGTGAACCGATTTCAATTATTTTTCCTTTTTCTAAAACCACAATCTGATCTGCATTCATAACCGTGCTTAAACGATGTGCAATTACAATTACCGTTTTGTTTTTAAAGAAAATATCCAGCTTTCGCATAATTTCTTTTTCGTTATTGGCGTCTAATGCTGATGTTGCTTCATCAAAAAACAGAATTTCAGGGTTTTTATAAACGGCTCTTGCAATTAACAATCGCTGTTTCTGTCCTGTACTCATTCCAGTTCCTTCTGCACCGATTTTTGTGTTATAACCTAAAGGAAGCTCACTGATATATTCTTTAATATTGGCTACATCTGCCGCATAAACCAATCGTTCTTTGTCAATTTTGTCAACGCCAAAGGCAATGTTGTTGGCAATAGTATCGCTGAAAATATACCCTTCCTGCATAACAGCTCCAATATTAGAACGCCAAGCTTTCTGCGAAATATTTTTAAGGTTTGAATTTCCAATATTGATTTCTCCTTTTTCGGGTTCATAAAACTTTAAAAGCAGTTTCATCAATGTTGTTTTTCCGCTTCCGCTGACACCTACTATTGCTGTTACTTTATTGGCCGGAATGGTTAGGTTCAAATCTTTTAATACCGGAATATCTGATCCTAAATACCGATATGACAGGTCTTTTATTTCAATATCAGAATCATACGGAACATCGTGCGACTGATGCTCTTCCTGCTGGGTTTCGTCTTCTTTTTCGTGAATTTCAGATAGTCTGGCCAAAGATATTTTAGCATCCTGAAGCTCCCTCACAAACTCAATAAGCTGTGTTATCGGCCCGTTTAAACTTCCCACAATTGAACTGATTGCCAGCATCATCCCCAGTGTTATCGAACCGTCAATTACCAGTTTAGCTGATAAAAATATGATGAAAATATTCTTTAGTTCATTAATTACAGAAGAACCTATTGTTTGTGACTGCTCTAAAACCAATCCTTTTATAGATACTCTGAAAAGTCTTGCCTGCACATATTCCCAGCCCCATCGTTTTTGTTTTTCTGCATTATGGAGTTTGATTTCCTGCATACCGTTAATAAGCTCCATTACTTTGCTTTGTTCCTGAGAAACCTCTGAAAAACGTTTATAATCCAGAACTTCCCTTCTTTTTAAAAACAAAGTAATCCAGCCAAAATAAAGAGCGCTGCCGGCAAAAAACACCAGAAATATTTTCAGGTTAAAGTAAGCCAGAACTGCTCCCATAACAAACATGTTGATTACGGAGAATAATACGTTTAGCGATGATGTGGTCAGGATTTTTTCAATTCGGCGGTGATCGTTAATACGCTGCATGATATCTCCGGTCATTCTCACGTCAAAAAACGAAATGGGAAGGTTCATCAGTTTGATGAAGAAATCTGAAATCAGTGAAATATTGATTCGGGTTGAAAGATGCAGTAATATCCAGCTTCTGATGAGTTCCAGACCCGTTCTGCCCGCAAAAAGGAACAGCTGTGCAAAAAGGATTAAATAAATAAAATGAATATTCTGGTTTTGAATCCCGACATCTACAATACTCTGGGTTAAAAACGGAAAAATAAGCTGCAGTAAACTGCTGGCCAATAACCCAACGCTCAGCTGAATCAAAAATGATTTATATCGCAGTACATACTGCGATAATAATCCAAATCCTAAACCGTTGTTGTCTTCTTTATCAAAATCTGACTGGAAGAATTTTGGCGTGGCTTCAATAAGTAAAGCAATACCTTCCTGAGTAGAATCGTCAGCATTATTACCAATCCAGAATTTAAGAAAATCCGCTTTATTGTATTCAATTAAGCCAAAAGCAGGGTCGGAGATATAATATTTTCCTTTTTTAATATTGTATAATACAACGTAATGATTTTTATTCCAGTGCAGGATGCATGGCAGCGGAGCTTCTTCTAATCTTTCGGCACTTAATTTTACCCCCAGGGTCCTGAATCCTATTTTCTCTGCAGCATCACTCAAAAAAAGCAAATTACTTCCCTCGCGAGTCGTCTCGCTGCTATCGCGCAATTCCTGAATGTTTATTGTTTTGCCGTAATGTTTGGCTATGATCTTTAAACACGTAGGTCCGCAGTCTTTATAATCTGCCTGTTTGTAATTGGTGAATTTTTTCAATTCTAATATTTAGGTTTTTTAATAGCAATATTATACAAAAATTCTTAAAAATTTAAACGATATCTTGATTAAATAGACATATTTTGTTTTGCAATTAAATTTTATTCTATTTATATAAAGCAAGAAAGCTTTACTAAATAATTAGCAAAGCTTTCTAAAATATTATATTATTTAATTTTAAGATTCTAATGGACAGTTTTCCTCAATAACTGCCGCGCAGGTTTCTCCTTCGCCTGGATGTATAACCCCAGCAAAAATACCTGTGTTTGGGCAATAACAAGCCTCGATTCCTGGTCCGCCGCCAGTAATATTTTTTCTTTCATTAACGCTTAAAATTTCGATTCCTGCTAGGCTTTTTAATTTTTTCATAATTTAGGTTTTGTTTTGATTTGTTAATTCTTCAAAAATTTATAGACACTTGAAGTTGCTGTCTTTTATAGAAACGCATAATTGTAGTAACTACACGTTATTTTCATTAGCAAAAAAAAGAGTAGAAATTCATCTACTCTTATTTAGGTATCTAAAAAGATATTTTTAGTAACATACTTTCTCTAGGAGATGGCACTTGATCAGCCCTAACCAAATAAAACCGACCCAAGTGACCAATTATCCTGAGAATCCCGACACCAATCATCAATGTTGGGATAATTTGCTCAATGTTCCACGATCGAGCGCCTACAAATTAAAAAAAACATGACTAAATTTTAAAAAGGCTTTATTGTATATTACTTTAAATAATTTTAATAATTAACAGCAAAGACGACTTGTCTCGCAAATTCCTGACATCGTGTCTAATGGACAAGTGCCTCCTACCGGAATTAAAATGCATCCTGCTTCGATTGCATAAACCCAGCAGTCAGGAATTCCTCCCTGCATTGTTTTTTGCTCATTTTTACTAATATTTTGAGCTCCTTCCAGATTTAAAATATTTTTTATCATCCTCTTCTTGTTTTAAAATTAAAACCGAAAAACAAACATTTAAATTACTTAGTCTTTTATACAAACTCCAGATTGTCCATCTTCGCTTATATAATCACAATGGGTTCCTGCTGGGCAAGCCGGCGTATTCACTCCACATGCACGTCCTTCAATAATTGACTTTTTTTCACTAATCGTCAATTCTATAGCTCCTTCTAGATTTAAAATATTTTTTATCATACAAAGGGTTTTATGAGGTTAGCTTATTAAGCAATTTTTTCTAAAATTTCTGTTGTTTCTTTTTCTTCAACAAAATCATTTAAGAAATATTTTAATTCACTCAATTCATATTCACTTGGAAATAATTTTTCATTTACAATTTTTACTGGCGTATAATTGAAATTATTTTTTGAACACCATTCGTATTGTTTATTTATTTCCTGATTTATCATCATACTGACATTTTCAACATGCCATTTTTTTAACCATTTTTTCAGACTCATTTTTTTAATATGCCAGTCTGAAATCGCTTCAACAGTTTTTCCTGGTGTAGATCTGTTTATGGTTAACAATCTTTCTACAACAGCTTTATATGGGTTATCAGCATTTTCCGGGTTGATATTAAACAAAACACTTAAGAAAATTTTATCCGGGAATTTCAACACCAAATCAAAAGCTTCCTGAAATGTTTTATGACAATGCACACAACTCGGACTTATTATTATACTAAGTTTGACTACTGCACTTCTGTTTCCAAAATTTAATCCTCTCAAATCTTCAAAACCATTTGAATGAGAAACTCTTTTTGATAAAAAATTTAGCAATGAATAATTTCTCTTGAACTTTTTAAGTTCTTTCAATGAGTTTTCATTATTAAGCACATCTTTTGCAATTGATTTTATAACAAATCCAATTGGGATAAGTAAAAGCAAAGAGAATAAAAATGGAAAAATCGTACCGAAACTAAAACTTAACGTAAATAAGTCAGACGAAAACCATATTGCACTTTGCGTAAATATCAAAAACGAAACCATTAAACACATCACACACCATTTTTGAAGTTCGAATTTTTGAATCCAAATCGAAGAAACGATAATCGGAATTGCCAATAAACTCAAAAAACCTACAAAAATCGACGAGTTAAATGGCTGAACTAGTATTGAGATAAAACTCGCACCAAAAAACAAAAGAGGCAAATCTGAAAAACTAATCCATCTGTTCTCATAATTTTCAGTAAAACTTAAAACAGAACTACAAGACGAATTTGTACTTAGATTACAAAAGTTTGAAATAAGACTGTTTTTAAATCCTAATTTTTCCTGAACAATTAAAATACTAACTATTAATCCTAAAATTGAAGTCAATAAAAATATAGCGCTGAAAATTGTATACGAATTATAAAAGAAAGATAATCCTGCTAACAGTACAAAAGGTACCAGGTATTTTAACCAGTTTAATTCAACTTTTAAATTTTCTCTTGCTACAACATTATTTGGTTCAATTGCTACAATTACTCCATTCCAGTCTAAAAGGAATTTATCGTATGAAATTTTTTGAACTCCTTTTTTGATTGTATTAATTCGAACAAAGTTTTTGGCTTTTTCAACAAGAATTAATTCATCCTTGAAATAAGCTAAAAAATTTGATGGTAAATCGACTATCTGCTCCTTAGGAACTCTTATTGCGGCATTCTCTATCGACAACAAATCAAACGAATCTGTTATCGCAAACAGACTAGGATAATTTGGATGAGAAAGAAATAAATCTTTAAACTCATTTTTCACTTCCGAGTATCTGTTTATTTGCAGAAATTTTTGAATAAGTTTTAGCATCTTTCGGGTCGGTTTTAAATCGAATTACAATGCAAATATTGTGGTTTTTATTCAAAATCTGATGATCAAATCACACATTTTATATATTATACTACATACAATTTATAAATTATATCAACTATAATTAATATGCAAAATGTTGATTTACAATGAATTACAATGAAAAATAAAAATCAAAAAAGCTCAAAACCCAATTCTCGATCAAGAACTAAGCATTTTCTGTAGTTTTGATAAATCAGTAACCGTAACATGTAAAAAGATGGCAAATATGAAATTAAAATTCGAAGATTTTGAAGATGAAAAATTATCAAAAAATCAACAAAAAGTAGTTAGAGGAGGTGATGATCCAATACCTCCAGTTGATCCAGGTAAATCAGGAACTGGCGGAGGCGGTAGTTCAGGAGGTGGTGCAGGTTGAGAAAATCTACAATTTTAAATTAAATAAATTAAACCTTTACATTAAATATTATTCGCAAATTGAGCTGGAGATACTCCAGTTCTTTTGCGAAATGATTTTGCAAAAGAAACCGCATTTTTAAAACCTACACTTTCTGCAATAGCCTGAGTCGAATATTTTCTATACATGTGATTAGTAATCATTTCATTAATTACATAATTAATTTTCAACTCATTAGAATACTCTCCAAAAGATTTTCCAAATCGTTTATTAACAACATACGACAAATAAGTAGTATTTGTTTTTATCTTCTTAGCAACGTAAGGCAATGTAAAATCAGCATTTAAGTATTCGTGTTTACTTTCAAGTGCTAATAATTTTTCTACTATTTTGTTTTCCTTTGCTTCGTCGATACTTAAAGTAAGGTTTTCTTTTTTAAGATGAATTTCTTCTAATTCAAGTACTTCATCTCCTTTTTCTATTGTTTCAAGTTCCGCTTCAGCATTATTTTTCTTCTCAATATTAGCTTTAAATTCTTCAATTAAAGCATTCATTTTTTTGTGTGCTTTATTCTTGTCTCTAATATTTTTTATCAGTAAGAAAACAATTCCGACTAATAGAAGCGCATAAAAAACCCTTAAACCTCTGCTTAATAAAACATCGTTTTTGTATTTTTTCTCAATTACAACCATTTCATTAGTTAGCCCGCTAACTCCCTGTTTATAATTAACTTCTAAGCTTTCTTCATTTAATTTTTCTTCTAATTTTTCATAATTATCCAAATAGATTCTGGAATGTTTATATGCCAGTTCAGGCTTTTTCTGGATGTTATAAATTTTTGCCTGATAAAAATTAGATTTCAGATAATCTATCTCATTAACTTTTGTTATTTCCGAAAGTGAATCGCATTTTTTAAAAAACACAAGTGCTTTATCGTATCTCTTTGTAGTATAATAAACGTCTCCCAAATTATAATTGGCAACACATAATAAATCTTTCTGATTATTCTGGCTGGATAAAAAAACAACATCATAATAAGTCTTCTCAGCATTTTTATAATCGCCTTTCCAATTATAAACATTTCCTAAACTTAATTTTGCCACTATTTTATTTTGAGCAAAGTTTTGAGAATAATTAATCGTCTTCTTATAATAGTGTTCAGCAGAATCCAAAAGGTGCTTCTTTGTTAAATTCTTCATGAAATAGCTTTCATAAGAACTTGCCAAAGCCCTGTTTATATTACTTTTATTATTTAATAACTGCTCTTTGCTGTAAACCCCTTCGTTTTTATCAATAAACTCATCAAGCTGTCGGAGGTTTTTTATAGCTAATTGATAGTTTCCAACTCCTTCGTTAATTAAAGCTATATTAATCTTAAACTTAACAATTTGTTTTACATCATTAATTTCTAAGGAAAGCTTCATTCCTTTCTGATAAATTTCAAGAGCATCACTAAAATTTCCTCTGTTCCACTCTGATAATCCCCCATAATTGTATATATAAGATTTTACCTGTGTCTTATCTCGAGAGTCAGGCATTTTCTCTAAATATTGAAGTGCAGCTTTGTATTTTTCTTTGGATTCTTTGGTATTTCCTTTTATTTGCAGCAAACTTGACAAAGCGCCATTTGCAAAAGCTAAATGTTTATAATTGTTTGATTTTGCCATTTGATATGCATATACAAGAGCGCTATCGACATTTGCGTTATAATTTAGTCGAATTTTATCCTGCAATATCAAATATTCTTCTTCGCTCAATGTCTTTTTTTGCTGTGCAAATGTTACATTCAAGGCAAGAAAGAATACAAAAGAAATGATCAGCCTCATTCAATTTATGTTTTTTGGAATCTCAAAATTAGTCTATAAATTATCAATAAACTAAAATTAATTCACCTAATTTGTGATTATTTTATAACTACTATATATAAATATAACAATTTTACTTTGTTTTGTTATATTTTTATTACGTAAATTTGTTTTGAAAAATCCTTTACAAAATGAAACCAGACTTATTTCAAGCTCCAGATTATTATAACCTAGACGATTTGCTAACAGATGAGCATAAACTTGTTCGAGAATCTGCACGTGCATGGGTTAAAAGAGAAGTTTCTCCTATTATTGAAGAATATGCTCAAAAAGCAGAATTTCCTAAGCAAATTATTAAAGGGCTTGGAGAAATTGGCGGTTTCGGACCTTATATTCCTGTTGAATACGGAGGTGCCGGTTTAGATCAGATTTCTTATGGCTTAATTATGCAGGAAATTGAAAGAGGAGATTCTGGTGTAAGATCAACTTCATCAGTACAATCTTCTTTAGTTATGTATCCTATTTGGAAATACGGAAACGAAGAACAACGCATGAAATATTTACCAAAATTAGCAACTGGTGAATATATTGGATGTTTTGGTTTAACAGAACCAGACCATGGATCTGATCCCGGAAGTATGATTACCAATTTTAAGGATATGGGCGATCATTATATTTTAAATGGTGCTAAAATGTGGATTTCGAATGCGCCTTTTGCTGATATTGCTGTTGTTTGGGCAAAAAATGAAGAAGGAAGAATTCACGGTTTAATTGTTGAACGTGGAATGGAAGGATTTACAACTCCTGAAACTCATAATAAATGGTCTCTAAGAGCTTCTGCAACCGGAGAATTAATTTTCGACAATGTTAAAGTTCCGAAAGAAAATCTTTTACCAAACAAATCTGGTTTAGGAGCACCGCTTGGCTGTTTAGATTCAGCTCGTTACGGAATTGCCTGGGGTGCAATTGGCGCTGCAATGGATTGTTACGATACCGCTTTGCGATATGCCAAAGAAAGAATTCAGTTTGGTAAACCAATTGGAGGAACTCAGCTGCAACAGAAAAAATTAGCAGAAATGATTACCGAAATTACAAAAGCGCAATTATTAACATGGCGTTTAGGCGTTTTAAGAAATGAAGGTAAAGCTACAACGGCACAAATTTCAATGGCAAAACGTAATAATGTAAATATGGCAATTGAAATTGCACGTGAAGCAAGACAAATGTTAGGCGGAATGGGAATTACAGGAGAATATTCGATTATGCGCCACATGATGAACCTTGAAAGTGTGATTACTTATGAAGGAACTCATGACATTCATTTATTGATTACCGGAATGGATGTAACTGGAATTCCAGCATTTAAATCATAAACAACTATTAAATTATATACAAAAACAATACAAAAAGCTTCTCTTAACCGAGAAGCTTTTTATCTTTGCACCAAAATCTACATAAATGAATATTGAAACTATAAACAATAGCATTCAACCACAAAAAGAACAGCTTTTAAAACATTCACTATATAGCAAAATCCAAACTATTGATGACTTACACAGTTTTCTAGAAAATCATGTTTTTGCAGTTTGGGATTTCATGTCTCTTTTAAAAGCTTTACAAGCCAAACTTACCTGCACAACAACACCTTGGTTTGCCACTAAAAACCCGGAAACAAGATATTTAATCAATGAAATTGTTCTTGCAGAAGAAACTGATTTAAGCATCGACGGAAGAAGACAAAGTCATTACGAAATGTATCTTGAAGCTATGGAAGACTGTGGTGCAGATACAACAGAAATCAATAAATTTTTAGATTCAGTAAACTCACTTCATAATATTTTTGTTGCGATTAAACAAAGTTCACTTCATCCTGAAATTAAAGCTTTTCTTGATTTTACTTTTAGAGTTATCGAAGAGGGAAAACCGCATCAAATTGCCGCAGCCTTTACTTTTGGAAGAGAAGATCTAATTCCGAGTATGTTTACAGAGATTTTGAAAAACTTTCAAAAGAACCTTCCTGATACTGATTTAAGTAAATTATTGTATTATTTCGAAAGACATATCGAACTTGATGCAGATGAACATGGCCCAATGGCAATGCAGATGATTACAGATTTATGCGAAGATGATACTCAAAAGTGGAAAGAAGTTGAAGAAGTTTCGATTCTAGCTTTAGAAAAACGCATCGGACTCTGGAATGCCATTGAAGAAGAAATTCTCCTAAAAACAGAAATGGTTTAAAAACCAAAACTGCATAATTAACGTAACTATTTGTTTAAACCAGCCTAAATTAAACAAATTATGAAGCCTAAGTTCAAACAAATAGTTACCGTTATTCTTTCAGCATTTTTATTAAGCTGCAGCCCCGAAGAATCATCTTCTGAAACGCCAGTTTCACCTGCGCCTGTAACGCCTCCAACAACACAAATTCCCACAACTCCTATTTCTAAAACCATAAATTATCTGGCTTTAGGAGACAGTTATACTATTGGTCAAAGTGTTTGCGAAACCTGCCGATATCCCGAACAGCTCAAAACAAGCTTAAAAGCGATTTATCCGGAAACTAGTTTTTCATTAAGAGTAATTGCCACAACCGGCTGGACAACCAATAATTTACTTACTGCAATAAAAGAACAAAATCCAGATTCAAATTATGATTTGGTAACGCTTTTAATTGGCGTAAACAATCAATATCAGGGAAGAGATTTTTCTATGTACGAAAAAGAATTTCCCGAATTGGTTACCAAAGCAATTGCATTGGCAAAAGGCGATAAAAAAAATGTAGTTGTACTTTCGATTCCAGATTATGCTTATACTTCTTTCGGAATGATGTTTGGAACAAATGGAAGAATGAAAATCACCGAAGAAATAAACAAATACAACACATTTGCCGAAAACTACTGTATGATGAATGGTGTAACTTTTGTTTCGATTACAGATATCACAAGAAACGGATTAGTCAACACAAGTCTTGTTGCTTCTGATGGCCTGCATCCTTCTGAATCTGCTTATGCAATGTTTGTTGAAAGGATTTTGCCTAAAGTGAAAGTGGCGCTGCAGGATTAATCATCAAAACAACATATTGATCTATATAAAAATTGTCAATCACATTTTTTTGGATCATTTTCCACAAAATTTATCTTTATTCCAATTGATCGGATTGTTTTCTATATAATTTTGTATGGTATCAAACGATTTTTCATTTCTGATAATATGATCATGAAAACGCGATTGCCAGCCAAAATCGGCATGCAATTTTCTCATTTCAAAGGAACATCTTCCTTTATACCATCTTATAATTCGTGAAATATTGTCCTGCAGCATCGGATTTTTATCCCCTGAAATACCACCTGTTTTATTTATTGTTTGGGATAGAGACGCGATTAATCGCGTCTCTACGGAAATCGATGCATTTTTATCAATAATCAAAATCCCATGTACATGATTAGGCATAATTACAAAATTACCCAATTCTACATACGGAAAATGTTCAGGAATTTGCAGCCAATATTTTTCTGCCAATATTCCTAATTGAGATGCGATTAATCGCGCCTCTATGATTTCGCCAAAAAAATGTTCTCTGTATTGAGTACAAATTGTAATAAAATAAGTCCCATTTGCACCATAATCCCAATTTTGCAATCGAGCTGATGAAATGCGATATTTATTTTGAAATTTTTGAGACATCATACCAAATAGGGGTTTTTATATTCGAGAAGCCAATAAAAAACCCCGAAATATATATTTCGGGGTTTGGTATTATATTTTTTAAAATCTGCAGAGAAGAAGGGATTCGAACCCTCGATACAGTTACCCATATACTAGCTTTCCAGGCTAGCTCCTTAAACCACTCGGACACCTCTCTATTTAGGTCTGCAAAGAACACAAAAAAATCTGAGTTACGAAAACAAAATTGAAGTTTCCTTAAATGCTTTTCCGAAATTCTTCCATAAATATTTTAACGGCTTTCTTTTGGTAACCTTCAATTGTTAACATAAAAGATTCTCG
The DNA here is from genome assembly GCF_039595935.1 of Flavobacterium sp. NCBI lineage: Bacteria > Pseudomonadati > Bacteroidota > Flavobacteriia > Flavobacteriales > Flavobacteriaceae > Flavobacterium > Flavobacterium sp. The sequence goes on along the minus strand of NZ_JBCNKR010000006.1, from coordinate 871,026 downwards.
TTTAGTAGCAACACCCGTAATTTGTATCGCTTTAAGCTGATCCCAGCCTTTTAAAGCCTTTTCTGCTACAATAGTGGCCCAATCGCTGTTTTCTACCATTTGCAGTAATGCGTGTATCGAATGCAATTCTATTGAGATTTTGGGTTTCATATTGAATTTCATAAATAATTCTTCTACAAATTCTCTTGAGTTTGATCCTTTTCCCGGCAATACCAATGGAATTTCCTCAATTTTTTTAAAAGCTATTTTATCCAAATCTACTAATGGATGGTCCTTTGAAACTGCCAAAACCATATACGACGTAAACAAAGGAACTTTCTGAATTGGCGGTTCAATTTCATGAGACGAAATAACCAAAACCACATCTAACTGGTTGTCAAGAAGTTTTTGTTCTAAAGCTTCTGTCGTTCCGTATTCAACAACAATTTTTAGATTTTGATATTTTTTAGCAAATGTATTCACAATCGGAAGAATCAATAAACCAAAAATATACGTTACACCAATTCGTAGTTCACCTCCAATCATTTCGTTTAAATCTTCGATTGCCTGTTTTCCGTTTTCTACATTTTCGACCACTTTTTTGGCGTGAATCAAAAAAACAGAACCGGCTTCTGTAAGCTGTACTTTTTTACCAATTCTTTTAAACAAAGGCAGTCCAAGCTCTTCTTCCAGTTTTTTAATTTGCTGCGAAAGTCCTGATTGTGTTACAAAACACAATTCTGCAGCTTTGGTAAAATGCAATACCTCAGCCGTTTTAATAAAATATTCAAGTTGATAAATTTCCATATTGATAAGTTTTAATACTTATTACAAGTAAAATTATTAATTTTTCTAATGAAATCATAATCCCGACCTTTGTAAAAAATATTTCAGGTTATGTTCAAGGCTTTAAAATCAAGAAATTTCAAATTATTCTTTTACGGACAATCTGTTTCAGTAATTGGAACGTGGCTGCAAAAAACTGCCGTAAGCTGGATGGTTTACAGCGTAACCGGATCTGTGTTTTTACTCGGACTGGCCACTTTTTTGAGTATGATTCCGTCCTTATTTCTTGCCCCGTTGGCCGGAAGTATTATCGGAAGATACGACAGACATAAAGCCATGCTTTTTTTACAATCTATGGCAATGCTGCAGGCGGGACTTTTAGCTTTATTGATTTATCTGAAAATTTACAACATCAACTTTATTCTGGCACTAAGTCTTTTTCAGGGAATTATTAATGCATTTGATATGACTTGCCGACAAACCATGATGATCGATATTGTTGACAATAAAGATGATTTATCAAATGCTGTAGCACTAAATTCAACTTTAAATAATTTCGCCAGAATTGCCGGACCTGCATTGGCTGGTATTATTTTGCATAACTACGGCGAAGACATTTGTTTCATGGGGAACTTCTTAAGCTATATTCCGGTTTTAATTTCTTTACTAATGATGAAAATCACACCGCACATTAAAGCCGTTGATAAATTTAAAATGCTTGAAGATTTTATCGAAGGTTTTGATTATGTGAAAAAAGAAACCGAAATGGCCAGAATGCTTTTAATGCTTATGTGCAGCAGTTTGTTTGTTATTTCTTTTAATACTTTAATGCCTGTTTTTGCTAAAGATATTTTTAGCGGAAATGCTCAAACCTTCAGCTGGTTCGAAAGTGCCGCGGGTATTGGCTCGATCTTATCAGCTATTTATTTGGCAAACTTGAAAAAATCCGACAATATGAGCAAAATAATGATCTCTGCAAGCCTTTTATTGGGTTTTAGTATTATTATACTAGCTTACTCAAATAATTTAACCATAGCGCTTATTTGTATGGCTCTGAGCGGTATAGGAATGATGGCACAAACCTCATCTATAAATATTTACGTTCAAACCCAAAGTGCTGTTAATATGAGATCCAGAAGTATTAGTTATTATTTAATGGCTTATCAGGGAATGATTCCTGTGGGAAGTTTAATTATTGGATACGTTTCTCATATCATCGGAACCAGAAATACGGTTGCCATTCAGGGAATTATCTGCATTATTTCTGTTATTGTTTATATGTATTACAAAAAACATAAATCTGCTGAGGAGTTAGAGACTTGCCCAGTTGAATATAGAAATTCTAAGTTTTAATAAATTCCAATAAAAAAATTCCAAATTCCAATTTGCTTTATGGTAAAGAACTTTGTCAAAGTTTAAAACTTTGACAAAGTTGTCTAGCGCAATTTTTCAATTCTATAAAAGTTTGAGAAAAATTGGAATTTGGAATTTTTATATTGGAATTTTATAGCGAGATTTCCCCGCGAAGCGCAGTTTCAAAAATATCTTTAAACTCGTTTTGTGGAATATTATGTCCAAGCAAGTACATCAATTTTGTAATTGCAGCTTCTGTAGTAATATCTTTTCCAGAAATAACTCCAAGCGATTTTAAAGCCGTACTTGTTTCGTATTGTCCCATATTTACGCTTCCGCCTGAACATTGCGTTACGTTTACGATATGCATTCCGGATTTGATTGCTTTTTCTATTAAGTTTAAAAACCAATCTTCGGTTGGAGCGTTTCCTGAACCGTACGTTTCTAAAACAATTCCGCGCAAACCCGGAGTTGCCAAGATTGAAGCCAAAACCACTTCGCTCATTCCCGGAAACATTTTTATAATCGCAACGTGATTGTCTAAGTTTTTGTGAACAATCAGTTTAGCATCTTTATTTATTGGAAGAAATAAATGTGAATTTAATTTTAAATGAACGCCAGATTCTACCAATTCAGGATAATTTGGCGCTGTAAAAGCTCTAAAATGTTCTGCATTTACTTTTGAAGTTCGGTTTCCTCGGTATAATTTATATTCAAAATAAAGAGAAACTTCATTAATAACAGGTTTTCCATTTTCCTGAAGAGAAGCTATTTGAATCGCTGTAATTAGGTTTTCTTTGGCATCGGTACGCAAATCCCCAATTGGTAACTGAGATCCGGTAAAAACAACTGGTTTTGATAAATTCTCCAGCATAAAACTCAATGCCGAAGCCGAATATGACATCGTATCTGATCCGTGAAGAACCACAAAACCGTCATAAGAAGTGTAATTTTCCTCAATAATTGTGGCAATTTTTGTCCACATTTTTGGATTCATGTTAGATGAATCTATAGGATTTTCAAAAGAAACCGATTCGATTTCACAATCTAATTGTTTGATTTCGGGAATCTTCTGTATTAATTTACTAAAGTTGAATGCTTTAAGCGCTCCTGTTTCAAAGTCTTTGCTCATACCGATGGTTCCTCCGGTATAAATCAAAAGTATTTTAGCTTTAGATGACATCTTGGTATTTTAATTTATTGACAACCGGATTGGCGTACATGGCCAAAAATCCTTGTCTGGTAACTGGATTATCGCTTCCGATACGCATTTCTAAACGACGCTCAAAAAGCTGCTTTTCGCTTTCTTTATATTTGTCAGCAAATCGGTCCGTTTCGTTTAAAATGTCATAAGCAATAAAATTAGTCGGCCATAATTGGTAGTTTTTCAGAATAATATCATCGATAGTCTGTGCCAGTGCCAAAACTTGTTTGTTTGCATTGTCGTTTTCAGCTACAATCTGGTCGATTTCTGTATCCAGAACATCGCCGACAGAAATATGAATTCTTTTCTTAGTTCCCATGATACCGCTAATGATATTCATGAAATCTTCGTTTTTATCTTTTACATAAACTTCGTTGTTGGCTTCTGCCATTAATTGCGGCATTTTCAACATATCAGTCGGGTCATATTCGTATGAAATAGAAACCGGAACTATTTTTAATTTCTTAAAATAATTCATTAAATCTTCTTCATCAGAAGCCATTCCAATCATTTTTAAAACTCCAGGATTGGTTTCATCATTTCCGTCTTTGGTTCTTCCTTCTTTCTGGGCAATCCAAACCGAACGATTTTCGCGAAGTAATAATTGTCCCATATATTCTGAAAGCAATTTAGAACTTTGCAGCATTTCTCGAGGAGATAATCCTCTTAAAACCAAAAAGTTTCTATTTAGTTTTGCCAATGTTGCCAAAAAAGCTTTCTTCACTAAATTATCTCCAATTGCAGATGCTGTCATAACCAAACCATGTTCGAACAAACAAACATTAAGCAAAGTAGTATCTAGTAGAATGTCTCTGTGATTTGAGATAAACAAATAAGAAGTATTGGGTTCCAGTTTTTCAAAACCTGAAGTTGTAAGCCCTTCTGAGCTTTTCTCTAAAACCTTTTGTATGGTGTGATAAATAAAATTGCATTGAAAATCACGAATCGAATGTGTTTTCTTAAGCTGATCCTTCCAAACCTCATCTTCTACTTCCGGAAAGGTGAAATTCATCATGGTTTTCATCATTGGATGATTTACAACATCATGAAGTGCTTCATTTATTTCGGAATCATAAAACGGTCGAATGGCATCAAATTTCTGCATTATCTATAGTGATTTAAGTGGGCAAAAGAACAAAAAAAAATTTAGATTAAAGTAACGATTAGATTAAATCCCAAAAACGTCTTTTGAATTTTGGGTTGTTATTGCTGCGATTTCATTCTCAGAAACTTCATAAATAGCTGCCAGTTTTGAAATTACATTTACTAAATAACTGCTCTCATTTCGTTTTCCTCTATACGGAATTGGCGCTAAATAAGGCGAATCTGTTTCAAGCACAATATGTTTTAAATCGATTTGGTTTAAAAACTGATCTATTTTTCCGTTCTTGAATGTTACCACGCCGCCAATTCCTAATTTCATATTGTAAGAAATCGCTTGTTGGGCTTGTAATAAAGTTCCGGAAAAACAATGAAAAATCCCAAATAAATCTTCAGATTTTTCTTCTTCCAAAATTTCAAAGATTTCATCAAAAGCTTCACGGCAATGAATTACAATGGGCAATTTGTATTGTTTTGCCAATTGAATTTGTCTTTTAAAAGCAATTTGCTGTTCTTTTAAATGTGTTTTATCCCAATACAAATCGATTCCGATTTCGCCTACAGCGTAGAATTTTCTTTTTGATAATTCGGTTTCAACATGTGCTAATTCTTCCTCGTAATTATCTTTCACGTAAGTGGGATGCAAACCCATCATCAGGAAAATATTATCGGGATAGTTTTTCTCTAAATCGTACATCGATTGTGTCGCCGCGGCGTCGATTGCAGGAATAAAAAAACGTGTAATTCCGGCATCAATGGCACGTTGAATCATTTCGTCACGATCCTGATCAAACTCTTCAGAATATAAATGTGTGTGTGTATCGGTAATAATAGATGTTGAATTCAAGGCTGTAATTTTAAAATGCCAAAATTACGACAATATTAAAAGAATAACAATTGCGGGTTTATTGGCACACGGATTTTGCGGATTCACTTCGTGAAGGCGCGGATGAAAACGGATTTTTATATAAAACAAAAAATCGCAAAGCGTTTTAAACTTTGCGAATCTCTGTGTAGATCTTTGTGTCTCTTTGCGGAATCCCTAATCCAGCTGATGCAAAAGTTCTTCAACCTGATCATATCCTTCGTAATCTTCAGAAATACTTTCGAGAATTTGTTTGCAGGCTTCGTAATCTTTTTGTTTTAGTTTAGATAAAGCCAGATACCAAACAGCTTTTTCTTTATAGGCAGAACTTCCTGCTTTTAATTGATTAAAAACAGCTTCGGCTTTTAAATAATGGCTTTCTTCTAAAAGTGAAACACCATAAAAAAACTGAATTTCGGCTGTTTTTTGTTTTTCTAAAACGGCTTCAAAAAGCGGAATTGCTTTATTATATGTCTTTTTATTATAAGCAGTTTCGGCTTTTTTTAAAGTTTCATCAACGGTTCCTCTTACTGTAAAAGAAGCTTGTTCGGGATTATTATAATCTGCAAAAACAGGATTTTGGTTGTAATTGAAAAAGAATAGTCCGAATAAAACCGCAACCGAAGCCGCAACCGCTAAATACCAAGGCTTTAAACCAATAACTTTTGTTTTTTTGCCGAAATGCTGTTCTGAAATTTGAGTTAAATTCTCTTTAAAGGCTTGTCTTTCCTGTTCAATTCCGAATTTATTTGCCAATTGAAACTGCACATCTTTGAAAATCTCAAACTGCGAAGCAAATTCAGGATCTTCTAACAATTGTCTTTCAAAATCATTTTTGCCCTCAATCGTTAATTCACCCTGAAGATATTCATCAAATAATATATAGCGTTCTTCGTTCATGACTAATTGTTTTTTAAAGAATTAAAGTTTTTTGCTTCCTGAATCCACTGCGTTAACTGGCCAATACAAAGCGACTTTTTTTTACGTACATATCCGTATGTTACGTTTAGTTTTTCGGCCACTTCTTCCATCGATTTAATTTCAAAACTCAGCTTTAATAACTCTTTGCATTTATCTCCTAATTTTTGGAACATAGTCTCAAAAAGCTGTTGTTTTTCATCAAATTCTTCGGTTTGTCCAATAAGCTCACCTGCAGATTCATTGATAGATAAAACATCTTCAATAATTGTTACCCCTTTGTTGGATGTTTTTTTCAGTTCGTTCAGCCATTTTCTTTTACACAAAAGAAAAAAGTACGCATCAAACGGACAGGTTAACTGCAGCGAATTGGCTTTGGCCTGATTAAAAAGCAAAATCAAAACTTCCTGAACAACATCCTGAGCCTGATCTCTATCGCCGGAATTGTTCATGATGAACAAAACGACTTTAGGAACGAACTTTTTATAAATAGACTGAATGACTGCCGAATTGTTTGCGGCAAGTCCGTCAATATACATTTGGTCAGGATGCACTTTAGTTTTACTCATAAAAAAACTTTTAATCAGATAAAGTTAAAAAAGAATCTCAAATAAATTTCAAATAAAAGGGTAACAATTATCAATTGCAGTTGATATAAGGAAACAAAATTCTTTTAAAAGAGTTAAAAATTAAGAGAAAATGGAAACCTGTCAATTTACAAACGAAAAGACTTTAGATCAATTCTACAAAATGATATCTGCCAAAACCCGAAATGGCTTTGTAATCGTAGAGCATAACGAGAAACTACCTTATGTTGTTTTATGCCGCGAGAAAAAAATTGTAAAACATTCTCTTCATTTCTTTCTGACCTGTCTCACTTTCGGACTTTGGTCAATTGTCTGGATCTATTTAATTATTACGCTTTCGCGGAAAACAAACATTCTCGTGGCTGTCGATGAAGACGGAAATCTCTTTGAAGACAAATGTCTCTCGGCATAAATCAAAAAAATAAAAATCTAGGGGTAACAAATAAAAACCAAAGTTGATATAAGCCTGTAAGAACATTTAAAAATATTTTTTTGAAAACAGAGGTAACAATATCAAACCGTAATTGATATAAGAATGTAATTAATAACCAAATCTGAAAAACCGCTTGATAATCAAGACAGATTTATAAAAACTAGAAATTATGAACACAAATTTTAAAACTATCGGACTTTTATTTCTATTGTTATTTTCCTTTGTAAGCTGCGATAACAGCGATGGCGATGATAAAGAAACTATTCTGCCTCCAACTGCGGCAGCCTTTAAAAGCATTAACGAAAAAGGAGTTAAAAGAAATACACAGAACTTTACCATTACTGCCGGAGATGGTATGGTAACACTTACATCTGCAAAAGGTGTAAAATTGAACATTAACGGCGACTGCCTTACTAAAAACGGAAATCCTGTTACCGGAGAAGTTAATATCGAATATATAGAACTTTTTGACAAAGGAAACATGCTGGTTACCAACAAACCAACTATGGGACTTACTGCTGACGGAAAGAAAAACCTTTTGATTTCGGGTGGAGAGTTTTTTATTAAAGCAACTCAAGGCGGTGTTGAACTACAAACTTCTTGTTATATGAGTTTAGTGGTTCCAACTGCGCTAACTGACGGTTATGACAATTTAATGACTTTGTGGACCGGTGCAATTGATGAAAAAGGAGAACTGGCCTGGAGAGAAGCAAAAGCAAATGCTGACGGAACCGGAGGTAAAGGCGGAGTTCAAGGCGAAGGAAACAATTATTATGTAACTTTTGGAAACTTTGGATGGACAAATGTTGACCGTTTTTACAGCGATCCAAGACCAAAAACAACTCTTTTAGTTGACGTTCCAGAAGGATTCAACAATACAAATAGTGCCGTTTATCTTTCTTATGATGGAGAAGGAACAAACGCTCTTGCAAAATTAGACACTTATACTGCCGAAGGATTATTTAGTGAACACTACGGCCAAATTCCAATTGGTCTTGCTTGTCACATCATTTTCGCGACAGAAGATAATGGAAACTGGAGATACGCAATAAAAGGAGTGACAATATCTGCAAATGCCGTTTACACCTTTACACTAGCCGAAACAACAGTCGGTACCGAAGCTCAATTAGTTGCTGCAATTAATGCCATACAGTAACTTATAAATGCTTTTTTTAAGAAAAAGTGATGATTTGCTCATCACTTTTTTTTACATTTAAACCTGTTTTGAAATTGATTATGATGATTTTAAGACTAAAACTATCTAGTTATGAAACCACAACTGTCTATTTTCTTGATTCTATTTTCGATTTTTTCAATAGGACAAACCAAAGTAAAAGACACCATAACCCGAAGAGCCAATATTGGTTTTATCCAAAACGGAAATGCTGTAAATTTTAAACCCGAAACGCCGCCGCTGATTCCAATTGCGGGTGCGCCAAAACCAAGTTATTCTTATTTATGGGAACTCGGCGACGGGCATTACAGCAAAGAAGCAGAACCAAAACATGTTTACAAAAACAAAGGAACTTACACGACAAGACTTGCTGTAACCAACAATTACGACAACGGAAAACCTCCGGCAACTCGCCCGAAGAAAGTTGCTGTAAATGATATTACAGACACTAATTATAAAGACATTGCTTCGATTGCAGATCAAAATGGTTTTGCGATTTTAAAAAACTGCGATCCTATTCCGGAACAGGAAATGGTAGTCGTAGTAAGTTATCAAAATCTGGAGAATTATGTTTCTAACGGAAAGCTGTATTTATTTTATAATGAGAAACAATTTAAACATAATAACTTCGAATTAAGTGACTTTAGAACGTATGCAAACGAACGCGAAGTAAAAGAAAATTTAGTCGCTTCGGTCGATGATCTTGACGATTCGAATAATTTTGTGGCTTCCGCCGAAAACAATTTCAAACTTAAAAAATACCGAAATACAACTACCGAAGAAGATCTTGACGATTCGCTTTTAGACGCTCATAAAACGTATCATAATGTTTCGGTTTTAGAATTTGATGATGCCAATCCAGGAGAAACACGCAATGTTTTTTATACGTTTAAAACAACGCCCGAAATGATAAAAGATACGAGCGCAACAGTTACGATGCGTGGTATTTTTGTTCCGAATCGAAGTTATAAAAACCATAAGATTAAAAACCTAGAAATGGAAATCGTTACGTCTCACGATCCGAATAAAATGGGTTCTAACGGACGTTTTATGAATTACAGATTAGTTCGTTTTAAAAGAGTGAATTTTAAAACCCGTTTTCAGAATAATGGCGAAGGTCCGGCGAGAAAAATTCGTTTAGAAACTGATGTTCCGGATATGTTTGACAAAAAAACTTTCCAGATCGAAAGCATGTATCCAGAATGTCCCATTTGTCCAAAAGGAGAAGAACCAACCGTGAGTTGTCTCGATACAATTATCAAACAAAAACAGATAATTTTTACCTTTAAGAATATTTATCTTCCGGGAACGGAGCAAAAAAATGTAAAAGAAAAAGATTCAACAAAAGGCTTCGTAAAATATTCGATGAAGTTTGGCGAAGATTTCCATAAAGTAAAAACCAAAAGCCGGACTTCGATTATTTTCGATAAAAATGAACCTATTATTACTAATTATGCTACTACTCGATTCCTGCCGGGAATTTCAATTGGTGTAAAAGCGGGTTACAACTTTTATCCTGATTTAGACAAATCAACAAGTTATTTTTTGGGTGCGACACTTTCGCCTTTTAAATCGTATCGTTTTTACTGGCAGGTCGAATGGGTAAATGCTTTAAACCAATATAATAGTGCCATAAATGTTGTCGATCAAATAAATACAAATGCAAACGGAGTCAGACAGTTAATCCGTACGACAACGGCAACAGAAAATAAAAATATCAATTGGGAAGTTCCTGTTTTGATTCGATATAACATCAATAATTATATCGGAGTTGGAGCCGGAATTCAGGCGAACATTAATGTTTCTTCTGAACAGAATCAAAGCATACAAACTGACACTTATGAAGGCGATAAAGAATCGTTTTTAATAAGTTCTGTTATGAGTTCTAATAAGATTAAAAACACTTTTACTGATGTAAAAACCGGTCTCTTATTTGATTTAACGGCTGGTTTTGCCAGAATAGGACCAAGTTTAGGCGCGCGTTATGTGATTAATTTTGAACAGAATTTTAATTATTTTCAGGTTTATGGAATATGGAAGTTTTAGAGTTGCTACGCAGAGATTCGCAAAGGTTACACAGAGACACACGAAGCTTTTTTATACTTTGTGAATCTTTGCGAGAAATCTTTGCGAATCTCTGTGAAATAAAATTCAATATAAACTTATATGGTTTAATCTTCCTCTTCATAAATCTGAATGTTTTTGGACAGAGTCAGGAAGATAAAATATATAATTCAGTTGATAATTTCGTTGCTCATCCTTCCGCGAAAGCATTACAAAATTTAAACGCTGCAGAAGCTGATTTTTGGAGAAATCCAAAACCTAAAACCAAAGATGAATTCTTGGCAATTGTGGTTTTAAACTGCAATAAAGCGTATTACGAAAACCAATTTGGACAGACGCAAAATGCAATTTCTAGTTATGAAAAAGCCTGGCAAATCTATCAAAAACATAAACTAAGTAATTACGATATTATCGAATTCTGCCTGAAACCTTTAGGCAATTTATATACCGTTTTGGGCGATTATGACAGTGCCGAAAACACCATAAAACAATACTTCTTTATTGTAAATACTTCTAAAAATTATCCTGACGCACAAAAGCAAAAGTTTGCTGCAATTCTCAATTTATCTAATGTTTATCAGAGTTCCGGTAAAATTTCTTTGGCAATTGAAGTTTTAGAAAATACTCTAAAAACAGAGCAATTATCTAATTTACAAAAGGGGATTTTATGGAATAATCTTGGGAATAATTATTGGCTGGGCTCTAAACAACTTATGATAATTCGGAATTCATCTGAAAATGCAGAAAAAGCTTTTCAATCTTCGATAAAATATCTACAAAACGAAAAAGATCAATCTGAAAAATTATCAAACTCTTATCGAAATCTGGCTTCGATGAACAGGCAATGGCAGCGATTTGATATCGCCGATTCTTATATGCAAAAGGCTGAAAAGCTATTTTTAGAATCTAAAAATCAACAGCCTCGAAAACTGGGAAAATTATATTATGAAAAAGCTTTATTACTTTTTGATGAAAAAAAATATGATGAAAGTTCAAAGCAGATTTCGGCTGTTTTTCAAGTTTTAATTCCGAATTATAATTCTAAAGATATTCTTCCAAATCAAAACCAATTGTATGCCGAAACGGTTTTGATGGATGCAATTGATTTGGAAGCAGAAATTCTGAAGTTAAAACAGCCTAAAAAAGCATTAAAAGCATTTGATCTTTCTTTTTATATTGAAGATTTATTGATTAATTCGCTCGTTTACGAAAACTCAAAAATCATATCGCAATTACGATCCCGAAACCGTACTGAAAAATGTATTTCGATCTACAATAATTTATATCTAAAAGAAAAAAAAGTCCAATATTTAGAAGAAGCTTTTCAATTATCTGAAAAAACAAAATCGGGAATTTTAAAAAGTTATCGTTCGAATATTAAAAACGCTTCCGCAGAAGAAAAACAGCTTTTGCAAGAACTTCAAAATTTAAATAATGCCATTTTAAAAGAACAACAAAAAGCCGATTTAGCAGATATTTCAAAAATAAATCAATTCATAAAAAAGCAAAACGAATTGATGCTTTCGCTCAAAAAAAATCAGTCAGAAAATCAAGATTATCTTCCTGAAAAATGCGATTTAAAAGCTTTATTTTCAAAATTAGAAAATGATAAGGCGATGATGGTTTATTATTTTATGGGATTTGAAAATCAATATTATTTTACGTTGCAAAACAATCAAATTCAATTAAATCATCTTAATACTACACATACTTCAATTCCTAAAATTTTACGTTTTGTAGATTACTTTAATGAAGCAAATGCAATTACAAATGATATTTTTGGTTACAATAAGTGCGGTAAAGAAGTATTTGATATTTTGAAACTACCTAACAATTCTGTTTACCAAAACCTAATAATTGTTCCTGACGGAATTTTAAATTTTCTTCCTTTTGAGGCTTTAATTACACAGGAATCCAGCACAACAAATTTTGCCAAAATGCATTATTTACTAAATGATTTCAGGATTGCTTATAATACTTCGGCAAATATTTATCTGAATTCAAAACCTGTTTCAAAATCAGATAAAACGGTTTTGGGAGTTTTTCCGGTTTTCGAAAAAACGGCTTTTGAATTGAGTTATTCGAAGAAAGAATTAGAATCGATTCGAAGTAATTTTAAAGGCAAATATCTAGAAAATTCGAATGCTAGTTTTTCAAATTTTAAAAATAATGCTTCCAATTATTCCATTTTACATTTGAGTACACACGCATCATCTGGCGATATTGAAACTCCGGCAAGTATTAAATTTTACGATCAGGAAATTTTGTATTCTGAATTGTATAACATGCGTATAAATCCTGATTTGGTAGTTTTAAGTGCCTGCGAAACCGGAATTGGAAAGTTATATAAAGCAGAAGGCGCGATGAGCGTTGCAAGAGGTTTTCAGTTTGCGGGCGCACAGAATCTGTTGTTTTCTTTATGGAAAGTAAACGATTTTACGACTTCGGTTTTTATGTCTGATTTTTATAAAAATGTCAAAAATGATGTTTCTTATTTTGAAGCAAATTCCAACGCCAAATTGGAATATTTAAACGATAAATCAATTCCGAATGCTAAGAAATCGCCTTATTACTGGAGTTCGTTTGTGTATTACGGATCGATTTCGGCAGAAGAAAAATCAGGAAATTATATATATTATGCGATTAGCTTTTTGATTGTAATTGGCTTATTTTTGGGTTTCAATCAGTATCGAAAATGGAAAATCTTCACGAGGTTCTCAAAAAAGGGAAATATAAAAAAATAAAATTCAAGGTTACTAAAACCCAGCATCTGCAGATTAAAGCAAAAATCAACGGCATTTCGGGAAATTTTATTTTAGATACCGGAGCTTCAAATACCTGCATCGGATTTGAAAGTATCGACCGTTTTGAATTGTCTGCAAAAAAATCTAAAACAAAAGCGTCAGGAGCTGGCGCAACGGGTATGACAACGCAGATTTCTTCGCAGAATACTTTACAATTAGGAAGCTGGAAAAGTAAAGATTTTAGTATTGTGATTTTTGATCTTTCTCATGTTAATGAGGCTTTAGAATCGTATAAAGCAAAACCTGTACACGGAATTATTGGTGCCGATGTTTTATTGGAGGGAAAGGCTATTATTGATTATTTTAATCATTATTTGTATTTGAAATAGAATAAAAAATCATAAAAAGAAGTGAGTCGTATATTAAAAATTCTAACTTTTTTCATTTAAGATTCCTGATAGAGAATTATTTAGATTGGATATCTAAATAATTAATTAGATTTGTGTTCCAAAAAACAAATAAATCTAAAACCAAAAACTAACCCCATTGATTATTGCTGATTCTCCTCTTGTTTCGATTATTATCCCCACTTATAACCGTTCTTATTGTTTACAGGCTGCTATCGATGCTGCTATAAACCAGACTTATCAAAATACTGAAATCATTGTAGTTGATGATGGTTCGACGGATAATACCAAAGATGTTATATCATCTTTTGAAGATAAAGTTATATATATTCAAAAAACACATACCGGACAGGCTGACACAAGAAATGTAGGATTGCAATATGCTACAGGGGAGATTATTGCCCCACTTGATTCTGATGATATTTGGCATGACACCTATCTTGAAAAAAGTATTGAATATATGCTTGAACATAAACTAGATTTATTTTTTTCAAATTGGGAACTCCATTCTTTTAATTCACATCATGTAAACATTTTTCCTCATTTTATTAAAAACAACAATATTCCAAATCAAGGCTGTTATGTTTTTGATTATAAAGAGTTTAGAAAACTTTTACTGGTTGATTCTATTGCTCCCAGCTCTGGTTTAATAGTAAAGAAATCTTCCATTCCTTTTGGATGGAATAATCAGGTAAATATTGGTGACGACTGGGTTTTGCAACTCGAAATGGTTTTTAAAAATTTGAATTGTAGAGTTGGTTTTACTAAAGAGGTTTTTTGGAAAAAAAATCGAGATACAACTAATGTTAGTGATGGCAGAAAAGGGATTACTTTTAGAAAATTACATCTTAAAGATTTAAATCTCGTGATTTTTGAGTTTAGTTCTTTGATGAGTAAGCATGAACGGGAAATGATTGATTTGAAAATCATTCAAAATAAAATTTTAGTGACCTATTTATCCTTATCGGAAGGCAGTATGAGCAGAGAAATAGGACACTTGCTTGTACACATTGTTAAACAGCCTCTTTTATTTTTCATTGCTTTAAAAAGAGGAATTCAAAAACAGATTAGTAGAAAAAATTACCAACTTACCTTTGTTAAGAGTTAATGAGTTTTTTTAAACATATCCGCATTGCTACCTGGTGGTTTAAACTACCTCCTTTTTTAGTACTTATCTATTTGTATTTTATCAAAGAAAATATAACTGATTTTGGGCGCGAGATTTTTCTTATCTTGTTTCTTTTATCCGGGGTAGTAACTATTGCTATATTCGCAAGTTTGATTAATAATTACTACGATCAGGAAGATGATGCTGTCGCGGGAAAAGAAAATAAGATGACAAATCTTAGCAAAACCCAACAGTATTTAGCTTTAGGAAGCATTATATCATTTGGAATTTTATTCTCTTTTTTAATATTTCCTAATTTATATGCTTTAGTATTTTATTGGCTAAGCTGGTTTTGCTTTTATCTTTATTCCTGCAAAAAATTTCGACTAAAAGAAAAGCGGTATCTGGGTATTATTTTTGACGGATTAGGATCTCAATTTTTCCCTTCGCTTTTTATTTTTTCTTTTTTATATGCGGGTAATATCGAGAATCATTTGGTTTGGATAATCAGCGGGAGTTTTTGGATGACTTCGGCCTTTGGAATGAGGTCATTGATTATTCATCAATATGATGATTATGAAAATGATTTAAAAGCCGGTGTTTCTACTTTTGTAAACAATACAGTTCAATTACCTAGAAATTTGTTTAAAGGATTTGTTTTGTTTCTGGAAATTATATCTTTTATAATATTTGTTTGGGGAATAGACTGGCATATTTTCGTGTTTCCTATTTTAATTTATGGTATCATACTCGCTATATTTAAAGTTGCTTTAAACATAAAATTTTATTTTTTTGAACCACTTCAAAATCAAAAATCCAGAAGTTTATTTTTTGATTTTTACATAACAATTCTCCCTTTTACACTTTTGGGATTACTTACTTTTAAAAATCATCAAAATGGAATTTTATTGGTGGTTTCTATTATCCTGTTTAATGTACCTACTTTGTTTAATGTTATTAAATTTTTTAAATTAAAATGAAATATACTTTTTTCTATATCTGTGGAACTTTTGGAGAACTTTTTTGGGTATTAGCTTATATGCTCATAATTTATAGAGGATTAAAAGACAAAAGTTATGGGATGCCGCTTGTACCGCTTGCTTTAAATTTAGGTGTAGAATTTGTTTTTTCTTTTTGTGACAGATTCAATTTATTATTTAGTTATACCTGGTTTTTACTGGATCTGGGTATTGTCTATACTTATTTTAAATATGGATATCCTTCGTTTAAAAAATATTATCGTTTAGAAAAAACGCAATGGTATGTTATAAGTATATTGGCCTTAATACTTGGTATTCTAATTAACTATTATGGACATGAGTTTTTTGCTCATCTTTTACCAGAACTTCATGATAATCATATTAGTATTTTCTTCTCTGTATTAACATGTATCTTTATGTCGATATGCAGATTGGCGATGTTTTTTCAGCGTGAAAATTCAGAAGGACAGTCTTTTATAATTGCAAGCGTAATAATGATAGGTAATTTTTTATGCTTTTTTCAAATCGTAGCTACCTCTACTCTGTATATATGGACAAATCCGCTAATGAGATTAATTTTATTGATTATCGTTGTTACTGATACCTATTGTGCAATATTACTTTATAGACAACTTACAAAAGAAGGAATAAATCCGTGGAAAAGATTGTAATTTTTTCCTTCTTTGGTAATTATGATAATTTATTTGATCACAATATTTGTGTCTAATTTGTAATTTTTTAAAAATGCAATAGCTACTCCAATACATAAACCCAATAAAATAAAACCAGTAAAAACTTTAGGTATTGAAGGTTCACTATTGGCAGCAGGAATTTGTGGCTTTTGTAAAACCTGAATAGTTGGGGTATCTTCTTGTATTTTTATTTTCATTTGTATTACCGATGCGGATAAACTATTTTGTATTTCATTTTTTATCGCTTCATTTTTAGAAGAGTCCTCTTCAACGTTTTTTATTAAGTTTTCTAAAAACCGTAAATCCTGACGGGATTTTTCGGTGCGGTATTTTGTAATATAATCTATTAGATAAGTCATTGTAAAATTAGCAATATCTGCTGCAACTATTGGATCTTGCATTTTTGCAGTTACAAAAACCATATTATTTTTTTTAACTGGATTTATTACTATTCTATTTTGAATATCCTGAATAATACCAGCTTTATTTTTCAAATTGAGATCATAATAAGATTTAAAACTCATCTTTTTATTTGAGCTTGTTGTTACTTTTTTATTAAGAATATAATCGTAAAAGTCAGTTGTATTTAGAATTTCCGGATAAAGTTCCGGGCTGGTAATTTCGGTGTTGAACAAATCAACGTTTCCGTTATATTTTTTTAATAACTGATTTATACCCGCTATGCCATTCGAAGCTTTATATGAAACTTCAGGCATAATTTTACCAACGGAAATATATTCTTTAGGAGTAATAAATATATATACAGAACTAATAATTAAAAAAAACAAAGTGCTTAACAAAATTATTTTGTATTCCTTTTGTAAAACAGCAAATATTGAACTTAAAGAGATTGACCAGTATTCATTGTTTTCTTCTGTTATATGTGTCATGCTTTTTTAATTAAATTGTAATACCAAATTCTACAAGTTCATCATTATGTAATTTATTCGAAAGAGACATATATGATAACTAAATCAAAGATGCTTAAAAATTATTGCATTTACTAATATTATTTAAGGCCTCTTATTGACTTTTAACTTCTCAAAAGTCAGTCATTAAAAAATCCCAAACTCCTTTCGGAATTTGGGATTTTTTCGTCTAAAATTAAATCAAAATTAATGGGTATGTTTAGGATTAAAACCGTCTTCGCTTAATTCTGTTGGCTCGTAATCAGCAACCATTTCAGCTTCGTAATCGATTTTTTCTCCTTTAGAGAATTTCTGAATTAATTTCTCCATGATATTATAAATTACAGGAACCACAATTAAGGTTAGGAATAATGAAGAAATTAATCCTCCAATAATTACCCAGGCTAATCCGTTTTTCCATTCTGCTCCTGCTCCTTTTGCCAATGCAATTGGGAACATACCAAACACCATCGCAATTGTTGTCATCAAGATCGGACGTAAACGAGCGTGGTTTGCCTGAATTAAGGCGTTTCTAATAGATTCTCCTGCGGCTCTTCTTTGGTTCGTATAATCGACAAGCATGATCGCATTCTTACACACCAGACCAATCAACATAATGATACCTAAAATCGTAAAGATATTTAATGAATTGTTTGTTAAAGCCAGTGCTAACATCGCTCCAATGAACGAAAGCGGAATAGCAAACAATACCACAAATGGGTGTGCGAAACTGTCATACAAACTCACCATTACAAGGTAAACCAAAATAATAGCGGCCAATAAAGCGATTCCTAAAGTACCAAATCCTTCAGACTGGTTTTCCTGGTCTCCACCCCAAATATAATTTACTCCGGCTGGTTTATCTAATTTATCCAGTTTTGCCTGCCATTGCTGAACAATTGTTCCTGATGGAACCCCAACGTTTTGTCCTTTTACTGTTACAGACGCAGATTTATCTCTACGCTCTAACTGGCTAGGTCCAGAACCTTCAGTAATATCAGCAAACTGAGACAATTTAATCTGCTGTCCTGCATTGTTTATGAAAATCAAATTACTTACATCAGTAATACTTTTTCTATCAAATGCATTATATCTAATGTTGATATCGTACTCATATTCTCCAGCTCTGTATTTACCGTCAGTGTTACCACTAAAAGCAGTCTGCATGGTTAAACCAACTGTTTGAAGTGTTAATCCTAAAGCAGCCATTTTATCACGGTCAACTTTTACGTTAATTTCAGGATTTCCGTCTTCAACCGTTAATTTAATCTCTGTTGTTCCAGGAATTGTACGTAATTCTGCTTCCGCTTTTTTAGCAAATGCCATTGCAGCTTCTGTTGAAGGACCTGTTACAATTAATCCTAATGTAGCATCTTCGGCAGTACCTAAGATACCTACTGGAACTGTTTTTACTTTTGCACCAACTAATACTTTTTCAAGTTTACGTTTGATTTTTGCAGCGTAAACATTCGCATCATCAGTACGATCTTTTTGTTCGATCATTTTTACGTCAATCTCCGCTTTGTATGCTGTTGCCTGCGATGCCCCAAAACCTTCAGATGTTTGTCCAACAGTTGTAATTTGGCTGTGAACATATTCCTGAGATTTTAAGAAAGCTTCTGCTTTTTGCGTCATGAAGTTGGTTTGCTCTAATGAAGCATCTTTTGGCATCTCAATTTGAACTAAGAATTCACCACTATCAGAAGAAGCGAAGAACTCTCCTCCGATGAAACCTCCGCCCATTAATCCAACAGTCGAAGCAAAGAATAATATAATTACAACTATGAAAGTCTTAATATAATGATCTAAACACCAAGTCAATAAATGAGAAACCCAGTTAGTGAAACGTGTTAAATAGTTTTCGAAACCAAGAATAATTCTTCCAAATAAATTCTTTCCTTCAATATGCTCTAATTTTCCGAAACGAGAAGACAACCAAGGAATAATTGTAAACGAAGCTAAAAGAGATAACATCGTTGAGATAATTACCGTAACACAGAATTGCGTGATGATGTTTGATACTAAACCAGAACTCATTGCGATAGGCAAGAACACAACCACAATTACTAAAGTAATCGAAGTTACTGTACCACCAATTTCTGCTGTACCATCATACGATGCACGAATTCGGCTTTTACCCATTTCCATGTGCCTGTAAATGTTCTCGAGTACCACAATCGCGTCATCCACAAGAATACCAACAACGAGAGATAATCCAAGTAAACTCATTAAGTTTAAGGTATATCCCATTAAATAAATTCCGATAAAAGTTGCAATCAACGATGCAGGAATCGAAACCATTACAATTAATGAGTTTCTAATACTGTGAAGGAAGAACAACATTACAAATGCTACCAGAATTACGGCAATCAATAAATCGTGTACAACAGAATCTGCTGCTTCAAGAGTAAAGATTGTACTATCTTTTGCAACTTCTAATTTCAACTGATTTTTTGCATAATCTTTTTCAAGAGTTGCAATTGTTTTCAATAATTGCTCACTTACCGCAACGGCATTTGCATCAGATTGTTTAATAATTTGTAAAACAATCGCACTTTTTTGATCTACACGAGATATTTTTTCAGCAATTTTCTGTGTATCCTGAACGTCTGCAATTTCGCCTAAACGAATCTGGATTCCATTTTGAGAAGAAACTACAAGGTTTCTTAATTCTTCAACACTTTTATATTTACCCGCTAAACGAATTAATATTTTTTGATTACGGGTCTGGATGTTTCCTGTTGGGAAATCTAAGTTCGACGTCAAAATATTTTGTTGTACCTGAGGAACAGATAATCCGTAACCCTGCATTTTTACAGCATCAAGATTTACCTGAATTTCACGCTCAGAACCACCAATAATATTTACCTGAGCAACACCTTGTACACGAGATAAAATAGGAGCAATTTTTTTGTCAATTAAGTCATAAAATTCTGCTTCATCCATTTTACCATTCGCACCAAGCGTCATAATAGGTAAATCACTCAATGAGAATTTAGTCAATGACGGTGGATCAGCATCATCTGGCAAATCACTAATAATGGCATTAATTTTTCGCTGAGCATCGTTTAAAGAGAAATCGACCTTAGCGTTTGATGTTAGTGTAATCGAAACGATAGACAAACTTTCGTAAGATTTAGAATCAATTTTCTTGACATTTTCTAAAGACGCAATCGCATCTTCAATTTTCTTTGTAACCGTATTTTCTACCTCACTTGGAGAAGCTCCAGGATAAACAGTAGTAATTGTAATAACGTTTTGTTCAAATTTCGGGATCAGCTCATAACCTAACTGGCTGTAGCTGAACAATCCACCAAGTGTCAGAATTGTAAACAATACAATTACCAACGACGGACGTTTTATGGATATTTCGGCTAATTTCATATTTTTTTAATGCTATAGGCTTTAGGCTGTAGGCTTTAAGCTTTAAGGTTTAATTTCATATTTTTTAATGCTATAAGCTGTAGGCTGTAGGCTTTAAGCTTTTGAATTGCTTAAAGCCTACAGCTTATTGCTTAAAGCCTACTTAATAATTTCTACTGTATTTCCGTCTTGTAAGTTAATCTGACCTGTAACAATTACTTTTTCACCATCAGATAAACCTTTGATAATTTCCACTTTATCACCCAAAATTCTTCCTGCAACTACCTTTCTTAATTTTGCAACACCGTTTTCTGCAACAAAGATTTCGTTACTGTTCACACTTCCTACGAATGCATTTCTAGGAACAACCATCAAGTTTTGTTTTTGTTGGTTTGATGCGAAGTTCGCAGTTCCGTACATACCTGCTTTTAAGTCGTTGTTTGCATTGTTTGTGATTTCAATTTCAACTGGGAAATTTAAAGAAGCATCCGCTTTTGAAGCAATAAAAGTAATTTTTCCAGAGAAATTTTTATCAGGATAAACACTAGCTGTTACATTAATATGATCTCCTACTTTTAAGCTTGCAACCTGATTTTCATTTACCGTAACTACTAATTTTAATTTAGAAACGTTTACGATATCAAATAAAGCAGTAGCTGGCATTCCTGCTAAAATAGATCCCGGTTCAATGTATTTTTTATTGATAAATCCGTTGATTGGTGCTTTTACTTTAGTATCGCCAACATTGATGTTTGCTTGTTTTAAATTAGATTCTGCATTTGTTAAAGCTAACTTTGCCTGATCCAATTGCTGCTTTGTAACACCGCCGGTTTTAAAAGCGTTTTCGTATCTGCTGTAATCAGATTTAGCATTTTGATATACCGCCTGTGCTTGTTGAGCGCTTACATTAATAACATCTCCTCTTACTGTTAATAATGTTTGTCCAACTCTTACATAGTCCCCTTCTTTAGCTAAAACGCTGATCACTTTTCCAGATTTTTCTGCAGAGAAAGTTAACTCCTGAATTGGCTGAAAGTTTCCGTTTGCAACGAAATCTAATGAAACTTCTTCTGTTTTTACCGGAGATATTTTTACTGAAACCGCCGCATTTTTTTCAGCTACGATATCTGTTTTCTCCTTGTTCTTTTTCTTATTATTATTTAAGACATATCCAATTACACCCAAAGATGCAATTATGATTACGATTGTTATAATAGTTTTCTTCATTGTAATTAGTTATTTAATAAGAGATTTAAGTTCGCCTTTTGATTTGATTAGAGATATTTCGGCAATTTTATAATTTAAAACTGCTCTTGTATAATTATTTTGAGCTTCAAGTGATGCATTTTCAGCATCTAATAAATCGGTTAAAGATGCTAATCCCTGAAGGTAATTGTTTTTGGTGTTGCTTAAAATTTCAGTTGCCAAACGCATATTTTCTTTTTGATTTTCGATCGTAACAAGATTGTTTTCGATTTGCGCCATTGCATTTCTATAATCTAAATCAAGAGAAAGTTTTGTGTCTTTTATGTCTTCCTGAAGCGATCTGATTTGTACATCTGCCTGTCTTACTTTTGCACGAGTTCCAAAACCTGTAAAGATTGGTACGTGTAAGTTTAATCCAATTGCAGAGAAATCTGACCAGTAAACTCCATCTTTTGGTTTTGCAAACCAAGGAAATTCAGGACCCTGACCAATATAATTGTATCCTGCAGTTAAAGAAAGAGTTGGATAATAGGCTGCTTCTGCCGCTTTTTTATTGAAAACTAAAAGCTCCTCTTGTTTTTTCAAAAGTTTGTATTCTGTTCTGTTTTCAATATTTGGTTCTTGCGTTAAGGCTGCCGGAACAACTTCAAATTCTTCTTTTGGCATATCGATTTGAGATTCGATCGGCATTCCCATATAAAACTTCAAAGCATTTTCCTGTAGTGTAATTTGATTTTTAATCTGCTGACGTTCAGTGTCAATGTTTGACATTTTTACAACAATACGATCTAAGTCTATTTTTTTAGCCAAACCATTATCAAACTGACCTTTTACGATATCACGAACTTTTGTTGTGTTTACGTAATTGCTGTCTAATAAAGTTAGTCTTTCTTTTTGTACATAAACTGAATAGTAGTTATTTGCAACTCTTTCAATAACTTGTTCTTCTGTTAACTGATCGTTGATTTGGTAAAACTCACGTGTTGTTCTGGCTGCTTTTAATCCTGTAAAAACAGATTGATCAAACAAAGCCTGTGTTAAAGAAAGTCCCGCAGTTGAAGTCCATTTTTGACCAAATGCTGCCTGAATTGTAGTTCCCGGTGCACCAAATCCTGCTCCGTCAATAACTGTTGTTTGAATTATCGGATTATAAGTTAAGTTTCCGTTTGCACTAATTTGCGGCAAAGCTCTCGAACGCACTTCCTGAATTTGATACTCGCTATTTTCAACCTGAAGCTTTGCTTTTTTAGCATCGGCTTTATTTTGAAGCGCATAATTAACTGCGTCTTTTAAAGTTAAGGTAGTTACCTGTGCGTTGACCGAAAGGCCAATTGTGCACAAAAATATAAGAACTATTCTTTTCATATGTAGTTAAATATTATTTATTGATGATGATTATGATTTTACTTTTTTAAGTTGTTTTTCAAGCTCGGCTATTCCTTTTTCTGTTGCCATAG
Organism: Flavobacterium sp.; assembly: GCF_039595935.1. Taxonomy (NCBI): domain Bacteria; kingdom Pseudomonadati; phylum Bacteroidota; class Flavobacteriia; order Flavobacteriales; family Flavobacteriaceae; genus Flavobacterium; species Flavobacterium sp. Next base: position 847,697 of record NZ_JBCNKR010000006.1, on the reverse strand, counting down.
CCCGGGTATGATATTCTAATGCTTCTAATTCTATTCTTTGTGCTTCACTTTCAGAAACTGTATTTTCGTTAATATGAAAAATTAAGGTGTAGTAAAACTTCACATAAACCTCAACATTTAGTTCGCTTCTGTATAATCCTTCGCGAATTCCTTTTTCGATATTATCTCTAAAACATTGCGTACACTGCTCAATTTCGATGGATAGTATATTTTGGTAAATCTCAGGATAATGTTTTTTCAACTGGTAAATTGGAGAAGTATCAATGTTGTTTTTAAACATATCACGAAACATTTCTCTAATCTCAAAGTTTTCATGAATCGCATTATAATTCTTTGCAATAATGGTGTCCATAATTTCGTGAACTTGTTTATGAACCATTGAAGTGCTTTCTTCGATTAAAACTTCCTTATTGCAGAAATACTTGTAAATCGTTTTTTTTGAAATACACATTTCTCCAGCAATGTCATCCATCGTAACACTCTTAAAACCAAGCTTTAAAAAAAGTTCGCTTGCTTTTGATATTATTTTCTCTTTCATTTTGATTTTCCCAATTGTATTACAAATATAAATAGGAAACTAAAATTTAAAAAATAGTTTCCGTTGTTTTTGTAATAATTTTACATTAATTTATTCAATATATAAGATTTATATGCTGAATTCTAAATTTGCGATCAGCTTAATATCTTTTCCAAGAGCTAAACCTCCATTGTGCTGAAAAGAATTATAATCTAAACCGAAATCCTGACGTTTAATGTCGCCTTTAATTTCAAAAGCTACTTTCTTTTGTCCGTTATAAGTATTCACACCAATAAATTCTGCATCAAGTTCAACCACTTTGGTTACATCTTTTATGGTTAAATCTCCTTTAATGAAATTTATGTTGTTGTTTACTTTTTGAAATGAAGTCGATTTAAAGCTGATGATTGGATGTTCATCCGCATCAAAAAAATCCTGAAGCTGTAAATAGGAATCTACCTTCTGGAAACTTTCGTTTTTATTATTAATATCAAGTGAAAACTCTACCGATGCATCTTCAATTTCATTATCTTCAAGACTCACATAACCGCCAAATTTATTTGTAGCTCCTCCTAAATAAGCAATTTTTGAATGTCTCATTTTAATTAAAACATCTGATTGTGTAGAATCTAAGGTCCATGTTGTTTTCATAACTATCTGATTTAATGAGTTTATATTTATTTAAAACTCTATACGGAAACTTTTATAGTGTTGTCAGTTTCCATTTAATGCTGCAAATATATACAGGAAACTCTAAACACCAAAAAAGTTTCCGTGTTTTTTTTGAAATAATTTTAAAACCCTAAGAATTAACGCTTTTGAGGGTTATTTTGAATGGAAACTCTCTTTTTAAAATTTTAGGAAAGAAATAATTCATATTTGAATTGTATCTTTGAAGCTCGTAAATCAGAATTTCATTTTATGCACAATATAAGTCAGTACCAGGATTTTTTTATTGAATATTTAAGTAAACAAGACATCCATAAAGAACCCGTAAATCTTTACGAACCTATTGAATACATTTTAGGACTTGGCGGAAAACGTATGCGTCCAGTACTTACTTTAATGGCCGCAGAGGTTTTTGATACTGATTATAAAGTGGCGCTTCCGGCAGCAATGGCGGTTGAAGTTTTTCATAATTTCTCTCTTGTTCATGATGATATTATGGATGATGCGCCTTTGCGAAGAGGACAAGTTACGGTTCATGAAAAATGGAATTTAAACACCGGAATTCTTTCTGGCGATACCATGTTAATTCTTGCGTATCAATATTTTGAGCAATATGAACCCGAAGTTTTTAGAGATCTTGCGAAACTTTTCAGCAAAACAGCGCTTGAAGTTTGTGAAGGACAGCAATGGGATGTTGATTTTGAAACCCGAAAAGATGTTACAATTCCTGAATATCTGAAAATGATAGAATATAAAACAGCTGTTTTAGTTGCTGCAGCCATGAAAATGGGTGCAATTGTGGCCAAAACTTCTGAAAAAGAAGCTGATTTAATTTATGATTTCGGATTAAATTTAGGTTTGGCTTTTCAATTACAAGATGACTTTTTGGATGCTTTTGGTGATCCGGAAACTTTTGGAAAACAAGTTGGCGGTGATATCATCGAAAACAAAAAAACCTATTTATACTTAAAAGCTTTAGAATTTTCATCTGAAGAAAAAGCTTCAAAATTACAAAAATTATTCAGCTTACAATTAGAAGATAATTCAGAAAAAATAGAAACTGCAAAAGCTATTTTTAACGAATCAGGAGCTTCAAAAGCTACTCAGGAAGCGATCGAAATGTATACTTTTAAAGCTTTTGAAACTTTAGAAAAATTAGACATTAATGCTGAAAAGAAAACTATTCTGAGAACTTTTGGAGAGAATTTAATGGGCAGAAAAGTTTAGTTTTTTTGCCACAGATTAAAAAGATTTTCACAGATTTAATCCTTGAAATCTTTTTAATCTGTGGCATTACTTACACATAGAAAACCCGACAGGTTTTAAAAACCTGTCGGGTTTATCGTTTACGGGTATTAAAAAAGTTCATCAGGATCAACTAAATCTGATAATTTTTGTTTTAAATCCTCTTCTAAAATCGTCAAACCGAATTGATATGAAGCGTTCATCCATCCAAAACCTTCTTCGGTTATGTAATTAAACTCCGTTCCTACGTTTCCGTATTCTGCGAAGATTTTGTGGGAGCTTATCGATAAATCAAACTTTTCGGGAATTGTTCCATTATAATCAACCGCGTTTCTGGTAATCAGCCAAAGCCAGCGATACACCATTTCCTGTGCTTCTTCGTTAAAATTATAATTCAGCAAACCTTCCCATAAAAGCATTTGATGCGGCGCCCAGCCAAATGGATAATCCCATTGTCTTGTTGGCGAATTATCATCAAAACCGGCGATAGATTCTTTGGTACTTCCAGAAATTCCGCCTTTCATTTTAAATTTTGAAAGTGTTTTTTTAATCAAAATATCGGCTTGTTCGGGCGTACTTATTTTTGCCCAAAGCGGATAAAAAGTTGTCGCAGCATCAAAAACATGCTGTTTTTCGTTTACAAAATCATAATCGAAATAAATTCCCTTTTCTTGATTCCATAACAATTTGTTTATTTTTTCTTTTCTTGAAGAAGCTTTTTGCTGCCAATATTCACTTGAAAAAGATTTATCCTCAAAATACTGAAATTCATTTTTAAAGTATTTTTGAATCAAAAAAGCAATATCTGTTTCGTATTTATAAAGCAAACTATTAATTGCAACGGTATTCAAATTAGCACAAACTCCAACCAATCTATGAGTTGTATCGTGTCCGCTTTCACGCATGCTTCGGTCGTGCGTAAAATACTTATCAAGCTCAGGATCAACGATTTCTCTTTCGAGATATTTCTTTTCAAATTCACGGGTTGAGAGATTATATTTTGGCGCGTATTGTTCCAGAATATCATCAAAATGTCCTTCTTCAACCTCAAACGGAAGTCCGATTCCTTCTGCTTTATAACGATTTAAACCATTTGCAGTAAGTCTTTTTCCTTCTTCCATCCAAACCGTTAAATATTCTTTTATGGCAGTTTTTAAATGTCTTTCAATCCAAAAAATATCCGGATTTGACTTTTCTAAAACATCCATAATTAAAGATGTATAAAGCGGCGGCTGCGTTCGGGTTAAGTAATAACTGCGGTTGGCATTTAAAATTTTTCCGTAATGATCTATTTGATATTTGAAGTTTTCGGCAATGCCCAAAGCAAGGTCAATTTTATCATCAATCAAAAGTCCTTTGGCAATAAAATAACTGTCCCAGCCGTACATTTCGTTGAATCTTCCGCCGGGAACGACAAACGGAACGCCCGAAATTTCATTGTTTTTTATTTGAAGTGCCAAAGCCAAAATTCCCGGTTTTTTGTTCAGCGATAAAACATATTCAGGAGTAATATTTTTCGGCAATTGCAACACTTTTAATTTTGGCGTTGTAGCTTCTAATTTTTTGAAATAATCAAAAACAATTTCGTCTCCAAAAGGCACATATAAATAGGCAAATTCATTTTCGATTTTATCGTCTTCCAGAATTTTCTTTACGCCTGTTGCGTCAATTGTTCGTGTAAGTCCATTCCAGTATAAATCTTTTATTTTTCTTGAGATGCGTTTTACAGGATCTTCGGTAATTTCATTCAAATCAATTTCTGCAAATTCTGTATTGTTTTTTTTAGCCAAAGCCAATTCCTGCAATAGATTTGAAAGCTGATACGTTCCTTTAATTTCTACCGGATTTCCATCCAAATCGTACAGCAAAAAGTTTTTGGGACCGTTGTCATCAATCGTAATTTTTTTATCACCGTCAGTATCTTCCTGAGCCAATAATTTTTCGATGGTTTGGGTTATATGTAGTCTAAATTTCATCTTTTGCAGTTATTTTTTTAAGAATAAAAAAGGAGATCAGTAACAAAGTCATCGGAATTAAGGTGAAATAAAAAGCTTTTTCAGGTCCTTCGTTTTTAAAAAGCCAGCCTGTTATTCTGGATCCTAATGTTCCGCCAAGTGCAGAAAAAATCACGATTAATCCGGTCATTGAACTTTGCAGATTCTTTGGTAAAGCGCTTAATACAATCGAATTTAACAACGGATAAATAGGTGCAATAAACAATCCAATTAAAGGAAATGCGAAACCAATTAACGGAATATCTGAAAGTGTCTCGATGTTTTTTACTTCTAATCCAACTGTTTTTGGAAGTACAAATGTTACCAAAAGCATAGCGGAAATAATGCAAAAAGTCAACACCCAAATCCAGTTTACTTTTTTGGTTACAATTCCGGCAATCAATCTTCCGATTGCTAGTGAAACTGCTAAAATACTGGCCATCATTATGCTGATATTTTCCGGCAGATGAAGCACTTTTGTATTAAATGTTGGCAGCCACGAAAGTATTCCCTGCTCGATCATTACAAATAAAAACACGCTGATTACAAAAATAACGGTCAGCAGTTTTGCCATCAATTTGAACATCTGCAGGAAATCATCTTTTAGGTTTGCTCCTGCTGCAGCTTCGGTTTCTTCAAATTTTATAAAAAGTAAAAACAGAAATGACAAAAATGATAATCCGGCTAATAACCAATATACATTTAGCCATGAATTGGGATCATTTTCATTATTAAACGCCGGAAATAAAAAATAGGCCAGCGCAATTCCTACCATAAAAAATCCTTCAATACTGCTCATTAAGGCGTTGTGTTCTTTTTTGGTTTCGGTTACCGTTCCTATTAAGGAATAAACAGAAACTTTTATCAAAGCAAATGAAACTCCAACGGTTGCAAAAAGAATTTTGGCACTGTCAAACGAGTTTCCAAAATACATAGAAATACAGGCCAAAGTCACTAAACTCAATCCTATTAACATGGCTTTTCTATAGCCAATTCGGGGCAAAAAAGAGGCTATAAAAAAGGATACAATAGCAATTGGCATGTCTTTAAAGGCTTCTAAAATACTCGCCTGAACTTCATCGACTCCGTAATTTTTCTGTGATTTTAAAATCACTATTCCTACGCTGTTTAATAAAATGGCGAAGACAAAATAATTGAGGTAAAGTGAGATTTTAATTCCTATGTTTTTCATTTGTATTTTGTATTTTTTGGCACGTAATACGTTGTGGTTACGGTGCGGAGACGCACAGCAGTGCGTCTCTACGATACCGTATATATAAATTTAGAAATTAATCGCTACAGAAAATCTAAACGCGCGTCCTAAAATAGGTCTTGCCATAAACACATCGCTTGCTGCAGATGTTGTTTGTCTTGGATCTCCTTCTGTTAAACCAATTTCGTTGAATAAATTCGAAGCATCGACTGCAAAACGAAGGTTATTATACGTATAATTTAACCCTGCTCCAACTTCTTTGTAAGCCGGTAAAACTTGTTTGTTATCCTGATTTGTGAATTTTTTATCATAATAAGAAAACTGAACATAAGCTGTAAAATCTTTTGTAATATCAACTTCTGGTCTTAGGTTACAGAAAAATTTAGGGATTCTTCGCGCTGTATTTCCGTTAAAATCAAAAGTAGAACCATCGGCATTTGTTCCGGTAAAATTGTCGTATTCTGGTTTTTGAACTGTGAATGTAAAGTTCAGTTTTGCAAATTTATATCTTGCATTCGTTTCCACTTCAAGACCAATATTGTTTACGTCGGCAAATTTGTTTTCTGAAGATCCATCAGATAAAATATCTGTGAAAGCAACATTTTTCAAGTTCATGTGAAATAAATTCGCATTTACTGAGAAGAAAGAACTTGAATATTTATAACCCAACTCAAACTGATTTACTTCTGTATTTTCCAGCTTGCTTAAATTGGCAGCATTATCATAAAATGATTCTTCAATTGGAGATCTAAAACCGTGGCTGTAGCGAACGTATGAAGCCATATTATCGTTGAATTTGTAGTTTCCAGCCGCAGTGTATGACCATTCGCTTACATCATATCTCCAGTATGTATACGGATTTCCTTTTACCGTTGTTACCGCGTCGTCAGCCGTATTGTTGTCTAAAACTCCTAAGTTTTCTGCAAAAAATCTAGCATTGTCTCTGTATCCGGAATATTTATCTTTATTATATCTTAAACCTGCGTTGAAGGTTAAATTATCTGTAGCTTTAATTTCAGCATCAGCATAAATATCATTCAAAAGTCCTTTTGTCTGTGCATCTCTTTCCAGCCATGTAATTCTTTCGATACCATTCCAGGTATGATCAACTCCGGTTGTATTATCTTTTACATTTAATAATCTCGGATTATCTGAAACGCTTACTAAATAGGAATTCCAGTTCCAGTATTGATTTGATTTCCAGTTAGAATAGTAATAACCAGCTGTTAATTTCACAGGATCTAAATCAAAAGAAAAAGAGAAATTGTTCGCAAAGTTGTTCATCTTTTTCTCGATGTGCCAAAGATCTGCTCTCATAATCAAAGCGTTTGGATCCAGCGTTTGTCCGTTATCTACATAACTGTAAGTCAAATTACTTGCTGTTGTGTTTTGAACTCCTGTTGCATACGCCTCTTGTGTCCAAGGTCCGCCATTTGGGAAAATAGCATTGTAATTTAAATCGATGCTAGTTTGTTTGAAAGCATTTTTGAAAGTAACTTTTTCAGAAATTTTCTTTTTGAATTCTGCTCCAATTGAGTTGATAATTGGATGAGAACCATCTTCTAAATCTGCGCTAAAAGTTCCGCCGCCGTATTGAGGAACATTTAAATGACTGAAATTAACAGAAGTCAAAGTTCCGTAATTTGGATTAAAGCCCGGAATTCCTTCTACTTTTCCGTTGTTGCTTTTTAATGGAATTGGCAAATAGAATGTATTTCTGTCGTCAAGATGTTTGAAGTTAACTCTTAAATAATCGTTGTCGTCAAATTTATAGGTAAGATTTCCTTTTATTTGTCCGCCTTTATTAGCCGTAAAACCCGTATTTCTTACTCCATTATCAGTTCTGTAGAATCCGCCGACATTAAAGAATAATTTATCCTGAACTAAAGCGCCAGATAAATTAAGATCGGTTCTGAACATTCCGTAATCTGAAGTCGTGAATTTTGCTCTTCCCTGAAAATCATTCTGACCCGTTTTCGTAATGAAGTTGATAATTCCACCCGGAGCATTGTTTGCAAAAATTGACGCAGAACCTCCACGAACAGCTTCCATTTTACTTACTGTTTCATCAAGTCTGTAAAATGTATCTGCGTTGGCAAATTGTAAAGCTCCATCTTCAAAAACCGGTAATCCGTCTTCCTGAATCTGTACATATTCATACGCTCCTGCTGATGGAATTCCTCTTGCAAAAAGGTTGTTTCCAATTTCTCCTCCAGATGCTTCAACCACAAATCCCGGAATTGTCTGTAATAAAGCCGCCGTGCTCGATGGCGCTCTGTCTTCGATTGCTTTTGCTCCCATTGTGGTAATGGCAACGCTCGATTCTAATTTTGATCTTGGGGCAGATGAACCTGTTACTACAACTTCTTTTAAACTTTGAGATTCGGTTTCTAAAAGTAAATCTGTAACTACAGATTCTCCTTCTTTTACTGAAATTTCTTTGCTATACGTTTTGTAGCCCACATTTGTCGCTTCTACAATATAATTTCCGGCAATAACATCTGTAAAAACGTAACGTCCGTTTTCATCTGTTATCGTATTTTTTCCAGTGTCTTTTAAAGATACATTAGCTCCGGGAATTGATTGTCCGGTTTCGTCTAAAACTTTTCCGGAAACGGTGTTTTTTGCCTGGGCAAATACCTTATTTTGAACAGTAATTAAGCATATTATCAAAAATAATATACCTAAATAAGAATGTTTCTGTTTCATGATTTTTTGGTTTAGTTAGTAAATTTTTCATTTATACTGTAAACTTAAAACACTAATTAAACACAATTTAGCAATTCTAAATCGAAAACGTTTTCGAAATCACCTAAAACGTTTTCGGAAACATATTTTTTCTCAATGAAATTTATTTTTTACTACATTTATTTCATGAATGATACAAAATTAATAGATATAGCCTCGGCCTTGGGAATATCGGTTACAACGGTTTCAAAGGCATTAAAAGGATATACAGACATTAGTAAATCGACGCGCGCCAAAGTTATCGAAATGGCCGAATCGATGAACTATATGCCAAATTCTGTTGCGGTTAATTTAAGAACTAATGAAACCAAAACAATTGGTGTTATTATTCCCGCGACGGTTCATCACTTTTTTTCGAGTGTTTTAAACGGCATTTTAGAAGAAGCCGAAAAAAGAGGTTATCTGGTTATCATTCTGCAATCAAATGAAAAATATGAAATGGAGAAAAAACAGCTTGCTTTATTAATTCAAAAGCGGGTTGACGGAGTTTTAATGTCACTTTCAAACGAAACGGATGATTTCTCTCATATTAATGACGCCATCCGAAAAAATACGCCTGTTGTTTTATTTGATAAAATTGCCAAAAGAGTCGATTGCTCTAAAGTGGTTATAAATGATGCCAAAGCGGCTTATGATGCCGTTACGTATCTTATAAATAAAGGGTATAAAAAAATCGCTCATTTTAGAGGTTCATATGTTCCCCAAAATTCTATTGATCGTTTTTTAGGTTATAAACGTGCACTTGAAGCGCACGGAATTGAGTACGATTCAAAACTGGTTTATGTTTGCGACAACAATACTGATTTTGAAGACGGCTACGAAAATGCCCAAAAAATCATGAACGAACATCCGGATATCGACGCTATTTTTGCGATTACAGATTTGGTTGCTATCGGAATTATAAAATATTTTAATGAGGCGGGCATAAAAACGCCGGATCAGGTTGCGGTTTTTGGCTTTAGTAACTGGTTTATGAGTACTGTTATTTCGCCTAAATTAACAACAATCGATCAGCCGGGATTTGAAATGGGACATACTGCTGTTTCTATTTTAATTGATGAAATTGCCGACATAAAAGAGCATCGAAAAGTAGAACATCAAATTATAGAACTTCCTACGAGAATCATAGAACGAGAATCGACTGTAAAATGATTTTTTAGTTTTAACTTTGCGCAAATTCTTAAAAAGCGTCCATGTTTGTAGCACCAGTAAATACTGAATCATTATTAGCCCAAGCGCAGGCAGAAACTTTGTATTTAAATCTGATTGAGCAGATTAATAAGGATTTTAATCTGGCTAATGAGGGAATTGATTTTCCGTTAAGCATTTCTCCAAATGAATTAAAAATTCAGCTGCACGAAAAAATCTACCGCATGATTCAGTACAAATTTGCTGAATATTTAAACCTGCTTTATATTATTGATGTTCCTGAAAATGAAATAAAAAAACTTGACGGCTCAGATTTGGTAATCCTTGCCGAACAAGTTTCTTTTTTAATTTTAAAAAGGGAATGGCAGAAGGTTTGGTTTAGAAAAAACTATTAAATTCTAATTTCCTGAATTCCCTTTTTAGTTATTATACTATAGATTCTTCAACTTCTTTGGTTTCTTTCTTTTTTCCTGTGTGAAGTTGTTTACTGTAATATTTGTATAAGTAATCGTAAACTACCATTTCATGAATTCTGTGTTTCGTAAGGAAAATTCGGTTACAGATCATGTGTACATAACTCAGCATTATATTGTCGAGATACGTTGGTAAACGATGTTCTTTGCTTAACTCTTTTATCTCTGCAACTACAGGAGCATTTTGTTGAGAACGTTCTTCGAGAATTTCAATTAATGGCTCATACATTTCATTCATAAGATTTGGATCTAAGAAGGATTCAATCTCAGATTCGTGCTGTACAAACATTTCGTTGATTTGTTTGTTTAGTCTTCCTGAACGGTTGAATTCTTTTCCAAAACTAGTTTTGGCTGCATTAAACAACTTTACTTTTCCTTCGAGTTTTACGTCAAAATCGTTTAAGAAATGGTCGATTGATAATAATGAGAACATCCATCTTATTTTTTCTCCAGTGTCTCCTTCGATCATATCTGCAAATTTTAAAGTGCATTCACTGTCATTAAAAAACAATGATTCTGTTGCTTCAATTGCTTCATAACCGTATCGTTGTAATTCACGCAAGTAATTGTCTGTTTGTGTTTTCCAGATAATTCTTGTCTGCTCAAATGGCTCTACGTGTTGTTTGATAATTTTGATACAATCCGTAAACAAATTGCTGTTTTTTAATAAAACACGGAATCTGATATGATGTCCCTGAACATCATAATAACGAATAAAGAACCATTTGTCGATTAAACCTTTTGCTTTTAGTTCTTCTACAATTGGTGTAATACCATTTTTAAGCAGTTCTTCTCCTGCTCTTTCTCCGCAGTAAAATTTATAGTAAAGCCATTTTTCTCCAATAGAGAATGAAGTCTGAACATTATTTTTATTTTCCTGAGATACAAATTGATTTACCTCAGCAGTTTCTGCTTTTTTCTCTACGTTTTTATGTGCTGTGAAGATAATTTCATTGCAATAATCCGGTGTAATTGTATTTTCTGTAAACAAAAATTCTTTCAGCTGGATTGTATTTTCACCTTTCAGCATATAGTAAAAAACATTTCGGCTTAATTCATTATTGAAGTTAATAAGCACCTCATTGTCTCCCTGAGAAATGTATACAACATCTGGAATATTTCTTTTTTGTTTGAAATCAGTAATAAAATCGATGTTTTTTGCTTCGGAAGCTGCTACAAGATTTTCAATTTCGGTTTTGTTAAGGTTCCATACGGCTCTGCTAAACACCGTGTCTTTATAATTTACTCTTGGCAGAAAATCAAATTCACTTTGAAGGCCGCCCCAGCTAAATGCAAATCCAAATGAGTTTTGGTTCTGCAGGTCGCATAAAAAGTGATAGATTGGCAGTGCATTTGAGGCAAAATTGTGTGCGTTGCTTAATCTTGGAATCACTTCTTTATTTAATCTTTTTGAACGCAGTACTACTTTTCCTGATTTTACCGAAACATACAAATCATCAATCTTAATTTGGTGATCTCTGTCGACAGAAGCATTTCCTAAATACGGGATTTCATACTCTCTCTGAAAGTTTCTGTATAAGATATTTCCAGTTCTTGCTTGTGGTAAATGAATTACTTCGGCAATGATTTTGTCCGGGTTTAACTGGTTTTCTATTTCGGCTACTTCGTTGCAAAGATTTAGAATTTTGTTATCTAAATGTCCAAATCGACCAATTAAACCATTTGCAGATGGTCCGCTGGCTGTTTTAATGTTGATTTTTTCAACGCCGTTTTCATGAAATACATTTACAAATGCCGAAAAAGTATCTGGATACAAGGCTTCGTTTTCTTCAAATTGGTTGATTTCTTCATCAGTTAATTCGATAGATTGCAAATTGTTTTTTGTGGCATAAAGCAGTTTTTTAAACAGAAATGATTTTTTAGCATCCATCGAAATCTGATTAACTTGTGCCTGACTTCCACTAATTAATAGATCGTCAACCAAAGGTGATTTGGCTCCTGCTGTTTTTGCATAACCAATTCCAACATCCGGGTCAAGAACGCTTACTAAAGGCTGCTCGTATTCTTCATAACGTTCTAAGAATTTCTTTTTGAATTCTTTTAAGTTTGCGTTTTCTGAACCTGACTGCAATTTGTTTAAAGCACTTAAAGCCGGACGCAGATTTTTTAAGGTTTTAAAACTAATAGATCCGTTTTCGATTTTTCTGAAGCTATCTACCTGAAATAGTTTTGAAATGTCTACATGATCCAGTTCTTCGTTTACTAACTCATGAATTTGAGTATATAAAGCAGGATCGTTAATAGTATTTGTGTCAAGGGAATTGATTTTGTTTTTTAAATTGGTTATTAATTCTCTGATGACTTCGGCTTCATAGAAATCAAATCTTTCTTCAGAGAATGTTTTCAGGAGTTTATCAAAGTAATCATCGCCTGTAATTGTAAATTCTAATTCAGATACGATAAACTGGCATTTGATTAAAGTATCGATAAATTCGTTGGCATCTTTTAATGTAATTTCATCAGAAACAAGCAGTTCTGCCAATTCACTTAGTAAAACACCGTCTTTTGCTTTTTCGAAAATAAGTTCCAGATAATCGCTTATTTCAACTTCTGAAATTTTGTGAAAACGCACATTGTCTTTAAAATAATACTCGACATATCGGTATTTATCAAAAACGGTATAAATAGAGTTGTTACTGTAGTATTTCAGAACGTTTTTAATGGCATCGTTTTTTACGATCACCGGCAGAAAACTTCCTAGAAAATACATGTCGAATTTGGTAAATCTTCCTAAAGTGCTTTCGGCGATTTTAAGGTTGGTTTCAGAATTTAATTCTACAGCGGCTACTGTGGCAAACATTCCAAAAGGCGTGCTTCGGTTGGCTAAACGCGAAGCATATTTGTATAATGATCCTTTTAGGTTTTTCAGTTCTTCTTCTGTTTGAAAACCTTCTCCGGTTTCCCACATTACAAGTGCTTTATAAATGTTTGGAGAACCAATAAATAATGCTTCTCTGTTTTCTTTTTTAGAAAAAATTTCCACGATTTTTTCCCAGGTAAGATCCACTTGTTTTTCTTCAATTGGAGTTCTTACAATAGCCGTTTTTGCAAAAGAGTAATTTTTCATTTTTGTTAAATTTCCTTATTAAACAATTATATTATTCCACATTCTATAATAGTATTCTTCTTTATTCATAAGTTCCTGATGCGCACCAGATTCTACGACTTCTCCTTTTTTGAAGGCATAAATAACATCGGCATTTTTAATTGACTGTAGTTTGTGTGCAATTACAATGATTGTTTTGCCTTGTGCATGCAGTTCGTCAATTAGTTTTTTGATCACCATTTCAGATTCAGAGTCAAGTGCTGATGTTGCTTCATCCAGAATCAATACTTCAGGATCTTTGTACAGCGCCCTTGCGAAAGCAATTCGCTGTTTTTCTCCTCCTGATAAATTGGCTCCAAATTCTCCCAAATAGGTATTGAATCCGTTTGGCAGTGATTCGATAAAATCATAAGCACCAACCTTTTTACTTACTTCGATGATTTTTTCCATATCAGGATTTGATTCTCCAATGGAAATATTGAAGGCAATAGTTCCGTCAAAAAGTTCAACGTTTTGAGGTACAGTTGTAATAAGAGCGTTTATGCTGTCTTTTGATATGTAATTCAGGTCGTATTCGCCAATTAATATTTTACCTTCTTTTGGGCTGTATATATTTTGAATTAACGATGCGATGGTACTTTTTCCGCTTCCACTTTCTCCAACAAAAGCGGTAAAAGCTCCTTTTTTAATGGTAATATTTAAGTCTTTAAAAATGTAACGTCCCAGTTCGTATGAGAAATCAATGTTTTTGAATTTAATATCATCAAAGTTGCTTCGGGTCAAATGCACTTTTGATTCCATTTCTTCTCTGTCCAAATCCATGATTCCAAACAAACGGTCTGAAGCAATCATGGCATTCTGAATCGCCTGATTTGTTCCTATTAACTGTGATGCCGGTCCTGTAAAATATCCTATAATAGAATAAAACGAAAACAATTCACCTGGTGTAATATCTCCATCAATAGCATAATAGGTTCCTACCCATAAAAGTATGATGGTAAACAATCTGGAAATAAAATCAGTAGCGGTTCTTGAAAAAATTCCGTTCATTCCTGATTTGTAAACGCTTTTTAGCAAATCAACAAATTTTAGTTCTGTTCTGGTTTTAGAAAAATCTTCTAAAGACAGTCTTTTTACAGTTCCAATATTTTTGATAGATTCTACCAGCTGAGATTCCAGCAAAGCATTTTTTTCCATTATAGAACGTTCTGCTGTTTTATTCAATTTGTTTGTTATCAAATAAATAATAACATAAAACGGAATAATCAGCGAAATAATCAATGCGAGTTTCCAATAGAATGAAAACATAAAAATAAAGGAAAAAAAGACAATAAGCACGTTTACTGAAACACTTAAAGCGGTTTCGTTTATTAAGGCTCGTATTTTTACTGCATCGCCAATTCTGGACATGATTTCACCAATTCTCATTGTGTCAAAAAACTTTTGAGGCATGGTAAAAAGATGTTTGTAATAACCCAAAATTAGTCGTGAATCAATCTGCTGGCTTGTTTTTAAAATAAAAACATCTTTTAAAACGCTGTAAACAATCTGCAGCAGCAAACATCCAATAACGATAACACTCATAAGGTTTAATAAGCTTTTGTTTCCGCTTACCAAAACAAAATCTGTAATCTTACCTACGTATATTGATAATGAAAAACCTAGTAAAGTATATAAAACAGCTCCTATAATGGCTTGTAATAAAATGTATTTATGAGGCTTTAATAAAAATAGTATTCTTTTAAAATTGGATATTTTCTCGTTTTTTTCTTTAAAAATATCATCATCCGGAACTAGTATTAAGGCGTAACCTGTAAACATTTCCTGAAATTCGGCAAGCGGCTTTTTTTCCAGTTTACCATTTGAAGGATCCATGATCTGGATATATTTACTGGTAACTTTGTAAGCAACAACATAATGAGGAAATTCATGTCCTTCGTGTTTTATTACAACATGTAAAAGAGCCGGAATTGGCAGATCTTTTATTCCTTCAAAATCTACTTTTACACCTTTTGCCAGAAAGCCTAATTTAACTGCCGCTTCTCTTAATCCAAGTAATGTTGTCCCTTTTTGATTCGTGCTGGCATACTGGCGGATTCTTGAAATAGGCAGGCTTAAATTATAATGTTCCGAGATTGAAGCTAAACAAGCAGCACCGCAATCTGAAAAATCATGTTGTTTTATTTCTATTTTACTCATTTTTGCTATTGTAAGGATTAAACCAATCTTCTACTTTGTCAAATATTAACTGAAATGCAGTTCGCTTAGTTAGGAAAAAACGGCTGGTTAAACTCATTCCTTTTTTGAGAGTCCCTTTGGCTCCGTTTTTTAGCGTTAAGCTGTCATTGTGCAGATTGCTTTTTATTTTATAATACGGGACATTGTTTACAATTAAAACATCTTTGCTTATTTCGAATATTCTTCCTTTTGCAAATCCCCATTGATTGGAGTTAAAAGCGTCTATTTGATAAATGGCATCTCCGCCTTCTTTTAAATATCCTATTTCTGATGGATTTACATAAGTTTCGACGATTATGTTTTTATCCGGAGAAATCTCTACTATCGGGTTTCCGGCGGCGACCCCGCTTCCTTTATGAAATCCCTGCATATTAACCAGTTCGCCGTCTATTGGAGCAATTATGATATAATTATTCTCCTCTTCTTTAAGCTGTTTCTGGTTCGAATGAATATTTTTATTCGACTGACTCAGCTGTGTGTATTCTTTCTGCCAGGACAATTCGGTTTGTTTGATCAGATTGATTCGGTCGTTCTTGATTTTGTTGAGTTCCAGTTCGGCCTTTTCGAATTCTGATTTTGAGATGACTTCTTTTTTGTACAGCAGTTCTTTTCGGTCGAAGTCTGTTTGAGTGTTTTTAGTTACGATATCCAGATTATACAATTCCTGCTGATGTTTTAAAAGCTCTCTTTTATATTGATCTGATTGTACCTGATTATAATTATGATTTATAAGGTTTTTTAGATCGCTTAGATAAAGAGAGTTTTCTGAACTCTGAATTGTATTTAAATTCTCTCTTTCTTTTAATATGTTGTGATCTATTATAAGTAAGGTATCGCCTTTTTTTATTTTCTTATTTTCCTCAACATTAAAAAAAGATATTTTACCGCTGATAGGAGAATAAAGTGTTAGTTTCTTTTCCTGTGGAATAATGGTTCCTCTACTCGTTGTATAAACATCTATATATATAAAAGGAAGGGAAATAAAAGCTATTAATAAAGCTAAAAATGTAATCACAAATAAACGGGATGTTTTTTTATTGTGTTTAATAATATGACTTTCAACAGTGTTGTTTAAAATCTCTTCTGGGAAAATTTCTTTATCGCTCATTTTTTTTCGTATTAATTACATGGCAAATGAACCTATTATTTAAGGAAGAAAAAAATGAAAAACCCCCATTTTTATAAAAAATCGTATTGATTTTTAAGATTTAACTATTTGAAATACAGTTATTTATTTTCATTTTTTAAGAATTCCAAACGAAATTTGTCTGCTGTCTGTTTTTATGATTTTAAAGCATAAAAAAAGCATTATCAGCGCAAACTGATAATGCTTTTTTTGAAGGAACATGTCCGGAATTTATATTAAAAGTATCATTATAATACTGTACCGAATGTAAAAGTTGAAGCTTCCACCAACAACATATTGCATTTTATAGGCACTTAATTCCGTGACAGCTTTGTATAGAAATACAGCTTGTTGTTCACGTTTTTGTTTTTTCTGGTTCTAAGGATTTCTTAGTTATCAGATGCAATTGTAATTGTAAGACCGATGATTACTCCGATACATAATGGGCTTGTTCCACCATCTACATCATGCATTTGTTTGTCATTTAATTCGATAACAGCAACTTTGTTAAAAGCTAATTTGTTTGTGTTTTGATTTTTC
Organism: Flavobacterium sp.; assembly: GCF_039595935.1. Classification (NCBI taxonomy): domain Bacteria; kingdom Pseudomonadati; phylum Bacteroidota; class Flavobacteriia; order Flavobacteriales; family Flavobacteriaceae; genus Flavobacterium; species Flavobacterium sp. The sequence goes on along the minus strand of NZ_JBCNKR010000006.1, from coordinate 830,718 downwards.
ATCTTATTTATAATTTAAAAGTTAATGGATTAATTATTTAGCAGCAAGCGTGATTGTAATACCAATGATTACTCCAACACATAATGGGCTTGTTCCACCATCTACATCATGCATTTGTTTGTCATTTAATTCGATAACAGCAACTTTGTTAAAAGCTAATTTGTTTGTGTTTTGATTTTTCATCTTATTTATAATTTAAAAGTTAATAGATTAATTATTTAGCAGCAAGCGTGATTGTAATACCAATGATTACTCCAACACATAATGGACTTGTTCCACCGTCTACATCATGCATTTGTTTGTCATTTAATTCTACTACTGCAACTTTGTTAAAAGCTAATTTGTTTGTGTTTTGATTTTTCATCTTGTTTATAATTTAAAAGGTTAGTGATTAGTCTGCTGCGATTGTAATTGTAAGACCGATGATTACTCCGATACATAATGGGCTTGTTCCACCGTCTACGTCGTGCATTTGTTTGTCGTTTAATTCGATAACAGCAACTTTGTTAAAAGCTAATTTGTTTGTGTTTTGATTTTTCATCTTATTTATAATTTAAAAGTTAATAGATTAATTATTTAGCAGCAAGCGTGATTGTAATACCAATGATTACTCCAACACATAATGGACTTGTTCCACCGTCTACATCATGCATTTGTTTGTCATTTAATTCTACTACTGCAACTTTGTTAAAAGCTAATTTGTTTGTGTTTTGATTTTTCATCTTGTTTATAATTTAAAAGGTTAGTGATTAGTCTGCTGCGATTGTAATTGTAAGACCGATGATTACTCCGATACATAATGGGCTTGTTCCACCGTCTACGTCGTGCATTTGTTTGTCGTTTAATTCTGCTACAGATGCTTTATTAAAAGCTAACTTGTTTGGGTTTTGATTTTTCATCTTGTTTAAAATTTAAAAGGTTAATTGATTAATTTTCTGAATAGATTGTGATTGTAAGACCGATGATTACTCCGATACATAATGGACTTGTTCCACCGTCTACGTCGTGCATTTGTTTGTCGTTTAATTCTGCTACAGATGCTTTATTGAAAGCTAATTTGTTTGTGTTTTGATTTTTCATCTTGTTTAAAATTTAAAAGGTTAGTGATTAGTCTGCTGCGATTGTGATTGTAAGACCGATGATTACTCCGATACATAATGGGCTTGTTCCACCGTCTACATCATGCATTTGTTTGTCGTTTAATTCTGCTACAGATGCTTTATTGAAAGCTAACTTGTTTGGGTTTTGATTTTTCATCTTATTTATAATTTAATGGTTAATTGATTAATTTTCTGAATAGATCGTGATTGTAAGACCGATGATTACTCCGATACAAAGTGGACTTGTTCCACCGTCTACGTCGTGCATTTGTTTGTCGTTTAATTCGATAACAGCAACTTTGTTGAAAGCTAACTTGTTGTTTGAGTTTTGTTTTTTCATAATGGTTTAAAATTTAAGGTTGTTATTTACTCTGCAGCTAATATTATTGTAGTCAAAACTATGATACAAAGCGGGCTTGTTCCACCATCTACATCATGCATTTGTGTGTCGTTCAATTCTGCTACAGATGCTTTATTAAAAGCTAACTTGTTGTTTGGGTTTTGATTTTTCATCTTATTTAAAATTTAAAGGTTAATTGATTAATTGTCTGAATAGATTGTAATTGTAAGACCGATGATCACTCCGATACATAATGGGCTTGTTCCACCGTCTACGTCGTGCATTTGTTTGTCGTTTAATTCTACTACTGCAACTTTGTTAAAAGCTAACTTGTTTGTGTTTTGATTTTTCATCTTGTTAAAATTTAAAGGTTAATTGATTAATTTTCAGAATAGATTGTGATTGTAAGACCGATAATTACTCCGATACATAATGGGCTTGTTCCACCGTCTACGTCGTGCATTTGTTTGTCGTTTAATTCTGCTACAGATGCTTTGTTGAAAGCTAACTTGTTTGTGTTTTGATTTTTCATCTTATTTAAGATTTAAAGGTTAATTGATTAATTTTCTGAATAGATTGTGATTGTAAGACCGATGATTACTCCGATACAAAGTGGACTTGTTCCACCGTCTACATCATGCATTTGTTTGTCGTTCAATTCTGCTACAGATGCTTTATTAAAAGCTAACTTGTTTGGATTTTGATTTTTCATCTTGTTAAAATTTAAAGGGTTTATTGTGCTGCTATTAATATTGTTGTAAAAACTACAATACAAAGAGAGGTTGTTCCGCCATCTACATTATGCATTTGCTGGTCATTCAGTTCTGTAACAGCTACTTTGTTAAAAGTCAGCTTGTTGTTTGGATTTTGATTCTTCATATTATTCTGCTTGAAGAGTTATAACAGTTACAATAATTAGACTTGTAGTCGTAACCGTTATTGTTCCGCCATTTACACTTTCTAATTGGTTACTATTTAATTCTGTAACAACTGCTTTATTAAAAGCCAATTTGTTCTTTGGGTTTTGATTTTTCATATTATTCAGCTTGCGCAGTCAAAAGGGTTATTAAAACAAGGCTTGTAGTTCCTACTGTTGTAGCACTAGATGTTCCGCCATTTACAGTTTCTAATTGATTATTGTTTAATTCTGTAACAGATGCTTTATTAAAAGCAAGTTTGTTCTTTGGGTTTTGATTTTTCATGTTTAAATGATTTTAGATTATTATTATTTTACATTAAATCGAATGTCACTCTTAAGCAGCAGCATCCTGTACAAGTGTCTTCACCTCCGATTATAGAAGTTCCTCCGTTGATTACTGCTAATAAATTGTCGTTTAGTTCTGTAACAGCGGCTTTATTAAAAACCAGTTTGTTCTTTGGGTTTTGATTTTTCATGTTTAAATATTTTTTAGATTATTAATTTTACATTAAATCGAATGTCACTTTCAGGCAGCAGCATCCTGTACAGGTATCTCCTCCTCCGTCTATAGAAGTTCCACCATTGATTGATGCTAATAAATTGTCATTTAGTTCTGTAACATCTGCTTTTTTAAAATACAGTTTGTTGTTTAGGCTTATGTCTTTCATTTTTATAATTGATTAGGTTTAATTACAGTTATTTTCGTTAAAATTGGATCACATATACATCCGGAATTAGGATTGGTATCGATATCATATCCAGATATTCCTCCATTTACATTTCTTAATTGTAGAACATTTAGTTCTGTTACAGCAGTTGTGCTGAAAATCAGTTTGTTTTGACTTTGTTTTTTCATTTTGTTTAAATTTTTTAGTTATTGAACAGCTTATGCAAATAATTATGTATTTAGAATCAAATGATTCAGAATAGAGCATGTTGGATTGGGCTAAAAATGATTTAGCTGAATGAAATACATAACAATTTCAAATAGATATACTACATCTAAGTTTTAGACAATGCTTAAATAAAAAGCACAGAAATTAGTTCCGGAAAAATCCCGAAAAGTTCTATTTGAAAAGTTTTGAAATGCGTTTTTTTATTTTGTAAAACAACGACTTAGGCTGTTTTACAGCATCATTGTCTTCAATTTTAAAAATTGAATTTTTGCTAAGGCGTTTTGGGCCAGATTGATTACTATTAGTCATAAAATTTTCTTTTTGCCTAACAAGTAATGCCCTGTAGAAGTGTACTTTTAGAAAGAGTAAAAAAAAGTTTTATTGAAAACATTTTTTTTTACTTTTGTAGAAGTAATTTCTGGCAACTTGTTAGTAATTACGTTTTTGTTAAATCAACTTATAAAACAGAGTCTCCACACTCTGTTTTATTTTTTTATTCTGGTTTTGTTTTTGAAGTGGCTACTCGTTTTCACTTTCGCCACCCTTCAAAACCAAAGTCGAAACTAATCTTGTTTTTCCGATTAATTTCTGAGACAAAGTAAAAAGCTTTTTTCCTGAAAAAAAAACGAAAAACCCCCATATTTATAAAATAAGGGGGTCTTTTTAAGGGTTTAAACCGTTTAATACCAGCAACTTACAACAAAACTACTTGTTTTCGTTTTCTTTCATCTGATTTATCTTTTTTATATAAATTGAGGGGCTAATTCCGGTTGCAATCTTAAAATATTTGGTAAATGATTCCGGACTTTTATACCCAATTTCTTCTGCAATTGCATTAATTGAATACGATCTCAGCTTCACATTGTTCTTTAATTCGATAATAATAAAGTTAATTCTGAGCTCATTTACATAGGAACTGAAGTTTTTATCCAGCTCGCTATTGACTATTTTAGATAAATAAGCTGTATTTGTTTTTAATCGTTTTGCAACATTATGCAGCGTAAAGTCCTGTTTTAAAAACAGTTTCTTCTCTTCCAGCTTAATTAATTTATCCAAAATCTCAGTTCTGGTTTCGTCTTTTATAATGAAGTTGCTGTTAGCCGTTTCCTCAATATCAATGTTTTCGATTTCGATATCGGCATCAATATGATCTTCTTCAATATTTGTTCCGTCAGATGAGTTATTTATAGTTACTATACTATTATATATAAGTTCTGTTTCAAACTCTTCGTCTTTTTTATCAGTAAAAGAGCCTGCAATCTCAGTATTATCAGCTGTAGGAGTACTTTGCTGTGTCTCTTCAGAAGATTTCTGGTTTTCAAAATTTTTGATTTTAAGAAGCAGCTCTTCAAACTTAACCTGGTTTTGAATAGATTCTTTTCTTCTTTTAATAAAAAAACCAATAAATAAAAGAATCAAAAAGCTTGTTACTCCCAGCAATATCCATTTTTGATTGGCTTGCTCTGTTTCTCTTTCTTTACTTTCATTAATATCAATTTTATGAAGATGATCTATAGCTTCGATTCGCTTTTCACCTATTTTCTTGGATTTATCAATAAATTGACTGTAGTAATAATTTGATTCTGAATAGTTCTCAACCGATTTATAGTTCTCAGCCAGCAAATAATAAATTTCAGACAGTTTCTCGACCGGTATATTCGACAGAGATTCGTTTTTAATAATCGATTTTAAAAGATCGATTGCTTTATTATATTCTTTTTGAATCGAATAGAGTTTAGAAATCCTGATATTAATCTCTGTAATTAGATTATTACTATCAATTTCCTGAGCAATTTTAAGAGCATTTTCGAACGTAATTTTTGCGTTTGAAAAGTCCTTTTTATCGAGGTAAATTAAGCCCAATTGTTCCAAAAAATGGATTTCGTGCTCTTTTAGGTGGTTTTTTCGGGATTCCTCAATGCCACTTTTTATAAAAACATGGGCTGAATCCTGTTTATTTAAATTAATATAAGTTTTTACCAAGCCTAATTTTATGTCCAGCTTGCTAATATTATTAAAACCCTTCTTAGACAGGTTTTCTTTGTAGATTTTTAATGCTTCCTGATAACGTTCTAATTCGTAAGCAATACTTCCTTTTTTTATTGAAATATAGTTGTAAGCGTCGGTATCATTGAGTTTTTTAGATAAGATTACACATTCTTCATATAAAGTAAGAGCTTCCTGAAAATCAAATTCATTGAATAAATAATTGGCTTTATTTATTTTAAAAACCATTTCCAGCTTTTGATTATCAATTGAATTTGCTTTCTGAATGGCCTTATCAAAGTAGTAAAAAGCGCTGTCTTTCTGGGTTAAAGCCCCGCTTAAATCTGCAAGGAAACAATATGATTTTGCTTCCTCAGCTACCAAATCATTGGCCTTAGCATATTTAAGAAGCTTATGGCAATAATATTTTGCCTTTGCGGGATTATTGTACAATAAGCTTTTAACAGAATCCTTATAAGTTTCAATTTTATTTTGAGAAAAAGTAAAATTGATTGCTAATAATACAACCAGGGTATAAATCCTACTTATTACATTCATATTTATTCATTTTTTAAAAATAAATGATTGACAATCAAATAATTACGTAGATTTCGAAACGGACTATTTTTATAAATCTGGGGATTTATGACTTTTTTTTGAGGCTTTTTTGGGATAATTTCACAATATGATTTTCACAACACATTCAAAACCAATTCAAAAACAATTCAAAACCCAAAGATTATGAAAAAAAATAACTTAAAAAAATTAGTGTTAAAAAAAACTAATATTATTGAGCTTAATTCAGAAGAAGCTAAAAAAATTATAGGAGGTACTAGTACAGTTGCTGCAGCTCCAGAGTATACAGACCCCCGTAGTATGTATTCGATGTTTTGCGTGGTGTAAGCAAACATTGAAGCAAACAAAAAGCGACCCAATTGGGTCGCTTTTTTTATTTGTTTTAGGTTCAAAGGTCTTATACTCTGTGCCTTTGTTTCTTTGTTTCTTTGAACCTTAGCAGCTCTAAAAATACACTCTCACAAAAGGCATAAATCCAGATCCGTAAAGACTTTTGTCCGGATCATACAATACATCGTAACGAGCACCAATTGTAACATTTCCGGTTCTGTAACCTGCACCAAGATATAAAGCAGTATTCCAATAAGCATCAGAAAAAGCAGGTCTGTTTATATTCGATTCATATCTTGTATCTACTCTTACCTGCTCTAACTCTGCAGATAATTGAATTTCCGGAATTGGGTTTACAAGCGTAATGAAACTTCCGCCATAAACATAAGATTCATAATAGTTTTTTGAAGATAAGTAGCCAAACTGGAGCCCGAGTCCAACCGCGACAATTTGGTTAACATTATAAATGGCGCTTGGCATTACCGAGATATCAGTATAACCTGAGCCAATTCCTAAACCAAGACCGCCTCCAAATTGTACTTTTTCCCAGAAATGATTTTTGTTATCAATAACATACGTTTGCTGCGCATTTGCATAACTTGAGAATAACACTGCCAAAATCACAAAAAAAGATCTGCAATCGATTGAAAATTGTTTTTTATTCATAGTTAACGTTTATTTTAACAAATTTTTACGTAAAAGTACGTAAAAAAAAGATTTAAATAGAGGCGATTGTTGTACTTTTGCCATTCTATTTAACAAAAAGTATATTCACTAATATTATGGATAGGTTTTCATTTTTAAATGCAGCGCATACCGAGTTTTTTGCACAATTATACGATCAATATTTAGTTAACCCAGACAGCGTTGAGCCTAGCTGGAGAAGTTTTTTTCAAGGTTTTGACTTTGGACAAACAACTTATAATGACGAAAACCCTGTGCAGACAATCGTTGAGTATGTGTCTAGCCCAAACACAGATTACAGTCAGGTTTCAGAAAAACTACAAAAAGAATTTAACGTTCTAAAATTAATTGATGGTTACCGTACTCGCGGACACTTGTTTACAAAAACAAATCCGGTTCGTGACCGCAGGCAGTCTTCACCAACTTTAGATATTGAAAATTTCGGTTTATCTTCAGCTGATCTTTCAACTGTATTTGATGCTGCACAAACAATAGGAATGACGCCTTCTTCTTTAGAAGCTATTGTAACTCGCCTTAAGGCTATTTACTGCCAGCATATTGGTATTGAATATATGTATATTAGAAATCCTGGTGTTGTAAAATGGATTCAGGATAAATTAGCTGTAAATACAAATCAGCCTAATTTCTCTACAGAAGAAAAGAAAACGATCTTAAATAAATTAAACGAAGCTGTATCTTTTGAGAACTTCCTTCATACTAAATATGTTGGACAAAAACGTTTCTCATTAGAAGGTGGAGAATCTATCATCCCGGCTCTTGATGCTTTAATTGAGCAGGCTGCAGAAAAAGGTGTTGAACAATTCGTAATGGGAATGGCTCATCGTGGTCGTTTGAACGTTTTGGCAAACATCTTCGGAAAATCTACTCAGGATATTTTTGGTGAGTTTGACGGAAAAGATTACGATCAGGAATATTTTGATGGTGACGTAAAATACCACTTAGGTCTTACTGCCGACAGAAAAACAAGATCTGGAAAAAGCATCAACATCAATTTGGCACCAAACCCTTCTCACTTAGAAACTGTTGGAGCTGTAATTGAAGGTATTACAAGAGCAAAACAAGATAAATATTTTGCTGATGATTTCTCTAAAGTTTTACCAATCGCCGTTCACGGAGATGCTGCCATCGCTGGTCAGGGTATTCTTTATGAAATCATTCAAATGGCACAATTAGATGGTTACAAAACTGGAGGAACAATCCACATTGTAATCAACAATCAGGTTGGGTTTACAACTAACTATTTAGACGCTCGTTCATCTACATATTGTACAGACGTTGCAAAAGTAACTTTATCTCCGGTATTACACGTAAATGCTGACGATGCTGAAGCTGTTGTACACGCTGTATCTTTTGCATTAGACTATAGAATGCAGTTTGGACGTGACGTATTTATCGATTTATTAGGATACAGAAAATACGGTCATAACGAAGGTGATGAACCTCGTTTCACGCAGCCGGTTTTATATAAAATCATTGCTAAACATAAAAACCCAAGAGACATTTACGCTGAGAAACTATTATCAGACGGTGTAATCGATGCTTCTTATGTTAATGGTTTAGAAAAAGAATACAAATCTGCTCTTGAAGAAAACTTAGAAGCTTCTCGTAAAAAAGATTTGACAATCATTACTCCATTCATGAAAAACGAATGGGACGGATTTGTTCAGGTAACTGACACACAAATGCTTCAAAAAGTAGATACTACTTTTGACAAAAAAGGGTTAGATTCTATCATCAACACTATTTCAACTTTACCGGAAGACAAAAAGTTCATCAATAAGATAACTAAAATTGTTACGGATAGAAAAGTTGGATACGATAACAACACTCTTGATTGGGGAACTGCAGAAGCATTAGCTTACGGATCTCTTTTAACAGAAGGATTTGATGTTCGTATTTCTGGTCAGGATGTTGAAAGAGGAACTTTCTCTCATCGTCACGCTGTTGTAAAAGTTGAAGATTCTGAAGAAGAAGTAATTTTATTAAACGGAATCGAAAACAAAAAAGGAAAATTCGGCGTATTCAACTCTCTTTTATCTGAATATGGAGTTTTAGGTTTTGATTACGGATATGCATTAGCAAACCCTAAAGCTTTAACAATCTGGGAAGCACAATTTGGAGATTTCTCTAACGGAGCTCAAATCATGATTGACCAGTATATTTCTTGTGGAGAAGATAAATGGAACAACCAAAATGGTATTGTTTTATTATTACCGCACGGATATGAAGGACAAGGTGCAGAACACTCTTCTGCAAGAATGGAGCGTTACTTACAACTTTGCGCAAGACATAATATGTATGTAGCTGATTGTACAACGCCAGCTAACTTCTTCCACTTATTGAGAAGACAAATGAAAACAAACTTCCGTAAACCTTTAGTAGTTTTCTCTCCAAAAAGTTTATTACGTGATCCTAGATGCGTATCAACAGTTGATGAATTAGCAAACGGAAGCTTCCAGGAAACAATTGATGACAATACAGTAGATAAAAAGAAAGTTAAAACTTTAGTTTTCTGTACAGGTAAATTCTACTACGATATTGTGGCTGAAAGAGAAAACAACGGAAGAAATGACGTTGCAGTTGTTCGTATCGAGCAATTATTCCCTTTCCCTGTAGAGCAGATCAAAGAAATCATTGCAAAATATCCAAATGCAGATGATTATGTTTGGGCTCAGGAAGAACCTAAAAACATGGGAGCTTACAGCTTTATGTTAATGAACTTTGATCTTGTAAAATGGAGATTAGCTTCATTAAAAGCATATTCTGCTCCGGCATCAGGAAGTTACACACGTGCAAAACGTCGTCACGCAGATGCAATTAGAATGGTATTCGATAAAAACTTATTTAGATAATTAAAAAATGTTTCAAGTTTCAATCCCGATAACTATCGGGACTGAAACCATAAAAACCTTAAACAAAAACAAGATGATTTTAGAAATGAAAGTCCCATCACCAGGGGAATCAATAAAAGAAGTTGAAATTGCAACTTGGTTAGTAAAAGACGGAGATTATGTAGAAAAAGATCAGGCGATTGCTGAAGTTGATTCAGATAAAGCTACTCTTGAATTACCTGCTGAAATGAGCGGTGTAATTACACTAAAAGCTGAAGAAGGTGATACAGTAGCTGTAGGCGCTGTAGTTTGTTTAATTGATACAGATGCTGCAAAACAATCAGGAAGTGCAGATGCTGCTCCAAAAGCGGAAGCTCCTAAAGCAGAGGCTCCAAAGGCTGAAGTAAAAGAAGCTCCAAAAGCTGAGCCAGTTCAGGCTCCGGCAGCTGCAAGTTACGCAGCTGGAACTCCATCTCCTGCGGCTAGAAAAATATTAGATGAAAAAAATATAGCTCCTGCAGCAGTTACAGGAACTGGAAAAGGCGGCAGAATCACTAAAGACGATGCAGTAAATGCTACAGCTGTAGCTTCTATGGGAACTCCAACTGGAGGAAACCGTGGAACTGAGCGTACAAAATTATCAATGTTACGTCGTAAAGTAGCAGAAAGATTAGTTGCAGCTAAAAATGAAACAGCTATGCTTACTACTTTCAACGAAGTAAACATGACGCCAATCAACAATATCCGTAACGAATACAAAGATGCCTTCAAAGCTAAACACGGTGGTTTAGGTTTAGGTTTTATGTCATTCTTTACAAAAGCGGTTACAAGAGCTTTGCAATTATATCCAGATGTAAACTCTATGATCGACGGAGATTACAAAGTAGGATATGATTTCTGTGATATCTCTATCGCAGTTTCTGGACCAAAAGGATTAATGGTTCCTGTTGTTCGTAATGCTGAAAACTTAACTTTCCGCGGAATTGAAGCTGAAATTAAAAGATTAGCTTTAAGAGCTCGTGATGGTCAAATTACAGTAGACGATATGACGGGAGGAACTTTCACAATCACTAACGGTGGTGTTTTCGGAAGTATGTTATCTACTCCAATCATCAACCCTCCTCAATCAGGAATCTTAGGAATGCACAACATTATTGAGCGTCCGATTGCTGTAAACGGAAAAGTTGAAATTCATCCAATGATGTATGTAGCTCTTTCTTATGACCACAGAATTATCGACGGACGTGAGTCTGTTGGTTTCTTAGTTGCCGTAAAAGAAGCATTAGAAAACCCATTAGAATTATTAATGAATGGCGATGCTAAACGTGCTTTAGAATTGTAATTGTAATAATTTTCGTTAATATAAAAAAGCCTGTTCAAATTAATGAACAGGCTTTTTTGCTTAATATTTGCTTAATTTTGACTTAATTTTAGCTTAAGATGTAAATTTTTTACATAAATGTAATTTTTACCTTTTAAAATACAATTATTTAGAATAAATAAAAATAGCTTGTTTTGTTTACATTCAAAACATACATTTGCACTATTCAAATTAATTCTAAATAAAAATGAAATTCAAATTCCCACTTTCTTTTTTGAGCTTTTGTTTTTTCTTATTAACCGCCGGTACATTATTCGCACAAGAAAAAGCTACATTAAAAGGTCAGATAACTTTAAATAATAACGAATCAGTCGAAAACATTTCTGTTGTTTTAAAAGGAACAAAATACGGAACTACTACAGACGAACACGGTAATTATACCTTAAAGAATATTAAACCCGGAACTTACACTTTAAAAGTTTCATCTGTTGGATATATTACTCAGGAAAAATCAATTGTATTTAAAGAAGGCGAAGAGATTACCCGAAATTTCATTATTTCTTCTAACTCTGAAGATTTATCAGAAGTAGTTGTTAACAGCCGTAAAAATCATTTTGTACGCAAAGAAAACCAACAAGTTTCAAGATTACCTCTTAAAAATTTAGAAAACCCACAAGTATATACTACAATTACAGGAGAAGTTCTTAAAGAGCAAGTAATTACAACATTTGATGATGCCTTAAAAAATGCACCGGGTGTTACACAGCTTTGGACTTCAACAGGCCGTGGTGGTGATGGAGCCAGTTACTACTCTTTAAGAGGATTTCCGGTTCAGGCTACTATTGTAAATGGTGTTCCTGGTTTAACAAACGGTAGTTTAGATCCAGCAAACATTGACAGAATAGAAATTATCAAAGGACCTTCCGGGACTTTATTCGGAAGCAGCTTGATTTCTTATGGAGGATTAATCAACACTACTACAAAAAGACCTTATAAAGGATTTGGCGGTGAAGTAAGCTACACTGTTAGAAGTTATGCATTAAACCGTGCAACTGTAGATCTTAATACTTCGCTTAACGATAAAAAAACACTTAACTTTAGAGTTAACTCAGCATACAACACACAAAACAGTTTTCAGGATGCTGGTTTTATCGAATCATATTTTATAGCTCCTTCATTATCTTATGAAGTAAATGACAGATTATCATTTTTAGTAAATACAGAATTCAGAAGCAATGAAACAACAAACCCAACAATGTTGTTTTTAGACAGAGGAAATCCTTTAAGAGTTCACAATATTGATGAATTAAAATATGATAACAAACGTTCTTATACAAGTAATGAACTAACAATCAAAACACCTTCATACAATATTCAGGGACAAATAAACTATAAGCTTTCAAGCCAATGGACTTCACAGACTATCTTCTCGACAAGTTCTGCAAAATCAACAGGAAATTACGCTTATTTATATGAAGGAACAGCTTACACTCCTATTACAGACGGAATTGTTTTGGCAAGATATTTTAACTATCAGGACAGTAAAAACACCACTTTTGATGTGCAGCAAAACTTCATTGGTGATTTCAAAATTGGAAGTTTAAGAAACAGATTGGTTGTTGGTTTAGATTATTACAACAGAGTTGCTCTTGATCGCGGTTCAAGCTACTTCGGAAACGGATATGTATATGTTGGAGATAATTTAGCTCAGTTTAACGCTGTATTTGGTCCTTCAAATGGTGATACGGGAGATTTAACAAAAGCTGGCTCTGATGCAATTGTGGGAGACAGCCCAAGAAATAACAATAAAACAAAACAAGAAGTTTACAGCGCTTATTTCTCAAACGTAATCAACATTACTCCTGCCCTTTCTGCAATGGTAAGTTTACGTGCAGACCGTTTTATGAACAGCGGAGATGTTTCTTCAGATGCTGACGACTATAACCAAACTTCTTTCTCACCAAAATTCGGATTAGTTTATCAGCCAGTTATTGATAAAGTATCTCTTTTCGCAAACTACATGAACGGTTTTTCAAATGTAGCTCCGGGTGAAAACGTGAGCGGAACGGTAAGAACTCCGGTAACATTTGATCCGGAACATGCCAACCAAATCGAATTTGGTACAAAACTGAACATCTTTAGAGATAAACTATACGCTACTTTAAGCTACTATGATATTAAAGTATCTAATCAGGCATATAGTGTTAGACCAAACGCAACTGACGTAATCAATTATCAGGATGGTGGTCAGCACAATAAAGGTTTCGAGGCTGAATTTATCGCAAATCCGGTTACAGGTTTAAACATTATTTTGGGTTACAGCTATAATGATGCAACATTAACTAAAGGAGATGCTGATTTCGTAGGTTTTAGACCAGAAAGTTCAGGAGCTTACAACTTAGCAAACCTTTGGGCTAGTTATAAATTTACAAATGGTTTCTTAAGAGGTTTTGGTTTAGGATTTGGAGGAAATTATGTTGGAGACAACAAAATCATGAACAGATCAGTTTCGGGAACCTTTACAATTCCTGAGTATACCGTTCTTAATTCTTCGTTGTTTTATAATGCAGAGAAATTTAGTGTAACACTAAAACTAAACAACATTACAAACGAAGAAATCTACGACGGATGGTCAACAATCCACCCGAAAGATCCTAGAACTTTAGCCGCTAGTTTCTCATACAGATTTTAATAAAGAATAATACAAAAACACCTTTCTGTATATAGAAAGGTGTTTTTTAAATTTTCAGGATTATGGTAACAATCGCAAGTCTTATCGTTTTTTTAGCTTTTTACACACTTTATTACACCTCAAAAAGAGCCGCTTTATCGTATGATTTAGGTTTTGAAAAATGGATGCAGAAAAATCCGAAACAAACCAAAATTACAGGACTGGCTTTACTTGCTTCAGCATATGCCATGTGGCTGTTTACGCAGTCTTTGGGATGTGGAACTTTGATGTTTTTTATTCAGCTAATGACAATTGGAAGTTTGATTATCATTCTTACACCATTAAAAAAGGTAAACAGTAAAGCACTTTTAGCGCTCTTAATTATTGTTGCTTTATTAGAATTCTATTACAATTAAACCACATTAATCAATGCCAGCAAATCCAAAATATTTAACCCCGGCATTTTGGCCGCGTTTTGCCAAAATTACTGCCGCTATTTTAGGCGGCTACTTTGTTTCTGTCACATTTCATTTAGCGTTAGCTTCTTGGTTTAACCGACCTGAAGTTTTAATGACAACGGCTTTCAGCGGATTTATACTTTGGGTTGCTTTAATGGTTATTGCTTTCTTAGCAAAAAGCGGATTGAAAATCTGGGGAATTTACATTCTTCTTTCACTCATTTTTTCTCTTCTTATTTATCTTGGTCAAACTTATAATCCTGCTGCGTAATACTTATGAATAATCGTCATTATAATATTTATTTTCATACACATACCGTTAGCGGAATTGTCATCAGCGTTGTGCTTTTTGTTATTTTCTTCGCCGGATCCTTTTCTTTTTTTAGAGATGAAATTATCAATTGGGAAAGAAGTGAATCTACAGCTATTACAAAAGAAATTCAATTAGATTACAATAGCGCTTTAAAAAAACTTGACAAAGAATACCTATTACACGGAAGAAATATCACCATCTCCAAACCATCTGTAGAAAACAGGGTTGCGGTTTATATGGAAGGTACTAAAGATACTTTGGCTCCGGCCAAACAAAAAGAAGGTTCTTTCTTTTATCTTGACAATAAAAATTACAAATCCTATACCTATGAAGACTCTTATTCATTAGGAGAATTTCTATACCGTTTGCATTTCCTGGCGCAGATTCCTTATCCGGTTGGATATTATCTTTCGGGATTTACAGCTTTATTTTTTCTGTTTGCCATTATAACCGGAGTTCTGTTACACTGGAAAAAAATTGTGTCTAATTTTTATGTTTTCCGTCCAAAGGAAAAATTAAAAACATTATGGACAGATGCGCATACAGCATTAGGAATGATCGGTCTTCCGTTTCAGTTTGTCTATGCCGTAACCGGAGCCTTTTTTATGATTAAACTTTTAATTGTAGCGCCGGCCGTTATGGCACTATATAAAGGTGATCAAAATAAATTATACCAGGAATTAGAATACAACGATCCTGACTATAAATTTGAAAACAAAAAGTTAGCTGCTCCTTTTGATATTAATCAGTTGGTTTCTAAAACAAAAAACAATTGGTCCGATTTTGAAATTACACGTGTATTTATTCAAAATTACGGAGATGCCAACATGCACGTTTTAGTTGAAGGAGAAATGCTAAATCACAAACAATTTACCGGAATTGGAAAAGTAGTTTATCGCATTTCTGACGGAAAAGAAATTGCCCGCAAAAATCCTGTTACTCAAAATGGTTATATAGATGTTGTAAAAAATGTTTTATACAGAATTCACTATGGTGATTACGGAGGTTATGCACTAAAAATCGTAAGTTTCGTTTTAGGAATTATCACTTGTTTTGTCATTATTTCAGGAGTAATGATTTGGCTGGTAGCCAGACAAAAGAATAATATGCCTGAAAAGAAAAGACGTTTCAACAATGCTGTGGTTCGTATTTATTTGGCAATCTGTCTCAGTATGTATCCCATCACAGCTTTGTCCTTTATCGGCTCAAAAATATTTTATCCGTTAAGTCAATCGAACTTGTTTAGTTTATATTTTGGCGGATGGCTTTTACTGAGCGTGTTTTTTATCATTAAAAAGAATGATGATTTTACGAATAAATTCTGTTTAATTTCCGGAAGTGTTTTAGGATTTTTAATTCCTGTTACAAACGGAATCGTAACTGGAAATTGGTTTTGGACATCGTTTATGCAAAACAAAATTCAGATTTTCTTTATTGATGTTTTTTGGATTGCTCTGGCTTCTATAACACTTTATACAGCTTATCATTTAAAACCTAAAAAAGAAGTCGCTTAAAAGAACTAAGATTTTTTCACACAGATTCCGCAGATTTGGCAGATTTTTTTAAATATTAATTATCTGCTCGATCTGCAGAATCTGCGTGAAAAAAAACTTTACGCTTCACAAAATATCAGAATTATTTGCCCCATATGAATTTTGCGTATACTTTTACGCTTTTAATCAAAAATGGGATTTACAACGAAAATACGTTTTATACATAAATGGCTCGGATTAATTTCCGGGCTTATTGTTTTTATAGTCTGTATTACCGGTTGTATATTCTGTTTTCACGACGAAATAAAAGACATAACCAGAAAAGAATGGCGTTTGGTAGAACCTCAAAACAAACCTTTTGTACTTCCATCTGTTTTACAGCAAAAGGCCAAAGAAATTCATCCAGATTACAAACAATCTATGGTTTCCTTTTATGGAAAAAACCGATCAGCAATTGTTTTTACTTATTCGGATACCGAAAATTTATACCTCTATTTTAATCCCTATACAGGAGAATATTTAAAAACCGAAAATCCAAAAACGGACTTTTTCATTATTGTCGAATATATCCATCTGTACTTACTACTTCCGGATTATATAGGAAAACACATAATTGGCGGCGCGACTATTATTTTTATTCTGTTATTAATTTCAGGAATTATACAATGGTGGCCAAAACGAAAAAGCGATATCAAAAGAAGTTTCACCATAAAATGGTCAGCAAAATGGCGTCGTGTAAATTATGACTGGCACAACACTTCTGGATTTTATATTGCATTAATTGCGCTTATTCTTGCTATAACAGGATTAACTTTTACCTACGAATGGGTTGGTGACGGAATTTATAAGACTTTTAATTTTGGCGGAAACAAAGAAGCAGAAACAAAAGCTCCAGCAATCGATACAACAAAATTCAGTTCAAATTCTTTAACCGCAGTTGATCGTGCCTTTGTTCAAACCCTGAAATTACAGCCAAAAGCCGAAATGCTTTTTGTTTTATTTCCGCAGCAAAAAGGAGATATTATCAGTACGGGAGCTTATCCGCATACTTTACGATACGATCACCAAAGCAATTATTATTTTCATCCGGGCGATGGGAAATTGATTCAGAGTGATCCTTATTATTCTAAAAGTTTAGGCTTACAGGGTGTCGAAATGAATTATGGAATTCATACCGGACAAATTCTGGATTTACCGGGAAAAATTATTGCCTTTACCATAAGTTTAATTGCTTCTGCTTTACCTGTAACCGGTTTTATAATTTGGTACGGAAGAAATAAAAAATCTAAAAAAAGAAATAAAAAAACCGCCTGAAATAAGCGGTCTTTTTATAAATATTCGAAACTAAATTAGTTTCTGTTTGCTAAAGCATTTTTTTGTAAGTTTTTAACTGAGGCAACTTTATTATCAACATAAGCAACTTCGCTTAAATTATCATCATTAAAGTAAATCCATTTTCCAGTTTTAACTCCGTCTGTGTATTCTCCAACGGCTTTTTTATTTCCTTTTTCGTCATAAGATACCCAGACACCGTCTAATTTACCATCCTTAAAAAAGCCTTCCTGCTGTACTTTACCATTTTCATAATAATATGTAGCTTTTACTGTGTTTCCAACAGCTTCTAATTCAGGTTTTGTTTCTTGTGCAGTCAATATTCCAGAGAACAATATTGCAGCTAAAATTACACTCTTTTTCATATCTAGTAGGTATTAATGTTAAGAAATCATTACCAAATATAATCAAATGTTTACATTAAAAAAACTTTTGCTTAACAATTTGGTAACATTGGATAAAAACTTAACATTGGAAATTTCCCAAAAACAAAAAAACCAACGCTGAGGCATTGGTTTTACTGGTATTTTAGCAAAAAACTAAAATTACGATAACGTTATAAATTTCGTAAATAAATTAGTTCAATAAACTGTTTAACTGTTCCTGAAGCTTAGGATCTGATGGTCTGGAAGCATCAGAGCTCACAATGTTACCATTTGGATCAATTAAAATAAATCTCGGAATTCCGGTTACACCGTACTTTACAACAAAATCAGATTCCCAGTCTTTATCTGCAAATAATTGTACGCCGCCTAATTTTTTATCGGTTACAAATTTTTTCCATTTTTCATTATCCTTTGCTTTATCAATAGAAATACTCACAAATTCAATGTTTTTATCATGGTATTTTTCTTCCACTTTTTGAAGATACGGGATTTCTGCTCTACACGGCGCGCACCAGGTTGCCCATAGATCTATATATATGTACTTTCCTTTTAAATCAGCCAGTTTTGTTTTTCCTCCTTTAAAATTTTCATAATCGAATTCAGGCGAAGGTTTTCCAATTAGTTTTCTTGCTGCAGCAGTTCTTTCATAATCCTGAGCTGCGTATTGATTAAAACTTTCGAAACTCGTTTTCAAAGCTGTTTTAAATTCAGGATCGTAATTTCCTTTTTCAATACTTTCAAAATCAGTTTTCTTTTTAGCTTCTAAAAGTGAAGCAAATTCTGCGGCTTCTTTAGTATAAGCTTCGTTTTGGAATTTTTCATCTTTTAGGGCCTGCTGCGCTAAAAAATTACTTTCATCTACACCTTTACCTTTATAAACAATGGTTTCATCAAATTCCTTAGCGTTCATTGTTAAATTAATTTCAGAATTTGGTTTCAGGTATAAATTAGAAGATTCTGTTCCGTCAGAAAACATATAAAATCCTTTCGGAGCTTCAAAAGAAGCGATAAACATTCCTTTTTTATCAATTGGAATAACTTGCTTAAAATTATTTCTTCCTTTAATAACTAAAGTATCACTGTTTCTATTCTCAATTTTGGCAGTAAATTTTACTTGTTCTTTAGCTTGTCCTATAACATTCAACCCGCTAAAAATCAACAAACCTGTAACAAAAAGTTTTTTCATAGTATTAAAATTTGTTTTTAGTGACTCAAATCTAAAGAAATAACAGCTTTGAAATTTCAGAATTAACAAAATATTTAAAATTAAAAGCATCAAGTTTATCAGTTTACTATATTATTTTGAATTTTGTATTTACTTTTGCAGTCTAAAATTGAGATTATGTATAGAAGTCATAATTGCGGCGAACTAAACGCTTCAAATATTAATACCGAAGTTACACTTGCGGGCTGGGTTCAAAAATCACGCGATAAAGGATTTATGAATTGGGTCGATCTACGCGACCGTTATGGAATTACACAACTTATTTTCGACGAAAGTCGTACTGATAAAACCGTTTTTGAATTAGCAAAAACTCTTGGCCGTGAATTTGTAATTCAGGTAAAAGGAACTGTTATTGAGCGTGAAGCAAAAAACAAAAACATTCCGACTGGTGAAATCGAAATTTTAGTTTCTGAATTGACTATTTTAAATTCTGCTTTAACGCCGCCTTTTACAATTGAAGATGAAACGGACGGTGGTGAAGATATCAGAATGAAATACCGTTATTTAGATATTCGTAGAAATCCAGTAAAAAACAGTTTATTATTCCGTCATAAAGTTGCGATGGAAGTTCGTAAATATCTATCAGATTTAGATTTCTGCGAAGTTGAAACGCCGTATTTAATCAAATCTACTCCGGAAGGAGCAAGAGATTTCGTTGTACCAAGCCGTATGAACGAAGGACAATTTTATGCCTTACCGCAATCTCCGCAAACTTTCAAACAACTTTTGATGGTGGGCGGAATGGATAAATATTTCCAAATCGTGAAATGTTTCCGTGACGAAGATTTACGTGCAGACCGTCAGCCTGAGTTTACTCAGATTGACTGCGAAATGGCATTTGTTGAACAAGAAGATATTTTGAATGTTTTCGAAGGTTTGACAAGACATTTATTAAAAGAAATTAAAGGTATAGAAGTAGATAAATTTCCAAGAATTACTTACGATTATGCTATGAAAACATACGGAAATGACAAACCGGATATTCGTTTCGGGATGAAATTTGGTGAGTTAAACGAATTTGCACAGCATAAAGAATTCCCTGTATTTAATTCAGCAGAATTAGTTGTGGGAATTGCTGTTCCGGGAGCAGGAAATTATACTCGTAAAGAAATCGACGGGTTAATTGACTGGGTTAAGCGTCCGCAGGTTGGTGCATCTGGAATGGTTTATGTAAAATGCAATGAAGACGGAACTTATAAATCATCTGTAGATAAATTCTACGATAATGATGATTTAGCAAACTGGGCAAAAGCTACAGAAGCCAATCCCGGAGATATGATTTTTGTACTTTCTGGTCCGGCAAACAAAACACGTGCGCAGCTTTCTGCACTTCGTATGGAATTAGCAACTCGTTTAGGATTACGTAATCCTGAAGAATTTGCTCCATTATGGGTTGTGGATTTCCCATTATTAGAGCTTGATGAAGAAAGCGGTCGTTATCATGCAATGCACCACCCGTTTACTTCTCCAAAACCAGAAGATATTAAATTATTAGAAACTGAACCTGGAAATGTTCGTGCTAATGCTTATGATATGGTTTTAAACGGAAACGAAATTGGAGGTGGATCTATTCGTATTCACGATAAAGCAACACAGCAGTTAATGTTTAAATATTTAGGTTTTAGTGAAGAAGAAGCAAAAGCGCAATTTGGTTTCTTAATGGATGCTTTCCAGTTTGGAGCGCCGCCACACGGAGGTTTAGCTTTTGGTCTTGACAGATTAGTAGCTATTTTAGGCGGACAGGAAACTATTAGAGATTTTATTGCTTTCCCTAAAAACAATTCTGGACGCGATGTAATGATCGATGCTCCTGCTGCAATTGATGAAGCACAATTAAAAGAATTACACATAAAAATTGATTCTATATAATACATATAGAAATACATCAATAAAAAAACGGCTGAATTACTTCAGCCGTTTTTTTATTTACAATTGTAGAAATAATCATAAAATATGTGTTTTTTGAAATATGAAATTCTTACAATTAACATATTTTTATATTCTTACAATTAATGATTCTCAATTAATGGTGTTTTATAAATAAATTGCTGTAATAAACTACGCAAAAACACTGTAAATCAATAATTTTTAGAAAAATTTAACAGGTATATGTAGTTTGTATGGTTTAATATATTACATTTGTTTTATTATAAATTATTATTACAATTACAATGCGTACAGGTACAGTAAAATTTTTCAATGAATCTAAAGGTTATGGATTCATTACAGACGAAGAAACAGGAAAGGACATCTTCGTTCACGCTTCAGGAATTAACGCGGAAGAATTACGCGAAGGTGACCGTGTAAGCTACGAAGAAGAAGAAGGAAGAAAAGGGAAAGTTGCTGCTAAAGTGGCAGTAATCTAAGAAAAATATAGCAATTTATTTTTTTTGCCTCTGAATGGTTTAAGAAACGTCTCGATTATTCGGGACGTTTTTTTATGCACCTATTTCTTAAAAAAATATTAAAAAAACCGAACCTTATTTATAATCAATAAAAATTACAGGTAAACGCGGTTTCATCGAGTACTTATCTCTCCCTTTAGTTTGTGATTTACGTAGTTGAAAGTTATCTTTGTGGCTTATTCTTTAAGTAAAAAAGTTAAACTTATGCAATCAGATCAATACAGTTACATTCCTATTTTAATGCAGTTCATTTTGGCTGTTGGTTTTGTGGTAGGAACAATCATTATTTCTGGAAAATTAGGCCCAAAAAGAACCTCTGAAGTTAAAGATAAAAACTTTGAGTGCGGTATCGAATCTGTTGGTAATGCTCGTATTCCTTTTTCGGTAAAATATTTCCTTGTAGCTATTTTGTTTGTATTGTTCGACGTAGAGGTTATTTTCCTTTACCCTTGGGCGATAAACTTTAAAGATTTGGGTGTAGAAGGAATGCTTAAAATGATTGTTTTCATGGCTTTGCTTTTAGTTGGTTTCTTTTACATCATCAAAAAGAAAGCTTTAGAGTGGGAATAAATTGATTTTAGATTTCAGATTTTAGATTTTAGATTAACATGATTTAGAATTTCAGATTTGAAAAATAATTTCTCAACACACAATATTGAATTTTAAAATATTGATTTCGGTTTCAGAATCAAAAATCTAAAATCAGAAATCTACAATCTAAAATAAAAATGAGCGATTCAAATGTAAATATGGTTGCGCCACCCGAAGGTGTTGTTGGTGAAGGTTTCTTTGCTACAAAACTAAATGATGTTGTAGGTTTAGCACGCGCGAATTCTCTTTGGCCATTACCATTCGCAACATCTTGCTGCGGAATTGAATTTATGGCAACAATGGCTTCACATTATGATTTAGCACGATTTGGTTCAGAGCGTGTGAGTTTCTCACCTCGTCAGGCCGACATGTTACTGGTAATGGGAACAATTTCAAAAAAAATGGCTCCTATCTTAAGACAAGTTTACGAACAAATGTCTGAACCACGCTGGGTAATCGCAGTTGGTGCCTGTGCTTCATCAGGAGGAGTTTTCGATACATACTCTGTTTTACAGGGAATCGATAAGGTAATTCCGGTTGATGTTTATGTACCGGGATGCCCGCCAAGACCAGAACAAATTGTTGACGGTGTAATGAGATTACAAGAATTGGTAAAAAACGAATCTGTAAGACGCAGAAGCTCGCCAGAATACCAGGAATTATTAGCTTCATATAATATCTCATAAAATGGCTTTAGAAAATACCCAAATTCAAGATAAACTTGTAGAAACATTCAATAACGATGTTTTTAACTTTCAGCAGGAAAGAGATATTTTTACTTTAGAAGCATCTGCAGATAAAATAACAGCATTGATTCTATTCTTAAAAAACGATTCAGAATTACGCTTTCACTTTTTAACAGATTTATGCGGCGTTCATTATCCAGACAATGATTCAGAACGTCAATTTGCTATCGTATATCATTTACATAACTGGTACGAAAACAAACGCCTTAGAATCAAAGTATACCTTAATGGCGAAAAACCTGAGATCAAATCTATTTCAAATATTTTCCTTGGTGCAAACTGGATGGAGAGAGAAACTTACGATTTCTACGGAATCAATTTTATTGGTCACCCGCAATTGAAACGTATTTTGAATATGGATGAAATGGTGTCTTTCCCAATGAGAAAAGAATTCCCAATGGAAGACAGCGGAAGAACTGACAAAGACGACAGATTCTTCGGAAGAACAGTATCAAATTGCTAAATAATTCAACATTATAAAATGTCAGAACTATTATTACCACCAGAGCATCGTTATGCTAAAATAATTAAGGAGAAACTAAACGAAGACGGAAGCGAACTTTCTGTACTGAATTTAGGACCTACTCACCCGGCAACTCACGGTATTTTTCAAAATATCCTATTGATGGATGGTGAACGAATTTTAGAAGCTGAACCAACTATTGGTTACATTCACAGAGCTTTTGAAAAAATCGCAGAAAATCGTCCTTTTTATCAAATCACACCTCTTACAGACCGTATGAACTATTGCTCCTCTCCTATTAATAATATGGGATGGTGGATGACTTTAGAAAAACTATTAGGTATTGAAGTTCCAAAAAGAGCACAATATTTAAGAGTTATTGTTATGGAGCTGGCACGTATTACAGACCACTTAATCTGTAACTCAATTCTTGGTGTTGATACTGGTGCGTATACAGGTTTCTTATACGTTTTTCAATTTAGAGAAAAAATCTACGAAATCTACGAAGAAATTTGTGGAGCTCGTTTGACTACAAATATGGGAAGAATTGGTGGTTTTGAAAGAGACTGGTCTCCGGAAGCTTTCAAAAAACTAGATACTTTCCTTGAAGAATTTCCAGTTGCATGGAAAGAATTCGAAAACTTATTCGAGAGAAACAGAATTTTCCTTGACAGAACTGTAAACGTTGGTGCAATTTCAGCAGAAAAAGCAATGGCTTACGGATTTACAGGTCCAAACTTGCGTGCAGCAGGAGTTGATTATGATGTTCGTGTTGCTCAACCTTATTCATCTTACGAAGATTTCGATTTTATTGTTCCTGTTGGAAAATCAGGAGACACTTATGATCGTTTCTGTGTTCGTAATGCTGAAGTTTGGGAAAGTTTAAGCATTATTCGTCAAGCTTTGGATAAAATGCCGGCAGGAAACGAATATCATGCTGAAGTTCCAGATTATTACCTTCCTCCAAAAGAAGACGTATATAATAATATGGAAGCTCTAATCTATCACTTTAAAATCGTAATGGGAGAAGTTCCTGTTCCGGTTGCCGAAATCTACCATCCTGTTGAAGGAGGAAACGGGGAAATTGGTTTCTATTTAGTTACTGACGGAAGCAGAACTCCATATAGATTACATTTTAGAAGACCTTGCTTTATTTATTATCAAGCATATCCTGAAATGATTAAAGGTGCTTTATTATCTGATGCAATTGTTATTCTATCAAGTTTAAACGTAATTGCAGGAGAATTAGACGCGTAAAAAATTTTAGATTGAAGATTTTAGATTTTAGATTGCAGAATGGCATATCTAAATTTTAGATTGAAAATCTACACTTATATAGAATTGAAGAATTCAGATTGAAAAATCTAAAACTTAAATAAAGATTGCAGAATACGGATTATAGACAAAGATTGAACAAATCTAAAATCTAAAATCTAAAATCTAAAATAAAAATGGAACGTAAACATTACAAACAAGAAATAAATATGACTGAGGCATTGATGACACGCATCAATGAATTAATCAGTCATTATCCGGAAGGCAAACAAAAATCGGCTTTACTGCCTGTTCTGCATGAAGTACAGGATGCGCACAATAACTGGCTTAGCATTGAATTGCAGGATAAAGTTGCCGAAATTCTTCAGATAAAACCAATTGAGGTTTATGAAGTGGTTACTTTTTATACCATGTTCAACCAAAAACCAATTGGAAAATACATGTTTGAATTTTGCCAGACTTCTTGCTGTTGTTTACGTGGTGCTGAGGATTTAATGGATTATACTTCTGAAAAACTAGGCATTAAAATGGGCGAAACTACTCCTGACGGGATGTTTACCATTGCCGGTGTAGAATGTTTAGGTGCCTGCGGATACGCTCCGATGATGCAGCTGGGCGATTTCTACAAAGAGAAACTGACAGAAGAAAAAATCGATCAGATCATTGCTGATTGTAGAGATGATAAAATAATATTACACGATAAATAAGATGTCACAAAAAATATTATTAGATAAAATCAATATTCCTGGAATTAAAACCTACGAAGTTTATCGCCAAAATGGTGGTTATGCTTCTGTAGAAAAAGCTTTAAAAACATTAACGCCAGACGAAGTTACTGAAGAAGTAAAAAAATCAGGATTACGTGGTCGTGGTGGTGCAGGTTTCCCTGCCGGAATGAAATGGAGCTTTATTGACAAAAAATCAGGAAGACCAAGACACTTAGTTTGTAACGCCGACGAATCTGAACCGGGAACTTTTAAAGATCGTTATTTGATGGAATTTATTCCTCACTTATTGATCGAGGGAATGATTACTTCAAGTTATGCCTTAGGAGCAAACTTATCATATATCTACATTCGTGGAGAATATATGTGGGTTTTCAAAATTTTAGAAAGAGCAATCGCCGAAGCTAAAGCTGCCGGCTGGTTAGGAAAAAATATATTAGGTTCAGGATATGATCTTGAACTTCACGTTCACTGTGGAGCTGGAGCTTATATCTGCGGAGAAGAAACTGCACTTATCGAATCATTGGAAGGAAAAAGAGGAAATCCTCGTATTAAACCACCTTTCCCAGCGGTTTCTGGTCTTTGGGCAAATCCAACTGTAGTGAACAATGTTGAAACAATTGCAACTGTGCCTTGGATTGTAAACAATTCTGGCGACGATTATGCAAAAATTGGAATTGGACGTTCTACAGGAACTAAATTAATTTCTGCTTCAGGACACATCAAAAATCCTGGTGTTTACGAAATTGAACTAGGTTTAAGCGTTGACGAATTCATGAACTCTGATGAATATTTAGGAGGAATGTCTTCTGATCGTCCGTTAAAAGCATTTGTACCGGGAGGTTCTTCTGTGCCAATTTTACCAGCTGAATTGATTTTCAAAACAGCAAACGGCGAAGATCGTTTAATGACTTACGAATCTTTAAGTGATGGTGGTTTTGCTACCGGATCAATGTTAGGTTCTGGAGGATTTATCGTTTACAACGACACCGCTTGTATCGTAAGAAACACTTGGAACTTTGCACGTTTTTATCACCACGAATCTTGCGGACAATGTACGCCTTGCCGTGAAGGAACTGGATGGTTAGAAAAAATCTTATGGAGAATCGAGAACGGCCAGGGCCGTGAAGAAGATATCGAATTATTGTGGAGTATTCAGAGTAAAATTGAAGGAAACACAATTTGTCCGCTTGGTGACGCCGCTTCTTGGCCAGTAGCAGCAGCAATTCGCCACTTTAGAGATGAATTCGAATATCACGTTCGTTTCCCTGAAAAAATTAAAAATAGAGATCACTTTGTTGCTGAACCTTTCTCACAAGTTAAGCATTTAGTAGGCGGTAAAGTAATCGTATAAAAATAAAAAGCAGAAAGTTATAAAGTTCATAATGTTAAAAAGGACCGCAATTCTTTTCAATATTCCGACTTTCAACAAAAAAGTTTAAAATAGTTTAAAGTTTCAAGTTTTTTTTAGTTTCAAGTGAAAAAGTGAAACGTAAAACCTGAAACTAAAAAAACAAAATAAAGAGATGAAAGTAACCATAGACGGTCAAAGTATAGACGTAGAGCCAGGAACAACGATCCTGCAGGCTGCACGTATGATTGGCGGGGATTTAGTTCCTCCAGCCATGTGCTATTACTCAAAATTAAAAGGCAGCGGTGGAAAATGTCGTTGTTGTTTAGTTGAAGTTTCCAAAGGTAGTGAAGCTGATCCACGACCAATGCCAAAATTAATGGCATCTTGTGTAACAGGATGTATGGACGGAATGGAAGTAAACAGTAAATCTTCTGCCAGAGTAACGGAAGCGCGTAAATCTGTAACAGAATTTTTATTAATTAACCACCCATTAGACTGTCCTATTTGTGATCAGGCGGGAGAATGTGACCTTCAAAATTTAAGTTTTGAGCACGGAAACCCAAAATCACGTTATATTGAAGAGAAAAGAACGTTTGAACCAGAAAATATTGGTCCAAATATTCAACTGCATATGAACCGTTGTATTTTATGTCAAAGATGTGTACAAGTTGCAGATCAATTGACAGACAACAGAGTTCACGGAGTATTAGATCGTGGAGATCATGCTAATATTTCTACTGGAATTTCTAAAGCGATCGACAATGAGTTTTCTGGAAACATGATCGACGTTTGTCCGGTTGGAGCTTTAACAGATAAAACTTTCCGTTTTAAATCAAGAGTTTGGTTTAACAAGCCTTATAACGCACACAGAGAATGTACTACTCCTGGATGCTGCGGTAAAACTACAGTTTGGATGTTTGGTGGAGAAATTCAGCGTGTAACGGGTCGTAAAGATGAGTACCATGAAGTAGAAGAATTCATCTGCAACAGCTGTCGTTTTGATCATAAAGATGTTAATGACTGGGTTATCGAAGGACCAAGAGAATTTGAAAAAGATTCTGTTATCAACCAAAATAACTACACTCAAAAATTAGAGAAAGTAGAAATCGATACAGAGAAAAATATCCTTTTAGGTAGAGATATTGACCGTAAAAAAATTAGTATGGCAGCAATTCCATTAACTAATAATGATAAAAAAGCGTAAGGAATGGAAAGTGCATTTATTATAGAAAAAAGTGTTGTAATTGTAGTCGTTTTTGCGGTAACAATGATTATGGCTATGTATTCTACATGGGCTGAACGTAAAGTTGCAGCTTTCCTTCAGGATCGTGTTGGTCCAAACCGTGCAGGTTGGGGAGGTTTATTACAACCACTTGCCGATGGTATGAAATTGTTCTCAAAAGAAGAATTTTTTCCAAACACACCTAATCGATTTTTATTTATTGTAGGGCCTGCTATTGCCATGAGTACAGCTTTGATGACAAGTGCTGTAATTCCGTGGGGAGACAGACTTCATGTTTTTGGAAGAGAAGTTATCCTTCAGGCAACTGACGTAAATATTGCTTTATTATACATTTTTGGAGTTCTTTCTGTTGGAGTTTACGGTATCATGATTGGTGGATGGGCTTCTAACAATAAATTCTCATTGATGGGAGCGGTTCGTGCAGCTTCTCAAATGGTTTCTTATGAAATTGCAATGGGATTATCAATGATTGCTTTATTGATGATGACCGGAACTATGAGTTTAAAAGAAATTTCATTACAGCAGCAAGGCATGAACTGGAATGTTTTCTATCAGCCTTTATCTTTCCTGATCTTCTTAATTTGTTCATTTGCAGAAACTAACAGAACACCATTCGACTTAGCGGAATGCGAGAGTGAGTTAATTGGAGGATACCACACTGAATATTCATCTATGAAAATGGGATTCTATTTATTTGCTGAATATGCAAGTATGTTTATCTCTGCAACCATTATTTCTGTATTGTTCTTTGGAGGATATAACTATCCTGGAATGCAGTGGATGGTAGAGAATGTTGGTGTAAATGCGGCTAACTTATTAGGAATTGGGGTACTGTTTATAAAAATATGTTTCTTTATATTCTTCTACATGTGGGTACGCTGGACAATTCCAAGATTTAGATATGACCAATTAATGCACTTAGGCTGGAGAATTTTAATTCCGCTTTCGATTGTTAATATCATGATTACAGGAGCTGTTATTTTGAGGCACGATATCGCAGCTTTCTTAGGATTCTAAGAACCGTAATTAGTTTAAATAAAAAACAAAATAGATTTGAATTTGAGTGACCAAATTTTGAATCATAAATTATAATAGTAAAAATGTCAATAGAAACTATATCATTATCGGGTAGAAAAAAATTAGTCTCTAATAAAGAGATGACTTTTTTGGAACGATTGTATCTTGTGGCAATTGTAAAAGGTTTGTTTATTACCATTAAACACTTTTTTAGAAAAAAAGCTACGATTCATTACCCAGAACAGGTTCGTGAAAGAAGTGCTGTTTACCGTGGTCAGCATATGCTGAAACGTGATGAACAGGGCCGTGAGAATTGTACTGCTTGTGGATTATGTGCTTTATCATGTCCTGCAGAAGCTATCACAATGAAAGCCGCTGAACGCAGACCTGATGAAAAACATTTATACAGAGAAGAGAAATATGCTGAAATCTATGAGATCAACATGCTTCGTTGTATTTTCTGCGGTTTATGTGAAGAAGCCTGCCCGAAAGATGCTATCTATTTGACAGAATCTAAAGTATTAGTTCCAGCTAATTACGAGAGAGAAGATTTCATTTTTGGAAAAGACAAATTGGTAATGCCTTTAGAAATGGCAATTAAAAATTCACAACTTAACAACGCTAACTAATGATACACATTCCAGATCTTGCAAACGCAACTCCTGTAGGAGTGATATTTTGTATCTTAGCGTTTATTACGGTAATTACCGCTTTCCTTACTATTTTTAGCAGAAACCCAATTCACTCAGCAATTTATCTAGTGATTTGTTTCTTTACTATTGCTGGTCATTATTTATTATTGAACTCTCAATTTTTAGCTGTAGTACATATAATAGTTTATTCTGGGGCGATTATGATTTTGTTCCTGTTTACGATTATGTTAATGAACCTAAATGAACAAAAAGATGTTCACAGACCAAGGATTACTCGCTTGGGAGCAATTGTATCTTTTTGTTTAATCGTTATCGTTTTAATTGCAATTTTCATCAACTCAAAACCAATTGTTGGTGATTACGATTCTACTGGCGAAGATTTCCAATCTATTAAAGTATTGGGCAAAATATTGTTGAACGAATATATGGTCCCATTTGAGTTTGCTTCGGTTCTACTTTTGGTTGCGATGATTGGAACTGTATTATTGTCTAAAAAAGAAAAATTAAATAAATAATGGGTAATATATTAAATCAAATAGGTATTGAAAATTACATCTTTTTAAGTGTTGTACTTTTTTGTATTGGTGTTTTTGGTGTATTGTACAGACGAAATGCAATTATCGTTTTTATGTCTATCGAAATCATGCTGAATGCAGTTAACCTTTTATTTGTGGCTTTCTCAACGTATCACCAAGATGCGCAGGGGCAAGTTTTTGTATTCTTTTCAATGGCTGTAGCTGCTGCCGAAGTAGCAGTTGGGTTAGCAATTTTAGTTTCTATTTTCAGAAACATTGGCTCAATTAGTATCGATAACTTAAAAAATTTAAAAGGATAAAAAGAAATGGATATTAATTTAGCTTTACTTTTAGTATTAACTCCTTTTTTAGGATTTTTAATCAATGTTTTCTTTGGAAAAAGCTTAGGTAAAACAGTTTCGGGATTTATCGGAACTGCTGCTGTAGCAATTTCTTTTATAGTTACTCTTGTTCTTTTTAATCAAATTACATCAACAGGAAAAGCAATTCAGGTTACTCTTTTTGACTGGATTCAAATTAGTAACTTAAAAATCAATCTTGGATTTTTATTAGATCAATTATCTGTTCTTTGGTTATTATTCGTAACCGGAATTGGATCTTTGATTCACTTATACTCTATCAGCTACATGCATGATGATGAAAACATGCACAAATTCTTCTCTTACCTGAATTTGTTCGTTTTCTTCATGATCACTCTTGTAATCGGAAGTAACTTATTAGTGTTATTTATAGGTTGGGAAGGTGTTGGACTTTGCTCTTATTTATTAATCGGATTTTGGTATAAAAATCAGGATTATAACGATGCGGCAAAGAAAGCTTTCATCATGAACAGAATTGGAGATTTAGGTCTTTTAATTGGTATGTTCATTCTTGGTTCAATGTTCTCAACATTAGATTACGCTACATTAAAAACAGCAATTGCCGGAGCTTCAAACTTAAATTTATCATTACTTTCTTTAGCTGCTTTATGTTTATTCATTGGAGCTTGTGGTAAATCTGCTCAAATTCCGTTATACACCTGGTTACCTGATGCGATGGCTGGACCAACTCCGGTTTCTGCATTGATTCACGCCGCAACGATGGTTACTGCTGGTATTTTTATGGTAACAAGATTAAACTTTGTTTTTGATTTAGCTGTTGATGTACAAACTGTAATTGCAGTTATCGGAGCAATCACTTCATTAGTTGCTGCTACAATTGGCTTAGTACAAAACGATATCAAAAAAGTATTAGCTTACTCTACGGTTTCACAATTAGGATTAATGTTTTTAGCATTAGGATTTGGAGCTTATGAAGTGGCTGTTTTTCACGTAATCACACACGCTTTCTTTAAAGCTTGTTTATTCTTAGGTTCAGGTTCTGTAATTCATGGATTGCACGGAGAACAGGATATGCGTAACATGGGAGGATTGCGTAAAGCAATGCCTATTACATTCTGGACAATGCTTATTTCATCATTAGCCATTTCAGGAGTTCCATTTTTCTCAGGTTTCTTCTCAAAAGATGAAATTTTATTAACTGCTTTCCACCATAGTATTCCATTATATGTTGTTGGATCTGTAGCTTCAATCATGACGGCTTTCTATATGTTTAGATTAATGTTCCTGACTTTCTTTAAAGAATTTAGAGGAACTGAAGAGCAGAAACATCATTTACACGAAAGTGGTGCGTTAATTACTTTCCCTTTAATGATTTTAGCTCTTTTAGCTACTTTTGGGGGATTAATTAGTTTACCTGGAAACAGCTGGTTAAATGAATATTTAGCTCCTCTTTTTACAAAAGCGGCTGGCGAAGAACATCATTTAGGAGCGACTGAATATACTTTAATGGGTGTCGCTGTATTAGGTGCATTGTTAGGAATTTTAATTGCTTACGTAAAATACTTCAAACAAGATAATGTTCCGGAAGCTGACGAAAACATTACAGGTTTAACAAAAGTATTATACAATAAATATTATGTAGATGAAGCTTACGAAGCGATTTTTGTTCGCCCGGTAAATGCATTATCAGGATTCTTTAGAGACTATATTGAAACGGGATTATCTGCAGTTGTTTTTGGATTAGGAAAAGCAGCAAACGAATTAGCATTTCAGGGTAAAAAACTTCAAACCGGAAGTATCGGATTGTATTTATTCGCTTTCGTTTTAGGTCTTTGTGCCATTGTTTCTTATATATTTTTAGCTCAATAATTTTATAACTATGAACGTTTCTCTTATATTAATTATTCTTTTAGTTGGTGCATTTATCACCTATTTTGCCGGTGACAAACTCGCTTCAAAAGTAGCTTTGTTCTTTAGTTTAACAGCTCTTGGCTGTTCGGTTGTATTGTTAAACCATTTTAATGCTGGTGAAAATATCAGCTTAGTTAATGCGTGGATTACACAACCTAAAATTTCATTTGCGCTAAATGCTGACGGATTGGCTCTTGCAATGCTTTTATTGACAACAGCTTTAACTCCAATTATTATATTCTCTTCTTTTGGGAACGAATATAAAAACGCAAAAGCTTTTTATGCACTGATTTTATTTATGGCTTTTGCGATGACAGGAACTTTCCTTGCTGCAGATGGTCTTTTATATTATATTTTCTGGGAGTTAGCTCTAATTCCTATTTACTTTATTGCTCTTATTTGGGGTAACGGAGATGCTGAAGAACGCAGAAAAGCAGTGGTTAAATTCTTTATTTATACACTTGCAGGTTCATTGTTCATGTTAGTTGCTTTCATTTATTTGTACCAAAAAGCAGGTTCTTTCTTAATTGAGGATTTATACAAAGTAGATTTATCTGAAAGTGAACAATTATGGATTTTCTTAGCTTTCTTCTTAGCTTACGCTATTAAAATTCCAATTATTCCTTTCCACACCTGGCAGGCAAATGTGTACCAAAAAGCACCAACCGTTGGAACAATGCTTTTATCTGGTATCATGCTTAAAATGGGATTATACAGTGTTATCCGTTGGCAATTACCAATTGCACCTCTTGCTGCAAAAGAATACATGAATATTTTTATTGTATTAGGAATTGCTGGTGTTATCTATGGATCAATCGTTGCTTTACGTCAGAAAGATTTAAAGAAATTATTGGCTTATTCATCTCTTGCGCACGTTGGATTAATTGCTGCTGCATCTTACACTTTAACTCTTGATGGTTTACGTGGAGCTGTATTACAAATGATCGCTCACGGTTTTGTAGTAGTTGGATTATTCTACGCTGCAGAAATTATCTTTAGAAGATTTGCAACAAGAGAAATTTCAGAATTAGGAGGAATCCGTATACAATCTCCAAAATTTACTTCAATGTTTTTAATTTTGGTTTTGGCTTCAGTAGCACTTCCAAGTACTTTTAACTTTGTTGGAGAATTTACAGTATTATACAGTCTTTCTCAAATCAATATCTGGTTTGCAATTTTAGGAGGAACTACTATTATTTTAGGAGCTTACTATATGCTTAAAATGTTCCAGAATGTAATGCTTGGTGATACCAATTCTAAAACTTTTGCAGATGTTTCTGTAAATGAAGGAATCTCGATGGTAGCAATTATAGTTGTTTTGATATTCTTTGGATTCTATCCAAAACCAATTACAGATTTGATTACTCCAAGTTTAGAAACGATTTTAAACGTTATCAATAAAAACTAAGATTTTAGAATAATGATTAACGATTTTTGATTTCAGATTTTCCGAGACTTAAAAAGTTAAACATAAAAAAATAAAAATATATTTTAAATAAAATAAATTAGGGCGTTTTAGATTTCCTAAATCAAAAAAACAAAAATGAATACATTAATAGCTATAACAGGATTGGGTATTTTCTGCCTATTGTTTGAAATTCTAAATTTTAGAAAAGGCATCGTTCCGTTTACCATTTTAGGTTTATTGGGAGTTTTGGCGCTTAACTTTTATGAGTTTGGAACAACGGCAAGTTATTACAATAATATGATTGCAGTAAGCAAATTTTCGACTGCATTTTCATCATTATTTATTATTCTAACTATCTTCCTGGTAGCATTAAGTCATAATTTTTACGAAAATCACCAAACTAAAATTTCAGATTATGTTGCTATAAAAGTATTCCTTTTAGCAGGAGCTGTAGCAATGGTTTCTTTCGGAAACTTAGCTATGTTTTTCCTTGGAATCGAAATTTTATCTATCGCATTGTATGTTCTTGCAGCGAGCGATCGTTTGAATATAAAAAGTAATGAAGCAGGTATGAAATATTTCTTAATGGGATCTTTCGCTTCTGGGATTATCTTATTCGGAATTTGTTTGATTTACGGTGCAATGGGAACTTTTGATATTGCTGAAATTCACGAAAGCTCTTTATCTGCTGAGTTACCAATCTGGTTCCCTATCGGAATGATTTTAATGACTATCGGAATGTTGTTTAAAGTGGCTGCAGTACCTTTTCACTTTTGGGCACCGGATGTTTACGAAGGTTCTCCAGCTTTAACAACTGCTTTAATGAGTACATTGGCAAAAGTAGTTGCCATTGCTACTTTATATAAATTAGCAGATGGGTTAAACTTAATTCCTTCTTTAGAAAACCAAGACCTTTCAAATACATTTGTAAACGTTATCCTTACTATTTCTATCGCTTCGATGACCGTTGGAAACATTATGGCTTTACGTCAGGTAAATGTAAAACGTATGCTTGCTTTTTCAGGGATTTCGCATGCAGGTTTTATGTTAATGACATTCTTAACAATTGCAACTTCTGCGGGAGTTCTGTTATATTATACCGCTGCTTACGCATTGGCCGGAATCGCCGCGTTCAGTGTCGTTTTATACGTTTGCAAAAGTCAGGATAATGAAGACATTACAAACTTTCATGGTTTAGGAAAAACAAATCCGCTTTTGGCAGCAATCTTAACGGGTTCATTATTATCTATGGCCGGTATTCCAATTTTCTCAGGATTTTTTGCAAAATTATTCTTGTTTGATCAGGCGCTTCACGCTGGTTATGTAGCAATCGTAATCGTAGCCGTAATTAACTCTATTATAAGTGTTGGATACTATTTCAAACTAATTTTAGCAATGTATTCTAAAGAGCCAAATGAAGAGCGCACAGGAAAACCATTTCTTATTTATGCCGTTGCTGTAATTTCAATTGGTTTAAATATTGCTTTAGGTTTATTCCCATCTTTAGTTTTAGATTTATTGAGATAAAATCAGATCAAAAAAACAAAAAATCCATCAAGAGTTTCTTTTGATGGATTTTTTATTTTATATACTTTTTCAAAAGAAAAATTCATGTTAAAAATTTTCGCATAAGTCGATAGACTTCGAAAAAACTCCATATATTTGGGTTCACTAAAAGCATAAATTATGGCCTTTAATTCAAAAAATCCTTTTTTAAGTAACAAGCGTTTTTCATCAAATGCTGTTTCAAGAGCTGAAGAAGTACATGAAGCAAAGATTATTGATTACAATCAGGAAATGACTTTGTCTGGTACTATAAATAAAACAGCTATTTTATTTTTAATATTATGCGGCTCTGCTATGGTAACATGGTGGATGGCATTTAACGGGATGAATATTATGCTGCCTGCAATTGGTGGTGCTGTAATTGGATTCATTCTTGTTTTAATTTCTGCATTTAAACCGCAAGCTTCTCCATATTTAGCGCCGGGATATGCCTTATTCGAAGGGTTATTTATTGGAGGAATATCTGCAATATTTGAAGCTAGGTTCCCTGGAATTGTAATGAATGCAGTTGGAGCAACTTTAGTGACATTTTTAGTATGTCTTGGATTGTATAAATTCAGAATTGTTAAAGTAAATGAACAATTTAAATCTGTCGTTATTGCTGCAACACTGGCAATTGCAACTTATTATTTATTTTCATGGCTTGCTTCATTAATTTTTAACTTCACTCCAGTTCATT
Organism: Flavobacterium sp.; assembly: GCF_039595935.1. Classification (NCBI taxonomy): domain Bacteria; kingdom Pseudomonadati; phylum Bacteroidota; class Flavobacteriia; order Flavobacteriales; family Flavobacteriaceae; genus Flavobacterium; species Flavobacterium sp. Next base: position 794,944 of record NZ_JBCNKR010000006.1, on the reverse strand, counting down.
ATGGAAATGGAATGATGAGTATCGGAATTAGTGTATTTGTTATTATTGTAGTCGCTTTAAATTTATTTCTTGATTTTGATCTAATTGAGCAGGGAGTGCAAGAGAAAAAATGCCAAAGTTTATGGAATGGTACGGAGCAATGGGATTAATGATTACATTGGTTTGGTTGTATATCGAATTCTTAAGATTATTAGCAAAACTATCGAGTAAAGATTAATTTCTTTCTTAACTAAATACTGAAAGCCTTTTTGAGTAAAATCAGAAAGGCTTTTTTATTTCAATCAATTAATTTTTTGGTTATCACTATTAAAACTTACAATAATCTTCTAAAAACAAGAAAGAATCTTTTTCTTATAAAAAATAAATTTTAACAAAAACACCTGAAAAAGTTACAAAATGATAAATTTGATTATTACATCATTTTTAAATCCTTTAGAAGACCAATAAAACAAAGCTTTTCCGCAAATGTATTTAACATGCAATAAATTACAATTAATGCAATTTATTACATTTTTAATCAAAACAATTACAATATTTTTTACATATATGTTTTTTTATGACGATATAAATAAGAATATTAAAATTATTGTATAATTTCGTGTAATCGATTACAATTACCTTGTGTAAACGATAAATACAAAAAACCACAAAAACTTTTATTAACGTCTAACTTAAACAATTATGAAAAAAAACCTACTTTTTCTGGCTGTGTTTTTTATTGCTGTTCAAACCTGGTCACAGTCAAATTAATGAAGCAAGCGGATGGCTTGAATCTGTGTTTGTAAAATGGCAGCCTGTGAGTAATGCCCAAACGTATAATGTGTATTATACAGGGGAAGGAATTGTCGACAGAAAAATTGACAATCAGCTTATTAGAAGTTACGGAACTTATTTTCGTGCTGACATTCCGGGATTAAAAGCTGGATCTTACACTGTAAAAATTAAACCTGTAATTTCTGGCGTAGAAGGAACTGGAGCACAACTACCAGCACTTTAACAGTAAAAGCTCACGATCGATCTGGATTTGCTTTTTCTAATTCGGACGTGTTCCTGGAGGATACAAAGCTGACGGAACTCCTAAAGACAACGCCGTAATTATCTACGTTACTGAACAAACTAAAAATACGGTTTCTCTAAATGTAACCGGAGCTACAACAAATCCGTGTGTTGGTTTACAGACATATTCTTGACGGCTACAAAAAAGGAAAAGATTTAAGACCTTTTATCATTCGTATAGTGGGCCAGATTACCGATTTGATCATATATGATGAGCGGCGATATTGTTATTGAAAACGCTAAAAATGCTTCAGCTTATCTGACATTAGAAGGAATTGGAAATGATGCTGTTGCTGATGGCTGGGGAATACGAGTAAAAAACGGCTTCAAACATTGAGATACGAAATATTGGCGCAATGAATTGTGACAGCAGCTGAAGGAGACAATATTGGTTTACAGCAAGATAATGATTATGTATGGGTTCACAACTGTGATCTTTTCTATGGAGATGCAGGAAGCGATGCCGACCAGATAAAAGGCGACGGAGCTTTAGATTGCAAAAATTCTACTTACATTACTTTTTCATATAACCACTTTTGGGATAATGGAAAAGCAAGTCTTTTAGGCTTAAGCGAAGGAACAACTTCAGGATTGTACATTACTTATCATCACAACTGGTTTGATCACTCAGATTCTCGTCATCCACGTGTACGTTACTATTCAGCACATATTTACAACAACTATTATGATGGAAACTCTAAATACGGTGCTGGGTCAACTCTTGGTTCATCAGTATTTCGTTGAAGGAAATTATTACAGAAACAGCAAACATCCAATGCTTACTTCTCTTCAAGGTTCTGATATTTGGGATGAAGCCAATCAAGTGAATAATGCCGGAACAATGGGAACATTCTCTGGTGAAGCTGGAGGAAGCATTAAAGCTTTCAACAATACTTTTGATGCTTCTAACGGAACAAATAATATGCGTTTTGTAGCTTATAATGATCCTAATCCGTTGTATAATATCGCAGGAAAAATAAGCTCTACAACAGATTTTGATGCTTATGTAGCTGCCAGCCAAGACGAAACAATCGGTAAGCAGTATGTACAATCAAAAACAGGTGCGAAATACGTATAACAACTTTGATACTAGATTCAAGTTATAATGTAAAAATTCGTATACTGCCAGATACGCCTGAAACAGCCAGAACAAATGTTACTGCAATATGCAGGACGCGTTTCTGGAGGTGATTTTCAATGGGCTTTTAACAATGCTGTAGATGATACTTCAGATGCTGTAATTACAGGATTAAAAACGGCATCTGACAAACTACACAGAACTACTTTAGTGTACTGTTCAAGGATGGAACGAAATCCGCCTGCTGGAACGCAGACTTTAACTTTAACTTCTTCTGCAAACAATAATCAAACTGTTGCAAATGGTACTGCAATTTCTTCTATCGTATTTACATGGGGTGGAGATGCAACTGATGCAACCGTAACTGGATTGCCAGCTTCTGGATTGACTTTTGTAAAAAATACTACAGCTAAAACCATTACAATTACGGGAACTCCAACTGCAACAGTTACTTATTCTATCGCTACTACAGGAAGCTACTGGAACACCAGCTACAGGATCTGGAACGATAACAGTTAATGCAGCTGGAAATCAAACTTTAACATCAACTAGGATAACAACAGTCAGACCGTTACAAGTGGAACAGCTATAAGCTTCAATTGTTTTTACCTGGGGCGGAAACTGCTACAGATGCATCTGTAACAGGATTACCTTCTTCTGGGTTGTCTTTTGTAAAAAAATACGACAGCAAAAACTATCACGATTACGGGAACTCCAACTGCAAACGTGTCTTATTCTGTAACAACTTCAGGAAGTGCAGGAACTCCTGCAACTGGCATCAGGAACTATAACAGTAAACACAGGAACTTCAAGTGGTGGACTGAACTTCATAATTTTACAACATCTGGCAAAACAAGTACATTCTACTCTATTACAGGAAACATGAATTCAACTCCTGGATCTGTAACTTACAACGGATTAACATTAACAGAGCGTTTAAAAATAGAATCAAGCACATCTATAACGTATACAACAACAAGTGCGTCTACTTTAACTTTGGTTTTCGATTCAAGTTTTACGGGAACCATTAAAGTAGATAATGTTTCTTATACGGCATCAGCAGGTATCGTAACTGCTTCAATTGCTGCAGGTTCTCACACTATAACAAAAGGTTCTGTTGCCAACTTATTTTACATTAGCACTGTTTATAGCGGAAGTACTTTAAGAATGGCTGTTGGAGCTGAAACTACTGCAAAAGAAAGTACAGAATCATCAAAAATAGTTTTATATCCAAATCCAGTTTCAAGCACTTTATTCTTATCAGATCCAGAACAAAAAGTTCAGAGTGTGCTTATATACAACATTTCTGGAAACTTGGTAATTAATTCTGGAAACTCTGAGAGTATTGATACAAGCAGTTTAATTCCTGGTACTTATTTAGCCAAAATTATTACTGTTGATGGATCATTTAACCAAACACTTATTAAAAAGTAAAACTAACTTAACGAAAAAGGCTTCCAAATTTGGAAGCCTTTTTTATTTCTGATAATATGAATTACAAATCAAATTTAATTCCCTGTGCTAACGGAAGATTTGTAGTATAATTGATTGTATTGGTTTGACGTCTCATATAAATTTTCCAAGCATCAGAACCAGACTCTCGTCCGCCTCCAGTTTCTTTTTCACCACCAAAAGCACCTCCAATTTCAGCACCAGAAGTTCCGATATTTACGTTTGCAATTCCACAGTCAGAACCTGTTGCAGATAAAAATCTTTCGGCTTCTCTTAAATTATTCGTCATAATTGCAGAAGATAATCCTTGAGCAACACCGTTTTGAATTTCGATTGCATTCTCTACTTCTCCAGAATATTTAATCAAATATAAAACTGGTGCAAAAGTTTCATGCTGCACAATTTCAAATGAATTTTCAGCTTCGGCAATCGCAGGTTTTACATAACAGCCACTTTCATAACCTTGACCAGAAAGCACTCCGCCTTCAACCAAAATTTTTCCACCTTCGGCTACAACTTTATTTAATGCTGCGGCATACATTTCTACAGCATGAGTATCAATTAGCGGTCCAACATGATTGTTCTCGTCAAGCGGATTTCCGATTCGTAACTGTTTGTAAGCTGCCACCAATGCATCTTTTACTTTATCATAAATACTTTCGTGAATAATCAATCTTCTAGTTGAAGTACAACGCTGTCCAGCCGTTCCAACAGCTCCAAAAACAGCACCAATAACCGTCATTTTAATATCGGCATCTGGAGTAACAATAATAGCATTGTTTCCTCCTAATTCCAATAATGATTTACCTAATCTTCCTGCTACAGTCTGCGCAACAATTTTCCCCATTCTAGTTGAACCTGTTGCAGAAATAAGCGGAATACGAGTATCTGCAGTCAATAATTCTCCTATTTTATAATCTCCGTTTATTAAACACGAAATTCCCTCTGGAAGATTGTTTTCTTTAATAACCTGAGCTATGATATTCTGACAAGCAATACCGCAAAGAGGTGTTTTTTCAGAAGGTTTCCAAACGCAAACATCACCAGAAATCCATGCCAAAGCTGTATTCCAAGACCAAACCGCAACTGGGAAATTAAATGCCGAAATAATTCCGACAACTCCCAACGGATGATATTGCTCATACATTCTGTGTCCCGGTCTTTCAGAATGCATTGTTAATCCGTGAAGCTGACGCGATAAACCAACAGCAAAATCACAGATATCAATCATTTCCTGAACTTCTCCAAGACCTTCCTGAAATGATTTTCCCATTTCATAAGAAACCAGTTTACCAAGAGCTTCTTTATTTTGTCTTAATTTTTCTCCAAACTGACGTACAATTTCACCACGTTGCGGCGCAGGAATTAATCTAAAAGTTTTAAACGCTTCTGCTGCTGTTTGGATTACTTTTTCATAATCTTCTGCTGTTGACATTTTTACCGAAGCAATTAATTTTCCGTCAACTGGTGAATAACTTTCTAGAATTTCTCCAGATGAAAAATTATTAATTCCTGTTGATGTTCCTTCATTTATTGTCTTGATGCCCAATTTTTCAAGAGCTTCATTCATTCCAAATTGCGATGCTATTGTTGTCATTGTAACTTTTTTGGTTAAAATTGTTATATTTTTATGTAAAGATATTGTTTTCGAATTAATTTCCCATTGAAGTTAATTCATAAATGAAAGTAAATTTAAGTTTATTTTATAGTATTAACAGAAACAAAACTTCATTATTGAATTTATTTAATGAAATTTGCGTTACTTAAAATTAAAAATATGACCTCGTACATTAGGCTTCTCCTTTGTTTTCTTTTAGTAACAACCAATATATTTTCTCAAAAAGCAAAAACTTCTTTTTCAGTAGTTCCATTAGGAGTGATGGGCGGCATTGATGAAAAAAATCTTTCAGCCTATTTAATTGCTCCATCCAATACAACCGATTATATCTGTCTTGATGCTGGAACTGTAAATGCCGGAATTGAAAAAGCTATTGAAAAGAAAACTTTTAAAGTTTCTACAAGCGAAGTTTTACGAAAATACATCAAAGGATATTTGATTTCGCATGCACATTTAGATCATGTTTCAGGTTTCATTATAAACTCTCCTGCTGATTCTTCTAAAACGGTTTATGCTACCAATAAATGTATGGAAATGATGGAAAACCATTATTTCAACGATCAGACTTGGGCTAATTTTGGAGATGCAGGTCCTGGCTTTCCTTTAAAAAAATATCATTTTCAAACCTTGAATCTAGGAGAAGAAACTCCTTTAACTAATACCAAAATGACGGTTAAAGCTTTTTCTCTTAGCCATGTTAATCCGTTTGAGAGTACTGCTTTCTTAATTAAAAACGAAAATGATCATGCATTATATTTAGGAGATACAGGACCAGATGAAGTAGAAAAAAGCGATAAACTAAAAGACTCTATGGACAGCAGTTGCTCCATTAGTTAAGGCCAAACAATTAAAAGGAATTTTTATTGAAGTTTCGTTTCCTAACGAACAGCCTGACAAATTTTTATTTGGCCATTTGACTCCGAATTATTTAATGAAAGAACTTCATGTTCTAGAGGATTTAGCAGGAAAAGGTTCTCTTGAAAACTTTAAAATTATCATCACACATTTGAAACCGCCTGCAAAGAATATTGCAAAAATTAAAGAGCAGTTAAAAGCTCAAAATGATTTAGGATTGAAGATTATCTATCCTGAACAGGGGAAAAAGTTTGAGTTGTAAAAATTTAGCTTTATGTAAGTTTATTTTTATATATTTAGTGGATATTTCAAATTTACAATGAAAATTATTTGGTCTAAAAAAGCAGAGTACAACTTTTATACTATTGAGAGATTATCTTAAATCATTTTTGGTCACCGCTCATTAGCTCAAAAATTCATCAAGGATGTTTTACTACATAATAAGTTTGCTTGCAAAATAATCCTTCGCTTTGGAAAATATAGATCCAAAATTGAAATGTCGAAGTATTGTCATTTCGAGAAATATTACATTATATTATGAAGCTACACAAGATTAATATCGAATTGATTAGCTTTTTATAATAATCGGCAAAAACCAATAGATATATCTTATATTTTAAGATTTTCTTTCTCTTCAGTTTATCCAACATTTCTTCATGCGTTATAAAGTCTCCATTTTTTATATCTCAACTTTACCTTGCTCAATATCCGCCTTCAATTCCAACATATAATTTTCTTCAGGAGAAAGTATTTTTGCAATTGATAAAACTTCGTCAGGAGTAAAAGACTGTGTTTTTAATTTTCGATAAAATGTTGGACTGGGTATCCCAATTTTTTCAATAATATAGTTCTTTTTATAAGGAGAGTTATCTATTAAACCTTCAATATTTTCAACTATATTTTTATATGCAATTACCTCTTGTATCATAATTGAGAATTTTTTAATTCATTTATGATACAAATATATATCAAAAACGATTGTAAATATTATAATTTCTTACAAAAAGTAATATTAAACCAGACAGGTCTTTAAAACCTGTCTGGTTTAATATTTTAGTTGAATGAAAAGATTATTTCTTAGCCATAAATCTAGGATCAGTTTCCATAACAGTTCCACAATTATCGCACGTTCTTAATTCTTCTGAATTGTAGAAATGTTCAAAATGAGGAAGGAAATCTTTTTCGATATTATGAAGTTCAAAATACACTTCATACAATTTATGATTACAATTGTCGCAATGCCAAAGTAAACCATCTGTAAAACCTTGTCCGGCACGTTTTCTTTCTATAACAAGTCCGATCGAACCTTCTGAACGAACAGGAGAATGTGGCACTTTTGCAGGATGCAGATACATATCGCCTGCATTTAATTCCATTTCTTTACGCTGTCCATCTTCCTGAATGACAACCTTAATACTTCCTTCTAGCTGATAAAAAAGTTCTTCTGTTTCGTTATAATGATAATCTTTTCTTGCATTTGGTCCCGCCACAATCATTACAATATAATCCCCAGAATCTACGTAAAGATTTTTATTTCCAACTGGCGGTTTTAGTAAATGACGGTTTTCGTCAATCCATTTAGTTAAGTTGAAAGGTTTTGCTATAGCCATTTTTATTCAAAATTTGTGAGTAGCTAAGATAATGAATTTGTAGAGATGCACCGCAGTGCGTCTTATAGGTTTTGATTATACAAGCGAGACATACTGCGGTGCGTCTCTACCAATTTAAATTCTTTTATCAAATAAATATAAACCGGAAAATGATCACTAAAACCAGCTTCTGCCAAAGTATTCCGCAACGGATAACCTTTATATGCTTCCAGAAGTCTGAATTAAGATAAGGTCTCTTGAAAATGCCCGCTTTCCAAAATTTATAACTGGAAAAATCAGGTTCAATAAAAGAAGTTGTCGTGATTATGATTTGATCAAAAATATCCCAGGAATCTCTATAAGGCTAAAGTTCCCATTCCTTTATTCAGCCATTTCTTCAAAAGGATTATAAACGCCAAATTCAGGAACGTCCGCTTTTTTTGCCTTTTGTTCCCAATGCAATTTTTATAGCTTTTATTAAAAGGTCCGTCATTTAAATCTCCCATGGTTAGTACTTTCGCATTTGGATTTATTTGCTGTAAAGAATCTATAATTTTTCTGTTCAATCTTCCTGCTGCTTCCCGAAATAGGACTTACTGGCTTTTTCTCCGCCAGATCTCGATGGCCAGTGATTGACAATAACATGTATTTCTTCATCTTCTAAAAATCCCGAAACCAAAAGCTGATCTCTCGTAAAAACTCGGTTTTTAGTATCAATTTTGATTTCAACATCGCCTAAATCTTCATTGTTATTTTCCTCAAGAATTGCTTTGTTTTTGTAAATCAACAACGGAATATTTGAGTAAGAAGTAGGTCTGAAATATTTCTTTTGATACAAAAGCGCAACATCAATTCCACGTTGATCCGGCGAATCAAAATGAATGATTCCGTAATCGTATCCGGAAATCTTTGTCTTGTTTTATTAAATCTTCGAGAACGCCTCTGTTTTCAATCTCGGAACAGCCTAATAATACTGGAGCATTTGAATTTTCAGGAGTTCCAATTTCAGCAATTACTCTGGCAAAGATTTTTTAGTTTTTGTTCGTATTTTTCTTTTGTCCAATGCTGAGCGCCTGTTGGAGTCCATTCGTCATCATTTTTATTTGGATCATTATTGATATCAAAAAGATTCTCGAAATTGTAAAATGCTGCGGTATGGATTATATATTTTTTTGATTGTGCAGTTGAGACAGAAATTATAAAAAAGGCGAGTAAACAAAAGTGAAATTTAATAATTTGCATAACTTTAAAAATTTAAGGGCTCAATTTAAATAAATTGTAAGAATTTTCAATAATTTACTTGAGTAAATAATTTATATTTGTTAATCTCAACATTCAAATAAGCAAAAGATATTATGAAAAGCTTCCTTACTATCACAAAATATTTTAATCGTGCTAAACTGGCATTTCTTATTTTTGCTTTACAATCATTCAACTGTCAATCCCAACAAAACATGATAACACCACCTTATTTACAAAAAGGAGATACTGTAGCTCTTTTGGCAACGGCCAGAAAAAATATCGACGACAACTTAAAACCTACAATAGATTTGCTTAAAAGCTGGGGTTTAGAAGCTGTTATTGGCAGTACAATTGGACTTGATTATCATCAATTGGCCGGAACTGACGAACAGCGTGCTGCCGATTTTCAAAAACAATTAGATAACCCAAATATAAAAGCGATTTGGTGCGTTCGCGGCGGTTACGGAACTGTGAGAATGCTGGATCTGTTGGATTTTACAAAATTCAAACAACACCCAAAATGGATTATCGGTTTTAGCGACGTAACGGTTTTACACAATCATTTAAATACAATGGGTTATAAATCGATTCATGGGGCTATGCCGGTTACAATTCCACGTGCAACTGCGGCAGCGATTAGTTCTATGAAATCAAGTTTGTTTGGCGAACCTCTTTCCTATTCTATTGAACCAAGCAGCATGAATCGTTTTGGTAAAGCAACTGGTGAATTAGTTGGAGGAAATCTTTCTATTTTATATAGTTTATTAGGTTCTCCATCGGCAATTGACTGCAAGGATAAGATTTTATTTATCGAAGATTTAGATGAATATCTTTATCATATTGATCGTATGATGATGAATTTACGACGCAATGGCTGCATCGAAAATTTAAAAGGAATCATTATTGGCGGAATGACGAAAATGAAAGACAACGAAGTTCCGTGGGGGAAAAATGCTCTTGAAATTATTGACGATGTTACCAAAAAATACAATATTCCGGTAATCTTTAATTTCCCAGCCGGGCATATTCAGGATAATCGCGCTTTAGTTATGGGAAGTACTATTTCTATTGATGTAAATGCAGCTGGAAGTACGGTTACTTTTCAGAAATAACAACAATTCAATTTAAGAAAGTCTCTTAAATACCACACATAAAATCTCGCAGAGACGCAAAGCCGCAAAGTTTAATTCTTTGTGCCTTTGCGTTTTTTATTTTAAGAAACTGAAAACCGTCACTGAGACTGAAAAACTAAACATGGCAGAACATAACGAACTTGGCAAAAAAGGAGAAGAACTTGCAGTAAATCATCTCGAAGAAAATGGGTATGAAATTTTAGAAAGAAACTGGGTTTTTCAAAAAGCCGAAATAGATATTATTGCACAAAAAGATGAAGTTTTGGCAATCGTAGAAGTGAAGACAAGATCGAGTTTAGATTTTGGTTCTCCGCAGGATTTTGTGAAGCCAAAAAAAATTCAACTCCTAATAAAAGCAGTAAATGCCTACATAAACTATAGGGAAAAGGATTTTTGTGACGATTTAAATATTCGTTTTGACATCGTTGCGATCCATAAAAACGGGGAATCATTTGCAATTGAACATCTTACAGACGCATTTTATCATTTTTAACATAATTTTTTCTTGTTATAATTGTAACAAATTGTTTTTTTATTTATCTTTGCAAAGATTTATAACATCAAATTAACTAAACCAACCCAATTACGTTACAAAAAAAAAGAAAAAAAATTATGAAAACCGTTTCTTCCATCGTCGAAAATTACATCAAAACAAAACCCTTTCTTTTAAATGCTTTATCTCTCGGGATTATCAACCTGACTTCTCTTTCTCGGAACATTATGACCGAGCTTGAAAATGAGTTTGGTAAAGAAGTAAAACAAGGCGCCGTTGTAATGTCGTTGAAACGATTAACCGAAGAATTAGATTTTAAATTAAACCACAAAATCAATAAAGTAATCAAGAATATTGGCGAAATTACAGTAAGATCTGAGCTTACAGATTACACTTTCGCAGCTTCAGAAACTGTTTTAAACAAACAAGCTGATTTGATTTCTGATATCAATGCTTTATCTGATATTTTTTACACTTCATCTCGTGGTGTAAACGAAACTAATATTGTAGTAAGCAGCAGTGTTAATCATTTAGTTGAAAAACACTTTATGAGAGAAAAACTAATTCAAAAATTAGATAATCTGGCTTCGATCACGGTTAAATTACCAAAAGAAAACATTGTAGTTCCTGGTATTTACTATTTCATTTTCCAGCGTTTAGCTTGGGAAGGAATCATTATCAATGAGGTTATTTCAACTTCAAATGAATTTACCATTTTAGTTGGTGAAGATCAGGTTGACGTTGCTTTTAAAGTTATCAAAGATTTGAAAAACTAATAATTTGTAATACCCCGAATCTTCCTGTACGCAGATTCAAAAAACTAAATCCTTTTATCTCAACAGATAAAAGGATTTTTTTTACAAATTTTGTTTTTGATTCTTTAGACAATTAATTTCAAAATAAGAATATTCTCAAAAAACAAACCTCATTATAGTTAATTTTTAAAAAATTAGCCAAAAAGTTATCAACTTGATAAAACGGGTTTTACTGCCGTGTTTATTGAGATTGTACTCAAAATAAATCACAAAAAAGCGAATTAAGTTTATTTTAGCATTATTTGCTGCGAATAATATTTTTATATATTTGCTAACCACTCAACGCATTAGAGTATCGATTTTTGATAGTATCGTAATATAATTAGATTTAAATACAAACTAATTAATTTAATGTTGGAAGCCAAAGACTATAGCGACAAATTATTGGTAAGCGAATTAAAAAATGGCAGCGAAAAAGCATTTCGTTCCCTTTTTGATTTGTATTATCAGGATATTTACGGCTACAGTATTAGTTTATTAAAATCGAAAGAAGCTGCCGAAGAAAATGTTCAGGATGTTTTTATGAAAGTCTGGCAGCATCGCGAAAACCTCAACACAGAACAATCTTTTAAAGCCTATATTTTTACCATTGCCAGAAATCAGGCTTTTAATACTTTGAATAAAGCCGCCAATGATTTGGTTTTGAAAGAAGCCGTTTTTTATGAAAGTCAAAAATCGCATGAATACGGAGATTATTCCATTCGCGAGGAAGACTGCAAAAAACTGCAAAAACAGGCAATGAAACAGTTACCGCCAAAACGGAAACAAATTTTTAAAATGTCACGAAAGAAAGGCATGAGTTACGAAGAAATTAGTCAGGAACTCGGCATTTCTATAAATACTGTCAGGAATCAAATGAGCAAAGCATTAGAATCAATGCGGGTCTTTTTTCAGGTTCACGACGAGATTATCTAACCAAAACCAATTTTTAACCAATTAAATCACTTCTTTTCGAAGTGATTTTTTTTATGGTTAATTTTTTCACGCAGATTTTACAGATTTAAGCAGATTTTTTATTTACCTCATTTGAAATACGAAAGAAATAAAAAAATTTCTGCGCAAATCTGCTTAAATCTGTAAAATCTGCGCGCAAAACAACAATTGATAATCAACCACTTAGATTAAAATCAATCTTGCCAAATGTTAAAATTTAAAAATTTATAACGTTTGAGTAGTACTGAAAACGTTTTCGGCTGTATTATATTCAGAACCCGACCTAAAAACAATTCGTAATGAATTCAAATTCTGAAATAAAAAGTCTTTTACAAAAGTTTGTTTTAAACCAATGTACACCCGAAGAAGTAAACGAAGTAGTTGCTTATTATAAAAAAAATCAGCTTACGGATGATTTCCCAACGGTAGAAGACATTCAAAGTCTTTTGGGGGAAATGCCAAAAATGGATAAACAAACTGCTGATATTATTTTCATGAATATTTTATCGGCTTCTAAAGAAGAAGAAACTGTAATTGAACTGCCTGAAAGAAGATCAAATTTCAGAAAATATATTTCGATTGCCGCTTCTGTAGTTGTTTTATTGGGAATTGGCTTTTTCTACAAACAACATGTTTCAAACAAAGTTGTGGAACAAAAATTCGATTTTAAAAGTTCTGACATCGTACTTCAATTAGAAAATGGTGAAACGCAGATTTTATCTGAGCATAATTCGGCACAAATAAAAGATGCTAAAGGAAATGTTGTTGGAAATCAAAACGGAGATAAAATTGCTTATGAAAGCAGCTTAGATCCTGAAAAACTAGTTTACAACACGATTAAAATTCCATACGGAAAAAAATTCCGTCTTCAATTATCAGATGGAACTATGGTTCACTTAAACGCAGGAACAACTTTAAAATATCCTGTAAAATTTATTGCCGGAGAAAACAGACAGGTATTTCTTGATGGAGAAGCATTTTTTGATGTTGCAAAAGATAAAAAACATCCATTCATTGTAAATGCTGACGACTTGAATGTCCGTGTTTTAGGAACACATTTCAACGTTTCAAATTATCCTGAAGATGCTGCAACAGATGTTGTTTTAGTTGAAGGTTCTGTTGGAATGTATCAGTCAAACGAAGAATTTGATGCTTTAAAAAATACGATTCTGAAACCGGGATTTAAAGGAAGTTTCAATAAAGAAAATGCTAAAATTTCGACAAAAGCGGTTATCACAGATATTTATACTTCATGGATAGACGGCGGACTGACTTTTAGAAATATGACTTTTAAAAACATTATTACAAAACTCGAAAGACGCTACAATGTTACGATTGTAAATAAAAATGAAAAACTGGCCAACGAGAAATTCAATGCTAGTTTCAAGGACGAATCTATTGATAAAGTGATGAGTTATTTCAACGACATTCACGGTATTAATTACACCATAAAAAACGATCAAATACTAATTAAATAACCACTTAAACCAATGAAAAAATATGAAGAAATAAAATTACAGGAATAAAAAAATCGGAAAGAGCTGCGAACAATTTCCGATTAACTAAGTGATTGAATATAACGAATTAACTACAATCAATTAACAAAATTATGAAAAAAAAATCAAAGAATACTGGGTTTTTATACCGAGTGTTCCAAAATGACCTAAAATTGAAACTAACAACTCTACTTCTTTTGGTCGCCATGTTTAATATCAGAGGGAATACTTATGCCCAAAAGACAAAAGTTACCCTTGAATTAAACAATTCAACAATCGAAAAGGTTATTGAGACCATTGAGCAAAAAACAGATTTCAGATTTATTTATAAACTGAACGATATCGACTTAGATCGCACAGTTTCTATTTCTGTAAAAGATCAATCGATATATGTGGTTTTAGACAGGATTTTTAAAGGAACTCCAACTGAATTTAAAATCAGAGATACGCAGATTATCCTTAAAAAACCGGAGCTTAAAACGCAGGTAATTGAATTTCAAAAACAAACTGTTTCTGGTGTAATTACCGATGAAAACGGAATGCCTTTGCCTGGAGCTTCAGTTATTGAAGAAGGAACTAAAAACGGAATGGTAACGGATTTTGACGGAAAATATAAAATTACTGTTGAAAGCAGCCAATCTGTAATTGTAGTTTCTTTTGTGGGATATAAAGAGAAAAAAGTTACAGCAAATCAAAATGTAATTAACATTCAGCTTTTTCCGGATGCTACTGACTTACAGGAAATTGTAGTGGTTGGTTACGGTACAACTATTAAAAAAGATGTTACGGGAGCAGTATCTTCTATTAATGCAAAAGACATGAATCAGGGAGCGATTGTAAATCCATTACAATTGATTTCTGGTAAAGCAGCTGGTGTAAATATTACTCAAATTGGTAGTGAACCGGGTTCAGGTCCAAGTGTTCGTATTCGTGGAATTTCTTCTTTAATTGGAGGAAGTGATCCGTTAATTGTTGTAGATGGAATTCAGGGAAACATGGATTTATTAAATCAGGTTCCGCCAAGCGAAATTGAAAGTATTGACCTTTTAAAAGATGCTTCTGCAACTGCCATTTACGGTTCTCGCGGTGCGCCGGGTGTACTTATTGTTACGACAAAAAAGAATAAAGCCGGAAAAACTACGATGGATTATACGGGTTCAACATCTTTAGATTTTATTCCAAAAAAATTAGACATGTTAAGTGCTGACGAATGGTGGACAGCGGCTCAGAGTGTTGGAGTTCCGGCATCGGCAAATCATGGATCTAATACAGATTGGTATGGGCTTTTGACTCAAACCGGAATTACGCAGACACATACTTTATCTTTTGGAGGAGGAACTGATAAATTCAATTACAGAGCGTCTTTAACAGCTATTTTGCAAGATGGAGTTGTAATTAATTCAAGCAACCAAAAATATATTGGTCGTATTCAGGCTACTCAAATGGCATTTGATGATAAATTAAAATTGACTTTTAATTTAAATACGGGTGTTAACAATACAACAAGCAGTATTCAAAGTATTGGAACAGCAGCTTATACATCAAATTTAATTACAAATGCGTATTTGCTTAGACCAACAGATCCAGTTTATAATACGGACGGAACTTATTTTACAGATCCAAATGTATTCCAATATTTAAATCCTTATGCAGCTGCACAAACAACCACAAATGAATCTCAAAATGATAATTTATTCGGAAGTTTAAAAGCTGATTTGGATTTAGCAAAAGGTTTAAGTGCAAGCTGGTTCGGAAGCTGGAGAAAAACAAATGTGACATATGGTTATTTTCAACCAATAGAATCTACAGTTGCTTTTGCTATTGACCAAAAAGGTTTTGCTAATATCAATAACCAAAGACAAAATGAAAAGTTAACCAACTTTAGCCTTAATTATAAAAGAACATTCGGTATTCACAATATCAATGTATTAGGTTTATACGAATGGCAAAACCAAACTTACCAAGGAAATTATGCACAAGCAAGAGGTTTTATGAACGATAAAACAACTTACAATGCGCTTCAGTTAGGAGATATGTCAAATGTTAGACCGGGCGATATTACTTCATACAAAAACGACAGAAGTTTAGTTTCATTTTTGGCAAGAGCAAATTACTCTTTATTAGATCGTTATTTGCTTACTGCAAGTATTCGTCGTGATGGTTCTACAGTTTTTGGTGCTAATAATAAATGGGGAAATTTCCCTTCAGCATCAGTTGCGTGGCAGATTAACAAAGAACCTTTTATGCAAAACCAAACTTTGTTTGATGAATTAAAAGTTCGTGCAGGTTATGGAGTTACCGGAAATCAGCAAGGATTAAATCCACAGCAGTCAATCGCTTTGGTTGGAAGTTCAGGAACCACTTATTTTGGCGGTCAGCAGATCCCAAATTACAGTGTTAGCCAAAATGCCAATGCCGATTTGAAATGGGAAACTAAAAAACAAACCAACTTAGGTCTTGATTTTGCCCTTCTAGACAATAGATTAAGAGGAACTGTTGATGTTTATACTTCTAAAACTGAAAATCTTTTATTTAATTATGTAGTACCTCAGCCTCCGTTTCCACACGATCGTATTATGGCAAACGTGGGAAGTATTTCAAACAAAGGTATTGAGATTGCTTTGGCTTATGACGTAATTAAAACACAAAACAGTACACTTACTTTGGCAGCAAACGCTTCTTTCATGAAAAACGAAGTGCTTAATTTAAGCGGAAGCATAAACGGAGTTCCTTTAAATACCGATTATGTAGGCTGGGGAGCTGAAAACTCTTATTTAGTGAAAGGAAAACCAATTGGAGCTTTTTACATACTAGAGCATACAGGAAAAAATCAAAACAATGTTGAAACGGTTTTAGATCGTGACGGAAACGGAATAATTGATCAGGGAACAAGAAGTCCGGATCGTTATTACGCAGGCTCAGCTTTACCAACTTATACTTTCGCATTTAACCCATCTTACAGATATAAAAACTTCGATGCTTCGATGTTGATAAGAGGTTCTGGCGGAAATAAAGTTTACAATAGTTTACGTTCAAACTTAAGCAGAATGGAAAATATTGGTAAATCGAATATTTTGGCAAGTGCAGTAGATCAGGGAATTTATACTTCTCCTTACGGTTCTGATTTATGGTTAGAAGATGGTTCATTCATTCGTTTAGAAAACCTTACAGCCGGATACAGTTTCCGTTTTACAGATAAATATATTGATACCATCAGACTTTCACTTACAGGAAACAACTTATTCCTGATTACAGATTATACAGGAATTGATCCTGAATTAAATGTAAGCGGAAGTGGAGACAGTTTTGGAGGCGATAAAGGAATTTATCCTCGTACCAGAAGTGTGGCGTTTGGTTTGACTGTAAAATTTAAATAGTAAAAAAAGATGAAAATTAAAAATATAGTAATAGCAGGAAGCGTTTGTTTTCTTGCCCTTTTCAGCTGTACGGATGTAAGCGAAAATGTATACGATAAATATCCTGCAGATGAATTTTACGGAACTCCTGAAGGTGCTGATATTGCTCTTGCAAACGTATATGCACAAATTCCGGGTGAATTCGTAAGAGAAAATGCATCAGGTGTTGGTTACGCGGGAGCAGATAATGGCTGGTACGACATGAACTGTATGTCATCAGACGAGCAGGTTATTCCACATAGAAATACAGGCGACTGGCAGCAGGATTTTGCCCGTTTGCACAAACACGAATGGCTGCCTACAGATTTCATTATCAACAATACATGGAACTGGTTATACAAAGCGGTTTTCAATGCCAATTTAGCCGTTAGTTTATTAGAAAAATCAAATGCTGAAACTTCAAAAATTGCCGAAGCAAAAGTATTAAGAGCTTTCTTTTATTATTTATTGATTGATGATTATGGAGATGTTCCATTTTTTACAGACAATAATATTACAGTGGATAAAATTCCGCAGTCAAGCCGTAAAGAAGTTTATGATTTTATCGTAAAAGAACTAACTGAAAATGTAGATCAGCTTTCTGGAACAAGAGGCGGAAATTACTATGGAAGATTCAACAAATGGGCTGGCTATACTTTACTGGCAAAAGTATATTTAAACGCTGGAGTTTACACAGGAACTCCAAAATGGAATGAAGCTTTAGCTGCTTGTAACAAAGTTGCCGAGGGCGGATTTACGCTTCATTCTGGCGCAGCCGATGCGGCAAATCCTCTTGGAAGTAAATATTATGAATTATTTGGAGATGTACTTCCGGAAGATGAAACTATACTTTCAATTTACGCAACACTTGACGTTGTTTCTCGTAACGTTTATGCAGTTCGTAGTTTATACGGAGCACACGCACAGGCTTTATTTGGATACAGCGGATGGAACGGTACAATTGTTCCTAAAGAATTTTTCTTAAAATATGATGCCAATGACATTCGCAGAAAACAGTTTTTGTTTGGAGAACAGCCAGGCGGATTCAATTATACACTTGATGTAGCTTCTCTTGACAATCCGGGAGCAGATCCACAAGCTGGAGTTCGTAACGTGAAGTTTTATCCTGCAGCGCCAAGAACAGGTGGAGGAGCTTCTAACGATTTTCCAATTTTCAGATATGCTGATGTAATTTTAATGATGGCAGAATGTAATGCACGTTTAGGAAATCCGGGCGCTGCAAAACCTTTTATTGATCAAATCAGACAACGTGCAGGACTAGAAGCATTAGACCACAACCCTACTCTTGATGATATTTACAATGAAAGAGGATTCGAATTGAACTGGGAAGGACACAGAAGACAAGATATGATTCGTTTTGATAAATTTTTACTAGCAAACGAATTCAGACCTGCGTCGCCTGCTTACAGAAAATTGTTCCCAATTCCAACCTCAGCATTAAATGCTAATCTAGGATTAAAACAAAACCCGGGTTACTAAAAACAAAACTATCATGAAAAAATATATCAATAAATTAATCTTATTAGGCAGCGTGCTTTTTCTGGGTTCTTCCTGTGACAGCAATGCCGAATTAACGACATTAAAATCGGTTAGTTTTCCTTCTGAAATTACAGCTTCATCAAGCACATTAGTATTGACAGAAGATACTGCAGACGATCAGGTTTTACTTCTTTCATGGCCTTCTGTTTCTTTTCCTATCGAAGCTCCGGTAACGTATGCTATTCAGTTTGATTTAGTTGGAGATACTGGCGGAAGCAATGCATGGCAAAAAGCAAAACGAATTGAAGTAGGTTCAGATGTTTTAAGCAAAACTTTAATTGGCCGAGATTTAAATAAAATCGCTGTCGATTTAGGGCTTGAGCCAAATGTAGCTGGGAAATTAGTAGTTCGTGTAGAAGCTGCAATGGATCGTAAAATCTATTCAAACCCTATTACTTTAACTATTACACCATACGAAAAAAGTGTTGTTTTTGGCGAAATTTATATGCCGGGAAGTTATCAGGGATGGGCTATTGAAACCGCTGCTCCTTTAACAGCAATTCAAAAAGGTGTTTACCAAGGATACATGACTGTTCCTGTTGGAGCAGGTCCTGGATTTAAATTAAATACAGCCAGAAACTGGGCACAATTCTACGGTGCAGGAGCTACAAATAATGATTTACAAAATATGAGCGATACAGATTTTGTACTTCCGGGTGCAGGTTCATATCAAATAAAAGTAAATCTAAATACTCTAAAATGGAGCCAGACGCCGTATGCCTGGGGAATTGTCGGACCAGCATCTGCAACAGCAGATCAAACAGCCGGAGATCCAAATTATGGATGGAATCATTCTGTTCCAATGTCATACGATCATGTTTCTCAAACGTGGAAAATAACAGCTAATTTATTGCCTGGTGCATTAAAATTCAGATTGAATGATGCATGGACAATTAATTACGGACCGGCAGATCCTTCAACAAATATCGTAAACCTTGATAATGGAGGAGCTTACACAATTGGTGAAGCGGGAACTTATGAAGTAACTTTTAAAATTATCGAAACAGATCCGGCAACAACAGGTTATCCTGCAACTGCTGTTACATCGATCGTTAAAAAATAATCTAACATTGTAACAAAGCTAGATTAGTTTGAGTGATACCTGCCTTTCTTGAGCAAAAGGCAGGCTATCTTAAACTTCCGGCTATTACAACTAAATTCAAAGAAATATGAAATTTAATATAAAAATCGTTTATACATTGCTGCTGGCAGTAGCCTTTATTTCCTGCAGTTCTTCTGATGACGATACAAGTTCAGACTCTCCGTATACACAATATGGAACTCCTTTTGAAAAAATGCCAAAGAAGGAAGATGCCATAATTTATCAGGTAAATATTCGTGCTTTTAGTCAGGCCGGAACTTTAAAAGGAGTTCAGGACAGATTAACACAAATTCAGGAACTTGGGGCAAATGTGGTGTATTTAATGCCGGTTTACCCTGTCGGAAAAGTAAAAGCTTCGGGAGAATTAGGATCGCCTTACGCAGTAAAAGATTATAAAGCAGTAAATCCTGATTTCGGAACTTTACAAGATCTTCAGACTTTGGTTGAAGAAGCGCACAAAAAGAACATGGCTGTCGTTTTAGACTGGGTTGCTAATCATACGGCTTGGGATAATAACTGGATTACAGAACATCCAAATTGGTATCAAAAAGATGCAAACGGAAATATCATTATTCCACCTGGAACAAATTATAATGACGTAGCGCAATTAGATTTTAATAATGCTGAAATGAAAGCCGCTATGATCGACGCCATGTCTTACTGGGTTTACAACGCCAATATCGACGGTTTCAGATGTGATTATGCTGATTTTGTACCGCAGACTTTTTGGACTGAAGCGATTACAAAATTGAGAAAAATCAAAAAAAATCAAAACATATTGATGCTTGCCGAAGGTTCTAAAGTAAATCATTTTGCTGCTGGTTTTGATTATACTTTCGGATTTAATTTCTTCAGTACTTTAGAACAGCTTTTTAAAGACAACAAACCTGCTACAACAATTCAGGATTCGAATGCAACAGAATATGCTAACAATTATAATCCTGAAAACAGAGTGGTAAGATACACAAGCAATCACGACGTAAACCTTTCTGAAGGAACTCCGTTAGAATTATTTGGAGGTAAAAAAGGATCAATCGCGACTTTTGTTGTAGCTGCTTATTTAAAATCGGTTCCGATGATTTATAATGGACAGGAAATTGGATACGCTCAAAGATTAAATTATTTCTCAAGGACGCCAATCGACTGGACTACTGCTGATAATGACATGCTGGCAGAATACAAAAAAATCATTGCTTTTAGAAATACAAGTAATGCTATTAAAACAGGAACTTTTACAGGTTACAGCAGCGATGCCGTTAGCGCATTTACTATGATAAAAGATTCTGAAAAAGTTTTTGTCCTTTCAAACTTAACAGGTTCAACAGTTAAACAACTTGTACCTTCAACATTAAAAGGAAACTGGAAAGATGCTTTTACCGGAGCAGCCGTAACTCTTGGTGCAGATATAACATTACAGCCTTTTCAATATGTAGTGTTGAAAAATTAATTCTAAATGCATCTTTAAATACAATTAGATTTGCAAAAAACTAAATAACATGAATTTTCAATCCCAAAAATCATTGCTTCAAATGCGTTTGAGCAAAAAAACTGCGCTTTTATTTTTTGTCTTCGTAAGCACGATTTGGCTTCAGGCACAAGAAATAACTTCGCCGGACAAAAATCTTTCCTTAAAATTTGAATTAAAAGAAGGCGGAATTCCGTCTTACCAATTATCATATAAACAAAAAGAAGTTATAAAACCAAGTTCTTTAGGTTTAGAACTAAAAAATATGCCTTCGTTTTTGGATGGTTTTACCATTACAAACACAGCACAATCTTCTGTTGATGAAAATTGGAATCCTGTTTTAGGAGAAGAAAAAACAATTCGCAATCATTACAACGAATTGGTTGTCACTTTAGCTCAGGCAAAAAACAACAATAGATTTATTCGTATTCGTTTCCGTTTGTTCAACGACGGATTGGGATTTAGATATGAATTTCCAAAACAAAATGATCTAAGCTATTTTGTAATAAAAGAAGAACGTTCGCAGTTTAATTTGGCTGGAAATCATAAAATTTTCTGGATTCCGGGAGATTATGATACCAATGAATATGCGTATACAACATCAAAAATTTCAGAGATTCCTTCGTTGATGAAAAAAGCTACGATTGAAATCAATGCACAGTGTCCAATAAAAGAATTATCAGTACAAACGCCGTCAATGATGAAATCTGATGATGGTTTATACATCAACATTCACGAAGCAGGATTAATCAATTATCCGGCCATGTATCTTGAAGTTGATGCTGTAAACAACAAAATGATGAGTCATTTGGCTCCAGATGCAGTTGGTGCAAAAGGTTATATGCAGACCGATGCACAATCGCCTTGGAGAACCATTATCGTAAGCGATAAAGCTACCGATATTTTAGCTTCAAAACTAATTTTAAACCTTAACGAGCCAACAAGTTATAAAGATGTGTCGTGGATAAAACCTTTAAAATTCATCGGGATTTGGTGGGAATATTTTGTTGCCGGAAGAAGCACCTGGGCTTTTGGAAAAGAAAACAATGTGAAACTTACAGATGATTTTACAAAACTTACGCCAAACGGAAAACACGGAGCCACTACAGAACGTGCAAAAGAATATATTGATTTTGCTTCTAAAAATGGTTTTGATGCCATCCTTATCGAAGGCTGGAATATTGGCTGGGAAGACTGGATCGGCAACTGGAAAGAAGAAGTTTTTGATTACGTAACTGCGTATCCGGATTTTGATGTAAAAGCAGTTCATGAATATGCTGCTTCAAAAGGTGTAAAAATTATCATGCACCACGAAACTTCAGGATCCGCAACCAATTACGAACGTCGTTTAGATCGTGCTTTTCAGTTTATGAACGACAATGGTTATGACGCTGTAAAAACAGGTTATGTAGGACAGATTATTCCACGTGGCGAACATCACGACGGACAATGGATGGTAAATCATTACATTAACGTTGCCAAACGTGCTGCCGATTATAAAATTATGATTGACAGTCACGAAGCAGTTCGTCCAACGGGATTAAACCGAACTTTTCCAAACTGGATTGCTCAGGAATCAGCGCGCGGTACTGAGTTTGAATCTATGGGAGGTTTAGCTCCGGATCACACTACTATTTTACCTTTTACACGTTTAATGGGAGGCCCAATGGATTATACTCCGGGAATTTTCCAAACAGATCTTTCTTATTATGGAACAGGAAGTTCACAACGAGTAAATACAACTTTAGTAAAACAATTGGCTTATTATGTTACCATGTACAGTCCGCTTCAAATGGCTGCTGATATTCCGGGGAATTATGAGCGTTTTCCAGATGCATTTCAGTTCATTAAAGATGTGGCTGTAGATTGGGACAACAGTTACATTTTGGAAGCTGAACCTGGAGATTATATTACAATTGCTCGTAAAGCAAAAGGCAAAAACGAATGGTTTATTGGCGGAATTACAGATGAAAATGCAAGAACAGCAAACATTTCATTTGATTATTTACCTGCTGGAAAAAATTTCATCGCCACTATTTATGCTGATGCAAAAGAAGCAAATTGGAATCAAAATCCACAAAAGTATACTGTTACCAAAGTTATTGTAAACTCAAAAAGCAAATTAAAGCAGTATTTAGCTCCGGGCGGTGGTACTGCAATCAGCATCAAAGAAGCAAATGCTGAAGAATTAAAGGGATTGAAAAAGTTATAGATTACTAAGTTTTTTTGCCACGAATTCACGAATTATTTACAATTTTTAGATTAAGAAGCAGAATTCTAATTCTAAAAATTCGTGAATTCGTGGCGGAAAACTATGCTCATTCCTGAGCGAAAAATTAAAATTTTACTACTTGAAAACTATTAACCACAAAATGTTTGTCAAATTTAAAAACAATGCGAGTGAGAATGAATTTTAGTTAAGAATGCTGACAAGCATGCAAAAAAATTTACTACTATGAAAATCAAAATTACCACTAGATTATTTCATATTACGAAAACACTAGTCTGTTTTCTATTATTATTTGCAAGTTCAGTGTATGCGCAAGATCCGGCTCAGTACGGAACGCCATTTGCAGGCGTGCCTGATACACGAGACATCAACATGTATCAGGTTCATATACGTCCGTTTAGTGCCAACGGAAATTTAGCCGGAGTAACCGCCCGATTAGATAATATAAAAGCACTCGGTACCAATGTTATTTATTTAATGCCGATTTTCCCACACGGAACTGATTCCCGAAGTTCGGCTTCGCCCTATTGTATTAAAGATTTTAAAGCTGTAGGATCAGAATATGGATCACTGGCTGATCTAAGAACTTTAGTCGATGGCGCTCACAGCCGCGGAATGGCCGTTATTTTGGATATTGCCATCAACGGAACTTCATGGGATCATGGATGGACAGTTTCGCATCCGGAATATTATAAACGAACCGGAACAACAATTCAACAATTAGGAAATTTTGGTGATATTGCAGCACTTGATCTTAATAATTCGGCAACACGAGCAGCTATTAAAGATGCTATGCGCTACTGGATTTTCGCAGCTAATATTGATGGTTATCGCTGCGATTATGCTAATAATCCGCCTTTAGATTTTTGGTCTGAAGTAAATTCAAACCTTCGAGGAATAACTTCTCATAATTTATTAATGTTGGCCGAAGGTGACAGACAAGAAAACTTTCAGGTTGGTTTCGACATGAATTATGGCGACAGATGGTTTCATAGCGGTTTGTATGATATTGCAAATGGAGGACCAGTTTCTCAGAGACTTCAGGATCAGTCAACATATGAATATGCTAAAGCAACCGGAAATCAGCAAATTGTTAGATATACTGGAAATCATGATACTTACACAAATGACGATGGCGTAAGAAGACCATTTGTTGCATTCAAAAATCATAACGGAATCGTTGCTAATTTCTTAGTTTCGGCTTACATGAAAGGTGTTCCTTTTTTAATGAGCGGACAAGAAATCGATTACGAACCAAAAACTGACTGGCCTTGGACTGGCTTTAAATTCAACTGGTCACAAAATCCAACTGCAGCTGCTGATTTTGCTAAGATTCTTAATTTTAGAACACAAAGCGCAGCTATACGTCGCGGTGATTTGACTACATATGCAAACGATGACATCAGCATTTTCACTAAAACATTAGGTTCAGAAAAAGTTATTGTAATGTCGAATTTAAGAAATGCTTCAAAATCGTATGTAATTCCAGCGGCTTTGGCAGGAACTTATGTAAATCCGTATAACAATAATGCTTCAGTAACTTTAACAGCGGGTTCTACGCGCAATTTTGCTGCGTTCGAATATTTGGTTTTAACCAATACAAATGCTCCGGTTGTAGCCGTTACAGGAGTTTCGGTTAGTCCTACAACAGCAACTGTTGGTTTAGGAACTACGCAGCAATTAAACGCTACAATTGCTCCGGCAAATGCAACAAACCAAAATCTAAGCTGGTCTTCAAGCAATACTGCAGTCGCAACTGTAAATGCTTCTGGATTGGTTACGGCAGTTTCTACGGGAACAGCCACTATAACTGTTACAACTGCTGACGGAAATAAAACAGCAACTTCTGCCATAACAGTTTCTACAATTCCTGTTTCTTCTGTAGCCGTTTCACCAACTTCTTCAAGTTTATATGCTGGAAATACACAACAGCTTACAGCGACAGTTTCGCCAACAAATGCAACAAACAAAAATATAACCTGGTCTTCAAGCAATACATCAGTTGCAACGGTAAATTCAAGCGGACTTGTAACTGCAGTTTCGGCAGGAACAGCAACTATTACAGCAACTACTCAAGACGGAAATAAAACGGCTTCGGCAACAATTACAGTAAATCCGAATACTAATTTTACAGTATATTTCTACAAACCATCGAATTGGGGAACTGGAATTAAAATCTATTATTGGAATACTCTTCCAACTGGAGTTTTGGCAACTGTAAATTGGCCGGGCGTAAACATGACAGATGCTGGAAATGGTTGGTACAGTTACACATTTACAAATGTAACTTCAACGAATTTAATTTTCAATGACGGAACCAACCAAACTGCAGATTTAAGCAGAGATAAAAATGGATGGTATATGAACAGTACTTGGTACGACTCAAATCCGGGAACGGGTGTTGCGGTTACAAGTGTAACTTTATCTCCAACAACTTCGACATTGTTAGTTGGTGCAACACAGCAATTAACACCAACTGTTAATCCTGCAAATGCAACAAATAAAACGGTAACTTATAGTTCAAGTAATTCAGCCGTTGCAACTGTAAATAGTTCAGGATTAATAACTGCTGTCGCTGCAGGTTCTGCAACAATTACCGTTACAACTCAGGATGGAGCAAAAACTGCGACTTGTGCAGTAACTGTAAACGCAGCAAATGTTGCCGTTACGAGTGTGAGTTTGAGTCCGACTTCGACTTCATTAAATGTTGGCGGAACTCAGCAATTAACACCAACTGTTAATCCTACAAATGCAACAAACAAATCGGTAAACTATAGTTCAAGCAATACTGCGGTTGCAACTGTAAATAGTTCAGGTTTAATTACTGCTGTTGCAAATGGAACGGCAACAATTACGGTTACAACTGTTGACGGAAACAAAACTGCAACTTGTGCAGTAACCGTTTCAACTTCAACTGGAGGAACTTATTACACAATTAAAAACAGATGGACAGGCGCTTATTTATCTGATGCCGGAGCAAATGTTGGTTACGGAACAACCGTTTCTGGAAACAGTTACAAATGGCAAAAAATTGCTATCGATGCAGCTTATTTTGTTCTTAAAAATGTAGCAACGGGAGAATTGATGAATATCGAAAGCCAGACTGGAAATGTTCAATGTAACATTACGGATACTACTTTCTGGAGCGCACAATGGTCTAGCGATTATATTGACGGAACCTGGGTTCGCCTAAGAAACAGATGGCAGACTGGAAATATTATTCATATCGAAAATCAAACGGGTTCTGCGCAATACGGAAATTCTCAAGATGGCTGGTACAGTGCGCAATGGCAATTGGAACCAACAACTGTTGGAACAGGAAAATCTGCTTTAACAATTAATGAAAGTTCAGAAAAAGTAATTGGAATTTATCCAAATCCAGCTACAAATAATGAGTTTCATATTTTATTGCCAGAATTAGAAAACGGAGATTCTGCTGCAATTTCAGTTTCAGATATGAACGGAAGAACGGTTTTGACTGAAAGACTTTCCTCTTCAGGAAAAATCGATCATCATTTAGCTTCAGGAATTTATATTGTAAATATTATTTCTAAAGATTTTAAAGCGACTAAAAAACTGATTGTTAAATAATTAGCTTTAGTTTTAAAATTGAAAGGCGTATGAGATTTTCATGCGCCTTTTCTGTTTTTTTGCCACGAATTCACGAATTATTCTAAAGATTTATAAAAATTAATTCGTGAATTCGTGGCTATCTTTTACTCCTCAAACAACTCCATCAACTCCAAAGCGCGTTTAATAGACTTCACATTCTCAAAAGTCAATAACAAACGTAATCCGTTTACGGTTTGCTTTTCTTTCATTTTACAAAGATTGCTATGTTTCTGAACAAAATTTAAAACATTTCTAAATTTCACCGATTGATAATAATCTGACTGCTGATCGGATACGAAATAACCAATCATTTTACCTTGTTTCAACACTAATTTCTCAATTCCGACTTTCGTCGCGATCCATTTTATTCTAATGCTGTTTAGCAATGCAGTCGCTTGTTTTGGCAACGGTCCGAAACGGTCAATCAGTTTTCTTTCGAATTCCTGCAAACCGGCTTCATCTTTTATTGCGCCTAATTCATTATATAAAACCAAACGTTCTGAAACGTTATTGATATATTCATCTGGAAATAAAAGCTCAAAATCGGCATCGATTTGAATGTCTTTTACGTATTCTTTGGTATCGATATCATTTTCTTCAGGATATAAATCTTTGAATTCATTTTCCTTTAATTCTTCGATCGCTTCGTTCATGATTTTTTGGTACGTATCAAAACCAATTTCATTAATGAAACCACTTTGTTCACCGCCTAATAAATCTCCTGCGCCACGAATTTCTAAATCTTTCATCGCAATGTTGAAACCACTTCCCAATTCGCTGAATTGTTCCAGCGCCTGAATACGTTTTCTCGCATCTTCGGTCATTGAGGAATACGGCGGACAGATGAAATAACAAAATGCTTTTTTATTGCTTCGTCCTACTCGCCCACGCATTTGATGCAAATCTGATAATCCGAAATTATTAGCATTATTGATGAAAATCGTATTGGCATTTGGAACATCCAATCCACTTTCTATAATTGTGGTTGCCACCAAAACATCAAAATCTCCGTTCATGAAACCTAACATCAATTCTTCGAGTTTTGCGCCGTCCATTTGTCCGTGGCCAATTCCGACTCTTGCATTTGGAACCAAACGCTGAATCATTCCTGCGACTTCTTTTATATTTTCAATTCTATTATTGATGAAGAAAACTTGTCCGTTTCGCTGAATTTCATACGAAATCGCATCACGGATAATTTCTTCATTAAAACCAACAACATTAGTTTCAATCGGATAACGATTTGGCGGAGGCGTAGTAATTACCGATAAATCTCGTGCCGCCATCAATGAAAACTGTAAAGTTCTCGGAATCGGCGTTGCCGTTAATGTCAAAGTATCAACATTCGCAGCAATCGTTTTTAATTTATCTTTTACGTTTACCCCAAACTTTTGTTCCTCATCGACAATCAACAATCCTAAGTCTTTAAAAACTACATTTTTGTTTACTAATTGATGTGTTCCAATTACGATATCTAATTTCCCTTCTGCTAAATCTTTTAGGGTTTGCGTTTTTTGTTTTGCAGTTCTAAATCGGTTTAAATATCCAATTGTAACCGGCATATCTTTCAAACGTTCAGAGAAAGTTCTATAATGCTGATAAGCCAAAATCGTAGTTGGCACTAAAACTGCAACTTGTTTACTATTATCAACGGCTTTAAAAGCTGCACGAATCGCAACTTCTGTTTTTCCGAAACCAACATCACCGCAAACCAAACGATCCATCGGGCGATCGCTCTCCATATCGGCTTTTACTTCTGCCGTTGATTTGGTTTGATCTGGAGTATCTTCATAAATAAACGAACTTTCTAATTCATTTTGAAGATAACTATCCGGCGCAAACTGAAATCCTTTTTCCAGACGACGTTTTGCATACAATTGAATTAAATTGAATGCAATATGTTTAACACGCGCTTTGGTTTTCTGTTTTAAAATCTTCCAAGCATTCGAACCTAATTTATAGATTTTAGGCGGAGCGCCGTCTTTTCCGTTGTATTTGGATATTTTATGAAGCGAGTGAATACTTACGTACACAATATCGTTATCGGCATAAACCAATTTTATGGCTTCCTGCGTTTTTCCTTCTACCTGAATTTTCTGTAATCCTCCAAACTTCCCAATTCCGTGATCGATATGCGTTACATAATCTCCCACAGAAAGTGCGGTTAATTCTTTCAGCGTAATATTTTGCTTTTTAGAATAACCATTTTTGATGCTGAATTTATGATAACGCTCAAAAATCTGATGATCGGTATAAGCCGTTATCTGGTTTTCTTCATCAATAAAACCTTGGTATAAAGGCAGTACAACGGTATTGTATTGTTTACGAATATTCTCTGAATTGGCTTCGTCTAAAGATTCAAAAATATCGTGAAAACGTTTTGCCTGTGTTTCATTCGAACAGAACAAATAATTTTTGTATCCGTTAAAATGATTATCGCTCAGATTATTCAGCAATAAATCAAATTGTTTGTTGAATGACGGCTGAGGCTGAATATGAAAATCGTATTTTTTTGTGGTTTTAAAAATTGGTTTTGAGGCCAATTCTACAATCGAAAAATCCAGAGCGCGTTTTATAAATGAGCTTTGATTCAAAAATAATTGTTCCGGCTCAGCGTGTTTTATTTCTTTCGAAAGTTTCTCAAAAGCTTCTTCTGCTCTTGCAAATTGTTTGTCGAGCTGACTAAAAAGTCCATCAGTATTTTGAATAAAAAGAACTGTTTTTTCAGCAATATAATCTAAGAAACTTTCGCGGTTTTCCTGAAATATCTTGTTTTCGACATTCGGGATAATCGTGATTTTTTTATGGGTTTCAACAGATAATTGGGTTTCAACATCAAAACTTCTGATACTGTCCACTTCATTTCCGAAGAATTCAATTCTGTACGGATGATCGTTTGAAAATGAAAACACATCGACAATTCCTCCACGAACCGAAAATTCTCCGGGTTCTGTAATAAAATCTACTCTTTTAAATTCGTATTCAAATAAAACTTCGTTGATAAAATCGATCGAAATTTTATCGTTTAAAGAGACTTTTAAAGTGTTTTTATCTAATTGCTGACGCGTTACCACTTTCTCAAAAAGTGCTTCGGGATAAGTAACAATTACAGCTGGTTTTTTTCGTGAATTGATTCGGTTTAAAACCTCAGCCCGAAGCAAAACATTCGCATTATCGGTTTCATCAACTTGGTATGGACGACGAAATGATGCCGGATAGAACAAAACGTCCTGTTCGCCAATCATCTGCTCCAAATCGTTTAGGTAATACGCTGCTTCTTCTTTATTGTCTAAAACAACTAAAAAAGGAAGTTCTGTCTTTTTGAAAACTGAACGTATTACAAAGGAAACTGCAGATCCCAGCAATCCGCTTAGGTGCATTTTTATCTGATTTCCTTCCAGTAAATTTGTCGCAATCTGCTGTGCTTTTGGCAAATTGTCGTATATCGTGTATAGTGCGTTTTTACTCAACTCTTGGTAAATTTTGATCTAGTGGCGGCGCAGAATTCGGAATTGCACGCGTTGTGTCTAACATTTTAAGGAAATCAGCTTCTCCTTCTTCTTTTGGAATTTTAGCTTTCTCAACAATTTTATCCATTTGTCTTTCTAACGAAATCAATTCTTTGTTGATTTCACCAATTAAAAAAGCCACTTTATCATCCGGAATTTGATTCAAATGGATAAATAAATCCATCATTCTCACTTTTGTAATCAAAATGGAAATTCTCGCTTTTATCTGCGGCTGATTAAACTGCGCCGGAATATTGTTGTTTAAAGCCATTGCTTTTTTTGAAATCGCTGTTGATTTTTTCTGAAAAGCGCCAATTGTTTTTCTCGGTTTATCTCCTATTTCTTTGATAAAATCACGCCATTCTGCCCAGTTTCTAACATTTTGTTCAGAAACTTCGTTGATTGGTTCGTCTATAAAAATCCAGGCTTTATTGATGTTATTAAAAATCTTTTCGTTTTTCTTAGCCTCTTTTTCATTTTCGGCAAGACGCTTATCATTCTCATTTTGACATGATTGAAGTGCAAAAATCAAGAGTAAAAACAGCGCTATTTTATATTTCATTTGATAAAATGTTAGGGTGCAAAGTTACGAAGTAAATTTACAATTACGAATTCTGATTTATGCCAAGAAACTTTTAAAATTAACAACATAAAGATCATTTTCGAATCCTTGTCTAAAAAATTTAAACGCAAAGCACACAAAGTTATTTCTATTTTATTATTTAAGATGTTTTATAAAAACAAAGTTCACAAAGCTGATTCAAGATATAGCTTTGCGAACTTTATGTTTTCTAAACTCAATGTGAGACAAAAATGACTTTGCGTACTTTGCGGTTAATTTTTTCAATTCGACAATAATCTAAAAAACAATCTTTATCGTTGTTAATTTTATAATTTAATGTTTGAAAAAACGTTGATATTTGCGAAAACGTTATATTTGCAACACTAAATCTAAACAAATGAACCCAAAAATATTAATCATAGGCGCTTGCGGTCAGATCGGAACTGAACTGACGCAAAAACTGCGTAAATTATACGGAACCGAAAATGTGATCGCTTCTGATATTCGAAAATTAAATACTGATGTTGTTAATTCAGGACCTTTTGAAGTGGTCAATGCTTTAGATTTTAACCAGATTGAGCATTTGGTTGAAGTGCATAAAATTACAGATGTTTATCTAATGGCGGCTCTTTTGTCTGCAACGGCTGAAAAAAATCCGGCTTTTGCATGGGATTTGAATATGAATTCTCTTTTTCATGTTTTGAATTTAGCGAAAGCTAAAAAGATTCAAAAGATTTTCTGGCCTTCGAGTATTGCCGTTTTTGGACCAACAACTCCAAAAGAAAACACACCGCAATATACTATCATGGAACCTTCTACGGTTTACGGAATCAGCAAACAAGCAGGCGAAAGATGGTGCGAATATTATCATAATATTTATGGTGTTGACGTTCGCAGTATTCGTTATCCGGGCTTAATCAGCTGGTCTACACCTCCGGGCGGCGGAACTACAGATTATGCAGTTGATATTTTTTATAAGGCTATTGCCGATAAAAAATACGAATGCTTTTTATCATCTGAAACCAAAATGCCGATGATGTATATGGATGATGCGATCGATGCGACAATCAATATTATGAAAGCGCCTGTTGAGCAAATTAAAATTCATTCGTCTTATAATTTAGCTGCAATGAGTTTTACTCCAACAGAAATTGCTGCCGAAATCAAAAAACATATTCCTGAATTTGAAATTACTTATAATCCTGATTTCCGTCAGAAAATTGCAGACAGCTGGCCGGCAAGTATCGACGATGCTGAAGCAAGAGAAGACTGGGGATGGAATCATAAATTTGATCTTGAATCTATGACAAAGGATATGCTGGAACATTTACGATAATCCGGAAAAAGTAAAAATTATAAAAGCGTGTTATTCTAAAATAACACGCTTTTTTTATAAATTATCATTGTAAGAAAAACTTTGGTTGTATAATTTATTATTTTTGGTTGCGTTAAATATATTTCATATTTATTTCAAAATCATCAATCAAAATCACAACAAAAACATCAATCAAATGACAAATTCTTATTATCCTATCGAACAAAGCAAAAGAACTGCAATTGTCGACATACTTCGGGGCTGGGCAATATTGGGCGTAGCCATTGGCAACTATGTGGATTTTCTATACATCGGTATAGAAAAAGAGATTAAGTACGATACTTTTTCTCAGGTACTTCAATATATTAACCGCTATTTTTTTGCAGCAAAATCCTGGACATTATTAACTCTTTTATTTGGCTACGGATTTGCCGTTTTAATTAATAATGTAGCTTCTAAAGGGAAAAATCCTGTCGCTTTTTTTGCGTGGAGAATGGTATTACTATTTATTCTGGCTTTTATTAATTCGGCTTTTTGGCTGGGTGACATTTTGAAAGATTATGCCTTTTTAGGACTAGTTTTATTGCTTTTTTACAGATGTTCCGCCAAAACTTTAGCCATTATTTCTGCCGTGATTATACTCACAATTCCATTTGTCATGGCGTATGTAAATGGTCTAAAAATCGAACACCCGGCTATTGCAACAAATCCCGAATACTTAAAACTCTATCATTCCGGGAACTGGATTGATTTTTTCAGGTTTCATCTTCTTGCCTCATTTTATGAACAAATTATTGTGCCGGGTTATGCTATTACGGCTCATTATGTAATGTTGGGTTGTATGCTTTTTGGCTTTATGCTTCAAAAAATAAACTTTTTTAATCGCTTGACAGAATTGAAAAAACTATTAAAATATGTTTGCATTATTAGTTTTATGAGTGCTGTTGTTATCGGTATTGTATTTAATATTGCTATAATTTATAAAGCAGGATTTCTAAAAGTTTTCCATCCGCTTTACTGGCTGGTTTTAAGTACAATGATTTTTATATCAACATCAATCTGCCTTTTATACAATAATGGAAAGCTAAAAACTGTTTTCGGCTATTTTAGTGCTGGCGGAAAAATGACGTTAACCAATTACATGAGCCAAAATATACTGGCCGCTTTTATTTTCTCAGGAATTGGTCTAGGAATTGCAGATTCAATGCCGTATTGGTTTTACTTTTTACTGGCTGTTTTTATTTTTATTATTCAATTATTTATAAGCAAATGGTGGCTTTCAAAATACAATTACGGTCCAATTGAATGGTTATGGAGATCTGCAAGTTACCGAGAATGGTTTCCTTTAAAAAAAGCAGAACCCGAGGTTGCCGCTGATATAAAAACGATATAATTCTTAACGATTTTTGAAATAAATTTGAAATAAAAAAGCCCTTAAATTTAGTTTTAAGGGCTTCTTTTTAAAAGTATTATAAAGTTTTATTTCACTTCAAAAGCATTATTGGCAGGTTTTACATCTGCCATTAATCCACTTGGATCAATTGTGATTTTTTTGATTGCTGTTTTGTTTTTATCAATCGTAAAACTATAATTTTGCTGTGCCCAAGCCCAGTCTTCTAAAACTGTTCTTTTTTCGTTTGGATTTGGGTTCGGTTTAATGAAATTCATCATTCTTAACGGAATGTAGAATGTTTCTGATGTCCCGTCAGTATAATCAACTTTCAAGTCGATTGGCATTGGCATTCTTCCAATTCTTTCTAAAGAAACTGTTGTTTTTCCTGAATTATCAGCAACATCTTTAATTCCGTAATCGATCGTGTTAGCCGTTTGTGCCCAATCTACTAAATACCAATCTAGTTCAGCTCCGGAAACTCTTTCTGCAGTTCTTTTGATATCATTTGGAGTTGGATGTTTGAATTTAAAATCGCTGTAATATCTTTTTAAAGTAGCATCCAGATTTTCTTTTCCAATTACATATTCTAATTGTGCCAAGAAGATGCATCCTTTTACATAAGATGAAATACTGTATGGACGATTTTCGTCATAACGGTCTCCGTGTGTTGTCTGTGGCTGTTCTTTACCAGAATTAACTAAACTGTAATAAGCAGCATAAGTTCCTTTAAACGGATTTGCTTCTTTTTTTCTCCTTTTAATTCATTCAAAGCACTGTCTTCAATGTAAGTTGTAAAACCTTCATCCATCCAAGGATGTTTTGATTCGTTTGAAGCTAAAATATGCTGGAACCAAGAGTGTCCTAATTCGTGAGTTGCAGTTCCCAGAATTCCTTCAAGAGTTCCGTTTCCTAACATTAAAGTACACATTGCATACTCCATTCCGCCGTCGCCGCCCTGAATAAATGAATATTGTTTGTATGGATAAGCTCCAACTCTGTGGTTGTAATAATCCATCACTTTTACCATCAATGGTTCTAACTGTTTCCAGTTTGCAGTCGTCTTTTCATTGTTTTTGTAGAAGAAATGCAAATCAACATCATTTGGTCCTTTTACAATATCATGTGTATATTCTTTATCAGCCGCCCATGTAAAATCGTGAACATTTGGTGCAATAAAATGCCATGTCAACGTTTTTGCTTTTTTAGGATAAACAACTGTTACACCAGCGTCTTCGTAACCATGCCCAATTGAGTTTTTGTCTTGCAAATATCCAGAACCACCAATTGTGTACTCTTTGTCAATGGTAATTTTTACATCAAAATTACCCCAAACACCATGAAATTCTCTTGCGATATAAGGATCTGCGTGCCAGCCTTCAAAATCAAATTCGGCTAATTTTGGATACCATTGCGACATAGAAAGTTCGACTCCTTCAGAATTATTTCTTCCTGAACGACGAATTTGTACCGGAACCTGACCATCAAAATCTAATGTAAAAGTAGTTTTAGAATTTGGCAAAATTGGTTTAGGTAAAGTTACTTCTAAAACTGTATTTGAAATTCTTGTCTGAGCAGAAACACCGTCTTGTTTGAAGTTAGCAATTTTTAAGTACCCAATTTCATTTGGTTTTAAAGTCTCAATACGGCTTTGTTTTACTTCTTTTCCATCAGCAGTTTTTACTTTGTTTACCATTCTTCCGTCAGGATCTTTGATAAAATGAAGACGAGCGTCCATTTCACTTCCCGGCTGAAAAGCATTTGGATATAAATGATAAAACACTTTTCTTAGAGTATCAGGAGAATTATTGGTATAAACCAATTCTTGCTTCCCTTTGTACTGATAGTTTTTTACATCCATTGAAACCTCCATTTTATAATCGGCGTGCTGCTGCCAATATGGGGCACTTTGGGCAAAAGCAGAGTTTAAACCTAAGCTCAAAAAAGAAAGTAAAATAATTTTTCGCATGTTAATTTTAATAATGAAAATGGAAGAGCTGCGGCTCTTCCATTGGATTAGTATTCTATGTGTTTTTTATTTTTTGGACATTTTTTCAGCCATTAATAAAGCATTGTAAGCGTTTACCATTTTTGCTGTTTTTGATGATTCTGCAGAAGAAACCGCTACTGGTTTTTCATCTGGATTTTCGCTCTCACCCAAAACCACTTTTGCAGGAAGGGCAACTCCTGATTCCATTAAAATTTTCTTAACCTGAGAAGCTTTTAATTTTGGATAATAAGAACGAATCAAAGCAGCAACTCCCGCTGCGTTTGGAGACGCCATTGAAGTTCCTTGTAAATATTTGTATTTGTTGTTTGGAACTGTTGCATAAATTTCTTCACCCGGAGCAAAAACGTCAACATTTATTTTTC
Source organism: Flavobacterium sp. (assembly GCF_039595935.1). NCBI lineage: Bacteria > Pseudomonadati > Bacteroidota > Flavobacteriia > Flavobacteriales > Flavobacteriaceae > Flavobacterium > Flavobacterium sp. The sequence continues at coordinate 758,671 of NZ_JBCNKR010000006.1, read as the reverse complement.
CGAAGTTCGAAAATCCTGCTACAACAGTTTCTCCATATTGCTTGTTAATGGCCCCAATTGTGATCACATTATCTGCAAATTCTTTTACGTTGTCTTTAGAATCATTTGGGTAATTGATGTTTTTTGTTTCATCAATATTATAACCGTCATTACCAGCTGCGTGAACAATTAAAACATCTTTTTTTGCTGCATATTTAATCGCATCGTAAACCCAGTCTTTATGTGGAGAAAAACTTTTTCCGAAACTTCCGTTGATTACTTTTGCTCCATTGTCTACTGCGTAACGAATGGCAAGTGCAATATCCTTGTCGTATTCATCTCCGTCAGGAACGGCTCTTACAGTCAATATTTCAACATTATTAGTAATTCCGTCTCCACCTAAATTATTGCCTCGAACTTGTGCAATAATTCCGGCCACGTGAGTTCCGTGAAGTGCTTTTTCTTTATCCGGGCCAAAAACAATATTATTTCCATAATGATTGTTTTTTATATCATCCGGATTATCTCCAACCACTTTTCTTCCGTCAAACTCTTTGTTTAAGTTGTAATTTAACTCATCATAAACATGTTCTCTGTAATCTTCAAGTTCAGCTTCAGGATCAAAAGTTGGTCCGGCATTTGTAAAGATTTGAGTCATTATCATTTTACTTCTCTCAACTTTTGGATCTGTAGAAGTAATAGTCGCTAAATCTTCTATTTTATAAGTCGTTTTGTTAAGCTCTTTTTTGATTGTATTATGAACGTCAAGTAAAAAATCTACTTGTTGTTTATCTTTTAAAGCTTTTTCATATTTCTCATTGTATTGAGCTAAAGCCTGTTTATATTCTGCAGAACCGTCGTCTTTCTTTTTAACGATACGCGTCATTTCAAGATTTTCGGCAACAGCATCTCCAAGGAAATTCCATCCGTGAACATCATCAATAAAACCGTTTTTATCATCATCAATTCCGTTTCCTGGAATTTCTTTTGGATTTGTCCAAATCATTCCTTTTAGATCTTCATGTTCGATATCAACACCAGAATCTACAATTCCTACAATAACCTTTTTACCGGTTTTTCCCTGAAGCAATTCGGCGTAAGCCTTATCAACACTCATTCCCGGAATTGAATCTTTTATCAAATCAAGATGACTCCATCTTTTTAATTCATTTTCGCTAACCGGTGCTTTTTTTACAACAGCTATAGGTGCTGTAATAAATTCTTTAGGTGCTGAAACCTGCGCTTGTACAGTTGCGCTGCATCCTGCTAAAACAAGTAATGCAAAAGCAGATAATTTAAGAGGTTTTATATGACTCATGTATCTATAAATATAATTGTAAAGTTAAAAGATGGGTCTAAATTATGCTTTTTTGTTACAAAAAGCTAACTGTTAACACTGTGTTATGAAATATACCTAATTTATTAAAGCGAATTCCTATTATTCGTACACAGAAATTTAAAAAATATCCTCGCAAGTAAACACCTCTTTCAATCTCACGCCTTTTTCAGTATGTTCAACCGTTATGATTTGATTGTGAGCATCATGCTCTAAAAACAAATAATAATTATTATCAGCTGCAGCATTTAAAAATTTTGCTTTTTCATCTAAGGTTAAAAGTGGTCTTGTATCATATCCCATTACATACGGAAGTGGAATATGTCCGGCTGTTGCCAATAAATCGGCACAAAAAACGATCGTTTTATCTTTGTATTGAATATGCGGAATCATTTGTTTTTCTGTATGGCCATCAGCATAGAAAATTCCGAAGCCTAATTCTTTTGAAAAACCAAAATCATTTTCCGGTCTTTCAATAAAATTCAATTGTCCGCTTTCCTGCATTGGGAGAATGTTCTCTGTTAAAAAAGAAGCTTTTTCACGTGCATTAGGCTTTGTTGCCCAGTTCCAATGATTTTCATTTGTCCAGAATTTTGCATTTTTAAAAGCTGGCTCGTAAAAAGTTTTATCAGAATTCCACTGAACACTTCCGCCGCAATGATCAAAATGCAAGTGTGTCATAAAAACATCTGTAATATCATCTCGGTGAAAACCATATTTTGCCAAAGATTTATCGATTGAATGTGATCCCCAAAGCGAATAATAACCAAAGAATTTTTCTGATTGTTTGTCGCCCATTCCGGTATCAATCAAAATCAGGCGATTGCCTTCTTCAATTAATAAACAACGTGCAGCAATATCAATTAAATTATTTTCATCGGCTGGATTGGTTTTGTTCCATATAGTTTTAGGAACGACACCAAACATAGCGCCGCCGTCTAATTTAAAATTTCCGGATTCTATTGGGTAAAGTTTCATGAGTTTAAATTTCTAATACAAAAACAAAGCTAGGAAATCCTGTTTCCTTTTGCTAAAATTTCTCTTTAAAACTCATTTGTGGTAATTATTCTAATGAAATTGAAGCGCTTCCCATTATTTCTTGTTTGTCGAAGAAGTTGACAAAATAGGTTCCTTTTTTAAATTCTTTCTCATCTGAATTTAAAACGCCATAAACGTTTAGAGGTTTTCCCTGAAAGTCTGCAGCAACTATAAAACTGTAAACCAAAGCTTTATCGTTGCCGAATTCAATGAGTTTGTTTTCGCCCAAAACAGTATTTTTTTGATCTAAAACCTGAATATAAAATACTCTTTTTCCTGTTTTAGCAATTGCATTTCCATTTACCGAAAAACTGATTTTAAGTTTATCTGCACTTTTTGCTTTATCTGTTTCCTGTTCTTTTCCTGACTTTTTCTCCTTCATAGCAACTACTTTAAAATTATTGAGAAACAGTTTGGAAGCATCTTTTATGGTCGATTCTAATTTTTTCTGATTTGAAATTAAAGTATCATTTTCTGCTTTTTGCTTGTACATTACAACATTTTGAGTTTCAATTTCTGTAAGCAGGTTTTTATTTTGGGATTTTAAAGTTTTAATTTCTGCCACTTTAGAGGCTAATGCAGTCTGTAAATCTGAAAGCTGTTTTCGGTAAATTTTGATTTGAATGACCGAAGGATTATTTGAAGCTTTTATAATTTCCATTAAATTTTCGACATTCTTTTTTTCGAATGCTAACTGTTCTGAAAGTGCTGTTTTTTCAAGAATTGCAACTTCGTATTCTAATTTTAAAATATTTAAAGAATCGAGTATACTTTTTTGCGCATTAGATCGTTTGGCAGGATTAACAAGCTTAATTGCATTATTACTTGCTTTTACCTTATCCGCTTCGTCCTTTAACTCTTTGCTAAATATGTAAAATGTAGCACCAATTCCAAAAATAAAAAATATTGCAAAAAGTACCCTAATCCATTCACTTGTGTAATTTTTCTTTATCATTCTTCACAATTTATTACAAAAATACCAATATTTTATTCGATAGAACAAGTAGAAATACGGTTTTTTATCTATTTTACCGTAACTTAACACACAGAAAATCAATGTTTTAAATAAAAATCATACTTTTCTCTCAAAAACAAAATCTCTTGTAAAATTTAAGTCACTAGCAGACATTTTTTTTAAAAGAAATAACTTCTATCTATTTTAACATTTGTTATAATAATGTGAACCGTTATGGAAAAAGGTTTTTAAGTCGTATCTTTGCAGACAATTTCTATTTAACATTGAAAATTAGCGTTTTAAATCTGTACTAAATTCATTACAGAAGAAAAAATGTCCATTAAAAAACAAACATCTTAAGAACAATGATAAAAGTTTCTGATACTGCCAAAAAGAAAATCATCGACTTAATGAAAGACGACGGTTTTGATGCTGCGCACGACTATGTAAGAGTTGGTGTTAAAAGCGGCGGATGCTCTGGTTTATCATATGAATTAAAATTTGATAAAACCAAAAACGAAGACGATAAAATATTTGTAGACAACGATATATCTATTGCTGTTGAAAAAAAATCATTTCTATATTTAGCCGGAACAATTTTAGAATTTTCTGGCGGATTAAACGGAAAAGGTTTTGTTTTCAATAATCCTAACGCGAGCAGAACTTGCGGATGCGGAGAATCATTTTCTCTTTAGTCAAAAGCCGAAAGTCATAAAGTCTAAAAGACTGCCTGGTGACTTTACAACTTTGGACTTTACAACTTTAAGACAACATTAAAATATAATGAGCAAATACACCGAAGACGATTTAAAGATCGAACTGGAAACTAAAGAATATGAGTACGGATTTTATACCAATATAGAATCTGAAACTTTCCCTATTGGCTTAAACGAGGAGATTGTAAGAGCTATTTCGCTTAAAAAAGAAGAACCTGAATGGATGACCGAATGGCGCATCGAGGCATTCCGTGCCTGGAAAGAAATGATTGAGCCAGAATGGGCAAACGTAAGTTACGAAAAACCAGATTTTCAGGCGATTTCATACTATTCAGCTCCAAAACAAGTAGATCCTAATAAAACTCTGGACGATGTAGATCCTGAATTATTAGAGATGTACAAAAAACTTGGAATTTCTCTTGACGAGCAGAAAAAAATGAACAATATCGCAATGGATATTGTTGTCGATTCTGTTTCTGTAGCTACAACTTTCAAGAAAACTTTGGCAGAAAAAGGAATTATTTTCTGTCCAATTTCTGAAGCTATTAAAGAACATCCAGAATTAGTAAAAAAATATTTAGGAACTGTTGTACCTCAAAAAGACAACTTCTATGCAGCATTAAACTCTGCAGTTTTCTCTGACGGAAGTTTCTGTTATATTCCAAAAGGCGTAAAATGCCCTATGGAACTTTCAACTTATTTTAGAATCAATCAAGCTGGAACTGGACAATTCGAAAGAACTCTAGTTATTGCTGATGAAGGAAGTTATGTTTCTTATCTTGAAGGATGTACAGCGCCAAGCCGTGATGAAAATCAGTTGCACGCTGCTGTAGTTGAATTAATCGCTTTGGATGATGCTGAAATTAAATATTCTACCGTTCAGAACTGGTTCCCAGGAAACAAAGAAGGAAAAGGTGGAGTTTACAATTTCGTAACTAAAAGAGGTTTATGCGAAACAAACGCTAAAATTTCCTGGACACAAGTTGAAACGGGTTCTGCTGTAACTTGGAAATACCCTTCTTGTGTACTTAAAGGAGACAATTCAGTAGGAGAATTTTACTCTATTGCTGTTACCAATAATTTCCAACAAGCAGATACTGGAACAAAAATGATCCATTTAGGTAAAAACACTAAATCGACTATTATTTCTAAAGGTATTTCGGCTGGAAAATCACAAAATAGTTACCGTGGTTTAGTGCAGATTTCACCAAGAGCAGAAAATGCAAGAAACTTTTCTCAATGTGATTCATTGTTAATGGGTAACAATTGCGGTGCGCATACTTTCCCTTATATCGAAAGTAAAAATCCATCGGCTAAAATCGAACACGAAGCAACGACAAGTAAAATTGGAGAAGATCAGGTTTTTTATTGCAACCAAAGAGGTATTCCAACTGAAAAAGCAATTGCCTTAATTGTAAACGGTTTTAGTAAAGATGTACTAAACAAACTTCCAATGGAATTTGCTGTTGAAGCTCAAAAATTATTAGAGATTTCTTTAGAGGGTTCTGTTGGATAATGTCAAAAAAACTAGTCATGAATTTAACTCTGAAAAACGTAAAGAAAAAAGATTTGCCAGTTTTAAAAGCACTTGCAAAACGTTTGAATTTCGAAATTGAAGAGATTGAAAAGCCATACAATCCAGAATTTGTAAAAGAAATACTGGAAGCCCAAAAAGATATTAAAGAAGGCAGAGGCATAAAAATGACTAAAGAAGATTTAGACAATTTGTGGAAATAATTTATTTTCATTAAAAGGACATTACGAATAAGTATTAATGGAAAATAAAAAAGTTATCATTTTAGGTTCTTCCAGAAAAAACGGAAACACAACAAAAATTGTGGACGAAATTTCTAAAGAACATCACATCGATGTAGTGAATTTAAGTGATTACAATATTTCGTATTACGATTACGAAAGCAAAAATATAGACGATGATTTTCTTCCTTTAATAAGAAGAATACTGGAAGAGTACGACACCTTAATTTTTGCAACGCCGGTTTATTGGTATAATATGAGCGGAATTATGAAGGTCTTTTTCGACAGGATTTCAGATTTAATCCGAATTGAAAAAGAAACCGGACGAAAACTAAGAGGAAAGAAAATTGGTGTGATTACAAATTCACACGACAATGAAATCGAAGATAGTTTTTATATCCCGTTTCAAAAATCAGCCGATTATTTAGGCATGGAATATTTAGGACACGCGCATTTTAATGCCAACATCCTAAACCACCAAACAAAAATAGAATTGACATTTATATAAAATAAAAAACAATGTTATCAATAAAAAACCTTCACGCCGCAATTGGTGATAAAGAAATCCTGAAAGGAATTAATATAGAAGTTAAAGCTGGAGAAGTTCACGCTATCATGGGACCAAACGGTTCTGGAAAAAGTACACTTTCTGCTGTTATTGCAGGAAATGAAAATTATGAAGTTACAGATGGAGAAGTTATTCTTGACGGAGAAGATCTTGCTGATTTAGCTCCTGAAGAAAGAGCACATAAAGGTGTTTTCCTTTCTTTTCAATATCCGGTAGAAATTCCTGGAGTTAGCGTAACTAACTTTATGAAAACTGCTATCAACGAAACTCGTAAAGCAAACGGACAAGAAGAAATGCCGGCAAACGAAATGTTGAAAGTAATTCGTGAGAAATCTGAATTATTAGAAATTGATCGTAAATTTTTATCTCGTTCTTTAAATGAAGGTTTTTCCGGAGGAGAGAAAAAAAGAAACGAGATTTTCCAAATGGCAATGTTAGAGCCAAAATTAGCGATCCTTGACGAAACCGATTCTGGTCTTGATATCGATGCTTTAAGAATTGTGGCTAACGGAGTAAACAAATTAAAAAGCGACAAAAACGCAATTATCGTGATCACGCACTACCAACGTTTGTTAGATTATATCGTTCCTGATTTCGTTCACGTTCTTTACAACGGAAGAATTGTAAAATCTGGAGGAAAAGAATTGGCTTACGAACTGGAAGAAAAAGGATACGACTGGATCAAGGCAGAGAATTAGTCAGTCATAAAGTCGAAAGTCAAAAGTCATAAAGTCGAAAATACAATATGAGTAAGTTCAAATCTTTTGAGGAAATAAATTCTTGGCAAAAATCTCGAATCTTCAACAAGAAAATATATTTGATTACTGAAAATTCTAATTTCAAAAAAGACTTTGATTTTGTTAGACAAATAAGACGAGCATCACTTTCTATATCATCAAATATAGCAGAAGGTTTTGAGAGAAATCAGACAAAGAGTTTGTTTACTTTTTATATGTAGCCAAAGCTTCAGCAGGAGAAGTAAGATCTCAATTATATTTAGCTTTTGATTTAGAATATATTATAAAAGAAGAATTTGAAATGCTTTTAGAATCGATTACAGAAATATCGAAATTATTAAGCGGTTTCATTAAATATTTGAGCCCAAAGTCATAAAGTCGAAAGTTATAAAGTCAAAAACTTTATGCTTTAATTCTTGACCTTTAGGCAAAAACAGTCGGCAATCCTAAGTCTTTCGACTTTCGACTTTCGACTTTAAGACTAAAAAGAACAATGGATTTAAAAGAAAAATTAGTATCGTCTTTTATGGCTTTTGAAGAGCGTGTCGATGTACATTCAGATTTACATGACATACGCACAAATGCTTTAAAAAACTTCGAAAATAAAGGTTTCCCAACCAAAAAAGAAGAAGCTTGGAAATATACATCGCTAAATGCCATCTTAAAAAATGACTTTACGGTTTTTCCAAAGCAGGAAAATGCAATCGAATTTAATCAGGTAAAAAAATACTTTTTACACGAAATTGATACTTATAAATTAGTATTTATCGATGGTGTTTTCAGTTCGCATTTGTCTTCTACAACACATGACGGAATCGACGTTTGTTTGATGTCTTCGGCATTGACCAAACCAAAATATAAAATGTTTATTGATACGTATTTCAATCAAATTGCAAGTAAAGATGACAGTTTGACTTCATTGAATACTGCTTTTGCAATGGAAGGTGCTTTTATCAATATCCCGAAGAAAAAAGTAGCTGATAAACCAATTGAGATTATGTATTTCTCAACTGGAAACGAATCGGCTTTAATGGTTCAGCCAAGAAATTTGGTTATTGTGGGCGAAAATTCACATGTTCAAATTATTGAGCGTCACCAAAGTTTGAATGAAAATCCGGTTTTAACCAATTCGGTTACAGAGATTTTTGCTCAAAAACGTGCGATTGTTGACTATTATAAAATTCAAAACGATAATAGTGAAGCCAATTTAATTGATAATACTTATGTTTCTCAACAACAAGAAAGTCACGCTTCTGTTCATACTTTCTCTTTCGGAGGAAACCTGACTCGTAACAACTTAAACTTTTACCATTTCGGAGAAAGATTGACAAGTACGTTAAACGGAATTTCTATCTTGAATGACAAACAACACGTAGATCATTATACTTTGGTAAACCACGCACAACCAAACTGCGAAAGTTTCCAGGATTATAAAGGAATTTTCTCTGATCGTTCAACAGGAGTTTTCAACGGAAAAGTTTTGGTAGAAAAAGAAGCTCAAAAAACAAATGCTTTCCAAAAAAGTAATAATATTTTATTGAGTGACAAAGCAACGATCAACGCAAAACCACAATTAGAGATTTTCGCTGATGACGTAAAATGTTCTCACGGTTGTACAGTTGGACAATTGGATGAAACAGCAATGTTCTACATGCAATCTCGTGGTATTCCGCAAAAAGAAGCAAAAGCTTTATTGATGTACGCATTCTCAAATGCCGTTATCGAAAGCATCAAAATACCGGAATTAAAACAAAGAATTACTAAAATCATTGCTATGAAATTAGGTGTGAATTTAGGATTTGATTTGTAAAAAATTCTATCTAATAAAAATGAAAAACCGATAAGCTTTTAAAGTTTATCGGTTTTTTATCATTTTTTCTTTTTTGAATCATCCTCTTTTAGCATTTTCTTATGTCCTTGCTTAAGTTCTTTTTTAACATCCGAAAGTTCCTTTCCTAAAGGTAAATTTTCAGGAGTTTTTCCAACGTTCTTCACAATAATTTCTCGAACTTCTTTTCCAACTTGAAAATGAGTTTGTTCTAAATTTACCTGACCTTTAATCCCTTTATTTTTAATTCTTTCTTCTGTTTGTGTAGTTCTAAATAGATTAGCCGCTAATTCAGTTCTCCCCATATGATCCATTAATTTCCCTTTCTTTACTCCTCTTTTTTGTTCTAATTTCCATGATGGCATATTATACATTCCAATATAACCTGCATTTTGAAATTTTGCAAAATCAGTTACTCCAGATTGTTTAGCAATAGAAGCTAAAGACTTATTACCCTCCGTTAGTTCTTCACGAATTAAAATTCTCTCAATTTCTTGATTATTTTCCAAGTGAAGCTCAAATCTTCTGGTTTGTTGAGCAAAATAAACTTGTGCTTCTGCTACTTCAACTTTCTTTGGATCACCATTCATTACTGTTAAGTAACAAGCAAACCTAGAAAGTTTAAAATCCTGACTATCCACACCATTTATGTTTCTCATTTGAGCAATAATATTCTCATAATGAGGAATATTTAAAGAAACAAAAGCTTTTGTCGCTCTATCTAATACTTTCTGAAAAGATTTCATATTAGGATAACCTAGCATCTTCATCAAATCAGAAGCCCACCAATAAGTAATTCCATTCTCATTCTTGAAATCTTCGAACGAAAGTGAATTACCATTTGTTTCTTGAATATCTTCTTCCATAGTTATAGTCATTTTTACGTTGCAAAAGTACAAAATTAAATTACAAAGAGAATAAAAATCACTTTTTCACACTCTCAATAATCCCCTTCAAAAACCCATTAAAATCAAATCCAGGTTCTTCTTCCTTCACTCCCATTCTCACAATTACCATATCCAAAGACGGAATAATCGCCACCATTTGCCCTTGGTAACCACTGCAATAAAACATATCACGAGGAACATCCGGGAATTTTCCTCCGGCATTTAACCAAAATTGCGCTCCATATTTTCCTTCAGAAGTATTGGTTGGTGTTGCTGTATATTTTACCCAGCTTTCATCTAGAATCTGCTCGCCGTTCCAGTTTCCTTTATGAAGATATAATAACCCAAATTTTGACCAATCTCTTGGAGTTGCCCATCCGTAAGACGATCCTACAAAAGTTCCAGACATATCTTGTTCAACAATCATGGAGTTCATTCCGATTTTGTCGATTACGGCGCTGTACCAAAAATCAAGATATTCTTGTTGTGTTTTAAATTGTCTTCTTAAAATTAAAGACAATAAATTTGTCGTTCCAGAAGAATAATTCCAATGTGTGTTTGGTTTAAATTGAGCAGGTTTTTCCAATTGCACTTTTCCCATATCTTCTGCCTGAAAAAGCATTTTTGTGGCGTCGCAGATTGTGCTGTAATTCTCTTCCCATTCTAAACCAGAATTCATGTGAAGCAAATCGTTAATCGTGATAATTTTACGCTCATCATTTTTCCATTCTTCAACTGGAGCAGGTTTATAAATATCGATTTTTCCTTGTTTAGCCAAAACTCCAAAGGCAGAACTTGTAATACTTTTTGTCATCGACCAACCCAGAATTTTACTGTCTTTATTGAAACCTGTATCGTATTTTTCGGCAATCAAATGATCTTTATATAAAACAACAACAGCACGCGTTCTTTTAATTCTTCCGCCTGTTTTATCAAAAGCATTTTCAACTGCTTTTTTCAATTTTGAATAATCAACATTTGCAAACGAAGTATCTTTTGGTTCCTTATTTCCGTATGGAAAAGCGAGATTGTTTTCTAATTTTGTTCTTTTCGGAAGTAAATAAGGTTTTGTAACATCAAAATCATCATTAATCAAAACTGCCCCTAAACCTTCGCGATAAATTGCTTTTCTTTCTTTAAGTCCGTAAACAGATGAAAGAGCAAATTTTCCAGAATCATCGATTGAATTTTTGGCCAAATCAACCAAATTGATATCATTGTCGGTTTTTTGGATTAAATCCAACGAACGATTATCAATAAAATGTCCAGATGCGACACTTTTAGCCGAAAAACCAGAAATTAAATCAAGCTTTGGATAGGTTGTAAATCCGAAATACAAAAAAGCGACAACTACTAGAAGCAAAAGTACTTTAAGAAATTTTTTCATGATGATTTAGATATTTTTAATGCAATATAAATAATTTATGTTCACGATTTTAAGACTCAAATCACAAATCTGTTTGATATAATTCAGAAAATATAATCGATTTTTACCAAATCAGCATTTACAGCTTGTAACAATGGCATCATAAAAGGAAATTATAGAATTGCTGTATAAACAAATTTAGTTTTAGTACTTTTGTAAATAGATTTTTTCTAAATAAGACATGCTAGATATTCAAAAAATAAGAGCTGATTTCCCGATACTTTCACAAACTGTAAACGGAAAGCCATTAGTATATTTCGACAACGGAGCTACTTCGCAAAAACCACAAGTTGTAATTGATGCTGAAGTAAAATATTATCAGGAAATTAACGCCAACATTCATCGTGGTGTTCACACTTTAAGCCAGTTAGCTACTGATGCTTATGAAATTTCCCGTGGAAAAGTAAAAGAACATATCAATGCAAAACATGCTCATGAGGTTCTTTTTACTTCTGGAACTACACACGGAATCAACTTAGTTACAAATGGTTTTGCTTCTATCTTAAAACCGGGCGACGAAGTTGTTGTTTCTTCATTAGAACATCATAGTAATATTGTGCCGTGGCAGATGTTATGCGAAAAAACAGGTGCTGTTTTGAAAGTAATTCCGATTGACCAAAACGGAGAATTAATCATTGAAGAATTTGATAAACTGCTTTCTGAGAAAACAAAAGTTGTTACGGTTAATCATATTTCAAACGCACTCGGAATCATTAATCCGATAAAATATATTATCGATAAAGCACACGCTGTTGGTGCTGCAGTTTTAATTGACGGCGCGCAGGCAGTTCCGCATTTAAAACCTGATGTTCAGGAATTGGACTGTGATTTTTATGCTTTTTCGGGACATAAAATGTGTGGTCCAACCGGAACTGGAATTCTTTATGGAAAAGAAGAATGGCTCAATAAACTTCCTCCTTATCAAGGCGGCGGCGAAATGATTAAAGAAGTTACTTTCGAAAAAACTACTTACGCAGATCTTCCTCATAAATTTGAAGCCGGAACTCCAAATATTGCCGGCGGAATTGTTTTAGGAACTGCAATTGATTATTTAAACAGCGTTGGTTTTGAGAATATTCAGGAATATGAACACGAACTTTTAGAATACGCTACAAAACGTTTATCTGAAATTAAAGGTTTAAGAATCTACGGAACCGGAAAAAATAAAGCTTCTGTAATTTCGTTTAATATTGATGGAATTCACCCGTATGATGTTGGTTCTATTATAGATAAATTAGGAATCGCCGTTAGAACCGGACATCATTGCGCACAGCCAATTATGAATTTCTTCTGTATTCCGGGAACAATTCGTGCTTCATTTTCATTTTATAATACAAAAGAAGAAATTGACCAGATGGTTGATGCCGTTAAGAAAGCTCAAACAATGCTAAGCTAAAAAAACTATTTATGAGAATATTATCTTTATTGCTTTTAACCCTTTTTATTGCGACTGGATGCTGCAGTCAGAAAAAAACACACATGGCCGAAACTCAGATTGAATATTCTGCAATGTCAAGAGGATATTTTAAAAAGATTGTCCTTCAAAATCAAACTGCTTTTGTTACAAACGGAAGAGATCAGCAGCCTATTGAAACTAAAATTGATGATGCTAAATGGAATAAAATTACGGCTGAATTTTCAAAAGTAAATTTAGATAAACTTTCAACTTTAAAAGCACCAACAGACAAACGTACTTACGATGGTGCTGCAATAGGAAATTTAAAAATAACTAAAGATGGAAAAACGTATGAAACCCCTGGTTTCGATAATGGTTTTCCTCCAAAAGAAATCGAAAAACTAGTTAATTTACTGGTTGATTTTGCTAAAGAATAATTATGACAATAAAGGAAATACAAAACGAAATAATAGACGAATTTTCGATGTTCGACGACTGGATGCAGCGTTATGAATACATTATCGAACTAGGAAAAAGCCTTCCGTTAATCAAAGAAGAGTACAAAGTAGATGAAAATTTAATCAAAGGATGCCAGTCTAAAGTTTGGCTTCAGGGCGAAGAACAAGGTGATAAAATCGTTTTTACCGCAGACAGCGATGCTATTTTGACAAAAGGAATAATTGCGATTTTAATTCGCGCTTTCTCCAACCAAAAAGCATCCGATATTATAAATGCAGATACTGAATTTATAGATGAAATCGGTTTAAAAGAACATTTATCTGCGACACGTGCCAACGGTTTGGTTTCGATGATAAAAAACATCAAAATGTACGCTTTGGCTTTTGATGCAAAAAATAAAAACTAAAAAATTTTAAACCATATAAGTAATATAAGAAAATTTAAGTTTTGTTTTAAATGAACTTATATAGCTTATATAGTGGAAAACAAATGTTGTAAGTTTTGTCTTTCTTTTTTATTTCTTGTTATTGCTAAAAAAGGCAAATGATAACAAAGAAATATTTGACTGATTTAATTTATCAGGTTAACGGAGCAGCGATTGAAGTTCATAAAAGTATTGGGGCTGGGCTTTTAGAAAGTATCTATCATCAATGCATGATCAAGGAATTGTCTTTACGAGGAATTAATTTTAAATCTGAGTTAGTGGTTCCTGTAGAATATAAAGGCTTAGAATTAAAGTCAGATCTAAGATGCGATTTATTCATTGAAAATTGTTTAGTTCTTGAATTAAAATCAGTCGATCAAATTATACCAATTCATGTTGCAAAACTGATGTCTTATATGAAACTTTTAAAGTCACCAATTGGTTTAATGATAAACTTTAATGTAACAAACATTTACCACGAAGGTCAAAAAACATATGTCAATGAGTTATATCGCTGGCTGGAAGATTAAATATAAAAACAAATATCATCATTAAAATTATTAAGTTTAGTTTAAATGAACTTATATAACTTATATGGTGGAAAAACAAAAACAATGGAACAAGAAATAGACACAAACGAATTAGGAGAATCTATCGTAAGAATTTTAAAAGGAATTTACGATCCTGAGATTCCTGTTGATATTTACGAATTAGGATTAATTTACGACGTAATGGTAAATACAGATTACGAAGTAAAAATTCTTATGACACTTACTTCACCAAACTGCCCTGTTGCAGAAAGTTTACCTAGAGAAGTAGAAGAAAAAGTAAAAGGAATCGAAAACATTAAAGATGTTGACGTTGAAATTACTTTCGATCCGCCTTGGAGCAAAGATTTAATGAGCGAAGAAGCTAAATTAGAATTAGGAATGCTTTAAAAAATAGTCATAAAGTTGAAAGTCATAAAGTCCAAAGTAAAAAGACTTTATGACTTTCGACCTTCGACTTTCAGACTAAAAAAATGGAAGAAATCATCAATAAAGTTGCCAATAGTGCTTTAGAAGTTTTTGATTTGGAGGATTATTATCCAAAAGGAATGCGTGTTCAGATTGACATTTCGCAATGGCTTTTGGAAGGATTTTTATTGAAAGAAAAAGACTTTAGAGAACATCTTAAAAATCATGATTGGTCACAATACCAAGATCAATATGTGGCGGTACACTGCAGTACAGACGCCATTATTCCGGCTTGGGCATTAATTTTAGTGAGTGTTCATTTAGCGCCTTTTGCTAAAAAAGTAGTCAATGGAACAATAGAAGACCTTGATGCTAGTTTATACGAAGAAATTCTGAGCAAAATTGATTACACTGCTTATAAGGGAAAACCTGTAATTGTAAAAGGCTGTTCTAAAAAACCAGTTCCAATGCGTGCTTATATTTTGGCAACAACTTATCTTCAGCCATTTGCCAGAAGCATTATGTACGGTGAAGCATGCTCTGCTGTACCTTTGTATAAGGAATCTAAGAAATAACCTGCATTTTCAGGGAATTTACGCCAAACCTTAAGTTAGTTTTTTGTATATTTGAGAATACACTAAACTACAAAACCATGAAAAAGCTGGCGTTTTTACTATGTATCCTGGCGAACTTTACTTTTGTTCAGGCCCAAAATTCGGAAAAAGAATTAGTTCAAAACACAGAAAAAGCTGTAAAAAAAATCAACGATACTATTGAAGAAGAGGGCTGGAAAGCAAAGGGAACTGTATCACTTTTATTAAATCAGTCCAGTTTTAATAATTGGATTGCGGGTGGAGAAGATAGTTTTTCCGGAACTTTAGGAATAAACTACGACTTTAATTATAAAAAAGACGACTTAACCTGGGATAATAAAATTCTGGCTTCTTACGGACTTTTACAAACTAAAAATACTGATTTCGGGAAAAAGACAGATGACCGTTTAGAGTTTAACTCAATTGTTGGTAAGAGAGCTTTTGGAGAATGGTACTACTCTTATTTTTTAAATTTTAGAACTCAGTTTACTACTGGCTATATTTATGGTCAGGATGAAAACGGAAAAGAAATCAGAACTGAGCAAACTAAATTTATGTCTCCCGGATATCTTACCACTGGGCCCGGTATTTACTGGTCTAAAGATGAACACTTAAAAATAAACTTTGCACCCCTAACTTCAAAGTTCACTTTTGTAGACAATGCTTATACAAGTGGAATTGATAGATTTACTGGTTTGCCTTATGTCGATGGTGATTATTTTGGAGTTGACGAAGGTAAAACCATGCGTTACGAACTTGGTTTTTATGCTTCTGTTTATTATAAACTGGCCATTATGACCAATGTAACTGCAGAAAACACATTGAATTTATATTCTAATTATTTGGAAGATCCTCAAAACGTAGATATTAATTACTCTCTAAATATTATTATGAAAGTAAATAAATTCCTTTCTGCAAATTTAGCTTTCCAGGCTATTTATGATGATAATGCTTTTAGAGGGCTTCAAACTAGAGAAGTATTTGGTTTAGGAATTAATTTTGGCTTTTAAAAACTCTTTTTAATCAATAAAAAACGGCTTTTGAAAAATTATCAAAAGCCGTTTTTCAATTTTATTCTTCTTCCTTTTCAATGGCATCCTTGTAATCAGGATATAAAAAGTTATTATATGGAAATCTGGTAATGTGAATCTGGCGAACCGCTTCGTAAACCATTTCTCTAAATTCCTCAAAGTTTTCTTTTCTTGTCGCAGAGATAAATAATGCTTTATCATGCCCAACATTGCTCATCCAGGTTTGTTTCCATTCCTCTAGAGTCCAGTGTTTTCTGGTTCTTTCGGTAATCAAATCATCTTCGTCAATTGTCAGGTGTTTATAAGCATCGATTTTATTAAAAACCATAATTGTTGGTTTATCGTTGCTTTTAATTTCCTGTAAAATCTGATTTACAGATTCGATATGATCTTCGAAATCGGGATGTGAAATATCGACAACGTGCAAAAGCAAATCGGCTTCGCGAACCTCATCCAGTGTACTTTTGAAAGAATCAACCAATTGTGTTGGCAGTTTTCGAATAAATCCAACCGTATCCGAAAGCAAAAATGGAAGGTTTTTAATAACCACTTTTCGAACTGTTGTATCTAAAGTTGCAAACAATTTATTTTCAACAAAAACTTCACTCTTTCCAATTGCATTCATCAAAGTTGATTTCCCAACGTTTGTATAACCCACTAAAGCTACACGAACCATTGCGCCGCGGTTGCTTCTTTGAATACTCATTTGTTTATCAATCGTTTTGATTTTTTCTTTCAATAACGAAATTCGGTCACGAACAATACGTCTATCCGTTTCAATCTCCGTTTCACCGGGACCACGCATACCAATACCTCCTTTTTGACGCTCAAGGTGTGTCCATAAACCTGAAAGTCTAGGCAGTAAATACTGGCATTGTGCTAATTCAACCTGAGTTCTTGCATAAGATGTTTCGGCTCTTTGTGCAAAAATATCCAGAATCAAATTGGTTCTGTCAAGGATTTTGCAGTCAATAATTCGTGAAATATTTTTTTGCTGCGATGGCGTTAATTCATCATCAAAAATAACCGTCGATATCGCGTTTTCTTTTACAAAAAGATTTATTTCATCTATTTTTCCCGTTCCCACAAAAGTCTTCGGATTCGGGCGTTCCATTTTTTGCGAAAAGCGTTTTATAACCTCACCACCAGCGGTATAAGTTAAAAACTCTAATTCGTCTAAATATTCATTAAGTTTTTCCTCACTTTGACTTTGAGTTACAATACCTACAATGGCCGTTTTCTCAAAATTTATAACTTCTTTCTCTAGCATATCTTAAAATAAGGGTACAAATTTAATCATTTGTAAACTACTACAATTATAGAATTTCAATTTTAAATCCTATTTAAAAAATAAACCATTTATAAATCAGGTCTTAACCTTACTTATAAATGGTTTAAAAGTATTTAAAAACTTATTTATTCGTAAATAAACGTTTTTTCAGTTTTTACAATTCCGTTTTCTTCTATTTGTGAACAAGAAATCGGGAAATTTAATTTGTTGTATTTATATTTTCGGCTTACCGCTACTAAAGCTGTAGACGATGGGCTGAAATTCATTTCATTATTATAAGATATCGCCTCAAAACTAAACTCATCTTCATGGTATGAAATCATGGGTACAATTACTTTATAATTTTGACCAAATAGATTTTGAACGATTAACTGATCTACTGATTTTTTATCATCAAAAGTATATGTTTTTGAGATCTTATCTCCCACTAAACCTTTATGTTTCACAACATTATCGTTAACATAAACATATTCTAATTTACCAATTATTTGTTTATTTCTATCACGTGAAGTACGTCTTACGATAATTCCGTTCTCAATAATGTATTCAATATCTTCAACTAAATTCTGGTGATTTGTACTTTTTTTAGTAGTTACTTTTACACGTGCGCCTTCATAAACAAATGATACTACCTTTGTGATGTAGTCTGGCCCTTCCTGGTATTTTTTTACAAACTTTGTAATGTTACCGTCAGCATCATAAGTATAATTGATAACTTCTTTCCAGTCACTTCCCACTTTATCTTTAACGGTCATATCCAGCAGTCCGCTTTTGTTATAAAAAAAGTGCTGTACGACATCAGAAGTGGTTATCGTTTGAAGTTTACCATCTTTAAAAACCATTGTTTTATTAACAATTTCACCGTCTTTAGAGTTTTGGTAATTCGTTTTTACAATATTAATCTGCTTTAATTTAACATTGTCCTGACCTTGCATCAAGAATGGGAATACCATCATTAAGATGGCGATAAAGTAGGTTCTCATTTTGTTCTCGTATTGATTTGGGATGACCAAAATACAAAATTCTGGCAAAATCTAATAGTTTAAAATCTCAAAAATAATACCTCATTAAATTATTCTCCCATAAATCAGTCTTTTAACCGAAAACCAGCAAAAACAGTTTTCCTACTTTTCGCCAAAAATCTTCACATCGTCAACCATAAATGCGCCGTTTAAAGTCTTATCTTTTCCAGATCCTATATATTTAAAAGCAATATGAATGTTACCTGAGTAAGCAGATAAATCTATTCCGCCTGAACTTATAAATTGACGCATTGGTGTAGAAAGATCAGCAACTTTTGCCTCTAATTTTGTCCATTTTGCTTTGCTGATATTTGATCCGTCAAAGTTTGTTGAAACATAAACTTCGAGTGCATTTAACGGAGAATCTACTTTTAAATCATGCTGTGCACTTCTAAATGATAATATTGCATTTTTATAATTTGTCAAATCAATTTTAGGAGAAACCAGCCAGGCAATATTTTCGGCTGCGGTTGTGCTTGTAGTATTAAATTCGGCATAACCATTTCCGGCATAAACCATACTTTTCCATAGTTTAGTGGCTTTCTCTACAATATTACTCCATCCCGGAAGTGCAAAATTGACATTGTTTTTAACGGACTGAAAATCCTCAGCAAAAAAAGGAACGCTTCTCTTTCCGTTCATTACGATATCATTTTCCGAGCGAACCATTAATTGATAATCTGTACCAAATTTTGTCAAAATTCCTCTCACTTTTCCGCTTCCTTCCGGCACAAAATGATCTGCAAATTTTGCGTAACCGCTTGTTCTGAAAATAATTTGATTTCCTGTTTTATCTCTCAGATTCCAGTTTGAAGATCCTCCAACATTATTTGATTCTTCAAAATAGTTTCGTCCTAAAGCCGCTTCTGTAAACTGAACATCATTAAGTTCTATTAACGTATTTAATTTACTGTCATCAAGCGCTTGTTCTATCGAAAGAGATTCAACTAATTGGCTTTCATCAATAAGAGTACATGAAGCATTTAAAACATTTTTATACTCATTTTGGGAAATTCTGCCTATCGTTGGATCGCCTGAACTGCTAACATACAAACTGCCAATTCTTAATCCTCCATAATATAAATCTGTAAATTGATTTTTAAGTTTTACATAGACTTTATTCCCAATTCGATAATCAATATAAGTGTTTGACGCATCAACCGGAACACTAAAACCTATTGCCGGGATTCTTTCTGAAGCTTTTGTCTGTAGTGTAATCGTTTTGAAAAAATTTCCTCCTTCATCACTTGAAACCACATAAGCTTCAATAATATCATCGTATAAATATTGTTTTGCAGTTGTACCCGACATTTCATAGACTTTTTCTACTGTTTTGTTTACTTTATAATCAGGCTGTGTACATTCTAATCTTGGTGTTTCAGCATCTTTACTGCAGCTGCAGATTAATAATAATGATGAAACTAAAAATGAATTAAAAATTATGTTTTTCATGGCAAATAAATTTTCGGTCTATAAACCGATTGTAAGATTTAAAAAATAAGTTCTTCCGTAACCGCAATAATATTTTGGACCAAATGATGGTGTTCCGCTAGAAATATCCTGATTTAACGCTCTGAAATTTGCGTTTCGAGCCTGCTCAAAACCGCCGGTTTTATACATTAGATTCAGGACATTATTTACACTGGCAAAAAGTCCAACATATTTTTTATGAATTCGCAAGGACTTTCCTCCATTGATATTTAGTAATATTACTGGATTAAATTTTTCTTGTTTCAGTAATTCATTTCCTCTTTCGGAAGTGGCTTCGGGAAAAGGAAATCCGTTTGCTGAATTAATATAGAATTGTGAGGTTCTTGATATTGGCGAAACATCAATATAATTATCACTCAAATAATTGATATTTGTTCCAATCCACCAAAATTTAGGATCGCGATATTCTAAACCAATTGAAATTGCATTTTGCGGCATTCCCGCTTGTTTGTAGTTTTTAAGATAGGCCTGACCAAAATCAAAAGTTGTCTGCGCACCATCTTTTGCGGCGTTTGCATCGTTTGTAATGGATACATTTGGATTACTGTTGTAAACATAATTTCCGTAAGCAGCAGATAAAGTAGTTTTAAGAGTAGGCGAAATCTGATATTCAAAACTCAATTCTGCACCTGTATTTTTCTTATCTAACTGAGTAAGAGTCTGACTAACAAAAGCATCTGTTGCATCGTAACCTGCTCCATTGTCGAAAATTCCTTCTGCATAAAAAAAGGAAGTTTTAGAACTGTTTTTTATTAACGCATAATAAGCTGTTAAACGTAATTTGAGTTTTGGCGAACGGTAAACATAATTGGCTTCTGCGCTAGTAATATTTTCACTTTCAATTCCTTCAACTATATTATTATTTAAGCGTGAATTTGAAAATGTATTTCGCAATGAAGGTGCTCTTGTTAGATGCGCGCCATTTACAAAAAACCATTCTTTACCCGAAATTTTATATGTGAATCCGCCTTTGAAACCAAAATTTTCAAAATTTACCTTTTCACTTTTTCCTAAAGAAGTTGTGGGATAAATTCCGTTTTGGTATAATCCCTCTCTTTGATAATCTGATACTGAATACGATTGTGCCAGATAAAATTCGGTTTTGTTGTACGTAAATTTAAATTGAGCAAAAGCGTCAATTGTATTGGCTAAAAGGTTGTAATTATAACCATAAATATCTCCTTGTTTTACCTGTCTATTCGGATTCTGTAAATCTGATTGAGCAAGATCGCCTTTATAAAAAGGATCAATATCTTCAAAATATGCTCCGCCAAGAAGATCTAATAAGTACTGAAAGTTATGCGATTTTAAATTCTTAAAAGTTATTCCTGCATCAAAAGAAATATTAGAATTAATCTGTGTATTTAGATTTGAATTTACTGCAAAAGTTTTATCATCTGTTCTGTCTTCATATAAAACATAATGACTCTGCGCTGGCTTATAACCATTTTGACCTGGTTTTTGATTTGTTAAATACATTCTGTTCCAGTCAATTTGAGAATTTGCCAATAATGTGATTTTGCTTTTCTCTGCATTTTCATAATCCGGAGTAAAATCTCCAGAAAATTCGCCTTTATCTTTTGCGTAAAGCGAGCTAAAATAACTCGGCATTTTTCTATAATAAACCGGATCCGGACTATCAGCATTTTGGTAATCGATATTACTGTTACCGACTTTTCCAAATTGATACATTACACCCGAATTCAGATTTGTTTTTTCATCAATTTTAAAATAATGATTGAGCATGAATAACGGTTCAGCTACATTTTTTACTCTTGCGTTTCGTTTTTCTCCATTCTGAAATCCCCAGTACGAATTGTATTTTTCGCCCATTAAATTCGTTACTTCATTTGTATTTGGAGAATTTTTGCCACGAGAATTTGGCGTATAAAATCCGGTAAAATTGAAAGAATGTTTATCGTTCAATTTCTTTTCAACACTCATAAAAAAAGAATCTGCATCGAAATTTGTTCCTTCAAAATAGCCTTCATCCGCCCATCTTTTACCTGCAGAAACAGCGTAAGCCCAACCCGAAGCATTCATTCCTGAAGCATAGCTCCCAATCGCACGCCAAGTATAAGTTGTATTGCTTCCTGAAAATGTGAGCTGCGTTCCTTTTCTGTATAAAGAAGCCTGAGTAGAAATTTGCTGCGTTCCTAAAACGCCTCCAAAAGTATAATTTGAAGCTGCGGTTCCAACAGAAAATTCCTGATTTCGAAGCACATTATTTAATCCGCCCCAATTGTTCCATTGCGGTCTGCCGTCGTAAATTTTATTCATCGACATTCCGTTGAGCATCATAGTTCCGTTTTCGCTGTCTAAACCACGAACTCTAAATCGGGCCTGACCCCAATTAAATGCAGAAGCCTGCATAAAAGCATCTTTAGAAGATTGTAAAAGTCCCGAAGTCATTTCAGAAGAACTATTATCATCAGATAAATCGCTGTCTAATAACGTTATTAATGCTGGTGGAATATCGTCTGAAAATGTATCTTCTAATTGCAGTATTCCGAGATTGATTTTTTGCCCAAAATCAGACTGAATTTTTAAAAGCTGATCTTTATATCCCTGACTATGAACCCATAATAATTGCTCTCCTTTTAGGGGAGAATTAAATTCAAACCTGCCTTTTTTTGAAGTAAGTGCGGTAATTGAAGTGTTTTGAATATTGATTACAACATTCTCAAGAGGTTTTTCTGTTTTAGCATCAATTACAAATCCGAAGAAGATTGTTTCCTGAGCAGAAGCAAAACTAAAAGACCATAAAATTAAAAAGACTGCGTATTTTTTTACCATTAAAAAATTCCAATTTACTTTGAAAATTATTTTTGGATATTACTCCATATTCAAAAGATAAAATTGGTTTTTGGAAAAAAGGTTTGTCTCATTTATAAGACAAGCAATACAACATTCAAATTTAGAAATAAATTTTAAAAAGAAATAAATTTCCTACAAAAATAAAAAAACGCAATCCAAATCAATTTAATTCCTTCAGATTGTATACAATAAATTATTCTGTCGTTCTAATTTTAGAAACCATAAAGGCAATCAGAACACCAAAGATTCCGATAAAAGCAAAAGAAAATTGTAATCCGAAGTTTTGAGCGATGTGACCAATTACCGGTGGTCCCATTAAAAAACCTAAGAAACTAACACTCGAAACTATTGTTAAAGCTTCTCCGGGAGGAACTGTCGGGTTTTTTCCGGCCATACTATAAACAGTTGGAACTATCGTTGCAACTCCTAAACCAACTGCCATAAAAGCAATCGTACACGGCACAAGATAAGGAAGAAAAACAGCCGTAAAAAGCCCTGCCGAAATCATGACACCGCTTATTTGCATAACACGTTCACGACCAAATTTATTAATTAATCCGTCGCCTAAAAATCTTCCGCTGGCCATCATAATCATAAAAGATGTATATCCTAAAATTACCAAAGGTCCCGGTGCTTGTACAATATCTTTAAAGTAAACTCCGCTCCAGTCAAACATTACGCCTTCGCTGGCCATACTGCAAAAACCAATTACGCCAAGCCAAATTAAAGCACTGTCTGGTTTTACAAATATTCTTCTTTTCTCGGTATTATGCTTGATTTTTTCTTTGGCTCTGATTAAAAACTTAAAGTTGAAAGCAATCATCAATAAAACAATTACGCCAACAATTAGAAAGTGATGTAATGGTGATAATTTTAAAGCCAACATTCCTAAACCGACTAATGCTCCTGTAAATCCTGCAAAACTCCACATTCCGTGAAAAGAGGACATAATTGTTTTTTTGAAAAGTACTTCGGTATAAACGCCTTGTGTATTTACTGCAATGTTTGCTAAGTTTCCAAATAATCCAAACAAAAACAATCCTATTGATAATTGCAATCCGGTTGTGGCTAAACCTAAATTGGCTAAACACAAAACATACATTATTAAGGAGAAAATCAAAACGCGGTGACTTCCAAATTTGGTTACCATTTTTCCCGAAAAAGGCATAACAATTAACTGCCCCATTGGCAAGGCAAAAAGTATAGAACCTAAATCACCTTCGGTTAAATGTAAAGCCGTTTTAATGTCAGGAATCCTGCTTGCCCAGGTTGCAAAACTTAATCCCATTCCGAAATAAAACATTCCAACGGCAAAACGAATTCGGTTTAGATAAGAAGCTTTTGCTTCTCTAAAAACTTTCTTGATTTTTCCTTTAGTCTGAAAAAGTTGTAAGGGATTAAAATTTATCAAAATGAATGCGTTTTGGGATTATATTATAAATGTACAAAAAACCTTTGTATTTACTTAAAGGTACAAATTGTTGAAATTATTTACAACGTTATTGTTTATAAATCGGTCGGTTTTGCCCGCAGATTTTACGGATTAAACGGGTTTTGCACAGCTGTTATTTTATTGTCACGCATAAAAAAAGACGCACTGCTGTGCGTCTCTACGATATATATTGTATGCATTTTGCTTACAGATTATAAAAAAATTAAATCAGCGTAAACCCATTTAATCTGTAATCCCGATAGCCATCGGGAGTGGGCAATCAATCTTTTATAAATTAATTACAGTTCGCTGCGCATTACTTGCAATTGCTGCTTCTATAATCTGCATTACTTTTACGCCATCTTGTGCCGTAACCGGTTCTTCAATATCGTTTGTAATAGAATTGAAAACGCCGTCGAAAAATGAGAAATAATTTCCCTGAAGTGTCGGCACTTTTTCACGAATAACTTTTCCATCAATTTCTGTATGCAAAATTCCCTGCAAATCTTCAGATTCTGTTCCCCAAGATTCTAAATTTGGTTTCTTTCCTATTTTTAATTCGTCTTCCTGAACGTCTCCGCGAGGTTTTAAAAAAGAACCTTTTTTCCCATGAATTGTATATGCAGGATTGGCTTCTCTTACAAAAAAACCTGCTTTTAGACGTACTCTGAAATCGTCGTAAATTAATGATAAATCAATCCAGTCATCAACTAAAGAATTTTCTCTTGTTATTCTGATATCTCCAAAAACCGATTTTGGTGAACCAAATAAACAAACAGCCTGATCAATAATATGCGGACCCAAATCTTTTAAAACTCCGGCGCCGTCATTGGCGGTTTCTTTATGTACTTTCGGACTCAATAACGGATTGTATCGGTCAAAGTGAAATTCGGCTTCGACCAAATCTCCCAGAACACCATCGTTAATTATTTTTTGAATGGTTTTAAAATCACTGTCCCATCTTCTGTTTTGAAAAACGGCTAGTTTCAATCCTTTTTCTTTGGCAATTTTAGCCAGTTCCTGAGCTTCGGCTACAGTTGTTGTAAAAGCTTTTTCGACAACGGCATGTTTTCCTGCCAGAAGTACTTTTTTGGCATATTCATAATGCGTTCCAACTGGTGTATTTACGATTACCAAATCGACATCATCGGCTAATAAATCATCAATTGAAGGATAGCTTTTTACGTACGGATAATCTTCCTGAATAAGTTTTTTAGATCTTTCCCAAGAACCTAATAATTCAAAACCGGGATGAATATCTAAAAACGGAGCATGAAAAACCTTTCCCGACATTCCGTATGATAATAGTGCTGTTTTTATTTTTTGCATTTTGATATGATTTTTTGCCACAGATTAATGTGATTAAAAAGAATTTTCTTTTTTGCCACGAATTTTCACAAATCAGTGCGCTCAAAAACTTAAAATAATTCGTAAAATTTGTAGCAACCAAAACTAAAAAAATCACTTTAATCTGTGCAATCTGTGGCTAATAAATTTAAAGTTTAGCTCGTTCGTATTGTTTTGGCCATTGAGTATCGCTGTTTAATTCTTTGGCGAAATCTAACGGTAAATTCGGATTTCTTAATGATTCTCTGGCAAACAAAATTAAATCGGCCTGACCTTTCTCTAAAATTTCTTCGGCTTGTTTTGCTTCTGTAATTAAACCAACTGCTCCAGTTAAAATGTTTGATTCTTTTTTTACTTTTTCTGCAAAAGGAACCTGATAACCTGGACCAATTTCAATTTTTTGATGTGAAACTAATCCACCGGAAGAAACGTCAATTAAATCAACTCCTTTATCTTTTAAGATTTTAGAAAGCTGAACTGATTCTTCCGGATTCCATCCGCCTTCTGCCCAGTCTGTTGCTGAGATTCTCACGAACAAAGGTAAATCTGAAGGCCATTCTGTCTGAACTGCTTCTACAATTTCGAGTGTAAAACGAATTCGGTTTTCAAAACTTCCTCCATATTCATCGGTTCTCACGTTTGTTAGAGGAGATAGAAACTGATGTAATAAATAACCGTGTGCAGCGTGAATTTCCAAAACTTTATATCCCGCTTCAACAACTCTTTTTGTTGCATTTTTAAAATCGATAATTACTTTTTGGATTCCGTTTTGGTCTAAAGCTTCCGGAAGATATGGTTCTCCGTCGTGATACGGAATCGCACTTGGCGCAACTGTCTGCCATCCGCCCTGAGCGAAATCTAATTTTTTATTTCCTTCCCACGGAGAAGAAACACTTGCTTTTCTTCCGGCATGTGCCAATTGAATTCCGGGAACAGAATTTTGAGAAACTATAAATTGGTTAATTTGTTTTAGCTTTTCGATATGTTCGTCTTTCCAGATTCCGAGATCAGCAGGAGAAATTCTCGCTTCGGGAGAAACTGCTGTCGCTTCCTGAATGATTAATCCTGCGCCGCCGCTTGCACGACTTCCTAAATGAACAAGATGCCAGTCGTTTGCAAATCCCTCAACGGCTGAATACTGGCACATTGGCGAAATAACGATTCTATTTTTTAAGGTAATGTTTTTTAATGTTATGGGAGAAAATAATTGTGAAGCCATAATTGTAACTTTTAATGATTTTAGGCTACCAATAAATTGACAGCCGTTTAAAAAGTAAAGTTACAGTATCTTGTTAAAACGAGAAATTGAAATGTTTATTAATTAACAAACATTTAAAATCTTAAGTATTATCTTGCGGCTTTAATTAAATAAGAAAACGCTACTTTTGTGCGTTAAATACGAACTAAAAATTTACAATGGATATAGTTATCAAACTCTCTCAATTTCTATTGAGTTTATCTTTACTTATTATTCTTCACGAATTAGGACACTTTATTCCTGCAAAATTATTTAAAACCAGAGTCGAAAAATTTTATTTGTTTTTTGATGTTAAATATTCACTATTAAAAAAGAAAATTGGCGAAACAGAATACGGAATCGGATGGTTACCACTTGGAGGTTATGTAAAAATCTCAGGAATGATCGACGAAAGTATGGACAAAGAGCAAATGGCACTTCCACCGCAGCCATGGGAATTTCGTTCTAAACCAGCTTGGCAGCGTTTAATTATTATGCTTGGCGGTGTTACTGTAAACTTTATTTTGGCGTTTATTATATATATAGGAATGGCTTATGCTTACGGTGATACGTATGTGGCAAATGCTGATTTAAAAGACGGAGTTTTTATCGAAAATCCTGCAATGCTTAAAGCTGGTTTTAGAACTGGAGATAAAATCATTTCTATTGATGGCAAAAAGGTAGAAAATTTTGACAGTGACATGAACATGAATGTGATTATGTCGAAACATATTTTGATTGAAAGAGACGGAAAACAACAAACAATTAATATCCCGAATGATTTTGTTGATCAATTATCTAAATACGAAAAAGGTTTATTAATCAACATTAGGATGCCTTTTGTTGTTGGTAAAATTGCTGATGATTCTGAAAATACTTCTTTGAAACCAAAAGATATTATTGTAAGTCTTAATAATCAAAAAGTAAAGTATTTTGATCAGGCAAAAGTTATTTTAGAAGCTAACAAAGGAAAAACAATTCCAGCGGTTGTTTTACGTGATTTAAAAGAAACTCCAGTTACGGTTAAGGTTTCTAAATTAGGAAAACTTGGTATTGGTGTTGGAGGTTTAGGCATCGAATCTTTGGAAAAATTAGGTTACTATAAAGTAAGCACAAAAGAATATAGTTTCTTCGAATCTATTCCGGTTGGAATTCAAAAAGGAAAAGATCAGTTAGTAGGTTACGGAAAACAGCTGAAAATGATTTTTAATCCTGAAACAAAAGCTTACAAACAAGTGGGTGGTTTTGCAGCGATTTACAACATTTTTCCAAGTTTCTGGAGCTGGGAAACGTTCTGGTCAATCACAGCTTTATTGTCAATTATGCTTGGAGTTATGAATTTATTGCCAATTCCGGCTCTTGATGGCGGACACGTGATGTTTTTATTGTATGAAATTATTAGTGGTAAAAAACCGAGCGATAAATTCCTTGAAAACGCCCAAATGGTTGGCTTCGTACTACTTATAGCGCTGCTTTTGTTCGCAAACGGTAACGACATTTATAAGGCAATTATGAAGTAGAAAAAAAAATCAAGAAAAAGAGTTAAAATATTTTTGAGAAACTAAAAAATCGATTATATTTGCACTCGCTAAAAAGAGCAATACTTTCCTCCTTAGCTCAGTTGGTTAGAGCATCTGACTGTTAATCAGAGGGTCCTTGGTTCGAGCCCAAGAGGGGGAGCAACTTTTTTTAGCAAACATATTTACCTTTAAGGTGATTCCTCCTTAGCTCAGTTGGTTAGAGCATCTGACTGTTAATCAGAGGGTCCTTGGTTCGAGCCCAAGAGGGGGAGCTTATTAAATACCACTTACTATTTGTAAGTGGTATTTTTTTGTTTATACGGCTTTTTAAATTTTATTTATATTTTTTGTAAATTTGTAAAACTATGAAAGACATATCAAATACAACTGAAAGAGTTAAGTTTGCTTTAAAGCAAATGGAAAAAGTTATGCCTATTGTTAAGCAACAAGTAGCCGTTTATGAAAGAAACATAGCATTAGGTAAAGACCAAAGAAAACCACCCATAGCTCCTCAGTTCAAAAATGTCTAAACCCATTTTACTTGTTATAGCAGGATGCAATGGATCTGGAAAATCAACTTTTTCAAAAGCACTTTCGCCTGACAATTTCACCCCTTTTGATTACGATTTTCAATTTTTAAAGTTTTACAATTCCTTAATTGATTCAGACATAAAGGAAATGATGGCTCATCAAATGGCTTTTAATGAATTAGAAAAACAAATTAAAAACGCAATTAAAAATAAATCTAGTTTTTGTTACGAAACCAACTTCAATTCTACTCCTCTCCATTGGCCCGACATATTTAAAAGTAACGGGTATGATTTGCAGCTAATATTTCTGTGTCTTGATTCCATTCAAGAAGCTAAAAAAAGGGTCGCAATTCGTGTAGAAAATGGCGGACATTATGTTCCGGAAAATGAAATAGAAAAACGCTATTATGATGGGTATAACAATCTGAATACATTTTTTGATTATTTTGATTACGTAGATTTATACGATTCTTCAAAACATTTAAATCATCCTTCCCATGTTTTATCTATCGAATCTGGAAAAATTTCTTCTTTAAACAAATTACCCGATTATTTAAATAACTTGATTCCAAACATAATCAAGATTATACCTTGAAAAGAATAAATTTTCTTCCAGCAATTCAATCATATTTCAAACATAGCTCGTGGTTTCAACCACGATAAACGCGACACAAATTATAAAAAATGTATTACCCAAAAATTGCATTTTCGCGGTTGAAATCGTGGGCTATGTTTATAAATCCTATTAAGTTTTTTATGGTTTAATTGCTTGCCTATTTTATGCTTTCATGCATTTATTGGTTCACGTTTTTACTCTCAAAAATTTTCATCATTTCTTCTGCTTTTCCTGTTTCGTTGATTGCTTTTAATGATTGTCCATATCTAAAGTAGTAAACGGTTTCTAAGTTTTTATCCAAATCATATAACTCA
This sequence comes from Flavobacterium sp., assembly GCF_039595935.1. NCBI lineage: Bacteria > Pseudomonadati > Bacteroidota > Flavobacteriia > Flavobacteriales > Flavobacteriaceae > Flavobacterium > Flavobacterium sp. The sequence continues at coordinate 728,970 of NZ_JBCNKR010000006.1, read as the reverse complement.
GAATAGTATTTGACAGCTTCTTCCAGATTGTCTTCAAAATAATACTTGTCAGCCACTTTTTTAAGCATTTCTACAGATTTGTATCCTTTATCTAAAACATTAGCGTAGGTGTCTACAATATCTACTTTTACGAACTTTTCCGAATAGGCCGGTTTGGTAACCTCAACATCGACTGGTTTAACGGTTTCTACATTCGCATCTGCCATATCTTTTGAAGCCATAATTGTATTTGTTAATCGGGCTCTTGGTTTTTTATAAATTGGGGTTACCGTTCTGGTATTATTCGGGCCAAGATCGTTAGTATAAACCATGTCAAGTTTTGAAACTTCGTATTTGGTAGTTCTTTTTCCAAAAGGCATATTGATAACCTCAACAACCAAATACGATTCTATAACACGATCGTCGTCTGGTTTGTTGTCAAATTTAAAGGGCGCTCTGCGAGTGTCTGCATTGGCAACCAAATAATTAGTCTGCTGGGCAAAACTATTTATAGAAAACAAAGCCGCAAGAGCAAAATGTCGTAAATATGTTTTCATAAGTAATGTAATTAAAGTTAATACTCCATAAAACACTATATAAAGCTACTGATTTCGTGACACTTATACATTACTTTAACTATGAAGTACTTATAAAAACGATTAAGTGTGCGTTTTGCTTTTTGCCCAACAATTTGTAGTTTTTATAATTATGGTTTTTGATCTTTTGCTGTGCGAAAAATTGTATTTTTGTGTTATCCCGAAAAACCAAAATTGTATCGCACAAAACAAAACTTGTATTTTACAGACAAAATACTTTTTTCAGGAATTTTAAATATCTTTGAATTATGAGCACACTAACAAAACCAAATCATATAGGGCGAAAAATAAGCCGCATTCGTGAACTTCGTGATATGAAGCAGGAAGCTTTGGCGCAGGCTTTAGGCACAAACCAGCAGACTATTTCTGCTATTGAAAACAGCGAAACTATTGACGAGGAAAAACTGAAAGCAATTGCCGAAGCTTTGGGCGTGTCTGTTGAAGGAATTAAAAATTTCTCTGAAGAAGCTATTTTAAATAACATTCAAAATAACTACGAAGGTTCTGTTGTTCATAGTGGACCAACTGTAAATCATAATTGCTCTTTTAATCCTCTTGATAAAGTTGTGGAACTTTATGAGCGTTTGGTTCAGGCTGAGAAAGATAAGGTTGAGTATTTGGAGAAGTTGTTGGAAGGAAAGTAGAATTTCTTTTTTAAAATCTATCAAAAGAAATAATAGACCTTTTTGCTAAATAACTATTGCTATTAGTTTTAGCAATAGTTATTCATGAGTAGTATTAAATCGCTTTAAATAAGTCCCAAATATGGATATTCTTTTTGTAACAATGAGTAAAAGGAAATATACCTTAACCGTACCTAATAAAAGTTAATACATATTTATTAATTATAATGTTTGCATAAATTTTATTGTTTAAGATTTAAAATTTCTGTTGCATTATCTGACTTCCACATTTTTAGATTATTCGTTTCATCAATATAAAGCCTAGCCATTTTTGCAAGCTCTTCAGTAGCATAATTATATTGAGCACTACTTACTTGACCAGCACTTAATAATGTACTATACCCAACTTGAATTTCCGCATGTGCTTTATTTATATCTCTAATCGGCCATAATATAGGCTTGTAATAAATCTTTGCGTGATTTCTTATTTCATTAACAAACAATAATGCTATTCCATAGAAATTTTTTTCTTTAATAGCTGGCTTAGAGTTTTTGTCTAAACGAACTCCTTGGCGTTTACAATAGTTTAATGTCGTGTAACTAAGCCTATTAACCGACAAGTCATCTGTCTTTACCCTATATGCATTGGGCTTTACATTTCCTTTAGCATTTATATTAAGAGGATTAAAAACCACTTTTACAATTTTTTCATCCTCTTTAATTTCTTTAGGAACTGATTTAATAAAGAGCTTGAATTTTTCTAATAATACTTCCAATAGTTAATTCGTTAATTTCTACATCATTAAAAAACTCTACCTCACTACCATTAAATTTAGTATAGTAAGATATTGCGTTATTCCCAATTTCTAAAGATAGTCTTTCTTCAAGATCATTTTCCCAAATTAAACTAGCTGTTCCAGTTGGATTTGGAAATATATCAGTAGGTGGAAAGAATTCAGAACTTAAATCCAAAACTTCTAAAAAGTCAATAGCATTTGCAGCACTTTTCACTTGTAAAGGAAATGCTCCATAGCCATCCCAACTTTCTTGTAAAGACTTAAATGATAAGATTGATTCTATAATCTCTTTCTTTTTTCTATTATTTAATACTTCATTATTTAGAAGATAATTATCCATTAAAAATACATTTTCATAATCCTCCAAAGAAAAAACACTTTGTTCGTTAATAACATTTTCAATATTAGGCTTAATATCAACTTTAGAAATTTCTTTTACAATCGAAGCGTTAGCAACATTGCATACCCCAAACACTAAAGCTGTCGAGTAGGCTCCTGCAAGTGCGCCATATCCATTATTTTTAGTTTCCAAGAGCTCACAAATATCCTCTCGACTGTAATTCATGTCCTCTATAATATATTCACTTATATATTCATTCATTGTTTAAGATTTTTACCGATTTACTATTTAAGAACCATATAAAAATATCAAAAATTTCTTCATTTAATTTTCTAAATATCTCTGAAAGATTTTCACAATTGATGTTTTCTGCGTTATATCTATCAATATCACAAATTAAATGTCCTAAGTTAGGGTTTACATTTGCGCTGTTAGGCTGAACTGTTAATCCTGATTTTAAATTTAATCCATCTTTGTCCTTTACGTAATTAACGCTATTGACATTTTGTTGGATAAATTCTTCCATCGGGTATGTATCTAAACTATAAGCAATCCTTTCGTTTAATAAATCTTTTGCTATCTGAGTTAAGCTTGTATTTTCAGGTATTTTTATTCCGATTATATTAATTTTTCTAATTGCAATTCTTGTTACATTCAAAATATTAAATGAAATCAATAGATTTTTTATCTTATTTATTTCAAAGTTTTGAATATCTGCGAAGTTTTTATATCCTAAGCCATTAATATTGATATCTATTGAAGTAGGGGTAAAAATAATTGTTTTATTTCCATCGTTAGATTTAAGAGAAAATCCTTGCCCTCTAGTTGTATTTACAATTGGGGTTTCATGTTGAAACTGAATTTCGTAATTTTTTGAAACATTATCATGCATTCTAGGATACTTCTCTGCAAATTCAGTTAAAATTTGACCCTTATTATCGCATATAACATTATTTTCTTCAAATCTAAACTGAATAGTAACTGTTCTTAAAAAATTACGTGTAAAAGTCTCTTTAATTGAATGGTCTACATTAGGAAATCCAAACATATTTTTTTTATAAATATAACTATATTAATACTATATATAAATATATTAAATCAAAATTAACTTCGATTTAAACTTTTGCAAAGGTACAAATTAAATATTTTTCGCTACTAATATATTAATTTACTTGAAACAGTGCATTAATATTTAAGAAAACTTAATTTCAATTTAAAAATTACTCATTAAAAAAGCATAATTTATTAAATTATACAAACAATAAATCAACTAGAATTTCAATAGTAAACAATCAACTTAACTCTTATAATTTTTTGATTTGTAACTGTTTATATTGTAAGATTTTTAAGCTTTAAGGTATGAATTAAATTAATTCATTTTGCAATTAATATTGAAAATATTAAGAAGCATGATCGAAATCATCAGTAATCCTTTAAGCTCATTTTTTTTAATCATCTTGTCAATGCTAGAAAAGTTATTATTTATAAATTCTCATTCAATTTCGTATACCTTGCGTTTTAATTTTTCAACTCATTATAACTCAAAAAAAAAGCGCCGCAATCCAAAGATCACAGCGCTTTTCTATTTTCATTAAAAACCTAAAACTTCTTAAACCCCTAATTTCTTAGCAATTTCAGCAGGAATTCCGCCTTTGTTTACCATTAAGGCAGTTGTTTTATATTTCACGAAATTTTTGGTTACAAATAAGAAACCTTTGTAGTCGTTTGTTTCTCCCCAGGAATTTTTTACGATATAGTATTCTTTTCCGGTTTGATCTTTTGCAAGACCAATAATATGCATTCCGTGGTCGTCTGTAGTGGTGTAGCTGTCAAACGCTGCCTGACGCATTTCTGGAGTAATTTCCGGTTCAGCTTTTGGTCCGTTAAACATATCTGCTTTTTCTTCGGCAGTCATGTCGTCAAATTTCTTTGTTGGTACGTATGCCACACCGTTTTTCCAGCTAAAGCTTTTCTCGCTTACGTCTGTCGCCCAAGCCACTGTATAACCTTTTTTCAATGCATTGTCGATAATATCGGTCATGTCGTTTACTTTTACGTTGTAAACCTGATCTAATGACCAGTTATCTGGTACCATTAAAGTTGTTTTTTGGTAATATGGAGCCGTTGTAAACGAAGACATTTCTACATATTCGTCAGGATTAATTCCTACCACTTCTTTTGCAAAAGACTGCGGCGTATAATTTTTTCCTTTGTAATTGAAGTTATCCGGCACTTTTCCTAAATAAGAATCGATAACGGCAGCATACGCTTTTTGCCAGTTTGGAGTTAACTCTCCGTTTGGATTTTTAACCACCGCAGCCAAAACACCTTCGATAAGAGCAGACATTTCGGCAAATTTATTTTTATCCGTTCCGTAGTTCAAACCTGTGTAAACTTCTCTTGGTACGGTTCCGTATTTTTTGTACATATTAATTACGTCGTGCAGCGAACCTCCGTCACCTAAAGTGATTGCGCCGTGCATACGAACATAATTTACACCTTTGTCAACATACACATTTCTTGCCGAAAATACCTGAGAAAGTTCAACAGGCTGTTTTCCTAAACGAATCATTTCTGACTCTAAAAATGAGTTTGATGCATAACTCCAGCAAGTTCCGGATGAACCCTGGTTTTTAATCGACGTTGTTCCTAAGTTAACTACTTCGGTGAATTTAAAAGCTTCTTTACTTTTATCACTCGCATTTAGCTTTAAGGAATTTACCAAAATGTCCTGCGCAAAACAGCCGCTTACACCCACTAAAAATGCAGATGCCGCGAAAACTGATTTCATCGTATTTTTATACATAATCAAAAGATTTAAATAGTTACTTATTTGTAGCCTGTATTATATTTTTGTTACAAAAAAATTAAATATTCGGTAAATAAACTATTATTTAACAGTTAATGTTTATACAATGTTTTTATTAATCCTCAAAACCTTACAAACTATATAAAAACATAATCTGTTTACAATCAAATCTTTTTTGATTTTATATGCAAATAAATAGTATTTTGGTTCCATAAATGCCACGCAACAAAACCGAAAATGTACGAACTCGAAAAAGAGCAATATTTAGGTAATACTAAAAACATTTTTACAACTTCAAACGGAATTGCGGTTGTCGAAACCGAATACCAAAATAAGGTTTACGAAGGCTGGCATTCGCACAATAACGCACACATAACGCTTTTCCTGAAAGGCGGAACTACTGAAAAAAGAAAAAATTTCAGCGAAACAGTCGGTTCCGGTTCGTTATTATTTTATCATAGTGATGAACTTCATTTAAACCAAAATACACTTTTTCCTTCCCGAAATATTAATATTGAAATTGAAGAAAACCTGCTGAAAGAACTTCAAATGTCTGAAGCTGTACTCGAAAAATCGATTCAAAATTCGGCATTTACCAAATTTCTTATTCTGAAGATTTTCAAGGAAACGCTTACCGCTGATGCTTTTTCTGCCGATACGATTACGATGCTTTTTTCGCAGATTTCGAATGCTCAAAATCATTTGGAACGATTTGAAAAAAGTCCATTTTGGGTCAAAAGTTTACAGGAATTACTGAACGATTGTTGGAACGAAAACCCGAATTTGCAGGATTTAGCGACGGTTTTAAACTTAAATCCCATTACGATTTCAAAACATTTTCCGAAATATTTTGGCTGTACTTTGGGAGAATATATGCGGAGAATTAAAATTAATCGTTCGCTTTCACTGATACAAACGCACGAAAGTAATTTAACCGAAATCGCCCTCGAATGCGGATTTGCAGATCAGAGTCATTTCATCAGAACGTTTAAAAACCAAACTGGATTTCTGCCCAAACAATTTCAAAAATTGTAAAGAGGCAAATTTCATTCTATTTTTTGTTTTCGGCCTGATTTACTTTTGCTTCAAATTAATAAACCAAACCAAAATGGAAACGCTTACCACAAAACAAAAAATATTCAATTTCCCATTAACCAAAATTATTTTAGGATTAATTGCTTGTCTTTTAATAATTAATATTGGGCAGTTCTTTGCGGGGAAATTATTACTGCAAACTTCTCTAGACAAAGATTATAGAAATCTTATAAAAGGAATTATTGTGTGTGGTTTAGCTTTAATAAGTTATATTGACTTTTTTAAATATTATGAAAAAAGAACCATAACAGAATTAGCTGTAAAAGGACTTGCCAGAAATTTAATCATTGGAATTTTAATTGGTGTAGTTTTACAATCGCTTACAATTTTGGTAATTTACCTTAATGGCGATTATGAAATTCTTTCTGTAAATCCGTTTTCGTTTATCATTATTCCGCTTACAATTGCTTTTACCGCGGCAATTATCGAGGAGATTTTGGTTCGCGGAATCCTTTTTAGAATTATGGAAGAAAAACTGGGAAGTTATTTTGCCTTAATAATTTCGGCACTTATTTTTGGCGCTCTGCATTTGGTAAACGAACATAGTACTTTACTTTCTGCATTATGTATTACTATTGAAGCCGGATTATTATTAGGCGCTGCTTTTATTTATACCAGAAATTTATGGTTCCCAATCGCGATTCACTTTGCGTGGAATTTTATGCAATCGGGAATTTTCGGCGCCATCACATCCGGAAACGCCAAAACAAACAGCTTACTGATTTCTAAAATTCAGGGTTCTGAATTTATTACCGGAGGAGATTTTGGTCCCGAAGGTTCTGTTCAGGCAGTTATATTTTGCTCTGCAGCTTCTATTATATTATTGGCTTTAAGCCGAAAGGAAAATAAAATTATTAAACCGTATTGGAAGAAATAATTTTTTTCTGCCACAAATTCACGAATTATATTTGAGTTCCCGATAAATAATTATTGGGAATTTTACATTTCACAATTAACAACTCACAATTCACCATTAACAATTCACCATTAACAATTAACAATTAACAATTAACAATTATCTAAGCCAATTACTTCCAAAAACAATATAATACGCCCAATCTTCATTTCCTCTGGCAACATCAATTCCCATTCGGAGTTTGAATTTTCGTGCTATTAAATATCTAAAACCCGTTCCGTAACTGTACACAACCGGTTTGGCAAAAGCCTGATCCCAGTCGTTAAAAGCACTTGCGAGACCTCCGTAGCCCATAAGGCTCCATCTTCGATACAAATCCCAACGTAATTCGGCTTCGGTAACAATACTGGTTTTTCCCTGATATCTTGCTGCCGGAATCCCTCGAAGGTTAATCCCCGGCCTTAGATAAAAAGGCGGACTCCCAAACGCCTGCTCTCCTTCTACCCTAAGCCCGCCAATTAATTTTTCTGTTAATGGATAAAATCCTATTGCTGATAAATTGACGCGCCAGGCATCATAATCGCTCCCTATTGCATCATCTGACCAAAAGAAATCTGACTGAAGCCTGATTCCTTTATCTGGTGTAAAAATATTGTCGCGTCCGTCAAACTGAATCGCCCCTCCAAACTGGCTCACTGTACTTTTTATATCGCCAGGTTTTACAAACGGCGGGGGAAGGTTAATATCCGGAAGGTTTATTTTAGAATTTATAAAGAAATATTGCGGCCCTGCGCTCCATTTTGCATTTCTAAATTGTTTTAACCATTGGGTATAAAAAACAGTCGATTTGAAGTTGAGTTTAAATTCCTGATCGGGTACGTTTGGCAGATTGTTTTCATAAAAAGATAAATTCATATCGCCATATCCGGCCATTACGCGATATAAAATTCTAGGTTTGACCAAAGTTGCTGATCGAAATGCACCTACCATCCAGCTTTTGTTTCCGGTATACATTCCGAGTCCTCCTGTTATATCCGGATTTATGAAACGTTTTTTGCCGTTTTCATCAATAACCGGCGGTCGTTTTTTTAGAAATACAGGTACAAGTGCGCCTCCAATATTTCCCAAAGCAGGCTCTGTAATAATGGTTGGAACCACAATAAAACCATGTGCATAAATAATATAATCACTTAAGTCGAATGCTCCATCGAGAGAATCTTTTACACTAATATGAGGTTTTTGTGCCGTTATTGCTTGTAAAGAAAAAAGACAAAATGCAAAAATGAAAACTAACTTCTCAAAAAGTTTTCTGTTTTTTAATGAAGAATCTGAATCTGTATTTCTCATTTAAATCAAATTTTAAAATTTATTTATCTCTTAAAACACATTCAATCCTTTATCATTATTCTTTCTTTTCTTTTGCTAAACTAAACACATGTGCCAGAGTAAGGAAAAAAGTGTTTCCCTGAAAACGATTGTGAGCACCAAATTCCGGAAGCCATCGAAGTCCTGCAGAAGTTTTACAGCCAATATGAAAATAGTTTACCTCAGCACCCACAGCAGCAATTCTGTCTTTGTCTGGTTCAAGTACAAAATTACCTATCGGGATTTTATCATTTGACACTTTATATTGTAAATAATAAATTATACCAGCATTTAAAATTCCTGTTGGTGCGGTTTTTTCGGCATTTAGCATGTAAAAAGTTTTTCCTAAACCGCCATCAAGACTCAAAATGTCTCCAGTTTTTATATCTGTATCTTTCTTTTTTCCGTTTATTTCATAAGATGCCAAAACAGAAAAATGAAACGTTTTTTTATCATTAAAAAACAAAGTTGTTCCAGCTGAAAATTCATTCATAAGCATTCCTAATCCTGCATTGTCTGAAGCTCCTGCGGTAAATTTTCCGGTGGGAAGATATAATTGATAACTAAACACAAAATCGGCTCTTTTTTCATGCCAGCCCAATTGAACTGGCTGAAAATACATGTCTGTAAATGCAAGTGAGTTTTTTGAATCAATGGTATTTCCCTGAATTGTGTTTGAGGCAAAAGCTACTAAAAGTGTCGCTCCGTAATTGGCTCCCAATATTTTAAAACTGCTTACATAATTGGCTCCAATTCCCGTTAAAAACATGGTTAAATCAGGATTTGCTGATTCGTTTCCGTTGGCATCTCTCAATGAACCGGCATCATATAAATAAGCTGGTATATAAACACTTAAAGCATTTGCCGGCGCTTGTGTCCCGGATTGTAATCCCATTGCCCCTAAAATATGCCCGCCTTTGAGCTGTGCATTTCCTAAAAAACAAACGGAAAGGAATAATATTGTAAACGCTGATTTTATTGCTGGTCTTTGTTTTAATTTCATTTTCATGGTTTCTTCTTTAAATTAATTAGACTTTGTAATCAACCTTTACAAACTATTTTTTCAATTTGTTGATTGTTTAAAGAAATAGGAATTGTTTTTTTCAGGGCTGATCCTGATTATTCTGAAGTATTCTGAAGGAGATTTTCCGGTATGTTTTATAAAAGCTCTAAAACAAGTTGTTCTGGATTTAAAACCTGACGCCCACGCCATTCCTTCTAACGAAAGATCTTTCCAGTCTGAATCGTTTATTTTTTCTTTAAAATATTCGATTCTTTTTAGATTGATATAATCCTGAAAATGCAGGTTAAACTCTGAATTAATCAGATTAGAAAGGTTGTTTACCGTAATTCCGGTTTCTTCTGAAATATCACGAATTACCAGATCTTTCTTTAAAAAGAGTTTTTTTGAGGCAAAAATGCTGTCTAATTTAGCCAGATATAATTTTCTTTTTTCGGGAGTTAATTCCTTAACTATCGGAAGTGAATTTTTTGCTTCCTGTGCAGAAAAAGATATTAAATCATCTGCGGCCAAATCATACATTTCGATTTCGTTTGCATCATAAAAAATCTGTGGTTTAAAATACAGCCATCCTACCGTAAAAACTAATACGGAAGAAATAAGAATGTAACATGAATAATCTATGTTATCGACATTGTTGTTTATTAAAAAGAAATGAACAAAAAGTGTAGAGAATAAAAACAACACCGTAAGATTATAAACTCTTATCCAGCTTAAAATTTTTACACGGTTTAAATGATTATTTTCTTTAAATCTTTTTATGTCATAATTTAAGATCATCATAGTCTGGCAGAAAGCATATATGAGCCATACACTAAGACTTAACATTGAGAAAGGACTTTTTATTTTTTGCGAAAGGTAATCTATGAAATAAAAATCAGTGTAATTACCAATCCATACTACAATGGTCAGCGAAAAATAGATTAAAAATGGAAGAAAATGAAACCAGTCGAATTTTTTAAAGGCTGAGTTAGGAAACAAAACACTTCGAACATACAAAAATGCACAAGGAGCCGATAAAAAAATAAACGATTTGGTGATCATAAACAAATCAGGGAAATCTTTAAAAACATTGGCCGATAAGTAAAAATTATAGATGCTTACAACAGCAAGGCTAAACAAAAACAGTCCTAAGAAGAAACTTTTAGAATAGTTTTTCTTTGAAAAAAGAACCATAAATGAAGTAGCAAAACCTACAATTGTCGCTATAAAAAAGAAAAGTGAAAGTACTATATCGATCATAATTCCTGGCTTGATTATAAAAAGTAGAAACCTCATTTCTTTTAAATTACTTCAAAAGAAAATGTAAAATGAAATTTTAACAGAAGCTGTACTTTTCGGGTGAGAAAAGCACAGTCTTCCCTATAAAACTTTTAGATTATTTTTTAACTGCTCCCGGAGGAAATCCTTCTAAGATTTTTTTGATAGAACTATTTATAAATTCCTCAGGATTGTCTGGTTTGCTGTCGATTTGGGCATTTCCAATTCCCTGCCAGACTAACTTTTGTGTTTTTATAGAAACGATATCAATAATTAATGAGCCATCGACATAATCATACGTATTAAATGTCGTATTGGCTCCGCCCATCATGGCACCGCCGCCCCAATATCCGTAAGGGCGATACATTCCGCCATAACCATAAAAATTAGAATCGGCCGTAACTTGAGTTTTATTTTTTAATATAGAAACTGCGTTTACTTTTAAATCCGGATTAGAGCTTTCTGTAAATCCTTTTGCGATCATTTCTGCACGAATTGCTTTTGTAACACGATCTACATTTAATTGATTTACCTGACCTTCCTGTGCTTTTAAATCGTAAACGGCAAAGGTTTTATATTCACTAAAATTGGCAGAATGATCATAATCTGTTGTTACTTTTACTGTTGGAGAACAGCTGTAAATTAAACCCAAAACTAATATTGGGAGTATGCGAAGATTTGTTCTTTTAATATTCATCTTATAGAATTTAAATTAATGATTAATTAGCTTAACTCGAAATTTTTAATTCTGAAAAATCTTGAATGAATCGTAAAGGGCTTCGACTGATGTGCGGGGAAAACACAAATAACTATATTACAGGCATTTAGATACAATTCAAAGATAAATCATTTTATTTAATTAACATAATAAACGGCATAAAATTCTTACTTATTTAATTTTAACATATTTTAATAACAGAATAAACCATTTATTCGTGTTTGCATTTTTTTTGTTAATGAAAATTATATTTCTGCTGCTATCGGAATTCTGCCTTCTTTAACAGCCATAGTCATTTTGTTGTAATCTGATTCATTTTGATCGGCATATAAAATTGAAAATTTCGAAATCGCATCTGCAAATTCGTTACTATCTCCTATATATCCAGATAATATCGAAGGGTCTCCTGAACGTGCATGAGCTCTCGCAAGTGCCCATCCGCAGGCTTTGGCATAATCTGTCATATTTTCTTCTTTCATAATTTCAAGAACGGGCTTTACTTTTGCATCGCGAAGCTGACGGATATAAAAATATCTTCCTCCTTCACCATCTGTCCATCCCAAAAACATATCTGAAGCTGACTGCATTAGCTTTTGCCCCATAACAATTCGCTCGCCCTGATGTTTGTATTTTCCTTTAATTTTTACATGTTCTTCTAGCACGCTTTTTCTTGCTTCTTTAAACTGCAGAAAAATAGGTTCTCCGGTTGCAGACATTAATAAACAAATCCCGCAAAGTGTTCCAACACTTCCTACGCCTACCACTTTCATTACAAAATCATGCATCGAATATCTGTTTAATAAAATTTGCTTTTCTTCTGAAAGAGATTCTAAATATTTTTTATGAACAAGTTTTGCTTCTTTTAAGGTATAATTCTCTTCATCTCCTGAAAGATGATAAATTAAAGGCGGTTCATCTTTTATTCTTGCCCGGGTACCATCCTGATACGTCATTTTTGCAAATTCTTTTTCATGCGCTGTATATTCCAAAGCTTTTTTTATTCTTTTTTGATGAAATTCTTTTATGTCTTCATCTTTTCCAAATTCGATAAGTTCAGCCAGATCAATATCGGCATACCAAATCTGGAGTGCCGATAATTTACTGTAATCCAGCATATGTCTTTTATAACTGTCAGCAACGTTCCATGCAAATTCTTTACAGCTTTTGTTAGAGAACTTTCTCCATCGGCCGGCAATTGCAAAACTTGCGGCGAGCCTTTTTACATCCCATTCCCACGGTCCCTGAAAAGTTTCATCAAAATCATTAATATCAAAAACCAATTTGCGCTCCGGCGTGGCAAAACCTCCAAAATTCATTAAATGACAATCTCCGCAAAGCTGTAAATTGATTCCTGTATTTGGCGTATGTTCTAAATCTGCAGCCATAATTGCCGCCGCTCCACGGAAAAAAGCAAATGGTGATTCCATCATTCTTCTGTATCGAATAGGCAGCAGACTTTCAATTCTTCCAACACTTGTTTTTATTAAAATATCGATTGGATCTTTGCGATCTTCAGATGCTGTCCATTCCTGATGCGACGAACGCGGCACAATTTTTCTAATCGCCGCACCTTTTTCATAACGTTCTGCTTTTGATGCTGACGGATCAAACGAAATTTCTGTTTTATCTGCTGATTTTTCGATCATAAAATGACTTTAAATTATGAACCCGGAAACACAAAAGCTACAACCGCTCTTAAACCCCAGTCTGGTTTTATTGCCTGATGTCCAACAATTGGAATTAGCGGCTGTACTGAAAATTGAACGACCTGAGAACCAAATTTTGTAATTCCGCCAATAGAAGGATTTAGGGATATTAATGTTATATTACCTTCCCAGTTTTGTGTTATCTCTGAATTGATACCTAAACTGGCTCCGCTTTTATAACTGTAGGATAGAAATATTTGTGTGTAAAACTGATTAAAATCTGCCCGATCCTCATTTCCTGCAACCGACCAAATTTGGTTGGCTATAAAACCAACCGAAAGTCCATTTGCCTGATGCATTATCAATGCGCTTGGACCAACTCCAAATTTTTCTGTTCCTAAAACCTTTTCTGTGGCAGTTGGAACCAAAAATGCCGGACCAATTCCATAGATCAGTTTCTTACTTTTGGGAGCAAAAAAAGCTGTTACGGTAGCATCACTTAAACCAAATTCATGTGTATTAAGTCCTGTTATGTTTCTTTGGTCTACAACCGGAAGGATATAACGTGTGATTAAATTTAAATTATCTGATAATTTAAAAGGAATTACCGGCTGTATGTTGACAGTATACTTGACTCCGTTGTAAGGACCAATTCCATAATTTATATTATTTTGAAGCGGTACACTAATTAAACTCGCCACTGGATTTGCTAATTTATCTGCAAGTTCCTGTGCACTGTTTCCCGGTTTTGAATCCGATTCTTGTGCAATAACCGTGAATGACAGCATCAAAAAAGCTGCACTAAAAATTAATTTATCGATAATACTGCCTTTAATTCGTTTCATAATTATTCCTTCTAAAGATTTTTAATCGACTCTAAAATCCAAATGAAACAGCTCTTTTTTAGAAGAGTTGCTTCATTTTAGATCCTAACTAATTCAAATTATTTATCTGCAAAAACTTTTTTCCAGTCGTCTTTAATGCTTACCACATGCCACTTATTTTTTGCGGCTGTACTTAAGGACAAATTATCTTTTTCCTGATAACTGTATTCTCTAATCGAATCGTTATGATTTACCAGTAATTGAAATGATGGATATTTATTTCCCTGCGAATATTTAAGCATGGCAATATCGCCTGCTCCTCCTTCATTTCCACAGGCAAAAACCGGACGCTGGCCAATATGTAATTGTATACCAACAGGTTTTCCTTCTTTGTCATTAAAATGATCTAGAGCGGGTTCTCTCTGTACTGCATTTTTAGCATCATCGTATTTATATTTAAAAGAAGTACCTACTACCTGGTCTTTTGGAATTCCGTAAAAATCCTGAGATATAGCTCGCACTACTTCTATTGTCCCGCCGGTTACGATATAAGTTTTAAATCCATTTGCCCGTAAATAATTCAATAATTCCAGTTGCGGCTGATATCGTATTTGCTTTACCGGAACATTTTTGCCGGGATATTTTGCATCCTTAAAAAATGTATTGACTGATGTTTCAAATTCATCTTCGGTCATACCTGTATGGGTTGCACCTACAAGCTGTATAAGTGCTTTATCGCCTCCTTTTTCAAAATAGCTTTTATCTTTTTCGATTACGGCTTTAAAAGGTTGTTTTTGTGCCAAAGACGGATTTGCTTCAACCATTTTTTTTACCCGATAAAAAGCAAATAATTCCTGAACATAAGGTTTTTCAGCCCAAAGTGTTCCATCATTGTCAAAAGTTGCGATTCTATTTTCTGTAGGAATAAAATCCGGGCTTCCTTTTTTGGTTACTTTTTCGACATAAGCAATTATATCTTCCTTTAGAGGTCCGTTATTCCAGCTTGGCAAAGGATCGCCGGTTATACTATTCTCTGTTTGCTTATTCTCTGTAGGCGCAGTTAAAGTATCCGATTTTTTACAAGAGAAAAAAAACAAAAGCAATAGCGGTATAAAAATTATTCTTTTACGCATACTTTTTTCTTTTATTAACGAGATTCAGATTCTTAAATCTGAATCTCGTTATCATTATTTATTTTTTCTTTTTTGAAGCTGCCTCTTCTTCCTCTTTAACTTTAGGCAAGCACATTTTTCTCAATATATTTTTGTGCTTTAATATCTCTCATTGCTTCTTCCATTATAGTATAAGCAGAGAAGCTTGGCGGGATTGATCTTGGCGGATATTCCTTAAATGTTTCAGCAAATACTCCTACCTCATAAATAGCTCCATAAACTGCCGGTACATGATTCATTACCCAATCCCAGTAAGTATTTGAAGTAAAGTCGGCCCTTTCAAAAGGATCCTGATACAAATTGAATATTTTTTGAAGACGAAGCTTAGTAAATGGTTCTGCCCAAACTCCAAGTGTACCAGCTAGACGCTGCTCTGCAAAAACATACTTATAGTCTCCTTCTCTTAAACCTACCAAAAGGCCGTCATCATCAGTATAAAAGAATTTATCTCTGGCACTTTTTGCAGATTTTCCACGTAAAAAATTACTTTGATCATAACCATCAAGATGCACTTTATAAGTTTTTCCGTTTGCATTATATCCTTTCAAAAGTTTATTTACTAAATCTGGTTCTCCTGCAATTGAAGCCAGAGTTGGCATCCAATCGTTATGGCTCATTAACTCAGTAGTTATAGTTCCCGGTTTAATTACACCCGGCCAGCGAACTATACATGGCACACGGAAAGCCCCTTCCCAGTTTGTATTTTTTTCTGAGCGATACGGTGTCATGGCACCATCAGGCCATGTATTCATGTGAGGACCGTTGTCTGTAGAATAAATAACAATAGTATTATCAGCTATTCCTAAATCGTCTAATGTTTTAAGAATACTTCCAATAGTTTCATCGTGTTCAATCATACCGTCGATATATTCGCTGTCTCCATGCGTATATCGCCCTCTATGTTCTGCCCTAACGTGTGTACGAAGGTGCATACGAGTCGCATTGAACCAGCAAAAGAACGGTTTTCCCGCTGCATTTTGTCTTTTTATAAAATCAATTGCTGCAGCAGATGTTTCATCATCAACCGTTTCCATTCTCTTTTTAGTAAGGGCACCCGTATCTTCTATTTTTTGTTTTCCAACTCTTCCAAAACGAGGATCGGTAGTAGCATCATCCACATTTGTTGCGGTACATTTTAAAACTCCTCTTGGACCAAATTTTTTGAAATAAGCCGGATCTTTAGGATAATCAGGTAATTCTGGTTCTTCCTCGGCATTTAAGTGGTATAGATTTCCAAAGAATTCATCAAAACCGTTTACAGTAGGCAGATTTTCATTGCGATCCCCTACGTGGTTTTTACCAAATTGTCCCGTTACATATCCTAAATTTTTCATGATTCCACCAATAGACGGATCTAACTGGCTCATTCCCATTGGTGCTCCCGGATATCCTACTTTTGTAAGCCCAGTTCGAAGCCCGTGTTGTCCTGTTAAAAATGCAGCACGGCCTGCCGTACAGCTTTGTTCTCCATAATAATGTAAGAAACGTAATCCTTCGTTAGCTAAACGATCTATATTGGGAGTTGTATACCCCATAACACCATCGCTATAAGCGCTAATATTGGTAGTTCCGATGTCGTCACCCCAAAGAACTAAAATGTTGACTTTTTTTTGAGCTTTCACCTGAACAATCGTGAAGCAGATAAATGCGAAAAGCACTATGGCATTTCTAAATTTACTTTGTTTCATGGTAATAAGATTTATTAATAATTCGTTTGTATAAGGGTTTTTATGTGAAATCGAACTATAACTTTCTGCTTGAATGATGCAGAAAAAATAACCTGTATTAAAAGCAATTTCTTAGAACTTTTTTGCTGTTGATAATGGGGGGATTTGCAACAGCAAGTTTTTAACGTTTTGTTAAGTGTCTCAAAATTAAGTAATAAAAAACCGAATTATCCTATTTTTAAGGCTTTACGTTGTTGCAAATTATAACTTGCAACATCAAAAGGGTTTTATTTTGCTCCAATATGTTTCAAATTATAATTTGCAACATCCATTTTTAAGCTGAAGAATCTTATCTTTTAATTTTTTATAATTGAAAAATTAAAATTGAAGCTATTTAAAGGTATATAACAAAAAAATCCACCCGGTATCGGATGGATTTTTTTAAATATTGTAATCTTAAAAGAAAACTATTCTATTTCAGAAACTCTCATAGTATTAACCATTCCTTTTTCTTTAATTGGCATTGCAGCAAGGTTAATTAAATAATCTCCTTTTGAAGCATACCCTTTTTCAACTGCAATTTTATTTACATCTGTTACTGTGTCATCTGTACTTTCTTCATTATCATAATAGAAAGATTTAACTCCCCATAATAAATTCAATTGTGTTAAGATTCTTCTGTTTGAAGTAAATACTAAAATATGAGCCGAAGATGGTCTCCAAGCCGAGATTTGGAAAGCTGTATAACCGCTGTTCGTTAATGTACAAATTGCTTTTGCTTCGATTTCGTTAGCCAATAAAGCTGCTTGGTGGCAAACTGTTTTAGTAACAAAACGTTTTGTTTTAATTTGCGGCGTATTTTGCGGAACCTGAATTAATGGTGAATTCTCAACAGCTTCACAAATTTGTGCCATTTTTTGAATTACTTGTACTGGATAATTTCCAGTAGCAGTTTCTCCAGAAAGCATTACAGCATCTGCACCATCCATTACAGAGTTAGCAACGTCGTTTACCTCTGCTCTTGTTGGAGTTAAACTTGTAATCATTGTTTCCATCATTTGTGTAGCAACGATAACCGGAATTCGGGCGGTTTTTGCTCTTCGAATTAAATCTTTTTGTACCAATGGAACTTCGTGAGCAGGAAGCTCAACACCAAGATCTCCACGAGCAACCATTAAACCATCGCAGTAAGCTACAATTTTATCCATGTTCTCAAGAGCTTCCGGCATTTCAATTTTAGCAACGATTGGAATTTTATATTCTGAATGCTTAGCGATTAATTCTTGTAAATCTTGTAAATCGCGTGGTGTTTTTACGAATGAAAGTGCGATCCAGTCTACTTTTTGCTCGATTGCGAAGATGGCATCGGCAATATCTTTTTCTGTTAAAGCTGGTAAAGATATTTTTGTGTTTGGAAGATTTACTCCTTTTTTAGATTTTAATTCTCCTCCCTGAATAACTCTAGCTACAACTTCAGTTTTTTTATCTGTTGAAACAATTTCGAAAATAAGTTTACCATCATCAAGCAAAATACGCTCTCCCGGATTCACATCATTTGGGAAATTCTGATATTTCATGAACACTCTTTTTGATGTTCCGATAATATCTTCAGCAGTTGTAAAAGTGATTTCATCACCATCATTTACTACTGTTCCTTCTTCCATTACACCTACTCTAAGTTTTGGTCCCTGCAAATCTCCAAGAATTGCTGTTGTGTAACCAAACTCTTCGTTTAATCCTCTGATGATGTTAATTTTTTCTTTTACTCCTTCGTAATCTGCATGCGAAAAATTGATTCTAAACACATTCACCCCTGCATCGATCATATCTTTAATGATCTCTCTTGTACTACAGGCAGGCCCAAGTGTAGCAACAATTTTGGTTTTCTTACTTGTCAACATTTTTTTTAAAAAATTAGATTGTTTTTTGATTTTATTTTATTGGTATCTACTGCATAAATTGCCGCAATACTTTCTATTGAATTTAGTTGTTGCTGAATTTCTGAAAAATCGACAGCCTCCTCACTGTTATCGATTTTCAGGAAAAAATCTACTTTTTTGAATTCAGGAAGTAAATGAATTGTTGTAGAAACCTCACTTGTTTCATTAGAAAACAAATTCTGGAAATCATTTGTACTCACAGAAATGATCTCATTTTTATTCTGAATCAAATTCCATGAAACAGCTTTCTCAGAATCATAATAATAAAATCTCGAAAAATTTGCCTCGCCTTCTTTAGTCTGAGCATGGATCTCGTTTTTGCTCTTACTTAGGTTAATAGGAAGGGTCTTATTGATAAAATAGGCCAATCTATAATCTTCTAATGAAGTATGAATTGCCATTAAATAATAATCAATTTCGTCAAATTCGTCTAAATCCAATCTATGAACAGCCATATCATGAAAAATCAAGTTGTAAATATACTATTTCTAACGGAGCATCAATAGTTATAATCTGCTTGTTTTTGTTAATTTATAAACGAAAACGATTTAGCATTAAGAAAATTACACCATTTTTGTAATTATTTCTTATCTATTTTTTCCTGAAATGCAAAATAAGCTCTTTGTGAAGCTTTCTCTTCTGCTTTCTTTTTTGAAGTTGCCCGCGCTCGTGCGACCACTTTATCGTCTATACTTAATTTGACCCCAAACAATCGTTGTCCGTCAATGCCGTTATCTTCAAAAATGTCGTAATGAAAGATCCTCTTTTCTTTCTGACACCATTCGATAACTAAACTTTTATAACTAATTACTTTTCCTTCCAGTCTTGCAATATCGACATAAGGTGTAATTACTCTTTTTTGAATAAATCTCTCACAATACGAATAGCCTTTATCCAGATAAATTGCACCAATTAATGACTCGAAAATATTACCGTGAATATTTTCGCCAAAATGCTGAACCGGTACTTTGCTTTCTACAAAACGTACTAAATTCAAATCTTTACCAAGTTCATTCAAATGTTCACGGCTTACGATTTTTGAACGCATTTTTGTCAAATAGCCTTCGTCTCCGTTTGGTGCTTTATTAAATAAATGTGCAGCAATAACGGCGCTTAACATCGCATCTCCTAAAAATTCAAGACGTTCGTAATTGATAGGATGTCCGGCTTCGTCAAGTTTATTTGACGATCTATGCGTAAAGGCTTTTTTATAAAATTCAATATTAATAGGCTGAAAACCAAGAATTTTCTGAATAGTGTCAAAAAAAATCCCGTCTTCTAGAGAACGGGATTTAGAAAATATTTTTTTGATAATATTCATAAGCGAAAATTAGTCAGCTAATTTTTTAAACAATACACAAGCATTGTGTCCTCCAAAACCAAAAGTGTTACTCATAGCAACGTTTACTTCTCTTTTTTGAGGTTTGTTTAAAGTTAAATTCAATGAAGGATCAATGTTTTCATCAACAACCGTATGGTTGATTGTAGGAGGAACAATACTGTGTTTCATTGCCAAAATAGAAGCAATTGCTTCGATAGCTCCGGCAGCACCAAGTAAATGTCCTGTCATTGATTTTGTTGAATTGATATTGATATTTTTAGCATGCTCACCAAAAACATTACTAATTGCTTTTAACTCTGCAACGTCTCCTAACGGAGTAGAAGTTCCGTGAGTATTAATATGATCAACATCTTCTGGATTCATTCCAGCGTCTTTCAACGTATTTTTCATTACTGCAATAACGCCAATTCCTTCCGGATGTGGTGCTGTTAAGTGGTAAGCATCAGATGACATTCCGCCGCCTCCAATTTCACAGTAAATTTTTGCGCCTCTGGCTTTTGCATGTTCGTAATCTTCAAGAACTAAAGCTCCTGCTCCTTCTCCTAAAACAAAACCATCTCTGGTTGCATCAAAAGGTCTTGAAGCTGTTTCCGGGCTTTCATTTCTTGTAGATAAAGCGTGCATAGAACTAAAACCACCCATACCTGCAATAGTTACGGCTGCTTCAGATCCACCAGATATAATAACATCACACATTCCTAAACGAATGTAGTTGAAAGCATCAATTAATGCATTTGCAGAAGATGCACATGCTGAAACTGTAGTATAATTTGGTCCCATGTACCCGTTACGCATAGAAATATGCGCAGGAGCAATGTCAGCAATCATTTTAGGAATAAAGAAAGGATTAAATTTTGGAGTTCCGTCACCTTTTGCATAATACATTACTTCTTCCTGAAAAGTTTCTAAACCTCCAATTCCAGCTCCCCAGATAACACCAACTCTTGTTTTATCAACATTATCGTTTGTAATTCCAGCATCTTTGATCGCCTCATCACTGGCAGCAATTGCATATTGAGCAAATTTATCTAGTCTTCTAGACTCCTTACGATCCATGTAATCTTCAATATTGAAGTTTTTTACTTCGCAGGCAAATTTCGTTTTATGCTTCTCTGTATCATAATATGTGATAGGAGCGGCTCCGCTAACTCCATTCACAAGTGCATTCCAATATTCCTGGATATTATTCCCGATAGGAGTAAGTGCACCTAATCCTGTTACAACAACTCGCCTTAATGCCATAAATATGTATTTTGTGTCTTTAAACAAATAAAACCCATGCTTTCTTAACTGTATTGCTACTTAAGAGCCATGGGTATTACAATATAAATATATCTTTTAGATTGAAAATCAATCGAAATTTAAATTTTAAAAAATAATAACACCCGACTTTTAACAAATTTCAAGTTTCAAAAAATAAATTCCAAAATTTGGAATTTGGAATTTCAAAAATTGGGATTTTTAAAAATCGGGTGTGGTATTATTATTTTTTAGCTTCCTCGATATAAGAAATAGCTTGACCTACAGTAGCAATGTTTTCTGCTTGATCGTCTGGAATTTGAATATCAAATTCTTTTTCGAATTCCATAATAAGCTCAACAGTGTCTAATGAGTCAGCTCCTAAATCATTAGTGAAGCTTGCTTCTGTTACAACTTCGTTTTCGTCAACACCTAATTTGTCTACGATAATCGCTTTTACTCTTGATGCAATGTCTGACATAATCTTTAATTTTAGAATTTAATTTGTTGGCAAAAATAAAAAACTTTATTTTAAAACAACTATTTAGTTTATAAATGTGACACTAATTTATAAAATTAATTTCAAGAAAGGTCTTTTAAAGCTATTTATTTTCGTTTTTTATTCCGTTTTTTGCACTCTCAAAACACACAACTTTATGAAAAAAATTATCGTTTTTGCCTCAGGATCAGGAACTAATGCAGAAAACATTATAAAATATTTTTCGAATACCCAAATTGCAAGAGTCGTTTCTGTTTTTACAAATAATGCGTCTGCAAAAGTTATTGACAGGGCAAAAAATCATCAAATTCCAGTCGAAATCTTCGAAAAAAACGAACTTTTAGAAAGAAACATACTACAAAAAATACAAGAAATCGATCCGGATTTGATCATTCTTGCCGGTTTTTTACTCAAATTTCCAGAAAACATAATTGAACAATATCCAAACAAAATAATCAACATTCATCCTGCACTTTTACCTAAATATGGAGGCAAAGGAATGTATGGAATGCACATACATAGAGCCATAGTAAATAATAAGGAGAAAGAAACCGGAATTTCTATTCATTATGTAAATGAAAACTATGATGAAGGCGCTATTATTTTTCAAGCCAATGTTACTCTGACAGATGAGGACACTCCTGAAACTGTTGCAGAAAAGATCCATGAACTGGAACAAAAACATTTTCCTGAAATTATTCATAGAATTCTTGACGAAAATTCCAAAATTTAAATTCCAATTTCCAATTTTAGACAAAGCATTAAATCTGCAATCTAAAATCTACAATCTAAAATAAATAAATGAATCACGAAGTACATATATATACAGATGGAGCTGCAAAAGGAAATCCCGGCAATGGTGGTTATGGCGTGGTTATGGAACTCGTGGGAACTCCATATAAAAAAGAATTCTACGAAGGTTTTCGCTTAACTACTAATAATAGGATGGAACTTCTGGCTGTAATTGTAGGATTAGAAAAACTTAAAAACCCAAATATGAAAGTTCTGGTTATATCCGATTCTAAATATGTTGTAGATTCTATTGAAAAAAAATGGGTTTTTGGATGGGAAAAAAAAGGATATAAGGATAAAAAAAATCCAGATTTATGGAAACGTTTTTTAATTGTTTACCGAAAACACCAAGTCGATTTTAAATGGATTAAAGGTCACAACAATCATCCGCAAAATGAACGATGCGATCAACTCGCCGTTATGGCATCAATACAGCCGAAGCTTTCTGTAGATGTTTATTACGAAACCATTGGATCTAAGGAATAAAAAAACGCATCAAATATTTTGATGCGTTTTTTGTA
This sequence comes from Flavobacterium sp., assembly GCF_039595935.1. Taxonomy (NCBI): domain Bacteria; kingdom Pseudomonadati; phylum Bacteroidota; class Flavobacteriia; order Flavobacteriales; family Flavobacteriaceae; genus Flavobacterium; species Flavobacterium sp. The sequence goes on along the minus strand of NZ_JBCNKR010000006.1, from coordinate 705,869 downwards.
CTAACTCAATTTCTTACTTACTCTTTATCTAAATCTTTTGCAGTTTTAAATCCAGTCAAAAGTCCGATACCTGCCATTATAAAAATAATTGAAGGGTAAACCGCTCCATCATTAAGAGAAGTGTAAGTTGTAATTACCAAAGCAAGGAAAATTCCAACACCACTACCTATTAATAAAAATGCTAGATTTACTACAAGGATTTTCCATGGTGAGACTCCATTTGCTTTTGCCTGTAAAAAAATACTGGCATCAACCCCTTTTTCTATAAGAGCTAAACGCTCTCTGTTTCTTGTTGAATAAATAAGATAGACAATCCCAAAGATCATCGCAAAAAAGCTAAGTGGTACTAAAATTTCTGGTCCCATAATTTTATATTTTTTTTAATTGATTGATACTCCATATGACGAGGGTTTTTAAAATGAGGTTACAACTTTTTTAAAAAATTTTCAAATTTCAAATCCTAAACCCCAAAATCACCTGATAATCAGTTAATTTTGAATTAATATTTCTTTTAATAAATGTCAAAGCTTTGTCAAAGTTTAAAACTTTGACAAAGTTCTATACTATATATATGTATAATTCAAATTTGGAATTTTTAAAAAATTTAAAATTTATTTAAAAATCTTGTAACCTAAAATGAAACTCTGTCGTCCTATATAATATGAGTACAATAACTGATCAACATTATATCGATAAAATTTTGCAGGGCGAGACAAATGCGTTTGCCGTTCTTGTTGATCGTTATAAAAATATGATCTTTACATTGGCTCTCAAAATGGTTAAAAACAGAGAAGAAGCCGAAGAAGTTTCACAAGATACTTTTATTAAGATTTACAGTTCGATAAATAAATTTAAAGGCGATTCTAAGTTTTCGACCTGGGTTTACAAGATTGCCTATAATACTTGTCTGGATCGATTAAAGAAAAATAAAAAAGATGATTTGAATATTTCAATAGATGATTTTTCTTCGCATTTAATCAAAACAATGGACAATGCACTCAGTGCTTTAGAAGAAAAAGAACGAAAACATACAATTCAGAAATGTTTAAATTTATTACCCAATGATGAAAATTTCCTTTTGACTTTATTTTATTTTGATGATCAAAATTTAGAAGAAATTGGAAAAATTATGAATATTTCGGCAAACAATGCGAAAGTAAAATTATTTAGGAGCAGACAAAAATTAGCCGTAATTTTGAGACAGCAGTTAGAACCGGAAATAATAGAATGTTATGAAAGAGAGCGATAAAAATTTAGAACAGCTTATTGAAAAAATGATGACTGAAGACAATCTACAGTCACCTTCAATAGATTTTACTTCAAAAATAATGGCAAAAGTCGAATTATTAGAAGAGAAAAAAATCAAAACATATAAACCTTTAATTTCTAAATCGGTTTGGATGCTTATGGGAGCTGCTGTAATTGGTTTGTTTATTTATATTTCTCTTTTTTCGTCAACAGAAAGCAACCTGAAAATAGATAAAATAGGAGAATTATATTCTAATAAAATCGCAGGAATATTTTCTGGAATTCAGCTTTCAAAAACACTCTTATACACTATTTTAGTTGTGCCTTTTATGGTTTTGGTTCAGGTTGGGGTTTTGAAAAATTATTTTGATAAGAAGTATGAGTTGTAGATTATAAAAATTTAAATGAAAATTCCTTGCTTTTTTTCAAAATAAACATTGCATTTTAAATCTGGAAAACCTATTTTGAGCTTTCTAAAAAACACATTTTAACCAATTCATTTACAATAGTTTTACTTCGAAATCGTTGTCATTTTTTTAAGAAAATTTTGAGAACACAAACCGTTGCAAGATTGTAACTTATAGAGTATCTTTGCACCCTAATTCGAAATTCATAAAATGAATAAATTATTGATTGTTGGAACAGTTGCTTTCGACGCGATTGAAACTCCTTTCGGAAAAACAGATAAAATATTAGGTGGTGCTGCAACGTACATTGGTTTATCAGCATCATTTTTTAACTTACAATCGGCCATAGTTTCTGTAGTTGGCGACGATTTTCCTCAAGAACATTTAGATCTTTTAACTTCAAAAAATATTGATATCTCTGGTATCGAAATTGTAAAAGGCGGAAAAACTTTTTTCTGGAGCGGTTTATACCATAACGATTTAAATTCAAGAGACACTCTTGTAACTGAATTAAACGTTTTGGCTGATTTTCAGCCAAAAGTTCCTCAAAACTACAAAGATGCTGATGTTGTGATGTTAGGAAACTTACATCCGTTGGTACAAAGCAGTGTTTTAGATCAAATGGAGAAAAAACCAAAATTAGTAGTTTTAGATACTATGAACTTTTGGATGGACTGCGCTCTTCCAGAATTACTAGACGTTATTAAACGTGTAGATGTTATTACAATCAATGACGAAGAAGCAAGACAACTTTCTGGTGAATATTCATTAGTAAAAGCGGCTGCCAAAATCCAGGATATGGGACCAAAATATGTGGTGATCAAAAAAGGAGAACACGGAGCGCTTTTATTCCATAACAGAGAAGTATTCTTTGCACCAGCTTTACCATTAGAAGAAGTTTTCGATCCAACAGGAGCCGGAGATACTTTCGCAGGTGGCTTCTCTGGATTTATTGCGCAAAGCGAAAACATTTCTTTTGGAAACATGAAAAATGCAATTATTTACGGTTCAAATTTAGCTTCGTTCTGCGTAGAAAAATTTGGAACCGAAAGGATGGAAACATTAAGCAAAGCCGAAGTAGCGATTCGATTACAACAGTTTAAGTCGTTAACTCAGTTTGACATAGAAATATAATGCCTAAGAGCCTCGATAAAACGGGGCTTTTTTTATTACGTTAATACACACAACTTACAACAACACACAAAATAAAAAACAATGAGCGACGCTTTAAAACACGAATGTGGTATAGCCTTAGTTAGACTACTTAAACCGCTTGAATATTATAAAGAAAAATACGGAACTGCATTTTACGGAATTCAGAAAATGTATTTAATGATGGAAAAACAGCACAACCGAGGACAAGACGGAGCTGGTTTTGCAAGTATTAAATTTGATGTTGATCCGGGACAGCGCTACATTAGCCGTGTTCGTTCTAATCACTCACAGCCAATACAAGACGTTTTTAAACAAATCAATGAGAGAATCAGCGAAGAGTTAAAAGCACAGCCTGAGCTGGGAGATAACATGAAAGAACTAAAAGCAAATATTCCTTACGTTGGAGAATTGTTTTTAGGACACGTTCGTTACGGAACTTTCGGAAAAAACAGTATCGAAAGTGTTCACCCTTTTTTACGTCAAAGTAACTGGATGCACCGTAACCTGATTTTGGCCGGAAACTTCAATATGACAAATGTTAAAGAGCTTTTCGAAAATCTGGTTGAACTTGGACAGCATCCAAAAGAAATGGCTGACACCGTTACTGTAATGGAAAAAATTGGTCACTTCTTAGATAAAGAAGTAATGCAATTATACCAAGACTGTAAAGCCGAAGGTTACTCTAAAAAAGATGCTTCGCCAGTAATTGCTGAGCGTTTGGATATTGCCAAAATACTAGCTCGTTCGGCTAAAAACTTAGACGGTGGTTACGCAATGGCCGGATTATTAGGTCATGGTGATGCTTTTGTTTTTAGAGATCCTGCAGGGATTCGTCCGGCTTACTTTTATCAAGACGATGAAGTAGTTGTCGTGGCTTCTGAAAGACCGGTTATTCAAACTGTATTTAATGTACCTTTTGAAAGCGTTCAGGAAATCGATCCGGGAAATGCTTTGATTATCAAGAAAAACGGAAAAGTTTCTATGAATCAAATCTTAGAACCAACCGTTAAGAAAGCTTGTTCATTCGAAAGAATTTATTTCTCAAGAGGAAGTGATGCTGAAATCTACCAAGAGCGTAAAGATTTAGGTAAATTAATTTTACCTGCTGTTCTTAAAGCAATTGACAGCGATACAGATAACACTGTTTTCTCATATATTCCTAATACAGCCGAAACTTCATTTTATGGTTTAGTTGAGGCCGCTCAGGATTTCTTAAATCAAAGAAAAAATAATTACATTCTAGAAAACAGAAATACCTTAACTACAGAATCACTTCAGGAACTTTTAGCTGTAAAAATACGTACAGAAAAAGTTGCTATTAAAGATGCTAAACTTAGAACCTTTATTACCGAAGACAGCAGCCGTGACGATTTAGTGGCTCACGTTTACGATGTAACTTATGGCGTAATTAAACCAGAAGATAATTTAGTTATCATTGATGACAGTATTGTTCGCGGTACGACTTTAAAAATGAGTATCATCAAAATGATGGATCGTTTAAAACCAAAGCGTATCGTGATTGTTTCATCTGCACCGCAAATTCGTTACCCTGATTGTTACGGAATTGATATGGCTAAATTAGAAGGTTTGGTTGCTTTTAGAGCAGCACTTGCTTTATTAAAAGAAAGAAACCTGTACCATATTGTAGACGAAGTTTATGCAAAATGTAAAGCGCAGGAAAATTTCCCAGACCGTGATGTTGTAAATTACGTAACCGAAATTTACGATCAATTTACTGATGAGGAAATTTCAGATAAAATAGCAGAAATGTTAAGCTCTCCGGAAATCAATGCTGAAGTAAAAATTATCTTCCAGACTGTAGATGATTTACACAAAGCTTGTCCTAAAAATCTTGGCGACTGGTACTTTACAGGTGACTATCCTACCCCAGGAGGTAACCGTGTTGTAAATCGTGCCTTTATGAACTTCTACGAAGGGAAAGACGCCAGAGCTTATTAAAAAAGTATTAAAAAAAGGTTAATTTGTGCATTTCATCGGTTTTTTTTGCCGTTCATCCTGTTTGTTTGGTAAAAATGAAAAGCTACAATACTTTTGAGATACCATAACATTAGTAGGTTAAGTTTATGGTAGATTTGGGGCAAAAAGGGTGGAAGCAATTCCACCTTTTTTATTTGGTACAAACTCAAGTATTTCGATTTTAATGCATTACGTTCACTTTATCGGATATATTTGCCATTCATCTAAAAAGTTTTTTAAATTAAAATAACTACCATACATTTATAAAACCATAACATTAGTAGGTTAAGTTTATGGTAGATTTGGGGCAAAAAAGGTGGAAGAGATTCCGCCTTTTTTATTTAGTACAAATTTGGAAAATTCTTAATATTGCATTGTAACTATTAAAACCCAACGAATGAAATTCCTTAAAAAAATTTTTACAATCACTATACTAAGTATTTTCTTTATTAGCTGTTCTGCAACCAAATCTGCCGACACTAATTCAATTAAAGATGGAAGTTCAATTAAAAATGCAATCAAGGTAAAAAGTGTATCAGAAGAATATCAAATCGTGAGAAAATTGTGCCCGGGCTGTCAAATAAACGGGCAAGCTTTATTAAGCGAAGGAAATAAACACTATGATCTATTGAAAGCAACTAATGAAAAAGGAGAAGAAGTAAATTATTACTTTGATATCAATAGTTTTTTTGGAAAATGGTAAAATAAAAAAAGACGAGCACCAATGGTACTCGTCTTTTTTCTTTGTTCTTTAGTCTATCTTCTTATTTTTCTAAAGCAAATCTTCTAGCAACTTCTGTCCAGTTGATTACACTGAAGAAAGCCTCAATATAATCTGGTCTTCTGTTTTGGTAGTTTAAATAGTAAGCGTGCTCCCAAACATCCATTCCTAAGATTGGAGTTCCACCGTGACCAGCAACTTCCGGCATTAATGGATTATCTTGATTTGGAGTACCTACAACTTCTAATTTTCCTCCTTTTTGCACTGTTAACCAAGCCCATCCAGAACCAAACTGAGTTGCACCTGCTTTAGCAAATTTTGCTTTAAACTCTTCGAAAGTTCCAAAAGAAGATTCGATAGCAGCCAATAAGTCTCCTGTTGGTAATCCGCCTCCGTTTGGAGACATTACAGTCCAGAATAAGTTGTGATTGTAGAAACCTCCACCATTGTTACGAACTGCTGCGTTTGATTTATCTAAATTAATTAAGATATTTTCGATTGTTTTTCCCTCTAAATCTGTTCCGGCAATTGCTGCATTAAGATTTGTAGTATAGGCATTGTGGTGCTTTGTATGATGGATTTCCATAGTACGTGCATCAATATGTGGTTCTAATGCATCGTATGCATAAGGTAATTGTGGTAATTCAAAAGCCATGGTATTATGATTTTTATGGTTTATAATAATTTATTCCAAATTTAGACATTTAACTTTGGAATTGAAAATACTATTTCGTTATAATTGAATTAAATTCACTGATAATTCACATTTTTACAATATAAACGACTGTAAATCTTTATTTTCCATTAAAAGTCGTCATTGTATTTTCCAAACCTGCTGTTCCGAAAGTTCTAATAATTTCTGATGAAATTTCTAGTCTTTCCGGTAATTTCGAATTCTCATCTTCATTCCATTCACCTAAAACATAATCTATCTGCTGCCCTTTTTTGAATTGATCGCTAATACCAAATCTATATCGAGTATAATTTTGTGTATTTAAAACCAGATTAATGTTTTTCAATCCATTGTGGCCGCCGTCGCTTCCTTTTGGCTTAATACGAATGGTTCCGAATGATAGGTTTAAATCATCTGTAATAACCAAAATATTCTCTAATGGAATATTTTCTTTATCCATCCAGTATTTTACCGCCTTTCCGCTAAGGTTCATATAAGTATTCGGCTTTAAAAGAAAAAAAGTTCTTCCTTTAAATTTATATTCAGCCAAAGCGCCAAGCTTTACGGTTTCAAATGAAAGCCCCTCTTTTTTGGCTAAAAAATCTAATACTTTAAATCCGATATTATGTCTCGTGTTTACGTATTCAGCTCCTATATTTCCTAATCCTACGATTAAATATTTCTTCATATTGTCTTCTGTGTTCTCTTCTTTTGATGTTGATGAAAACAGTTTTGTTATCCATTTTATCATTTGGCAAAAATAAGGTTAATTGAGGAATGTGGCAATTGGATAATTTGAAAATTAGATAATTGTTTGCTAAACGTAACTTAACCGCAAAGATCGCAAGGGTTTTACGCAAAGGGCGCTAAGAAAATCTCCCGCAGATTTGGCAGATTTTATCTCAGGAACTTATGAAAAAGATACTTTCTTGCCAGCCCTGACAGAAGCGGCATCCTTTTTCCTGCTCCTTTAGCAGGGAAAAGATATAGCGGATGGCAGGAATGTTACGTCTTGAAAAAACGGAGAGTTCTGCTCCTGAAAATTAACAGCAAAGAACGCAAAGGTTTTTTCTAAGAACCTTAGTACCTCAGCATCTTAGAAACTTAGCGTCTAAAAAAAAGCCCCAATCGTAAGATTGAGGCTTTTTGTATAGTTTGAAAAAAATTATTTTTTCTTTCCTTTTGCAGGAGCTTTTGCAGCTTTTGCAGCCTCTTGAGCAGCTTTCATAGCAGCACGAGAGATTCTCACTTGACAAACAACAGTGTTGTCTGGGTGCATAATTTTGTACTCTGGTTTTCCAACTTTAGTAACATATAATTTGTTACCCATTTCAAGTGGAGTAATGTCAGCTTCAACAAAATCAGGAAGATTTGCTGGTAAAGCTTTAACTTTTAATTTACGTTGGTTTAAACGTAAAACACCTCCCGCAAGAACACCTTTAGATGTACCAACGATTTTCACAGGAACTTCCATTGTGATTTCTTTATCATCAAATAATTGGAAGAAGTCGATGTGTAAAATTTTGTCAGTTACTGGGTGAACCTGGATATCTTGCAAAATTGCATTGAATGATTTTCCTTTTCCAAGTTCGATCACAACTGTGTGAGCGTTTGGAGTGTAAACCAAGTTTTTGAATGCAGTAACGTCTGCTGAGAAATGTACTGCCTGGTTTCCTCCGTATAAAACGCAAGGTACCTGTCCAGCATTACGTAAGGCTTTAGTTGACACTTTGCCCACGCTTTCTCTTTCTGATCCTTTAATTGTAATCGATTTCATTGTAAAAAAATATAGTTATTAAATAAATATTCTTATTTGCTATGGCTTTAGGCAATACGCTTTAAGCTTTAGGCTTTTTAAAATGCGAAACAAAGCTTACGGCTTAAAGCCTACAGCCTACTGCTTCTACATTATAAATTTTCCACTAATGGAATTGTTGTGGTGCACCATGTGCATAACTTCTGCAAAAAGAGGTGCACAACTCACTACTCTAATTTTGTCTGAATGTTTCTTTAACGGAATAGAATCGGTTACGATTAACTCAGTTAATTTTGAATTTTCAATTTTCTCATACGCACCGCCAGATAAAATAGCATGTGTACAAATTGCTCTTACGCTTAGTGCTCCCTTGTCGATCATAAGGTCGGCAGCTTTTGCCAAAGTTCCTCCTGTATCGATCATGTCGTCTACTAAGATTACGTTACGACCTTTAACTTCACCAATCAATTCCATAGTGTCGATAACATTGGCTGCTTTTCTTTGTTTGTAACAGATTACTACATCTGATTCTAAAAACTTAGAGTAAGCATATGCTCTTTTTGATCCTCCCATGTCTGGAGATGCAATGGTTAAATTTTCTAAATTTAAACTCTGCACATAAGGCAAAAAGATTGTAGATGCAAATAAATGATCTACTGGTTTTTCAAAGAATCCCTGAATTTGGTCTGCATGCAGGTCCATTGTCATGATTCTTGTTGCTCCGGCTGCAGTTAATAAGTTAGCTACTAACTTAGCTCCAATCGGAACCCTTGGCTTGTCTTTTCTATCCTGTCTTGCCCAGCCAAAATAAGGCATAACAGCTGTAATATGTCTTGCTGATGCGCGTTTTGCAGCATCAATCATTAATAACAATTCCATCAAATTATCTGCCGATGGAAAAGTTGAACACACGATAAAAACGCGTAAACCTCTAATTGATTCTTCGTAAGACGGCTGAAATTCTCCATCGCTATACGTTGACATCGTTACTTTTCCTAACGGAATTCCGTACTGTTCTGCAATTTTTTCTGCAAGATAAACACTTTGTGAACAAGCAAAAATTTTAGCTTCTGGTTCTAGGTGCGACATTATAATTTGTTGTTTTATTCCGTTACGCTTATAAAAATTCAGCAATATCTTTTAAGATAAAGCAGAATACGCATAAATGTCTCGGATGTAGTTAGTTGTGTGTGCTTCGTTTTAACGAGCTGCAAATTTATAAAATTAATCGAACACTGAAAGTAAATATTTGAGATTTTTTATTAGAATTTATAATTTTATTTTTTACATTTGCACCGTGTTAAAGGAATGGGCACATTATTGGTTCATTCTATTGCGTTAAAATAATCTCTTTTGATTGTTTTTTCGTCTGCTAAGCCCGGATGGCGGAATTGGTAGACGCGCTGGTCTCAAACACCTGTGGGAAACCGTGCCGGTTCGACTCCGGCTCCGGGTACATAAAAACCTCTTCTTAACGGAAGAGGTTTTTTTTATTACGTTAAATCTCAATTCCTAGTCTAATTACTCGAAATTTTGGTTTTTATCAATTCATTATGATAATCATTCGAAAGAGAGACATCTAATTTTAAATTAGAATTATTCTTTAGCAAATAACAACTCGAATCATTAAAAACAATGTGAGTAAACTTTTCTGGAGAAAAATACCTCTTTACATAAAGAGAATAAATCCTATGTCTTTTAGTGTTTCTAATTGTTCTATCAGGATTTATATTTTTTTTTATTTTTCTTAGGGTTTGACTCTCTAGAAGTTGGAGCACCCATAAATCCAAAAGAAGCATTTGGATTTTTTTTTATATATATCTAAGCAAATATTTGCAATTGTATTTAAAACATAAAAAACATGCTTAGTATTCTTCTGCTCTATATTCTCTAATAAAAGATTAAATCTCTTACCTGACAATCTATGATTTTTAAGATAAAACTGAGCTACAAATATATCATGTTTAAGCTTTAAAACTTCAACGATATATTGCTGATTTATTATATGTGATTTAAAAGTAAACCTTTCTAATGGCGTATTATTTGAATCATAATCACTACCTTTTGAGGTATATTGATAACCTTCTAATGCCATTTAAAGAATTAAAGGTTTTAAAAAGAAAGGTAGTTATACTTACTAGATCTATTTTTATTTATATCATTTATAGTCAATACGTGACCAACATGCACAACATTGCAAGTAAAATTGATATTTTTAATATCTTTACCTACACCCTCATTACTTATTTGAGGTTTTATTTTTTTCGAGAATTTTGAAATAATTTTCATCTTTCTAGATATAAAATGTGAATAACTGGTTTTAATTGTGAATAACTGTTGTGCAAATGTAATATGTTTTATTCTAAAAAACACTATTTAATACTCAAATTAACAGTAATTTCAGTAAAATAAAAATATATAACAGAAAGCATCTCAAATTAATTTACTAGTGATTTATAGAAAAACCTCACAACTCCCCTCATGCAAAACAGGAAAATTGCATGAATTAGCAATAAAACACAATTGATTCGCTTTCTTATGCAACTCCAAAGCCAATTCTATTTTATCGGAATTTGAAATTTTTACTTTCGGATATAATCTTGCCTCAACAAAACGACCGCTTCCATCTGGGTTTACTTCCAAAGTTGCTTCTGCGTTGTCTGAATATTCAATAACTTCTATTCCGTTTTGAGCGCATACATATAAATATGACATCATATGGCAGGAAACTAAACCGCTCAACAATAAATCTTCGGGATTGTATAATTCTGGATCGCCTTTAAATGCTTTTGCTGCTGAAACATCTAAAACTGGTTTTCCTTCAATTTTAATTTGATGGGTTTTACTATAGTTTTTTGAGGATGACTCTTCTTTTTTTTGAAGTCCAGTTTAACTGTGCTTTGAATAGATGTTTCATTTTGTCTTCTTTAACATAGCAAAGTTACTATTAAATACAGTTAAGGCTTTAAGTTTAAACACTATATTGTCATTTCGACGAAGGAGAAATCTTCGCGAGAAATTCCACACTGCAATTCCAATCTTTGTAGAGCTACTTGCGAAGATTTCTCCTTCGTCGAAATGACAAAAATGAATGAATTCTTTGTGTCAACAAAAAAACCTCGAAAGCAATTACTTTCGAGGTTTTTAGAAAATTACTAAATTAATAAACAGATTCTAAAACTATTTTTTAACTGAAAACTTAAAAGTAGTTTTCGTTTTATAATTTTCTCCCGCGTTTAAAACCGTTGTTGGGAAGTTTTTCTGGTTTGGAGAATCTGGATAATGTTCTGTTTCTAGACATAATCCTGTTCTGTGTGCAAAAGTTCCTCCGTTTGGCATTGGCAACGTTCCGTCAAGGAAGTTTCCAGAATAGAACTGAATTCCAGGTTCGTCTGTTGTCATTTCCATAACTCTTCCACTTGCTGCGTGGTATACTTTTGCGATAATTGTTTTTCCTTTTTCAGGATTATTCAATACCCAGCAGTGATCGTAACCTTTTCCTTTTTCTAACTGGTCATTTTTAGCATTAATGTCTTTTCCAATTAATTTTGGAGTTCTAAAATCGAAAGGAGTTCCAGCAACATCTTCTAATTTTCCTGTCGGAATTAAATCAGCATCAACTGGAACTAATTTATCAGCATTTAACGTCAATTCGTGATCTAAGATAGTTTTTGTAAAATCTCCTGATAAATTGAAATAAGAATGCTGCGTTAAGTTCACAACCGTTTTCTTATCAGTTGTAGCTTCATACAAAACTTCTAATTGATTATCGTTTGTCAATGTGTAAGTCACAAAAACTTTCAAAGTTCCTGGATAACCTTCTTCCATATCTTTACTTACATAAGATAATTTTAAAGAAGCGGTTTCGCCAGATTTAACCTCATCAGCTTTCCAAACCACATTAAAGAATCCTTGCGGACCGCCGTGCAAAGCATTTGGCGCATTGTTAATTGCTAACTGATATTCTTTTCCATCTAATGAAAATTTACCTTTTGCAATTCTGTTTCCGAATCTTCCGATCAAAGCTCCAAAAAATGGATTTTCTTTTTCATATTGTGCCAAAGAACTAAATCCGATTACAACATTTTCTGAAACGCCAGCTTTATTTGGCACTTTCAAATCGGTAATTCTTCCTCCAAAAGTGATGATATCAACCTCCATCCCATTTTGGTTTTTGAGTTTATAGCTCTCAACTTTTTCGCCTTTAGCTGTTGTTCCGTATTCTGATTTTTCAATTGTAACTTCTCCTTTTTTATCTGAAGAAACTGTAGTGTTATCCATTTTTTTATCGCTTTTGCATTGAACTGTAACTATAGCAATACCTAGCATGCTTAGTATAAAAAGGGAACGTTTTAATACATTCATAAATGATAGTTTTTTAAGTTAGTAAAGTCTTAAAGCCGAAAGTCTTAAAGTCAATTCCTCAAAGTAACTAAATCTTTAAGACTTTATGACATTAGACTTTTGACTAATTTAAAGGCCGTGTTGAAACAAATGGTAATATGCTTCGTTGGCATTAATTTTATCTTTAAACTCTCTTACAGTAGTTTTTTCATCAATAACCAATAATTCTATTCCCGCAATATCCGCGAAATCTTCCATGTATTCAGTTGTAATTGACTGGCTATAAACGGTATGATGTGCTCCACCAGCTAAAATCCAAGCTGTAGCTGCAACTTCAAGATTTGGTTTGCAATCCCAAAGAACACGTGCAACAGGTAATTTTGGCAATTCAGCCATTGGCTTAACTGCTTCAACTTCGTTTACAATTAAACGGAAACGAGTTCCCATATCAACCAAAGAAACATTGATGGCATCACCAGCAGGAGAATTGAACACCAAGCGAGCTGGATCTTCTTTTCCGCCAATTCCTAATGGATGTACTTCACAAGAAGGTTTTCCATCAGCAATAGACGGACAGATTTCCAACATGTGAGAACCTAAAACATATGATTTTTGTGGCGTGAAATGGTATGTATAATCTTCCATGAAAGAAGTTCCGCCATCAAGACCAACACACATCACTTTTAAAGCCCTAACCATTGCTGCCGTTTTCCAATCTCCTTCTCCACCAAAACCATAACCATCGGCCATTAATCTCTGTGTTGCAATTCCTGGCAATTGTTTCCAAGCACCAAGATTTTCGAATGTATCTGTGAAAGCTCCAAAACCTCCTTCTTCAAGGAAAGCTCTTAAACCTAATTCGATTTTTGCTGCTTCAACCAAAGAACTTCTTTGAGCACCGCCTTCTTTTAAAGAATCTGTTAAGTTATAAGAAGACTCATAAACTGCCAATAAATCGCTTAATTCTTTATCTGTTACTTTTTCGATATGTTTAGTAACATCTGAAGAATCATATCCGTTTACAGACATTCCGAAACGAATTTGAGCTTCAACTTTATCACCTTCTGTAACGGCAACTTCGCGCATATTATCTCCAATACGAGCTACTTTTAAGTTTTGAAGTTCGTCCCATCCAAGAACTACTCTTGACCAGATTCCTAGTTGTTTTTGAACTCTTTGATCTTCCCAATGTCCAACTACTACTTTACGTTTTTTACGTAATCTTGACATAATAAAACCGAATTCACGATCTCCGTGAGCCGATTGGTTCAAGTTCATGAAATCCATGTCGATAGATCCCCACGGAATTTCAGCATTGTATTGTGTATGTAAGTGGCATAATGGTTTTTTTAGGATATTTAATCCGCCAATCCACATTTTTGCCGGTGAGAAAGTGTGCATCCAAGCAATAATTCCGATACAGTTTTTAGCTGAGTTTGCAGCCAAACACACATCTAAAATCTGCGAAGGCGATTTCACCACGTCTTTGTAAACCACTTTTACAGGAATCGAAGACGAAGCGTCTAATCCTTTTGCAATAATCTGCGAATGTTCCGCTACTTTTCTAAGCGTTTCTTCACCATATAATTCTTGGCTTCCTACTACAAACCATACTTCTTTTTGAGATATATCTATCATGTTGTTTAATCGTTTATTTGTTTAATCGTCAAATCGCTTTTCTTTGTCTAAAATCCACGATTAACGAAAATCTTTTCTCTTTGTTCTTTATTCTATTTTCTTTAATCTAAAATCTGCATTCTAAAATCTAAAATCATTTACTGTCCGTAATACGAATCTTTTCCGTGTTTACGATTGTAATGTTTCTTTATTAATGAATCTTTTAATCTTGGTGCGTTTGGGTTGATTTGTAAAGTCAGGTAGGCCATTTCTGCCACGACTTCTAGAACTTTACTATTATAAACCGCTTTTGCTGCATTTTTCCCCCATGCAAACGGACCATGATTTCCAATTAAAATCATTTCTACTTCTTCGTACGAAAGATTTTTTTCTTTGAAACAATCCAAAATCTGAATTCCTGTATTGTGTTCATAGTTTCCTTCAATTAAAGAATCAGCCATTGGCGGTGCACATGGAATATCAGCTGTTAAATGATCGGCATGCGTTGTTCCGAAAATTGGAATATCCAATTGAGATTGCGCCCAAGCCACAGAATAAGTTGCGTGAGTATGCGCAACGCCTCCAATATTTGGCCAATGCTTGTATAAATAGGCGTGCGTTTTGGTATCTGACGACGGACGCAGATTTCCTTCGATAACATTATTATCAAAATCGACAATTACAATATCTTCAGGTTTCAAATCTTCGTAAGGAACACCGCTTGGTTTAATGGCGAAAACACCTTTTTCCCTGTCTACGGCGCTTACATTTCCAAAAGTGTATACCACCAAATTCAATGCATTTAACTGCATATTGGCTTCGTAACACTCTTGTTTTAAATCTTTATATTGAGAGCTCATGTTGCGATATTTTAAGGTTTGGATCTGCAAAAGCGCTTAGTTTTTCATATCCTAAAAGCAGTTTATGATACGCTTCAACTTTATCTGTCTGAGGGAAATATTCTCCATCAAAATCACTTCCGATTTTTTGGCTAGCTTCGATTACGTTTGGATAAATCCCTGCTGCAACGGCTGCGTAAATTGCCGCTCCTAAAGCTGGAGTTTGATCTGAAGCTGCAATTTTAATTGGCTTGTTTAGAACGTTTGCCAAAGTCTGCATAATGAAAGGAGATTTACGGGCAACACCACCAATACCGATGACGCTGTCGATTTTTACACCTTCTTCTTCAAAACGATCTACAATTTTCTTCGCTCCAAAACAGATTGCGTTTACTAAAGCTTTAAAAATATGTGGCGCTTTTGTTCCTAAAGAAAGATTTGAAATAGCGCTTTTTAATTCTTGATTTGCATCTGGAGTTCTTCTACCATTAATCCAATCTAAAGCAATTGGAAGACTTTCAGAAACTGGAATTTTCTCTGCTTCTTTTGTTAATTCCACAATTAATTTATCGCTGAATTCTTCTCTTAATTGTTCTTTTTGAGCATCATTTAAAACAGAAGAAGAACCTAATAAATGTTCCGTCGGCCACATTAAAAGTTCTTTGTACCAAGCCAATAAATCTCCAAAAGCAGATTGTCCTGCTTCTAAACCAATAAAACCTGGAATGACTGAACCATCAACCTGTCCGCAAATTCCGCGAACGGTTTTTGTGCCAACCTCATCATAAGAGCCAACTAAAATATCGCAAGTTGAAGTTCCCATAACACGAACTAAAGTATTCTCTTCGATTTTAGCTCCAACTGCACCAGAATGCGCATCGAAAGTTCCAACAGCTACAACTGTTTCTGTAGAAAGCCCTAAACGATCTGCCCATTCTTTGCTTAGTTTTCCAGCAACTAAATCTGATGTATAGGTTTCGTCGTATAAATTACCACGAAGCTGTGCTAAATATGGATGTAATTTTTCTAAAAATTCAACTGGCGGCAATCCGTTCCAGTCAGTGTGCCACATTGCTTTGTGACCCGCTGCGCAACGGCTTCTTTTGAAGGTTTTTAAATCTTTATCTTCAATTAATAGATAGGTCATTAAATCGCAGTGCTCCATCCAAGTGTGTGCTGCATTTCTAACCGCTTCGTCTTGTCTTGCAATATGAAGGATTTTTGCCCAAAACCATTCAGAAGAATAAATTCCTCCAACGTATTTTGTAACGTCTTCTCCGCCCCAGCTTACTGCCAGCTCGTTGATTTCGTTTGCTTCATTTATAGAAGTGTGATCTTTCCATAAAACCATCATCGCATTTGGGTTTTCTTCAAAACCTTTTGCCAAAGCCAATGGCGTTCCGTCTTTGGTAACCGGAACTGGAGAAGATCCTGTTGTATCAATACAGATTCCGCGAACTAATGACGGATCGACTTTACTTTCTTTGACAACATTCTGTATCGTAATTTCCAATCCTTCAATATGATCTAAAGGATGCTGGCGAAATTGGTTTATAGAGGCGTCACAATATTGCTTGTTTTTCCATCTTTTGTAATGAGAAACATTCGATGCCAGCTCCTGTCCATTCTCAGTATCAATCAGCACCGCGCGAACAGAATCTGTTCCGTAGTCCAATCCTATTACATAATTTTTCATTCGTATTTTATTTTAAAATATTGACAAATATAGACATAAATATTTTATAAGTGTACAAAAAACACTTAATTGAAAATGCATAATTAATTTTTGCTATAAATGCATTAAAACAGCATTTTAGCACTAAATCAGAAAATAAATGTCAATGACACATTTATAATATTGCGATTATTTCATCCTTAAACAAAAGTCAATTCTTTTAAAAATTGCATTTTGTTTGCTTAACCTGTAAAATCCGCTCTTTTTGCAGAACGGATTTTAAGATTTTTCATCAATTACTTTCCTTCTAAAACCAAAACAGAGTAAGGAGGCAATGTTATTTCAAGTTTGCCTTTTTTACTTTCAAAACCTTTAAAAGCAACTGGAACAATTTTATTTGGATTTTCGAAAGAATTATAATCCTGAAGTTTTGAAGCAGTGATTACACTTCCTGAAAAACCTTTTACACCTAGATCTTTTACATCAATTTCTATTTTATTTTTATTTACTGGGTCAATATTTACCAGCGAAATATGAACAAAACCGCTCTGGTCTTTTGAAGCTGAAGCTGAAACCGCTGGAATACTTTGTCCATCAAAAACGTAAGAAGGCGATTTAAAATCTATTGGCAATAATTTGGCATCCTGATGCACGCTGTACATTTTCATCACATGATAGGTCGGCGTCGTGATCATTTTTGCTTTGTCTGTTAAGATTACCGCTTGGAGCACATTAACACATTGGGCTAAGTTTGCCATACGAACACGATCTGCATGGTTATTGAAAATATTTAATGTTGCTCCAGCCAAGACAGCATCTCTCATGGTATTTTGCTGATATAAAAATCCTGGGTTTGTTCCTTTTTGAACATCATACCAGCCGCCCCACTCATCAACAATCATGGCTACTTTTTTTTCTGGATCATATTTATCCATAACGGCAGCATGTTTTGTCACTAATTCTTCCATTTTCAAGGCAGACTGCATCGTTAAAAAATATTCTTTTTCGGTAAAATCAACATCCGAACCTTTTTTCTCCCAATTGATTACTGCATAATGGTGAACACCAACACCGCCAAGCATATTTAAAGGAATGTTTTTCATTAAAACTTCTGTCCAATTATAATCGGAACTGTTTGCCCCTGATGCGATTCTTGTAATTCCTCCTGTATTGCCCCAATCAGACATAAAAGTGGCAAACTTTTTATATTCGTTTGCATAATAATCTGCGGTCATATTTCCTCCGCAGCCCCAAGCTTCATTACCAATTCCCCAGTATTTTACTTTCCATGGCTCGGTTCTTCCGTTTTTCTTGCGAAGATCACTCATTGGGCTTTTTCCTCCGAAATTGGTGTATTGCACCCAGTCTGCTAATTCCTGAACTGTTCCGCTTCCAACATTTCCAGACAAATACGGTTCTGCTCCAAGCAATTCGCACATATTTAAAAAATCGTGTGTCCCGAAACTATTATCTTCCGTTACACCTCCCCACCATTGGTTTACAATTGTTGGGCGCTGTTCCTTCGGACCTATTCCATCTTTCCAGTGGTATGTATCGGCAAAACATCCGCCCGGCCATCTTAGATTTGGAATTTTTAAATCTTTTAATGCTTTTACAATATCATTTCGAACTCCATTGGTATTTGGAATTTTTGAAGTATCCCCAACAAAAAATCCGCCGTAAATACAACGTCCCAGATGTTCAGCAAAATGACCGTAAATATTTCTATTTATGGTCGGTGCCGAAGCATCATTTTTTATTGAAACAATTGTGGGCTCTTTTTGTGCAGATACGGTTTGAATGCAGAATACAGCAAACAATATCAGTAATAGTTTTTTCATGTCTTTTGTGGTTTTTTGATGTTTAGAATAGAGAATGTCTCTTATTTCTAATGTTTTTGGTTTTTAATTATAAGTGTTTGTTTAACATTTGTAAATTTAAATAAAAAAAAGCCACATAAAAAAATAAAAATATCAAAACAACGGGTTGCAAAAAATGGATTTCGCAATTAGATCTTAAAAATCAGTGTAAAAAAGGGTTTTAGTAGTATATATAAATTAAAAAAACAAAAAAAATCGACAAAAAACTCTGAACGGTGGCATTTGTAACAAAATTTGAAGAAATTTAATTTTAAAACACGAAATAATAATACTGAGATTAACTCTCTTTTAAAAATGTTTCTACCTTTGACTTTAATATTTTTTTGATATAGAACTGAAAAAGAATACAGAAAAATCGTTTCATCATTATTCATTTAAAATTGATTATTATAATTCATTTATTGAACTTTAGCATAAGTGTAAAATCAACATTAATAAATTATGATACGTTTTAGGAAGTTTATATATTTACCATCCAAATTAATTATATATGTTAGATAGTTATAGTTCTGCCGATAAGGTTTTATTGGCGGTTGACTGCATCATTTTTGGATTCGACAATGAAGGGCTAAAAATCCTTTTAATTCAAAGAGATTTTGAGCCTGAAAAAGGAAAATGGTCCTTGATTGGAGGATTTCTAAAGCGCGATGAAGTTTTAGATGCTGCTGCAACCAGAATTTTAAATACATATACTGGCCTTAACGATATCTATATGGAGCAGTTATATGCTTACAGCGAAATAGATCGTGACCCGGTAGAAAGAACCATTTCGGTTTCTTATTTTGCTTTAATTAATATTGAAAACCACAATACTGAATTGATTAAAAATTATCACGCAGAATGGTTTCCAATTAATGATGCGCCTAACTTAATTTTTGACCACAACGAAATGGTCCAAAATGCCATTAAGAGACTTCGCTACAAAACTTCCATCAAACCAATTGGTTTTGAATTGCTTCCTGAAAAATTTACCATGCGTCAGCTTTTAGAATTGTATGAAGCCATTTTGAGCAAAGAATTGGACAAAAGAAATTTCATCAGTAAAATAAATTCCTTAGAAATCTTAAACAAACTGGATGAAAAAGACATGCAGTCTTCTAGAAAAGGATCTTATTTATACACTTTTAATAAAGAGAAATACGAAGAAAAACTGCTTAACAACTTTGTGCTCAATTTATAATTGGCATTCACCTATAAAGAATTCCTTAGTATAAGAGCAGATTTATTTTCGATCTGCTCTTTGATTCCTTTTAAAACCATATCGGCCAAAATTTTTCCCATAACTTCAAAATTGGTTGAAATTGTCGTTATTCCGTTTGCTGCGATTTTCTTTAAAGGCGTTTCATTATAAGAGATAATTCCAAAATCTTCTCCTAATTTTAAATTTCTGCTCATCGCATTTTCTATAACCAAAAGTAGATCACGATCATGAGGAATAATATACAAATCTCCTAGTGCAATAGATCGGTCACTAAAATCTGAAATCACCTCATAATCAAAACTATAAGCCTGACAAAACGATTCAAATCCTAACTTCATTCCGGGAGGTTCCCTAAAACCTGGAAATATTAAAATCAGTTTTTTGTATTTTGACAATCGAGATTTGCCCTTCATCAAACCTTCGAAAATATCTTTTTGATGGTTCTGGTAAATTGCAGGAAACATTTTTAACTCTGAATTGGTCTGGTCCAAAATAATTACGTCGCTTACTGGTAGGGTTTTTATCGAGTCGACAATATCGGTTAAGTTGGTCGGCATGATAATATATTTTGTATAATTTCCATTGCTGTCATTTATCAGTTTTTTGAAAACCTGAACATTAAAATGATGAAAGAAAATATCTACCTGCACATTTTTTCCAATGTTTTTTAAAAACGAATTATAAATATCTTCCTTGAAAATATTCAATTCGTCAAAAAGCAAGAAAATCTTCTGAGTTATAGTGATTTCAACACTTTTAACGTAATATCCTTTGCCTGGAATCGCATAAATAATCCCTCTTTTCTTCAATTCGTCATACGCCAATAAGACTGTATCGCGAGATAAAGAAAAAGCCAAACAGACCTTGTTGACAGAGGGAAGTCTATCACCTTTAATTAAATTTCCTTCTTCAATCTCTTTTTCGATTGAAAGAATTATCTGCTTATATTTTGGCAGACCGATATTATTTTGAATTGAAATCATGTTTTAGATAAAGTCATTGTGACTATTATAATTAAAAACTGGTAGGTACTGGTATGCAAATATAGAAAATGTTTCTACTTTTGGATTTCATTTTTGTTAAAAATTATATGGAAATAAAACACATATCGCATTTAAAAGAGATTCATAATTGCAAATTGTTTGGTTTAATGCCCAATAAGGAAGAAATTTATTCTTTTGATCTGATCAATAAAAATGGAATGAAAGTTCAGATTATCAATTATGGAGCAACTGTAACCTCAATCCAAATTCCAGTAGATGGAAAACCGACAGATATTGTACTAGGCTTTGATAATTTAAATGCATATTTAGAATCTTATAATTTGCCAAGCGCTCCCTATTTTGGAACAACGGTTGGGCGTTATGCTGGACGAATTCATAATGCTACTTTCAGTTTGGACGATAAAAAGTTTCAGCTTGGCAGTAACAATAACGGCAATTCACTGCATGGCGGAGAAATGGGGTTTGGGAGAAAAGTCTGGAATGTAACTGATGCAAAAACTGGTGAAAATCCTTCTATTACTTTTGGACTATTGAGCGAGCATTTAGACGAAAATTTTCCTGGCGAAATGACTGTTTATTTAACGTATACTTTGACTGAAGAAAACGAATTAAAATTAGAATATAGAGCAACCTCAACCGAAGATACCATTATCAATTTGACACATCACAGTTATTTTAACCTTGACGGTCATGACGGAAATGTTTTAGAACAGCAAATGTTTATCAAATCGGCTAAAATGCTGGAAACAAATTCAGATAATATTCCAACCGGCAATTTTACCGATTTAACAAATCATGATTTTGATTTTAGAACTCCAAAAAAATGCCCGTTTCCAATTGACAATTCTTTTGTGGTAAATTCTAAAACAGAGATTGTAGCGCAATTAATCAGTTTAAAAAATAAATTGAGAATGAATGTTTACACCGATCAGCCAAGTGTACATATATATGTAGGCGGAAATTGTTTCGGAAAACTGAAAGGAAAAGAAAATGTTGATTACAATGCTCAAAGCGGAATCTGTTTTGAAACGCAGAATTTTCCAGATGCACCAAATCATGCTCATTTCCCGAATGCTGTTCTCAAAAAAGGAGAACAATATTCTCAAAAAACACTTTACAAATTTGAAACTGTAAACTAACTATTTATATAATATACCAATTACACAACTATAATGAATGATATTTTAATACAAAATACTGTTGCTTTTTTTGAGAAATCTTTCGGGTCTTCTCCAGAGAAAACGGTACTTTCTCCTGGCAGAATCAACATCATTGGAGAGCATATTGATTACAATGACGGTTATGTTTTGCCTGCTGCAATTGACAAAGTGATTTGCTTTGCTTTTAAAAAAAACAACACAAAAACTTCTAAAGTAATTGCTATTGATTTAAACGAAGAGTTTGAAATCGATTTGACTCAGGAAGTAAAACTGAGCGATGTCGTTTGGACAAATTACATTCGTGGCGTAATTAAACAACTGCAAGACAACGGATTTTCTTTTGAAGGTTTCAATTGTGTTTTCAGCAGTAATATTCCGGTTGGTTCTGGATTATCTTCTTCTGCAGCTTTAGAGTGCGGAATGATTTTCGGGATCAAATCTCTTTTCGATTTAAAAATTGAGAAAAAAGACATTTCACTATTAGGACAAAAAGCAGAACATTGGGTTGGAATCAACTGCGGAATTATGGATCAGTTCTCAAGTGTTCACGGTCTTGAAAATAAAGTAATCCAATTAGACTGCAACACTTTAGATTTTGAATATCACAATGCCGATTTCAAAGATTATTCTTTGATTTTATTTGATTCTAATGTAAAACATTCGCTCTTTACATCAGAATACAATACCAGAAGAATTGAATGTGAAGAAGGTTTATCGATCATAAAAAGTCATTTTCCAGAAGTAAAAACTTTTAGAAATGCTACAGAAGAACAGGTTTTGAGCCTTAAAGATAAAATGACTGAAAAAGTTTTTGCCAGAGTTCATTTTGTAGTAAAAGAAATCAATCGCGTTATCAAAGCTTGCAAAGCTTTAGACCAAGGAAATATTGAACTTTTAGGAGAATTGCTTTTTGAAACACATTACGGATTGTCGCAAGAATATGAAGTAAGCTGCGAAGAATTAGACATGCTTGTTGATACAGCAAAAGAAGACGATGCCATTATCGGTTCCCGACTTATGGGAGGCGGTTTTGGCGGCTGCACTATTAATTTAGTTAAAAAAAGGACATGAAAATGAGGTTAAGCGTAAGTTTTCAAAGCTTTATTTAGATACATTTGGAATTGAATTAAAATTCTATGATGTAAAAATCTCAAACGGAACAACGCTACTTTAAAACCACAACACACTACAATGAAAAATTTTGACATTAACGAAGATCCGCACAGACGCTTCAATCCATTAATTAACGAATGGGTATTAGTATCGCCACATCGTGCAAAACGCCCTTGGCAAGGACAAAATGAAAGCATTTCTACAGAAGAACTTCCTAAATATGACCCAACTTGCTATTTGTGTCCAGGAAATGTTCGTGCTAACGGAATGAATAATCCGCAATACGAAAACAGTTTTGTTTTTGAAAATGATTTTGCGGCCATGAAACAGGATGAAATCATTTTTGAAGATGATATTAAACATACTTTTTTTAAGGCAAAACCAGAACAGGGAATTTCGAGAGTAGTTTGCTTTTCTCCAAGACATGACCTGACTCTTCCAGAAATGGAAATTGCCGATATTGAAAACATCATCAAAACTTGGCAGAAAGAATATACTGATTTAGGAAACATCAAATACATCAACCACGTTCAGATTTTTGAAAATAAAGGAAGTGTAATGGGCTGCAGCAATCCGCACCCGCACGGACAAATTTGGGCTCAATCTTCTCTTCCTACTCAAGTTGAAAAAACACAAAATAGCTTAAAATCATACTACGATAAAAACGAGAGAACTTTATTGGAGGATTATGTGAAAGCTGAATTGAAAGCTGGCGAACGTATCGTAATCGAAAATGATCATTTTGTTGCGCTGGTTCCTTTTTGGGCAATCTGGCCATATGAAACAATGATTGTAAGTAAAAGAGCCGTAAACAAAATTACCAATTTTACTGCTGAAGAAAGTACCGCTTTCGCGAAAATCTTAAAGCAGTTAACCACGAAGTACGACAATTTATTTAATACTTCTTTTCCATATTCATCAGGAATTCACCAATCGCCAACAGATGGTTTACTGCATCCAGAATGGCATTTCCACATGCATTTTTATCCACCATTGTTAAGATCAGCAACTGTAAAGAAATTTATGGTCGGATACGAAATGTTGGGCGAATCTCAACGTGATATTACACCTGAAAAAAGTGCTGAAATTTTGAGACAGCTTTCAGATGTACATTACAAAAGCACTGTAAAAGTGTAATAGCTTTCACACTGTAATAAAGCCAAAAATAAAAATTTAACATAATAATCACGAAATAAATGTAAAAAATACATTTACTAGTGATTGATTTCTAAATTTTTATTTTACATTTGGCTTCTGCTTTTATTTTCGCAAAAAAATAACAGAAATAAAACACATCTTGCATTTTTAACAAGATTTAACAACATAAAAACAAATTTAAAACCACATAAACAAACAACCTATAATAATTATTTAAAATACTACTAACAATGAACCAAAACCTCGCTTTCGCAGACTATGCGGTTTTTATTATTTATTTTATCGTAGTCTCTGTCTATGGCTACACTGTTTATCGCAAACGTAAACAGGACGAACATGATGCTAAAGCTTACTTTTTGGCTGAAGGAAATTTAACTTGGTGGGCAATTGGAGCTTCTCTTATTGCTTCTAATATCTCTGCAGAGCAATTCATCGGAATGAGCGGTGAAGGTTTCTTCTTAGGAATCGCTGTTGCTGCTTACGAATGGCTTGCTGCCGTTGCCTTATTATCGTGGCTGTATGGTTTATTCCTGTTTATCTTAAAAACAAGATTTACACTATGCCACAGTTCTTAAAAACACGTTACAACGAATCTACTGCACTTATCATGGCAGTATTCTGGCTGTTTTTATATGTTTTTGTAAACCTTACTTCTATTTTATATTTAGGAGCAGTTGCGATTAACAAACTTGCTGGTGGAGAATACCTTCACGTAATTATGCTTGGATTGGCTATTTTTGCTTTGTTTATTTCTCTTGGAGGAATGAAAGTTGTAGCCTATACAGACGTTATACAGGTAGCTGTATTAATTATCGGAGGTTTGGTGACTTCTTATATTGCTTTAACAACAGTTGCGGAAGCTTTTGGTGTTGGTCAAAATGCAATTGCCGGTTTTAAAGTTTTAATGCAGCAGGCTCCCGAACATTTCAAAATGATTATTCCGAAACCAACTGCGACGTCTTCTCAGCTTGAGATCGACAAATATTTAACTTTCCCTGGATTATTATCTTATGCTGCTGGTATTTGGATTATTAACTTAAACTACTGGGGATGTAATCAATACATTACACAAAGAGCACTTGGAGCAGATTTACAAACAGCACGTACAGGAATTTTGTTTGCTGGTATGCTTAAATTATTAATGCCGCTTATTGTAATGCTTCCTGGTATTGCTGCTTACGTTTTATACACAAGCGGACACTTACCTCAATTAGAGGGTGGAGTAAAAGATGAGGCATATTCTGCTATCTTAACATTCCTTCCAACCGGATTAAAAGGACTTTCAGTCGCTGCTCTTACTGCTGCAATTGTAGCTTCTTTGGCAGGAAAAGTAAACAGTATTTCTACAATCTATACCTTAGATGTTCATAAAAAATACATTCAAAAAAATGCTGGTGAAAAACAGCAGGTAAACATTGGTCGTCTTGCCGTTTTTGTTGCTATGCTTTTGGCCGTTTTATTTACATGGAATGACGTTTTAGGAATTGGTGGCGTTGGAGGATTTACCTACATCCAAAAATACACTGGATTCATCAGCCCTGGAGTTTTTGCAATGTTCTTCTTAGGTATGTTCTGGAAAAGAACTACAGGAACAGCAGCAATCGTTGGGGTAATCTTAGGATTCTTATTATCTGTTTTATTCAACGAATACGCTCCAGCTTTATTTGGAAACGACACACTTTTATACACAGCTTACAATAATGGAAAAGGAGCTTTCGAAATTCCGTTCCACATCTGTATGGGATTATCATTCTTATTCACAATGATTGCAATGATCTTAATAAGTTTTGCTGGTCCAAAAGTAAACCCTAAAGCATTCGAAATTGATTCTGAAATGTTTAAAGTAAAACCGCAGACAACAGTCTTAATCGTTATTACATTATTGATTATTGTTGCGCTTTATGTTAAGTTCTGGTAATAAATTATCAGTTCTATTCTCTCTATTTTTACAGCTGTTGTTTGTCATGAACAACAGCTGTAAATTTTTTAAAGTATATTCATTGGATAAAAAGGATTAACTTTTTGTCAGGCTGAGCGAAGTCGAAGCCCACGTCCAATTGGAGCGCCCTTCGACTTCGCTCAGGGTGACATCTCATTCATAAATCAAGAATTTCAAATTATAATACATAAATACCATGCAGTTATCATTAACCCAAAAAATCATTATCGTTACGGGAGGAGCAAAAGGAATCGGTTTAGGAATCGTTAAGGTTTTAGCCGAAGAAAATGCAATTCCGTTTATCGTTGGACGTAACGAAAATGATAACATCAAAGCCGTAGAAGAATTAAAAGCCATTGGAAAAGAAGCGCATCAAGTTGCCGCCGATTTGACAAAACCTGAAGACTGCAAAAAAGCTGTTGAAGCCGTAATCGCAAAATTTGGCAGAATTGACGGACTTGTAAATAATGCTGGCGTTAACGATGGCGTTGGATTAGAAAACGGAAATTATGAAGATTTTGCTGCTTCACTTCACAAAAATTTGGTGCATTATTATTTAATGGCACAGCATGCTCTTCCGTATTTGAAAGAATCGAAAGGAGCCATTGTAAACATTGGTTCTAAAACTGCCGAAACGGGTCAAGGCGGAACCTCAGCGTATGCTGCTTCAAACGGAGGAAGAAATGCCTTAACCAGAGAATGGGCTGTTGAATTATTAAAATACCGCATTCGTGTAAACGCCGTAATTGTGGCAGAATGCTACACGCCTCTTTACGAAACCTGGATCAACACTTTTGAAAATAAAGAAGAAAAATTGGCTGCAATTACTAAAAATATTCCGTTAGAAAACAGAATGACAACCGCTGAAGA
The DNA here is from genome assembly GCF_039595935.1 of Flavobacterium sp. NCBI lineage: Bacteria > Pseudomonadati > Bacteroidota > Flavobacteriia > Flavobacteriales > Flavobacteriaceae > Flavobacterium > Flavobacterium sp. The sequence goes on along the minus strand of NZ_JBCNKR010000006.1, from coordinate 679,132 downwards.
AATCGCGAATATGGTGGTTTTCTTATTGTCTGAAAAATCAAGCCATACTACTGGACAGATTATTTATGTAGATGGCGGTTATACCCATTTAGATCGATCTATTTAATTTTTTTTTAGCCACAGATTAAAAGGATTAAAATGATTTGCTTTAGTTTGTCACCCTGAGCGAAGTCGAAGGGCGTTCCAATTGGACGTGGGCTTCGACTTCGCTCAGCCAGACAAAACTGGACTTAAAAATCTCTTTAATCCTTTAATCCCGATAGCTATCGGGAGTGGCAAAACTAACCTTCGCATTATTTTTAAAATCGGAAGGCGTAATTCCCTTAACTTTTTTAAAGAGTTTATTAAAATTTGAAGCCGTTTTATAACCGCATCCATACGCAATCTCAGACATACTTTTATCGGTTTCCAGCAGCAATTTACAAGCATTCGAAATTCGGATCTCGTGCAGATAATCCACAAAATTTTTCTTTGTTTTTACTTTGAACATTCGACAGAAAAGAAGTCGGCGTCATATTCGCGACAGCGGCAATTTCTTCTAATGAAATATTCTTTTTATAATTTTTATTTACATATTGAAAAACCTCCGAAAGACGATCTACTTTCGAATCTTTCTGCATCAACGAATAAATTTCGTCGTTGATGTAAATTTTATCCTGACTTTCTGAAAGGATAGATAAAATTTCAAAAAGCCCAACAATTACTTCAAAGTCTTTTTTGGAAACTAATTTCTCCAGTTTTTTAGCAATCTGCTTATTGGTTTTTCCGATAATCGAAATGCCTTTTCCAGCCTGAACAAAAAGCTCGTTGATTTTTTGGGTTTCTTTTAATTCATAAAAAGTTGGTCCGAAAATATCTTTATGAAAATATACGACAATCGAATTGGCTCTTAAATCTTCAATTCCCTGATAATATTTTTCGTCATTTAACCAAACGTGCGGAATATCCGATCCTAAAAAAACCATATCGCCAGGTTCAAACGGCATTACCGAATTTCCGATAATACGTTTTCCGTAACTCTCTTTCACATAAACCAATTCCAGTTCAGGATGCGAATGAAACGGCGCTTGAAAAAAAGGTTCAATACGATTGAGTATCGAAACTTTCGTGTTGAGATAAGACGCTATTTTGGTTTGTTCCAATTTCATACTACAAAGATAATTAAAGATTAGATACGGATAATATTAGACTATCAACCAATATGTAAAAAAGCTAATTTTATTTTTCGTTAACTGCCCGAATTCTATACGAAATCAGAAGATTAAAATGTTATAAAACAAAAGCAGTGACATCAAAAAGGAAAAAAAAACAAACAACACAATGTCTGAGAATAACACAAAAAAACTGGTTGTAAAACTGCATCCAGACGATAATGTATTGGTTGCCTTAACCGATCTTCAAAAAGGCGAAACCATTCATTTTGAAAACGAAATTTACGTTTTACAAGACCTCATCAAAGCCAAACATAAATTCTACATGCAAGATATGAAGCAGGGAGAAGAAGTAAATATGTACGGCGTTTTGGTTGGAAAAGTGCAAAATGACTTATCAAAAGGAAGTTTAATGACGAGCGAAAACCTTAAACATGCTGCAGATCCGTACGCTTACAGAAATGCTTCTTATGAATGGAATGCACCTGATGTTTCTAAATTTGAAAACAGAACTTTTAAAGGATATAAAAGAAAAGACGGACGCGTTGGAACAGCAAATTACTGGCTTTTTATCCCAACTGTTTTTTGTGAAAACCGAAATCTTGACGTAATCAAAGAAGCATTGCACAAACAATTGGGTTATGCTGTAACGGACAAATACAACCAATTTACGCACGAATTGCTAGAAGGTTATTTGAATGGAAATGACATAAACGATATTAATATTGAATTAAATCCGACGCCAAAAAACAAACGTGTTTTTGAAAATGTAGACGGAATTAAATTCTTAAATCACCAAGGCGGTTGCGGCGGAACTCGTCAGGACGCTTCTACTTTGAGCGCTTTATTGGCTTCGTACGCAAATCATCCAAACGTGGGAGGAATCACACTTTTGAGTTTAGGATGCCAGCATTTACAAGTTCAGGATTTTGTAAACGATGTAAAAAGACAAAATCCCAGAGTTTGACAAACCATTGTTTATTTTTGAACAGCAGCAGACCGAAAGCGAAGAAGTTTTAATTACAAATGCCATCAAAAAAACTTTTGAAGGTTTAATCGAAATCAACAAATACGAAAGAACCGATGCGCCTTTGAGCGATTTATGCATTGGTGTAAAATGTGGCGGAAGCGATGGTTTCAGCGGTGTTTCTGCAAATCCTGCTGTGGGTTACACTTCTGATTTAGTTGTAGCTTTAGGCGGAAAAATTCTTTTGGCTGAATTCCCAGAATTATGTGGTGCAGAACAAAATTTAATTGACAGATGTATTACCGAAGATAAAGCTAGAAAATTCATCAATTTAATGGAATCTTATGATGAATTGGCGCACAAAGTAGGTTCTGGTTTTCATATGAATCCTTCTCCTGGAAATATCAAAGACGGTTTAATTACTGATGCCATCAAAAGTGCTGGAGCGGCACAAAAAGGCGGAACATCACCTGTTGTTGATGTTTTAGATTATACTGAATTGGTTACAAAACCTGGATTAAGTTTGGTTTGCACTCCAGGAAATGACGTAGAAGCGACAACTGGAAAAGCGGCTTCTGGGGCAACTTTAATTTTGTTTACAACGGGATTAGGAACACCGACAGGAAACCCAGTTTGTCCCGTAATTAAAGTAGCGACAAACTCTGTTCTGGCAACCAGAATGAAAGATATTATCGATATTGACTGCGGACCAATCATTAGCGGTGAAAAGTCTATTGAAGAAATGGGTGAGGAAATTTTGGAATACTGCATCAAAGCGGCAAGTGGCGAAATTATTCCGAAAGCGGTTCAATTAAACCAAGACGATTTTATTCCGTGGAAACGCGGCGTATCTTTGTAAAAGACTCAATTAAAACAACTTAAAAAAATTATATAAATGTTTTCATTACAAAATAAAAAAGCAATTATCACAGGCGGAGGAAGCGGAATTGGAAGAGCGATTTCTGTCTTATTTGCTAAACAAGGAGCTGAAGTCCACGTTTTAGAATTGACGGAAGAAAGCGCAAAAGAAACTGTAGAAGAAATCAAATCAAATGGCGGAACTGTTTTTGCTCATGCTTGCGACGTTTCAAATCACGAACAAGTAAAATCGACTTTTGAGAAAATCGGAAATATTAATATTCTGGTTAACAATGCTGGAATTGCCCACGTTGGAAAAGTAGACACAACTTCTGAATCTGATTTTGATCGTATTATGAATGTAAATGTAAAAGGTGTTTACAACTGTCTTCACGCTTCGATTCCAGCACTGAGAAATTCAGGGGGAGGAGTCATTTTGAACTTAGCTTCTATTGCAAGCTGGGTTGGTATCCCAGATCGTTTTGCTTATTCAACAGCAAAAGGAGCGGTTATGGCAATGACTTTATCGGTTGCTAAAGATTATTTACACGATAAAATCAGATGTAATTCTATTTCTCCTGCGAGAGTGCACACGCCTTTCGTAGATGGATTTATCGCTAAAAATTATCCTGGAAAAGAAGAAGAAATTTTCGAAAAACTATCTAAATCACAGCCAATCGGTCGTATGGGAAAACCAGAAGAAATTGCAACTTTAGCTTTATTCTTATGCAGCGACGAATCGTCTTTCATCACAGGTTCAGACTATCCAATTGATGGTGGTTTTATCAAATTGAACAACTAAAATATTTAAACATATAGCCACGAATTACACAAATTTCCACAAATTTTAATTCGAGAAAATTCGTGTAATTCGTGGCAAAAAAACTAAAAATTAAAACATGAAACTTATTAGATTCGGAGAAGAAGGAAAGGAAAAACCAGGAGTTTTACTAAATGAAAAAAAATACGATGTTTCGTCTATTGTAACAGATTACAACGAAGCTTTTTTTTGAAAATGACGGTTTAGCAAAATTAGAAGAAGCTTTAAAAAGCAATCCCTCTCTTCCAGAAGTAAGCGATTCAGTTCGTTTAGGTTCGCCAGTTGCGCGTCCGTCAAAAATTATCTGCATCGGATTAAATTATGTAGATCACTGCGAAGAAACTGGCGCTGCAATTCCAGAAGAACCAATCATTTTCTTCAAATCAACCACTTCTTTATGCGGTCCAAATGACAATTTGATTATCCCAAAAAACAGTGAAAAAACAGACTGGGAAGTGGAATTGGCATTTGTTGTAGGCAAAAAAGCAAGCTATGTTTCTGAAGAAGACGCACCAAACTACATCGCTGGATATTGCCTTTTGAATGATTATAGCGAGAGAGCATTCCAAATCGAAAGAGGCGGACAATGGGCAAAAGGAAAAGGTTCTGATACTTTCGCTCCTCTTGGACCAATTATGGCAACTCCAGACGAAGTTGGCGATGTAAATAATTTAAAAATGTGGCTAACTGTAAACGGTAAAACGTTCCAAAACAGTAATACTTCAAACTTGATTTTTAAAATTCCATTTTTAGTACATTATTTAAGCCAGTTTATGACATTGCTTCCTGGCGACGTAATCAGTACAGGAACACCTCCGGGAGTTGGATTGGGAATTAAACCAGATCCAATTTACATTAAAGCGGGTGACGTAATCGAATTAGGAATTGAAGGTTTAGGTACAAGCAAGCAAACTGCTGTAGCTTACCAAGGATAAATTTAGATTATGGCAACTCAAAAATTCTATCTGGCGTTAGACCTAAAAGATGATGCAGATTTAATTGCAGAATACAAAGAACTGCATGAAAATGTCTGGCCAGAAATCAAAAAAAGCATTCAAGATTCTGGAATTGAAGTTTTGGATATTTACTGCACAGGAAATCGATTGTTCATGATCATCGAAGCAGATGCTGATTTTACTTTCGAAAAGAAAGATCAAGCCGATGCAGCAAACGAAAAAGTTCAGGAATGGGAAACTTTAATGTGGAAATTTCAGCAAGCTTTACCATGGGCAAAACCGGGACAAAAATGGATTGTAATGGATAAGATTTTTGGATTGTAAAAAATATTCCGTTAGGAATATCTGGTCGGTAGAAAAAAAATATTGTCGTTTTGTGTTATGTCCTGTAGGGACATCTGATTTACGAAAATGATATACACAAATCAATTAATCAAACGTTCCTACGGAACGTATTATCGTAATTCAATTTTTTTTCTACCGATGAGACATTCCTAACGGAATGAATCCTTTTCTAAATAAAAAAAGCCCTGATTATTCAGGGCTTTGTTCTTTTTGCATATTCAATAAATACGCCATATTCGCAATTACGTGATCATGTTTTTTGACAAACGAATTTTCTTCGTTCCACACATAACCTGCTAAAACGGCACATATTTTTTCTTTTACTTCTGGATTTTCCGGCTGATGGAAGAATAATGTCTGCAGATTTCCTGTGTACCATTCTTGAACATAAGTGGTGAAAACGGCAATTCCGCGTTTCATGTATTGTGTAAATTCCACTTCCCAATCAACAGGAATTCCTTGTGATTCTTTCAAATATAATTTTGCTGCCAGCATTCCAGATTCGGTTGCAAAAGCTACACCTGATGAGAAAACTGGATCTAAGAATTCAGAACTGTTTCCTGTTAAAGCAAAACCATCGCCGTACATTCTTTTTACGGCTCTTGAGTAGTTTTCTAATTTAACTGGCTCAAATAGAAATTCTGTTCCAGCAAATCTTTTAATATAATAATCCGATTTCTGAATGGCATTTCGCAAAGCCTCGGCATTATCTTTATTTTCAGAAAGCGAATTGATAAAATCTGTTGGGCCAACAACACCCAAACTTGTATTTCCGTTCGAAAAAGGAATTACCCAAAGCCAAACTTCAGTTTCTAAAATATCAAATGAAATTTGAGTTCCCTCTACCCCTTCTTCTCTATTAATATCTTTAACATGAGTAAAAATAGAAGAATGCGGATCTAATTTTGACGGTGTATCCAAATCTAAAAGTCTTGGCAAAACGCGTCCGTATCCGCTGGAGTCAATGATAAATTTTGCGTGAATTTCTTTTAGGTTTCCGTCTTTATCTTTTACGATAGTTTTTGAATTTTTCCCTTCAAAAGAAACTTCCAAAACTTCAGTTTCAAATTCTAAATCAATTCCTTTTCTTATAATTTCCTGAGCCATTGTATTGTCAAAATCAGCTCTTGGAACTTGCCAAGTCCAATCCCATCCTTCTCCAAATTTTACGCTGAAATCAAAATTGCAGATTTCTTCTCCTCTAATAAAACGAGCGCCTAACTTTTTCTCAAAGTTCATTGCATCAAGAGCCTCAAACAATTCTGCCTCAGCAAAATGATCCATTACTCGCGGAATAAGGCTTTCGCCTACCACAAGTCTCGGAAACTTCGTTTTTTCTACAACTTTAACCTTAACATTGTTTTTAAAAAGATACGATGCCGAGACACATCCAGACGGTCCTGCACCAATCACTAAAACATCAACAAACTCCTTTGTCATATTAGAATTATTATCATTAATTAACCTACATTTGCCATCATCAAAATAACTACATTTATTTTGATAAATAAAATTAAATTAGCACAACCAAAATCGATTTGATGAATACAATAAATGAATATTTAAGTTTAGCAGAATTTGAAGCCATAATCTTTGGAAAAAGTAAAGTTGCGATAAGCGATGTGGTCTTAAATCGAGTAAACGAAAGTTTTAATTTCTTAAAAGAATTCTCAGGAAATAAAGTAATATACGGTGTAAATACGGGATTTGGTCCAATGGCTCAGTACAGAATTAAAGAGTCTGATCAAATTCAATTGCAATATAATTTAATTAGAAGCCACTCTTCTGGAACAGGAAAACCTTTGAACGCTGAGTGTGCAAAAGCAGCAATTTTAGCTCGATTAAATACACTTTCTTTAGGAAATTCAGGAGTTCATTCTTCTGTTATTCATTTAATGGCAGAATTAATCAATAGAGATATTACGCCTTTAATTTTTGAGCACGGTGGTGTAGGTGCCAGCGGAGATTTAGTGCAATTATCACATTTAGCCTTAGTTTTAATTGGAGAAGGCGAAGTTTTTTATAAAGGAGAAAGACGCGCAACTGCAGAAGTTTTCGAAATTGAAGGTTTAAAACCAATTCAAGTAGAAATTAGAGAAGGTCTGGCATTAATCAACGGAACTTCAGTAATGACAGGAATTGGAGTGGTAAATGTTCATTATGCAAAAAAATTATTAGACTGGTCGTTAAAAGCTTCTTGTGCGATTAACGAATTAGTTCAAGCTTATGACGATCATTTCTCTGAAGAATTAAATCAAACCAAACGTCATAAAGGACAGCAGGAAGTTGCGGAAAGAATGAGAAAAAATCTTTCTGACAGTACTTTGATCCGTAAAAGAGAAGACCATTTATATTCTGGCGAAAACACAGAAGAAATCTTCAAAGAAAAAGTTCAGGAATATTATTCATTAAGATGCGTTCCTCAAATTCTAGGACCAGTTTTAGAAACTATTAATAATGTAGCTTCTATCTTAGAAGACGAATTTAACTCGGCAAACGACAATCCAATTATAGACGTAAAAAACAAACACGTTTACCACGGAGGAAATTTCCACGGAGATTACATTTCGCTAGAAATGGATAAACTGAAAATCGTTATTACAAAATTAACGATGCTGGCAGAACGTCAATTGAATTATTTATTGAATTCAAAAATCAACGAAATTTTGCCTCCATTCGTAAACTTAGGAACATTAGGATTCAATTTCGGAATGCAGGGCGTTCAGTTCGTGGCGACTTCAACAACTGCCGAAAACCAAATGTTATCAAACTCAATGTACGTGCACAGTATCCCGAACAACAATGACAATCAAGACATTGTAAGTATGGGAACAAACGCGGCGGTAATTACATCAAAAGTGATTGAAAATTCTTTTGAAGTTTTGGCTATCGAATTAATTACGATTGTTCAGGCAATTGATTATTTAAAACAAAAAGATCAAATTTCGTCTACAACTAAAAAATGGTACGACGATATTAGAAATATAATTCCAGAATTTAAGGAAGATCAAGTAATGTATCCTTTTGTTCAAAAAGTAAAAGATTATTTGATCAATAATTAAAAGATTTTACATAGAAACTATAGTTTCTATAGATTAAAATATGCCCCAAAGAGTTTTGCTTTAATCATTAAACATTGAATTTTTAAAATCATGAAAAAGACACTTATTTTTTTACTGCTGGCAAGTATTCAATTTGTTAATAGTCAAGAATTGGCATTAGTTAAAAAAAATTCTAAAATTGGATATCTGTCTAAAGATGGATCTTTTAAAATCGAACCTCAATACAAATCTGCCAGAAGTTTTTCTGAAGGTTTAGCTGCTGTAGAAAATGGCGGAAAATGGGGATTTATCGATGCAAAAGGAAGTTGGGTAATTCCAGCAGATTTTAAAGATGCTAAAGATTTTAACAGCGGAATTGCAGTTGTACAAAAAGATAAAGACTGGGTTTACATTAATACAAAAGGAGAAATTCAAAAAGGACCAACTACTGACAAAGTATTTGATTTTAATGATGGCGTTGCCTTCATCAGGCAAAACAATAAAGTTGGGTTAATCAACAACAAAATGACTGTAGTTTTAGAACCAAAATACGATCAGATCAAACCTTTTGAAAATGGTTATGCCAGAGTGGAACTGAACAAAAACTGGGGAATTATTGATACTAACGGAAAAGAATTGGTTGAACCAGTTTATGCCGAAGTTGGAAATTATTTTAAAGGAACGACTTGGGCAAGAAAAGACAAAACTTTCGGATTGGTAAGTGGTGGAAAATTCATTCCAGTTGACGGAGCTGAAAAAATCTGGGATTTTGAAACTCAAGATTTGACTTTTGCTAAAAAGAACGGAAAAATTGGATATATCGATTTAAAAGGAAATTGGGTAATTCTTCCTATTTATGATAAAGGAAAAGCGTTCTCAAAAAATCTAGCTCCTGTTTTAGTTGGAAAAAAATGGGGATTCATCAATCCAGAAGGGAAATTTGTAATTGAGCCAACTTACAACGATGCAGAAGTTTTTAGTACAAACGGTCTGGCTCCAGTAAAAGAAAGCAACTGGGGATTCATTAACGAATCTGGAAAACTGGTAATTCCAACGCAATACGGAATCACTTCAAACGGATTTGTTATTGCTTTGTTTGTACAGCAGGACAAAGGATTTATTGGTGGTGTTGCCAGAGTTAAAAACGAAGGAAAATGGGGATTTCTTAAACCTGACGGAACAGTTTTAGCCAACCAATGGTTTGAAAATGCAGAATTATTTTCAAAAAGTGCAGAAACTCTGCTGCAGTAGAAAAACCTAAAGACGAAATGAAATCGCTACTTGAAAAACCAAAGCAGGAAACAAAAACAAACTGTCATAAACCAACATCCGAAGAAAAATGACAATAAAAAATAAAATTTACATCAATGAAGTGTGTATTAGTAACAGGCGGTTCGAGAGGAATTGGAAGTGCGATTTGTAAAAAACTAGCCGTAGAATCCGATTATCATATTCTGATTAACTATCATTCAAATAAAACAGCTGCCGAAGAAACATTGCAAGAAGTGCAAAAATTAGGCGCAACAGGCGAAATCTTAGGTTTTGATGTTTCTAATTTTGAAAATGTACAAAATGTTTTAACTGCTTGGCAGGAAGCTAATCCTGAAAAATTGGTTGAAGCCATTGTAAACAATGCCGGAATCACAAAAGATGGTCTTTTTATGTGGATGACACCAGAAGACTGGAACGGAGTTATGAATACAAGTGTAAACGGTTTCTTTAATGTTACGCAGTTTTTTATTCAAAAAATGCTACGCAATAAATATGGCCGAATCGTAAATATGGTTTCCGTTTCTGGAGTAAAAGGAACTGCAGGACAAGCCAATTATTCAGCTGCAAAAGGTGCTATTGTAGCGACTACAAAAGCATTGGCACAAGAGGTAGCCAAAAGAAATATTACTGTAAATGCTGTTGCTCCTGGTTTTATCAGAACCGATATGACAAGTCAGCTGGACGAAAAAGAGTTACTAAAATTAATTCCGGTAAATCGTTTTGGTGAAGCCGAAGAGGTTGCAGATTTGGTAAGCTTTTTGATTTCAAAAAAATCAAGTTATATTACCGGTGAAATTATTAACATAAACGGCGGAATATATTCTTAAGAATACTATGTTTGCATAATATTTTAAGTTTTTACCTGATTCTTACCACAAATTACGCAAATTCACACAAATTAATTTTGCGGAAATTTGTGAAATTTGCGGTTAAAAAATTAGAAGCCTAAAGCATAATACTCTAAAAATGTATAGCTTTTAAATGCTTTCAATACCAATTAAAGAATATAAAATATACTTAGTAAAAATTACACTTTAAGGATAAAAAATTACTTTGAAAGACGATGAATAGAAGAGTTGTAATTACTGGAATGGGAATTTATTCTTGTATCGGAACTTCTTTAGATGAAGTAAAGGAATCATTATATAATGGAAAATCAGGAATTCAGTTCGATGCTGAACGAAAAGAATTTGGTTTTCAGTCAGCCTTAACCGGAATGGTTCCGAAAGCTGATTTAAAAAATCTTTTGACCCGAAGACAACGTATGAGCATTGGCGAAGAAACCGAATATGCTTACATGGCCACGATCGAAGCATTGAAAAATGCCGGTATCGACGATTCTTTTTTTGAAACTCACGAAGTGGGAATTATGTACGGAAACGACAGTGTTTCTAAAGCCATTATTGATGCTACAGATATTGTACGCGAGAAAAAAGATACTGCCTTAATTGGTTCCGGAGCGATTTTTAAATCGATGAATTCTACCGTTACCATGAATCTTTCAACAATTTTTAAACTTCGTGGTATCAATTTAACCGTAAGTGCAGCTTGTGCCAGCGGTTCGCACTCTATAGGATTAGCTTATTTTTTAATAAAAAGCGGTTTTCAGGATATCGTTATTACCGGAGGAGCACAGGAAATTAACAAATATGCCATGAGCAGTTTTGATGGTTTAGGTGTTTTTTCTAACAGAGAAAGTGATCCGGAAAAAGCATCAAGACCTTTTGATGCCGGACGCGACGGATTAATCCCGAGTGGCGGCGGAGCAACCTTAATTCTTGAAAGTTACGAATCTGCTATTGCTCGTGGAGCCAACATTATTGCCGAAGTTTCCGGTTACGGATTTTCTTCAAACGGTGGACATATTTCTACTCCAAACGTCGAAGGACCGGCTACAGCTATGCAGAGAGCACTTGACGATGCTAAACTAAAAGCAACCGATATTGAGTATATAAATGCACACGCAACTTCAACTCCGGTTGGTGATGCAAACGAAGCCAAAGCAATTTTTGAAGTTTTTGGTGAGAAAAATCCTTATGTAAGTTCAACAAAATCGATGACGGGACACGAATGCTGGATGGCCGGAGCAAGTGAAATTATTTACTCTATCCTAATGATGCAGAACGATTTCATTGCGCCAAACATCAATTTAGAAAACCCAGACGAAGATGCTTCAAAATTAAATTTAGTTAAAACTACGTTAAACAAAAAATTTGACATATTTTTGTCCAATTCTTTCGGTTTCGGAGGAACCAACTCTGCGTTGGTGGTTAAAAAGTTTAAATTGAGCAATGAATAAAGAAGAGATAATAGCAAAAATTAATGGTTTTTTGGTTGATGAATTTGAAGTAGACAATGATGACATTGAACCAAATGCTAATTTAAAAGACACACTTGGCTTAGATAGTTTAGATTATGTTGATTTGGTAGTTTCAATAGAATCTAACTTTGGCGTAAAACTAGTTGAGGCTGATTTTGTTGGAATCTCTGATTTCCAAAGTTTCTATGACCTTATCGAAAATAAATTAAAAGCCAAAACAGCTTAATGAGTGAATGGGATGGCAAATCAAAAGGAACGGTTTTAGGATATAGAATATTCGTTTTTTTGATTCAAAAAGCGGGTGTTAAATCTGCTTATGTTTTACTTTATTTTGTCGCCTCTTATTACTTTTTATTTTTAAAGAAAAGCAATCGCGCTATTTTTTATTATTTTAAAGAAAGGCTGCAATACTCCTATTTTAAATCAAAAAAAATGGTTTTCAAAAGTTATTACACTTTTGGACAAACCATTATTGATAAAGTTTCCATTTCGGCCGGAATGCGGAACAAATTTACCTATGAATTTGACGGAATCGAGACTTTAAAAAATCTTTTGGCAGAAAAAAAAGGCGGTGTACTAATTAGCGCACATGTTGGTAATTTTGAAATCGCCGAACATTTTTTTGGAGAAATTGATATCGATTTTCAAATCAATTTAGTTACTACAGATTTAGAGCATTCTGCCATCAAAAATTATTTGGAAAGCATTACCCAAAAACCAACCGTAAAATTCATCATTATCAAAGAAGATTTGTCTCATATTTTTGAGATCAATGCTGCTTTGGCCAATAACGAATTGGTTTGTTTTACAGGCGACCGCTATTTTGAAGGCACAAAATCACTTTCTGAAAATATTTTAGGCAAAGAAGCAAACTTTCCTGCCGGACCATTTTTAATTGCTTCGAGATTAAAAGTTCCGGTTGTCTTCGTTTATGTTATGAAAGAGCCAAATTTACATTATCATTTATACGCAAGAGAAGCTACAGTAAAACATCGCGACGAAAAAGCATTGCTAAAAGAATACGTAACAAGTGTAGAAAGCATTCTAAAAAAATACCCTTTACAATGGTTTAATTATTTCGATTTCTGGAATGATTTGAAGCCTTAAAATTTTCTTTAGCCACAAATTTTCACTAATTTAATACTCTCTGAAATTTTGTAAATCTCAACATGTGGTTAAAAACATTCTTTTTTACGCAATACATTCGTGAAAATTAGTGTAATTCGTGGTAAACCCTCAATCCGTTAAACAAGAAAAATCCGTTTAAATAAATTTACTTATTTTTGTTCGCAACCAAAGCAACAAAACCTCAATGAAAAATGTTCTCGTTATTTATTATACTCAATCCGGACAGTTAGAAAGTATTGCGCAAAACATCGCAAAACCATTTCTAAACTCAGAGAATATAAATGTAACTTTTCACGAAATACAATTAGAAAAACCGTTTCCTTTTCCGTGGAATAAGGATGCTTTTTTTGACGCCTTTCCGGAATCTTTTTTACAGATTCCGACAGCGTTAAAACCAGTTCCTGAAGAAATTTTAAATACAAAATACGATCTGGTTCTTTTCCATTATCAGGTTTGGTATTTATCGCCTTCCATTCCAATTAACTCGTTTTTAAAAAGCGACGAAGCCAAAAAAATCCTCAACAACACGTCCGTTATAACAATTAGCGGTTCGAGAAATATGTGGATTATGGCTCAGGAAAAAATCAAAACGTTACTTAAAGAAGCCAATTCACAATTAGTTGGCAATGTAGCTCTTGTAGATCGTGTTGGAAATTTAATAAGCGTTATTACAATTGTAGAATGGATGTTCTCTGGTGTTAAGAAAAAATATTTAGGCATTTTTCCGCTTCCGGGAGTTTCAGAAAAAGACATAAACGAATCTCCAAAGTTTGGAGAAGTTATGCTTTCAGCGTTTAACGAGAATAATTTACAGCATTTACAGCCAAAATTGGTAGAAATTGGTGCCGTAAAGATTAGTCCATATTTAGTAACTGTAGACAAAACAGCCAATAAAATTTTCAATAAATGGTCAAACCTCATTTTTAAAAATCAAAAAAACCGAAAAAAGCTTCTAAAAGTATTTAATGTTTATTTATTCTTGGCAATTTGGTTAATCTCGCCAATAGTGTATATATTGCACTTGATTTCCTACCCTTTTAAGTTAAAAACCATAAAAAGAGAAACTCAATATTATCAAGGAGTTTAGAAGCGATTTTAGATTATGTTTGAAGTATACATCACAAAAGCTGCAAAATATTTGCCAAACGAAGCTGTTTCTAATGATGAAATGGAAGCCTATTTGGGCCTTATCAACGATACTGCCTCAAAAGCAAGACGTATTATTTTGCGCAACAACAAAATTACAAGCCGTTATTACGCTGTTGACAAAAAAGGTAAAAGTACACATAGTAATGCCGAATTAACAAGAAATGCAATTTTACCGTTATTCGACGAAAATTTTACGCCTCAGGATTTAGAAGTACTTTCATGCGGAACCTCAACGCCGGACATTTTTCTTCCTTCGCATGCTGCGATGGTTCATGGTTTACTAAAAAATAAATCGGTAGAATTAAACTCTTCAACAGGAGTTTGCTGCGCCGGAATGAACTCTCTTAAATTTGGTTTTCTTTCTGTGCGTTCCGGAAATTCAAAAAATGCCATCTGCACAGGTTCTGAAAAAGTTTCGACCTGGCTAAATGCTCAAAAATACAACCACGAAGCCGAGAATTTAAAAAATCTTGAAGAACAGCCAATTATTGCTTTCAAAAAAGATTTTTTACGCTGGATGCTTTCTGACGGTGCTGGTGCATTTTTATTAGAAAATAAACCACGCGGACCAATTTCTCTAAAAATAGAATGGATGGAAGCTTTTTCGTATGCTTACGAATTAGAAACTTGCATGTATGCTGGAGGTGATAAACTTGAAAACGGCGAAATCAAAGGTTGGAGCGATTATACACCAGAACAATGGCTAAACGAATCTGTTTTCTCTATTAAACAAGATGTAAAATTATTAGATGAATTTATCCTGTCTAAAGGTGCAGAAAGCATGAAAGACGCGATGGATAAAAACAACATCAAATCTGAAGATATTACTTATTTTATTCCTCACGTTTCTTCTAATTTCTTCGTTGAAGGATTAAAGAAAGGATTAACAGAAAAAGGAATCGGAATGAGCGATGAAAAATGGTTCATGAATCTTTCTAGAGTAGGTAACGTAGGTTCTGCCTCAATTTATCTGGCACTTGAAGAATTAATGAATTCCGGGAAATTGAAAAAAGGAGATCATATTCTTTTATCAGTTCCGGAAAGCGGAAGATTTTCTTTTGCTTACGCCTATTTAACTGTTTGCTAATGGAAACAATGACACTTTTAGAACAAAAAACCGTCGAAAATTTATTGCCGCAAAAGTTTCCTTTTGTAATGGTAGACAGCATGTTTTCGTATACCGAAACATCGCTGGTTTCTGGTTTTACTATTAAAAGTGATAATATATTTTTTAATAACGACAGCTTTTTAGAAGCGGGTTTAATCGAACACATGGCACAGTCTGTGGCGTTGCATACAGGTTATCAGTTTTTTTTAAGAAATGAAACTGCTCCAACCGGTTATATCGGTTCTATTAAAGAAATTGAAATTAAAAAACTGCCAAAATTAAACGACACAATACAATCTGAAGTAACTATTTTACAGGAATTTGCCGGAATTACTCTGGTAAATATTGTGACGAAATTAAATAATGAAGAAATTGCAAACGGACAAATGAAAACCGTTTTAGCCAAATAATATGATTTTGAATACCGGAGTTGACATACAAAATTACCTTCCGCACCGAGCTCCAATGCTTATGGTCGATTTAATTTTGGATATTAATGCCAACTTCGTAGAGACCACTTTTTTGATAAAAGAAGACAATATTTTTGTTCAGAATACTATTTTTATTGAAGCAGGTTTAATTGAAAATACGGCGCAGACTTGTTCGTCTATTGTTGGAAAAAAATATTTTTTTGACGAAAACGGAACAGAAAATGAGAACGTAAATGTAATTGGATTTATCAGTGCCTTAAAAAATGTAAAAATTCATTCGCTGCCAAAAGTGGGCGACACTATAATTACCAAAGCAAATTTAGTTTCAAAATTTGCCGGCGACGATTACACTTTATGCACAATGAGCTGTCAAAGCTCTGTTGAAGATCAAATACTCTTAGAATGCGAAATTAATTTGTTTATTCAAAAAACAGTTCCAGTTTCGTAAAATTCCACTTGAAAATATAACTAGGTAATGGAAAAAGATAAAGTACCTCAGGATCAAAGTAATTTAACGAAAAATAACGTTAAAGAACTTTTGTACGCAATAGATGAAAATGGCAATTATACCACAACCTTAAGTACAGGCTGGGAACCAAAAACAATAGCACTTTCGAATTCAATTGATGAAATAAACGAAAGAATCGCAGATGCCAGACAACAAGTTTTAAACGGCGAAGCAAGTCCGATTGTGTATTTTATGGAAGTCAACAAAATGGATCTTACTATTTTATCCAGTTATGTAGGATTCTGGAAATGGCGTGTAAAAAGACATTTTAAACCAAGTATTTTTGCAACATTAAGCGATAAAATTCTGCAGAAATATGCCGATACATTTGAAATTTCAATCGAAGAATTAAAAAACAGCATCACCAAATAATGGAGTTAACTTTCACACATCATCAGTCTGCTCATTGCGAGAATGGAGTAGCGTCGAATCTGCTAAAAAACAGCGGACTAAACATCAGCGAACCGATGGTTTTTGGTATTGGCTCCGGGTTATTTTTTGTGTATCTGCCTTTTATAAAAGTTAATTATGCTCCGGCAATTAGTTACAGAACTTTGCCTGGACAGATTTTTAATAAAGTTGCCACTCGTTTAAATTTAAAAATAAAAAGACAAAAATTTTCATCGGTATCAAATGCGAATAAAGCATTAGATGAAAATCTAAAAAATAATATTCCAACCGGATTACAAGTTGGTGTTTACAATTTAAGTTATTTTCCAGATGAATATCGTTTCCATTTCAACGCACATAATTTAGTTGTTTACGGAAAAACCGATAAAGATTATTTAGTGAGCGATCCAGTAATGGAAACCGTAACGACTTTAACACACGAAGAATTAGATAAAGTTCGTTTTGCAAAAGGTGCGTTTGCGCCGCGCGGCCAAATGTATTATCCAATTCAAATTCCAAAAGACGTTGATTTAAAAAGTGCCATCATTAAAGGAATAAAAAATACATGCAGAGATATGTTGGCGCCAATGCCAATTGTTGGTGTTCGCGGCATCAAATTTGTATCTAAGCAAATTAGAAAATGGCCGATAAAACACGGAACCAAAAAAGCCAATCATTATCTGGCGCAAATGGTTCGTATGCAGGAAGAAATTGGAACCGGCGGCGGAGGTTTTCGTTTTATTTATGCGGCATTTTTACAGGAAGCTTCGGTTGTTTTAGGTAATGAAGAACTGAAAGAACTTTCGAAAGAAATGACGAAAATTGGCGATTCTTGGCGAGATTTTGCTGTTGAAGCTTCGCGAATTTATAAAAACAGAAGTGCCAAAGAAGATGCATACAACACGATTGCCGATGAACTTTTGGACATTGCCAACAGAGAAGAAATCTTTTTCAAAAAACTAAAAAAAGCTATCAGCTAAATATATTTTGCAGTCTATAATTAAAATAGAATCCCTTTCGAAAAAGTACAAAGAAGCAGATCAATATTCTTTGAACAATGTTTCGCTGGATATCAATGAAGGAGAAATTTTTGGTTTATTAGGACCAAACGGTGCCGGAAAAACAACTTTAATTTCAATGCTCTGCGGATTGGTAAAACCAACTTCAGGACATTTTACAATTGATGGTTTAGACTATCAGCATCATTCTTCAAAAATTAAAAAAATCATAGGAGTTGTTCCTCAGGAATATGCCTTATATCCAACTCTTACGGCAAGAGAAAACCTGCATTATTTTGGAAGTATGTACGGTTTAAAAGGTTCAGACTTAAAAGATAAAGTAATCGAAACTTTAGATCTTTTAGGACTCTTAAAATTTGCTGACAAAGCTGTTGGAACTTTCTCCGGCGGAATGAAACGCCGTGTCAATTTAATTGCCGGAATTCTGCATAACCCAAAAGTTTTATTTTTAGACGAACCAACCGTTGGTGTTGATGTTCAGTCTAAAAATGCTATTATAGAGTATCTAAAAGTGTTGAACCAAAACGGAACATCCATCATTTATACTTCTCATCATTTGGCTGAAGCCGAGGATTTTTGCAGCACAATTGCGATCATCGACAGAGGTCAGATTTATACGAAAGGAACACCTTCAACCTTAATTAATTCTGTTGAAGATGCCCGCAATCTCGAAGACGTTTTTATTTCATTAACCGGTAAAGACTTGAGAGATGCTATATAAAATTTGGATGTCAATCGTAAAAGAATTTTTACTGCTTAAACGCGATTTAGGCGGATTGATAATTCTATTTATAATGCCTTTGGTTTTAGTCATCACAGTTACGTTAATTCAGGACAGCACTTTTAAAACTGTCAGCGATTCTAAAATTCCGATTTTATTGGTGGACAACGACAAAGGTTCTGTTTCGAAAACCGTTTTTGAGAATTTAGAAAAAAGTAATTTGTTTAGCGTTGTAACGCAAATCGATAATAAAACAATTACCGAAGATGTTGCCAGAGAAAATGTTTACAAAGGAAAATTTCAATTGGCCATTATAATTCCGAAAAATTTAAGTTCTGATTTGCAGGCGAAAGTAGATCAAAATGTCGAAAAAATTGTCAGCAGTTTAGGCATGACTGATAGTACGGCAGCAAGTGAACCGAAACGAATAATTAAAGAAAAAGAAGTAAAACTGTATTTTGATCCGGCGGTTCAGATGAGTTTTAAAAATGCGGTCATGAGTTCAATCGACAAAATGATTTCGCAGATCGAAACCAAATCGATTTACACTACTTTCGAAAAACAATTAGGAGAAGGAAATGCAAATTTTGAGCAAAAGAGTTTCATTTCTTTTAAAGAGATTATTCCAAAAATCAATAATAAAGAAGTTCGTCCAAATTCGGTGCAGCATAACGTTCCGGCGTGGACACTTTTTGCGATATTTTTTATTGTAATTCCGTTATCAATTAATATTGTAAAAGAAAAATCACAAGGAACTTTCGTTCGATTAAGAACCAATCCTGTTTCTAGTTTAGTTGTGATTATTGGCAAAACGATCACTTATTCTGTCATTTGTATGATTCAGTTTTATATGATGGTTGCCGTTGCCGTTTTTCTATTTCCATCTATCGGATTACCTTCTCTAAATATCGAAGGACATTTAGCCTTAATGAGCATCGTTGCCTTATTTTCAGGTTTTGCAGCAATCGGATTCGGAATTTTATTAGGAACAATTGCAAGTACTCAGGAACAATCGGCTCCGTTTGGCGCAACGAGTGTTATTATTTTAGCAGCAATTGGCGGAATCTGGGTTCCGGTTTTTGCCATGCCGAAAATCATGCAGATTATTGCTAAATCGTCTCCAATGAACTGGGGATTAGATGCTTTCTACGACGTTCTTTTAAGAAACGTTTCTTTTCTGGAAATCATCCCAAAAATAAGTTTATTATTTTTGTTTTTTATTCTTACCACAGCCATCGCATTATTTTATGATAAAAAGAAAAGAGCAGTTTAACGAAGCCACAGATTTAACCGTTACCCACGAAATCAGAATTCGTTTTAACGAAACTGATCCGCTTGGAATTGTTTGGCACGGAAACTATATTACCTATTTTGAAGATGGACGCGAAGCGTTTGGCCGTCAGCACGGACTTACGTATTTGGACATTGCCAAAACCGGTTACACAACGCCAATTGTAAAATCAACCTGCGAACATAAATTGTCTTTGCGTTATGGCGATGTTGTAACAATTGAAACAACTGTTGTTGATACGCCCGCTGCCAAAATGATTTATCGTTTTAAAATTATCGATAATAAAGGCGAAATTGCATGCACAGGAGAAACCGTTCAGGTTTTTTTAGATAAAGAAGGAAATTTAATGCTGACCAATCCGCCTTTTTATGAAGAATGGAAAAAGAAAGTTGGGTTGTTGAAATAAAGTTTTAGCCACGAATTCACGAATTAATATTCATAAAATTTTAGATAATTTGAATACTAAAAAAGAAGTAACAGTAAAAGGATCTTTATTAAATTCAATTTTTGCAATAGTAATTTTTACCGCTATTCCATTTTTTATTTTTTGTAGTTTTCCAAATGAACTTCTTCATTGGAAGAAATTTAATTCAAATATTTTGTACAATATCATCTTCTTTATATCCATTTTTATTGCTTTTTTAAGTTGGATTAATCTTTTTGACGATGATCCGATACTAAATTTTAATAATAAAGGAATCTGGATGCGAAAATCAATCTTACCATTTTCTCCTTTAAAATTTTGGGATTGGAATCAGATTAAGTTTGTTGAATTAAGTACCCAAAAAGAAAAAAGAGGAAGAAAAACGACAATTTTAGTTATTCACAGAAACGATTCAAAAACAAAAACAATAAATTTGGATGACCTAGATTATCCATCTGAAGAAATAATAGCAGTAGTTCGGGAGTTTTCTAATTTTCTAAACTATAAAGACAGAATGGAAGTTAGACAATAAGAGTAATTAAATCTGCCTAAGTCTGTAAAATCTAGGTGAAACCTTTTTTCATATAAAGCTTAAAATAAAATATACCTACAAGTTTTGAAAACCTTGCAGGAGAAACTGAGAATCATAAAATGTTAAGAGAAATATACATCACAGAAACAAATTGCATCACCCCTTTAGGTTTTGATGTTGAATCCAATATTAGCGCCATTCTTAATGGCGATTCTGGAATTCAGCTTCATAACGATGTTTCTTTGATGCCAAATTCATTTTATGCTTCGATTATTTCTGATGAAAAAATAAACAGCGCTTTTTCAAAAATCAGCACTGAGACAAAATATTCCCGTTTAGAAAAAATGATGATTTTGGCTTTAGAGCCGATTATCAAAAATTCTGGAGTTGAATTAAATTCAAAAACGGTCTTTATACTTTCTACCACAAAAGGAAATGTAACTGCTTTAGCAAATGATTCTGACGAAAGTTTCAACAACGCACATTTAGATGTTTTAGCTAAAAACATTTCCGATTTTTTCGGATTCAAAACACAGCCAATTGTCGTTTCAAATGCTTGTGTTTCGGGAATTTTAGCGGTTTCAATTGCTAAAAGAATGATTCAGTCTGAACTTTACGACAATATTTTTGTTGTTGCAGGCGACGAAGTTTCAGAATTTGTTTTGTCTGGTTTTAATGCATTTCAGGCGATGAGTGATTTGCCTTGTAAACCGTATTCTAAAAACAGAACCGGAGTAAGTTTAGGCGAAGCTACGGCAGCCCTTTTAGTTTCTGCGGAAGCCAAAAACGCTAAAATAAAAGTAATTGGCGACAGTTCAATAAACGATGCGAATCATATTTCGGGTCCGTCAAGAACAGGTGAAGGTTTGTTCAGAAGTATTCAAAATGCTTTGAAAGAAGCTCAAATCGAAGCCAACAAATTAGATTATATTTCAGCACACGGAACCGCAACACCTTATAATGACGAAATGGAAGCCATTGCTTTAAATCGTTTAGGTTTACAAAATGTTCCCGTAAATAGTTTAAAAGGTTTTTATGGTCATACATTAGGCGCTTCGGGATTATTAGAAACGGTAATTGCGATCGAATCTGCTAACCAAAATACACTTTTTGAATCAAAGGGTTTTGATGAAATTGGAGTTAGTGAAGCTGTAAATGTTATTGAGAAAAATGAAGAAAAAAAGATTGAATATTTTTTGAAAACAGCTTCGGGATTTGGAGGTTGTAATACGGCGGTTGTTTTTGAAAAGATAAGATAAAACACTAATTACACTAATTCACACGGATTAATTAGTGTAATTTTTAAACCCAAAACAATCTGTGCCAATTTGTGGAATTAGTGTTAAATTAAAATAATGACTCAAAATAAAACCAACATACAATCCTATATCGCTATCCAAAACAACGAAATTGTTTTGAACGGAACTTCTGTATTCAAAATTGAACCAACCGATTTTGCTGATTTCTCGAAACAAGCGTATCGTAATTTTGAAATGCAATATCCAAAGTTTTTCAAAATGGACGCTTTGAGTAAACTGGCTTTTTTAGGATCAGAATTGCTTTTGAGTCCGATAACTTCGGAAGAAAAAGAACATAATATAGCTTTGGTTTTGGCGAATAAATCGTCAAGTTTAGATACCGATGTAAAATATCAGGAATCTATTTCAGACAAAGAAAACTATTTTCCGAGTCCGGCGGTTTTCGTTTATACGCTGCCAAATATTTGTTTGGGCGAAATAAGTATCCGTCATCAGCTTAAAAGTGAAAATTCTTTCTTTATATTTGACACCTTTAACACGGAATTTATGTCGAATTATTCAGATATTCTGTTGAATACGAATAAAGCAGATATGGTTTTGTGCGGCTGGGTAGAATTTTTTAACGACAATTATAAAGCGTTTCTCTGCACAATAAGCAAGGAAGAAAGCACAAAATATACAAACGAAACTATCAATACATTATATAATAAATAATCATGGAAGCATTAAAAGAAGAATTGAAAAACAAAATTATCACGACTCTAAATCTTGAAGATATCGCAGTTGAAGACATTGCTGATAACGATCCTTTGTTTGGAGATGGTTTAGGTTTAGACTCGATTGATGCGCTTGAATTGATCGTGATTTTAGATAAAGATTACGGAATTAAATTAGTAGATCCGAAAGAAGGAAAAACAATTTTCCAGTCTATCGAGACTATGGCGGCTTACATTAGCGCTAACAGAACGAAATAGATTTCAGATTTTAGACTTTAGATTTTAGATTCCAATAGGAAATCTAAAATCTAAAATGTTTTAAAATCCGTCAACTTTGTCAAAGTTTAAAACTTTGACAAAGTTCTAGAATCTAAAATCAAAACTCTAAAATCTAAAATGACAAAAGGTGTTGCAATAACGGGAATGGGAATTATCTCCGCGATCGGGAATTCAGTTGAGGAAAATTTTCATTCGTTAATCGAAAATAAAATCGGGATTTCTCATATCTCCAATATTTCTACGGTTCATGCAGATGTTATCAAAGTGGGTGAAATCAAAAAAACCAACGATGATCTTATCAGCGAACTGAAATTAAACGACGATAATAATTTTTCGAGAACCGCTATGATTGGTACTTTGGCAGCCAAACAAGCTGTTGAAAATGCCGGCATTACCAATATAAATGAATTTAGAACCGGACTTGTTTCGGCTACAAGTGTGGGCGGAATGGACATGACAGAGAAACATTATTACGATTATTTCGAAAAACCGGAATTGGTAAAATATATCACTTGCCACGACGGCGGCGATGTTGCGGATAAAATTGCAGAAGAATTAGGCTTGAAAGGAATGGTTTCGACTATAAGTACAGCTTGTTCCTCTGCAGCAAATTCGATTATGCTTGGTGCAAGATTAATTAAAACTGGAAAATTGGATCGCGTAATTGTAGGCGGAGCAGATGCTTTGTCAAAATTCACGATCAACGGATTTAAGACTTTGATGATTTTATCTGACGATTACAACAAACCTTTCGACAATAACAGAAAAGGTTTAAATCTTGGAGAAGCTGCTGCTTTTTTAGTTTTAGAATCGGATGAAATCGTCGAAAAGCAAAATAAAAAAGTATTGGCAAGAGTTTCGGGTTACGGAAATGCAAATGACGCTTACCACCAAACAGCTTCTTCAGAAAATGGAGACGGCGCTTATTTGGCAATGAAAAAAGCGTTTGAAGTTTCGGGTCTAAAACCTTCTGAAATCGATTATATCAACGTTCACGGAACTGCAACTCCAAACAACGATTTATCTGAAGGAAGAGCTTTACGTCGCATTTATGAAAAAGAAAAAGTTCCGGATTTTAGTTCTACAAAACCGTTTACGGGACATACTTTAGCGGCGGCAGCGTCAATTGAAGCGGTTTACAGTGTTTTGGCAATTCAGAATAATGTTGTTTATCCCAATTTGAATTTTGAAACGCAGATGGAAGAATTCGATTTGACTCCGCAGACTACTTTAAAAAATAAAAACATCGAACATGTTTTATCTAATTCTTTTGGTTTTGGAGGAAATTGTTCAACCCTTATATTTTCAAAAAGCTAATGAAAAAAACATATATAAATGGAGTAGGCTGTATTTCGACTCAAAAAACATTTGATACTGTTTTTTTAGAAGAAGCTGTTGTCAATCATAACGAAAATGTACTGGCGATTGTTTCGCCGGCATACAAAGATTATATTTCACCGGCTGCAAGCCGCAGAATGGCAAAAGGCGTAAAAAACGGAATTGTAGCTTCGGCTTTAGCCATGAAAGATGCTAATGTTGAAAGTGTCGATGCCATTATTACCGGAACTGGTTTAGGCTGCATAGAAGATTCTGAAAAATTCCTGAAAAGTATTTTAGATAATAAAGAAGAATTTTTAACGCCAACTTCTTTTATTCAGTCAACTCATAATACCGTTGGCGCACAAATTGCTCTTTTACAGCAATGTAAAGGTTATAATTTTACGTATGTAAATGGTGCGGTTTCTTTTGAGTCGGCACTTTTGGATGCTAAAATGCAGATTGAAGAAGACGAAGCCAATTCAATTTTGGTTGGTGGCGTTGACGAAAACGGCGATTATACAACTTCGCTTTTTAAATTAAACGGCCGAATTAAAGCTGATAATTCTGCTCCATATGATGTTTTAAATTCGACAACGAGCGGAGCGGTTTATGGCGAAGGCGCCAGTTTTTTTGTTTTAGAAAATGAAAGAAAAGAAAACACATACGCTGAACTTCTGGATATTGCAATCGTAAACACACTGGAAGTAAACGAAGTAGAATCTGAAATTAAATCTTTTTTGAAATCAAATAATTTAGAAATTTCAGATATCGACGCTTTGGTTTTAGGTTTTGACGGAAATGCTTCTTTCGAAAATTATTATAAAAATCTTGCTGAAAATTCGTTTTCAAAAACTCCTGTTTTGTATTACAAACATTTGAGCGGAGAATACGATACCGCTTCGGCTTTTGCTTTTTGGATGGCTTCAAAAGTTTTAAAAACACAGGAAATTCCAGAAATTATAAAAGTAAATTCGGTTACAAAACCAGCTTATAAAACCATTTTATTGTACAATCAATTAAACGGAAAAAATCATAGTTTTACGTTACTTTCAAAATGATAACGCATAAAAACATCTCGATATTTTTTATCTTTTTATTGCTTTTAGTCTTTCTTCTGAATCTTTATATGGCAATAAATCTGTGGTATTTTTTTGCTATAATTTTTATCTGGATCGGGATAAATGCTGTTGGTTCTTCGAGAATTTCTTCTAATTATCATGTAAAAGCTTATTGTAATAATCCACTCGAAACAGAGAAAAAAATTGCTTTAACTTTTGATGATGGTCCAAGTGAATTTACTTTGGAAGTTTTAGCACTTTTGAAAAAATATAATGTCAAAGCAACTTTTTTCTGCATTGGAAAAAATATCGAAAAGCATCCTGAAATCGTAAAACAAATTATTGCCGAAGGTCATTTGGTTGGAAATCATTCTTATTCTCATTCTAAATTTTTCGATTTTTATAATGAAGATAAAATAACGGATGAACTTCGTAAAACTGATAAACTGCTGGAAAAATTCACTTCAAAAAAAATAAACTTCTTTCGTCCGCCTTACGGAGTTACGACGCCTTCGATTCGAAGAGCTTTAAAAATTACCGGACACAAAACAATTGGCTGGAATATTCGTTCTCTTGATGGAGGAACAAAAAATCAGGAATTAATTTTCAATAGAATTATAAAACGTGTTTCTCCGGGCGGAATTGTACTTTTGCACGATACCGGCGAACACTCTGTTTTGGTATTGGAACAGTTTTTGCAATTTTTACAGCAAAACAATTATGAAGTGGTTTCGATTGAGGAACTTTTGAATCTTAAAGCTTATGCAGACTAAAATATATTTATTCTTATTTTTAATTATCGGCGGTTTCAATTTATCGGCACAAGAACAAAAAATGACCGATGCCGAAATTGCATCTTTTAAACAAGATGTAAATGTCGTGGCAAAAAAAATCAAAACTTTAAGTACTGATTTTGTTCAGTATAAACATTTAGATTTTCTTTCGAAAGATATTGAAACTTCAGGGAAAATGGTTTTCAAAGAACCTGCTTTACTTCAATGGCAATATAAAAAACCATACAATTACAGCATTACTTTTAAAAATGGAAAAATCCTGATTAACGATGAAGGAAAGAAAAGTGCCGTTGATATTGGCAACAGTAAAATTTTTGCCCGTATCAATAAATTAATTGTGGGAAGTGTCAGCGGAAATATGTTCGACGATAAAGAATTTACGATTTCGTATTTTAAAGTAAAAGGTCAAAATCTGGCGAAATTTATTCCGAAAGATGCGACGCTGAAAAAATATATCAAACAGATTGAACTGACTTTTGACAAAGAAGAAGCAACTGTGGTTCAGGTAAAATTATTAGAATCATCTGAAGATTATACCCGAATTGTACTTAAAAATAAAGTGATCAATGCAAAAATCGACGATTCAGTTTTTACTAATTAATTGCTTTCTGGCAATTGTATTGGTTTCTTGCGGCTCGGTCACAAAAAACTATACGCCAAAAAAATTAGACAAAACGTCTTACACTGTTCCTTATTTTTCTGATTCAAAAACCGATTATGTTTATAAAACTAATATCTCTGTTTATGGAAATGAATTGTCGGGAATTTTCATCGCCAAAAAAATAAACGACACAACGCACAGAATTGTTTTTACAACGGAATTCGGAAATAAATTAATGGATTTTGAAATCTCCGAAACCGATTTTAAAGTCAATTCGATTGTATCAGAATTAGATCGGAAAATTTTAATTAATACTTTAAAAGAAGATTTTCGATTACTTCTAAAAAAGGAATATGTGATTCAGGAACAATTTGAAAACGAATCAGATGACATTTATAAATCGGCAGATGGCAAACGTGACAATTATATTTTTACATCTAAAAAAGATCAAAAATTAGAGAAGATTGTTAACGCTTCTAAAACAAAAGAAAAATTTACACTGCTTTTCAATTCAGAAAACAATATTTTTGCTGAGAAGATTCAGATAATTCATCAAAATATTAAGCTAAAAATTGAGTTAAATTATTTTAAATCAGAATAGAAAATTTAAACTAAGCATAAAATTAAACTAATCAAAAAATGAAAAAAATAACCTTAATTGCATTCGTTTTATTTATCGGTCTTGTAAAATCACAAGCACAGGTAAAAGTGAGCCCTGGACTAAGAGGCGGTCTAAATATCTCAACTTTAACCAATATTGATGATAATAGCTCTAAAACTGATTTTTATGTTGGTGGATTGGTAGATATTAAATTTAATAGATATTTTTCGCTGCAGCCTGAAATTACTTATTCAAGACAAGGTGATGAAGGAAGATATTTTGAAAACGGCCGTTATTATTCTGAAAAGTATGAATTAAATTATCTGACACTTGGTGCAGTTGCAAAATATCATTTTGGAGGAAAAGGTTTTCACGTTTTAGCCGGACCTTCTTTAGATATAAAAGTGGGTGATAATTATATCAACAGCAATCCTGAAGGTTTTGACCTTGCCATTGTTGGAGGTGTTGGTTATACGCTACCAAATGGTTTAACTTTTGAAGCTCGAATCAAACAAGGAATGATAGATATTTATGGTTATGACGACATTGATAATAACGATTATTATTATGATGATGTTATCTTAAATCAGGTTTTCCAGATCGGTATCAGCTATACTTTTAAAGTAAAATAATGAAGAAAATAACAGCATTTGCTTTTGTTTTATTTTTCGGAATCTTTGTCTCAAAAGCTCAGGTAACTTTTAATCCGGGTTTTAGAGCTGGTTTGAGTTTATCGACAATTTCAGAAACGCATGCTGATTACAGACCGGATTTTTACATTGGTGCTTTTGGACAAATAGATTTATCAAAACGTTATTCGCTTCAACCGGAAATAAATTATATCAGGCAGGGTTCTAATAATGTTGCCCGAAACTTTATTGATCCAAATACTCAGGCAGAAAGAGTGGTTTATCAGGATTTACAAATAAGCTATTTGTCGTTTGGTTTAATTAACAAATTAAGATTTGGACAAGGTTTACAAGTACAATTTGGACCTGCTTTAGATGTTCACTTAGACGATAACTTAGTTATTAGAAAAACTTATAATGACCTTTCGTTTGTTACTGGTGTTGCTTATAAAATGCCTTCGGGACTTGGATTTGAAATTCGATTTAAAAAAGGTCTTTTCGATGTTTTAGACAGCGATTACTATTATAACAATTCTAATAACGATTATTTCTTTGGCGATTATAATACTAACGTCAATTTTCAAATAGGTGTTTCGTACTCTTTCGATACGAAATAAAAAAATAAATTATGGTATTAAAAGACTTTTACAAAGTACTTTCAGAAGAGAAAACAGGCGATGCTAAATATAATATTCGTATATTAGTTAATGCCAATCATGAGGTTTTTAAAGGTCATTTTCCTGGAAACCCAATAATGCCGGGCGTTTGCATGATTCAGATTATTAAAGAACTTGTTGAGTCGATCACAAAAAATACTTTAATGATACAAACTCTTTCAAATGTAAAATTCATGGCATTGATTAATCCGGAAACCAATCCTGAACTTCGTTTAGAACTTGACATAACAACCACAGAAGATGATTTGGTAAAGGTGAAAAACACCACATATTTTAACGATACCGCAGCTTTAAAATTAAGCAGCGTGTATAAAAAATTATAATTATGAAATTACTATTGTCATTACTTTTATGGATAAATTTTGCGGGAACTCCAGATTTGGCTTCCATTCGCAAAATGTATACGGATGTTGCAAAATCAGAAACCAATTCTAAAGAATTTATCGAAAAGCTTTCCGGCGTTTCAAACAACGATGATAAAATTTTAGTGGCTTACAAAGCGGCTTCAATTTTATTAGACTCAAAGTTTGAAAGCGTATTAGGAAACAAAATTTCCCGTTTTAAAGAAGGTGCAAAACTTCTGGAATCGACTATAAAAAGCGAACCTAATAATATCGAAATCAGAATGATTCGATTGAGTATTCAGGAGAATGTTCCCGGAATTACAGGTTATAGAAAAAATATTAAAGAAGATAAAAAATTCATCACAGCACATTATGCCGAGCAAAATGGTGCTTTGAAAGATTATCTAAAAGACTTTGTTTTGCAATCTAAAAGTTTCTCTGAAAAAGAGAAACAGTTTGTAAAGTAAGATCACGAAAAATTCTCAATGAAACCTATTTTATCAAAGCAGGAATTGCTCGATTCGACTTCTTTTTGTGTTATTGTGCCCACATACAATAACCAGAAAACATTGAAAAAAGTGTTGGATTCTATTTTAGATTTCACTCAAAATGTCATAATTGTCAACGATGGTTCTACAGATGAAACCAACGAGATTTTAAAACAATATTCGCAGCTTACTCAAATTCATCATCCTAAAAATTTAGGAAAAGGAAGAGCGCTGCGAAATGGTTTTAGAAAAGCAATCGAACTCCATTTTGAATACGCCATCACAATAGATTCTGACGGGCAGCATTTTGCTTCTGATATTCCAAATTTCATTTCAGCAATTCAAGACGAACCAAATTCGCTTTTAATAGGAAGCCGAAACATGACTCAGGAAAATGTTCCCAAGAAAAGCAGTTTTGGTAACAAATTCTCCAATTTCTGGTTTAAGTTCGAAACCGGAATTGAACTTCAGGATACACAATCTGGTTTTAGATTATATCCACTTAAATTAATTCCGAAGCGATTTTATACCAATAAATTTGAGTTTGAAATTGAAGTAATCGTTCGCTCTGCCTGGAAAGGAATTACAGTAAAAAATATTCCCATTCAGGTTTTGTATGATCCTGCAGAAAGAGTTTCACATTTTCGACCATTTAGAGATTTTACCCGAATCAGTATTTTGAATACAGTTTTGGTAACCAATGCTTTGTTGTATATTAAGCCTCGCGATTTTTTTCGGCGAGCAAAAAAAAAAGGTTTTAAAAAGTTTTTCCTAGAAGATATTTTAGAAAGCAACGATTCTAATTTCACGAAATCTGCTTCGATTGCTCTGGGAATTTTTATCGGAATTTCTCCTTTTTGGGGATTTCAAACCATTCTTCTTTTTACTTTTGCAGCTTTGTTCAGGCTCAATAAAGTAATCGCTTTTTTATCGTCAAATGTGAGTTTTCCGCCGTTTATTCCGCTTGTAATCTACGGTTCTTTAAAAACTGGAAGTCTATTTATTTCGAGCAATGCGCCGTTAATTTTAGATAGTTCGGCCACACTCGACGATATTCAAAAAAACGCTGCACAATATATCGTCGGAAGTCTTATTTTAGCAACCGTTTTAGCACTATCAGCTGGTCTTATAAGTTATTTGCTTTTAAGCGCTTTTAGTTCTAAAAATAAACCGAATATTAAATAAGGTTTTGCCACAGATTATACGGATTAAAATGATTTTTACATCCCGTTGTCAGGCTGAGCGAAGTCGAAGCCCACGTTCAATTGGAACGCCTTTCGACTTCGCTCAGGGGTGACAAACTAAAGCTAATTTTTTAATCTCTGGCAAAAAAATAATAAATTAATCATGCATCAATACTTTTACGCCATTCATTTATTTGTAAACCGAAGAAAATCTCTGTCGGTTCTACTGGCTGTTTTGATGCTTTTAGTATTTGGATTTTTCGCTTCCCGAATCAAATTTGAGGAAGATATTACCAAACTTATCCCAACAAACGACAAAGCCGATGCAACCGCTAAAGTTTTAAAACAATTAAATTTTGCCGATAAAACTACCGTGATTTTTAAACTCGAAAAAAACGGTTCTGGCGAAGATTTAAAAGAAATGGCACAAGTCTTTTCAGACAGCGTTTCTAAATCCTGCAAACCTTACATAACCGGAATTCAGGGAAAAATCGACGAAGAAAATATTCAGGAAACTATTGATTTTGTTTACAATAATCTACCGCTTTTTCTTGAAGATAAAGATTATGAAGCGATTCAAACTAAACTGCAAAAAGACAGCATTGCAGCAACCGTCCAGGGAAATTATAAGTCAATAATTTCGCCATCTGGATTTATCACTAAAGATTTTATTCTGCAGGATCCGCTTGGAATTTCTTTTATTGCTTTAAAAAAATTACAGCAATTAAACATTGGCGACGATTTTACGCTTGACAATGGTTTTGTAATGACAAAGGATAAAAAGAAATTACTGCTTTTTATAACCTCAGATATTTCATCAAGCGAAACAGAAAAAAACAGCATTTTTGCCGAAAAACTAAAATCAATTCAGGAAAATTTAAATACACAGTTTAAGAGCAAAACTTCTGTAAGTTACTTTGGTTCAGCTTTAATTGCGGCCGCCAATGCTAAACAAATTAAAAGCGATATTGTTTTGACAACTTCAATCGCAATGTTTACGCTGATGCTGATTTTGATTTTGTTTTACCGAAAAATATTTATTCCGTTAATTATTTTTCTGCCAACTGTTTTCGGAGCTTTATTTGCCGTTGCGTTTTTATATTTTGTAAAAGAACAAATTTCGGCTATTTCACTCGGAATTGGTTCTATTTTATTGGGAATCACGATCGATTATTCGCTTCACATTCTTACGCATTACAAGCATAACAGCGACATCAAAACATTGTACAAAGACATTACGATGCCTGTAATTATGAGCAGTTCTACAACTGCCGTAGCGTTTTTATGTCTGCTTTTTGTAAAATCTGATGCATTGAATGATCTCGGAATTTTCGCTGCCGTTATCGTTATGGCGTCGGCAATATTTTCTCTTTTAATTGTACCGCATTTATACAAACCAAAAGAAAACAATTTTGAACACAAGAAAAATGTGATTGATAAACTCGCTCATTTTTCATTTCATAACAATAAATTCTTAATCGGATTTTGCGTTATCATTACTATAATCTGCTGTTTTACTTATAATGATGTTGGTTTCAACAACGATTTGTCGCAGTTAAATTTTGTTCCGAAAGACATTAAAGCTGCCGAAAAACAATTGGAAGAAAGTACCAGTTTAACTTCAAAAACCATTTATGTTGCTTCTTACGGAAAAAGTATGGAAGAAGTTTTGCAAAACAACAGCAAACTTTTTTCTGATTTATCCAAAGAAAAACAACAAGACAAAATTTTGAATTTTAGTTCCGTTGGCGGAATTGTTCTTTCGGAGAAAACACAAAAAGAAAAAATCGCAAAATGGAATTCGTTCTGGACTTCTGATAAAAAACAATTATTAGAATCTCAATTAATTTCCGAAGGTTCAAAACTTGGCTTCAAGCCAAATACATATTCTCTTTTTTTTGATCATTTAGATTTTGATTTCAAACCCATTTCTACCGAAGATTATTTAAAAGTTCAGGCATTACAATTAAAAGAATTTGTAACCGAAAAAAATGGTTTTTATACGATTTCAACTTTGGTAAAAGTTACGCCGGAACAGCGCGATCGTTTTGTAAAATCAACTTCTGCAAAAGAAAATCTTATTGCAATTGATCGTCAGCAAATGAACGAAACGTTTTTCAGCACTTTAAAAACCGATTTTAATTCACTTGTAAATTATTCATTTGTTGCTGTAATTCTTATTCTGTTTGTCTTTTTCCGAAGAATCGAATTGGTAATCGTAAGCTGCATTCCTATTGCTTTAACCGGAATTGTAACAGCCGGAATTATGGGAATATTTGGCATTCAAATGAACATTTTCAGCATGATTGTCTGCACGTTGATTTTTGGTCATGGTGTTGATTTTAGTATTTTCATGACCAGCGCTTTACAAAAAGAATATACTGACGGGAAAAACGAAATTGCCATTTACAGAACGTCAATTATCCTGGCGGTAATAACCACTATTTTAGGAATTGGTGCTATGGTATTTGCCAAACATCCGGCATTGAGATCTATTTCTTCGGTTTCGTTAATTGGGGTTTTTGCGGCGTTGATTATAACGTTTATCTTTTACCCAATTCTGTATAAATTATTTTTAACAAACAGACCTAAAAAAGGAAATCCGCCTTTTCAGTTACGTACTTTTTTATACGGTGTTTTTTCGTTTGCCTATTATGGCTTGGGCGGAATTGTGATGTCTTTTTTAAGTTTCACAATAATGCCGATTCTGCCGCTTAGCAAAAAAACAAAAATGAACGGCTTTCGTTATATCGTTTCAAAATTCATGAAATCGGTATTGTATTCGAATCCTTTTATACGCAAAAAAGTCGTTAATAATTTCAATGAAACTTTCGAAAAACCGACTGTAATTATTGCCAATCATTCTTCTTTTCTGGATATTTTGTCAATCGGAATGCTGAGTCCTAAAATTATATTTCTGGTAAGCGACTGGGTTTACAATTCTCCTATTTTTGGCGGCGTTGTAAGAAAAGCAGGTTTTTATCCTGTTTCTGAAGGTCTTGAAGGCGGCGTTGAACATTTGCGTAAAAAAGTAAATCAAGGCTATTCGCTAATGGTTTTTCCGGAAGGAACGCGCTCAGAAAGTAATGTTGTAAAAAGATTTCATAAAGGCGCTTTTTTCCTTGCCGAAGAATTTAATTTAGACATTGTTCCTGTTGTGATTCATGGTGCTTCGGAGTTAATTCCGAAAGGCGATTTTATCATTCATGACGGAAGTTTAACGGTTACGATTCTGGAAAGAATTACGCCTGAAAACACTTCTTATGGAAATAATTACACAGAAAGAACCAAACAAATAAGTGCTTTTTTTAAAACGGAACATCGTAAAATAAGACAAGAACTCGAAGGTCCTGATTATTTCAAAAAAATGCTGATTAACAGTTACGATTATAAAGAAATTGAAATTGGCAATGCTGTAAAAAAAGATTTAAAACAGAATTTAGAAATCTATTTTAACCTGAATAAATACATTCAGCCAAAGGCAAAATTTTTACATATTGCTAACGATTACGGACAGCTTGATGTTTTATTGGCTTTGCAGGAACCACAGCGAAAAATATTTTCTTTTATTAGCGATGAAGAAAAATCTTCGGTTGCCAAAACCAATTATTTCCTAAAAAAGAGAAAAATACATTACTTAGATCATTTAGAATATTCCGTTGAAAATCAATATGAAATGGTTTTAATTTCAGATCAAAGTTACAATGACAACCCTGAAAATTTTATCTCAAAATTTTCTTCGGTAATCTTAATACATTCTCTGCATTACAAAACAAAATTGATTAATTCTGGTTTTGAGATTCTTTCTGAAGAAAATGGAATTACGGTATTAAACAAAAAATAAATGAAAGAGCAATACGATGTAGTTATTGTTGGCAGCGGTTTAGGCGGTTTGGTTTCGTCTATAATTTTAGCTAAAGAAGGCTACAGCGTTTGTGTACTCGAAAAAAACAATCAATACGGAGGAAATCTTCAGACTTTTGTTCGTGATAAAACCATTTTTGATACCGGAATTCACTATATCGGCGGTTTAGACAAAGGGCAGAATCTACATAAATATTTCAAATATCTGGGTATTATCGATCAGCTGAATTTAAAAAAATTAGATGACGATCGGTTTGATGTTATTTCTTTTGAAGATGATCCAAACGAATATCCGCATGCACAGGGATATGAAAATTTCGTAAAACAGCTTACTGCATTTTTCCCTGAAGAAAAAGAAAATATTTCCCTTTACTGCGAAAAACTAAAAACGGTTTGTGATTCTTTTCCGCTTTATAATGTAAACTGGGAAGGAAAATACGAAAGCGAAATTCTGGAGCTAAATGCAAAAGATACTATCGACAGTTTTACAAAAAATGAAAAACTAAAAGCGGTACTTGCCGGATCTAATTTTCTTTATGCAGGTATTCCGGATAAATCGCCTTTTTACGTTCATGCTCTTTCGGTAAACTCATACATTCAAAGTTCGTGGCGCTGCATTAATGGCGGAAGTCAGATTACTAAACAGCTTTTAAAACAGCTTAAAAAATACGGCGGAGAATTTTATAAATACAAAGAAGTCACTCGTTTTAATGTTGAAGAAAACAAAGTGATTTCGGTAGATTTAAAAGACGGAACTCAGGTTTCGGGTTCTATTTTTATTTCAAACATTGAACCCAAAACAACTTTGAAAATGGCTGGCGAAGAAAATTTCAGAAAAGCTTTTGTCAATCGAATTCAAAACCTTGATGATGTTATTTCGGCTTTTAGTTTATATATCGTTTTTAAACCCGAAAGTTTTAAATACATCAATCATAATTTTTATCATTTTAAGAAAAGCAGCGAAGTCTGGACAACTCAGGACTATGATGAAGATTCCTGGCCAAAATCGTATATGGCTTCGATGAATGCTTCTAAAAAAAATGAAATCTGGGCCGACGGAATGACTTTTTTAACTTACATGAAATATGAAGATGTTGTGCCCTGGGCTGACACTTTTAATACAACTGCCGAAGAAAACGATCGGGGCGAAAGTTACGAGGAATTTAAATCGAGAAAAGCTTCTAAATTTTTAGATGAAATCGAAATTAAATTTCCCGGAATCAGAGATTGTATAAAATCAATTCATACTTCTTCTCCACTTTCGTATCGTGATTATATTGGCGGACACAACGGAAATATGTACGGGTATGTTAAGGATTCAAATAATCCGATGAAAACCATGATTCCGTCAAAAACGAAACTGGATAATTTGTATCTTACCGGACAAAGCAGCAATATGCACGGCGTTTTGGGAGTTACCATTGGAGCTGTTGGCACTTGTTCTGAAATTGTGGGCAAAGAATATTTAGTTACCAAAATTAATCGCGAATCTGAATAAAGAATGATGAAAAACCGAATTTTACTTTTTTTATTTATCGGTTTTTTACAACTGTTCGTCTCGTGCGGAACATCAAAATCAGCGCATCACAAACCCGATCTTTCTGGTTACAATTCGCAAAAACCAATTGTCGTTAAAAAATCTGATTCGGTTTTTATCTCCGGAAAAAATTCTCTTTTAAAAAACAAACAAGGTCTTTGGGAATTATATGCAGAAGGTGATCCGCTTGAAATTGGTTTAAACACGGGAGCTTTGACCGATTCTCTTTTAAAAAAACAGCAGCAGATTTTCTTTTCCAAAATCAACGATTTCATCCCGTCGAGTTTTCAGCAAAGATTACTTCGCCAGTTTTTAAAATGGTACAATCGCAAATTATATCTGAATGTTCCCGGAGAATATCAAACCGAAATTTATGGCGTTTCAGAATACACTTCGAATGAATTTAATTATATCGCACCCAAATATCAACGCGGTTTATATCTGCATGGCGCTCATGATATCGGACACGCTTTGCAGGATTTAGCTCTGGTGGGCTGCACGTCTTTTGCGGTCTGGAATGAAAAAACAGAAGACGGCAGTTTAATCCTCGGACGAAATTTTGATTTTTATGTAAATGATGCTTTCGCAGAAAATAAAATTGCAGCCTTTATCAAACCAAAAGAAGGTTATCCGTTTATGATGGTAACCTGGCCCGGAATGGTTGGCGCGGTTTCAGGAATGAATCTGGAAGGATTGACGGTAACAATTAATGCTTCAAAATCTAAAATTCCGCTGATTGCCAAAACCCCTATTTCAATTTTGACACGTGAAATTTTACAGCATGCCAAAAATATAGATGAAGCAATTGCTATTGCAAAAAAAAGACATGTATTTGTTTCTGAATCTATTATGGTGGGAAGCGCTCACGATAACAAAGCCATTTTGATTGAGGTTTCGCCAAAAAAAATGGACGTTTATGATGTTCCAAACAACGATGAACTAATTTGTTCGAATCATTTTCAGGGCGATGCTTTTAAAAATGACCGAAGAAATCAAGAGCAGATCGTAAACAGCCATTCTGAATATCGCTTTGAAAGAATGCAGGAACTTTTAACGCAAAATCCAAAAATAAATCCTAAAACGGCTTCGGATATTTTGAGGAATAAAAATGGTTTAAAAGATATTTCCCTGGGGTATGGATCTGAAAAAGCATTAAATCAGTTAATGGCCCATCATGGTATTATTTTTAAACCAAAAGAAAAATTAGTCTGGGTTTCGGCAAATCCGTATCAGTTAGGCGAATTTATCTGTTATGACTTGAATGCTGTTTTCAATAAAGAAAGAAACGATACTTTGGTTTCTCTTCAAAAAGAAAATTTGAATATTGCCAAAGATCCGTTTTTAGAAACTGTGGCATATCATGATTATCAAAAATTTAGAATTGAAAATCATAAAATGGATGATCTTCTCGAGAAAAAGGAAACTATATCTCCAGAATACATTCAGAATTATCAATCCTTAAACCCTGATTATTGGGTTGTGTATTATAAAGCAGGATTGTATTTTTACCAAATAAAAGATTTTCAGCAGGCGAAGCTTCATTTTGAAAAAGCTTTAACCAAGGAAATTACCACAGCGCCTGACAAAGAAAAAATTGAAAAATATTTAAGAAAAATCAAAAGAAAGTTACAATGATTCCAGCAATAGAAAAAGATTCTTTAGAAGACATTAAAATTTTTCAGGAAAAAAAATTAGTTGAACTTCTAGAATACATAAGTCAAAATTCTCCTTTTTATAAAAGACTTTTTGCCGGACAGAATATTGATATTTCAAAAATTAAAACGCTGGAAGATTTACAGCATCTGCCAGTTACGACAAAAGAAGATTTACAGCAGTATAATGATGATTTTTTGTGTGTTCCGCAAAATAAAATTATCGACTACGCTTCTACTTCTGGAACTTTAGGCGATCCTGTAACTTTTGGTTTAACAGATTCTGATTTAGACCGATTAGCTTATAATGAAGCCATTTCGTTTGCCTGCGCCGGAATTACCGAAGGCGATGTTGTGCAGTTAATGACGACAATTGACAGAAAATTTATGGCTGGTTTGGCTTATTTTTTAGGTCTGAGAAAATTGAAAGTGGGCGTTATTCGTGTAGGTGCCGGTATTCCGGAAATGCAGTGGGATTCGATTTTAAAATACAATCCAACGCATTTAATTACGGTTCCGTCATTCTTATTGAAGTTAATTGAGTACGCTGAAATTCACGGAATCGATTATAATAATTCAAGTATAAAAGGGGCAGTTTGTATTGGAGAATCTCTACGCGATCAGGATTTTTCAATGAATACCTTGTCTAAAAAAATTACGGATAAATGGAATATTAAGTTGTTTTCGACTTATGCTTCAACGGAAATGAGCACTGCTTTTACAGAGTGTGAACATGGAAAAGGCGGACATCATCATCCTGAATTAATTATTATTGAAGTTTTAGACGAAAATAATTTACCTGTTAAAAATGGAGAAACCGGCGAACTTACTTTTACCACTTTAGGAATTGAAGCCATGCCTTTGCTTCGTTTTAAAACAGGTGATATTGTACAACTGCATGACGAACCTTGTGCCTGCGGAAGAAATACTTTTCGTGTTGGTCCCGTTGTTGGCCGTAAAAAGCAGATGATTAAATATAAAGGTACGACACTTTATCCGCCTGCAATGAACGATGTTTTAAGCGGATTTGATAATATCGAAAATCATATTATTGAAATTTCTACCAACGATTTAGGCACGGATGAAATCCTTATAAAAATTGCCGTAAAAAATCAAACGCCAGAATTTTTACAGGAAATTAAAGATCACTTTAGAGCCAAATTAAGAGTAACTCCAAAAATAGAATTTGCCTCAAAAGAAGTTTTAAACCCTTTGGTCTTTAACCCAATGAGCCGAAAACCAATTCGATTTTTCGACTATAGAACTTAGTAAAGTGACAGAGAAACAAAGACACAAAGTTGCAAAGGTTTAGGTTCTGATTATAAAACCTTTGCAACTTTGTCACTATGTCACTTTGCACCTAATATCACGCCAATTCGAAGAAAAGTTGTAATTTTGCAAAAAATTATGAAGATGGTCAAGATTGGCAACATAGAATTACCTGAATTTCCTTTACTATTAGCTCCGATGGAAGATGTTAGTGATCCGCCGTTTCGCAGATTATGCAAAACGCATGGTGCTGACATGATGTATTCTGAATTTATTTCTTCGGAAGGATTGATTCGTGATGCTATTAAAAGCCGCATGAAGCTGGATATTTTTGATTACGAACGTCCAGTTGGAATTCAGATTTTTGGTGGTGATGAAGAGGCAATGGAAATGTCGTCTAAAATCGTTTCTACCGTAAAACCGGATTTAGTGGATATCAATTTTGGATGTCCGGTAAAAAAAGTAGTTTGCAGAGGCGCCGGAGCCGGAGTTTTAAAAGATGTCGATTTGATGGTTCGTTTAACAAAAGCGGTTATCAAAGGAACTGATTTGCCTGTTACGGTAAAAACACGTTTAGGCTGGGATGAAAATTCGATTAATATTGATGAAGTTGCTGAAAGACTTCAGGATATTGGTGTTCAGGCTTTGACTATTCACGCCAGAACTCGTGCGCAAATGTATAAAGGCCATTCTGACTGGTCGCATATTGCACGTGTAAAAAACAACCCAAGAATTACAATGCCTATTTTCGGAAACGGCGATATCGACAGTCCTGAAAAAGCATTACATTACAAAAATGAATACGGAATTGACGGTATCATGATTGGTCGTGCTGCAATTGGTTATCCGTGGATTTTTAACGAAATTAAACATTTCTTTAAAACGGGTGAACATTTGCCTGCTCCAACTGTCATTGATCGTGTTGAAGCTGCCAGAAATCATTTAAAATGGTCTATGGAATGGAAAGGCGAACGTTTGGGAATTGTTGAAATGCGTCGTCATTATACCAACTATTTCAAAGGAATTCATTCGTTTAAAGAATTCAAACA
This sequence comes from Flavobacterium sp., assembly GCF_039595935.1. Classification (NCBI taxonomy): domain Bacteria; kingdom Pseudomonadati; phylum Bacteroidota; class Flavobacteriia; order Flavobacteriales; family Flavobacteriaceae; genus Flavobacterium; species Flavobacterium sp. Next base: position 639,380 of record NZ_JBCNKR010000006.1, on the reverse strand, counting down.
AAAACTGGTTACAACTGATGCCCCTGAAGATTTATTCAACATTATGAAAGAAATTGAACAGGTTTATGCAGGATATGAGTTTGTATAAATATACAATCTTTGTCAAAGTTTAAAACTTTGACAAAGATCTCGAAACAAAAAAGACCTTCAATATTGAAGGTCTTTTTTTTATTTATAAATAATTTAAACTTGAACTCTTTTCCATTTTCCTCTTTTATAAAAAACAATTCCTGCGAGAGTAATTGCGGTTTCGGCAACGGGAATAGCAATAAAAACTCCTGTTGGTCCCATGTTAAAATGTTTTGCCAATACAAATGCTAATGGAATCTGGAACAGCCAAAATCCGAAGAAATTAATTCCAGTTGGTGTCCAGGTATCTCCTGCCCCGTTGAAAGTATTGATGAGAACCATCCCAATTCCGTAAAAGATAAATCCAATACTCATGATTTGCAGTGCTTCAATCGCAATGGTTTTTACCATTTCATCATTAGTAAAAAATGAAATTATATATTGGCCAAAACCTAAAGTAATTATCATAATCGATGCCATGAAAATTACGTTGTATCTGGCGGTGGTATATACTGATTTTTCGGCACGTTCTATTTGTTTGGCACCTAAATTCTGTCCTACTAAAGTCGCCGCAGCATTACTTAGTCCCCAAGCCGGAAGAATAAAAAACATCATAATTCTCAATGCTGTCTGATAACCTGCAGAACCGTGATCGCCTCCGGTTGTAGCAACCAATTGTGCTAAGAAAATCCAACTGCAAGATGCAATTACGAATTGCAAAATCCCAGGTGCAGCAATTTTAACTAATGCTTTTATCTGTTTAAAATCGGGAGCGAAATAAGCAACTTTTATTTTTAAAATTCCGTTTCCAAAAAACAAATGATAAACCTGATATAAAACTCCAATACTTCTTCCTAAAGTTGTGGCTAAAGCGGCTCCAACTAAACCAAAAGCAGGAATTGGTCCTAATCCGTTAATAAAAATCGGACATAAAATAATATTACAAATATTGGCAATCCAAAGACTTTTCATCGCGATTGCTGCATTTCCCGCTCCACGGAAAATTCCGTTTATAAGAAATAAAAGCATGATGCATAAACTGGAACCCACCATAATCTGCGTGAATCGGAAACCATGTTCTGCCGCTTCTGCAGAGGCTCCCATCAAGAGCAGAATATCTTTAGCATAAATAATTCCGAAAATACTCAATATACTGTTTACTGCAAATGCTACAATTATGGCCTGCATTCCGGCTTTTGCCGCTGCGACTGGATCTTTTTCTCCAATTCTGCGGGCAACAACTGCTGTGGCTGCCATGCTCATTCCAATTGCAAGTGAATATATAATCGTTAAAACAGATTCGGTTAAACCAACGGTTTGAATGGCAAAACTGCTATGCTCTAAATGTCCGACAAAATATAAATCGACCAGAGCAAAAACCGATTCCATCATCATTTCTAAAACCATCGGTATGGCTAATAGAATTACGGCTTTTTTGATGCTTCCGGCTGTATAGTCGAATGATTCGTCGCCTTTTAAGGCTTGTTTTAATGTGGTGAAAAATTTAGAAAAGAAACTTTTCTGTATAGTTGTTTCTGTCATGATATGTTAGGATAAATGATAAAATTTGTCCAGATATTTAAATCTGAACTTAAAAAAATAAAAACGTAAGTATCCTAATTATTCTAAAAAATAAAATTAGGATTAAGCAGAAACAATCATATGCTGTAGATTTTCAAGGCGGTAAATATAAGTAATATTTTGAAAGAAAATATTAATCTAATAATTTTTTACTCACACGGCTGCTGGCAATTAGAGACGCCACAAAACCAAGGGAAACGATTGTTGCCATAACGATCAGCACATTTTCAATTGTAAAAACTACCGGATAAGCCAGAGTTGGCGTGATCATGATGAGTTCGTATTTTTGCTGTAACGATACTAGTATAATTCCATAATAAAGTCCTATCAAACCTCCCAGAAAACTCAATAATGTACCTTGCAAAATGAAAATTTTTCTCAGGTCTCTTATTTCAGTTCCAAGACTTAAAAGCGTTTTTAAATTGGCTCTTTTATCTAGGATCATCATAATTAGTGCTCCTACTAAATTAAAAAGCGCTACAATAATTACAAGGGTAAAAATTAAATAAACAGCAATATTTTCGGTATTCAGCATCTTGTATAAAGACTCATTAAGCTGCTCTCTATTTTTTAAAGTAATCTTATTTTTAAAAATCTTTTCAAGCTGAGCTTTCACTGCTTGTTCGTCTACATTTTGTTTAAGATGAAATTCTATTCCCGAAATTTGATTGGGTTTATACATTAGTAATTCTTGTACAAGACTTAAATCTGCAAAAACATATTTTGAGTCTAAATCTTCGCTGATCGAATAAATTCCAACCGGAAGAACATCTGTTTTATTAAATGCCTCTTCTGGATTTTCTATCGCTCCTTTTCCGGGTTTTGGAGCATATATCTGCAATGGGTTTTCGAAATCAAGAATTCCAAGAGAGAAATCCTGAGCAATTCCGTAACCAATAACAACCTGATAAGAATCCGGTCTTAGCCATTGCCCGTTAAAAAGCTTTTTTTTGATATTATTTACAACGGGGTAAATGCTGTCAACGCCTTTTAAATAAGTTACATGCTGTTTATCTTTAAACATAAACAAAACACGCTCTTCTATAATTTTGGTGTAAGAAGCTACGCCTTCAATTTTTTTTATCTGGTTTTCTTCTTCTGGAGAAATTAAAAATGATTTTCCGTAAGTACTTGTCATTTTTAAATCCGGATCAATCTCGTTTGTAAATGACAGACTAAAAACTTTTAATCCGCTAAAAACAGATAAAACCACAAACAGAGCCATTGTACCAACAATAATTCCCAAACTGGCAATTGCATTGATGATATTAATCGCGTTATTTTTACTAAGACTAAAAAGATAACGTCTGGCTATGTAAAATGGGAAATTCAATTTATGATTTTCTTCTTCTTTCTAAAAGATCCGGGTTTTCTATTGGGTTTTCTTTGCCTGATAAGGCATTGTCGATTTTTTCTATATAATCTAAAGAGTCATCAATAAAGAAAACTAAATTAGGTACGCGACGTAACTGTAAACGAACACGTTGCGATAAATCATGTTTTATTAAAGTAGTATTTGATTTTATTGCTTGTAAAGTTTCCTTTGCTTTTTCCTGAGGAAAAATACTTAAATATACTGTTGCCACAGATAAGTCTGTTGTAACACTTACTTTGGATACTGAAATTACCAAATTGCTAATTCCGTTTTTTCGCACTTCACCTTGCAGAATATCAACCAGATCTTTCTGAATTACAGCTGCCTATTTTTTTCTGTCTATTTGTTTCCATAGTGCAAAAATACTATTTTTAAATTCAATCCTCACAATTTCAAACAGACTAAAGGATTATTATTGAAATTGTTCTTCTTAATTGTCAATTTTTTACATTTAATATAGGCTTTTTTATTTCGTTAAACGATGATAAAAGTCATACGATTTGCAAGTTTTATTTTACATTTTTGATATAAATATAAAACTATCTATTATGAAAAAAAGAGAACCAATCAGCCACATTATGACTAAAGCTGTAGTGACTGTAAATCAAACTGATGACTTGAGAAAAGTGATAGAAAAACTAAGGTCTAATTCTATTCGACATCTTCCGGTTGTTAACGGAAAAGAAGTTGTGGGTATTATCAGCAGAACCGATATTAACCGTTTGACTTTTGGAGCTTTGTTTGACGGACAAGACGGAGTTGATGAAGCTATTTTGGATATGCTGACTATTCCTCAGGTTATGACCTCAAAACCTAAAACATTACCTTCTGATACCATTATTAAAGATTTGGCATCGACATTTGCAAAAGAAGAGTTTCACGCTCTTCCGGTTGTTGATAATGGAGAACTAAAAGGAATTGTGACAACAACGGATGTTATTAAATATTTTTTAGAACAATATGATTAAATAAAAAAGGGAGCTTTATAAGCTCCCTTTTTATTATCTGTTTTGTAACCAATTCTCCGGATCGGAATTGGTTGTATTTTGAAGAATCAAAAATTTAATAACTGTTTTCCCTGTATCACCGCTGGTTCTTACTTTTCCAATGTTTTGTTTTATCGAAACTTTTTCTCCTTTGCTTACAAATACTTTACTTAAGTTTTGGTAAACGCTAAAGTAATCTCCATGCTGAATCATTACTACTGTATTCACCGGAGATAATACCATTACACTGAATACTTCACCTGCAAAAACGGCTCTTGCATTTGCACCATCTTCTGTAGTAATCTCAACTCCTGAATTGTGTACCGAAATTGAAGGGTATAATGGGTGAGGCTGATCTCCGTATCCTAATGAAATAAATCCTTTTTCTACCGGCCAAGGCAGTCTTCCTTTGTTTGCTTTAAAGTCAGCAGCCAGAACTTTATCTTCTGGAGTCAGAACAATTTTAGAAGATGAAACCGGAGCTTTTGGAGCTGTTGATCCTGGATTTTCTTTTGCTTTTTCTGCCGCTGCTTTTCTGTTTGCTTCGGCAATGGCTTCACGAATCAAACGATCAATTTGTCTGTCGATTCTTTTTGATTCGCTTTGTTTTGCTTTAATATCAGCAGCAATTCTGTTTTTATCTTTTTTAATAGAGTTAACCAGTTTTTGCTGTTCTTTTTTCTCTACTTCTAAACTTTGTTTTTCTTTTTGATTTTCAGCAATGATTTTTTTCTTAACCTGTCTTTGTCCGTCAAGTTTTGCATTAAAATCAACCAATTGTGCACTTTTTTCCTGAATTTCTAAACCTTGGTTTTTTCTAAAAGTGGTATATTGTTTTAAATATTGCGCTCTTTTATAGGCTTGTAAAAAACTTTCTGAAGACAAAATAAACATTGCCCTGCTTTGTTCTGAACGGCTTTTATATGATTTTAAGATCATTTTGGCATAATCTTCCTTTAATACTGCCAGTTCTTTTTTTAGTTTATTAACCTTCACTTGATTAATATACATATCATTGCTAAGGATTCTTTCCTGTTTTGCCGTAGTATTAATTAGTTTCTCTTTTAGCTTGATTTTATTTGCCTGAATTAAATATTCGTTTACAGCTGATTTTTCTTTTTTTCTTACAGACTGCAGCATTTTTTCATTGTCTTTAATTTCCTGAAGAATCTGCGCTTTGCGCTGTTCAAGTTTTTCTTGCTGCGAATCTTGTGCCCAGACAAAAGTCGTGGCGCAAACAAAAATTAGGCTTAGGAGAAATTTTGGCATCTTTCTATTTTTCTTTTTGCAAATTTACTTAATTAAAACTTTTTTATAACCGCTTGGCACACTATACGGAAAAGAAAGTTCTTCGTTAAATGAAATATTATTGTAATTCAAATTAATATTAGTTGTTCCTTTTGGCTGAACGGCATTAATTGTCAGCGTTGTTGGAATTGTTCCCTGATTGAAAGTTTTTATATCTGAATAATTGATTTCTAATTTTATATTTTCAGATGGCTGCGAAATCTCTTCTTTTTGTATTAAATATTTTTCAGGATCTAAATAAAATGCTTTTTGAATTTTTTGGCTTTTTTTGTCTTCTAATCTAAAAAGATTTTCTACAATTGTTTGTGTGTAATCTCCTTTTCGTAAATCATCAAAAGCTTCTCCAATTAATAAATTCTGAACTTTATTATAATCTAATTCTGTTCCTAACCATTCACTCAAACTGGTAAAATCTCCTTCGTAATAAGTTCCTTTTATTTTTTCGTAATAACTTACAGTTGTTGGAGTTATCAAAGCTTTTGCCATTGTGATTCCTAAAAATCGAACGCTTATTAAAATCTGTTTATCTTTTTCGATTTTTATATCAGCGGTAACGTTTTGACTTTGTTTTTCGTCTTCATATTTTGCGCTCGCTTTTATATTTAAGGTCGAAAAATCTAATTTGTTTTCGTAATGTTTTTCGATTGCTTTGTTGTCTTTTTTGGCAACAACTTCGGTAGTAGTATTGTTCTGAACTGCTACGGCTTTTGATTTACATGAAATCATAAACGAAGCGGCTAATACAATTATAATATATTTTTTCATTTTAATTTCTCCTTATTTCTTTTTTAATAATTCATTTGCCTTCAAAAAGTATTCCTCTTTTTTCTTGGCATCTCCTAGTCCATTATATGCCTCTCCTAATTGAATATTAAAATTTGCTTCCAGATTTTTGTCATCAACAACATAATCAAGCCCCATTTCTAAAACGGTTTTTGCATTTTTAAATTGCTGCAGCTGATTACTGCCTAATCCGGCATAATAGTAAAATTGGGGCTGGCTTGGGTAAACCTCAATCATTGTCATCGCCCTTTTTGTCATTGGCTCAAATTGTTTGGCTTGAGCATAAGCTTCAAGTAAAAGCAAATTGGTTTCGCGATCTGTATCTGAATTGGACTTTAAATCTTTTTCATAATATTTAATTGCATTTTCAAATTGGTTTTTACTATGATAAAATTTTCCAATTTCTTTAGCAACATCCACTTCTTTATCATTATCAAAATAGGAAATGGCTTTTTCTAAATCTGGCCCGTACTGTGGATTTTTGTTTACATAAATCAAAAATTCATTTAAAGTTCGGTGTTTTATTTTTGAATCAATTTTTGGACTTGCCAAAATTATATTCATCGATTTAATTGCCTTATCGGCTTGATTTGCATCTAAATATCCTTTAAACAAACTTACCTGAGCCCATTCAGAATTTGGAATTTCTTTTGCCAGTTGTTTAGCAACATCAAGTGCTTTGTCTGTTTCTTCAGATTTTGAATATAAGAAAATCAGATTTACATAATTTGATTCTTCTTTTGGATTCTTTTTAATCTGATCAATCAGATTTGAAATTTCAGCATTTTGATATTTTCCCTGAGATAAAATCTGCAGTTTATATCTGTCCCGATCTTCTGATTTTCCGAATTTATCGTTCATTTCATTAATGGCAACCAATGCTTTATCAAATTGATTTGTAAGCATGTATAAAGAAATCAAATCATCTTTATATTCTTCATCAAAAACAATAATTTTTTGAATTGTTTCTATCGCCAAAGGATAATTTTTGGTTTCGTAACTTACATCATAAATGCCTAACCAATACCATTTGTTTTTTGGATTTAACTCTGTAGCTTTTTCAAAAGCACTTTGCGCGTTTTGATATTGTTTTAAAGCCAGATAATTTTTTCCTAATTCAAAATAAGCAACCGCATCAGTAGGTTTTATTTTGATACATTTTTCTAAAGATGCTATAGCCTTATCGTAATTTTCAATTCCTTTTTGTTTCAAAGATTCGTAAAAAGCATCTTGATAATCATCTGGAGCCAAAGCAATATCTTCCGGTTCCGTTTGTGCAAAAACCGAAGCTGAATTGCTTAGCAACGCAAAAAATAAAATTATCAAAATACTTTTTTTCATCTTTCTTATGGTTTCATTTTATAAAAAAATGAATCTCTTTTTTATTCTAAAACTGAATAATCTCCAATGCTGATACTTGTAAATTTACCATCGTAACTTACATGATTTCCAATCATTGCATTATCTAAGTTAGCGTTTTTTATTTGAGAATTAGTTTGTATTAAGCTATTTTTAATAAAACTATCTGTTACATGACATCCTTTTCCTAAAGAAACATTTGGACCAACTGTTGTGTTTTTCAAGACTACATTTTCTCCAATATAACATGGCGGAATAATGGTTGAATTTTCCAGCGTCACATTGTAATCCACTAAATGCTCTCCGTCGTTATGTAAAAAGCCTAACATTCTGCTGTTGGTTTCTACCGTAACATCTTTGTTTCCGCAGTCCATCCATTCGTCAACACTTCCGGTTTTAAAAACTTTTCCGTTGGCCATCATCGCCTTGATTCCGTCGTTGATTTGATATTCACCTCCGTTTTGAATGTTATTATCTAAAACGCCCTGAAGTTCTTTTTTCAGATCGCCCACTTCTTTGAAATAGTAAATTCCGATAACCGCTAAATCACTTACAAACTCTTTTGGTTTTTCAACCAATTCTATAATTTCATTATTTGGATTTAATTTTACAACTCCAAAAGCTTCCGGCTGATCTACTTGTTTTACCCAGATTACAGCATCTGCAGATGGATCAAGTTCAAAATCGGCTCTAATTAAAGTATCTGCATAAGCGATTACTGCCGGTCCAGACAAAGATTCTTTTGCACACATAATGGCATGACCAGTTCCTAATGGCTGATCTTGACGATATATTGAAGCTTTTGCTCCCAAACCTTTAGCTAAATCCTGAAGGCTTTCGACAACATCGTCTCCAAAAAATGCTTCATCACCAAGAACAAAAGCAACTTCTTCAATTGGTTGTTTTAATATTTTAGCAATATCTTCAACTAAACGATGAACGATAGATTTTCCTGCAACAGGAATTAATGGTTTTGGAACTGTTAATGTATGTGGGCGAAGTCTTGATCCGCGACCTGCCATTGGAACGATTATTTTCATGATATTCTATTAATGTGTGAAGATTAAAAATCTCCTGTTTGGTTAGTTCAAGTTTTTAAATACAAAATCCGTAAATATTTTTACGGAAAATTTAATTTGTTTTTTTAGTGAAAACTGGAGCTTGACTGAAAACTATTTCAGTCCAGTGCTTCCAAATCCGCCTGCGCCTCTTGAAGTTTCAGTAAGCTCTTCAACTTCAATCCATTCTGCTCTTTCGTGTTTGGCAATAATTAATTGCGCAATTCTTTCTCCGTTTTCAATTACAAATTCCTCATTCGATAAATTTACCAAAATGACTCCTATTTCACCTCTGTAATCAGCGTCGACAGTTCCCGGAGAATTTAAAACTGTAACTCCTTTTTTAGCTGCCAGTCCACTTCTTGGTCTTACCTGTGCTTCATAACCAATTGGTAATTCTATAAAAAGTCCGGTTTTTACAATTGTTCTTTCTAAAGGTTTTAACGTAATTGGTTCTGAAATATTGGCACGCAAGTCCATACCTGCAGAAGCGATTGTTTCGTAATTTGGTAAATCGTGTTGTGATTTATTGATAATTTGAATTTTCATTTTTTATTATAAAGATTAAAAAAGCACTTTTACTTTCTATTCATGATTCCTTTGATCGTGTCTTTTTCGTTATGGTAAACAAAGTACATAAAAGCTAATAATAAAGGAATTCCAACAAAATAATTTTCTCTAAATCCATAAAATGAAATAGCCGAAAATATAATTGATATTCCTAAATATGCCCCAATTTTGTTCATATCATAAGGTATCGGATAAAATTTATTTCCCATAACATACGATATTAACATCATACTTCCGTAAGCAGAAATTGTTGCTATTGCTGAACCGTAATAACTGTATTTCGGAATTAAAAAATAATTTAAAACCAAGGTTACAATTGCTCCAACAATAGATATGTAAGCTCCAATTTTTGTTTTATCTGTCAGTTTATACCAAACCGATAAATTATTGTAAATTCCTAAAAAGAAGTTTGCCAGAATAATTAGAGGCACTACTTTCATGGCTTCCCAATAAGATTTATTGTCAAGCAAAAGGTATTTAAGAATGTCTGCAAAAACGATAACTCCCAATAAAATCAGTGAACCCAAAATGACAAAATATTTTGTAATTACGGCATAAGTCTGCGGTGCATTTTCGTTTTTTGCATGGCTGAAAAAGAAAGGTTCAATTCCAAGTCTGAAAGCGGTTGCGAATAAAACCATAAACAAGCCTAATTTATAACAGGCTGAATAAGCTCCAACTTCAGATTTTGCCAAATTTTCGGGAAGTAAATATCCTAATAAGATTTTATCGAAATGTTCGTTAACCGCAAATGCAAGTCCGGCTACTAAAATTGGCAGACCGTATTTCATCATTTTTTTCCAAAGTACCGGATCGAACTTTCGCCCAAGCGAAAGATAATTTGGTGAAAGTACAATGAATGTTGCTAAACTAGCCAGTAAATTGGCAATGAAAATATAAGCGATTTGGAAATTTTCTACATATAAATTATCCCAAACTGAGTTAGGATTTGATGCTGCTAATTTTGGCAGATACATTAAAAAGAAGATGTTCAGTAATAAATTGATTACTACATTTCCTATTTTAATGGCTGCATACACCATTGGTCTTTGATTCGCTCTTAATTTCGAAAACGGAACTAAAACCAATGCATCTAAAACTAAAATCCAAACTGAGTAGGTAATATATTGTGCATCTACTTCTGCCCAGTTTGCCAGCGTGTTTCTAAAAATTAAGGCCGCAAACAAAAATCCTATTGATGACCAAAATATTGATATTGTAGATGTTGCGATAACATTTTTTTTGTCTTCTTCGGCGCTGTAAAATCTAAAAAAAGCAGTTTCCATCCCGTAAGAAAGTACTACGTTGAAGAAAACCATCCAGGACAAAACAATTGAAACTTCGCCATATTCGGCAGTTGGTAAAATACCTGTATATAATCTGACCAATAAAAAACTAAGCATTCGTGGTAAAACGGTTGCCAGTCCATAAATTGCAGTTTGTTTGAATAGATTTTTATATAATCCCAAAATATATTTCCAGTAAAGTTAGTAGGACAAAAATAACTATTTCTTTGAGATAATTGTCTAATTCTACAAGGTATTAAGGGATCTTTATGATTTTAAGCGTTTTCGTCTGCTCCGTTAAATTTTACATTTTTTTGAGTTTCTTTCGGTTCCGGAATATCTTCTTCAGAAAATGTTTTTAGAATTTTTTGATTTAGTTTTTTCAATTTCACAATTCTGTTTGCCTGATTTTGAACACATTTCTCAAACAAATTTCTCACTACTCTTGCATTTCCAAAACTTTCATCTTTCTCAGAACATAATAATTCAAAAGTATCTGTAAGTTTTTCTTTTGCTTCTTCAGAAACAATAAAATCAGATTTTTTACAAAAAGATTCAAAAATTTGAAATAATTCTTCGGGTGTAAAATGTTTGAAGTGAAAAAATCTATTAAAACGAGATCTTAAGCCCGGATTCGATTCAATAAAAATCTGCATCGGTTCAGTATATCCGGCAACAACAACGGCCAGATCATCGCGATGGTCTTCCATTCTTTTTATCAATGTATTTACCGCTTCTGTTCCATAATCGTTTCCTGTTAGGTTTTGTGTCAGAGCATAAGCTTCATCAATAAATAAAACCCCGCCAAGACTTGCTTCTACAGCGCTGTTTACTTTTGCTGCCGTCTGTCCAACATAACCGGCAACTAATCCCTCTCTGTCTGTTTCAAACATTTGCCCTTTTGATAAAAAACCTAAATGTTTAAAGATTCGGCTTAATAATCTGGCTACAGATGTTTTTCCTGTACCGGGAGGTCCTAAAAAAACAGTGTGTAAAGTAATTTCAACATTTTTTAATCCTTGTTTTGATCTCTTTTTTTGTATTTCTAATAAATTGATCAATTCAGCGACATCTTGTTTTACTTCTTTTAATCCAATTAATGAATGAAGTTCTTCGAGCACTTTTTCAAGAGTATCTTTTTCTGGTAAATCTGCTGTTTTTTTATCCTCTTTTTTTATTTTTTTCAGTCCTAAGAAATTATCAAATGCGTCATTATTTTCAAATTTTTTATCAAAAGCAAAACGAATAAAATTTTGATATTTAAGTACAATTTCTTCCGTTTTTTTGTTTTTCGTCTCAGATAAAATTACTGGCAAAAGGTATTTGTAGGCCTGTTCGTTTTTTGACGCTATTTTATTTTCTTCCTTAATTTTTAATAAATGATTTTTAAACTCATTTGTAAAAATTAATTGGTTTAGTTCACCAGCAGAATTTGAATCTGCAAAATGTTTATTTCGTAAAGCATCGTAATAATATGCCAAAACAAATTGTGCTTTTTCGTTTTTTGTTCCCGGAACTTTGTCAAAAAGTTCTATTATATCTGAAAGGAAAAAATGTTCTGCTTTATATAATAATCCAGAAGAATTAGAAACATAACTGTTTATTTTTTGAATAAACGCATCATCTTGATTCAGCTCATTGCACACCTCAAGAATACTAACAGTTTCTTTGTGCAGGTCATTAATAAATGAAGCCGTAAAAACGGCTTCATTTTGATTTGTATTTGTCTCTAAATATTTTTTTAGAGACAAAAATGAATCTTCCAGAATTGATATTGGATTTTTCTTTGCCATATAATTGTTTAAGAAATCATCATTTGATGTATAATTTCTTTTGATAATTTTAAGTGATCTTCACAATAATCTTTCCAAGCCAGTCCCATGTCTCTTAAATCGTATTTAGCGACAATGGTTCCATAATTTTGTACTTTCCCATCAATTGTAGGATGTCCGATTACGTAAATTGTCTGAGCTAATTCTAAAGCTAATTCAATATCATGCGTAGAGAAAATAACCGTATTTACCTCCGAAGATTTTCCAAGCAAATCGAAAGCTTTTTTTACTTCCTGAATGTTACCTACATCCAGACCAGAAAATGGCTCATCTAAAACAATAAATTGATCTGACGAAAACAACTGTTCAATAATGGCAGTTCTTTGTCTTTGTCCTCCGGAAAGTTCATTAGGATATTTGTCTGCACAATTTTCTAATCCCCATTCTTTCAAATATTGTTTAATTTTTGATTCTTTTTCAGTGTCTGAAAGCTTTGTTTTTCTTAAAGAAAATTTTAAAGCTTCAGTAACTGTTTTATGTCTAAACAAAGTATATTTTTGATCTACAAGTCCTATGTCACCTTCTTTAACCGGTTTTGCTGCATCTGGCTCGCTATTTTCAAAATCTCTAATTAATACTTTTCCAGTGTTTAAAGGAATCAATCCTGTTAATGCTTTAAAAAAAGTAGATTTTCCTCTGCCTGATCTTCCTAAAAATGCAATTACCTGACCTGTACAATCTACATTTGGGCGAACAACATCTTTTTCTATTACATTAATGTCTTTGATAATAATAGTATCATCGTAGGCAACGCTAAGATTTTCTACATATAATAGCGTTTCTTTAAATTCGTGTGTCATTATTATATTTTTGAATATCTGAATATGGCTTTTCTTAAATAGTTTATTCCTGCGTCTAACCCAAGACCTATTAATAATATGATAATCTGCAGCGCAATAATACGTCCGGTATTCATAAATTTATCTGAGTTTTTTATTAAAAAACCAAGTCCTCCCGATGCTACTACGATAGATTCTACGGTAACAAGCATCATCCAGGTTATGGCAAGATTTTGTCTGATAACATCAATCACATAATCTATTCTTCCTAAAATAATTACCTGCCAAAGTACTTCTAACCTTGTGCATTTTAACATTTTTGCGTGGTCAAATTCTTCTTGCGGAATGTCTTTAATTACAGCAATTAACGATGTTGTCAAAAATGTAGTCAGGAAAATTACTAAAATCCAAACCTGCATCATTCTTGCATCATGAATAATCATTGTAATATAAAAAGAAAGTCCGGTAAAAGGTAAAAAACGAAATTTAGTTACAAATTCTGAAACTGACTTTAATAGCGGAATTGGCCATGAATAAGCTAATACTAATGAAATCAATGTTGCTAAGAAAATAGAAATGAAACACAATTTCAAAGAATTGAAAATATGCACCACTAATCCTTCTTTATACAATTCCTCAAAACCTTTTAAAACCTGACCCGGAGAGGGAAACAAATGTTTTTCGCCAGACGTGGCGGCAAACCATATTATAACCAAAAGTACCAGCCACCCTATTAAAATAAGGGTTTTATTTGTTTTTGATATTTTTTCGAAAGGGGTTAAAAATTTTATCATATTTTATAATAAAGGCTGTCCCTTAAGACAGCCTTTTGTATTTTAAAAATTATTTCAAGAAAGTAATAACTACACGTCTGTTAAGTGCTTTTCCAGCTGCAGTATTATTATCTGCAATTGGATCGTTTTGACCTTTACCGTCGATCAACTGAAAACGGTTTGCAGGAATTCCTTTTTGTTTTAAATAATTAACAACAGCTTCAGCTCTGCTTTTTGATAATGCCAAATTCGAATCTGGATTTCCAATATTATCAGTATGACCAACTACAGTTAATTTTGTGTTTTCTGCCTGAACAAGAAGGTTGTAGATTTTTTCAACCTCTTTACTTGAACTGTTAGAAATTTCTGCACTTCCTGTATTGAAATTAATTTTCCATTCTCCAGACGCTACAACTTCTGTTGCCTGCGTATTATAATCTGCTTTGTCTGCAGAAGTTGACTCAATATCGTTAATATTTTTTAAGAAAAATAAATTTACTGCTTGCTCGTAAGGCACAACTTCTCCAACATTTTCGTTGAATCCAAAAGGGTTTAATTCTTTCAAATATCCCGAAACCTGGTTGTATACAGATTTATATCTGTTTACGCCATCAGATAAACCATAATATTGCATAGCATCTGCATAATTGAAAACTTTTGAACCTCCCATGTTATAAGTCAATCCGCCTTTTGTTCCTTGCTGTCCTTTAAACATTTTATACCAATATTCTGGTGTTTCCAGTTTGTAAGTATCCGCAACTGCCTGAGAAGCTCTTACTTTCCAGTCTTCATAATTTTTCATTTGGTTTGAAGCTGTAAGTGCAGATTTTAAAATGTTAGAAACAATATCAGGATTTTTTTCTGCCCATTCTTTTACACCAATAATAGTTGTTGGCATTTGATTGTTAAACTCTTTTGTCGATACAATATCAACAAATCCTGTAAGTTTATCAAAAACCGTTTTATCTCCAGGAGTCCATGTTGCACAACCGTCGATTTTTCTGTTTACAGATTTACCTGTTAATTTACCATCAACAACTTCTTTTAATGTAACTGTCCATCCCGTAGTTTGAGATTTGATCAGCTCTTCAGCAGATTTAATATAATCATCATTTTCAGAAGGATAAATATTAACTGCATCAGCATCATAAGTTGTAGGATCTGGATTTACTTTTAAACCGTTTGCAAAACAATAGTTTACAGTTGTAACCCAGTCACCATCTCCTAAAACGGCAGATATAACAGAACCTTTCATTGTTTTTGGATCAGATTTCCAGCTTGGTGGTCCAATCAATTTATCTTCTCCATAACTCATACCTACTGCACCCATAACCTGTAAGTGGTATTTGTCTTTACCGTATTTTTCATTCAAAGATTTTTGAACAGAACTAATGTAAAAAGGCGCACCATCTCCCATAATTATTACTGCAAAAGCACTTTTATCTGAATCTGGAAAAGCTTCACCTTTATCAAATTCTTCGATAAATTTCATTTGCATGTTACGTAATTCTGAAAGCCAGTCCTGACGAATAATTTCAAGATTAACTCCATTTTTTTCCATTAAAGAACCTTTTGTTGTTTTAGGTCCACCATTAGAAACAATAATTCCAGATTGTGCATTCCATGCATACGCAGCAATTCTTACTAACGGTTTACCAGAAACTTCAGTAGATAATTCTGTACTTGGAAGCGCTATTTTTTGAGCGTTAGTAACGTTATTAACATCTGTTTCACTAAGATCTATTCCGTTTAATTGTTTTGAAACAGCCGTTTTAATTCCCGGAGAGATATAATAAACTCCTCCTAAAATTACACCAATTGCTACGATAACAATTAATAACTCAGAAAATGTAGTTAACTTTTCTGTTCTTAAAATTTTTCCCATTTTATTTTTACAATTAATTTATTTATTAAAAAATATCTCCAAAACCGCCGCTCGATAATTTATCTTCTTTGGTCATTTTATAATTTGGACTTGAGTATTTTGTTGAGTCTGGAATTGTGTTGTCTCCAGTTTTAATTTCATCAGCCAATGAATCTAATCTTGAGTACAATTCGTCATTATCAACAGAATATTTAGACGTTAAAGCATCAATGTCTATAAGGTTTTCAGATGTTTTGGCAATATCCTGAGCAATTGTTGAAGTTACCACTTCAAGCGCATATTCTAATTCCCAGTCTTTTGTAAACATCATAGCACTTTTGGCACTTTCTGTAGCTTCTTTAGCATTTCTGGCAAATTCATATTCTTTTTGAAGCATGGTAACAGTGGCATCAAAATCAGCAATTTTAATATCGATTGCTGTTCCGGCCAAAGTCAATTTTCTATCCATTTTTCCTAG
This sequence comes from Flavobacterium sp., assembly GCF_039595935.1. Lineage (NCBI taxonomy): Bacteria > Pseudomonadati > Bacteroidota > Flavobacteriia > Flavobacteriales > Flavobacteriaceae > Flavobacterium > Flavobacterium sp. The sequence goes on along the minus strand of NZ_JBCNKR010000006.1, from coordinate 623,279 downwards.
TACATTCGCACGAACTCCATATTTCTGAATAAAACTTTTACTTTGCTCATATTGAGTAGAAATTCTTTGCGAGTCACTTAACTTTCTGGCCAGTTCACTTTGCAGGGCTACATACTCGTCTGTATCTTTAGCTCCAACTCCATTTTGTTTTACCATTTCATCCATCGCCGATTTTAATCTTTCAGACTGACGTTGTAAACTTAAAACTTGTTCCTGAAATGATTTTGCTTCTTTTTCAGCTTTACTCGCTTCAATTTCCATTTCACCTTTCAATCCTTTCAGCTTCGCTTTTGTATTTTTAAAAACTTCGCGGTTCTTAATCATCTTTTGCTTTTGCTCTTCAAGTTCATTAAACGGATTACTTTGTATCAAAGCTTTATGAAGATTTTTTGTTGCAAAACGAAGTCCTTTCATAATTACGGGAAACATCATTACCAGAAAAACCAGAAAAACTCCTGTTGCAGATAATGCTATTGCCTGACCAAGCATAGTAAATAATGGCGGAATAATATAAGTCCATATTAAATATCCTCCAACTCCTAACAAACCTAATGCTAAAGCTAAAAACAATGACTTTTCGCCTTTTTTAAGCGCGCCAGATTTTAAAGCAATTTCTCCTTTAGACTCATCAAAATGTTTTAAAATTGGTAATGATAAAAGAGTGCTTTTTTCTTGTTCGAATTTGTCCATTATAAGTATTGATTAATTCCTGTTATTACAGTATTGATTGAGTTTAATAGTTTTTGTTTTGCTAAATCGTTGGCTTCCATTTTTAATTGAATTTCTGATAGCTGCTCCATATTTTTTGGATCAACTTTTTGAAGTTCCACTTTTTTAGATTCCAATTCTTTTTGAAGTTCAATGATTTTGGCTTCTAATTCAGAAATACTTTTAGATAGATTGTGTTTTTCTTTGGTAATATTACTATCTAATTCTGCTTTTTTAGTTTTTCCAACAGTATCGTATTTTGCATAAACCTTTTCAATTTCACTAATGTAAAAACCTGATTTTTCTAAAAGAAATTCTTTATTCAAGTCGGCTTTAATTGTTTTCCCCATTGTAAAAGCCATCTGATAACTTTGTGGATTTGTTACACCAACTGCCATAACAGATTTATACAATTCGAAAAAATCAAAACCTTCTACATTTAATGACTCGAAACCTTTGTTGTATACTTCAAAAATTTCGTTCAAAAAAGGATTAGTAACTGCATTACCCGGAAATGAATCTGTAGGTTGAGTTGGAAATTTATTATCAGTATTTGATAAAATTGGCGCTGCCGGTTTTACTGGTTCATCGGCTTTGTTAGGTTCTTCATTAATAAAAAGGCTCTTCCAATTAAAATTTTCTTTTGCCATTGTTTTTTAGATGATCTATTATTTTAATATTTCTTGGTTTCTAAATGTTATACGTACTAAGTGTTAAAAAGTTACTAAATACAAAAAATATAAATGTAAATATTTTTTGCATCTGGTCGTAACATGCTATTAATTAGTAAGTTTATCTTCATCTAAAACTTTTACAAAATGAAACCCTTTTGGTCCATATCCTTGATTATAATAAAAACGATGTGCCGCAAAGTTTCCTGAAAAAGCATCCAGAACAATACTGCTGCAACCTAAACCTACCGCTTTTTGCTCAATATAATCGGTCAACATTTTTCCAATTCCTTTTGATCGAAATTTAGGATTCACAACAAAATTATCAATTTCGAGATATTTCCCTGTCCATAACTTAGTTGCAGACCAGCATCCCGTAATCCCTAAACAAACATCTTCATCAAAAACAGCAATTTGAATATAATTATGAGGAATCATTTGAGAAAGAAATGTTTCATATTTTTCTAAGGAAAGATTTGGATACAAAAAACGCATTGTTTCAATCTGATCTAGCATCTCTTTTATAGTAGTAAGTTCTCGTAATTTCATTTGGAAAAAAAATATAGTATCCAAATGTAATTAAAAGGATTGACTTAGCTAAATTTAATAGTGGTTATTACAAATATAGGTAAAAACCTACTTAATTAATAAAAATAATGTTCGAAACCGCATTTCTTATTTATACAATTAGATTTAAAAATTATCATACACATGTGAAATATATAAATTAAAGCTAAAAATTATGTAACTTTTTTTTAACAGTATTTTCTTAAATTTGTTTCACAGGGATTGAGAAAGCTAAATACAACCCTTATAAAAAAGGAAGCACTGGGACTGATAAAGCTTGTTTGTTCCCATAAAAGACAAAGCACAGGGATTGATTCTGCTGAAATGTAACCCTTAAAAAAAACAGAGCATTGGGACTAATAAAGCTAGTTTGTTCCCATAAAAGACAAAGCACAGGGATTGATTCTGCTGAAATGTAACCCTTAAAAAAACAGAGCATTGGGATTGATAAAGCTAGTTTGTTCCCATGAAAGACAAAGCAACAGAGTGATAAAATCTGTGTCAATAATTTTATAAAATGGTATGGATTCTCAATTTTGGGTAAATTGAGAATCACCATTTTATAAATTTTCTTGTTTATAGACATTCTTAAAAAAGAAAACTTCCAAAAAAAATAGCCGACAATTATTTGTCGGCTATTTTTTTATTTATGGTTGTATTTTTCTTATCCATTCAAAGCTTCAGCTCCACCTACGATCTCTAAGATTTCGTTTGTAATAGCCGCTTGACGCGCTTTGTTGTAAGTTAATTTCAACTGGTTTCTTAATGCTGTTGCGTTATCAGTTGCTTTGTGCATTGCTGTCATACGTGCACCATGCTCAGAAGCAAACGAATCACGAATACCTTTGTACAATTGTGTTTTTAAAGACTTAGGAATTAAAGTCAAAACAATTTCTTCTTTTGAAGGTTCAAAAATATAATCTCCAGCAGAAACTGATGCATCAGATTTAATTGGCGCTAATGGCAAAAATTGTTCAGTTTGAACGATTTGAGTTGCAGCATTTTTAAACTGATTGTAGATTAATTCAATTCTGTCGTATTCTCCAGATAAGAATTTTGCAGTTAAATTATCTGCAATTCCAGCAACATTTTCAAAAGTTAAGTGATCAAAAATGGCATTATGATGACCGTGAACTTTAAAAGTTTTTACCAAAACATCGTTTCCTTTTTTTCCAATAGGAAAAACATCTACTTGTTTTCCGGCATAAAACTCAGCACGGTTTTTTACCTCTTTAATAACATTTGAATTGAATGCACCACATAAACCTCTATTTGAAGTTATGGCAACAAGCAATACTTTTTTTACTTCACGTTGTGTTGTATAATCTCCTCCAACCTCACCTTCAAGTGTAGCCGAAAGGTTTTGCAGCAACTCCGTTAATTTCTCGGCATAAGGGCGCATCGCAGTGATTGCATCTTGTGCTTTCTTAAGCTTTGCAGCAGAAACCATTTTCATCGCAGATGTAATCTGCATCGTTGATGAAACGGAAGTAATTCTATTACGGATTTCCTTTAAATTTGCCATTAATTTTAGGTTTATTGTTTTTTGTTTTTAGTTTATTGTTGAGACGAACTACAAACAATAAACTAAAAACTATAAACTAAATATTAGTTATATTTTGCTGAAATTTCTTTTGCTGCTTTTTCGATAACATCTGTAATGTTGTCATCTAACTTACCAGCTTTCAACGCGTTAAGCGTATCTTTATGTTTACTGTTTAAGTAAGCTAAGAAATCAGCTTCAAATTCTTTTACTTTTTCTACAGGAACGTTTCTTAATAAGTTTTTAGAACCAGCGTAGATAATTGCTACTTGGTTTTCAACTGTATAAGGATCATTTAAACCTTGTTTTAAGATTTCAACGTTTCTTTTTCCTTTTTCGATTACGTTTAAAGTAACTGAATCTAAGTCAGAACCAAATTTAGCGAAAGCTTCTAATTCACGGAATTGAGCCTGGTCTAATTTTAAAGTTCCTGAAACTTTTTTCATTGATTTAATTTGTGCATTACCTCCAACACGAGATACTGAAATACCTACGTTGATCGCAGGACGAACCCCTGAGTTGAACAAATCTCCATCAAGGAAAATCTGACCATCTGTAATAGAGATTACGTTTGTTGGAATATATGCAGAAACGTCTCCAGCCTGAGTTTCGATAATTGGTAATGCAGTTAAAGAACCACCACCTTTTACGATTGGCTTGATAGACTCTGGTAAATCATTCATGCTTTTTGCAATTCCGTCATCAGCAATTACTTTACAAGCACGCTCTAATAAACGAGAGTGTAAGTAGAAAACGTCTCCAGGGTAAGCCTCACGTCCCGGTGGTCTTCTTAATAAAAGAGAAACCTCACGGTAAGCAACTGCTTGTTTAGACAAGTCATCATAAACGATAAGTGCCGGACGACCTGAATCTCTAAAATACTCACCAATAGCAGCACCTGCGAAAGGAGCGTAAACTTGCATTGGAGCTGGATCAGAAGCATTAGCAGCAACGATAACTGTATAAGCCATTGCTCCTTTTTCTTCTAACATTTTAGCGATTCCTGCTACAGTTGAAGCTTTTTGTCCAATTGCAACATATATACAGAATACAGGTTTTCCTGCATCATAAAATTCTTTTTGATTTAAGATTGTATCGATACAAACAGTTGATTTACCTGTTTGACGGTCACCAATTACAAGCTCACGTTGTCCACGACCTACCGGGATCATAGCATCAACTGCTTTTACTCCAGTTTGTAATGGCTCAGTTACTGGCTGACGAAATACAACACCAGGTGCTTTTCTTTCTAATGGCATTTCGTATAAAGTTCCACCAATTGGACCTTTTCCGTCAATTGGGAAACCAAGAGTGTTAACTACACGTCCTACCATTTGTTCACCTACTTTAAGAGAAGCAATACGTTGAGTTCTTTTTGCAGTAGATCCTTCTTTGATTCCTGTAGATGGCCCTAAAAGTACCACACCAACATTGTCTTCTTCAAGGTTCAATACGATACCTTCCATACCGTTATCGAATTCTACTAACTCACCATATTGAACATTAGACAGCCCGTAAACACGAGCAATACCATCTCCAACTTGAAGTACCGTTCCTACTTCCTCTAGCGTAGCACCAGATTCAAAACCTTCTACTTGCTTTCTTAATATTGCTGAAATTTCAGCAGGTTTGATTTCCGCCATCTTAATTTATAATTTAGACACTTTTGTGTTATAAAAACTAATTACTTAACTCTCTTTTTAATACTTGTAATCTGTTTGCAACAGAAGCATTGTATTGATTATCTCCTATTCTCAAAATAAATCCGCCAATAATTGAAGGATCTACTATATTTTCAATTGTAATTTTTTTATCTGATAAAGTTGCAACTTTAGCCAAAACTTTAGCTTCTAATGCTGCATCCATAGGAATTGCTGTTGTAACTTTTGCTGTCTCAACTCCATTACTTTCATCAAATAATTTGTTGTATTCTACTGCTATTGCATCTAGAATTTCAAATCTTTTGTTTTCAAATAATAAATGAAATAAACCTTTTGTTACTCCATTTACATTAGCAAACACTTCTAAAAGAGCACTTTCTTTTACCTCAACTTTAGTTGTTTGGTTTTGAATAAATGCTTTTAATTCTGCGTTTGTTTCAATTGCAGAAGCAATTGATTTCATATCGTTATTTACAGCTTCGGCAACACCTTTAGAGTTTGCTAAGTCCAGAATTGCTTTTGCATAACGAATTGCTGCTCTTGTACTTGCCATAATCTTAGTTTAACTTTACGTCACCTAACATTTTCTCAACTAATTTAGTTTGAGATTCTTTGTTAGATAATTCTTCTTTAAGTAATTTTTCAGCAATGCTTAATGATAAAGTAGAAACTTGTGATTTCAACTCAGCCATAGCAGCATTTTTTTCACTTTCGATTGCAGCTTTTGCCTGCTCGATTAATTTTTGGCTTTGTTCCTGAGCTTCGTTTTTAGAATCAGCAATAATTTGCTCTTTCATTTCACGAGCTTCTTTCAACATAGCATCACGCTCTGCACGAGCTTCTTTTAAAATACGCTCATTATCTGCAGTTAAATTTTCCATTTCTCTGCGAGCAGCTTCTGCAGATGCTAAAGCATTATTAATAGATTCCTCACGGCTTTTTACAGCACCTAATATTGGTTTCCAAGCAAATTTTGCTAAAAGAATAAAGAAAACAATGAAGATAATTGTTGTCCAAAAAATTAAACTTTCCGGTGAAGTTAATTGCATAACATTATATGTTTAAAAATTATTTATCGTTTTTTTAAAAAAACTTCCTGCAGCCAACCGCTGCAGGAAGTTTTAGATTTTAATTATTTTGCGATTAACGCAACAACTACTGCGAAAAGAGCAACCCCTTCGATAAGTGCAGCAGCAATAATCATAGCAGTCTGGATTTTTCCAGCAGCTTCTGGTTGACGAGCAATAGCGTCCATTGCAGAACCACCAATTTTTCCAATACCAAGACCTGCACCAATTACAGCTAATCCAGCTCCGATTCCAGCTAATACCATAATAATAAATTTATATAGTTAATAATTAATAAAACTCTGATTAATGATGATCATGCTCTTCAACAGCCTGACCAATAAATAATGCTGAAAGCAATGTAAATACATATGCCTGTAAAGCAGCAACTAACATTTCTAATACACTCATGAACAATACAAAAGCTCCTGAAACTGGACCAATTGCAACTGTTTTAAATATGAAAATTAAAGAAACTAAACTCAAAATAATAATGTGTCCTGCTGTAATGTTTGCAAACAAACGAATCATCAATGCGAAAGGTTTAGTAAGCATACCGATAAGCTCTACAGGTATCATAATTGGAGCTAACCAAACTGGTACTCCCGGTGTATTGAAGATGTGTCCCCAATAAGATTTGTTTCCGCTTAAAGTAGTAACTACGAAAGTAATGAATGCCATTACAAAAGTAAAATAGATATTTCCTGTTAAGTTAGAACTAAATGGAAAGAATGGAATTAATCCGATAAGGTTGTTAATCCAGATAAAGAAAAATATTGTCAAAAGATACGGCATGTATTTAGCGTATTTTTTTGTTCCAATATTTGGAATTGCAATTTCGTCTCTAACAAAAGTTACAAGCGGTTCTAAGAATCCTGCTAATCCTTTTGGTGCTTTTTCATTTTTCTTATATGATCTTGCTACTGCAAAAAATACTAAGAATAAAATGATCGCTGACATTAACATTGAAAAAACATTCTTTGTTATAGAAAAATCCAAAGGTCTTGCGTCAAAAGCAAATGCTCCATTGTCTCTTTCTTCTTGTGCTATCTCTTCAAATTTATCAGCATAAAAAATTACTTCTTTATATCTAACAAATTTTTGACCGTTAACATCAACAACATGTTCTCCTAAATTATCGTGATGAAATTTCTCTGATGAAAAAATCTCCAATCCGTTTTTAGTCCATAAAATAACTGGAAGGTTAAAAGAAATTGGGTGACCATTCCAGTCAGCAATGTGAAAATCATGAGAGTCTCCAATGTGTGAATTAATCAATTCACTAGCATTAAATTCTTTTTCTATCTCGTGACCAACAGTTTCTCCATGCGCACTTGTTTCTGCATGACTTGCTTCAATTGTCTCAACATTTTTATGTTCAACAGAAACACTATCAACAGAAGTTGAAGCGAAGTTCATCGATGAAGTAAGTGCTAATAAGGTAACTAATAAGTACTGGACTGGTTTATTTGAAATTATCATTATTAAAACTGTATCTAAATTTAGGTTTCAAAAATTTTTTGCAAAGGTACATTTTTAATTTAAAACTGAAAATATATCTACAGAATTTTTATTAATACAACTTTAAATTACGATATTGTTAAAAATGAAGGAATTACCCCTTATTAATGAGTCTAATTGTAAAGTATGTTTCGAAAAGTAAAAACAAAAAGTAGGGAATAAAAAACGAGCTCACATCTATTATAGGATTTGAAACATCCGATTTTATAAATGGAATTAAAAAAACAATGGCAACCATCATCTTAAAAAAACTAAGACCAAGAAATGTAAATCCTGTGTAGGTTGAAAAGTTCTTATTTATATAGGTAAGTACGAGATAAATTAAAAAGGTAGTTACAACATTAAATAAATAGATACTCCAGGCTGAATAGAAAAATGTCATTTTTTCAGATAATGACTGCATTACAAAAAACTGTATTACAAACAATACAATTGAAAAGGGAATGAAATACTTCAGGAAATCTACAGTTCTATTCATTACTTGTTTAAATTTTTAACTTGCCGGATGACATTATATAAAGCTAAAAAAACAGAGAATAGAGAAAGTACAATTGTCCAAAGCGATCCCCCGTCAGAATATTTATCATCTAACCAGACGCCAAAGTAACTAAATATAAAAATAATAACCCCCATTTGAAAAGGAATATTTATGAGGGCTATCCATTTATTGTTTTGTTTTTTATTCGGATCCTTTTCCATCTTTTGCTGTTACTTCTTTGTTATGAGTAAGCATGGTACAGGTTGCCGTAAACTCTGCTCCCGGTTCTATAGAAAGTTTTCCTACGACAACCTCGCCGTGAATTTTTGCAGATGCTTTAATGTTAAGAATTTCAAGCACTTTAATTTTTCCATGAAATTCTCCTTCGATGTCGGCATTGTTACAAATGATTTCTCCTTTAATAACTCCTGTCGCACCTATTACTAATTTTCCCTGCGATGTAAAATTTCCAATCAATTCTCCGTCGAGTCTAAAATCAGCTTTTGAGACAATGTCTCCTACAATAGAAGTTCCTTCAACAATTCGGTTTGTTTTTCCTAAAAGTTCTGTTCCGTTTTTTTTTACTTTGTCAAACATTATATTATGGGTTTTTTGGGGTCAGATAGGCTTCTAGGTTCTTTTTAATTTGAACCACTTTGTAATTATCAGTCGATATAATAATTGACGGATGGGTAATTTTATATTTGTCGTCATCTCTCAAAACTCCTGCCACGTCTCTGGCATAAGCTTCTGATTTTAAACCGTGAATCGCAACAAAACTTTCTGTTCTGTTGTATTTATCGAAAGACGTTGTTAGTCTTTCAAAATTTTCGACTAATAAAAATACTCTAATTGCTTCTTCAATCTTTTTAACCGTTTTGGTATCAGTATTTGAAACTCTGTATATAATTTTCCAGTTTTTATTATCAACTGTTGTAAAGTTAAGTCTCTCTAAAGCCGGAACATTTTTCTCCAAAATTTCTCTCGCGCTTTTTCCTTCTTCACTATTTGGATAATTATCTGCCACGTTTTCTAAACCTTTTTTATAGGCTTCTAATCCGTTTACTTTTCCTAAAGCGTTTGCTTTAAGCAGTTCAAATTTAGAAACAATGTCTTCTCCTGAATATTGATTAATTAGATTATCAATATTATCTAAAACAACATCAAATTTTTCCTCCTCAAATAATTTATACCATTTTTGGTATTCTTTATCAGGCGATGCTATGTCATCTGTATTTGCATTATTTAAAATCTGAGCGTACCTCGAGGTTGAGTAATTTGTTACAATATCCGACTTAATTTCCTGTGCTTTCTGAGGATTTGTAATTTGATATATTTTGTACAAATTATATTTAGCCGGCAGTACTAATTTCTCTTCCGGATTATTTTTTAGCAGTTGTTCCAGTTTGTCGCTTGCCAATTTATATTCTTTGAACTTCTCCTTATATATAAGTCCTAATTGATAGTAAGCAAAATTGCGTTCTTTACCAATACTATCAATAGCGGTTTGTGTTTTAGGAAGCTGTTTTTCATAAAAGGCCGTTGTATATTTTTCAATAACAACTGTATCTTTCAATTTCTCTAAATCGGCTTCTTTTAAACTATCGTTAAGCATAGCCGCATCATTTGCAGATTTTATAGCCGATAATCTCCAGTTTCCGCCAAGAGTTCTATTACCCCACATTTTTTTAAATTGCAGTTTTCCGTATGCAACCGTTGTTGGGTTATAAAAATAAAAAGTGCTCGCCGCATCATTTCCAGTTGGAGGTCTGATTCCGCCATCAAGATCGGCAGGTTTTCCTAATGAATTTGGATTTATAGCCGTAGGTGCATTCGAAGCGTTTGTATTGCGATCGATATTAGCTAATTTTTCTTTTTCCTTTTCTTCCTGAATTCGCTTGGCTTCATCTTTCTTTTTCAGTTCTGCGATGTAGCTTTCAAAATAAATTTTTCTTTCGGCATCCGGCAGTCCGTAGACTTTAATAATACTATCGTTGCGTTTGGCAATTGCTTCGTATTTAATTACGTTATCGAGATTTTTTCTGTTTTTTTCGATATAAGCAAATTCGCGGGTTTTCTGATCTAATTTGGTCAATGTACTGTCATAATATTTGGCAGCCATTGTATAGTCAGTATCTTTAAAATACATATTTCCGATATTTCGATAAGCAGATGCCATTAAATAAGGATCTTTTGATTTTCTGCCTAAAGATTTATTGTAGAATTTTAATGCATTTTCTTTGTCTTTCTTTTTATGATAGAAAACACCCATTTCGTAAAAAAGAACATCATAGTAAGGTCTGTTTTCACGATCTGCAACTAACTTATTATAGGTTTTTAAAAAAATAGTATCGTTGCCGTTTTCATAATCATACATCTGTGCTTTTTTTGCATAAGCGTGCATCATGTATTTTCTGTCGGCTTTACGGTTCATATCGATCACGCCATCATAATAATAAGTAGCGCTGTCTTTATTTCCGGCCTCCTGATACATTTGTCCTAAAATAAATTTGTATCGCGCGCGGTCTTCGTTTATTCTTGAAAATTCCTCAGCAATTCTTAGTTTAGCAACTGCGCTGTCTCTTTCTTCCAGATTCAAAAAAGCTTCTGCCAGCAAGGCATTAGCATCAGAAAATGTCTGTTTATTTAAATCTGTCTTTTTTAATAAAAGGTTGATGTTTTTAACCACAATTGCATCATTTCCTAAACGCATGTTGGTTTTTTCGCGCCAAATTTTTGCCGTGTAAATATTACTGCTGTTTGGATATTTGTAAAGAATATAATTGAACGCATCTAAAGCCGGAATAAAACGCTGATCATAATATCTCGCTTTCCCCAGCATTAAATAAGCTTCGTCAATTTGATAGTTTCTTTCTCGGCCTCCAATATTCATGGAGTGTTTTTGAATTGCTTTTGTTGCCTTGGTTTCGGCTTTTTCAAAATCAGGGTTTTTTGTTTTTTCTCCTTCAGAAAAATTTTCATCAAACTGCATTTTTTCTATCGGAAGAAGTTTCCAGAAATTATCCTGGTTGTTAGCCTGAATGGACAATAGTCCTTTTTCAAGACCAATTCCTCCGTTATACAAAATGTTATATTTTGTACTTAATGCATGCGAATTCCTGTTCACAAAAGTATTATTCTTGGTAGAACACGCTATCAAAAGGGAAAAAACGGTGAGAAAAAAACTATATTTAAAGGTATTCTTTTCCAATATAACTGATTTTAAAGCATTAACTACTAAAAAGCATTTTTAGTATAATGACTTGTAAAAATACGCTTCTTTTTGAAATATCAGATACCTTATACAGCAAAAAATGATTCGAGTTCTTGTAAGGTTTCTTCTGAGGTTTGAATATCTTTTACAATTTCACCTTTATTAAGAGCTACAATTCTGTCGCAAACCTCAACGGTATGCTGTAAATCGTGACTCGAAACCAAAATAGTTACATTTGGATCGTCGGCTAGTTCTTTAATAATTTTCTTTAAACGACTAACTGTTGTTGGATCTAAATTAGCAAAAGGCTCGTCTAAAATTACTACTTCAGGATTGCCAATAAGGGTTGCAATAATTCCCACTTTCTTTTGATTTCCCTTTGATAAATCACGAAGATATTTTTTATTGTTTAAAATTTCTCCATTAAAAAACTCTTCATGTTTGGCTAATAATGCATCGATATCAGCTTTATTTTGATGGCGTAAATCTCCAATAAAATAAAAATATTCTTCGGGCGTCAAGTATCCAATAAGGAAACTTTCATCTAAAAAAGAACCTGTAAAAGATTTCCAGTTTTCACTCGTATTTACCTGAATATCATTGCTTGTTATGTTTCCTGTGGAAGGCTGGATTAAATCTAGAAGCAAACTAAAAAAAGTAGTTTTTCCTGCCCCGTTATTTCCAACCAAACCAAAACTCTGACCTTTTGGAATTTCAAGATTATTAATATTTAAAACTGTAGTAGTATTATATTTTTTTGAAAGTTGATTTACTTGTATCATGGTAATTTTAGATTTTAGATTGTTGATTTCAGATTAATTATCAAATGGGTAAATTTTCTAATTAACTCTTTTGTTTGTAAGCATTTATAGTGCTGTATTTTTCGATTTTATATCTTTTTTCGATTAAAGAAAAAACCTTGTCTTTAAAAATAAAGCCCAAAACTCCTGCTCCGGCAACTAATGCTAAACCGAGATTTTTGCTATTCAAATAAAGCCCAATTCCATAAAGTGCTAACGGCAGTAAAATTTTTGGAAGCGTTAATAACATGGCACTTACATTAAAGGCTTTTTTGTCTCCAAATGCCCCGCCAGCATTACTTAAATCAATTGGCGTTTTGGTAAAAGCGCCGCCTAAAAGAACCAGATGAGAATTTACACCAATATTATAAATCGCTCCAACTACAATTGTTAGATAAATTTCCCATCCAAAAAACAAATAGAAAGAAGCCAGAATTGTAGACAAAAAAGTAGCAATTACAATAAGCCACCATTTTGAAGTGATATATCCGCGATACGGAATATTCTGTGTCATCATTAATTGGTAATAAGAACTGTCCCAGCTTGGCACAAATTGTCCGAAGACAAAAAGAAATCCGCCTGAAACAAATATTCCCGCAAAAATGTGCATCACAGCCGGCTGATGAGAATTTCCAAAAAATAAAAATCCATAGAATAAAAAGAGAAAACTCATAAATATTGTCGTTTTCGATCTTTTATTTCTTTTAATTAATTTGATGTCATTTTTCAGAAAAGTTCCTAAAGTTCCAAATTGATTCAGCCAAGAAAAGTTTTCAGTTTCGGCAACGTCCTGTTTTACCGAAAGTCCTGCATCCAGATATAGATTTTTTTTCAAAAATTTAAAAGTAAAAATATACAAACCGGCTAATACTAAAACGGGAATTAAAAATTGTCCTTTTACAGCATAAAATCCTAGGAAAAAGTTAGTTGTAAAAGTTGTAACATCAAAAAATTTGTAATATTGTGCACCGCCCAAAACCAAAATTAATCCAACAAAAACAACAAATAATTTATCAATATTACTTAAAATTATATTCAAAAAATTATTGATATATATAAAAGAAAGCATTGCCAGATTCCATAAAATTATTCCCGTAATGCTGTATCCTTCTATTGCCAGAACTACAGAAAAAGGAACAAAAAATAACGCGTGAACCCAGTTGAAAAATGACAAAACCGTTTTGCCCAACGAAAAATGAACAATTACGGGTTTCTTAAAAGGTAAAACCAATAACGGCTTTATGTTTAAAACCGGGATCGATTGCAATAGCAAACGAATTACTAAATCAAGAAGAAAGTAATAAATTAAAAACTGGTTTACAGTTACAAATGGTTCCAAATGCATGTCTTTTAAAACATAAAATGCCCCTACTCCCATTGCAGCAAAAACCAATGAAAAGTAAACCATTAAAAATCCTATTAGAATTTTCATAGCCAGATTTTTGCCAAATGATGCCGATCTTGTAAAGGCTTTCCATTCAAGATAAATAAACTTTTTAATCATGGGTAAATTGGTTTTGATTTTTGTAGTAAGAGACCAAATGTAGGAAAACGTTACAAAAAAAGTTAAAAAAAATATTTTAGTAAGTGTCAATTACTTATGGTTTGCTACTTTTGCAAAAAAAATAAACCATGCCTTCATTCTTAAAACTTATAATTAAAGAGGTAAAACGCGAAACTGCCGAGGCTGTTTCGATTCTTTTTAATGTTCCAGAAGAACTTAAACAGGACTATAAATTTATAGCCGGACAATACATAAACTTAAAATTAACTCTTGATAATCAAGAAATTCGTCGTGCCTATTCTATTTGTTCAGGTCCAGACAGCGGCGAATTACGAATTGCTGTTAAAGCCGTAAAAAATGGTCTTTTTTCTCAATTTGCCAACACAAAATTAAAAGCTGGGGATGTTCTTGAAGTAGGCCAGCCGGAAGGAAAATTTACTTTTGAACCAGATGCTGAAAGACAAAAAAACTACGCGGCATTTGCTGCCGGAAGCGGAATAACGCCAGTATTATCTATCATTAAATCGGTATTAAAAAATGAGCCAAAAAGTTCATTTGTTTTAGTTTACGGAAACAGAACTCCAGAGCAGACTATTTTTCATCAGGAATTACACGATTTGCAATTGCAGTATGTAGGCCGTTTCTTTGTGCATTACGTATACAGCCAGGCAAAAGTTGAAAATGCATTATTTGGAAGAATCGAAAAATCGACTGTAAATTTTGTATTGAATAACAAACACAAAGAACTTGAATTTGATAAGTTCTATTTGTGTGGTCCTGAAGAAATGATCAATACGGTTTCTAATGTTTTAAAAGAGAAAAACGTAAAAGAATCTGCCATTAAATTTGAGCTTTTTACATCTTCTACCGAAGAACACGCCATTCAGGGTTCTCAGGAAGGACATACTAAAATTACCGTTTTAGTTGATGATGAAGAAGTTACTTTTGAAATGTCTAAAAAACAAACGATTCTTGACGCTGCTTTAAAACATGGTGTTGATGCTCCATATTCTTGTCAGGGTGGAATTTGCAGCAGCTGTTTAGGACGCGTAACTGCTGGTTCTGCTGAAATGACAAAAAATTCTATATTAACAGATGGCGAAATTGCCGAAGGTTTAATTTTAACTTGTCAGGCACATCCAACTTCAGATACTATTTATGTGGATTACGACGACGTATAATCTGTAAAATTTTCAAAATTAAAAAATTCCAAATTCCAACTTATAATTGGAATTTGGATTTTTTTGTTTAATTGCGTTTCTACTCTTTGTCAAAGTTTAAAACTTTGACAAAGATGTAACTTGGAAATTGAATTTAAAAAATTAAAATTTAATTGAATATGAAATCGGTACGAGAAATTTTTAGAAATAAAGAATATCTTCTGGATGAACCGGAAGTTATGAAGCTCGTTGATTATTGTGAAGAGCTTCAGGATGAAATTGTTGAGCTTAAATTTCAAAAAACCGGCAATAAAGAACTTGCATTGCTCGACATGATCAAAGAAGTTATAAAAGGATGCGAAGCCGTTGAAAAAGAACAAATGGAGCATGAACGTTACGGTTATGATGCACCAAATTATCAGGAAACTATTTCGAATCTAAAAAGTTATATTTATCGTCGCTCCCATGATGAGAAGATTTGGCTGTAATTGAAATAAAGTCAAATTTTTATTAAAATATTGGCGATTTTTTATTATATTAGGGGTGTAATTAAGGTAATCGCAATTTCATAGTCTGGGAATTTGTAGAGCCAAATCAAATTTGTCAAAACATTTAAAACTTTAAATATCATGACAACTCACGTATACCACTTTAATTTATATCTACTTACTATGTTGGTTGTAACTGCTTCACTATGCGTTCTGGCAGTTATTATTAAAATGAAAAACAGAAAAGGTCCTAAGCTTCTCAAAAGAGAAAAATACAATTCAACTGTGACCGAGAAAATGGTAGAAGTAAAAAAGACAGATTCAAATATTTTTAATATCTGGCCTTATGTAAGCAGACTTAAATCGGCTAAAATTTTATCTAGAAAAATTAAAGACCATGATTTAATTTATAAAATTTACAGGGATTCATCTGAAAAATTCGAACATATTCTATTGTCAACAGAAGACGAAAATAACTTCGTCACAATTATAGTAAACAAAAAAAGGAAAAAAACAATAGGATATTCTTTCCTTGATTCTAATGAAAGATACGATTTAGAAAAAAATATCGCATAACGAAAAAAGCTTCTCTTTATGGAGAAGTTTTTTATTTTTATGAAATCTTCTCTACAATTTTAGAAACAACTTCATCAGGAGAAATTGTTCTCATGGCATCTTCATAACCTTCGACAACTTTGTTTCCATAAACCGAAGTTGGCAATTTTGGATATTGATTTCTATCTGAAGTTAATGCATTTTCTAAACTTTGATTAAATGGTAAAAATCCGGCATAAGGATGAGTTGCTCCCCAAAGCGTTACCACTTTTACACCTAGCATTGCTGCAATATGTGCGTTTCCGGAATCCATAGAAAGCATGACATCGAGATTGCTGATTAATTGTAATTCCTGCTGAAACTTAATTTTTCCAGCCATGTTAATTACATTTTCAAAAGACTCTGCAAGCGAGTCCAAGATTTCGATTTCTTTTTTTCCTCCGCCAAAAAGCAAAATTTTATTTTCAGAATTCTCAGCCAGTTTTGCAATTACTTCTTTCATTAAATCTAAAGGATATACTTTAGAATCGTACTGTGCAAAAGGAGCAATTCCAATTAATTTTTGATTTTGATTTTCTATAATTTCCAGAATATCAGAACTTAAAACTGCTTTTTCAGGAAATTCAGGATTCGATAAATCTAACGGAAAACCAAGTTCTTCAAACACTTTTGCGTGTCTTTCGAACATAGTTGGCAGCTGCTTGAAAATCTTATTTTCGGCTCTTGTTAATTCTTTTTTTCCTTCACGGCCTTTATCAACAGTTGCTCTTTTTTTTCCGCTTAAAGCGAAAAGCAAACTCACAACTTTAGATCGTAAAACATTATGAAGATCTGCAAAAGCATTGATTTTAAGTTTTTTTACATCTGAAAATAATCGCAAAAGTCCCGGAAATCCTTTGTGTCTTTCTTTTTCATCAAAAGCAAAAAAATCAAGATTTGGAATTCCGTCAAAAAAAGGTTTGAAAAACGGACGGGAAATAACCGTTAGTTTTACTTCTGGATATTGTTTTACAAAAGCGCGTAAAACAGGAACCGTCATGGCGACATCTCCCATTGCGGATAGTCTCATGACGGCTATATGTTTAATTTTGTTGTTTGACAACTCTGCCAAATTATTTTTTATTTTGATATAAAACCGGGTTCAATTCATCGTCATTGTACATTTTCATTTGTTTGTACACTTTCATGAATTTATCTCCGTTCTCGATATCTGTCAATAATTCTTCAATTGCTGTAGATAAATCTGTTCTCTGCTCTAAAAGAACATTTAATTTTTCCTGACATTTATCTCTGTGTTCCTGAGTAGCTTCTGCACGAGTAGCTTCTTCCTGCATGTGATAAATTTTCAGAGCCAGAATAGACAATCTGTCGAATGCCCAGGCCGGACTTTCAGAATTGATTTTTGCTCCGTCTTTTGCTTTTACATTACTGTATTTTTGCAAAAAGTAACTATCGATATATTCAACCATATCAGTACGTTCCTGGTTTGAAGCGTCGATTCTTCTTTTTAAAGTCAAAGCCGCTGCAGGATCAATTTGCGGATCACGAATAATATCTTCAAAATGCCATTGAACTGTATCAATCCAGTTTTTTAGATATAATAAATGTTCAAATTTATCTTTTGGATATGGATTATTAATTGGCTGATCTACATTATCAAATTGGTGATAATCTTTGATGCTTTGTTCGAAAACCGAATATGCTAATTTTGAAAACATGTCTTTATTTTTTTAGAGAATACAAAGATACTTTTTATACTTTTATGCTGCGAAGAAAAGAAATTATTTTTCGTTTTATATTCATTATCTGTAAATAAATTAAAATTTCATCATGAAAATTCATTATATATCTGAAAAAAACAGTGTTTTAAATCATTTTCTGGGACAAATTAGAAATGTAAATGTGCAGAACGACAGTATGCGTTTTAGACGAAATATTGAACGCATTGGAGAAATTATGGCGTATGAACTGAGCAAAGTTCTGCCTTATAAAAATGTCGATATTCAGACTCCGCTTGGTATTAAAAAAACAACTGAAATTGAAACGGATTTGGTTTTATGCCCGATTTTAAGAGCCGGTTTACCGCTTCATAATGGTTTTTTAAATTATTTTGATCATGCAGAAAACAGCTTTGTTTCAGCTTGCAGATTTCATCCTGATGGTGGTGACGATTTTGAAATTTTAGTAGAATATCAGGCAATTTCAAACTTAAATAATAAAACGGTTTTACTTTTAGATCCAATGCTGGCGACAGGTCAATCTGTTGTTGCAGTTCACAAAAAATTGATTGAAAATGCGGCGCCGACAGAGTTTCATATCGTAGTGGTTATCGCCGCTCCGGAAGGAATTGCACATCTTGAAAAGAACCTTCCTGAAAATTGTCATTTATGGGTTGCTTCTTTAGATGAAAAACTAAATGAGAAAAACTACATTGTTCCGGGTCTTGGAGATGCGGGTGATCTTGCTTACGGAAGTAAATTATAACTGTGAGAAAAAATTAAATAAACTACACAAAATCAATACATAAAATACAATTTCGTTATTTAGTTTTTGCTGCATATATTCGACATGGCTGGCTGCCATTATTGATAATGGAGCAATACTAAACAATAACAAATCGTTGCTTTTATTGGGTGAAATTAAGAAAACAAATACCGCAATAAAAAAGCAGGCTACCACTTTTTTATAAGATGTATGTACAATTTGCGGTCTGTTTGATAAGGTTGTTAACATCGAAAACAGAAAAAATACCACAGCGGCGGCATATATTGAAAGCGCTCCGTTTTCGTAATTATTTTTAAAATAATCTATTCTAAAATCAACTACAGCTCTTTCCTGAAAAAATTTAATGGCATCAATATGAAACATTAAAGAAACCATATAAAAAATTATCGCTACAGCCAAAAATGCAATAAATGGCAAAACCCAGTTTCTATAATCTCTTGAAACGTGAAAAATAATCGAAATAAAAACCAGAACGATAAAGATAATACTCCAAAATTGAAATAAAGAAGCTACAAAAATCCAAAATGAAGCATCAAATATTTTTTCTTTTGAAGACTTTAGGGACTGCAGAGAAATTAACCTTCGAAGAGCCAACAACAAAAAGAAATTAGCATAAACTACATTCGGATTATTAAATATTGTTGGAAAAAATAACAGAAACAATAAATAGAAAAATATCGTGTAACCATTGTCTTTACTGAGTCCGTTTTTCTTGACAATGAAATTTACCATGAAAAAAGAAGCAAAAATAAAACACAATAAACTTACTTTTTGAAATATTGTAAAATAAGAATTTATCCAAGACGTTTCTCGAATTTGAAACATAAAGAAGAAAACCAGTATCAAAATTACAACCAATGAATAATTTAATGGCGTAGATTTTTTAAAAACACTTGTTATCATAAGGATATTTTATACTTTTGTGACTGTAAAGATAATACTTGTTTAAAATGAAAACTGAACAAGTTGAAAAAAGATTCAATTAATTGAATTTATCTTCTAAATATTACACAACAATAAATAACATATAATTTTAAAAAATTATGAAAGCTTTTTTTGAAGGAATACAATACTTATTCGTTAACATTTTGTTTGCTCCTCTTGACTTTTTACGTCATTTAGAACTAAAAACTTGGTTTGGTGCAAACACTATCAACTGGATTTTTATGATTATCTGTTCTGCAGCAATCGTATATTGGATTAAACAATTACGTATTTTTGATGCTGCAGGAACTGAAAACCAAGATACAACGGCTCACTCTTTCTTAAAGTAAGTCGAAGCCGATATCCTTTCTAAAATACATCTTATCAAAACTTAGTTTATCTATGTTTTGGTAAGATTTTTTTATGGCCTGTTGAAAATCATCTCCATAAGATGTTACAGCAATTACACGTCCTCCATTAGTAACGACATTTTCGCCATCTAATTTTGTTCCGGCATGAAAAACTATCGAATCTTGAATATTTTCTAAGCCCGAAATTACTTTTCCTTTTTCGAAATCTTCAGGATATCCACCAGAAACAACCATAACAGTTGTTGCGCTTCTTGGATCAACTTCTAAATTGAAATCTCCTAATTTTTGATCTGCAACAGACAAAAACAATTCTACTAAATCTGATTTTAATCTCGGAACAACCACTTCAGTTTCAGGATCTCCCATTCTTACGTTATATTCAATAACAATTGGTTCTCCTTTTACATTGATTAATCCAATGAAAACAAATCCTTTATATTCAATTCCGTCTTTTTGGAAACCTTCAATAGTTGGTTTTACGATACGAGTTTCAATTTTTTCCATCAAAACGGCATCAACATAAGGAACTGGAGAAACTGCTCCCATTCCGCCTGTATTTAAACCTGTATCTCCTTCTCCAATTCGTTTGTAATCTTTTGCCGTTGGAAGAATTTTATAGCTTTTTCCGTCAGTTAAAACAAAACAGCTCAATTCGATTCCGTCCAAAAATTCTTCAATAACAACTTTTGAACTTGCTGTTCCAAATTTTGCGTGAACCAACATGTTGCGTAATTCTGTTTTTGCTTCTTCAAGATCCTGAATAATCAAAACTCCTTTTCCTGCTGCTAAACCGTCTGCTTTTAAAACGTAAGGAGGCTGTAATGTTTCTAGAAATTTGCATCCCTCTTCAACTGTTTCAGCAGTAAAACTATCATAAGCCGCAGTTGGAATGTTATGTTTCATCAAGAATTCTTTTGCAAACTCTTTACTTCCTTCTAATTGCGCCCCAAGTTTTGATGGCCCAATAACCGGAATATGTTTTAAACTTTCGTCGTTTTTAAAATAATCATAAATCCCTTTAACCAATGGATCTTCTGGTCCTACGACTACTAAACTTATATTTTCTTTAAGCACTAATGCTTTTACTGCTTCAAAATCAGTAGCAGAAATAGCAACGTTTTCTGCAATTGCTGCAGTTCCTGCATTTCCTGGTACTACAAAAAGTTTATCGCAAAGCGGACTCTGAGTCATTTTCCATGCGAAAGCATGCTCTCTTCCGCCTGATCCCAATAGTAAAATTGTCATGTGTTGTTGAATTTTAGTTGTGGTGCAAAAATAGTCGCTTTTAACCGTATATAATAATTTTTTTTACTTACTTTTGGCGTTAGTAATGCAAAAGGTATGATAATCTCATTTGGGTCGAAAGAAACTGAAAAAATTTGGAATCGTATTGTTGTCAAAAAACCTTCAATTGAAATACAGCAAATTGGCAGAAGAAAACTTAGAATGCTTCATAATTCTCAAAATTTAACCGACTTAAGAATTCCACCTTCTAACCGTCTTGAAAAATTGAGTGGTAATTTAAAAGATTTTTACAGCATTCGAATCAATAATCAGTGGCGAATAATTTTTGTTTGGGAAAATGGAAATGCTTCAAATGTAGAAATTATCGATTATCATTAAAATGAATTAAAATGGAAAAATTAAAAAATATACATCCAGGAGAAATTTTAGCAGAAGAATTTTTAATTCCTCTAAATATTACACCTTATCGTTTATCTAAGGATTTGAAAATTCCACAGACAAGAATTTCTGAAATCATTAAAGGAAATCGAAGAATTACTGCTGATACCGCTTTGCGATTAAGTCATTATTTTGGAAATTCTGCTAAATTTTGGATGGGATTACAAGACGACTTTGATATTGAAGAAGAAGAATCAAATAAAGGTCAGGAATTAAAATCAATTAAGCGTTACGATTTAAAAGAAGCGGTTTAATGATTCGCCTTTTTGATCTTTCTCTCCAATTTAATGGCTTTCCGATAAAGGAAGCAAAAACTGAATTGGATAAAATTGTTCATTTTTCTGAAGAAGAATATGTTTTATTTCTTGAAAACAAAAAGAAAGAAATAGTTGATTTTCATTTAAATAATAATTCTTTTTACAGTGATTTAGTTGGAAATAAAAAGATTGAAAACTGGAATGATCTCCCTATTCTCAACAAACAAAATCTCCAAAAACCTCTTGAAGAAAGGCTTTCAAAAGGATATTCTAAAAAGACGATTTACCTCAACAAAACTTCCGGATCGAGCGGAACTCCTTTTGTTTTTGCAAAAGATAAATATTCGCATGCTTTAACCTGGGCATCTAATATTATGCGTTTTGGCTGGTTTGGTATTGATTTTAATCATTCGTATCAAGCTCGTTTTTACGGAATTCCGATGGATTTTATCGGCTATCAGAAAGAACGTTTGAAAGATTTCCTTACGCATCGTTTTCGTTTTCCTGTTTTTGATTTATCCGATGAAATTCTGGAAAAATTTCTACAGAAATTCAAAACTAAAAAATTCGATTACATCAACGGTTATACAAGTTCGATTGTTTTGTTTGCTAAATTTTTAGAACAAAAAAATATCTTTTTAAAAGAAATCTGTCCAACTTTAAAAGCTTGTTTTGTTACTTCGGAAATGCTTTTTGAAATGGATAAAATACTATTGGAAAAACAATTTGGAATTCCAATTATCAGCGAATACGGCGCTTCTGAATTGGATTTAATTGCTTTTGAAAATCCTCAGGGCGAATGGCAGGTAAATGCCGAAACACTTTTTGTAGAAATTTTAGATGAAAATAATAATCCTGTTCCACATGGAACAGAAGGAAAAATTGTGATTACTTCTTTATTCAATAAAGCGAATCCTTTTATAAGATATGAAATTGGCGACATTGGAATTTTGGACGAAAAAAGTACTCCGCAAAAACCAATTCTAAAAAAACTCATTGGAAGAACCAATGACGTTGCCATTTTACCTAGCGGAAAAAAATCGCCGGGTTTGACTTTCTATTACGTAACCAAAAGCATAATTGAAGACGATGGAAACGTAAAAGAATTCATCATCAAACAAACTAAAATAGATACTTTTGAAATTGAATATGTTGCTGAAAAAGAGTTAGTTTCAAAACAAATTCAAAAAATAAAAGAAGCTATCGATTTATATTTAGAACCTAATTTAAACTTTACTTTTACTAGAAAATCTGTTTTAGAAAGAACCAATCGTGGAAAACTCAAACAGTTTAAATCTTATTTAATAATATAAATAAAATCTTACATTTGTTTTTTTTAACTAAAAACTTATGAGCGATCATTCTCTGCTTTCAGAAGAAACAATTTCTAATAAAATATATTTTATCCGGGGTCAAAAAGTGATGCTTGATCGTGACCTGGCTTTACTTTATGGAATAGAAACAAAACGATTAAAAGAACAAGTAAAAAGAAATTTAAATCGCTTTCCAATAGACTTTATGTTTCAACTTACCAAAATAGAATTTGAAAATTGGAGGTCGCAATTTGCGACCTCCAATTCTGAAAAGATGGGTTTGAGACATACTCCAATGGCATTCACAGAACATGGTGTTTTAATGTTGTCAAGCATTCTAAAAAGTGACAAAGCCATTCAAACCAACATTCAAATTATGCGAATTTTCACGAAAGTGAGGCAAATGCTTTTAGATACAACTGAAATTAAAGTTGATATTTTGCAGATTCAAAAGAAGTTAGAGAATCATGATAAAAATATAGAACTGGTTTTCTCTTATTTAGATGAGTTAACCGAGAAAAAAGAAAATGAACCTGAAAGAGTGAAAATTGGTTACAAAAAATAATTTCTTTAAGGTCACAAATTGTGACCTTGAAGAATATTCCAAACTTGATGTCACAAATTGTGACATCAAGTTTAAATTTAAATTTTACTACACGACATAAAAAAATTGGCGGTCACAAATTGTGATCTCCAATTTTTTTTATTTCTTCAAGGTCGCAAATTGCGACCTTAAAAAGTACTAAACTTTCTTAATATATTTTGGTTTGATTACCAACTGAGTAAACAAAAATCTCATCATCAATAAAATAGAAAACACAAAATTATATCTGTGAAAATTTCTGTAAACACCAAAATTGTGTTTTATCAATTTGAATTTTGAAGATGAAATAGAATTTTGTCTAATTCTATAAAAAGCTAAAGACTCCGGAACAGCTTCTGCACTTTTTATTTGTTTTAAAATCGTAAGCCATATTCGCCAATCTTGTCTTTTTTCGGAAGATTCTAATTTAATTTTTCCAAAATATTCAGCATCGTAAATAGCTGTTAGATTACCTACATAATTGCAAAAGAACAACTGTTTATAAATCAATGGCTGTGGTGCTTCTACTCTTCTGTTTAAATTATTTCCTTCTTCATCAATAGAATCGTAATAACTAAAAGTAAAAGGCTGATTATTTGTTTTTAAAAAGTGAATCTGCTTTTCTAATTTGTCTGAAAACCATACGTCATCGGCATCCAGATAAGCAATGTATTTTCCGGAAGCTTTATCTAAAGCTGCATTTCTGGCAAAACCATTTCCTGAATTTTTTTCTAGTTTGAATAGTTTTATTCTGGAATCTTTTTCAGTAAACTCTTCTATAACAGAAACCGTTTTATCAGTCGAGGCATCATCAACCAAAATCATTTCCCAGTTTTCATAAGTCTGATTTTGAACCGATTCGATAGTCGCTCTAATGAACTTTTCAGTATTGTATGTGGGTGTTAAAATAGATACTAAATCGTTCATTAGATTTATACTTTCAGAAACTGAATATTATTTTATGTAGCTTGAAAAATCTTTATGCTCTTCTTTTGCCAGTTCTTCAGGAGATAATGATTTGAAATATTCGTATGTAATTTTCATTCCTTCGGCGCGGCTTACTTTTGCTTCCCAGCCTAATAATTCTTTCGCTTTTGTGGTATCTGGCTGACGCTGCAACGGATCGTTTATTGGCAGCGGATGATAAACAACTTTTTGGTTTGTTCCTGTCAGTTTTATAATTTCTTCTGCGAAATCTTTAATTGTGATTTCATCAGGATTTCCAATGTTTACAGGATATACATAATCTGAATGCAATAATCTAAAAATTCCTTCTACTTGATCATCAACATAACAGAAAGAACGAGTTTGCATTCCATCTCCAAAAATGGTTAAATCCTCTCCACGAAGTGCCTGCCCAATAAAAGCAGGAATTACACGTCCGTCGTTTAATCGCATTCTTGGTCCATACGTGTTGAAAATACGAACAATTCTCGTTTCTACGCCGTGAAAAGTATGATATGCCATTGTTATCGATTCCTGAAAACGTTTTGCTTCATCATAAACACCGCGAGGCCCAATTGTATTTACGTTTCCGTAATATTCTTCTGTCTGCGGATGAACCAGCGGATCACCATACACTTCTGAAGTTGATGCGATCAAAATTCTGGCTTTTTTAACTCTCGCTAATCCTAATAAATTGTGTGTTCCTAACGAACCAACTTTTAAAGTCTGAATTGGGATTTTTAAATAATCTATAGGACTTGCCGGCGATGCAAAATGTAAAATATAATCTAACTCGCCCGGAATATGAACAAACTTGGTAATATCATGATGATAGAATTCGAAGTTTTCTAGTTTGAATAAATGTTCAATATTTTTAAGATCTCCGGTAATCAAATTATCCATCCCGATAACAAAATATCCTTCTTTTATAAATCTGTCACACAAATGTGATCCTAAAAATCCTGCCGCTCCGGTTATAAGTATTCTTTTCATGATAAGTTTATAAATTACGATTTTCTGATCTATTTGCAGAATCAAAAAACAATGCGCAAATGTAATAAATAATATATCCTCAAATTATAATTGAAGATCTTATTAATAAAGAAGTTTTTAATTTTCGGCTCACAATTAATCATAATTTATCTATTTTTACGGCCACTTAAATCCACTGTTTTGAAAGTTGTACATGTTATTGAAGCTCTTGGCGGAGGCGTTTATACTTATTTTAGAGATTTATCAACTTTCTTTGGAAATGATGAAATAGCTAAAAATATTGACACCACAATTATTTACAGCGGAAACCGAAAAGAAATTGACCCACATAAAATAAAATCTGAGTTCTCTAATGGAGTAAATCTAATTCAGGTTAACATGGTTCGGGAATTATCCCCTTTAAAAGATTTAAAATCAGTTTACAAACTTATTAAAGAGCTTAAAAGGATAAATCCAGATGTTATTCATCTTCATTCTTCAAAAGCTGGCGTTTTAGGCAGGATTGCTTATTTTTTCTTATTCAAAAAAAAGAAACTTTTTTATACGCCGCACGGATATTCGTTTTTAAGAAAAGATATCTCAAATCCCGTTCGTAAAATTTATTGGTTAATTGAAAAGAATTTTCAAAGATTATTTGGAGGAACAACTGTTGCTTGTGGAGATACTGAATTTGAAATTGCTAAAGAAATTGGTCAATCAAAATTGGTTCGAAACGGAATTGACAGCGAAAATGTTCGGGAATTTTTTATTGAACCCAAAAATGAAAAATTAACTATTGGTATTATGGCCAGAATTACGGCCGCCAGAAACCCTGATTTATTTAATCAAATTGCTTTAAGATTTCCGGATTTTAATTTTGTATGGATTGGAAATGGTGAATTAATATCTTCAATTACAGCTCCAAACATAAAAATTACAGGCTGGCTTTTTGATCGAAAAATGGCTTTAAGAGAGCTTAATAACATCGACATTTATCTGCAGACTTCTGTTTGGGAAGGATTGCCTATTGCAGTTTTGGAGGCAATGGCAATGCAAAAACCTGTAATTGCTACCAATATTATTGGAAATAAAGATGCCGTTTTTCATAATAAAACCGGTTTTTTATTTAACGAAATTACGGAACTTGACCATTATTTTGATATTCTGAAAGATCCTGAAACGAGAAAACAGTTTGGAGAAAATGCCCTTGAAAGATGCCTTGATTTATTTAATAAAAACAAAAATTTTAAGGATCTAATTGCTATTTACCGAGAGTAATTTTTGCTGTAGCCAATAACTTCCAAAAACAGAAAACCAAAATCCGCTAAAGGCAATTCCATCAAATCGAAGTAAAAAATCATCAATTAAATTTGAGGTAAAAAAGATCAGGAAAAATGAAATGATGATCGCATTTTTTAAATCATATCCCAGACAGCCAATTGTAAAAATATAAAACGCAACTACGAGAGGACCGAGAACTCCAAATTTTAATAAAAAGTCCAGAAACTGATTGTGTGTTGGGAATTCATATTTGGCTAAAAACTTCTGATTTGTTTCTTTGTAATATTTATTTAATTCCGGTTTTCCATCAGATGCTCCAACTCCAAAAGGAAGGTTTTTAAGTGATAATTCCCAAGCTGATTTCCAAATTGAAACTCTGGTAACCAATGAATTAAAAACTTTAATTTCAGGATGGTCAATTTCGTCCAGCTTCCCTACTTTATCCATATATGCAAAAGTAACTGTTGAATATTTCTCTTTCATATAAGGATCTTTCTGAATAAATAAATAAAGAATTCCAAAAAGTAAAACTAAAAGCGCTGTGGAAATTACAAAGAGTTTTTTTAGATTGAATTTTGCTCTGATTTCTAAAAACAAAACAATTAAAAAACCGGCAAAAATATTTCCTAACGCCATTCTGGTATTCACGAAAAGAACAAAGAAAAAGGAAAGCAGAAATACGACAATCCAAAATATTTTAGTTTTCAAATTCTCGTGCTGACGAAATGTATTAAACACAAAATAAAAAGCACAAACGCATACAAAAGCCAAATGCATGTTTAGTGCCGGCGCATGAATTCCTATACTATCCGCAAATTGATATCCCATTTCCCATAAATGAATTCCGTTTAGGTATTTCTGCATTAATTCCGGAAAAAACAAATTAAATCTGATGAAGAAAAAAAGCAATATTGAAGTTGTAGCAATAACATACGTTTTGAGTAATTTTAAAAAGCTTACACGTTCAAAATTGCCAATAATAAAAAGTGGAAATACAATTAACGAAGTACTTTTTTCAATGGCTTTTAATCCTTTTGAAAGGGAATCATTATTCCAGAACATAAGCAGCTCTAATAAAACCGGAGAAGCAGCACATGTCATTAAAATCAATGCTTTTTTTGAATATTTCAGCTTTTTATAAAAAACTAAATTAAATGCCGCAAATAGTATTATAAGTAAAGAACATGGCTTTCTGAAAATCATTGCAGCGGCAATCAGACACAAAAAAACATGAAAGATTTTATTGAAGTTTTTTTCGGAAATGTTCATAATACAATGCAAAATAAATTAATGGAAAAATACCTGTTTTGTGTTTAACTGCCGAACCCAAATCGGGCTCAAAAATACCCTGAATTATAAAAAAAGAAAGCAGGATAAAAAGTGCAAAAAGTTCGTACTTATACGTTTCTCTCTGCTTTAAACATTTTGCAAAACGAACCAGCAAAATATAAGACAGAAAAAGCTGCCAGATAACAAAAACAAGAATTTGCGGTGAAAACAAATGTTTTAATCCGTTTACAGGAAGATTTACAGTAAAAAATCCATAGACAACAGCAATAGCTTCTCCGTACCAGGTATCAGGTTTTACAGGCGGAACAATCATAGAATTTGCATCTGCAGCACCAATTCTGGTATTATTTACAACCTCCCGGCTTATTTCAGAAAAATACTGCCCTTTTATGATTCCGTAACTTAAGGATAGAAAAAAGGCAATTATTAATCCATAAAAAATGGTAGTTAGAACTTTATTTTTAAAGTTAATAAAGCTTATTAAATACATTCCGTAAGCAATTATAGGAATCAGAGCGAAATAAGGTCTGTATAAGGCTCCAAAAATCACTAACAATAGAAATGAAACAAGGAGCGTTTTTTTAAACGAATACTGCTTATTTACGCACATAAAAACAATTGGTGTAATAAACAGAAAAGTAATAAACTCTTTTGATGGCATTGATATATAAACTGCCATCATAAAGATTCCTAAATACACCAAAATATTTTTTACATTTATTTTTTCGAAATTATCCGGAATTCCAATTTTATAAAGGATGAACATTAATATCGGAAATTGCAGTAATGCTATAACCGGAAATGGCAAATACCGAAGTCCTGTAATTTTATAAAACAAAATGGTAAGCGGATAACTGCCAAAATATCCTATTTCGTTTCCTTTATCAAAAGCAATAATAGCCGCATCATAAAAGAATCTTGGCGGTAAAACAAAAAAAGCAGCAAAAGCAACAACAAGGTTTGCCAATGCAATAAGCAGAAAAGCAGCTTCGCTTTTTTTGATTACGGTTTTCATTTATGGTGCTTTAATTTAAAAAAATCCTGATTTTATCTTTTCTATAAATAACAACTGCCGAAACAAAATTCCAGAAGAAAGAGCTTGAAAAATAAGCAATTGCTGCTCCGTTCATTCCGTAAATTGGAATCAAAAATCGGTTTAAAAGAAAATTAATTATAACAGCGGCAATTAAAATAATCTGGAAAATATGCTGCCTTCCGGTCATATTCAAATAAACCGGAGCCGAACCAAATATGGAACAAATTCCCTGACCAATTATTAAAATTAAAAAAGCCTGCTGAGCAGCAATATACTGATGTCCGAAAAATGACAAAACATATTCAGAAAAAATACTGATCAACGCAATTACCGGAGCTGTAATACAGAATATTAATCGGGCGCTGTTTCTTACTACTTTCCTTAATTCCGCAATATTATGACTTGAAAATAACTCGGCTATTTTTGCCGAAACGGTAATGTTTACTGTTAAAATAATAACAGAAACTATGGTCATAATTTTTACACCAACAGAATAAAAAGCAACCGTTTCGTCATTTCGGTATTTTTTTAAAAACATGATATCAAAACACATTAATAAAAACAAGGCCATTCCGCTAATCGCAATTGGATAGGATTTTGTGAAAATTTCTTTTTTAGTGAAAATTTCAGCCGTTTTAATTTCTTCTGTTTTTTTAAAATATATTAAAACAAAAATGGTGCTTAATAGTGCCAAAATCACAAAGCCAACTAAAAACACATCGACTAAATAGGTTTCTTTATGCCAATAAAATAAAAGGATTGAACCTATTATGAGCGGAATATATTTTAAGATATTTCGAAATAATTCGGCAATATATAATTTATCTAATGCTCTGAAAACCTCGGTGTTAAAAAGCGATAATCCATAAAAAAATAATGTTGCCGTTCCTTTTAAAAGTATGTAATAAACCTCATCATCTAAAAAATAATGGTTTATTCCTTTTTCATCAATACATAAAATGATTATTAAGGATGATATTGAAGCTGTAAAAAGCATAAATACCATTTTTGCATATACTTTTTTAAGCTGCTCGACTGCATTTTTACTTACCAAAAAACCTTTGAAATATAAAATAGACTGATCAAAACCCAGCATGCAGATACTTCCGGCGGCCAGTAAAAAGGAACGTACAAAATCGTATTGTCCTACTAATTTCGGACTGTAGTTTTTTGTTAAAAAAACGGTGAAACCAAACAATAAAAGAACTCCAAATATCCTCAAAAACAAAGTACTTAAACTTTGTTTCAGGAATGAATTTTTAGATATTCTTTCAACTATTTTATTCGGTTTCAAATGAATATTATTTAGCTTGTGATTTCAAAAGCTGTTTGCTATAAAACTTTTTAAATAAATGAATTAGAACAAAAATGAAGATGAAAAAAAGCGGAAATAAAATTTTAAAATTCCCGTTTGTAATTTTAGTATTGTTGATGTTCAAAGTCGAATTAATTTCCTTAATCGCCTTGTTATAATTCATCAGTTTTAATCTGTTCTTACCTTGTTCAAAAATCAAATATTGCTTTGTTTTAATAATATCGTTAAGCTGCGTGTTTTCATTATAATAAACCAGCTTATCATTTTTTGCCCCGTTTTTTACAGTGCTCGAAAAACCATTTAAAACCTGATCTATTTGCGATATAATTGTATCATTTTGAACAATTTGCTGTTCTAAGTTTTTATATCCTATTTTTTGAAGCGCATTAAAATATTCTGAACTGTTTAGATATTTTAATAATGGCTCAACAATATCTTTTTCACTTGTATTGGTATTTGAAACAAATGAAATAGTGTGAAAAGTATAGTTCTTACTCGTAACATTATCTTCTAAAACTTTGTTGACTTCGCCAACCTCAGCCATTAATTTTATAAGCTCAAAATTCTGCTCTTTGTCTTCAATAAATTTATAGACATCGGCGATTGGTTTTATCTCAATTTTTTTGATTGATTTTGGATGCTGAATGCCTACAACATTTTTCAGGAAAACAGTATCTCCGGAAGCAATCTTGGCCTCGATTAAATCAATTTTTGTGTACAGATAATCTACGCTTCCAAAATTTGGTGTTACAATAACCTTGTTTTGAAATGATTTTTTACTTGAATCCAAATACCAGCCTAATCCAAATCCGAGAATTAACAGAATTAAAACGATAATCCAGTTTCTGATAAAAAACTGGATTGATCGAAAAATCATAGCGTTTATTCTATCGAAAAAACTGCCAACACTTTTCGAAAGCTGAAAAATATCAATTTCCTGATCTGTATTATTTTGGGGTACATTTGTACTCATTTTTTGTTTTATTTGATGTTGAAAATCTGTTCTAAAATCTTAATTGTAATCAAATAAGTTGGTTTTACACCCGTTGTTCCTAATCCTCCCGAAGCCAGTGTACTTCCGGTTTCAAGCGGATTATCCGAAGCATAATACGCATAACGAACTTTAATATCCTGTGGCACACTTTTTCTAATTTTTGATGCCGACTGAATAGCTTTTTGATAATAAGACCCTTCCATTTCAAGACCAATTACACCCCAGGTCGATTCATGGAAAAATTTCAGTAAATCTCTGTTTTGAAGTGAAGTTCCTAAAACGGTAACCATCGCACCTTCATAAATATCGATATCATTTCCTTCAAACATGGCGCCTGTTAATTCATTTTCGAAGAAATAATTATCTGCTGTTCCTTCGTTAATATGCGCAGTCGGAATCATGATATCGCCTTTTCCACCTTCCAAAATTCCGGCTTTACCCATAATCGAAACCGATTTTACATTTAGTAAAGTTTCTTTTTTAAATGGTTTTAAAAGTTCATCGATTGTTTCATAAGCCTGCTCTCCAAAGGCGTAATCCATTACGATAATTACTGGTTTTTCTTCGCCTACATTAGCGTGTGAAAATGCTGTTTTTGCCCAGTCGATTTTGGCTGTATCAAAAATCTGAACGTCAATATTCGTTCCCGAAGTGTCAG
This sequence comes from Flavobacterium sp., assembly GCF_039595935.1. Classification (NCBI taxonomy): domain Bacteria; kingdom Pseudomonadati; phylum Bacteroidota; class Flavobacteriia; order Flavobacteriales; family Flavobacteriaceae; genus Flavobacterium; species Flavobacterium sp. The sequence continues at coordinate 591,215 of NZ_JBCNKR010000006.1, read as the reverse complement.
GCAATGAAATCATTCCGTTTTTTAAAGCTAATTCTTCAACCTGACCTCTGATTTCTTTTGACCCTGAGCCGCTTAATTCTTCATAAATAAAGAAATCATTTTTGCCTTTGTATTTAGATGTTAACAAAGGCGTTGCAAAAATAGAATTCATCACACTGTGCATATTGGCACTTATTACATGAATTGGCCTTTTTAAAAGATCGTTTGCTTTTAAAACTTCTTTGATGTTTGTCGCCCAGATTTCTCCATGAATGTGATGTCCTAAACGTTCACGTAAAACCGGACTAAAAGTGATAGTACGTTTGTTGTTTTCGACAATTTCTTCGATTGCTAATTTTCCTAACCAATAAATTACGTGCAGAAAACGATCCGGCGCATTTTCAGAACCAAATGCGTCGTAGATATCTAAAACTTCTTCGAAAGTTCTGGCTAATATATTGGCAACATGCGAAATCGCTTTTTCTTTTTCTATCTGCGAAAGCTTTTTGGTCTGTGTAATAGCTTGTTCCAGTTTTAACCAATCGCGAGAAACTTCTCCTCCGTCATCTATTAAAACACGGTTTTTGATTTTGTGCGATTCGATGAAAATAAAAGTCAAATGCGTCAGGATATCATAAATGTCTGAACGCCCGCGCGTGATTTCGACATTCATTTGTTCTTCGTCAATTCGATAGCAGTTTCTTCTTCTTTTTGGAGGAACAATTGGCTGGAAATGCGATTTAGAATAGCCTTCATCTGAAGTTAAATTGATGAATCGGCATTGTTCAATTCCTATCGGAAGACGTTCTATAACGTATAAAAGTCCGTTTAGTTCTACTTTTTCCTCAGCAATATTTCCGTAGATTTCCGGACGTAATGCTAATAATGATTCACGTAAACTATCGCCAGAAACTCCCATTGGTTTGTAAAAACCACGGTTGAATAAATGGCGCATTGTAATGTACATTTTTTCTATAGCTGCAGATGATTCCTGCGCTCTTGATCTTGATATATGTTTGGTTTCTTTCATTCTATTCTATATTTATAAACTCAAATGTAAGCAAATACACGGCATGCCGTGTATCTACAACATTATTTTTTAAAAAATCATTTTTATTTTGATTTATCTTCTTTTTTAAATTTATCCTTTGCCCAATTTTCCGGATTTGAAACAATATAATCAGAAATTCTTTGATAGTCATTATTGCTTCTAATGATATTGTCGTAAAATAATTTTTGCCATTGATGTTGATATCCTAATCTGTTGGCATGTTTGGTTACGGCAGATTTATAGGATCCAACAATTGACGAAATGGTGTTTTTTCCAATATTTTGGAACCGTGGAGACAGGACGTGTTGAGACAGTTGAGACAGGGCATGCCCTGTCTGTACGTTATCAATAATCAAAATCCCGTGAATATGATTTGGCATGACCACAAAATCACCCAATTCAACGTTTTTATGATGGATGGGAATTTGATACCACAATAGATCCGCAATAATGCCGACCTCTGACAAAACCATTTTATTATTTTGAATTTCTCCAAAATAATGTTTTCTGTCTTGTGTACAAATTGTTATAAAATAGGCTCCGTTCCAACCATAATCCCACCATTGCGCTCTTATTGAAGAAATGCGATATTTATTTTGAAATTTTTCTTTATTCATAATAACTTAATGCTGCTATCTTTTTTATTCACTTAAAAAGAGGCATTAACTTACAAATATAAATATTTTCCTACTTTAAATTATCCGCAATCTTTCTGTCATTCGACAATCTCGGAATTTTATTCTGTCCGCCCAATTTTCCTTGTGATTTCATATATTCCTGAAATCCATTTTTTGAAACTTTGCTAATGACAACCTTTCGCAAAACATTTCCGATGATCAAATCGTCGTAATAAATATTTTGTTTTCGCATCGAATTGTCTATCGCTTCCGCAAAAATTTCGATGTTTTCCGGTTCTTTTTCAAATTCTATTAACCATTCGTGATATGGCAAACCATTTGATGGCGTTATCTGCGGCGCAACCGTAAATTCGTTTATCACAATATCGGTTCCGGCAGTTGCTTCTTTCATGGCGTTTTCGACTTCATTCGCAATTACGTGTTCTCCAAAAGCAGAAATATAATGTTTGATACGTCCTGAAACTATAACGCGATACGGAGCCAAAGATGTAAATTGAATAGTATCGCCAATATTATAACCCCAAAGTCCTGCATTTGTAGAAACTATTAAAGCATAATTTACGCCCAATTCTACTTCACCAATTGTATAACGTTTTGGGTTTTCTGTAAAAAATTCATCTGCTTTAATGAATTCGTAGAAAATTCCGGAATTCAACAACAAAAGCATTCCTTTTTCTTTTTGAGAATCCTGATAAGCAAAAAATCCTTCAGAAGCTGGAAACAACTCAATACTGTCGACTTTTTTACCAATCATTTGTTCAAACTTGGCACGATAAGGTTCATAATTTACACCTCCGTAAATAAACAAATTAAAGTTTTTAAAGATCTCGCTTATCTTTTTCCCTCCGCTTTTTTCCTGTAAACGCTCAAAATACATTTGAACCCAGGACGGAATTCCTGAGATAACCGACATATCTTCTTTTATTGTTTCATTAACAATTGTATTTACTTTCATTTCCCAATCATCGATACAGTTGGTTTCCCAGGATGGCATTCTGTTTCTTTGTAAATATTTCGGAACAAAATGCGCTACAATTCCAGAAAGTCTTCCAAATTTAATTCCGTGTTTTTCAGTTAAAATTGGACTTCCCTGCAGGAATATCATTTTTCCATCTACAAAATCAGCATTTCCCGTTTCGTTTATATAATGCAGAATTGCATTGCGAGCGGCATTTACATGCGTTGGCATTGATTCTTTTGTAAGCGGAATATATTTTGCACCGGATGTTGTTCCCGAAGTTTTGGCAAAGTATAGTGGTTTACCTTTCCACAAAATGTTTTCTTCGCCAATTTTAACCTTTTCGATATACGCTTTTAAATCTTCGTAATCGCGAACAGGAACGTTTTTCTGAAAATCTTCAAATGTTTTTATTGAAGCAAAATTATGGTCTTTTCCAAACTCAGTTTCTTTGGCACTTTGAATCAGATTTTTAAAAACTTCTAATTGTGTTTCAACCGGTTTTTTTGACCAAGCCTGTGTTTGATTGTATATTTTGCGGGCAAATATTTTTGCTGCTATCGATTTAATTGACATTTTTTGTGGTATTATTTTTTGTCACTTTTCTTTTTCTTCGCATTACTTTCTCCTAAGTCTTTTTCAATTTTAGCCACTTCTTCTCTAAGTTTAATTTCTGCTTCAGAGGTATTCATGTCTGTATTTACGGGTTCATCAGCATCAGCAATTATAGAATCTTTACTGAATTTTGCATACTCTAACTGACCGTTTAAAACTTTTTGAATTCCTTTTATATAGGCTTCATTTTTTTTAAGCGCTGTTTCCAGTGAATCTGATTTTATGGCCAGTTTAGTAGCGTTTTTTTTTCAGCTGTGATGACGAATATCCCGGAATAAATTCTCTTAAAGGAGTAAAAGCAATGATAAAAGTAGTAACTAAAATTAAAAATATTCCGCCTAAAGTAAACGTAACGAAGACATTCATTAAAGTAAGCCTAAATGAAAAAGTTTCTTCAAAAGTTTCTTCATTCAAAATTACCAGTCGGTTTTTGATAAATAATTTTTTTCTGAAATTCCTTTTTTTCTTAGTCATTCGGGTAGTTTATACAAGCAAATATAGTAATTAATCGTCTTGTTAATAACTGATAAAAACTGCGAAAATTATTATTTCATTCATTTTATAAAATATTTAACGCAGTAATAAACAAATATTTTAATCTAAAAACTCTTGTTGTTCGTATATTCTATATACCTTTGCGGTGAAAATTAAAATCAATTTGCTTCGGCATTAAATATACAATCATGGGAAGATTAGGTCTTACAGAAATCCTTGTTATAGTAGGTATTGTGATATTACTTTTTGGAGGTAAAAAAATTCCAGAATTAATGAAAGGTTTAGGAAGCGGTATTAAAGAATTTAAAAACGCTGCTAAAGACGATCAACCTGCGCCTGCTAAAAAACAAGAAGAAGAACAAAAATAGTAACCTTCAACTTATTAAAAATCCCAGATTACAAATTGTAGTCTGGGATTTTTTTGTTTTCTATTTTTTGTCATTCCGGACGTTTGGAATTTGGTATTTCGAAAAATTGAAATTTTTATAATACCATCGTCAACTGAATTCTCTTTCTATCTTCATCAACCTCAGTTACTTTCACATCAACATGCTGATGTAATTTTACCACTTCATTTACATCGCTTACAAAACCGGCTTTTAACTGCGAAATGTGAACCAATCCACTTTCTTTGATTCCGATGTCAACAAAACAACCAAAGTTGGTAATGTTATTAACAATACCCGGAAGAATCATTCCTGTTTTTAAATCTTTAATCGATTTTACATTTGCATCAAATTCAAAAACCTTAGCCGATTTTCTTGGGTCTAATCCAGGCTTTTCAAGCTCTTTTATGATGTCTTTCAGCGTAAGCAAACCAATTTCTGGTGTAACATACTTTTCAGCTTTAATAAGAGATGTTTTTTCTTTGTTAGCAATTAAGTCATTTAAAGAAATATTCAAGTCTTTTGCCATCTTTTCTACAACCGGATACGCCTCCGGATGCACCGCCGAATTATCTAACGGATTTTTAGCATTAGTAATTCTAATAAAAGCCGCTCCTTGCTGATATGCTTTGTCTCCTAAACGCGGTACTTTTTTCAGCTCTTTTCGGTCTTCAAAAGGCCCGTTTTCAGAACGGTATTGTACAATGTTTTCGGCCAGCTTCTCTCCGATTCCACTCACATAACTTAATAAGTGTTTACTTGCGGTGTTAATGTTAATACCAACAGAGTTTACGCAGCGAATTACGGTACTGTCTAATTCTTCTTTTAATTTCGTCTGATCAACATCGTGCTGATACTGTCCTACTCCAATCGCTTTTGGGTCAATTTTTACCAATTCGGCCAACGGATCTGATAGTCTTCTTCCGATAGAAACAGAACCACGAACCGTTACATCATAATCTGGAAATTCTTCTCTCGCCGTTTTTGATGCTGAATAAACTGATGCCCCAGCCTCAGAAACTACGAAAACCTGAACTGGTTTGTCAAACGCAATTTTTTTAATGAAAAATTCGGTTTCTCTTGAAGCTGTTCCGTTACCAATAGAGATCGCATCAATATGATATGCATTTACCATCGAACGCACTTTTTTAATCGCCATTGATTCCTCATTTTGAGGTGCGTGCGGATAAATTGTTTCATTGTATAATAAATCGCCTTTTTCGTCCAGACAAACTACTTTACAACCGCTTCTGAATCCCGGGTCGATTGCTAAAATACGTTTCTCTCCCAATGGCGGAGCCAAAAGTAACTGACTTAAATTGTTAGCAAAAACCTGAATTGAGTTAGCATCTGCCTTAGCTTTGGCTTCCTGCAGAGTTTCGTTTCCAATCGCCGGATTTAATAAACGTTTATAACTATCTTCAATCGCTAGTTGCAAATGCGATGTCGAATTATTTTGTTTTTTAATGATGATTTCGTCAATAACATCGTAAGCATCGTCTATATCAACATCTATTTTCATTTTAATATAGCCTTCATTTTCAGCACGAAGCATTGCTAATAAACGGTGCGCCGGTGCTTTAGTCAAAGGTTCTTCCCAATCAAAATACTGATTGAATTTTTGTGCGCCTTCTTCTTCGGCTTTCTTTTTTACCACTTTTGTGGCAATAGTAGCTTTACGTTGAAACAATCTTCTTAATTGCTTACGAACATAGATATTTTCGTTAATCCATTCTGCAACAATATCTCTTGCTCCCTGAATTGCCGCTTCTTCGTTAATCACGTTTTCATTTAGATATTGCGTCGAAATAAAATCGAAATCAACATCGCTTTCAGACATCATTAATTTTGCTAAAGGCTCTAAACCAAATTCGCGGGCAACATCGGCTTTTGTTTTTTTCTTCTTTTTATAAGGAAGGTAGAAATCTTCTATTTCCTGTAAATCAAAACTTTCTTCAATTTTTTTCTTCAATTCTGGCGTTAAAGCCTTTTGTTCTTCGATAGATTTTAGAACGGCTTCTTTACGCTTTATAAGTGTATCATAATCTTTTTGAAGTTTTGCAATCTGCTCAATTACAGTTTCATCAAGATTTCCGGTTGCATCTTTTCGGTATCTCGAAATAAACGGAATTGTACAGTCTTCCTCTAGTAGTTTTACTGTGTTTTGAATACTGACAGCTGGCGCCTGAACAGACTTGGCAATGAATTGAATATTAGTCATACTTTTAATGAAATAAATTCTTAATTATAAGTTGATATAATTTACTTGTTAAAATTGTTTTGTAAATTGATCAAACATTTGGCTAAAATAATATCTTTGTTTTTAATTTTAAGCCAATGGAAATTTTTTTACTGTATTTTTTAGTTCTTAACATTTTTGTTTTTGTTCTTGCTGGGTATGATAAATATCAAGCCCGAAAAAACAAACGAAGAGTTCCCGAAAATACTCTTTTCTTTTTAGAATTAATAGGCGGTACAATTGGCTTATTAACAGCTATGTTTTTATTCAGACATAAAACGAGTAAAACTTCATTTATTGTCAAATTTATACTGATTTTTTTAATTCAGGTTGTTTTAATCTATCTCAAATTATCTGGCAAAATATAGATATTAACATTGTTGATAACCTCAAAAAAGCAGTTTTAAAAATAACTTAATTATTTGATTTTAAACATATTAAATAAAAAACCGGATGAATTTTAAAAATCCGCCCGGTGTGTTTTATCTATATTGGTGCGAAGCACCCGATTTTTTTGACGATTTACGAACAAGCAATCTTATTAACTCTATTTTGGTGTCTTCCGCCTTCAAATTCTGTACTTAAAAAAGTTTCAACAATCTCAACCGCCTGATGAATAGAAGTAAAGCGTGCCGGAATACTCACAATATTAGCATCGTTGTGTAAACGTGTTAAATACGCAATTTCTTTAGTCCAGCATAAACCAGCTCTTACTTTCGGGTGTTTATTAACAGTCATTGCAATCCCGTTTCCGCTTCCGCAGATTACGATTCCAAAATCGGCTTTTCCTTCAGATACGTCATTCGCAACTGGGTGTCCAAAATCAGGATAATCAACAGAAGCATCTGTATCAGTTCCGTAATTCGTTACTTCATAGCCTTTTGCTTCAAGCATAGCAACAATTGCTTTTTTATATTCTGGTCCTGCGTGGTCGTTTCCTATCGAAATTTTCATTTTCTATACTATTTAGTTGTGTTATGCAAATTTACTTAATAAATAGATGTTTGCCACGAATTACGGTAATTTTCACAAATTTTTTTCTTTTTAGGAACTATATCAACAAAGCAATTATATTTAGTAGACATTCGAGAAATTCTTGGCATAAAAATACAAATCACAACTATCTTACTATCAAAACCTTATCAGTTATTAACAATTTTGATAACTCTATAAGTATCTCATAATCAATAAAGAATAAACATAATATTTGTTAAAATTTTGAGGTGTTGATATGAGTTTGTAATTCGTTGATATTCAGTTAACTTTAAATTAACAGGAAATGTTAATAAGTATGAAAAGAAAATTAGAAGTTTTTTTTGGTTGTTTAAAAAAAATACTTAATCCAAAACCGGAATGAAATATGCAAGAAAAGTTTCGTGAATTTTTAGAAAAGTTATCAATATCAAAAATACCATTTTCAACAACTATTAACATATCAACTTATCTACAAAATGAATCCATTTTTAGTTGTCAACCGTTGTTAATTAAAATACAAAAAGTCTTATAAATTAATCATTTAACTAAAAATAACTATGTTGATAACTCAGAATAAATAAGTAAAACGAGATTTCAATGGCTTCAGAAAAAAAATTATTCGACATATTAACACACTATAATAACCATCAAATTTTTTAAATTTTTAAAAATTCTTTTTTGTTGTATTTAATATATGTTGAAAACTAAAAAAGTTGAAAATGAAAAAAATTTTTTTGAGTTTGAATTTTACCTTGTTTGTTTTTGTTTTTGAAGTTTTGTTTCAGACGATTTTGAGAGGATTGTTGAGATTATCGAGAATTTCCTGAACTTGTTCGAAATCGTCCGGATGAACTTTGAGTTTGATTCCGCCCAGCGCATTTGAGTAAAGCGGCATTACCGAAAGCGTTATTTCGTTTTCAAAAAAATATGGAATTTCTTCCTGTTCTAGTAAGTGTTTGAGAACCACTGTTTCGTGCAGATAATTGAAGACTGCAATGGTTTGAAAGCTATCCATAAAAGGTGTTTTTGTAAATGTACGAAAAGTTATATTTTTAATAATTCTATTTGTTAAAAAGTATTATCTGATTTCTTATTTGTAATTTTAAACCTTATAAGAAAAGATTTATGAGTAAGAAAATTAGAAAGCCGATAAAAAAAGACAAAGATTTCTCTGGAAAAATACTAAAAATTTTATCGCAAAATGCTAATAAACCATTCAATTATAAACAGATAGCAGCTAAGCTTGAACTTGATGATACAAAAAGCAGAAATCAGATTATAAAAGATCTGAAACTTCTGGCTGCTCAAAAGAAGATTATAGAAACAGAACCTGGTAAATATTTGGTAAAAGCAATAAGCCAGGATTACTACGAAGGCACAATAGATATGACGAGCAGAAAAACGGCATATTTTATTTGTGATGAATTTGAAGAAGATGTTTTTATTCCGACTAATAATTTGAATCGTGCATTAGATAAAGACAAAGTAAAAGTTTATGTCTATAACAGAAGAAAAGGAAAAAGACCTGAAGGTGAAGTAATTGAAGTTCTTGAAAGAGATAAAACAGAGTTTGTAGGTGTAATTGATATGCAGCCAAATTTTGCTTTTGTTTCTACAGCAAATCCTAAAATGTACACTGATATTTTTATTCCAAAAGATAAAATTGGTGAAGCAGAAAATGGTGATGTTGTTTTAGTTAAGATTGAAGACTGGCCAAAAAGAGCCGATAGTCCGTTTGGATCTGTGATTCGTGTTCTTGGAAAACCCGGAGAACATAATACAGAGATTCATGCCATTTTAGCGGAATATGGTTTACCTTCAGATTTTCCGGTAGAAGTAGAGGTTTTTGCACAAAAACTGGATACTTCGATTCAGGAATCTGAAATTGCAAAACGTCGTGATATGCGTGATACACTTACGTTTACGATTGATCCAAAAGATGCAAAAGATTTTGATGATGCCTTGTCTTTCAAAAAGTTAGAAAACGGAAACTTTGAAATTGGAGTTCATATTGCCGATGTTTCGTATTATTTGGAAGAAGGAACAATTCTGGATGACGAAGCATATCAAAGAGCAACTTCGGTTTATTTGGTCGATAGAGTAGTGCCAATGCTTCCTGAAGTTTTATCAAATTTTGCGTGTTCACTTCGTCCGAATGAAGAGAAATATACTTTCTCTGCGATATTTGAAGTTTCGCCAACAGCTCAGGTTATTAATCAATGGTTTGGAAGAACGGTGATTTATTCAGATCAGCGTTTTGCTTATGAAGAAGCACAATATATCATTGAAACAAAAGACAATACAATTCCGGTTGATATTTCTATTACCGGAGAATCCTATATTGTTTCTGATGAAATTAGAGAAGCTACTTTAAAACTAGACGAATTAGCTAAGATTTTAAGAAAGAAAAGAATGCAACAAGGTGCTATTTCTTTTGATAAAGTCGAAGTAAAATTCAATCTTGATGAAGCGGGAGAACCAGAAGGTGTTTACTTCAAAATATCAAAAGATGCCAATCATTTGATTGAAGAATTTATGCTTCTAGCTAATAGAAAAGTAGCAGAATATATTGGTAAACAAAAGAAAACCTTCGTTTACCGTATTCACGACGAACCAAATGAAGATAAACTTATTGCAATGCAAACCGTAATTGCTAAATTTGGTTATAAGATTGATTTTAGAACAAAAGGCGATATAGCCAAATCAATTAACACTTTGATGGAAGAAGTAAGTGGTAAAAAAGAGCAAAACCTAATTGATACTCTTGCCATTAGAAGTATGAGTAAAGCCAAATATTCGACAGATAATATTGGACATTATGGTTTAGCTTTTGATTATTACAGCCATTTTACATCGCCAATTCGTCGTTATCCAGACGTTATGGTTCACAGGTTGTTACAATATTATCTGGATGGAGGAGCTTCTGTAGATGAAGAAGAGTACGAAACTAAATCTCTGCATTGTTCAAATATGGAAAACTTAGCAACAAATGCAGAGCGTGACAGTATCAAATACATGCAGGTTAAATACATGCAGGATCACCAAGACGAAGAATTTTTGGGAGTTATTTCTGGTGTTACCGAATGGGGAATTTATGTTGAAATCGTTTCTAATAAATGCGAAGGAATGGTAAGAATCAGAGAAATAAAAGATGATTATTATACTTTCGACGAAAGACAATATGCTTTGGTTGGAGCAACTTCAAACAGACTATTGCAATTGGGAGACGAAATTTATGTGAAAGTTAAAAATGCCGATTTAGTTAAAAAACAACTGGATTTTCATTTTTTAAGAAGAGCAGAATAAGTATTAATTAATAAAAAATAAAAGTATGAAAAAGCTAATTATTGGAGCAGTAATTTTATTTGCACAAATGTCTTTTGGTCAGGTTACCAAAGAATTAGGAGATTTTGATACCGTAAAAGTTTACGACAAATTAAGTGTAAAATTAATTCAGTCGTCTGAAAATAAAGTTGTTATAAAAGGTGTAAGGGAAGCTGAACTGGAAGCTGTAAATAAAAATGGCGTTTTAAAATTAAGAATGCCTTTTCCTAAACTTCTTTCAGGAAATGATCTTGAAGTAACTTTGTATTATAAACATTTAGAATTGATTGATGTTAATGAAGGAGCTGAAGTTATAAGCAAAGAAGCTATAAAAGCAACTTCTTTTAAAGTTAGTGCACAGGAAGGTGGAAAAATTAATGTAGATTTGAACGTTGATAAGTTAAAAGTAAGTTCTGTTTCAGGAGGAGAAATTACGGCAACAGGTAAAGCAGATAATCTTGATGCGAGTTTAGGAGCCGGGGGTTATTTCCTTGGAAGTAAATTGGCCACTTCTCAAACGAAAGTAAGCGTTTCTGCGGGCGGAAAAGCCGATGTTAATGCTTCGACCCTTGTCGAGGCAAAAGTAAGCGCAGGAGGCTCTATTTACATTTATGGAAAACCTAAACAAATCAATCAAAAAACAGTATTAGGAGGTAAAATCGAAGAAGTAAAATAACAAGAAGTATTTTGATGATAAACGATATTTTGGCTGGACTGCCGTGGGGACTTTTTCTTAGCTTTATGGTAGGTCCGGTATTTTTTATACTATTAGAAACTAGTATTACAAAAGGATTTAGAGCAGCAATAGTTTTTGATTTTGGAGTAGTTTTTGGCGATATATTTTTTATTGCTATTGCTTATTTAGGAAGTTACAGACTGATTTCCAGTTTAAAAGACAAACCGGCTCTTTTTATTTTTGGAGGAATTATAATGCTGGCTTATGGTATAATTTCTTTTGTGAGATTAAAAAAAGAAGAAAAAATTAATGATGAAGAAATTGACCGTGATATTATAAAAAGAAATTATGGAAGTTTATTTATCAAAGGCTTTTTACTCAACGTTATTAACATTGGAGTTTTAGGTTTTTGGCTTGCTGTAATTATTTCTATAGGACCAAAATTAGAAATGCAAAATTCCAGAATGATTACTTTTTTTGCCTCAGTTATCATAACTTATTTGTTAGTTGACTGTCTTAAAATATTATTAGCCAAACAATTAAAATCTAAAATGACGCCAAATAATATTCTTAAAATCAAAAAAGGAATAAGTATTGTTTTAATGGTTTTTGGAGTTGCTTTAATGGTTCAGGGATGGTTTCCTAAAGAAAAAGAAATGGTTAAAAATGCTTTTGAAAAGATTGAAAATAAGTAAGTTGTTAATAACTCAAAAATATAAAATTAAACCTCTGAATTTCAGAGGTTTTTTTGTGTTGATAATGTTGATTTACCACTTTTTAGTAGAAGTATTTAAGTCTAGTTTGTCATTCTGAGGAACGAAGAATCTTAGTAACAAGCTCTACAAAGAATGTCTTACGGTGTGGAATTGCTTGCGAAGATTCTTCGTTCCTCAGAATGACAAGATTGTAGAAAAAATTAAGCATAAAAAAAAGAGACACATTTCTGTATCTCTTTTTGAGGCATCGTCCGGATTCGAACCGGAGTAGGAGCTTTTGCAGAGCCCAGCCTAGCCGCTCGGCCACGACGCCATTGCTTGAACGGATGGCAAAAGTAACTAAAATCTTTAAAATTCAAAAGTTTCATATAAACTATTTTGAAAAAATACGATTTTAATTAAAATCATTACGCTCTAATTTCGGTCATTTTTATAGTAACTGATTCAACATCACCACCAATAGGCGGATTAATTTTAGAAACCCAAACTGTTGTTTTTTCTACAGTTTTTATCTCTGCCAATACTCGAATATTGATTCTTTTGGCAACATGTTCTAATAAATGCGAACGAATTGCCATTTCTTCTGTCACAATTTTGTTCAAATGAACATAGTCAACAGTATCTAAAAGATGATCTGTTTCTGCAGATTTCTGTAAATTGGTTTTAATTTTTAGATCGACAGTATAATCAGATCCAATTTTTCCTTCTTCAATTAAACATCCGTGGTAAGAAAAAGTACGGATGTTTTTTAATTTTATAACTCCCATTTTTATAGTTTTATTCTTGTAGTGTTTGGATTTTGATAATTGGATGTTACAGCGTATACTGTAACTATTTTGTTAATTTCATCAACTGTAAAATGAATAGTGTATGGGAATTTTTTCAAAGGTAAGGTTCTAACTATATTATATTTTTCTTCAAAAAATGGAAATGTATTTAAAGTATCAACATACTTTTGATATTCATTAAAAAATTTTGTTCCTAAACCATCAGAAAGAGATTCATAATACTCAGCAATTTCATCTACTTCTAATTCAGCTCTTAAGAGAATAATTATTTCAAACATTATTATTTATTCCATTTAGCATTGAGTCTTTTTTTAGACTCTTCCCAACTAATAAAATCCTCTGGTTTAGCATTTTTTATACGATCTAAAACCATTTCTTGCTGCCATAGCGGAATTTCATTCTCAACATTTTCATTTATAGAAACATCTGGAATGTGTTTAAAAAAACTAACAAAAGTTTCGTAAAAATCATCTGGAATTGTAACAGTTAATTGTCTCATAACTCTGAATATTTATACAAAAATACTAATTAAATTAATTTCGAGTTTCAGGTTTAACGTTTCATGTTTTCAGTAAGTTTCCAAAGAAAACCATAAACCATAAACTATAAACTATAAACTTTTTTATCTTTGCTAAAATTACTATAAAATAATGGCATCAGAAGAGAAATCACTCAATTTTATTGAACAAATCATAGAGGAAGACGTAAAATCAGGTCTTTCAAACACTAAACTTCGCTTTCGTTTTCCACCAGAACCTAATGGGTATTTGCACATTGGGCACGCGAGTTCTATTGCGTTAAATTTTGGTTTAGGAATTGATTATCAATCTCCTGTGAATTTACGTTTTGATGATACAAACCCTGAAAAAGAAGAACAGGAATTTGTTGATGCTATTAAAAAAGATGTAGAATGGCTGGGTTATACTTGGGCAGAAGAGCGCTATGCATCAGACTATTTTCAACAATTGTACGACTGGGCAGTTTTATTAATAAAAAAAGATAAAGCTTATGTTGATAGTCAGACTTCTGAAGAAATGGCTATTCAAAAAGGAACTCCGTCTACAACTGGAACCGATTCTCCATTTAGAAATAGATCTGTAGAAGAAAACTTAGATTTATTCGAAAGAATGAAAAACGGTGAATTTGAGGCTGGTACACATATTCTTCGTGCAAAAATTGACATGAAATCAACAAACATGTTGATGCGTGATCCTATCATGTACAGAATTTTACATAAACATCACCACAGAACTGGAGATGCTTGGAAAATCTATCCAATGTACGATTGGGCACATGGACAAAGTGATTATTTAGAGCAAATTTCTCATTCATTTTGTACACTTGAATTTTTGCCTCACCGTGAATTATACGATTGGTTTTTAGATCAAATTTTTGATGATAATAAACTGCGTCCAAAGCAAAGAGAATTTGCAAGACGTAATTTATCACATACAGTTGTTAGTAAAAGAAAATTACAGCAACTAGTTAAGGAAAAGCATGTTAACGGTTGGGATGATCCAAGAATGTCAACAATTTCCGGGTTAAGAAGACGCGGTTATACAGCTGCATCTTTGCGTAATTTTGCTAATACAATTGGTATTGCAAAGCGTGATAATTTGATAAATGTATCGGTTTTAGAATTCTGTATTCGTGAAGATTTGAACAAAATTGCACCTCGTGTAATGGCTGTTTTAGATCCTGTAAAATTGGTAATTACGAATTATCCGGAAGGAAAAGAAGAGTGGTTGGAAGCTGAAAATAACCAAGAAGATGAAAGTGCTGGATTCAGAAAAGTGCCTTTTTCTCGTGAATTATACATCGAAAGAGAAGACTTTTTAGAAGAAGCTCCAGCTAAATTTTTCCGTTTAACTTTAGGAAAAGAAGTTCGTCTTAAAAATGCTTATATCATTAAAGGTGAATTTGTTATAAAAGATTCTGAAGGAAATATTACAGAAATTCATGTAACTTATGATACTGATTCTTTAAGCGGAAGCGGAACAGAAGCAAGCCAAAGAAAAGTATCTGGAACATTACATTGGGTTTCTATCAAACATGCATTAGAAGCTGAAGTTCGTTTGTACGATCGTTTGTTTACAGATGAAGCTCCGGACAGTTATAAAGAGAAAAATTTCTTAGATTTTGTGAATCCAAATTCATTAGAAATTGTAACTGGATATGTTGAACCAAGTTTAGCAACAGCTCAAAATGAAGATAAATTTCAGTTTCAACGTTTAGGATATTTTACTGTTGATAAAGACTCAACTCCTTCAAAATTAGTGTTTAACAAGACTGTTGGATTGAAAGATGCCTGGGAAGAAAAAGGTAAAAAAGAAGAAAACAGCATCAATAATTCTTTGAAAGATATTAACAAATACTTTAAAGTTGAAACAAAACCTGAGAGAATTGCTATTGAAAGTGCAATAGGAGAGAACATCAAAAATATCTCTACTTTTTCTCTTTTACAGAATTCATTAAAGAAAAATATCAACAATAATAAGGCTTCGCTGTTGTTTTCTCAGTTTATTTTGAAATATTCAAACTGGAAATCGACAGATTTTGAAGAAGAAGATATTAAGAAATTATATTCGATGTCTTTAAAAAGTGAATCAACTTATGTAAGATCAAAAGCACTTTTAAATTTAAGAGATATCGAAAGTGAAAGTTTCAAAAATCAATTTGATGATGAAATTTTAAAATTATATTCAAATCCACCAAAAAATGCTTCTGAAAGAGAAATCGAAATTCTTTCTGAAATGGTTAAGAAATAAAAATAATTAGAATCTATTGAAAAGCGCTTTTTATAAGCGTTTTTTTATTATTTGTATTTTCTATTAAGATTAAAAATTTTATAATTATTTTAAATTAAAAGTGACTTTCATAGATTAATTTTAAGACATTTTTTAATTTTATCGATCTCTTGAATTCTTTTTTTAGAAATAGGTTTTTAAAACTCTTTATTTTAAGTTTTGCCTTTTTTGTCCATTTTTTTAATTTTAAGTCTCAAAAAAATAGAAATTCCTAACTTTTAAATTATTAGATAAATTTATTTATTTTAATATTTTATTAAATTTATTTATTATTTATAAAATCTATTTAAAATAAAATTTTTATAGATAATATAAATTAATTTTAGCTTTCATAAATCTATTTTAAGCTAATATTTTAATTCGGTCGATAGATAACTCATTTTTTGAATTATTGTTGATTTAAACCTTTTATTTAACTTTTAGCTGTTATTTTTGTCAGTTTAACGGGTTATTAACATACAATTGTTTATAAAGTTGCTATTTTTAACTCAATACCAAAAGTCAGAGATGATTTTATAAAATTGATATTTCCGTGCAGATTTCTAATTTGATTTTCTTTAAAATAAAAATAACATTTTCATTTTAAGATTATTTCTAAGCTGATTTCTCGAAACAACAAATTTTATGTTCAAATTTTATTGTGATTTGATTTTGATAATATTTCGCGTAAAAGGTATTTTTCAAATTACTTCATAATCATGAAATTTTCATAGCATTAGTTTTAGGCGATTATCGTTTTATAATTCAATCTGACAAATTTTAATTATAAAACTTAAAAATCCAATATCATGAAAATTTTATATTTTACGCTAGTGATGTTATTTGCAAATATTGCAATTTCTCAAACTCATCAAATTACTAAACACAATGGTGAACAACTTGATGTTAATTTTATTAAAAACGAAAATGGTTTAATTTATTATTCGTTAAACGGAAGTTCTGAAGAAATAAAAATAAGCAAACACGCTGTTTCATCAATTACGAATAAGCAGACAAAAACAACTCAAAAAATCTCTGATAAAATTGTAGTAGATTCAAAAGACGATTACAAAATGGTAACTGTTCTGCCACAGGAAAAGACAATAGGACTGAAGCAGGCAGCTAGTTTTACCGGAGTTTCGACGAGGACAAAAGGTGAACCGCCAATTGCAAATCAAAAACAAACTGCAATGAGAATCAAAACTAAGTCAGCTTCAAATGGTTATCCTTTCGTTTCTATTGTTGAAAAAGGAGATGGTAAATACGAAGCAATTTCTTATATGTATTAATTTTATTGTTAAATACTTATTTTTAGAGTTTGTCTTTTAAAAAAGAAGTATCTTTATTACTCACTTAAAAATGTAATATCATGTCAAATAATTCAAATACAATCGCAGCAATTTTAGCTGGTGCTGCAGTAGGAGCAGCTCTTGGAATCTTGTTTGCTCCAGATAAAGGATCAAAAACCAGAGCTAAAATTAAAGAAGGAATTGATGATGCAAAACATAATTTGCAGGATTCTTTTGAAGCTAGTTCTGAAGTTCTTAAAGAAAAATTTACTAGTGCAACACAAAATCTTGACGGAACTTTAACTGATATGCTTTCAAATGTAAGTCATAAAACAGAAGAAGTAATCACTTTTTTAGAATCTAAACTGGCTGATTTAAAAGCACAAAACGCTAAACTTCAAAAATAATAATTGTTTAAGAAGCACATAATTGTCTTATTTTTATAAGATGATTTTGTGCTTTTTCATTTTAAAAATATAATTATGGCTTTTGAAGAGTTAAAAGAAAATACCGAAAAAATCCAGGAACAAACTAAAGTTTACATTGACAGCCATTTAGCTTATTATAAACTCTGGGGTTTTAAAGTAGCAATGAAATCAACGACTTTGATTTTTAAGTTTACGTTGATATTATTATGTTTTAGTATGGTTTTACTTTTCGGATCTTTTGCTGCAGCGTATGCTTTTGGAGATTTATTTGGAAGTAATGCTTTGGGATTTTTGGCAGTAGGAGGGATCTATCTTTTGTTTACAATTTTGCTTTTTCTGATAAAAGATAAGATTGTTGAAGGCCCGATTTTGGAGAAATTTTCAGAAATATTTTTTAATGATTGAGATTTATGGAAAAGAAAAAATACTCATCTTATGCTGAAATTGACAGAGATTTAGAAATTCTGAAACTAGAAAAAGATATCAATTATCAAAAATTAGTGCTGAGTTTTCAGAAAACAAAAGAAAGCATTACACCGCAAAAAATCGTAAACGGATTTGTTTCATCTTATACAGGATATGTTAAGAATTCATTTCCAGAAATTTTACAATCTATTATACCATTTGTAATCAACTGGTTTATAAATAAAAAAAGAGGCAGTTAAGCCTCTTTTTTATTTTAGTGTTGGTTATATTAAGCCGTTTCTGTTGGCTCAGATGTATCTGATGGATTATAATTTATATCTGAATTGCTAGTTTTTTTAACTTTTTTAGGTTGTTTTTTCATTTCTTCTCCGATAATATTTGAAGCTGAAAAACTAGTTACCATACTGTTTAACATATCACTTGCAGCTTGTGGAGAGTTTGGTAATAATATCAAATTAGAATTAGTATCGGCTCCAATAGCTTGCAGCGTATCATAATGTTGTGTAATTACAATCAATGCAGATGCTTCCTGTGAATTGATTCCAACCTGGTTTAAAACTTCAACACTTTCTACTAATCCGCGTGCAATTTCTCTACGTTGATCTGCAATACCTTGACCTTGAAGTTTTTTACTTTCAGCTTCAGCTTTTGCTTTAGCTACAATTCTAATACGTTGTGCTTCAGATTCAAACATCGCTGCTGTTTTTTCTCTTTCGGCGGCATTGATTCTGTTCATTGCATTTTTTACCTGAATATCCGGATCAATATCTGTTACAAGTGTATTGATAATGTCATAACCATAAGTTGTCATCGCTTCATTCAACTCTCGTTTTACAGCAATTGCAATATCATCTTTACGAACAAACACATCATCCAAAATTAATTTAGGAACCTCGGCACGAACTACGTCAAATACATAAGCCGTAATTTGATCGTGTGGATATTCTAATTTATAAAAAGCTTCATATACATGTTCCTGAATTACTTTGAACTGAACAGAAACTTTCATTTTAATAAACACATTGTCTTTAGTTTGTGTTTCAATAAGAACATCTAATTGTTGAATTTTTAGATTTACACGACCTGCAATTCTATCAATTATTGGAAGTTTTAATTGTAAACCCGAATTTCTTACACTTGTAAATTTCCCAAAGCGTTCTACAATAACACTTGTTTGTTGTTTTACAGTGAAGAAAGACGACATGAAAATGAAGAATGCTAATACTAATAAGATAATAAATGCTGTACTCATGGTTATATAGTTTATATTTTTGATTTTGGTAAATTACGAAAATTCTTCTAAAAGAAAATTTTAAAACATTAAAAAAACGCTAAGAACATTTGTTAGATGTTTCTTAGCGTTTCTATTTTTTAACCATTAAGACATTTAGAAAATTAAGAACAAAGCTTTGTCAAGAGAATTAAGCTGAGCTTTATGAACTTTTAAGCTTTCTTTTTTATCATTTAGTAAAGCTTAATTATCTTAATATCGTAATGGTAAATTTTTTTATAATGTTGCTATAGCTTTCTGAATTCTCGAAATAGTTTCCTCTTTTCCAATGATTTCAACAATGTCAAATAGGTGAGGACCTTTCAGAGCTCCAACCAAACTTAAACGGAAAGGCTGCATTACTTTACCCATTCCGATTTCGTTTTTCGTTAACCAATCTTTTACAATTGCTTCAATATTTGCCGAATCAAATCCATCGATATATTCAAGAGTTGAAATCAATTCCTGCATTAAAGCTGGCGTTTCTTCCTTCCAGTTTTTGCTTGCTTTTTCATCATACGATGTTGGCGCCTGAAAAAAGAAATCAGTTAAATCCCAAAAATCTGAAACGAAATTTGCTCTTTCTTTAATCAATGAAACGATTCTTGTAACATCATATTTTGAAACATCAACACCTTTTTCAACTAAAATAGGAGAGAAGCTCTTCGCTAAATCGGCATTATTTTGTTGAATTAAATATTGGTGATTGAACCATTTGTTCTTTTCAGGATCAAATTTTGCTCCCGCTTTGTGAACTCTGTTTAAGTCAAAAGCTTCAACTAATTCTTCAAGAGAAAATAATTCTTTGTCAGTTCCGTCATTCCAACCTAACAAAGCAAGGAAGTTTAGAACCGCTTCTGGGAAAAATCCTTTCTCTCTGTAACCAGATGAAATGCCTTCTTCGGTTTTCCATTCTAATGGAAACACTGGAAATCCTAATTTATCTCCATCTCTTTTTGATAATTTTCCATTTCCAACAGGTTTTAAAATTAAAGGTAAATGTGCAAATTCAGGAGCATCCCAGCCAAAAGCTCTATATAATAAAACGTGAAGAGGCATAGATGGCAGCCATTCTTCACCACGAATTACGTGTGAAGTTTCCATCAAATGATCATCAACAATATTCGCTAAATGATAAGTTGGCATTCCGTCACTTTTGAAAAGAACTTTATCATCAAGTAGATTCGTTTCAAACTTAACATCACCACGAATGATATCTTTTAAATGTAAAGTTTCATCAACCGGAGTTTTAAAACGGATTACATAATGTTCTCCATTTGCAATTCTTTTAGCAGTTTCTTCTGCAGAAATTACTAACGAAGTATCTAATTTTTCACGGTTATGATGATTGTAAATAAATGTTTTTCCTTCTGCTTCGTGCTGTTTTCTATGAACATCTAAAGCTTCTGGAGTATCAAAAGCATAATATGCCCAACCCGAATTGATCAGTTGATCTGCATAAGTTTGGTATAAATCTTTACGATCGCTTTGTCTATACGGACCAAATTTTTCGTTTTTTCCAACAGTTTCTTCAGGAGAAATTCCTAACCATTCCAACGCTTCCATAATATATTCTTCCGCACCTGGAACAAAACGCGTCTGATCTGTATCTTCAATTCTCAGATAAAAAACACCGTTATGTTTTTTTGCAAATAGATAATTAAACAGGGCAGTACGAACTCCGCCAATATGTAATGGTCCAGTCGGACTTGGTGCAAAACGCACACGAACTTGCTTTGACATTTGTTTATAATTTTGATGCAAAGATACAACATTAGTCAAAAGCCAAAAGTCGAAAGTCTGAAAGGTTTTTCGTTGTGTGCTAAACTTTTGACTTTCGACTTTTGGCTTTCAGACTTATCGTTATAATTACTACTTTTATAGGTTATAATTAAAAGAGATTTTATTTTGAAAACATCATCTGCAATATATCAGAAGTTAGAAGGATTTATAAAGAAATATTACATGAACGAATTGATAAAAGGTGGACTTCTTTTTATAGGTTTTGGGCTTTTGTATTTTTTATTTACGCTTTTTATTGAGTATTTTCTTTGGCTGAAACCATTAGGAAGAACACTTTTATTCTGGATATTTATTGCCGTAGAAGTTTTTCTGCTGTTTCGTTTTATCTTATTTCCAATTTTCAAGTTGTTCAAACTTCAAAAAGGAATTGATTATAATCAGGCTTCGGCAATTATTGGAAATCATTTTACAGAAGTAAGTGATAAACTGACGAACTTTTTACAGCTTTCTTCTAATGAAAATTCTGCTGAAAGTTCAGAATTAATGTTGGCTTCGATCGAACAAAAAGCAAATTCTTTACAACCAATTCCGTTTGGAAATGCGATCAATTTTAATTCAAATAAAAAGTATTTGCCATTAGCTTTGATTCCGGTTTTGTTGTTTGCAGTGTTTTTTATCTCAGGAAACAGCAATATCATTTCGCAAAGTTTTAATAGAGTAGTGCATTTCAATTCTGCATTTTTGCCACCGGCCCCTTTCAAATTTGTTGTTTTGAATGACAAACTTCAGACAGAACAAAACAAAGATTTTATTGTAAAAGTAGAAACTGAAGGAAACATTGTTCCCGAAAATGTGATGATTCATATTGGCAACGAAAGCTATTTTATGGAATCTTCTCAAACTGGAAAGTTCGAATTCAAGATTGAAAAACCAACTTCAGATGTTCAGTTTTCATTCGAAGGAAATTCAGTTTCATCAAATGAATATGAATTAAAAGTTATCACTGTCCCGTCGATTGCTAACTTCGAAATGGTTCTGAATTTTCCATCATATTTGAAAAAGAAATCAGAAACTATTCAGGGAACCGGCAACGCAATTGTACCAGAAGGAACTACTGTTACCTGGAAAATGTCTACAAAGTCAACTCAGGAAATTGTTTGGAAAGACGAGAATTCAGTATTCAAATTTAATAAAGCAGATGACAATTTTAAGTTAGTAAAAAGCATTAATCAGAATACGGAATACCAAATTCTGACTTCAAACGATAAAGTTAAGAACTACGAAAAATTAGATTATCAACTGTCGGTTATTAAAGATCAGCATCCAACTATTACAGTTTCACCAGCTCCTGATAGTTTAAAATTAGATAAGAATTATGTTTTAGGAAGACTGGGTGATGACTACGGTTTGTCAAAGTTACAGATCGTTTATTACGAAAAAAATAAACCACAAACTGCAAAACGCGGAACCATTCCTGTAAAGCAAACTGTATTTGATCAGTTCGTTTTTAACTTTCCAAGTAACCTTGCCGTTGAAGAAGGAGTATCGTATGAATACTATTTTGAAGTTTTTGACAATGATGCACCACACGGATTTAAGAGTACAAAGTCTTCTACATTTTCTGACAGAGTTGCTACAACAGATGAAATTCAGGATGCCGAATTACAACAGCAAAATGCCAATATTAATAGTTTATCTAAATCATTAAAGAATCAGGAAAAGCAATTTTCTGAAATGGATAAACTAAAAAATACCGGAAAAGAAAAAGATAATTTAGAGTTTAAAGATCAGCAAAAAGTAAATGATTTTATCAAACGTCAAAAACAACAAGACGAAATGATGAAAGAGTTTGCCGAAAAAATGAATAAGAATTTAGATAAATATAATACAGACAAGAAAGACAAAACTGCCGAAGATTTACAAAAGCGTTTAGACAATGCCGAGAAAGATTTAGAGAAAAATCAAAAACTCTTAGATGAACTGAAGAACTTAAATGATAAATTAAACAGCGATGAACTGTTTGATAAGATGGAAAAGTTCAAACAAATCAGTAAAAATCAATCTCGTAATTTAGAACAATTAGTTGAGTTAACCAAGCGTTTCTATGTAGAAAAGAAAGCTAATCAGGTTGCCGAAAAATTAAATAAGCTTGCAGAAAAACAAGAACAGCTTTCTAATAAAGACAGCGAAAACACCAAAGAGAAGCAAGACGAAATCAATAAATCATTTGATAAAATTCAGGAAGATTTAAAAGATTTAAAAGATGAAAATAATTCTTTGAAGTCACCAATGGATATTCCAAAAGATGCTTCGAAAGAAAAAGATGTAGAAAACGATTTGAATAAAGCTTCTGAAGAATTGAATAAAAAGAACACATCTTCGGCTAAGCCAAAACAAAAAAGTGCTTCAAAGAAAATGAAGTCAATGGCCGAACAAATGCAGTCGAGTATGGAAGGAGGGGAGCAGGAACAATTAGAAGAAGATGTTGCAATGCTTCGTCAGATTCTGGATAACCTTTTAGCTTTTTCATTATCTCAGGAAGATGTAATGAAACAATTTAAATCGATGAAATTAGGTTCTTCTGCTTATACGAAGAACATCAAAATTCAGCAAAATTTAAAACAACAATTCCGTCATGTCGATGATAGCTTGTTTGCAATGTCTCTTAGAAATCCAAAAATTGCAGAAGATGTTACTAAGGAAATAGGAAACGTACAATATAATATGGATAAAGCAATTGAAGTTTTAACTGATGTTCAAATACCAAAAGGAGTTTCGCATCAGCAATATGCTGTTTCATCTGCAAACAAATTAGCCGATTTTTTAAGTGATCTTTTGAATAATATGCAGATGCAAATGTCTAAACCGGGAGCAGGAAAACCAAAACCCGGAGACGGACAAGGAATGCAATTACCGGATATTATTCAAAAACAAAAAGGTCTTGCTGATAAAATGAAAGAAGGAATGAAGCCGGGAGATAAACCCGGAAGTGGTCAGCAAGGAAAAAGCGGTGATGGTAAACAAGGTCAGAATAGCGGACAAGGTAAAGATGGAAATGGAAAAGACGGAAAGAATGGTCAGGGCAAAAACGGACAAGGAAGCAATGGAGAAGAAAAAGGTAAAGATGGAAAAGAGGGTGATGATGGCGAAGGAGATGCTGAAAAGATAATGGAGATTTACAAAGAGCAGGTTAAACTTCGTGAAGCTTTACAAAAAGAGTTAGCCAAAAAAGGATTAGATGCACAAGGCAGACCTGTAATCGAACAGATGAAAGCTTCCGAAAAACAAATATTAAACAAAGGATTTAAAAATGAAAACCTGCAGAGAATTTTAAATATTCAGCAAGAATTACTAAAATTAAATAATGCAGTTCAGGAACAAGGTCAAGATACGAAGCGTCAATCTGAAACAAATAAAGCTGAATTTTCTAACCGATCAAATGCGTTACCAAGTTCATTAACTGAATATTTAAATAGTGTAGAAATTTTAAATAGACAATCGCTACCTTTGCGCTCGAATTTTAATCAAAAGGTTCAAGAATATTTTAATAAAAATGATAAACTTTAATTACGAAACAGAATTTTCTTTAGACAACGAACAAGCTTTTGCTGATTGGCTGAGTGCTGTTATTGTTTCTGAAAAGAAGAATGAAGGAGAAATAAATTATATTTTTTGTGATGATGAATATCTACATAAGATAAATGTAGAATATCTAGATCATGATACGCTAACAGATATTATCAGTTTTGATTATACAGTTGGTAACGAGATAAGCGGAGATATTTTTGTTTCTGTAGAAAGAGTAGAAGATAACGCAAAAGATTTTAATGTTTCTTTTGAAGAAGAATTGAAACGTGTTCTTGCTCATGGTATATTACATTACTGTGGATACAAAGATAAAAGTGATGCAGATGCAGAATTGATGCGTTCAAAAGAAGATGAAAAAATTGCAATGTTTCACGTGGAACAATAATTAAACATCTAAAAAAAATAAAGCATGTTTCACGTGGAACACGTTTTATAAAGTTTGAAATTTATGTTTTACGTGAAACGTTTTAAATTTTTAAATATTAAAATTTAAAGATTTTGTTCCACGTGAAACACGATAGTTAAATGAAATTCAATTTTATTTGTGTGATTTAATATAAATGGTTCCACGTGGAACAGTTGAATATTCAGTTTTGAAATATCCTTTTTCAGGTATTTTTATTTGAAATTTTGAAATAACGAAGTTTAATAATTGTGTTCCACGTGAAACACTTTGTGGAATTTTTAATTTGAATTGATTATTTTGTTCCACGTGAAACATAATTTAAAATTGTTGGAGATTGAATTTTGAAGTTTAAATTGTTTCGAATTTTTGAAATTTAAGTTATCTGAAAGTCTCAACTGAGCTTTTGAATAAAAAGTCTGTATTTAAAATTTCGTTCCACGTGGAACGAAATAGATTTAAGAGTTGTGGTTTGTGTCTATATCGGATTCAAAAGTAAAGGATCTAAGATGCAGGTAAAGTAAAGTTTATTCGAAATGAATGGAGAACTTGAAACTTGAAACTTCAAACCTGAAACAAAATAATAAAACTGTTCCACGTGGAACAAAGAGAAAATAAAGTTAATTCTGAGAACTGCCTTAAACGGTTTCCAGAGAATAATAAAACAAAATGTTTTTAGAAGAATACGATGTTATTGTAGTTGGTGCTGGTCATGCAGGATCTGAAGCCGCGGCAGCGGCCGCAAATTTAGGATCCAAAACTTTGTTGGTTACAATGAGTTTGCAGAACATTGCCCAGATGTCTTGCAACCCTGCAATGGGAGGAATTGCAAAAGGACAAATTGTTC
The DNA here is from genome assembly GCF_039595935.1 of Flavobacterium sp. NCBI lineage: Bacteria > Pseudomonadati > Bacteroidota > Flavobacteriia > Flavobacteriales > Flavobacteriaceae > Flavobacterium > Flavobacterium sp. Next base: position 565,595 of record NZ_JBCNKR010000006.1, on the reverse strand, counting down.
GTGAGATTGATGCACTTGGAGGTTACTCCGGAATTGTTTCAGATCGAACTGCAATTCAGTTCAAGATGTTGAACAAATCAAAAGGACCAGCAATGTGGTCGCCGAGAGTTCAAAGTGACAGAATGCGTTTTGCAGAAGAATGGAGAATGATGTTGGAGGGAACTCTAAATTTAGATTTTTACCAAGAGATGGTAAAAGGTCTGATTATCGAGAATGGAAAAATAAAAGGAATCAGAACTTCACTTGGAGTTGAGATTCGATCCAAATCGGTTGTGTTGACAAACGGAACTTTTTTGAATGGATTGATTCATATTGGAGAAAAACAATTTGGCGGAGGAAGAGCAGGTGAAAGTGCCGCAACCGGAATTACCGAAGATTTGATCAAAGCAGGTTTTGAAGCTGGAAGAATGAAAACAGGAACACCGCCACGAGTTGATGGTCGTTCTTTGGATTATTCGAAAATGAATGAAGAAAAAGGAGATGAGAACCCAGATAAGTTTTCATATTCTGATTTGACAAAACCACTAACGCAACAACGTTCTTGTTACATGACATACACGTCGCTGGATGTTCATGATATTTTAAGGGAAGGTTTTGATCGTTCGCCAATGTTCAACGGAAGAATAAAAAGTTTAGGTCCGAGATATTGTCCTTCGATCGAAGATAAAATTAATCGTTTTGCAGATAAAGAACGTCACCAGCTTTTTGTTGAACCGGAAGGATGGAATACTTGTGAAGTTTATGTAAATGGATTTTCAACTTCGCTTCCGGAGGATATTCAGTTTAAAGCATTGCGTTCTGTTGCTGGTTTTGAAAACGTGAAATTCTTCCGTCCGGGTTACGCAATCGAATATGATTATTTTCCGCCGACACAATTAAAACATACTTTGGAAACAAAGTTAGTTGAAGGATTATATTTTGCCGGACAAATTAATGGAACAACAGGATATGAAGAAGCAGCTTCGCAAGGTTTGATGGCCGGTATAAATGCACATTTAAAAGTGCATGAAAAAGCGCCATTAATTTTAAAACGTGATGAAGCGTATATTGGAGTTTTGATTGACGACTTAATTACGAAAGGAACAGAAGAACCTTATCGTATGTTTACGTCAAGAGCAGAATATAGAACTTTACTGCGACAAGATAATGCCGATTTCAGATTGACGCCAATGTCATACGAAATTGGTTTAGCTTCTGAAGAGAGAATGCGAAGAATGGAATACAAATTGAACGAGTCTGAAAAGATGGTTTCATTCTTTAGAGAAACAAGTGTTACGGTTGCAGAAACAAATCCAATTTTGGAAGCGAAAGAATCGGCACCAATTTCTCAAGGCGATAAAATGTTTAAAGTTTTTTCTCGTCCGCAGATTGATTTAGAAGATATGCTGAAATTTGAAAAAGTGGCAGCTTATGTAGAAGAAAATAAATTAGACAAAGAAGTTTTAGAGCAAGCCGAAATTCAGGTTAAATATTCTGGCTATATCGAAAAGGAAAGAAACAATGCTGATAAACTTACTCGTTTAGAAGAAGTGAAAATTCCGGACAATTTCGATTACCATAAAATCAAATCTATGTCGATTGAGGCAAAACAAAAATTAAGTAAAATTCGTCCCGTTACAATTTCGCAAGCATCAAGAATCAGCGGAGTTTCACCAAGTGATATTTCTGTGCTTTTGATTTATATGGGAAGATAATAATTTTAGATTTCTGATTTTAGATTTTAGATTGTTTTGATCTGTTTTACGTGAAACTTAAAATGTTTTATGTTAGTACGTACAGATTTTTAGATTCCATCAAATAATCTAAATCAGAAATCTAAAATTTAAATTGTTCCACGTGAAACTATTTTTTGAAAAATCATTTTTAGTTTACTGTGGAATAAAAATATTTAAAATTTGTAAAGATGAACTTTTGTTCATCTTTTACGATTTGGAGAAAATAGAAAAAATAAAAATTGTTTAGATGAATGAAATTTCCATCTTTGCAAAATTCAATGCCGAAATTATATTTAAAAACTATTAATTAAAAAATGGACGTTTTAAACAAAAAACATTTTCTTACTGTAAAAGACCATTCTGTTTCGCAAGAAATTTTCGATTTGTATTATGATGAAGATCTCGATATGCTGATCACATCTCCGCAGCCGGATTTAGAAAATTTAGGAAGATATTACGAAAGCGAAGATTATATTTCGCACACAGACAACAAACGTTCAATTTTTGAAAAAGCATATCATTTTGTAAAAAGTATTGCTTTAAAAAATAAACTGAATTTAATTAATTCAGAACAATCTCAAAAAGGAAAAATTTTAGATATCGGAGCCGGAACTGGTGATTTTTTATTGACAGCAAAAAATGACGGCTGGAACGTAATTGGAATTGAACCGAGTGACCGTGCAAAAAATATTGCGAAGCAAAAAGGAATTTCATTTGTTGAAGAAACAGCTTCTTTAGAAAATAATTCTTTTGATGTAATTACAATGTGGCACGTTTTAGAACACGTTCCAAATTTAGAAAATCAGATTAACGAATTGAAGCGTTTATTAAAACCAACTGGAACATTAATTGTTGCGGTTCCAAATTTCAAATCCTTCGATGCAAAACATTATGGTGAATTTTGGGCAGCTTTTGATGTGCCAATTCATTTTTGGCATTTTTCGAAAAAAGCGATAAAATCACTTTTTGAAAAAGTCGACATGAAATTAGAAAAAGTACTTCCAATGAAATTTGATTCATTTTATGTGAGTCTTCTTTCTGAAAAATACAAAACCGGAAAAATGAATTTTATCAAAGCATTTTTCATCGGTTTAAAATCAAATTTAAAAGCATCCGGAACAAAAGAGTATTCATCGCACATTTACGTGCTAAAAAACACTCAAAACGCAAAATAAGCCTATTTAAGACCCTATTTTAGGTAAATTGAGGGTTTGTGTTGTCTTTTTTTAGAAAACAGCTCTAATAAAAGCTATAGAAGTCACTTTTAATAGTGATATTTTATAGCTTTTTTTGCATCCATAAAGAAAACTAATACCTTAAAAAATGCCTTTTTTTTGAAGTTTTTTGCTCGATTTTGGATTTTTAGATTTTACTTTTTATCGAATGAAAAAATCAGTGAAAAATTTTTTTAGTTAATTCAAAAAAATGATTTATCTGAGTAAATTTTTTCTGCAAAAGAAAAAATTTAAAAAAAGTAGAAAAATCAGAAAAAGAATTTTACTCAGCATTTTTTATCTGTTTTGAAACTAAATTTTTAAAAAATCTATTTCGATGTGATTTTTTGTTCAAAAAGCAGTTAAAACTTAAAATAAGCGAATTTAAAGCGTTTTCTCAGACAAAACGAGGCTTTGTGTTGTCTTTTTAGAAAACGTTTCTTAGAAAAGACTTATGAAAGTCACTTTTGATAATGATATTTTATAGCTTTATTTTTAGCTATAAATAATACTAATATCATAAAATTATAGCATTTTTTAAACTTTATGTTGATGCTATTTATTTTTTTATATTTTTGTCTTTCATACCAATAAAAAAATAGAAATTTAGAAAATGAAAAAAGCATTAGCAATTATCTCACTTTCAATTTTAGTTGTTTCATGTAATAAAGCAACTGAAGCTAAGGAAGTAAAAACAGCTTACATAGATACTTCAGTTTTGATGAAAGAGTATACTGAAGCAAAAGACCTTGAGGCAAAATACAAAGCTCAGGCCGAAGAAAAAGGAAGACAGTTACAAGCTGAAATTACTCGTTTTAAGCAAGATGCTGCTAATTTTCAGAGCCAGGCACAGGCTAATGGCCAGCAATGGGCACAACAAAGAGGTGCAGAATTACAAAAAAGAGAGCAGCAGTTAGGATATGCTCAACAAGCTTTATCTCAGCAATTGCAACAAGAAAGTGGTGTAGAAATGGATTCTCTTGTAAGCGGAGTTAAAAAATTCATCAAAGAATACGGTAAGAAAAACGGTTATTCATACATCTACGGAACTGGTGATGCAGCAACTGTATTATACGCCGAAGACAAGTATGACATTACAAAAGAGGTAATTAAAGCTTTGAACGAGAAGTATAAATCATCTCCAAAAGAAGAAAAAGCTCCTGCAAAAACTGAAGAGGCTAAAAAATAAAAACTACCAAACTAACTAAAAACTAAAATTGAAAAACCTAAATCCACAACGGATTTAGGTTTTTTTCTTTTATAAAAATGCGATATTTTTGACGTTTAATACCGGCCGGATGCAAAATGTTACAGAAGCTGCAGCTTACACACTACAATTCATAAATCAAACCCAAAAATCGATATTCCTGACTGGTAAAGCCGGTACAGGAAAAACCACTTTATTGCGTGAAATTATTGCTACTACTTACAAAAACACAGTAGTTGTAGCACCAACAGGAATTGCCGCTTTAAATGCTGGCGGAGTAACGATTCATTCGATGTTTCAGCTTCCGTTTTCGGCATTTATTCCTTCGTATGAAGAAAGTTCCCAGTTTACTGAAACAGTAAAATTTGAGAATAAGGAATCACTTCGCAGACATTTTAAAATGAATAATGTAAAGCGGAATGTAATTCGAAATATGGAACTGCTCATTATAGATGAAGTCAGTATGCTTCGTGCTGATTTACTGGATGCTATAGATTTCATGATGCAGACCGTGCGGAGAAATACCAAGGCTTTTGGTGGTGTTCAGGTGCTTTTTATCGGAGATTTATTGCAGCTTCCGCCCGTAATTCGCGATGAAGAATGGCGCGTTTTACGCAATTATTACAAAGGAAAATTCTTTTTTCATTCGCATGTAATTCAGCAGAATCCGCCTTTGTACATCGAATTATCAAAGATTTACCGTCAGAGCGATGATACTTTCATTTCGGTTTTAAATAATCTGCGAAATAACCAAATTACACAGCAGGATATTCAGGTTTTAAACCAATACGTAAAACCGGATTTTGATCTGAAGATGAATCCGGGCTACATAACCCTGACCACGCATAATGCCAAAGCAGATGCAATCAACGAACAAGCAATCAATGATTTAGCAGGAAAAGAATTTACTTATCTGCCTTTAGTTGTGGGTGATTTTCCTGAAAAAATATTCCCTGTTGAAGAAAATCTAAAACTGAAAGTTGGAGCACAGATAATGTTCGTGAAAAACGATTTGTCATTCGATAAACGATATTTTAATGGAAAAATGGGCGTAATAAAATCGCTTTCTGATCAGGAAATTTTTGTTCATTTTCCTGAAGAAAATAAAACCATTGAAGTAGAAAAATACGAATGGAAAAACATTCGCTACAAAGTAAACGAACTCACAAAAGAAATTGAAGAAGAGGTTTTAGGCACATTTGCACATTATCCAATCAAACTGGCCTGGGCTATTACGGTTCACAAAAGCCAGGGTTTAACTTTTGAGAAAGCTGCGCTCGATGTATCGCAAGTTTTTCTTCCTGGTCAGGCCTATGTTGCACTTTCTCGTTTAACTTCTTTAAACGGGCTTATTTTGCTTTCTACGATGCAGATGAATGGTCTTTCAAATGATCAGGATGTTATGGATTACGCTTTGAACAAAGCAACAGAAGACGATTTGAAAAACTCGCTTCATTTTGAAACCAAAAACTTTATTCATAACTATTTGATAAACAGTTTTAATTGGGTAGATTTAGCGCAGGAGTGGAGAAATCACCGTTTTAGTTATAATGAAAATGCAGTTGCTTCAGAAAAATCTAAACATTCGGTTTGGGCGCATAAACGCATGGATACTATTGAAGCACTTACAGATCCTTCGCAGAAATTCATTCAGCAGCTTAATAAAATTTTTAGTAAAGAAACCGTCGATTTACTTTTTGTTCGGGAAAGGGTAGTGGCGGCTTACGATTATTTTTTTAAACCAATGGACAAACTGGTTTCGGATCTTTTGAGTAAAATGGCTGAAATTCAAAAGTTTAAAAAAGTGAAAGAATTTTATGAAGAATTATCTCTTCTGGACGATCTGCAAACGAAAGCAGTCCTGCGTTTGATGAAAGCCCGACTTTTGGTTGACATTGTCGTTTCCCGTGAAACAATCAGCAAAGAAAGTTTGACTTCTCCGACAATCAAAAACTATAAAACCGATAAGATTTCGAAAATTAGAGAAGAGTTTAAAATGACCAATACAGACATGTTTCAGGTTGAAGAGCCTGTTATGCGTTATTCTTCTAAAAAAGTCGATAAAACGACGGAAAAAGGCCCAAAAAAGACAACAATAGAAGAAACCCACGAACTCTGGCTGGCAAAAAATTCGGTTGAAGATATTGCACGCCTTAGAAAACTAACCGTTCAAACAATAGAATCGCATTTAACAAAACTTATTCAGGAAAAGAAAGTTGATATTGCCGATGTGCTTCCATACGATAAAATTCTTGCTCTCCGTGAAGCATTTGAGTTTTATCAGGAAGAAACTCTAAGTCCGTTAAAAGAAAAATACGGTGATGAATTTACTTGGGATGAACTCAGAATGTTCAAAGCCAGCATTAATTGATTTTAGATTTGGAATTTCAAGAATTACTTTAAAAACATTATGTAAAATAGAAAACTTATGAAAAAGCTTATATTCATTCTGTTAGCACTTATTTCATTAACTGAAATGTCGGCTCAGGATTTAAAACCAGAATATCAAAAATTTATAAAAACGTTTATTTCCAGCGTTCAAAGGGGAGACAAAGCAGCTGTTGCTAATATGATCTCATATCCATTAAAGAGAGAAAATCCAATCCCGTCAATCAAAAACAAAACGGAATTTATAAAACGATATTCAGAGATTTTTGATGCCGATTTAAAAAAAGAAATAACATCGTCAAAACCCGATAAAGACTGGTCAGAAGTGGGCTGGCGCGGAATTATGCTGAATGATGGAACACTTTGGTTTGATACTGATGGAAAACTGAAAACAATCAATTATCAGTCAAAGTTTGAGAAAGATTTCAAAGCAAAGCTAATTTCTTCACAGAAAACTAAATTGCATCCAAGTATAGCAAAGTTTAAAAACCCGGAATATGTTTTAGAAACATCAAAATTCAGAATTAGAATTGATGATATGGGAAATGAAACTTACAGATATGCTTCCTGGTCTGTAAAACAAAAGATGAGCGAAAAACCAGATTTAATTATTGAAAACGGAAAATGGTTTGCTGACGGCAGCGGCGGAAATGAACATTTTGATTTCAAAAAAGGCAAATTTATTTATACTTGCTATATTACGCCTTTAGGTACAAGAGAAACGCCCCCGGCAAATTTGGTGATAACTCAAAATGGAAAAGAAATACTCAATCAAGACGCGAAAATTGTTCCACGTTAAACAAAAAATCCTATTCGGTTAGAATAGGATTTTTTGTTATTTATAAGTTTTCAACGAGAATCCAGGCATCTGGATTTTCGCCTTTTTGAATTTCTTTCTGAGCATTTTCAGCTTCCTGCATTGTTGCGTAACTTCCATATAAAACAGGGAATAAACCATGTTTGTTTTCGCCAAGCATTCTGGCTTTATAGCCATCTTTAATCAATTGGTTATATGCTTTTCTTGCATTTGCTTCGCTTCTAAAAGCACCCGCCATAATGTGATATGGCATAAGTTTTTCTTCGGGAGTTTCTACTTTAGCTGAATCTACTAAAGTTACAGCCGGCAGCGGATTTTGAATTACAAAAGTTGCTTCCTGAATTTTGTTTTGAACTTTTTTCTGAACATTTCCTTCTACAACAAGGGTTTGTGCAGCAATTTGATTTTGGTATAAAGGATATCCAATACTTCCGGTTACACCAAGACCAAGTACAAAAATGGCAGCATATTTCAAGTACGATCTTGAAGATCTAACTTCTTCTTCATCATACAACGAAGCCGTTTCTCTTTCTGAAATTTGTTCGATTTTTTTCTCAAACATTTCTCTTTTAACCAAAGGCGAAACAAACGGACTTAACCCAAATGAAGTTGACAAATAGTTTATTTGTTCGTTTGGAGTAAAAACAATATTGTTTTCAGAATTCAATCGAAGATCTCCAATGTTTTTTAAACTGATTACACCGTTTTCTTCCAGTGTTTGTCTCCACGTTTGTACCTGAAATGCAATCGAATTTACAGCGGTTCCGTATGATGTTTTTTCTGACTGTGCAACATGATTGGCAAGCAGTCCATCATTGTTTTTCAAACGGCTGTTGAAAAACAAAGTTTTTTTGGGCGGAAAAAATGAATTTGAAGATTCATTCAGCTGAGCCGAGTGAATTTCGGTTAAAAATGCTCCAAACCCAGGAACCGTTACACACTGATAACGATACAATAACTGCGCGATGTAAGTTTCAATTTTCATAGTAACAAAATTAATGAACTGATATAGTTATCAAAATTTTATTCACAATTTTTATTAACAATTCTGATATTTTTATAGATAACTAATTTTCAGTATTTTATTTAACGCGTTATTAGTTTTTAATTGTCGCCTCTTTTATAAAATGCTTTTTTTATTAAGAAATTACTTTATTTTAAGCATATTTGCGCTCTTATTTAAGTTTAGTTTTATTTTCTATTTTACATAATATTTTTAAGCCATGACAGATCAGGAATTATTTTATTTATTAGCCTTGCAAAAAGTGGAAGGAGTTGGAGATATTATGGCCAAAAAAATGCTGACTCATTGCGGAAATGCCGAAGCTGTTTTTAAATCAAAATCAAGTCAAATAGCTTTGATTGATGGAGTTGGGACAGTTTTGATCAAAAACATGAAAGATCCGGGTATTTTTGAAAAAGCAGATCAGGAACTGAAATTCATTAGAAATAATAAAATTGATGTTTCTTTTTTTCAAAATGAAAGCTATCCGGATCGATTGAAACATTGTATAGATTCTCCAGTTTTGATTTTCTCAGGCGGAAATATAGATTTAAAAAACAAAAAAATTATCAGTATTGTTGGCACTCGGCAGGTAACCTCTTATGGCACTGAATTCTGTAGAAAACTTATTGAAGATCTTGCGCCACTTGATCCGGTAATCGTAAGCGGTTTTGCTTATGGGGTTGATATTGTGGCACATCAGTTTGCGATGGAATATAATTTGCAAACTGTTGGTGTTTTGGCTCATGGATTAAATCAGGTTTATCCACGTGTGCACAAAAAGTATATGGCTAAAATGGAAGAAAACGGAGGTTTCATAACTGAATTTTGGAGTTCTTCTAAACCCGATAAAGAAAACTTTGTACGCCGAAACCGTATCGTTGCCGGAATCAGCGAAGCTACAATCGTAATAGAATCTGCAGATAAAGGCGGTTCGCTTATAACTGCCAATCTTGCAAATGATTATAACAGAGATGTTTTTGCAGTTCCGGGCAGAGTTACTGATAAATACAGCCAGGGCTGCAATGATTTAATCAAAATCCAAAAAGCAAATGTATTAACAAGTGCAGCCGATTTAATTTATGTTTTGAATTGGGATATCGAAAAGAAACCAAAAACAATTCAGCGGCAGTTGTTTATAGAACTCGAACCTGATGAACAAAAGATATATGATTTTCTTTTAAAAAACGGTAAAGAACTTTTGGACATTATTGCACTCGAATGTAATTTTCCGGTATTTAGAATTTCCGGAATTCTGTTAAATATGGAGCTTAAAGGGTTGATAAGACCTTTGCCGGGAAAAATGTTCGAAGCGATTTAATTGCCTTTTTTTGGATAATATTTTGAAAGTTCGATTGAAAAAATCACGCTCGAAATTTTCCATTTTCCGTTAATTTTAACCATCTGCCAATATTCTTTTCCCCAGTTTGTCATAGAATCTTCAGACCAAAAACTATAATCAAAAGTAACGCTGGCAATGGCGTCATCGTTTTGAATGACAATATTTTCAAATTTTTCTTCACTCTTCATATCTCTTATTATTGAGCGGATAAAATAGGTATAAGTGTCTGTAAAATAATTTGTTGTGATGGTTGGCTTTGCCTGTAGTTTTCTGGCCTGACTTCTTTCTTTGGTTACGCCAATCCAGTTTACATTGCCTTCAAAGAATAAATTATTAAAAGTTGTAGAGTCTTTTTTGATAATACACTGCATAAACGATTTTAAAATCTGGTGTATTTCTTCTTTGTCTTTTGAAGTTTCTTGTGCAGAAACTGAATGGAAAGAAAGAAGAATAAATAAAATAAAACTAGTTGTTTTCATGGTTTTTAGAATTAATTTTTAAGAGATAATTTTTAATTTTTGAAGAAGGTTTTTCTATTAAATACTGAAAAACATAACCAATAAGAATACAGTTTGCGAGACTGATAATTAATACAAATGAACTTTCGCTGTCTATATTTTGATTCGCAATAAAAAAATGGGTTAAGTGAATTATTCCTTTGTGAGAAAGATAAATAGAGTAGGAAAGTGCCGCCAGACGCTCAGAAAATAGAGATTGTTTCTTATTTAAAATTGATGATTTTGAGATCGCCGACATTACAATTAACCCAAAACCTGAAGCAACAATTGTAAATCCAATTATAGAAGCTGGTTTTGACATTTGATCAAGGCAAATCCAAAATGAAAAAAAAACAATCGTTAAACCCAAAATCAGTAAAAGATTGCCATTTGAATGAATGAAATTTCTAAACTGACCGGAGTATTTAAAAAAATAAGCAATTAGAATTCCAACAACAAAACCATCTAATCTTGTGTAAGTTGGATAATAAATTTTCATGTACCAGATTTTCCAAAAATCTGTAGAATTCAAGTTCGGAATTATAAACACCTGCCATGAAATTATCCTTGATATTATCGTTAGAAATAACAGAAACAGGAGTAAGAATGGGATATAATTTAGTTTTTTGAATTTAAAAAAAATGAATAAAAAGAGAGGAAACAAAAGGTAAAATTGTTCTTCTATACACAACGACCAGGCGTGTGAAAATGTTCCAAAATTTTTGATGTCGAGTTCGATATTCTGAGTAAAGGTGATGAATTTCCAAAGTGGCGGTAAAGCTTCTCTTTCTCTGAAAAGAGGAAAAGAAAAATATAAAATAAGCACAGCGGCATAAGGTGGAATAATTCTGAAAAAGCGTTTAACATAAAACTCCTTAAAGCGAATTTCATTTGAAATTTTGATTTGTTCAAAAAGTTGTTTTGAAATCAAAAATCCGCTTAGAACAAAGAATAAATCTACGCCCATCCAGCCAAATCTGCCATAAGTATCGATCCATTCCGGATGAGGAAACATTCGATAATGATATACTAAAACCATCACAATTGCCAAAGCGCGCAGATGATCAAGACCGATAATTTTTTGAGAGGTGTTTGAATGCATTTGTTTTTTTGCACAAATCTAGTCTCAGTTTTCGGGCGTTTTTTAAACATCATTTACACGACGCATTTTTAGATATCAATAGCATAAAATTATATTTCAACAGCATTTTTTGTCGTTCGTAATCAAATTTCAGTCGTTTACAATCAAGCTGAAAGTTTTGAATTTCGATTTCCTATTTTTGAATCATGAATACAATTTCAAATAATTTAATTCGGAAGAACCTGGTTTTTCAGGTTTCTTTTTGGCTTTTGTTTTTTTTAATAGGCGAAGCCAAAATTTATGCAGAATATAGGCATCCGGTATTTTCGATGATTATTCTGTATGACTTGTGTCATTTGATTTTCCAAATTATATCTGCCAATTTTATTTATTTCATTCTTATAAAAAAGATCTTTTACAAAAAGCAGTATTTTGTATTTGTGATTTCTTTAATTGCCAGCATATATGTGTTCTCTGTTTTAAACAGAATCTTTACCATTTACATCGCCGAGCCATTTTTTATAGATGATCCTCAGGATGATTTGATTGCTATTTTGACTGATTTGAGTTATTTATTCTGCTATTATGTAATCCCGATCGTTACCGCTTCGTTTGTTTTTGTTTCGGTTGTGTTTATGCTCGATTTAAGACACGAAAAACAATATTCTACACAAATCCTCAAAGAGAAGGCAGAATTAGAATTAAAGGCGCTAAAAACGCAGTTAAACCCGCATTTTTTATTCAACACGCTAAATAACATTTATTCGCTGTCAATTATCAATTCTCAAAAAACATCAGAATCGATAAGCAGGCTTTCAAACATTCTGGATTATATCTTATACAAAGGCCAGAGAAAATTAATTTCTGTTTCAGATGAAATGAAAGTAATTTTCGATTATGTTGAATTAGAAAAGCTGCGTTATGATTCAAGACTAGAATTGAAAATTACAGAACAAATTCAGTCTGCAAACCTGGTTCCGCCATTATTGTTTTTATCTTTGGTAGAAAATGCTTTTAAACACGGTGCGGCCAGTATTTCAGGAAATATTTTTATTTCTGTTTTTGTTGAAACTAATGCCGAAAAATCATTTTTTAGAATCGAAAATTCTTTTGTTCCAAAAGAAAGCCACTGCGAAAAAAGTATGGGTTTAAAAATAATTCAGGATCAATTAAAGATAATTTACGGCGATCGCAGTTTTTGCTCGATTAAAACCGAAGCCAGCCGATTTATTGTCGAACTAACAATTCCAGCAAATGAAAATTGATTGTATTATAGTTGATGATGAGCCGCTCGCAATTAAACTTTTAGAAAATCATATTTCTAAGATAGACCAATTACATTTGGTTGGAACTGCCGGAAATGCATTAGAAGCCTACAAACTCATAAAATCCAGTCCGGTTGATTTGATTTTTTTAGACATTCAAATGCCGGATTTAACGGGAATTGATTTTTTAAAATCATTAAAGACCAAACCAAAAACCATTTTTACAACCGCATACAGAGAATTTGCCATTGAAGGTTTTGAACTCGAAGCAGTAGATTATATCCTGAAACCGATAACTTTTGAACGTTTTTTTAAAGCTATAGAACGCGTTTTGAGAAATGAAACACAAGAAAAAGAAGAAGAATTTATAATGCTGAGGTCAAACGGATTGCTGCATAAAATTTTCCTTAAATCAATTTTGTTTTTAGAAAGTCAGGGAAATGATGTCAAAGTCATTTTAAAAGAAGAAAAGCCAATTGTTGCCAAACACAAAATCAGTGATTTGGAAATTACTTTAATTGCGAAAGGTTTTTTGCGAATTCATAGATCATTTTTAGTCAACTTAAAAGAAGTTAAAGCTTTAGGGAATAATGAGATAGTTATAGAAAGTTTTACAATTCCAGTTGGCCGAAGCTTTAAAGAAAACTACGAAAATTTTAAAACCCGTTTTTAAGATAAGGTTATTTTTAACAAATAAATTAGGTTTAAAAAATTAAAATTATACTTTTGTTTTTACACCAAAACCTTAAAAATGAATATAATTGGACTACTAGAAAATGCTGGAATTTATCAGGAAAACCGAAATTCTTTCAGCATAGAAGACACTGAAAAAGTCAGGCGACATTTTCAAATTGAGCGATCGCAAAACCCTAATTTAGATCCTGCACTAGCTGATAATTTGATTTCGGCAATAAATGAATTTCCAAAAGAACTTTTGTTTATTACCAATAACAGAATCCTGTATAATTTCTTTGCCCGAAGAAATTATTCCCGAAACAGGTTTAATACAGATTACTCGCTTTCTGTTAATGAAGAAAACATTAAAACATTCATAGACAAATTTTTATCTAAAGATTTGGATGCATTTTTTGATCAAAATATTGATCAGAATAGATTTGATGTTATTGATGATCTTTTGAATGCTAAAGAATATCTGCCTCAAAATTCATTAGACAATTTAAGTCAGAAACTATCTGCAAAGCTTGATTTTGTTGTAAATAAATTAGATGAAAATCCTTCATTATCAACAGGTGCAGAAAATATTGAATTTATTAAATACAGAAGTTTTTATGCCTTGCTTTCGTACTTCAGATCTGAAGAAAACGACAAGAAAATCAGAGCGATTTACAGCAAAATTTCAGGCTCAATTGTTAATGCAGCCGTGCGAAATGAGTTTTTAGAGCCAATGGTAAATTCAATGGTAAATTATAAGCCGATAGATTATGAATTGAGTAATACTATAAGATCTCACAAAGACAGAATTGATGCCGAGAAAGAAAGAGAATACAGCAGCGGCAGTTCATCTGGAGGAATGTCTACATGGTCTGTAATAGTTATCATAATCGTTGTTTTACGATTGATTTTATTGCTGGCCAGATTAGGAAGAGCATAAACATATTTTGCATAAAAAAACCTGCTAAACAGCAGGTTTTTTTTATAATTTACTTTTTATTTTCTTCATTATAATTCCAAAAAGCTTCATCTTCTCCAGCTCCGTCTAAAATGCAAAAAGCAGCATATGAAATGTCAACCAGCCAGTTATCAATTTGAGATACTTGTTCTTTTGAAATCAGATTATTGCTTTGCAACATTCCTTCCGGATAAAGTGCCCACATTCTTCCTAAATGACAAATTCCCCAAATCGAACTAATGATTCTTTTATCTACAAAATCCTTTTCCATTTCTGAAGAAAGTACTTTTAAAGACTTCATTATCAAATGATAATTTTCTTCATATAAAACCCCTTTAAATGGGCGTAATTGACCAAGAAAACCTTTTTCCCATCTTTCACTTTCTATATTCTCATGACAACCACTTTGATACATTAATTCTTCTAAAGCCTCTTCTTTTGTCATAAATTAATGTTTTAAAGAGATAATTTAATTCTCAAACCCAAGAACATTTCGAACTTTTGCAAGAACTCCGTCTGCAACAACAGAAGCTTTTGCGGCACCCTTTTTCAATAAGGCATCTACTTCTTCAAGGTTATTGATATAGTAATTGTATTTTTCTCTTTCGGTTTTGAATTTCTCTGTAATCAATTCAAAAAGAGCTTGTTTAGCATGGCCATAACCATAATTTCCGCCAAGATAATTCGCTCTCATTTCGGCAATTTGTGTTTCATTTGCCAGAAGGGAATAAATGGCAAAAGCGTTACACGTATCTGGATTTTTTGGCGCTTCAAGTGGCGTACTGTCTGTTTCGATACTCATTACTTGTTTGCGTAATGTCTTATCATCAAGGAAAATATTGATAATATTATTAGCAGATTTACTCATTTTTCCACCGTTAGTTCCCGGAATTAACATAGTGTCTTCCTGAATTTTAGCTTCTGGAATTACAAATGTTTCGCCCATTTGATGATTAAATCTTGAAGCAACATCGCGAGTAATTTCTAAATGCTGTGATTGATCTTTTCCAACTGGAACAAATTCAGCATCATACAATAAAATATCGGCTGCCATTAACATCGGATAGGTGAAAAGCCCTGCATTTACATCTTCTAAACGATCGGCTTTATCTTTAAAAGATGTTGCTAAACTTAAACGTTGAAAAGGAAAAAAACAGCTTAAATACCAGGTCAATTCAGCAGTTTGAATCACATCAGATTGTCTGTAGAAAGTCACTTTATCAGGATTTAAACCACAAGCAAGCCAAGCCGCTGCAGTGCTGTAAGTGTTTTCTCTTAGTGTTTTACCATTTTTAATTTGCGTAATCGAATGCAAATCAGCAATAAACAAAAAAGATTCGTTTGCCGGATTGTTCGATAATTCAATTGCCGGGATAATTGCTCCCAATAAATTTCCTAAATGTGGCGTTCCAGTACTCTGAACACCAGTAAGTATTTTTGCCATTCTAGTTTTTTTCTTAAACGCAAAGTTCGTGAAGTTTTTTATAACCGCAAAGTTTGCAAAGGTTTTAGGGAAGTTTTGTTGTGGTTTTTTAACGCAAAGGGCGCAAAGTTTTTTCGCAAAGTATATTTTAAAATTTTAAAAAACAGCCACAGATTAAAGGATTTACACAGATTAAAAAATCCCTTAATCTTTTCAATCTGTGGCAATAAACTTTGCGTCCTTTGCGAAAAAACCTTTGCGTTCTTTGCGGTAAAAAAAACTGCAAAATAAATTCTTGTTTAAAATTCATTGGCGTTTTAGTACTTTTGAAACTATGAAAATATTTAAGATTGTTTTTTGGATTTTTTGGCGCATTTGGTTTTACATTTTAATGGCGATTCCAATATTGATTATGTTGCCATTTCTGCTGATTTCTATTATCTCGGAAAGGGGATATCCCTATTTTTTTAAAATGGCCCGCATTTGGGCTAAATTTATCCTTTTCGGGATGGGTTTTTATTACAAAGTCAAGAAGGAACAAAAGCTTATCAAAAATAAGAGTTATATGATTGTTGCAAATCATACCTCAATGACAGACATTATGCTGATGCTGGCCATTATTAAAAATCCATTTGTTTTTGTTGGAAAGAAAGAATTGGTAAAGATTCCGTTATTTGGATTTTTCTATAAAAGAACCTGTATTTTGGTAGACAGAAATTCTTCTAAAAGTAAAAATGAAGTTTTTAAAAGAGCTCAAAGCCGCTTAAATCAGGGTTTAAGTATTTGTATTTTTCCAGAAGGCGGTGTTCCTGATGATGAATCTATTTTACTGGATGAGTTTAAAGACGGTGCTTTTAGACTGGCTATTGACCACCAAATTCCGATTGTTCCAATTGTTTTTGCCGACAATAAAGAACGTTTTTCGTATACTTTTTTAAGTGGAAGTCCGGGAAGGATGAGAGGGAAAATTTTGCCTTTTGTTGAAACAGAAGGATTAACGCCAGATCACAGAAAAGAACTTCGTGACAACGTTAGACAAATAATTTACAATGGCTTACTGGAATTTGAAAAGAAAGATTTAAAAAGAAAATAAAAAAATAAACCCGACAAAATTTTCAAATTGTCGGGTTCTCTTTGAAATAAAAACCCCCGTTAATATTCAAAAAGCTTATCGGTGAATGATTTTCTCTGAGATAAATCGTAATATTTTCTTAATCTTTAATTTTGTTTTTTTTCTTCTTCTACTCAACTGCATTACTCTTTTTTCTTTCATGGTTATATATTTATGGTTTGATAATTAAGAGTTTAACTTAAACTCTCGGTTATGTCATAATATATTAGATCGAAAAAAAACAAAAAGGTTGTATTGCAATATAACTTTTTTTCAAAAATTTTTTAAAATCCGTTAGAACCATGAGTGAAACTAACGGATTTTTAATGAATCAACCAACCAAATTTATTATAAAAAAAATGTTGAATTGAGTATTTATGGCTAATACCAATTAAACATTATGTCTACTGTATAGATGAATTTGTTACAAAAAGGTTGCGTCTTTTTTTAAATTTTTTTTCAAATAAAAAACCCGAAAGTAATAAAATCTTTCGGGTTTTTGTATAAATCATTGATTTTAAAATTGTTATAAAACAATTAAGCATCAGCTAATTCTTTCATATGTGCTTTAATTTTTTCTTCTAATTCTTCTGCTAATTCAGGATTATCTTTAATTAAAGCTTTAACAGCATCACGACCTTGTCCTAATTTTGTATCTCCGTAGCTAAACCAGGATCCTGCTTTTTTAACGATATCAAATTCAACAGCCAAATCAAGAATTTCACCAGTTTTAGAAACTCCTTCTCCGTACATAATGTCAAATTCGGCAGTTTTAAAAGGAGGTGCTACTTTGTTTTTAACGATTTTAACTTTGGTTCTGTTACCAATTACGTTTTCACCGTCTTTAATTTGTGCAGAACGACGAATATCCAAACGCACAGAAGCGTAGAATTTCAATGCGTTACCTCCGGTTGTTGTTTCAGGATTTCCGAACATCACACCAATTTTTTCACGCAGCTGGTTGATAAAGAAAACCGTACAGTTTGTTTTGCTGATCGTTCCGGTTAATTTTCTTAAAGCCTGAGACATCAAACGAGCGTGAAGACCCATTTTTGAATCTCCCATTTCACCTTCGATCTCACTTTTTGGAGTCAAAGCGGCAACAGAGTCAATTACTACAATGTCTATAGCTCCGGAACGGATTAAGTTTTCGGCAATTTCAAGAGCCTGCTCACCATTGTCTGGCTGAGAGATAATCAGGTTCTCGATATCTACATTTAATTTTTCAGCATAATTTCTGTCAAAAGCATGCTCAGCATCGATAAAAGCAGCAATTCCGCCCGCTTTTTGAGCTTCAGCAATAGCATGTAGTGTCAGTGTGGTCTTACCAGACGATTCTGGTCCGTATATTTCAATAATTCTTCCTTTTGGATAACCATTTACTCCAAGAGCTAAATCAACACCAAGAGACCCCGAAGAAATCGTTTCTACCTCTACAATGGCTCTGTCGCCCATTTTCATTACGGTTCCTTTTCCGTAGGTTTTGTCAAGTTTATCAAGCGTAAGCTGTAACGCTTTTAATTTGGCTTCTTTGTCTGAACTCATCTTATCTTAAATTATCTAAATTATTTTTTTTAGCTTTCAAAAAAATCAAAAATCAAAAAACTTATTGATTTTATTTGACGAACTAGAATGTGTAAAAATACTTCTTTTTTTGAAGTTTCATCACTCCAAATTGTTTCAAATTGTAACAATTTGTATTACAAAAATAAGGCCTTTAATTCTGTTGCATCAGAAGGTTTCATCTTTCCAGCCAGTACTAAACTTAATTGTTTACGACGTAGTGCCGCATCAAAACGCTGTATTTCTAATTCGGTTTCAGGAACAATTGCCGGTACTTCAACAGGTCTTCCGGTGTCGTCAACAGCAACAAAAGTATAAATAGCTTCGTTTGCTTTGGTTCTGTTTCCAGATTCGCGGTCTTCTACCCAAACGTCTATAAAAACTTCCATAGAACTTTTGAAAGATCTTGAAACTTTTGCTTCGACAGTAACAACGCTTCCAAGAGAAATTGCTCTGTTGAAAGCAACGTGATTTACAGATGCTGTAACTACAATTCGGCGTGAATGTCTGCGGGCCGCAATACTTGCTGCACGATCCATTCTGGCTAATAATTCACCGCCAAAAAGATTATTTAAAGGATTAGTTTCGCTCGGTAAAACTAAATCAGTTAATATGGTTACGGATTCTGAAGGATGTTTTGGATTCATTTTTTTATTATAAAAATTTGTTTTTTCTGCCACAGATTTCACAGATTAAAAGGATTAAAAATCTTGCCGAATCTTTGAAATCTGTGGCTTATCTTAAAAAATTTAGGCTGATTAATTCAGCCAGTTAACTACCATTACGGCAGGGATAAAATATATAACAATGGTTCTCGCACCATCGTAATCTTTGGCTAATCGTTGTCCGAAAAGCATCATTAACAAAGAGATACATGAAAAAATTCCGGCATAAAAACCATAATCACGACCGCTGTTTGTTAATAACTGAATTGCTCCAACGACACTTAAAATCCCCGAAATCAATTCTAAAATTAAAAGATGAAGTAAAGCAAGCGGAACTTGATTTTTTAATGGCGTTTGAGCAAAATGTTCTTTAAGCCAGGTTACATTATCTTTCCAGTAAAAAATTTTTTCGTAGCCAGATTGTAAAAATGTCAAGGCTAAAAATGCTAATGATAAAATAGAGGCAACATTATTCATTTGAGGACTATTTTTTATGAATTAAACGAGTCAGTTTTATAGATAAATCGGTTAAGATTATTTTCGCATTTCCGTTTCTTTCAATGTGATACATCGCATCTGAAAGTTCTTTGAAAATTTCGTGAATGTTATTTCCGTTTACAAAAGGCGCAAAATTTTCGAGTTTAAATTTGTCCACTTTTGGTTCGATATAAACTAAACTCGGCGTTTGATAATTCAGTAATAATGCTTGTCTGAACATTTCTATGCAAAACTGAATAAACTTTTTCTGGCTTTCGCGGCCAAGTCCGGCAATTTCTTCACTCCAGGAAATTAAATCCTGAATGGCTGCCGCATTTCCTTTTGCCCTAAAAGCGGCACGAACCCAATTGACAAACCATTGCTCAAACGGATATTCAGAATCGTCTTCTTTTAACAAATGCAGTGCTTTATTAAAATTTCCCTGAGCCTGATGTGCGATTTTTTTGGCCAGATTTGGATCAATATTTTCCTGAGAAACCAGAGCATCTGCAATCACTTTTTCCGGAAGTCCGTTAAAGTGAATTACCTGACAGCGAGAACGTATGGTTTGGATAATATCTTCTTCATTTTCAGAAATCAGGATAAAAATGGTTTTGTCTGAAGGTTCTTCAAGAAGTTTCAAAAGCTTGTTTGAGGCCGCAATATTCATTTTGTCGGCCATCCAGATAATCATGATTTTATAACCTCCTTCGTATGATTTCAGCGAAAGCGATTTTAAAACTTCCTGAGCATCTTCAACCCTGATTTCTCCCTGTTTGTTTTGAACGCCCAAAATTTTATACCAGTCAAATAATCCGCCGTAAGGCATTTCCTGAATAAAGATTCGCCAATCCTGAATGAAGTCTAAACTTTTGGGTTTGGTTTTTACATCTTCGGTGGTAACGGTTGGATAAATAAAATGCAGATCGGGATGCGAAATGTTTTGGAATTTGAGATTGCAGGAATCATTTCCGTTTTCATTTTCATTTCCGGTATTATTGCATAAAATGTACTGTGCATAGGCAATTGCTGTCGATAATGTACCGCTTCCTTCAGGCCCAATGAATAATTGCGCATGTGGAATTCGCCCGGAAGATGCACTTTTTATTAAGTGACTTTTGATGTAATCCTGACCTAAAATTTGAGAAAATTGCATGAAGCAAAGATAACAGAAAATGATGTAGTCAAAAATTTTCGATTAAAGATTATTGGGCTGCATTTCATTTATGAGATTATGATTGTTTTTTGCTAAAATTTTTGCGCTCTCTTAACTAACTTTTGTTAATAAATTACTTCATGCGAGTAGATATCAAGACTTTTTTGTTAATATTTTTTTGCTTAAAACGACAAACGGAATGTTTTTTTGGCTATTTAATGAGAAAAACAGTTACTTTTTTATAGAAAATATCTTACGTTTCAAGACTTGCGGAATTTAACAAAAACCTCGTTAAAACGCAGATTTCCTCGACATAAGGTTGGTTTTTAAGCTTTTTTTAAGCTTTTTTTTTGAAAAAAAAATCAATGAAAGTTGCAATTTAAGTTAATTTCTATATTTTTGTTTTCATCAACAACCAATTATATACAAGAATTTATGAAAGGGAAAATTATTTTATTTAGTGCATTTTTTATCATGACAACTGCAGCTGTTTCTGCGCAGGCAAAAAACGCTCCAAGAAGTATTATTAGTACAACAGCTCTTATTCGTAAATATCACGATCAAAAAGAATTGAGTGGTATGCAAAAAGGAGAACTTTTGGAATTGTATATTGAGCGAATTAAAGTATTAGTAAAAACTCTCCCTTACATTGCCTTGGTTACTAAACCTGGTGTTACGATGGCAGACTTAGGTATTCCGGACGATGGCGATCACAAAAAAATACTAGATGCTCAGGCAATCGGTACAACAACTTTCTTAGATACTACAGTTGAGTTTCAAAGAAAAATGATGCCTTACTCTGATAAAGGAAACCTTATCGCAGCAATTTTATTTTACGAAAACACATTAAAATCATTACACGAGTTCAACGAATTGAACGAAATGTAATAATTTCAAAAAATATTAAAACCTTTTGCAAAGTGTTTACGTAAATCAGTAGATTTTAAAAACATTTTAAAAAAGAAACAACAACAACTCGTTCTCGATTATTCTGAAATTATACTTAGAAAATTGAGAAGAGTTTTTGCATTTAAGCATACCCAAATTTATTATTAACCTAATACACACCTTTATCATGAAAAAAATTACTCAAATGATCTGCGTTCTGTTGACAGTAACAAGTATGAGTGCTCAACAAGAGAAAGGAATTATGGGCTACACGAACTGGTTGAATAACTGGACTGAATTTAAGCCTAACAAAGTAGAGTATGGAGAAGCAAATCAAATTTTAGCAGGAAACATTTCTGTTAATACTAAATTGCTTAAAAGGAATATTTATGTTTTGCAAGGAAACGTATATGTTACTAACAATGCCGTTTTAACTATCGAACCAGGAACTTTAATTATTGGTGATTTCGAAACAAAAGGAACATTGGTAGTTACTAAAGGTGCTCAAATTATTGCTGATGGTTTAGAAACTGACCCAATTGTATTTACTTCTAACCGCAGCCAGAAAAAAGCTGGAGACTGGGGTGGAGTAGTTATTTTAGGAGATGCGCCAATCAACAAGTTTGGTAATGTTAGTTCTTACAACATGGATCTTGATCCAACTTTAACTACTTACGGAGGAGATAACGTTGCTTCAAACTCAGGAATCTTAAGATATGTAAGAATCGAGTTTGCTGGTAAAAAAGTAAAAGGTGTTGATACTTTCAACGGTTTAACTCTTGCTGGTATTGGAAACAAAACTATTCTTGAAAACGTTATGGTAAGCTACGCTGGTGGTGACTCATTTGCTTTCATGGGTGGAGATGTTAACGCTACAAAATTCGTATCTTACAAATCAATCAACGACGATTACAAATTTACACAAGGTGTACAATGTCGTTTCTACAACTCTTTAGCAGTTAGATCTTCTTACTTCTCTAGTACAAAAGACGGTTCTCGTTGTATGGAAGTAAAATCTTATGAGAAGAAAAGCGAAACAGACTTCACTAAAAAACAAACTTTAGTTGTTGCATCTAATATTACAATGCTTAACGACAGTGAAAACATCAATGCTGATATTCAGGCAGGATTGGTAAAAGAAGCTGTTTACATTGCAGAAAATGCTTCTCTTGAAATGAAAAGAAGTGTGATCTCTGGATTTAACCCAGCGGTATTATTAGACAGCAAAACAGAAATCAATGATGCTAACCTTAAAAAAATCAAATTTGAGGAAATGTATTTCAACTTATGTAAAGGAAACATCTTTACTGAATACAATTCAAACAATGAAGATTTAGAGAGCTGGTATGGTAACAGTGTATTCTTTAACGTTTACTCTCAAAGTGACAACAAAGAAACATTCATTGATATTTTCAACCCTAAAAAACCAGATTACAGATTACAATTAGGAAAAATTACAGCTTCTAGCGGCAATAGATAAATAGATTTCGATTTTTATTTTAAAGCGTAAATTTTATTAATAAAGTCCCCAGACACAATTTATGTATCGTCTTAAAAGGACCAAATAAAGATCAAAATAATGGCTCTATCTACAAAAAAATATTTATATATATTCTTTTTGGTTTCTCCTATTTCGTTAAGCCTGTATGCGCAAAATTCAGCAAAACCTACGTTTTCTGCTGATTCTGACTGCAAATTTGAAACGGTAATCGAGGTAAATCAAAACAACGAATCAGCTGATAAATGTATCAGCAAATTAGATAATTCTAATCAGTTAATAGTAGGGCTGTCCACCCCCAAGGACAGCCTTACTATGGCAGCTGATAAGGAAAATCAATCTACAGAATGCAACGAAAATTCATTGCTAGGTTCTACATCAATTCTTGCAAAAGATATTATTGAGAACTACAAATATGATTTTTCTGAAACATTCATTGATATCTTGTTTTTTGAGCGTATAGACTTAGCAAGAACACGTACTATATGATTCGAAAAACTACTTTATCTTTTTTTAAAGTTTTCTTTCTGTTTAGTATCATTCTGTTTACTAAATCGCATACCTATGCTCAAACGGCAATAGTTGGTCAACAGCTGCCTTTTGATAGAATTTGTGCTGGTTTAATAGTGAATGGAGCGCCTTTCAATGAATACAACGCAACATTCAGCTACTTAAATTTTCCGGCAGGAACTACTTTTGAAGTAGAGCTTTCTGATGAACTTGGAAGTTTTACAACCCCAACGGCTACAACAAAAATCTCGTTTGTCGATGATCCTTCAACAGGACAGCAGACTATTAAATTTGCTATTCCTACGAACTTAAAAGGATCTAATACTTACAGCCTTCGTGTTAAGAGTAATACCGCAACACCGGTTTACAGCCAGAGGTTTAAAAATTTTCAGGATCAGACTTCATTTCCTGCTTATTACAGAATTTTTACAGATAAGTTCTATATCAATAACAGAGAAGCCAACGCAACGATTTGCTCCGGCGGAAGCATAAGTCTTACAGTTGATAATCCAACTCCTGCAGATGCTCCATCATCTCCTGCTAATTATCCAAGTTTAACGTATAAATGGTATAAAGATGATGTGTTAATTGCAGGACAAAGCGGTACAACGTTAGTAGCCAATTCTCCGGGAGTATATTACGCACAAATCAATTACGGCGGTTGTGATGATGATAACTTTAGTTCAAATCGTGTAACAGTTGTTTCCTCAGGCGGAGGATCAGCCGTAACGGTAGACTCAAGTTTAGGAAACCCTTTTTGTTCAAATGGTACAGGAACGGTTTTAACAGCAACTTCAGGAAACAGTTATGTTTGGAAAAAAGACGGTGTAACCCTGGCAGCAACAACGCGAAGCATTACAGCAACAGATTCTGGAATTTATACTGTTGAGGTAGATTTCGGAGGATGTAAAGCAACAGGAAGCATTGATTTAAAAAGCAACAGTTTCTCTGCAAGTATTGATGTTGCAGATGAATATGAATTACAAGAAAATGAAACTTTAAATGTATCAATAACAACTGATGCAACGACTCCTAAATTTGAATGGTTCCTAAATGGCATTGCTATAAACGGAGCAAGCAGTTCAAGTTATCTGGTAGCCGTAAGAGGTATTTATAAAGTAAAAATTTCACAAGAATCAGGATGTATCGCTTCAAGAGAGTTTACGTTTAGAGTAACCTCTGTATTAGATGCAGTGACGACTGTGATACCGAATATAGTAAAATTAAGTGGTAGTTATCCTTATTGGAATATTCCGGATGTGTACAAAACCGCAACGACTAAGTTGATGATTTTAAGTTCGAATGGAGAGGTAATGTTTGATGATGTTGGAAGCAATTACGATCCAGAACTTAATTCGTTTATTAAAGATTTTAAAAATGTAAATCCAGTTTATTACTATGTTATTCAAGGCGATGCAGGTGAAAAAAAAGGATCAATTACTGTGATTAAATAATATGAAGAAAATTTTACTATTCATAACTTTATTTTACGGTTTTTCTAATATACTCTATTCTCAAAATCAAAATGAGAATGGAGTTGTTTCGTTTTCTTTACCTATCAGAAATTCATTAAAGTTTAATAGATATTTAATAAACCCTGCATTTAGTTTTGTTCGTGAAACAAACGCTTATGCAAGTTTCTATAATAAAAGACAATGGGTGCAGTTTGAGAATGCACCACAAACCTATTTAGCCAATTACTCTGGAAGATTTAGAGAAAATGAAGCTTTTGCAATAGGTTTATTCCAGCAAAATTATGGTTTAATGACCGTGTTTGGGGGAGTTGTCAATTTTGCACACAATATCGTTTTGGATCAGGACAATAACTTAACCTTTGGTTTAAATGTTGGAGCTTATCAAAGCGGTTTGGATAAAGGAAAAATAATATCTGACGATCCGGATATTTTAAACGGAGATTATCCATCAAATACATTGTTAACAGTTAACCCGGGTATTAACTACGGAACTGCATTCCTGGATTTCGGATTATCTGTAAACAACTTAATTCTTTACAATTTTGGTTCAGGTGTTGTAAAAGAGGATCCGGAAAGAGCAATTGAATTACACGCTATGTACACAGGTTACATAGACAGTTACGGATTTTTTGAGCAAAGTAAATTTTCCGGAATTGTAAAAACAGAGATTAAAAAAGACAAAACCGTTCTTTCAGGATTGGCAATGCTTTCGCTAAAACAAGGAGTTTGGGCACAAGCAGGATATAACACTTTATATGGCGTTTCAGCAGGACTAGGGGTTAACATTTCACCTAGCATTGCAATCGAATACAATTATGAAAGAGGAATGGGCAATTTTACAAACATGGGAGGATCTCATGAATTTGCAATTGCCTATAAATTCAAAAACAGAAATTACTATTATGGAGATGACGAAGAAGGATCAATAATAGATCCAAACAGAACGACATCTAAACCAGTAATAGCAAAACCAAAAACAAATACAGCTCCGGTAACAAGAGTAGATGGTGCTGAAAAAGCAAGATTAGCAGCTGAAGCAAAAGCAAAAGCCGATGCAGAAGCAAAACAAGCAAGACTTGCAGCTGCAGAAAAAGCGAAAGCTGATGCCGAAGCAGCAGAAAAAGCAAAACTAGAAGCAGACAATAAAGCCAAAGCAGATGCTGAAGCTCTTAAAATAAAATTAGCTGCCGATGCAAAAGCTAAGGCAGATGCCGCCGCCGCTGCAAGAGCACAAACGGCTAATGCAAACAAAGCAATTGCTGCAGAAAATAAAACACAAGCACAATTAGCTGCAGATAAAGCAAGAGCTGATGCTGAGGCAAGAAGAATAAAATTAGCCGCTGATAATAAAGCACGAGTTGATGCCGCTGCCGCTGCAAGAGCACAAGCTGCTGCCAATAAACCGGGAGCAACTGCAGCACAAAAAACGCAGGCACAATTAGCAGCAGATAAATCAAAAGCTGATGCTGAGGCATTAAGAATTAAGTTAGCAGCTGATGCAAAAGCAAAAGCGGATGCAGAAGCAAAAGCGAAACAAGCAGCTGCTACAGCTCCGGCTCCGGCTCCACAAAAAACTCCGGCGCAATTAGCTGCTGAAAAAGCTAAGGCAGATGCCGAAGCTGCATCTAAAGCAAGATTGGCTGCCGCAGAAAAAGCGAAAGCTGATGCAGAAGCGCAGAGAGCAAAATTAGCTGCCGATGCGAAAGCAAAAGCTGATGCTGCAGAAGCAAAACGTAAAGCCGATGCAAAAGCAAAAGCAGAAGAAGCAGATTTACAATCAATCTTAGCTGCTGATGCAAAAGCAAAAGCAGACTCTGATGCTCTTCAGGCAAGATTAGCAGCAGAAGCGAAAGCAAAAGCGGCTTCTGAAGCAAAAACTAAAGCGGCAATCGACGCTGCAAATAGAGCTAAAGCTGCAGCTGCTGCAAAAGAAAAGGCTGCCGCAGAAGCTGCATTAAAAGAAAAATTAGCTGCTGATGCAAAAGCAAAAGCAGATGCAGAAGCGAGACAAGCAATTATCGCTGCAGAAGCAAAAGCGAAAGCGGATGCAGAAGCATTAAAAATAAAACAAGCTGAAGAAGCGAAAGCAAAAGCAGAAGCTGAAGCTCAGGCTAAACTGGATGCAGAAGCAAAAGCAAAAGCAGATGCAGAAGCACTTCAGGCAAAATTAGTAGCTGATGCAAAAGCAAAAGCTGACGCTGAAGCTCAAGCAAAACTAGCTGCAGAAGCAAAAGCAAAAGCCGATGCGGAGGCATTACAAGCAAAATTAGCAGCGGACGCAAAAGCAAAAGCGGATGCAGAAGCATTACAAGTTAAACAAGCAGCAGAAGCGAAAGCCAAAGCAGATGAAGAAGCTCGTCAGGCGAAATTAGCTGCTGAAGCAAAAGCAAAAGCAGACGCTGAAGCTGAACAAGCAAGATTAGCTGCTGATGCAAAAGCTAAAGCGGATATGGAAGCTTTACAAGCTAAACTAATTGCTGACGCAAGAGTTAAAGCTGATGCAGAAGCAACAGCGAAGGCAAAAGCAGAAGCAGAAGAAAAACAATTAAGAGAAGCTGAAGAAGCTCGTCAGGCAAAATTAGCTGCAGACGCAAAAGCGAAAGCCGATGCAGAAGCTCTTCAGGCTAAGTTAGCAGCGGAAGCAAAAGCTAAGGCGGATGCAGAAGCATTACAAGCTAAACAAGCAGCAGAAGCGAAAGCAAAAGCTGATGAAGAAGCTCGTCAGGCGAAATTAGCTGCAGATGCAAAAGCAAAAGCCGATGCAGAAGCCCTTCAGGCTAAGTTAGCAGCCGATGCAAAAGCTAAGGCGGATGCAGAAGCATTACAAGCTAAACAAGCAGCAGAAGCGAAAGCTAAAGCAGACGAAGAAGCTCGTCAGGCGAAATTAGCGGCTGATGCAAAAGCAAAAGCGGATGCAGAAGCATTACAAGCTAAACAAGCAGCAGAAGCAAAAGCCAAAGCAGACGAAGAAGCTCGTCAGGCGAAATTAGCTGCAGACGCAAAAGCGAAAGCCGATGCAGAAGCACTTCAGGCTAGGTTAGCAGCGGAAGCAAAAGCTAAGGCGGATGCAGAAGCATTACAAGCTAAACAAGCAGCAGAAGCAAAAGCCAAAGCAGACGAAGAAGCTCGACAGGCGAAATTAGCTGCTGACGCAAAAGCAAAAGCAGATGCAGAAGCACTTCAGGCTAAGTTAGCAGCGGAAGCAAAAGCTAAGGCGGATGCAGAAGCATTACAAGCTAAACAAGCAGCAGAAGCGAAAGCTAAAGCAGACGAAGAAGCTCGTCAGGCAAAATTAGCAGCAGACGCAAAAGCAAAAGCGGATGCAGAAGCCCTTCAGGCTAAGTTAGCAGCGGAAGCAAAAGCTAAGGCAGATGCAGAAGCATTACAAGCTAAACAAGCAGCAGAAGCGAAAGCCAAAGCAGACGAAGAAGCTCGTCAGGCGAAATTAGCTGCAGATGCAAAAGCAAAAGCAGATATGGAAGCGGCACAAGCTAAGTTGTTAGCTGAAGCTAAAGCAAAAGCGGATGCAGAAGCAAATGAAAAATTAAGAGCTGAAGAAGAATCAAGACAATTAAAAGCTGAGGAAGAACGTCAGGCTGCATTAGCTGCTGAAAAAGCTAAAGCAGATGCAGAAGCTGCTGCAAGAGCTGCCGCTGCAAAAGACGAAACAGCAAAAGCAATTGAAAGCTTAACTCAGTCTATTGAAACTTCAGAGAAAACACAAAGTGATTTATTAGATCAGTTTAAATCTACTGTAGCGAATAAACAAAAAGACTTGAATGACTTAAAAGAAGAGAATGATTTAAGTGAAAAAGGTATTTATAAAGAACCTAAACCATTCAAGAGTGTTGCTGCAGAGAATAGTCAGATAGAGGCGTTAAAAGCACAACTAGCTGATGCAAGCAGAATCCAAAAAGATGAAATTGCGAAACTGACGAATTTATATAACGAAAGGCTGAAAAAAGTTCCTAATAAAAATGATGCTTTAAACAAAGCTTATCTTGAAAAGATAAATCAATTAAAAGCAGCTCAATTAAAAATGGAACAAGATGGAGCAGCATTACTAGCCGATTTAGAGCGTATTAAAGCTGAAACTGAAATTGAGAAAAAACGTAGAATTAAACGTGCAGCATATGAGAATGATCAGGGAAGATATGCACAGGATTTAGCTGCTCTTAAACGTATTAAAGAAACTACGAAACCAAGCAGTACGCCGTTAACAGCCGCTGATTTTGATTTTGGAGAA
Organism: Flavobacterium sp.; assembly: GCF_039595935.1. Classification (NCBI taxonomy): domain Bacteria; kingdom Pseudomonadati; phylum Bacteroidota; class Flavobacteriia; order Flavobacteriales; family Flavobacteriaceae; genus Flavobacterium; species Flavobacterium sp. Next base: position 536,424 of record NZ_JBCNKR010000006.1, on the reverse strand, counting down.
GATCAGTCAAATATGCAGATTATCAAGAATATTAAAAATTCTGATAGTGGTTATTATATGATTCTTGCAGTTCATAACAGTGTTGAAAAACGAGATGAATTCTTGACTAAAGCTGTAGCATCAGGGCTTTCAAATATTAATTTCTTCTATAATGTAACCACAAGTAAGTATTACATCTATTATGAGAAATTTGACAGCTTACAAGATGCAACGAAAGCATTAGAAGCAAAAGGTAAATCGCCATATAACGGGAAAATGGCAATTGTAAAAGTTGAAAATTAATATAGAATATAGATGGCGACTTCTTTGAAATAGAAGAAGGAAGTAACAAATTTAAATTAAGATTGAATGTCGTTCTCTAAATGCCCCTTTAGAGAACGATGGTTAAACTGAAACCATAGTAACATGAAGAAACCTACTACTTTAAAATTAGTTCTAACTGTATTATTTTTTATACAGAGTTTTATTATGTTCTCTCAAAAGAATTTCACAGCTCGTTTCGACCAGAGTTTGAAAGGAGATATGCTTTTGATAGGTAATAATATTTTGAATAGAGATAACAACAGGAATGGTGAACGGCCTAACAACGCGTTCAATGCGACGAATCAGAACAACAATGACCTTACTATGGGGTACATTGATATTGATAGTGATAATACTACCTTTAGTTCGAGTTCGGCCAATTTAACTATTCCACAAACAAGTAGAGAATGTTATAAAGTTGTATATGCTGGTCTTTATTGGGCAGGTATTTACAGCAAAGGAACTGTTGACAATGGGACGGTTAACCGAGCTAATTTAGGTTCGATCAAGATTAAACTTCCATCTCAAACAGCTTACACCAATATTTCGGGATCATTAATTTATGATTACTATCCTACGACGTCAAATGGTGATCAGATGCCTTATGCTTATTATTATGATTTGACATCTATGGTTCAGGGATTAGCAAATCCTGAGGGAACTTATACAGTTGCCAATATTATTTCAGCAAGAGGTAATATCAATGGTGGTTTTTCTGCAGGCTGGAATTTATTTGTGGTTTATGAAGATCCAAAATCATCTGCAAAATATATCACTTCTTTCGATGGTTTTCGTTGGATTCAGGCGTCAAGTGCTCCGGTAACTTATGATCTTACAGGTTTCAAAACTATTCCTACTGGAGTTGTAAAAGCAAAATTAGCTTTCGCAGCATTAGAAGGAGACGTTAACCTTACAGGAGATAAATACTCTGTTAACAATGTTGATATTTTTACGACAGAACGTCCGGTAAATAACTTCTTTAACAGTACAATTAATGATGTAAACGGGCCTTATACTGACCGATCACCAAGCAGTGGTAATACACTAGGTTTTGAAGCAGGGATTATAAACCTGAATAATGCTGCAAATGCGATTATTAAAAATAATGATACTTCGGCACAATTAAAGCTTAGTACGGGTGGAGATGGTTATGGACTTTTCTTTAATGCCTTCAACGTTGAAATTATTGAACCAAAAATTGTTTTAACAAAAATTGTAAAAAACGATAAAGGGGTAAATATTGGGGGGCAAAATGTTACTTTGGGGCAGCAGTTAAATTATGAAATTGGTTTTAAAAATACGGGTAATGATAATGCGACTTCGTTTACGATTCGAGATCAGCTGCCTATTAATATTATTTTCAACTATCCTGCAGATATTGTTTCATTGCCAACAGGTGTAACGGTTCAAAATTATAATCCCACTACTAGAGAGATTGTTTTTGCAATAAACAATAACATTGTTAAAGTAGGAGACCCTGAAAAAATAATCAGCTTTAAAGTTAAAGTTGTTCCTGATTGTCAAAGTTTAAGTGAGGCTTGTTCAAATAGTATTGACAACTCGGCTTACGCAACATATAAAGGACAGCAAAATACAAGTTTTACAATTTCTGATGATCCGAGTGTTAACACGAATACAGGATGTATTTTAGTTCCAAAAGCAACTAACTTTTTAGTTGGAGTTGACGGATGTAAATACACAACCAATGTTACACTTTGTGGTGAGAATATTACTTTGACAGCTGCTAATGGTTATACAGATTATACATGGTATAGTGATGAAGCAAGAACTGTACAAATAGGAAAAGGGCAAACACTTGTTGTAAAAGATCCTGGAACCTATTATGTATACAATCTGGCAGCTGCACCTTGTAGATCAATTTACCAGTCATTTGTTGTCACAAGATTTGGAAGCACAGTAGAAAATCCGGTAATACCTTTTGCAGATCAGGTAGTAACTTGTCCGAATGATGGAAAAAAATTACCAAATATTTTCTTGTGTGGTTCAAATGCTACAAGACAAATTACGACAACCATTTCTGATGCGACTAGTATAGTTTGGGAAAAATTAACAGAAGGAGGAGCATGTACTCCCGTTACAAACCAAAATTGTGCTAATGAAAGTGATGATTGTAAAAATAATTGGTCAAGTGTAGGAACCGGTCAGAGTTATACAGCAAATCAGGCGGGACAATTCCGTGTAACATTAAATTATGCGGGAGGATGTTACAACCGTTTTTACTTTAATGTATATACGAATTCACTAAGTCCAACAGAAACTCATAAAGATATTATTTGCGGTGTTCCTGGAAATATTACTATTGGAGGTGTGCCTGCAGGATATGAATATGCTATCAGAACAGATCCTAGTGGTGCAATTGGAGCATATCAATCAAGTAATACATTTAATATTACTAACGCAGGTTCATATACTGTTTATATCAGACAAGTTGGTGTAACTACTAATCCATGTATTTTTACGGTTCCTAATATTTTAATCAGAAAAGTAGATTTACAGATTAGTACAGCTGTTACTCAGCCAACTTGTTATGGAGATAAAGGAAGTATAAAAGTTGGGGCGCTTAATATTGATCCGCAATATTATTATTACTTATATAATAATGCGACAAATGCATTGGTAAACAGTGCAGGTCCAATTGCCGCATCAGATTATACTTTCCCAAATTTAAATCCTGGAACAACTTATAGAGTAAGAGTTACAAATGCTCCTGTTGGTGGTACACCTGTACCAACTTGTGATGTGTCTAGTGTTATTTCTATCAATAATATTGCAGCTCCTTTAGTTGCAACTGCAGCATTAACAACTCCTCTTACTGCCTGCAGTGACGGAAAAATTACTTTATCTGGTTCTGGCGGAACTGCTCCATATTTCTTCTTTGTAAACGGATCGACTACTTTCCTTACATCAAATGAAATAACATTTACAACTGCGGGTACTTATAATATTCGTTTAGTTGATTCTAATAACTGTGAGGCCACAACATCTATTACTGTGACTGGAAATCCAAAACCGGTTTACACAGTAACAAATACCGAAATCAATTGTAATGGTGACACAGCACAAATCAATATCAATGTTACAAATGCAAATGGATATACTTTGCAATACAGTATCGATAATGGCGTAACATTTAGCAGTACTCCTGTTTTCTCAAATTTAACAGGAGGGTCTTACAATGTTTTGGTTAGATATACTCTATCTGGAGTAACTTGTACTGATCCTGCAACTAATATTACTATCACAGCTCCTGCAAATGCATTAAGTGCATCTGCGGGTGTTGCTGAATTAGCAGGTTGTGATCCAGCTGGTACAGGTTACGGTAAAGTACGTATCACAAATCCTCAAGGAGGAACACCTCCTTATACTTATAGTTTTAATGGTGGTTCAACTTACGGAACTTCAAATGAAGCGTATGTAGCTCCGGGTACTTATACACTTTATGTTAAAGACTCAAAAGGATGCACATTCCCAATGGCAGGTGTGGTTTTAGACCCAAAACCTGCAGATCCTACGATTTCAATTGGTGCTCCGGTATTTAACTGTAATGGAACGGCAACAAGTACGGTAACGGTAACAAATAATGGTGGAGCAAACTATAGTTATGAATATTATTTAGATAATGTATTAAATACAAATACTCCTTCTAATGTTTTTGTAAATGTTCCTTCTGGACCTCACACAGTAAGCGTAAAATATAAACTAATTGCTGTACCAACTTACAGTAATTTATTAATTGAAAATTTTGGTTCTGGTGGAACTACAACAACTCCTGGTATTGCAGCTGCTTACTGTTTCAATGACCAAAGAGTTAACCCGCCATATACTTGTTCTTTAAATGGAACTCCTACGCGTTCAGTTGAAGATAACCAATATTCAGTTACAAGTTTCTTCTGGAGAAATGATAATGCATGGTATCACTTTAAGGATCATACAACAAATGGTACAGATGCTAATGGAAGATATTTATTAGTAAATATTGGAGAAGCAGCTGGTCCTGGAGGAGTTTTATATAGCAAACCTATTATAGATGTAATACCAAATCAACCAGTAATGGTTGACCTATATGTAGGTAATTTATTGAATGTAGGGGTTGCAGGAGATCCACCTAAGATAATAATCGAGTTGGTTGATAGTGCTGGTAATGTTGTAGCTACGGATGTAACCGGTGAAATAGCAAAAGATGTAAATGATCCTAATAGAACAAAATGGGTTCCAATCAGTATATCTTTGAATCCAGGCAACAATACAAATCTTACTTTTAAAATTCGTTCACAAAATACTTCTCGAGGAGGTAATGACTTAGTACTAGATGATATCTGGGTACGTCAGATTCCAAAATCATGTGTTACTCAAAAAGATTTCCCTATTGTTATAGACAGCAATAAAGCATTTTCTGCTTCTATTACAGGAGTTAAAAACGTTACTTGTAACGGAGGAAATAACGGAGAAATCACTTTAGCAGCGCAAAACTTTAACCTTCCATACGGATTCGATTATTCTATGAATAATGGTGCTACTTGGGTAAACTCTAAAGTATCTCCAGTAACAGTAACAGGTTTAACAAGCCAGACATACGCAATTCAGATTCGTTTTAACAATAGCGCATCGACTTGTAGTTTCCCATTCTCTCAGCCTATAACTGCACCTCAAGCATTAGCAGTTACTGCTCAGGTAACGGCTCAGCCTACTTGTACAAGTGGTGCTTCTATTACTGCAACTGTAACAGGAGGAACACCGGGTTATCAATATGAATTAAGACAAAATAATGGAACTACAGTTGTAGTACCATTCCAAACTTCTAATGTATTTACAAATGTAGCTTCTGGAACTTACAGAATAGTCGTTAGAGATGCAAATTCTTGTACTTCTCCGGCTTCTGCAACTGTAAATATTACTTCACCAACTCTACCAACAGCTTATTTAGCGGCAAGCTCAGATTTATGTTATGATTCAATAAATCAAGCAACACTTGTTGTAACTGCTACAGGAACGGGTACCTTAACATATAGTTTAGATGGAGGTGCTGCACAAACATCAAATACATTTACAAATGTAGGACCTGGTCCACACAATATTTTGGTTACGGATAGTAATAACTGCCCTTTCCCAATTAATAATATTATAATTGCTCCTGAATTACAAGGAAGCGCAACGATCTCTAAAACATTAGATTGTACTACATCTCCAAATGCAACTATTACAGTTTCTATTACTGGAGGTACAAGTGCATTTACATACAAAGTTAAAATAGGTTCAGGATCTTTTGGATCTAGCAATAATGTAACAGGTACTTCATTTGTTTACACGGCTACAACGGCTAATACGTATACTTTTGAAATTACTGATTCTAAAGGTTGTGTTACTACAACTAGTGCAGTTGTAAACCCAATTTCAAATCCAACAGTTACAGCAACTAAAGTTAATGCAACATGTAATGGAGCTTCTACAGGTTCTATACAATTAGTTGGTGCTGGCGGATCAGGAGGTTACACTTATAGCTTTAACGGAAGTTCAACATTTATTGCACAGTCTAATTATACAGGATTAGCAGCCGGAAATTACACATATCAGGTAATGGATAGTAAAGGTTGTAAATCTGCAATAGGAAATATCACTATTACGCAGCCAACAACATTAACTGCTACAGCTACAGCTACAACATTTACTTGTAATGCATCAAATGTAAAACAAGCTGCTACTGTAACAATTGCAGTTCCAACAACTGGAACAGCTCCTTATCAATATAGTTTTGACGGAGGAACAACATTTACAAGCACACGTACATTATCTGTAACTGATAACGGTACAAACCAAACTATTTCTTATGTAGTTAGTGATGCTCAAGGTTGTAAAACTCCGGTTCAAACCATTACAATTAATAGATTAAATCCTCCAACAGATTTAGCATTTAGTAATGCAGCAGTTACTTGTACAGCTACAACAACTACTGTTACTGCTACTGCTACAAATGGAGTAGCGCCTTTAACATACGCAATTACATCTCCGGCAGCATCTGCAGCTACAAATACTACAGGTGTATTCTCTGGATTAGCAGCAGGAACTTACAACTTTAGAGTTACAGATGCAAACGGATGTTATTATGATGAAGCTTATATCATCAACGCTGTTACACCAATTTCAGTAGTTGGTAATAAAACTAATGATGCACTTTGTAAAGGTGGTGCTACTGGATCAGGAACTTTCACAGTTTCTGGTAATGCAACAGTTGGTGCTTATACTTATACAGTAACTCCTGCCGCTGCTGCATCATTAGTAACAAAAACAGGAAATACATTAACATTAGCAAATGCTGCCGCAGGAACATACACTGTTCAGGTTAGAGATAATGCAACAGGATGTACAAACACAGCAAGTATTGTTATTACTGAGCCTGCAAATGCATTAACATTTACAGCAACTGCTACTAATGTAAACTGTAATAACGATAACTCTCAAATTACAGTTACAGCTGCAGGCGGAACGCCAAATTATACTTACGCTTTCGCGAAAAACCCATCAACTGTTCCAACTTCAACTTATGGAAGTAGTGCTACACTTACTGTAGATACTAATTCCGGAGCTGATTTAGTTTGGGATATTTATGTGAAAGATACAAATGGCTGTATCGCTAAAAATACAGTTACAGTAGCTACAGATAATTTACCAACTGTAACTGCAACAAATAATAACCAATGTACAGGTTCTGGAAATTCATTTACTATTACAGCAACAGGAACAGGATTGGCTCCTCTGCAATATAGTATTGATGGAACTTCTTTCCAGGCTTCAAATACATTTAACGTACCTGCAGGAACTTATACAGTTACTGTAAAAGATAAAAACGGATGTACTGCTACAACTGCAACGGCATTAGTTATTTATCCACAATTAACAGCTGTAGGTGCTGTTACAAAAGAATTAGATTGTACGGCTTCTCCAAATGCTACTATTACAGTAACTATTACAGGAGGAAAAGCGCCATATACTTATACATCTAAAAAAGGATCTGGAGCAACTAGTGCGCCAAGCGCTTCTATTGCGGGTCCAACATTTACTTTCTCAGTTACTCCTGCAAATGCAGACACTTATACATTTGTAATTACAGATGCTAATGGATGTCAGGCTACTGCAGTAACTAAAGTTGATCCTATCACAAACCCAACAGTTACAGGTGTACCAACAAGTGCAAGCTGTAACGGAGCTGCTGATGGTTCAGTTACTTTAACAGGTGCTGGAGGATCAGGCGGATTTACTTATAGCACCAATGCTACAACAGGATTTACAACTAATCCGGTATTTAACGGATTAGCAGCTGGTAACTACACTTTCTATGTAAAAGATAGCAAAGGTTGTACAGGTTCTGTAGCTGTTACTATTACTCAGCCAAGTACATTAGCAGCAACTACAACAGTAGTTCCATTCTCTTGTAATGCTTCCAACGGAAAAGTTGCAGGAACAGTTACTATTAATGTAACAGCAGGAACAGGAACTGCTCCATACGAATACAGCTTCAACGGAAGCGGATACAGCTCAAACAACGTTTTAACATTAAACGACAATGGAGCTGATCAGCCATATACATACTCAGTTAGAGATGCAAAAGGATGTCCTGTAACAGGTTCAGGAACTTTATTGAGACTGAACCCTCCAACAGATTTAACATTTGCTTCAACAGCGGTTACTTGTACAGCTACAACAGCTACTGTTACTTTAACAGCAACTAATGGTGTTGGAACTTTACAATACGAAACTATTGCTCCTTCAGTAGTAATCAGAGCAAAACAAACTTCTAACTCATTTGCAAATCTTGCTCCTGGATCTTATACTTTCAGAGTTACAGATGCAAACGGATGTTATTATACAGAACCTTACATTGTAAATCCGGTTACTCCAATTGTAGTTACAGGAAACAAAACAAGCGATGTTTTATGTAGAGGTGGAAACACAGGATCTGGAACTTTTACAGTTTCTGGTAATGCAACAGTTGGTGCTTATACATTTACTGTAACTCCTCCAGCTGCTACAGCATTAGTAACAAAATCTGGAAATACATTAACATTAGCAAACGCAACAGCGGGTACATATACCGTTACAGTTACAGATACTGCAACAGGCTGTACGGCTAATGCTTCAATCACAATTAATCAGCCAGCAGCTGCTTTAGCGATAACAAGTGGAGTTGCTACAAACGTAAGCTGTAATAACGATAATTCTAATATTACAATTACGGCTGCAGGCGGAACACCAAATTATACTTATGCTTTCGCGAAAAGCCCATCAACAGTACCATCATCGACTTATGGCGCTAGTAATGTTTTAACAGTAGATACTAATTCTGGAGCCGATTTAGCTTGGGATGTTTATGTGAAAGATGCAAACGGATGTACAACGAAATCTACTGTTACAGTTATCTTGGATTCTATGCCGGCTATAACTAATGTAACAGTTAACAATCAGTGTACAGCTTCAGGAAGCGGGTTTACAATTACGGCTACAGCTACAGGTTTAGCTCCGCTAGAATACAGCATTGATGGAGTTTCTTTCCAATCTTCAAATACATTTACAGTTGCTGCCGGAACTTATACAGTTACTGTAAAAGATAAAAATGGATGTATTGCTTCGGCTCCGGCTGCAACAGTGGTTTACCCACAATTAACAGCTGCGGGTACAGTTACAAAAGAGTTAGATTGTACAGCTACTCCAAATGCAACTATTACAGTTACAATTGGCGGTGGTAGATCTACATATACTTATACAGTACAAAAAGGTGCTGGTGCTCCTAGCGCAGCAAGTGCACCTATAACAGGACCAACATTTACATACACAGTAACACCTGCAAATGCAGACACGTATACATTTGTAATTACAGATTCTAATGGTTGTACAAGAAGTGCAGTTGTTACAGTTGCTCCAATTTCAAATCCAACAGTTACGGCTGCACAGGTAAATGCAAGCTGTAATGCTGCTGCTGATGGTTCAGTTACTTTAACAGGAGCTGGAGGATCAGGCGGATTTACTTATAGCAGCAATGTTGCAGGACCATTTACTACTAATCCGGTATTCACAGGATTAGCAGCAGGTACTTATACTTTCTATGTAAGAGACAGTAAAAACTGTACTGGATCAGTGGCAGTTACAATTACGCAGCCATTAACATTGGCAGCTACAACTACTGTAGTTCCATTCTCTTGTAATACTTCAAACGGAAAAGTTGCAGGAACAGTTACAGTTAATGTAACTGCAGGAACAGGAACTGCTCCTTATGAATACAGCTTCAACGGAAGCGGATACAGTTCAAATAATGTTTTAACATTAAACGATAACGGAGCTGATCAGCCATATACTTACTCAGTTAGAGATGCAAAAGGATGTCCGGTAACAGGTTCAGGAACTTTATTGAGACTGAACCCTCCAACAGATTTAACTTTTGCTTCAACAGCGGTTACTTGTACAGCTACAACAGCTACAGTTACTTTAACAGCAACTAACGGTGTTGGAACTTTACAATATGAAACAATTGCTCCATCTGTAGTGATCAGAGCAAAACAAACTTCTAATTCATTCGCAAACCTTGCTCCTGGATCTTATACATTCAGAGTTACAGATGCAAATGGATGTTATTACACAGAACCTTATATTGTAAATCCTGTTACCCCGATTGTAGTTACAGGAAATAAAACAAGTGATGTTTTATGTAGAGGCGGAAGTACAGGATCAGGAACTTATACAGTTTCTGGAAATGCTACAGTAGGTGCTTATACATTTACTTTAACAGCAGGAACTTTAGGATCAGGAACTTTAACGCAGTCTGGAAACACATTAACATTATCAAATGTTGCTGCAGGAACATACACAGTTCAGGTAACTGATACAGCAACAGGTTGTACGGCTAATGCTTCAATTACAATTAATCAGCCAGCGGCTGCTTTAGCGATAACAAGTGCAGTTGCTACAAACGTAAACTGTAATAATGATAATTCTCAAATTACAATTACAGCTGCAGGCGGAACACCAAATTATACTTACGCTTTCGCGAAAAGTCCATCAACAGTGCCATCATCGGCATATGTGAATAGCGCTACACTTACTGTAGATACTAATTCTGGAGCTGATTTAGTTTGGGATGTTTATGTGAAAGATGCAAACGGATGTACTGCTAAATCTACTGTTACAGTTATCTTGGATTCTATGCCGGCTATAACTAATGTAACAGTTAACAATCAGTGTACAGCTTCCGGAAGCGGATTTACTATTACAGCTACAGCTACAGGTTTAGCTCCATTGACTTATAGCATTGATGGAACTACTTACCAAGCGTCAAATACATTTACAGTTGCTGCAGGAACTTATACAGTTACTGTAAAAGACAAAAACGGATGTATCGTTTCGGCACCGGCTGCAACAGTAGTTTACCCACAATTAACAGCTGCGGGTACAGTTACAAAAGAGTTAGATTGTACAGCTACTCCAAATGCAACTATTACAGTTACAATTGGCGGTGGTAGATCTACCTATACTTATACAGTACAAAAAGGTGCTGGTGCTCCAAGTGCTCCAAGTGCACCTATTGCAGGGCCAACATTTACATATACAGTGACACCTGCAAATGCAGACACTTATACGTTTGTAATTACAGATTCTAACAGCTGTACAAGAACAGCAGTTGTTACAGTATCTCCAATTTCAAACCCAACAGTTACAGCTGCTCAGGTAAATGCAAGCTGTAATGCTGCTGCTGATGGTTCAGTTACTTTAACAGGAGCTGGAGGATCAGGCGGATTTACTTATAGCAGCAATGTTGCAGGACCATTTACTACTAATCCGGTATTCACAGGATTAGCAGCTGGTACTTATACTTTCTATGTAAGAGACAGTAAAAACTGTACTGGATCAGTGGCAGTTACCATTACACAGCCTTTAACATTAGCTGCTACAACTACAGTAGTTCCTTTCTCTTGTAATGCTTCAAACGGAAAAGTTGCAGGAACTGTTACAGTAAATGTTACAGCAGGAACAGGAACTGCTCCTTACGAATACAGCTTCAACGGAAGCGGATACAGCTCAAACAACGTTTTAACATTAAACGATAATGGAGCTGATCAGCCATATACATACTCAGTTAGAGATGCAAAAGGATGTCCAGTAACAGGATCAGGAACTTTATTGAGACTGAACCCTCCAACAGATTTAACTTTTGCAAATCCAGCAGTTACTTGTACGGCTACAACAACTACAGTTACTTTAACGGCAACTAATGGTGTTGGAACTTTACAATACGAAACAATTGCTCCATCTCCGGTAATCATTGCTAAACAAACATCTAATGCCTTCCCAAATCTTGCGCCAGGTACTTATATGTTTAAAGTTACAGATGCAAACGGATGTTACTATACAGAATCTTACACAGTTAGTCCTGTAACACCAATTACAGTTTTGGCTAGTAAATTAAGTGATGTATTATGTAATGGAGGAAATACAGGATCTATCAGATTAAACGTTTCTGGTTTCGGATCTACTTATTCTTATACAGTTAATGGTGGTACTGCTGTAACAGGAGTTAGTTCAGCTACAGTAACTTTATCAAACTTAACTGCAAATACGTATGCAATTGTTATTACAGATGAAGTAACAGGCTGTACAGCTAATACTTCAATAACAATTAATCAGCCGGCAGCAGCTTTATCTGCAACATACGCTGCAGTTAATGCAAACTGTTTTGTAAGTACTTCAGCGGTTACGATTACAGCAGCAGGAGGAACACCGGTTTACAGATATTCATTTGTTCAGGATGGAGCTCCGGTAGGTGCTTATTCTAATAACAATAAAGCAAACTTAGACCCAGCTGTTAATCTAAACTGGGATGCTTATGTAATTGATGCTAATGGTTGTACAACTAAAGTTGACATCACAATTGCAAAAGATCCTTCACCAACTGTTACAGCTTCTGCAGCAGGTCAGTGTTTTGGTGTAGGAAGCTATACTATTACGGCAACTCCAGGTACAGGTTTAGTGGCTCCATTAAGCTACAGTATTAATGGCGGAGCTTCTTACCAGGCTGGAAATACATTTGTTGTAACTACTCCGGGAAGTTATACTATTAAGATTAAAGATGGTAACGGATGTACTGCTGATAGTAATGTTGTTATAGTAAATAACGCATTAACATTAAATGCAGTATTAGACAAAGACATTACATGTTCTGCACCGACGGATGCTCAAATTACTTTGACTCCAGCTGGAGGATTCGGACCATTTACTTATACAGCTTCTCCTAATACAGGAACATTTGCTGGAAATGTATTTACTACAAGTACAGCAGGTACTTATACTTTTACAGTAACAGATTCTAGAGGATGTACAGCTACATCTTCTTCAATTACGGTTACTACACCAGTATTACCTGAAATTACAGGAGTTGTACAAACACAAAGCATTAACTGTAATGGTGATGCTACAGCAGCAATCGCTATTACTATCGATAATACAAAAGGTCAGGCTCCATTTGTATATACTGTATTAAATACTACGACTGGAGTTAACTACGGTTCACAAACATCTGGTTTAGCTGCGGGCGATTATGTAGTTACTGTAACTGATGCAAAAGGTTGTACAGATACATTTAACATTACAATTGCTCAGCCAACACCAATTGTGTTAAGTTATACAGTTACACCAATTACTTGTGGTGCAGGTGGTGTTTCTTTAGGGTCTATTACAATTAATTCTGTTACAGGTGGAACACCAAATTATACCTACCATGTAACAGGAGTAAACGGATATAACAAACAAATTACAGGTCAAACAGGTGCTACAGCAGTATTTGAAGTTGTTGACTTTGGTTTATATCAAATCATTATTACAGATGCGAATGGATGTACAAATATTCAACAAAATGTATTTGTTGCTTCACCGCCAGATGATTTAGATATTACGGTAACAGCTCCGCCAGCTGACTGTTCTTCATTAGGATCAGCAGTTGTAGCTATTGGTGCTGCGTCTACTAATATTACAGGTAATGGTCCATTCCACTTCGCTGTTTATACAGGTCCGGGAATGGTTTATACAGGCCCAACTACTTTACCATGGTATGATGAAGACGTTGTAGGAGTTCCTCCAGGAGTAAATCCGGGAAGTAAAAAAACAACAATACCAAACTTATTGCCAGGTGTTAAATATACTTTTATCGTACATGATGCGGGTACAGGTTGTTACTATTATGAAACAGCGACAATGCCAATCCCTACAAATTCTACTTTAACAGTTAGCGGATTAACATCTAATAATGTTACTTGTAGAGGAAGCAATAACGGTAATGTTAGTTTTACAATAAACAGTACATATCCAATTGCTACGCCAATAAGCTACGAAATCTACAATGCTTTCACTATGGTTAGTACTGGATTTACAGGAACAGGAACTATTCCGGCAAATGGAAATCTTGTGATAAACAATCTTGGTGCTTTAGGTTTCGGAAATTACGTTGTTGTAATTAGAGAAACGGCTGGTGCTACTAATGCAGGTTGTAGTATTGCTTCAAATACATTTAATATTACTGAATCGGCTATTGATTTATCAGTTACGGCTTCAGTTACTAAAAATGCTAATTGTAACGCAAATTCAGGTATAATCACTGCTGTTGCAAAAGACGGAACAGCTCCATATACTTATTTATTATTGCTTGCTTCAGACCCTGTACCTACAGCGGCTACAGCAGGTTGGGCGGCTACAAATACTTTCAACAGAGATGCAGGAAGCTATATTGCTTACGCAAAAGATGCTTACGGATGTATCAAATCTGCAGCCGTAACATTAAACAAAGATGCTGATCCTACTATTACAGCACCAGCAACAATTTGTTATGATGGAAACCCATTCACATTTACAATTACAGGAACCGTTGATCCTGCAATTGTTGGAGGAGCAATATATAGTGTAAACGGAAGTACTTTCCAATCAAGTCCAAACTTTACATTTAATGCTTCTGGAATTTATACATTAGTAATTAAAGACGGAAACGGTTGTACAGCTACAACTACTTATGAAGTTAAGCCACAATTACAATTAAATGCTCTATTAACTAAAGAGTTAGATTGTACTGCAACTCCAAACGCTGAAATTACATTGACAGCTACTGGAGGTTACAATACAGCTTATACTTATGAATATTCTACAGATGGAGGAATGACATATACTACTATGGCAAGTAATGTTCTTTCAACTTCAGCTCTAGGAAACTATATCTTTAGAGTTAGTGATGCTAAATTACCAGTGGCATGTCAGGCAACAACAACTTTAACTTTAGACCCTATTCAGTCTACAGTATTTACAACTGTTCAAACAGATGTTAGCTGTAATGGTGGTGCAGATGGAACAATTACTGTAAATGTTACTTCAGGAGTTGGTCCTTATGAATATCAATTAGATAGTGGAGCTTTCCAAACGTCAAATGTATTTACAGGATTAGCTGCAGGAAATTCATATATTATTACTGTAAGAGATGCTAAATCTTGTGTTTATCCAAGTGCAGCAATCACAATTGCACAACCTTCAGCTTTAACAGCGACTTCGACTCTTACAACAGCATTAACATGTGCTGCAGGTAACGTACCGACAAAAGCTGTTGTAACTGTAACAGGTGCAGGTGGTACATCTCCATACTTATATAGTTTTGATGGAGGAACAACTTACACAAGTACAAATACATACGAATCATTCGCTGGAACAACATTCAATGTTTTAGTTAAAGATGCTAAAGGATGTATTTTCACTTTAACAAATGGTGTTAATATTCCAGCGTTAAATCCACCAACAATTACAAATATTACAGGAACACCAATTTATTGTGCTCCTGCTGCTAATACAACAAGTACAGTTACTATAACTACTACAAATGGTGTTGGTGCTTTATCTTACGCAATTTTATCACCAGCTAGTGCAACATCAAATGTTTCTGGTGCTGCGAGCGGAATATTTACATCATTAGCTCCTGATACTTATTTATTCGAAGTAACAGATGCAAATGGATGTAAAGACCAAAAATCATATACAGTTGATCCGGTAACTAATATTACTGTTGCAGGTCAGCTAGTAAGCAATGTAATTTGTAACGGACAAGCAAACGGTGCAGTTAAATTCACAGTTGCAAACTTCGGAGGAACTTACACAGCAACATTAACTGCAGGTACAGGTACATTAGTTCAAACTGGAAATACTGTTGACGTAACAGGATTAGTACCTGGAACATACACAGTTCAGGTTACAGATAATATTACAGGATGTACGGCTACAGCTTCTATGGTTGTTACTCAGCCAACTGCTCTAATTCTAAACTTAGTAAGCAATGTAAATGCAAATTGTAATTCTGGTGCAAAAGTGGAAGTTATTGCTTCTGGTGCAACACCAAACTACACATATGCTTTTGTTCAGGACGGTGCAACGCCAAATGCAGGAGATTACACAAATAGTGCAAGTGCAATATTAGCTCCAGCAACAAACACTCAATGGGATGTTTATGCTAAGGATGCAAATGGTTGTACAACTATGATTAATGTAACTATTGGTACAGATGCATTGCCAACAATCAATTCATCTGCGGGATTATACTGCTACACAGGAGGTCCGGTTCCAATTACAATTACAGGAACTTATGTTGGAACGCCAACATACAGCATTGGTAACGGATACCAGGCCAGCCCTAACTTTGTATTGAATGCGCCAGGAAACTACACATTCTATATTAAAGACGGTAACGGATGTATCGTTTCAGCTCCTTATACATTAAACCAAGAATTACTATTACAAGCCACTTTAACACAAGATTTAACTTGTGCAGGATCAGCTAGTATCACATTATTGGCAACTCAGGGTACTACTGTTTACACTGGATTTGAAGTTGACTTTAATGGTGGAGGATACGTTGCTGCAACATCGCCTTATACTGCAACTGCAGCTGGAACTTATACTTTCAGAGTAACAGACAGTCAGGGATGTCAGGCAGTTTCTATTCCGGTAGTAGTAACTCCAACAACAACTCCAACAGCAACATTTACACAAATTAACGTAAGCTGTATTGGAGGAAATGACGGAAGCGTAACAGTTACAGCTGCTAATGGTATAGAACCATACCAGTACAGTATAAACGGAGGAGCTTTCCAGAGTTCAAACATATTCACAGGATTAACTGCAGGAACTTACAACATTGTTGTTCGTGATGCTAAACAATGTACTTCAGTAAGCGTAACGGCTACTATTACTGAGCCTACAGCTTTAGCAGCAACTGCTACGTTAACTCAAGGTTTAACTTGCGGAACAGGCAATGCTACGCAGCCGGCAATTGTTACAATCAATGTAACTGCAGGAACAGGAACAGCGCCTTACCAATACAGTTTCAACGGTGGAACAAATTATAGCTCAACAAATACGTTAACTACATACAATTCAGGAACAGTTACGGCTTACGTAAAAGATGCCAATAATTGTATCATTGCAGTGCCGGTTACTATTACTATCCCAGCGTTAAATGCGCCAACAAATATGGATATTAACGGTACACCAATTTATTGTGCTCCGGCAGCTAACACAACAAGTACAGTTACAATCAGTAACGTAATTAACGGTGTAGGAACTCTTCAATATGAAATTCTTTCTCCAATCGTTGTGGCGAAACAAAATTCACCAGTATTTGCAGGATTAGCTCCAGACACTTATTTATTCCAGGTGACAGATGCTAATGGTTGTTATTACCAAGAATCGTATACTGTTCTTCCGGTAACTAATATTACAGTATCTGGTCAGTTAGTAAGCAATGTAATTTGTAACGGACAATCAAACGGTGCAGTTAAATTCACAGTTGCAAACTTCGGAGGAACTTACACAGCAACATTAACAGCTGGAACAGGAACATTAACACAAACTGGAAACACAGTAAATGTTACAGGATTAGTTCCGGGAACTTACACTGTTCAGGTTACGGATAATGTTACAGGATGTACAGCAACTGCTTCAGTAATTGTGGCTCAGCCAACAGCTATAGGTCTTAACTTAGTAAGCAATGTAAATGCAAATTGTAATTTCGGTGCAAAAGTTACTGTTTTAGCAAACGGTGGAACACCAAACTATACTTATGCATTTGTTCAGGACGGTGTTACACCAGTTGCTGGAGATTACACAAATAGTGCAAGTGCAGTATTAGCACCTACTGTAAACACCCAATGGGATGTTTATGCTAAAGATGCAAACGGATGTACAGTAAAACTTGATGTAACTATTGCTACAGATGCGTTGCCAACAATTAATTCATCTGCGGGATTATACTGCTACACAGGAGGTCCGGTTCCAATTACAATTACTGGAACTTATGTTGGAACACCAACATACAGCATTGGTAACGGATACCAGTCTAGCCCTAACTTTGTATTGAATGCGCCAGGAAACTACACATTCTATATTAAAGACGGTAACGGATGTATCGTTTCAGCTCCTTATACATTACGTCAGGAATTGTTATTGAAAGCTACTTTAACACAAGATTTAACTTGTGCAGGATCAGCTAGTATCACATTATTGGCGACTCAAGGAACTCTTACTTACACAGGATTTGAGGTTAGCTTTAATAGTGGAGCATATGTTGCTGCAACATCACCTTACACGGCTACTGCAGCTGGAACTTACACTTTCAGAGTAACAGACAGTCAGGGATGTCAGGCAGTTTCTATTCCGGTAGTAGTAACTCCAACAACAACTCCAACAGCAACATTTACACAAACAAATGTTAGTTGTGTAGGAGGAAATGACGGAAGTATTATTGTTACTGCTGCAAATGGAATCACTCCATACCAATACAGTATTAACGGAGGAGCTTTCCAAGCTTCAAATATATTCACAGGATTAACTGCAGGAACTTACAACATTGTTGTTCGTGATGCTAAACAATGTACTTCAGTAAGCGTAACTGCTACAATTACTGAGCCTACAGCTTTAGCGGCTACTGCTATGTTAACTCAAGGTTTAACTTGCGGAACAGGTAACTCAACACAGCCGGCAATTGTTACAATCAACGTAACTGCAGGAACTGGAACAGCGCCTTACCAATACAGTTTCAACGGTGGAACAAATTACAGCACGACAAATACGTTAACTACGTATAACGCAGGAACAGTTACAGCTTATGTAAAAGATGCTAACAACTGTATCATTGCAGTGCCAGTTACTATTACTATCCCAGCGTTAAATGCGCCAACAAATATGGATATTAATGGTACACCAATTTATTGTGCTCCGGCTGCTAATACAACAAGTACAGTTACAATCAGTAACGTAATCAATGGTGTTGGAACGTTACAATATGAGATTCTTTCTCCAATTGTTGTAGCTAAACAAACATCTGCTGTATTTGCAGGATTAGCTCCAGACACTTATTTATTCCAGGTGACTGATGCAAACGGATGTACTTACCAAGAATCATACACTATTAACCCAGTAACTAATATTACAGTTTCAGGTCAGTTAGTGAGCAATGTAGTTTGTAACGGACAATCAAACGGTGCAGTTAAATTCACTGTTGCTAATTATGCTGGAACTTACACTACGGTATTAACTGCTGGAACAGGTACATTAACTCAAACTGGAAACACAGTAAATGTTACAGGATTAGTTCCGGGAACATACACAGTTCAGGTTACAGATAATATTACAGGATGTACAGCAACTGCTTCAGTAGTTGTGGCTCAGCCAACAGCTATAGGCCTTAACTTAGTAAGCAATGTAAATGCAAATTGTAATTTTGGTGCAAAAGTTAGTGTTTTAGCTAACGGTGGAACACCAGTTTACAAATACGTGTTCGTTCAGGATGGAGTTACTCCAAACGTATTAGACTACGATACCGTAGCAAGTGCAGTATTAGATCCAACAGTTAACACTCAATGGGATGTTTACGCTATGGATGCAAATGGATGTACAACTATGATTAATGTAACAATTGGTACAGATGCGTTGCCAACAATCAATTCATCTGCGGGATTATACTGCTACACAGGAGGTCCAGTTCCAATTACAATTACTGGAACTTATGTTGGAACGCCAACATACAGTATTGGTAACGGATACCAATCTAGTCCTAACTTTGTATTGAATGCACCAGGAAACTACACATTCTATATTAAAGATGGTAACGGATGTATCGTTTCAAGTCCATATACATTAAATCAGGAATTATTATTACAAGCTACTTTAACACAAGATTTAACTTGTGCAGGATCAGCTAGTATCACATTATTGGCAACTCAGGGAACTCATACATACACAAGTTTCGAAGTTGACTTTGATGGTGGAGGATATTTCCCTGCGACATCACCGTATACTGCCACTGCAGCTGGAACTTATACTTTCAGAGTAACAGACAGTCAGGGATGTCAGGCAGTTTCTATTCCGGTAGTAGTAACTCCAACAACAACTCCAACAGCAACATTTACACAAACAAATGTTAGTTGTGTAGGTGGAAATGACGGAAGTATTATTGTTACTGCTGCTAATGGAATCACACCATACCAGTACAGTATCAATGGAGGAGCTTTCCAGGCTTCAAACATATTCACAGGATTAACTGCGGGAACTTACAACATTGTTGTTCAAGATGCTAAGCAATGTACATCAGTAAGCATAACAGCTACTATTACAGAACCAGCTGCTCTTGCTGCAACAGCAGTATTAACTCAAAGTTTAACTTGCGGAACAGGTAATGCAACGCAGCCAGCTGTTGTTACAATTAATGTAACTGCAGGAACAGGAACAGCGCCTTACCAATACAGTTTCAACGGTGGAACAAATTATAGTGCAACAAATACGTATACAACTTACAATGCAGGAACAGTTACAGCTTATGTAAAAGATGCTAACAACTGTATTATTGCAGTACCAGTAAGTGTAACAATTCCGGCACTTGATCCACCAACAATTGATTCTGTAACAGGAACAGACATTTGGTGTACACCAGCTGCTAACACTACAAGTACAGTTACTGTAACTGTTTCTCACGGTGTTGGTGCATTACACTACGAGATTCTTTCTCCAGCAAGCGCAGTAACAAATGTTACAGGAGCTGCAAACGGAATATTTACAGGTCTAACAGCAGATACTTACTTATTCCAGGTAACAGACGCAAACGGATGTAAAGACGATATGTACTATACAGTTGATCCTTTAGTAAACATTACAGCTGCAGGTCAGTTAATCAACGACGTAAGTTGTAATGGAGGTTCAAACGGATCAGTGAAATTTGATGTTGACAATTTTGGAGGAGCTTATACAGCTGCTCTAATTGGAGGCCCAACAACAGGAACTTTAACTCAGGTTGGAAAAGTGGTAACATTAACAAACTTACCAGTTGGTACATACACAGTTCAAGTTACTGATAATACAACAGGATGTACAGCTTCAGCTTCTGTAACAGTTGGTGAACCTGCTGTATTAACATTAGTTCAGGCAACTAACGTAAATGCTAATTGTAATTCAGGTGCTCAGGTAAGCGTAACGGCTGCAGGAGGAACACCAGATTACCAATATGCTTTCGTGCCAGGTACAGGAACACCAACAGCTGCTGACTATACAAATAGTAATAACGCTGTTCTTGATCCGGCTGTGAACTTGAACTGGAGAGCTTATGTTCTGGATTCAAAAGGTTGTGAAACGTTTATTCCAATCACAATTGCAGTAGATCCATTACCAAGTGCAATTACAGCTAATGTTTCTAGCCAATGTCCAACGGCAGCAGGTGAGTATACATTTACAGTTACTGTTGGTTCAGGTGTAGCACCTTACGAGTATAGCATCGGAGCTGGTTTCCAAACGAGCCCAACATTCACAGTAAATGCTGCTGGAACTTATGACATAACAGTTAGAGATGCAAACGCATGTACAACTACAGTAACAGCTGCAGTAACTATTACTCCGGCATTACAGTTAGAAACTACAGTAACAGCATTACCAAGCTGTACATTTAATAACGGTGTAATTACTGCAACAGCAACAGGTGGTTCAGGAACTGCGAACTACAGATATACTCTTGACGGAGGTGTAATCGTAAATACTACACCAGCAGTATTTAATAATGTTGCTCCTGGTACACACGTGATCAGAGTAAGAGACGTATTAACTACTTGTGACTTTAGTGTTACAATTGAAATCGCTCCGGCAACAGTTATTACTGGACTTGCTTTAACAGGAACTAATGTTTCTTGTAGAGGTAACTCTGACGGATCTATTACAGCTAACATCGACCCAAGTTCTCCTGGTGTAAATGATAACCCGGTTTACACTTACACATTAACAGGAACTACAGCTTTAGGTGTAGCGGTAAACAGACCAGCTCAGACATCAAATATTTTTGATAACCTTCAGGCTGGAGATTATACAGTAACAGTAACATCAGGAAGAGGATGTGTTGATTCTGAAGATATTAGAATCAGTGAGCCAAATGTAATTACAGTAGGATTGCCAGTTATAGCACAATACAGCTGTACAGCAGGTACAAATGCGCCAAACTATGCAGTTATTACAGTAAACAATGTTACTGGTGGTTCAGGAACTTATACAATTTATGAGTTCTTTAAAAACGGAGTTCAGGTTCAAAAAGGGGCTGATAATTTCTACACTGAATCTGATTTCGCAGGAGGTGATTATACTGTAAATGTTTATGATGATAAAGGATGTATGGGATCTAGTACAGGAATTATTAGAGTAAATCCTTTCATTCGTTTAGATCAGATAAATGTTGCTGTAAATACTGCTGTAACATGTATTTCTAACGAAGATATTACAGTATCTGTAACATCAATTGGAGGTACACCAGCGATATTAAATTATAATGTTGCAGGAACAGACGGAAACACATACAATCAATCAAATACAAATGGTGTTTTCACAGGATTAACTATCGGAAATTATTTAATTACCGTAACGAATCCAGCAACAGGATGTTCTATTACACAAGTTCATTATGTTAATGATCCTAACACATTCGATATTAATGTAGCTCCAGTTAACGGACAAATCTGTTACGGTACTGCAGACGGAAGTGTTGATTTAACTATAGTTGATAATCAATTAAACCCAACAGATGACGCAGGAGCATTTAACTATGTAATTACAGGACCAGTTCCAAGCAACGGAACTTCTGCAAATGCAGGACCAGTTAGAATTTCTAACTTAACTGCCGGTCAGTACACAGTTGTAGCTACATTAGTAAATAATCCATTCTGTACAATAACAACGTTATTTACAATAGAACAGCCAACAGCTGCTCTTACAGTAACAACAGCGAAATCTGATATTACTTGTGTAACAGGTAATAATGACGGAGAAATCACTGCTTCAGCTGCAGGCGGATGGGATAACAAATATGAATACCAATTAGTATTGAATGGTACAACATTAGTTGATTACTCTGCTCAATATGTTTGGTCAGGATTATCAGCAGGAAACTATACTATCAATGTTAGAGATAATGTAGGATGTATTGCAACAGCTACAGAAGTGTTAGTTGTTCCTGCACCAATCGTGGTTAACGCAACAGCAAATGCTACTTCATTAACATGTTTCGGAGATAAAACAGGAGTTATTACAGTTGATCCTCCAACAGGCGGACAAGGAAGTAACTACCAGTATACTTTAAATATACTTTCAGCAAATCCAGTAATTGTTTCTGGACCACAGCTTAGCCCAATTTTCAGTGGATTAGGTGCTGGAACTTATAGTATAACTGTTACTGACGGATTCAGTTGTTCTGCAACTTCAACAAATATTGTGATTACAGAACCTACAGAAGTTGTTCCAACTTTAGTAGAAGCTACATCACAAACATGTTTAACTCAGGCAACGCTTACGTTAAGCGCAGTAGGTGGAACAGCTCCTTACTCTTATAGTACTGATGCTGGTTTCGGAACTGTCTTAGGTACATTTAACACATCAGTTACATTCCCGGTAGGGGTTGGAACATTCAGCTACTTCGTAAGAGATGCTGTAGGATGTGTAGGATATGTTTCTAATGAAATCGTAATTGATCCGATTGTACCACTTAGCCTTGATATTGATGCTTCAAATGCAGTTGTGAAATGTACTGGTGAAGCTACAGGAGTTATCGTAGCTGAAGCTACAGGAGGTTTAGGAAACTATGTTTACAGATTAGAAGATACAGCAGGAAATGTTATCCAAGGTCCACAGGCAACAGGAATCTTCGAGAACTTAGTAATTGGTGATTATATTGTAAAAGTAGATAGCGGTGATTGTAACTATGCGTCAGCAACAATTACAATCAACGAGCCGCCAGTTGCTTTACAAGCTCAGTTCACTCCAACAAATGTTTCTTGTTTCGGTGAAAACAATGGTAAAATTGTCGTAACCGCGACAGGAGGAACAGGAGTTATTAAATATGCGATTTCACCAGACTTGAACCAGTTTGATACAATTAGCGTATTCGATAAACTTGCAGCAGGTACTTATACAATTATCGCTCAGGATGCAAACGGATGTTACATTATGACTGATGTTGTAATTACTCAGCCAGCAGCGCCACTTGCAGTTGCAGTTACACCTGGTTCAATATTAGGTGAGCAATGTAAAGGTGACTTAAACGGTGAGTTTACTATTGATATCACTGGTGGAACAGCTCCATACACAGTAAGCCTTGATTTACCAAATGGACCGTTTACTCCAATTACTGGAGCTCAGCATACATTTGATGGTCTTGCAGGAGGTAACCATACAGCTTATGTAAAAGATACAAATGGTTGTACTTATGAAATTGAAGTTCTTGTTCCACTAGCAGTTGACATTGATCCGATTGCGGAAGTTGTATATGGTTGTGAAACTAATACAGTAACAGTAACTATCGATCCATCTGTAGACCCTGCTGATGTTGATTACGCTTTAGATTCTAACGCTGGTCCATTCCAGTTAGAAAATGAATTTAAAGATGTAGTTCCAGGTACACACGTAATTTATGCTAGACATACTAACGGATGTATCCAGCCAACAGCAAGTTTCACTATCGAAGCATTTGATAAGTTACATATTCAATTAGCTGCAGGACAACCAGAGATGAACATAATTTCTGTAACTGCAATTGGTGGAAAACCAGCTTACGAATACAGTTTCGAAGGAGGACCATTTACATCTGATACTAAATTCAAAATCTACAAATCTGGAGATTATACAATTACAGTAAGAGATCAAAATGGATGTATAGACACAATTGTAGTTCCAATGACTTATATTGATGTTTGTCTTGACAATTACTTTACACCAAACGGAACTCACGATGGTTGGGGACCTGGCTGTACAAATATTTACACGAATCTTGAGTTTGCGATCTTCGATAGATACGGACGTCAAATTGCTAAATATCATTATGGTCAAAAATGGGATGGTAGATACAATGGCGAGGAATTACCAACAGGTGATTACTGGTATGTTCTTAAACTAAATGATGTGAATGATTCAAGAGAGTTTGTTGGACACTTCACTTTATACAGATAACAAAATAATAGCCCCATGATGTTATCTAAAAAAATTATTAAAATGAAAAAGTTTATTTTATCCTTAGTACTCATGGCTGTAACAACAAGTTACAGCCAAGAGTTAAACCTACCAGTGTTTACGCAGTATCTTGCTGATAACCCTTTCGTGCTTTCTCCTGCATATGCAGGTATTGGCGATAACCTTAGAATTAGAGCTAATGGTTTAACACAATGGGTTGGAATTAAAGATGCTCCGCAAAACCAATCGCTATATGCCGATTTTAGAATTTTAGACCGTTCGGGTGTGGGTATTTCGTTATACAACGATAAAAACGGATACACTAGACAAACCGGAGCAAAAGTCTCTTTTGCACACCACCTTATTCTGGATTATTATTCTAAGCAGTATTTATCTTTTGGTATTTCATACAACTTCAATACGTTTAGAATTGATACTGATGAATTCAATACAACAATTGAACATCCGGTTATAGATCCTACGGTTACAGATAACAGATACAATGCAAATAATAACTTTGACATTAGTGCTTTATACCGTAATAAAGATTTCTATTTGAGTTTTAATGCTAATAACGTTTTGAAGAAAAACACTGATAAATACAGAGGAGTAGAACCAAACTTACTTTCAAATTATCAGGTTTATACGGGATATGTTTTCCGCGATGCAGAAAATAGCCGTATAGAATATGAGCCTTCAGTTTTCTTCCAGTATTTTGCAAGTGACCAGCGTTCAACAACCGATATCAACTTCAAATACAGAAGATACAATCGTTATGAAGATTACTATTGGATTGGAGTTTCATATCGTTTCTTAAATGACCAGTTTCCAAAACCATTATCAGTTGGGCCAATGGCAGGTTTCATGAAATCTAAATTCTATTTTGGGTATTCATACCAGGTTATGTTCAACGATTTAGGAAACTACAATACAGGTACACACGTTGTAACCATCGGATTCGATTTCTTACAATCTATCAGTAACTGTCCTTGTACGCAGAGTCCGGTTCACGATTAATCGCCATTTGACGATTATTTTATAAGACTGAAAAGTCTCAATATTATAAAGCGAGTCGCAACATTATGTGTTTTTACCGCAATAATTTGAAATAAACATTCAATAGCATTAAATTTGAATCGTATCATTTTGTTTTTCAAAACGGTATAAATCAAATTTGATTCATGAAAGCAAAATTTTCATTTTATGCGAAACACTTAGTTCTGTGCCTCGCTTTTTTATTTCTGCCGTATGCGTTCACGTCTACAAATACCGTTTTTTCATTACCGCATTTGTACACAAACCCGCATGACCGCATATATTTGTTTATTTATTTTACACTTCTTTGTTTCTTTTACATCAATTACTATTATCTAATTCCAAGATTATATTTTTCAGAAAAGAAACTGCTGTACTATTTCATAATAGTCATTTTTCTTTTATTTTTTCTTTGGATATCAACTGTTTTAGATCATCCAAGCAGAAACTTTTTAGATTTTGAATATCATTCAGGAAAATTCCCAATTCATCCAAAACCATTTGAAGGAAGATTTCCGCCACCGCCGCATAGAAATGAACCTATGTCATTTGAATTTGCCGGAGGTCCGCCAACACAATATGGACACACCGCACTTGTATATTTAATAGGTGTAATCTCAAGTTTACTTTTTGCTATTTCCGGCAGGCTGCAAAATGTAGAAAAAGAAAAAGTAAAATCAGAATTAGCCTTTTTAAAAGCGCAGATCAATCCGCATTTTTTATTCAATACCCTAAACAGCATTTATGCCCTGGCCTTAAAAAAAGACGACAAAACTCCAGATGCAGTAGTTCAGCTTTCGGAGTTGATGCGATACATCATGACCAATTCAAATGATGAAGAAATTGACTTAAACAAGGAAATCAATTACATAAGCAATTATATTTCACTCCAAAAAACACGTTTAGGAAATACCGTAAATGTCGATTATTACGTAACCGGAAATACATATGGAAAGGTAATAACACCGCTTATTTTGATTTCATTTATAGAAAACGCATTCAAATACGGAGTCAATCCGGATCAAACATCAGAAATTACGATTAAAATTGATATTGAAGAAGAAACACTAACTTTATACGTTTCTAATAAAAAAACATTTTCTGTACAGTCTGATTCCGGAATTGGTTTACAAAACACAATCGAAAGATTAAAATTAGTTTATCCAAACCGACACGCTTTATTAATAGAAGATTCAGCAGAAAAGTACATTGTAAATTTGAGCGTTAAAATACGATGATAAAAGCAATAGCATTAGATGACGAGCCATTGGCATTAGAAATTCTTCAGAGTTTGTGCGATACTATAGATTACATTGAACTGAAGAAAACTTTCACGAAATCTGATGAAGCTTTTAAATATCTTAAAAAATATCCTGTCGATTTACTTTTTCTCGATATCAACATGCCATCGATTTCCGGTTTAGATTTCTACAAAAAACTGCCGCATAAAACGATGGTAATTTTCACAACAGCCTATTCTGAATTTGCTGTTGAAGGTTTCACCTTAAGTGCCACAGACTATTTACTAAAACCAATTTCACTATCACGGTTTCAGCAGGCAGTAGAGAAAGCGTATTCTCAATGGAAACTCCAAAACCAAAACATCGAGCAGCAATATCTTTTTATCCGCGCCGATTATAGTCTTATAAAAATCTTGTTTTCAGATATATTGTATATTGAAGGTTTAGACGATTATGTGAAAATTCATATTCAAAATCAAAAAACCGTAGTGGCCAGAATGACCTTAAAAGCAATTCTTCAAAAACTTCCCGAAACAGAATTCATAAGAGTTCACCGCTCGTTTATAATTCCAATTTCTAAAATATCCAAAATTAGAAACAAGGTTATTTATATCGGTCAGGCCGAAATTCCAATAAGTGCCAGTTACGAAGAACCTTTCCTAAAACTCTTAGATCAAAAATAAGATTGTTTTTGTTTGAAGATTTTTACTACAAAAAATAATTATTTTCCAGTTTACCTCATAAATAATAACGTTTACCTCAAACTTTTTACAGCGCCTAAATTTCCAATAATTTTATCTCAAAATAACTGTTAATCATTTAATTGAATAACATTTAAAAGACAAAAAAATGGAAAGAAAAGAGTTTTTAAGAGGTTTGGGTTTAGTAGGAATTGGTTCATTAGCCATTCCATTAATAAATTCATGTAGTCAGGATAATGATGATGGTTCATCAGATTCTTCAACCGACACAGATTCAGGTTCTGGTTCTTCTTCTGGTTCAGGTTCATCATCAGGAGATTGTTCCGTAACACCATCAGAAACAGCAGGACCATTTCCAACTATTTCGCCATCGACTTTGGTAAAATCAAATATTGTAATGGACAGAACCGGAGTAGCTTTCACCATTAAAATCACCATCAAAAATACAAAAGCAAGTTGTGCCGTTTTAAAAGATGCAATCGTAGACATTTGGCATTGCGATAAAGACGGTTATTATTCTGAATATGGCGGAACTTCCATGCAGTCTGTTAATTATACCTCAGTTCATTTTTTAAGAGGAAGACAAACTACAGACGAAAACGGACTGGTTACTTTCACTTCTATTTTTCCGGGATGGTACTCTGGCCGAGCCACTCATATTCATGTTCACATCTATAATTCAAGCGGAACTTCTTTATTAGTAACCCAAATTGCTTTTCCGGAAGGAACAAACAGCGCAGTTGCTTTAGTAAACGCATCAAGTGCAAACGGATATACAAAAGGAATGTCTGGCTATACTTATAACGCATCAGACAATGTTTTTTCAGATTCAGTTGCCAACGAATTAGGAACCGTTACCGGAAGTGTTAGTGAAGGTTTTGTTTTAACGCACACCATAAACGTTTCAAGTTAGATTTTAAAATAGGTTATAATGATAGCGCAGATTCCGGTACAAATTTACAAGTCAGATTCAAGAGGTGTTTTCCATTCAGAAAAACACAATTGCTTTTCGACTTTTAATTTTGAACATTATCAGGATGTATCCCGAAATGCATTTGGATCATTAAAAATTTTGAATGAGGTTATACTGGCGCCCCAACAACGTATTACCCGATTTATAAATTCTAAAACAAATGTGATTATTCTGCCCTTATTCGGCGGAATTGAATACAAGGATAATATTGGTAATGCCGAATTTGTGCATGTAGATCAAATCAGGGTTCTCGCTGCAGATGACGAATTAGAAGTTGAAATCTTCAATCCCTATGAAACTGAAAATGTAAGTTACTTAGAACTTGAATTTCACATGGGAAAACAATATTTCAAAAACTATTTTGAGCAATATAAGTTCAATTTGAATTCGCACAATAAGCTTCAGCCTTTGTTTGAAATAGAAAGAGCACTTGGCTTTATTGGGCTTTTTGATGGTAGAAAAGAAGGTACTTTTACATTAAAGAATCCTCGAAATGGTGTTTTTGCATTTGTTTTAAGCGGAGCTTTTGAAATTGAAGATCGACTTTTAGAAGCAAAAGACGGACTTGCACTAAAAGTAACCCATAAAATTGAATGGGAGGCACTTTCAGAAAATGCAATTCTGCTTGTTATCGAAGTTCCATTAAATCATTGATTATGAAAATAAGAAAGATAAAACTAGCCTATCGAATCGTGATTGATAAATCGTCAACATTTCTTTGGGATCAATATGTTTTTGAAGACACTTTCAAAGAATATCAAATGCAGAGTCAGCAGTATAATTCAGCAGAAAATCCTAAAAACACATTTAGAGAATTATTAAGTGTAAACGAAAAAGCCGTTCAGCTTCATTTCTTAACCGGAATTGCTGCAAATGGTTATGTTGAGCAGTTAAAAGGAAATTTTTATCGAGTTACTGATGTTTTAGGTAATAATTATTTCCCATTTATTAATTATCAATTAGATATCATAAACACAGACGTGACCGATTCGTCAAAACATAAAATCGGTATCACATTTTATTCGCCTTTGTTGTATTATTTCGGGATTATTGAAGGAAGCTATCTTGTTTCTAAAAGCATTGAAAACAAAAATGAATACGAAACCATTATGTTTCCGGTTCAGAACAATTTGTCTATTTGTTATATTCAGACAGAAGACTAATTCAACTTCCAAAAACAAAAAATTAATTTATTTCATTTTTTACCTTTTCTGTTTTTCTGTGAACAGGAAAGGTTTTTTTATATATATGAATATGAAATTGCTATCAATTAATTGTTTTTAATATTTAATAAACCAATTTATTTGTGAATTTATAACGTTTTCGTGCTTTTTATCCCTTCTTTTTTACTTTATTCGAATTTATTGGTAGCTGAAAAGTTCTATATTTGTTGTTCTTTCTAAAAAACTAAAAAAAATATCAAATGAAAACTTTAAGCGATTTCGATTTTAAAAATAAAAAGGCAATAATCCGTGTTGATTTTAATGTGCCGCTGGACGAGAATTTTAATGTAACTGATACAACACGTATTGAAGCTGCAAAACCTACGATTGATGCTATTTTAGCTCAAGGCGGAAGTGTTATTTTAATGTCGCATTTAGGAAGACCAAAAGGTGCAGAAGAAAAATACTCTTTAAAACATATCTTAAAAACAGCTTCTGAAATTTTAGGAGTACAAGTTAAGTTTGCTGAAAACTGTGTTGGTGAACCAGCTCAAACAGTTGCTAAAAACTTACAGCCTGGAGAAGTTTTATTACTTGAAAATTTACGTTTCCACGCTGAGGAAGAAGCTGGAGATGTTGCTTTCGCAAAAGAATTAGCTTCATTAGGAGATATTTATGTAAACGACGCTTTCGGAACGGCGCACAGAGCACACGCTTCGACAACAATCATTGCACAGTTTTTTCCAAATGATAAAACTTTTGGAACTTTATTAGCAAAAGAAATCGAAAGCTTAAATAAAGTACTTAATAATAGTGTAAAACCAGTTACTGCTGTTTTAGGAGGTTCTAAAGTTTCTTCTAAAATTACAGTTATCGAAAATATCTTAGATAAAGTTGACCACATGATTATTGGTGGAGGTATGACTTTTACATTCATCAAAGCTCAAGGCGGAAAAATCGGTGAATCAATCTGCGAAGATGATAAATTAGATTTAGCACTTGAAATCTTAAGATTAGCAAAAGAGAAAAATGTTCAGGTTCATATTCCTGTTGATGTTGTAGCTGCTGATGATTTCTCAAACTCAGCAAACACACAAATTGTAGACGTAACTGCAATTCCTGATGGATGGCAAGGTCTTGACGCAGGTCCAAAATCATTAGAAAACTTCAAAAAAGTAATTTTAGAATCAAAAACAATTCTTTGGAATGGTCCGTTAGGTGTTTTTGAAATGGAAACTTTCTCAAAAGGAACTATCGCTTTAGGTGATTTTATTGCAGAAGCTACTCAAAACGGAGCATTTTCTTTAGTTGGAGGAGGAGATTCAGTTGCAGCAGTAAAACAATTCGGTTTTGAAGAAAAAATGAGTTATGTTTCTACTGGTGGAGGGGCAATGCTTGAAATGTTAGAAGGTCGTGTTTTACCTGGAATTGCAGCGATTTTAGACTAAAATATCACAATTAACATTTTTTTGCGTATATTTAAGCGGTAAACTTTATAAGTTTGCAAAAATAACGTTTCTATAATAGTCTGATTTATAGAATTTTAAAAAAATGTTATATGATTGTAAAGAAAATTTCATTAGCGGTAACCGCTTTGTTCTCCCTGACGGCCTTTGCGCAGCAATCTGCCGAAGTCTCTCAGGAAATAAGGCCCGAAGTAAAGTTGTCTTATTTAGATTCTATTAAAGGCACATTCAAAAAAGATAATCTGGCAGCAAAAGTTGACAGCCTTTGGATGAATGAGTTGGTAAGTTTAGATATCTACGATGATTTGACAAAAGATATTCAAACAATTAATAAAGATGTTACTGTAGATGAAGAGCTGCCAACTGAACTGCTAAAAGAGCGTTTGGCGGCAATGAATGCAAAATCACCTTTTGAAATTGAATACAATCAAGGATTAGAAAATATAATAAAGTCATTTCTAAAAAATCGTAAAAAATCATTTTCACGATTAATGGCTTTATCAGAATACTACTTTCCAATATTCGAGGAAACATTCGCAAAAGAAAAAGTTCCATTGGAAATAAAATACTTAGCCGTTGTAGAATCTGCTTTAAATCCTAAAGCAGTTTCTAGAATGGGCGCCACCGGACTTTGGCAGTTTATGTACGGAACCGGAAAACAATACTCTTTAAAAATCGATTCTTATATCGACGAAAGAAGCGATCCTCTTAAAGCTACTGCAGCATGTTCTGATTATTTGACCAGAATGTTCAACATTTTTAATGATTGGGAATTGGTTCTGGCTTCTTATAATTCAGGTCCTGGAAACGTAACAAAAGCGATTCGTCGTTCTGGTGGAAAAACAGGTTACTGGGATATTCGCAATTATCTTCCAAAAGAAACTCAAGGTTATGTTCCGGCTTTTTATGCTACAATGTACCTTTTTGAATATCATAAAGAACACGGAATCAATCCTGAAAGGGCTGTAGTAAAAAACTTTGAGACAGACACAATAGCAATTAAAAATGAAATGTCATTTAAGCAGATTGCCAATTTATTAGATATGCCGGAATCGCAGTTGCAGCTTTTGAATCCTTCATATAAATTAAATGTTGTGCCTGCTTATCATGGCGAGCAGAATTTCCTGCGGTTACCAAAAGACAAAATCGCAACATTTGTTTCTAACGAAGATAAAATTTACGCTTACGTAAAATACGAATCAGAAAACAAAACGATTCCATCTCGTTTAGCAATGAAAATTGCTCCAAAAGGAAAACCGGTTAAAGACACTAAATCTTTAGAAGTTCAAAAAGAAATTCAAAAAGATATCGAGTTTTATAAAGTTAGAAAAGGAGATAACTTAGGCTCAATTGCTGATAAATACAATGTGAATGTTTCTGATTTGAAAAAATGGAATAATCTGAAATCAAATTCTATTGCCTTAGGAAAAACATTGAAAATTAAATCAGAAAAAGATTCTGCTGAAAAAGTGGTTAAAGAGCCAAAAGCTTTACCAGTTATAGAGAAAAATACTGAAGAAGCAGTTGCCTCTGCAGATGAAAAAGATAAAGTTTCAATACAAACAGTTGAGTATACTGTAGCAGCCGGAGACAATTTAGGAAGCATTGCTAAAAAATTCGGTACGACTATTGCGGAGTTAAAAGAGTTAAATGATCTTAGCTCTAACAATATTGGTTTAGGAAAAACATTAGTAGTTTCTAAAATAGTTACAGAAATACAAGAGCCTGTTTCAACAGCAATTGCTTCAAATTCTGTAGATTCTTTCAAAAAGAAAGCGCCATCAGTAAAAAATACAAGTGAAGATTATTACGTTAAAAAAGGTGATTCTTTATACAGCATTTCTAAAAAATATCCTGGAGTAACAATTTCAGATATTAAAAAATGGAATGGTATTAAAGATGAAGATATTAAACCTGGAATGAAACTTAAAATAAACGGATAATTCAAAATCTTAACTAAATTTGGGTTTTATTTCATAAATTAAGAAAATGAATAAAACCCATTTTTTATTTATAATACTTCCGTTTCTACTGATTTCTTGTTTTAAAACAGATAAACAGCAAGAGCCTGTTTCTGGAAAAACAAATACAATTTCTATTATAATTGACGATCAGTTATGGTATGGAGAAGTAGGCGACAGTATTCGAAATAAATTTGCTTCGCCCGTATTAGGCTTAACTCAGGAAGAGCCGCTTTTTACAATAAATCAATATCCCGCAAAACTTCTTGAAGGTTTCGTAACTGACAGCCGCAGTATTATTGTGGTAAAAAAATCAGCTGTAGAAAAGTTTGAAATTACACATAGTAAAGCACTTCCTCATAATACTTTTCGCATTTACGGAAAATCTGTCGATGATATTATTTGCAGTATCGAATTAAATTCGGCGCAGATTATCAAAATGATTCGCGATGCCGAAATTGAAAAAATTCAGGAAGATAACAGGCAGTCACTTTTAAATCCGGCTGTAATAAAAAATAAATTCCATATCGATATTCAAATTCCAACCGGATATGTATATATGCTTCATAAAAAGAATTTTATCTGGCTAAAAAAAGACATAATCAGTGGGAATACAAGTTTATTGATTTATCAAATTCCACTCAACAATTTCAAAACACGCGGAAATGTCATAGGCAATATTATCAAAATGCGTGATTCTGTTGGTTATTACATAAAAGGACGCGAGCCTAAAACAAGAATGATTACGGGAGAAGCGTACGCACCGTATTTCTCAAATACGTCTCTTGACGGAAAAGAAGCTTTTGAAACAAAAGGAACGTGGGAACTTAAAAACGATTTCATGGCCGGACCTTTCATTAACTATGCAATTGTAGATCCTGTTTACAATCGAATTTTGGTAATCGAAGGTTTTTGTTATTCGCCTTCAAATCAGGAACGTGATTTAATGTTGAATCTTGAAGCGATTATAAAATCGGTTAAAATTGACAAGCGTTAATGTTTGTTTCAAGTTTAAGGTTTCAAGTTTTTTGACCAAAAAGATTTTATAATTCTTTTCGTTGTCTTGCCTGCTTATACGGTTTGAGATCACTCAAAAGTATATAAACCTGAAACTTTATACCTGAAACCATGTTGACTAATATTTTTCTTACTTTTGTTTTGTAACAAACATAAAAACAAATGCTTATGAAAAAGTTAACCGCAACATTAGCAATTATTGCACTATGTTTTATTTCGTGTAAAAAAGAAGTAAAATCAGAAACTGAAACCCCAGCCGCCACTGTTTCAGATAGTGTTAAAACCGAAGAACCAGTTGCAGAAGCTCCTGTAGATTCTGCGGCAGCTGCAAAAGCATGGCAGGCTTATGCTACTCCGGGAGAATCACACAAATTAATGGCTGACGAAGTTGGAACATGGAATTGTGAAATGACATTTTGGTACGAACCAGATGGCAAACCTGAAAAATCAACTTCTGTAGCTAATATTAAAATGATTCTTGGCGGACGCTATCAGGAAGCAACTTATCAGGGAAAAATTATGGGAGCTCCGTTTGAAGGAAAAAGTACTCTTGCTTATAACAACGCAAGTAAAGAATTCACGTCTACCTTTATCGATAATATGGGAACCGGAATGATGGTGGCAACCGGAAAATATGATGAAGCTACAAAAAGCATGGAGCTGAAAGGGGAGATGGTAAATCCTATGGACGGAAAGAAATCTCCATACAGAGAGATTTATACTATTATAGATCCCACGACACGTAAAATGGAAATGTTTGACGTAAAAAATGGGAAAGAGTTTAAAAGCATGGAAATTGTAATGAAAAAGAAATAATAAAGCTTAGTTTTAATCTTAAGAAAAAATATAGAATCCCGACTTGATACAAAATGAAGTCGGGATTTCTATTTGATGATATTTGGCGTAATTTTGTCTTTCATCACTATTAAATAAAAAGAAAAATATACCATGGAATTAAAATGGAAAATAAAGCCATTTGAGGCATTAACTGCAAACGAGCTATATGATTTATTAAAACTAAGAAGCGAAATCTTCGTAGTAGAGCAAAACTGTGTTTATTTAGATCTTGATGGTAAGGACAAAAAAGCGCTTCACCTGATTGGTGAATACGATGGCAAAACGGTAGCCTATTCTCGTTTATTTGATGCCGGAATTTCTTTCGATAATGCATCGATTGGAAGGGTAGTTGTCGATCAAAATTATCGTGACAGAAAATGGGGACATGATTTAATGCGTGAAGCAATTGCCGGAATCAAATCTAATTTTGATAAAGACAAAATTACAATTGGAGCCCAATTATATTTGAAGAAGTTTTACGAAAGTCACGGCTTTGTGCAATCAAGTGAAATGTATCTTGAAGATGACATTCCGCACATTGAAATGGTACGTGAATAGTCTAAAGTGCTTAATGCAACATTGTTTCTATTTTTTGTATATAAACTATTTTAAAAGCATAAATAGTTTATATACAAAAAATTAACAGCTTTGTTTAGAGCAAAACTTTAAGTGAAATCTTTTTTTGTAACAACCAGTATTCTTAAATTTTCGTAATCAAAAATTCTACTCGGCGGTCATAACTATCACCTCTTTTTAATGGAAATTTATTACCGCAGCCTTGATAACGCATTCTGTTTTTAGAAACTTTTCTGGAGCTTAAATAATAGAAAACGGTTTTGGCCCGGTTCCAGGAAAGTTTTCTTTCTTTGGTGTCACGGTCAATTGCGTCGCTGTATATTTGAGGTGTACAGCAAACATGACCTCTAATTTCAAACTGAATGTTTTTTTGTTTTTGGAGAGTTAAGGCAATTCTGTCCAGTTCTTTTTTGGAGTTATTCGTTAGTCGGGCGCTTCCCATATCAAACAGAATATTTTCGAGATATATTTTATCGCCTACTTTCAGTTTGTCTTTAAAAGAAGTATAATCTTTTTTTAAGAAACTATTGCGTTTTACCACAATCAAATCAACCCGCCGATTACGTAATCGGGTTTCGTATAAATTTTCAACCGTGTCTGCCTTAACCACAACACGGCCTTTACCTTCAAGAATTACAATTTTACTTTGGCTGAATCCTGATGAGAGAAGTAAATTCTGTATCGTATTGACACGATAGTGCGAGAGTTTGAAGTTATAATCGTCGGTGCCGCGGTCATCACAGTAGCCGTAGATTTGTATAGATTCGACTTTGGCCGTGTCTATCGATTTTATAAATTTATTTACAATTTTGGTTTGCGGTTCAGTAAGATCGTACTTGTCGAAATCAAAATAGACTGTTTCGATTGGTTTTTGCTGCGCCGATAGATTGTAAATAAAAAACAAAAACAGGACCCGGGAAAGTTTCATTTTACTACATTTTTAAAATCGTTTTATATTCAGTTTGATTATTTAATACGTTTACTGCTCTCTTAATTTCTGAATTGTTCTTGATATAAAACTGATACAAACCTTCCTGGTATTGGTATCTTTTGATAAGCTCTTCCTGAATCAAACCTTTAATTTCTTTTTGATTTTTATCAAGAAGCGTGTTTTCACTTTTCTCTAATGCGGCTAATAATTGTTGATATTCCGGAGCAATAGTTTCGTCAATTTTTTCATTTTTGGCTGCTGCCAAAGTATTTTTTAAGGCAACTTCTGTCTCAGTATCAAAACTGATTTTATTTGTTTTAAGATATTGTTTAAAAGCAGCATAATCAGCATCTGTAACAACAGGTATTTTATCGCCTAAATTTGGATTTTTATAATAGTAAGTAGTGGCATAATCAAATATTCCGTCATTTTTCAACAGAGCGGTCGTAATAGGGCTCATTTTGGCTTCTTCAAGCTCAATGTCCGGTAAAACACCTCCGCCGTCATAAACCGTTCTTTCTTTTCTGGTTTTAAAAGCATTGAAATTTTTAGAATCGGTTTTTTGGGCAACACCATTTTTATCTTTATGCGCATAATCCAGTGCCTGAATGCATCGGCCTGATGGAGTGTAGTAACGTGAAATAGTTACTTTAAGCTGAGTGCCGTAAGTTAAATCAACAGAGCGTTGTACGAGTCCTTTTCCAAAACTTCTGCTTCCTAAAATTACAGCGCGGTCTAAATCCTGCAATGCGCCCGAAACAATTTCAGATGCAGAGGCACTTCTTCCGTTTACTAAAATGGCAAGCGGAATTTCAGTATCGATCGGTTCTTTTGTTGTTTTATAAGTATTGTTATGTTTTTCAATCCTTGATTTTGTGGTTACGATAACTTCGTTTTTCGGAACAAACAAATTACAAATGTCTATGGCTTCATTCAAAAGTCCGCCTGGGTTTCCTCTTAAATCTAAAACAATCTGTTTTGCGCCATCAGCTTTTAGTTTTTCTAAAGCTTCTTTAACTTCTGCGGAAGCTTTTCGGCTAAAATGTGCCAAAACGATATAACCGGTTTTGTCGTCGATTTTTCCGTAAAAAGGAACCGATTTAATATCAACTTCATCCAAAACCAATTCTGTTGTATACGTTTTTCCCTGACGAAGATATTTGATAGCGATTTTAGTGTTTTTTGTTCCTTTCAATAATTGCGATGCATCATCTTTAAAATCAGCAATCAAGACATCACCAATTTGGATAATTTCATCACCTGCTTTTAATCCGGCTTTGTCAGCAGGATAATTTTTGTACGGTTCGCGAACAATTAAACGGTCTTTCTTGCGGGCAATCATAGCGCCAATTCCGGTATATTCTCCCGTATTGTTGATTTTGAAATTCACGACATCCTGTTCGTTAAAGTAAACCGTATACGGATCTAAACTTCCCAACATGCTTTTAATGGCTTTGTCCATCAAATCTCCCGGATTCGTTTCGTCTACATAATTGGTATTTACAGCTTTGAATAAGGTTGTGAAGATTTCGATTTGTTTGGCAATTTCAAAAAAGTCTTCTTTGAAACTGGTTCCCACAAATAATAACCCCGCTGCAACAGTTGGTATAATGAATTTCTTTTTGAAATAACGATTCATGATTGTTCTTTTTTTCTTTTTAATCTTTTTCTAATAAAATAGGCTAATACACAAAATATAATTATAAACGGCCAAATGCTGATAATTGATATAACAAAACTTGACAAACTAAAGAATCCTGATTTAATAGCCGTCCAAAGTTTAGATCCGTATGATAATTGCACCGCTTCTTGTTCAGGAAGGTTTTTGTAGAACTCGATTGTAACAGTACTTTCAGAAACTCTGCTTTCCAGATATTTTAACTGACCTTCTTTGGCTTCAATTTCTTCACGTATGATAGAAACCTGTTTTTCGATTTCTAAAATTTCGCTGATTTTTGTCGCTTTTTGTAATAGCTGAAGATAACGTTCTTCGAGTTTTCGTTTGTTTTTTAATCTTGTAGTAAGATCAATGTATTGTTCTGTAACATCTTCAGCAGAAATGTCTTTTCTCTCAAAATAAGAAACTCCTTTTGAAATTGTATTTATAAAATTATCAAAATTCTGACTAGGAACTTTAATCGTAAGATTTCTGAAAACAGAGTTGTAGTCTTTTCCTTCAGAATCAATTAAAATATTTCCTTTGTTTGCTGCAACCGCACTTTTGATTTGACTGAAAGTTTCTCCCAAATCATTGGTTTCAAATCGAAGTGAAGCTTCTTTAATGATTTTTTGTTCAATTTTAGGCGAAGGAGCTTCAGGAGCATTTAAATTCTTATCATTAGAGGAAGGCGCATCATTTTTTGGAGGCAATTTAATTGCACTAATTGACATTACTTCATCTTTAGATTCTTCAGCTTTGCTGCAACCCGAAAGAACACAAAAAAATACAGATAAAAAGAAAATGTATCGCATAAAATTTGAATTTAGTGCTAAAACTACAATTTTTTTAGAATCTTTTATCTGATTTGTTGTACAAAGTTGATTTTGAAAGCCTATAAATCCTTTTTAATTTCTGAATCAGGAGTTTTGTTTATCTGCTGTACAAATTTCTCAAACAACTGAATTGTTTTGGTGTTGATTTCTTCATACGATAATCTGTCTTTTGTCTGATAAAAAAGCATGATCGAATAAGGCTGATCCAGATTATTTAAAATCAAATGTTTGTTTAATCGGTACGTTTCACGAAGTACTCTTTTAAAGTAATTTCTATCTACGGCTTTCTTAAAATATTTCTTCGAAACCGAAACGCCGACTTTTGTTATTTCTTCTGAATTTCCTTCCGCTTGACGGAAAACCAAACGCAACGGATATTTTGAAACCGATTTTCCTTCAGAAAACAGTAATCCAATTGTGGTTTTGCTCTTTAAGCGCTCATTTTTAGGGTAAGTAAAGTTCATTTAATTCAGAAAAAAGTTGCAATTTCTGCGACAAAGGTACAATTAAACCATAAAAACGGTTATTGTTTTCAAATTTTCTATCGCTAAGAATATATTTACTACTTTTGACCTCAAATTTTTTCAAGCATGCAAAAGATAATTTCATATCCAATTTCCGTAATTTATTATGTATTTTTTGGATTGTCTCTGGTTATTTTTCACCCGATACAATGGATCTGCCTAAATCTTTTTGGTTATCAGGCTCATAAAAAAAGTGTCGATTATTTAAATCTGTGTCTTTTAAGATGTACCAATTTGGTTGGAACAACGTATAAAATTTCTGGAGTAGAGAATATTCCGACAGGAGTTCCGATCATTTTTGTGGCCAATCACCAAAGTATGTACGATATCGTTACAATCATTTGGTACTTTAGACGTTTTCATTGTAAATTTGTAAGTAAGAAGGAGTTAGGAAGCGGAATACCGAGTGTGTCGTATAATCTGCGTCACGGAGGTTCTGTTTTAATTGACCGTAAAGACCCTAAACAAGCGATTCCAGTAATCAAAGGCTTGTCTGAATATATAGAAAAAAACACTAGATCAGCAGTAATCTTCCCGGAAGGAACCCGTAGTAAAACAGGTAAACCAAAAGAATTTGCCCAAAGCGGTTTAAAAATTCTATGCAAATATGCGCCTTCGGCGTATGTTGTTCCGGTAAGTATTAATAATTCATGGAAAATGGTTCGTTACGGTATGTTTCCGGTTGGTTTAGGAAACCGCTTAACTTTTACGGCACACAAAGCAATGGCTGTAAAAGATTATGATTTTGCCGAATTAATGGAATTAACAGAAAAGGCGGTAGTTGAAGGAGTAAACGAGTATAAACAGGTTTAAGTTTTAGTCCGAGCTAAAACATAAATCCCCAAATTAAAATAAGTAATGTCTATAAAAAACATTAGATTAGAAGTGATGCAGTTTTTGGAAAAAAACGTTGACAGCTTCGTTGAACAGTATTTAATTCCGGTGGAAAAAATTTGGCAGCCGTCAGATTTCCTGCCTAATTCTGAAGGAGAAAACTTCTTTGAAGAGGTAAAGGAACTACGCGAAATTGCTAAAGAATTGCCATACGATTTCTGGGTAACGCTTGTAGGTGACACTATTACCGAAGAAGCTTTGCCAACATATGAGTCATGGTTAATGGATGTTGAAGGTGTCGATCAGGTGGAGAACGGCGGAAATGGCTGGTCTAAATGGATCAGACAATGGACCGGTGAAGAAAACCGCCATGGAGATCTTTTAAATAAATACTTGTATTTGTCTGGTCGTGTTAATATGCGTGAAATCGAAATGACTACGCAGCATTTAATCAACGACGGTTTTGATATTGGAACTGGAACTGATCCGTATAAAAACTTTATTTACACAAGTTTTCAGGAATTAGCAACTTACGTTTCTCACAACAGAGTTTCGCAGATTGCAAAGAAATTTGGTGATAACAAGTTGTCTAAAATGTGTAAAATGATTGCTGGTGATGAAATGCGCCACCATCATGCTTACAGCGAATTTGTTACCAGAATTTTTCAGATTGATCCAAGTGAAATGATGCTGGCTTTTCAATACATGATGAAGCAAAAAATTGTTATGCCTGCTCACTTCTTAAGAGAATCAGGTCAAAAGATAAGTTCTGCTTTCGAACAGTTTTCTGATTCTGCACAACGTATTGGAGTTTACACTGCAACTGATTATGTTGAAATTATGCAGAAATTAATCAACAAATGGGAAATTGATAAAATCACGAACTTAACAGATGAAGCTGAAAAAGCACGTGATTACTTAATGAAACTTCCGGCTCGTATGGCTAAAATTTCAGAAAGAATTGTAATTCCTGCTGAGAGTCATATCTTTAAATGGGTTGAGCCGGCTAGATTGTAAAAATTTTAGATTGCAGATTTCTGATTTTAGATTTTAAAATTGATTTTTTGCAATTGATATTGAAAATATTGTTGATTGTTGAGGTTTTAAAACTTTGACAATCAACATTTTTTATTTAAAATATAAACACCAGTGTAAATCCGTTTAATTTGTTTTATCCGCGTGCCATTTTCACACAAACCAAAATACCCTTATGAATAACTCTGAACTTATAGATAAAACCATTGCTTTTGTAAAAGAAAAATTAAATGATGCCGAAGGCGGACACGACTGGTTTCATATTGAACGTGTTTACAAAAACGCGCTTTTAATCGCAAAAGATACTAATTGCGATAAAACAGTTGTAGAATTAGGAGCACTGCTTCACGATATAGCCGATAGTAAATTTCACGACGGAGACGAAACAATTGGACCAAAAACAGCCCGTTTGTTTTTAGAATCACATAATGTTGCAGAAGATATAATTCAGCATGTGGTAAATATCATCGAAAACATTTCTTATAAAGGCGGAAATTTTGAAAAGAAATTTGCTTCTGTAGAATTAGACATTGTTCAGGATGCTGATCGCTTAGATGCAATTGGTGCAATTGGTATTGCAAGGGCTTTTAATTACGGCGGATTTAAAAACCGTGCGTTGTACAACCCGGAAATTGAGCCGATAACAAATATGACGAAAGAAGAATATAAAAAGAATAATGCGCCAACGATTAATCACTTTTATGAAAAGCTTTTACTTTTAAAAGATAAAATGAATACCGAAAAAGGAAAAGAAATCGCTGCAGAAAGACATCATTTTATGGAATTATTCCTGGCTCAGTTTTATGCTGAATGGGAAGGTGTAAAATAGCATCCGATTTTAGTATGACTAAAAAAACGACCTCAGATTTTGAAGTCGTTTTTTTATTATAAGAATTTAGAAACTCTGCTGTTTTTATTGTTTAGAAATTAGGATTTTAAAGCACTCATTAATGCAAAAGCACATAAGAATCCAATCGAAAACCATAATAATCTTGCAACTCTGTTATCTCTTACAATTTCTTCTCTTTCAAACTTAGTCATTTCTGATGAATTTTTACACTGCAAAATTAATTCTGAAATAGTTTAAGAACAGGACTTAAAAGATTTAAAAATAATAACATAAGATAGAATCTTCATCAAATAAAAATAGTAATTTTCTTAACATTTAATATATTTGTGACTTATCCTAAAACAAATTATTTAATGAGAAAACTTTACTTAATTATTGCAGTTTTATTTAGTACATTTTGTTTGGCACAAGTATCAGTTAAAGACGAAATGGTGATTACAGGTAAGGATTCTGTTCTTACCTCAAAAATTAGATTTGGAAATGATTTGGTTACAGTAGAAAGTACACCTGAATGGAAATTTACTATAGTTTCAGAAGCGGCTGTAGCTGAACGCAAAGGAATAACCTTAAAAATTTCTGCCGCCAAAGACGAGATCGATTATTCTGATGCGGTTTTGGAATACTATGTCAACAACGAATGTCAGCCTTCAATAGACAAATGTTTCTATCAAAAAATCGACAACCGCACTGTACTTTTTCAAAGACGTTTTAGTGTTGATGATCCGAGATATTATTACAGAATGACTAATATTTTCTTTAAACGTGCTGTTCTTTTAGAATGGTATGCTGATATTCCGGTTGATGGAAATGAAGATGAACTGAAAAAACAGCTTGATGAGTTTGCAGAATACATGGGAATGCATAAAGTTAAAATTTCGGGTAACATTTTCAGTAAACCAACTGTTGGTAAAACGGTAAAAAAGTAAGGAAAGCATAAAAAAAGAAAAAGCTTTATAAGGATTAAAAATCCCTGTAAAGCTTTTTCTAGTTTATGAAATAAGGTTTTACGAGCAGCCGCAATTACCATCGCCGCAGTCTTTTTTCTTTTTTGATTTCCAAAAGAATTTTTTAATTAAAAACCCTACTGCCAAAAGTAATATTGCAAAGGCTATAATTTCTTGTACCATAACTTTTTACTTTAAAAATTGATAAGCCACAAGCGCTGTAATATAAGCCAGACCACTCATAAAGAAAAGCTGCATTACCGGCCATTTCCATGAATTAGTTTCTTTTTTAGTAATGGCCAATGTACTGGCGCACTGCATGGCAAAAGCATAAAATAACAATAATGAAATACCGGTTGCAAAGTTAAAAACCTTTTCTCCGGTTTCAGGATTTACTTCTTTTTGCATTCTGCTTTTAATGGTCGATTCATTATCACTGTCTCCAACGCTGTAAATAGTAGCCAGTGTTCCCACTAAAACTTCGCGTGCGGCAAAAGAACTGATAATAGCAATCCCAATTTTCCAATCGTAACCCAATGGAGAAATTACAGGTTCAATGGTCTTGCCCATTATTCCGATATATGAATTCTCTATTTTTTGAGAAGCAACTTCATTCTCAAACTGAGTTTCAGTTAAAGTTGTGTGGGCAAATTTTTCCTTAACGATAGTTTCGGCTTCGTTAAATTCTTTTCCAGGTCCGAAAGAAGCCAAAAACCATAAAATAACCGAAATTGCCAGAATGATTTTACCTGCTCCTAAAACAAACGCTTTTGTTTTTTCTACAACATTAATTCCAACGTTTTTAAAAAGCGGCAGTTTATAGCTTGGCATTTCAACAACGAAATAGGTTTTCGATTCAAACTTCAAAATTTTATTTAAAATTGTAGCCGATAGAATCGCCATAAAGAATCCTAAAAGGTATAATAACATTAGTGATAAACCTTGTAAATTTAAAATTCCAAGAACACGTTTATTCGGAATCACTAATGAAATCATAATCGCATAAACGGGTAGTCTTGCAGAACAAGTTGTGAATGGCGTTACTAAGATCGTAATAAGGCGTTCTTTCCAGTTTTCAATATTTCGTGTGGCCATAATCGCCGGAATAGCACAAGCAGTTCCTGAAATTAATGGCACAACGCTTTTCCCGGAGAGCCCGAATTTGCGCATGATTTTATCCATTAAAAAAACCACCCGGCTCATATAACCGCTTTCTTCGAGTATTGAGATGAATAAAAACAAGAAAGCAATTTGTGGAATGAAAATAATAACACCGCCAATTCCCGGAATAATTCCCTGCGAAATTAAATCAGTCAAAATACCGCTTGGCAATTTTTCAGCGGCATAACTGCTCAAAGAAGCAAAAGTACCGTCAATGAAATCCATAGGAATTGTCGACCAGCTGAAAATAGACTGGAAAATGATAAATAAAATGCAAAGGAAAATAGCATAACCCCAAAACTTATGGGTTAAAACACGATCCAGTTTTGCTCTAAAATCAGTAGCCGCTTCTGTATCGAT
Source organism: Flavobacterium sp. (assembly GCF_039595935.1). Taxonomy (NCBI): domain Bacteria; kingdom Pseudomonadati; phylum Bacteroidota; class Flavobacteriia; order Flavobacteriales; family Flavobacteriaceae; genus Flavobacterium; species Flavobacterium sp. The sequence goes on along the minus strand of NZ_JBCNKR010000006.1, from coordinate 491,470 downwards.
TTTTAAACCTTCTTTTAAAACATCATTTATAAACTGATATCTTTTGATGGTTTCTTTTTGTTGTAAACGCTTTAATTCTGAATGAGATTTGGTAAAAGTATTGCGAATTTCATTTCGATCTAAATTTGAAAAATTGACATCCTGAGTAATTACCAGCCACAATTTATACATTAATTGGTTTGGAAAAGCATGCTGTAATTTTTGAAAATACTCGGGGTCAATTACCGATGCATTTAAGCAAGGTTCATGCGGAACGGTTTTATAAGAAACTATCAATTCTTTTAATTCTTCAATTCCTAAACCTTTGCGTGAACTTACTAAAGCAATTTTGGTTTTTAGTTTTTCTTCTAAAAGCGGAATATCTAAAGAAATTCCTTTGCTCTGCATACGATCCGCCATATTGATAACCAAGATCGTCGGAATTTCAAGATCTTTTATTTGAGTAAAAATCAGAAGATTTCTTTTCAGATTTTCAACATCCGTTATCACAACGGCAACGTCGGGATATAGTTTATCGTTTTTGTTGAGTAAAAGTTCAATTACAACACTTTCGTCCATCGAACTGGCGTTCAAACTATATGTTCCCGGCAAATCGAGAATATTTGCTTTTACATTATGAGGTAATTTGCAAAAACCTATTTTTTTCTCAACAGTAATTCCTGGATAATTTCCAACTTGTTGATTTAAACCTGTTAATTGATTAAAAACAGAAGTTTTCCCAACATTAGGATTTCCGATAAGGGCAACATTGATATTCTGAACGCTCATTATAAATTGTTTTGGACAGGTTCAACTTCAATTTCACGAGCAGTTTCAACACGAATCGCAACATGTGAACCATTAATGTCTAAATATAGAGGGTCTCCAAAAGGAGCAATATGCAATAATTCAACTAAGCTGCCAGGCAGACAACCCATTTCTAATAATTTTAGAGGAATAAGATCTATATCAAAATCTTTGATAATGGCTTTATCGCCTTTTTTCAGAGTGTGGATAGTATTTTGCAAGCTTATTTAGATTGAATTTAGATTGCAAAAATAGGTAATAATTATCTATTCCAAGACAATATTCACTTTGGAAAATGCTAAATGTTTCTAAAAATAAGGAATTTTACTCTTTAGATAAGAAATTTATGTCTTCAATAAGGCGTTCAATTTCTTCTTTTTTAGTTCCGTCATAAAATCCGCGAACGCGTCTTTTTTGATCTACCAAAACAAAATTCTCAGTATGAACCATATCATAAAGCTGATCCGGACGGCCTAATTTTACAGCCAGATAGGATTTTCTGGCCATGGTGTAGATTTCTTTTTTATCTCCGGTAACCAAATTCCATTTACTGTCTACAACGCCATATTTTACCGCATAAGCTTTTAAAACCGAAACACTGTCTACTTCTGGAAAAACAGTATGAGAAAGCAGCATTACTTTTGGATTGTTTAAAACGGCCTTTTGAACTTCAACAAGATTTGTCGACATTTTTGGACAGATTGATCCACAGGTAGTAAAGAAAAAGTCGGCAACATAAATTTTGCCTTCGTAATTTTTTTGAGTAATTGTATCGCCGTTTTGGTTTACAAACGAAAAATCAGCGATGGTATGGTATTTACTTTTATACTGAATCGTACTGTCAACCAACTCAGGGTTTACATCGGCAGGGTTATAAATAGGAAGTGTTTTTTGTGGCTTTAATGCCGAATAAAATAAAGATATAGTGACAACCGAAAAGACAATTAATACAATGAAGAATTTGCGGTATTTATAAAGAAGCGATTTCATAAAAATAATTTGGCGCAAAAATACGAAAAGACCATTTTAAAAGGCACAATTTTAATGGTTTTTAACAAATGACAAGGAGTTTTTCGCCACGAATTCACGAATTAAAATTAATGAATTGAATAAAAAATAATTCGTGAATTCGTGGCTAACTAAATTTTAGGTTTTCGAATTGATTTATTTACCATATACAAACCAGCTAAAGTCACAACTGAACCAATTACAATTGCCTGAGAAAGTGTTTCGCCAAAAATAATCGAACCCAAAACCATTGCTACAATCGGGTTGATGTATACATAAATACTGCTGATTTCTGTTGGAAGATGCTGAAGCGAATAAATAAAAGCAATGAAAGTTAAAACCGAACCTACGATAACCAGGTAAATAATAGACAACCACGATTCAGATGGAATTTCATTCATAGGAATATTAACTCCCGTGCTTTCCGTAATTCCAAAAAGAAATATACTCGAAATCAACATTTGCAGTCCAAGACTAAAATACGGATTAAAACTGGCCGCCTTTTTCTTGGTTTGTAGAATTCCAAAAGCCCAGGTAACCGTTGACGCTGTCATTAGAAAAATTCCGAATTGAAAATCAGGATTCAAAAAATCGGCGATATAATCAATAAAGATTACACAAATTCCGCCAAAACTGATTAAAATTCCCAGTAAAGCCATTTTGGCAATTCGTTCTCCATTAAAGAAATTGATGATGATAATCCAGACTGGAAAAAGCGCACTGATGATGGCGCCCAGTCCGCTTGTCATATATTTTACGCCCCAGGTACTTAAGCCGTTGCTGCAAACAAAATTCAGAAAACTCAAAATGATAATAGTACGCCATTGTTTTCCTTTTGGCCACGGCTCTTTTTTCAGAACAAAATAAACCACATACAGTAAGCCGCCAAAAAACTGGCGAATGGTAGCAAGCTGCAGAGCCGGCATATGTTTAACACCTTCTTTTGACGCCAGCCAGGTCGTTCCCCAAAAAAAACTTACCCAGCATACTGCCAAAATGGGTAAACCAATAGCTTCAATTTTTCCGGAAAAGGCATTCTGAATTTTTGCTTTCATTTTTGAGTATAATTTGATAAACAAATATTCCAAAAACAATTTCAATTATCGCAGAGAAACAGCGTTTTAATTCATGAAAATAATTGATAGTTTCTATTAGAATGAAATAACAGAATTTATTGCCTCGATTATTGCAAAAATTTTAACATGAAGTTATCAATATTAACAATATGTTTGTATAAACACTCGAAACATATAAATTAATGAAAAAACAACTTAGTAAACCGTTGTTTTGTGCTTTTTCTGTAATGTTATCATTTACAGCTGCTAATGCTCAAAACGCTGCTCCAAAAGAGCCTGGTATTAATGTGTCTTACATGAATACCCAAATTAGTCCGAGTCAGGATTTTTTCCAATACGTAAATGGAACCTGGCTTAATCAAACTGAAATTCCAAGCGATCGTACCACTTGGGGAAGTTTTAATGAATTGATTAAAAGGACAGATAAAGATGCGATGTCTATTTTGAAAGAAGCATCAAAAAATCCAAAATACAAATCGAATACTGATCAGGGAAAAGCTGTTAACTTATTTCTGACGGTTTTAGATACTGTGGGTAGAAACAAAGCAGGAATTACTCCGTTAAAACCGTATCTGAAAAAAATCGACGCCATTAAAAATGTGGCTGATCTGCAAAAATATTTAGTTGAAATGGAACCGGAAGGCGGTTCTGGTTTCTTCGGAATTTACATTGGAGCTGATGAAAAAAACAGTTCTAAAAATTCAGTAAGTCTGGCCGTAAGTCAATTAGGTTTGAGCGACAAGGATTATTATACTTCTGACGATAAAGATTCTAAAGAAAAACGCGCTAAATATGAACTTCACGTTGCAAGAATGATGCAGTTTATTGGAGAATCTCCAGAGAAAGCAAAACAAAGTGCAGCAGAAATCGTAGCTTTTGAAACCGAATTATCTAAACCAAGATTAAACCGTGTTGAAAGCAGAGACAGCCGTTTGCAATATAACCCGATGACAGTTGCAGAACTTCAAAAGTTAACACCTGCCATTAACTGGAATGCTTATTTTACAGGTATTGGTCTGGCAAAACTAGACAGTGTAGTTGTAATGGAACCTCGTTATATGAAAGCGCTGCAAACCGTTTTTACTGAAAATAAAGTAGAGCAGTGGAAGGAATATTTGAAATGGGACTTGTTAAATACTTCAGCTTCAAAATTATCTACTGATATTGAAACAGCAAATTTTGATTTTTACAGCAAAACATTAAGAGGTGCAAAAAAAGAATTACCTCGCGAAGAAAAAGCGTTACAAGTTGTAAACAGAGGTATTGGTGAAGCACTTGGAAAACTGTATGTAGAGAAAGTATTTCCTGCTGAAGCAAAAACCAAAGCATTGGATATGATTCATAATGTTATTACGGCGTACCAAAACCGTATTAATAATTTGGCTTGGATGTCTAAAGACACTAAAGCGAAAGCTATTGAAAAACTGAATAAAATTACCATTAAAGTGGGATATCCTGATAAATGGAAAGATTATTCGGCACTTGAAATTAAAAGCGTAGCAGAAGGCGGAAGTTATTTCAGCAATTCTAAAAACCTGTCAAAATGGAGATTTAAAAAAGGTATTGAAAAACTAAATAAACCGGTTGATAGAACAGAATGGGGAATGTCGCCTCAAACGGTAAATGCTTATTACAACCCATCATATAATGAAATTGTATTTCCAGCCGCCATTTTACAGCCGCCATTTTACAATTACCAAGCTGATGAAGCTGTAAATTATGGTGGAATTGGAGCTGTTATTGGTCATGAAATATCTCATGGTTTTGATGATTCAGGAGCTCGTTATAATGCTGATGGAAATCTTGTTGACTGGTGGACACCAGAAGATTTAGAGCAGTTTACAAAATTAGGTTCTCAATTAGCAGATCAATACAGCGCTCTTGAACCGTTACCGGGAATTCATGTTGATGGTAAATTTACTTTAGGAGAAAATATTGGTGATTTAGGCGGAATCAACGCGGCTTATGATGGTTTGCAATTGTATTTGAAAGCACACGGAAATCCGGGTTTAATTGACGGATTTACTCCTGAACAGCGTTTCTTTATTTCCTGGGCAACAGTCTGGAGAACCAAAACGAGAGACGAAGCGATTAAAAATCAGGTGAAAACTGATCCGCATTCACCGGGAATGTACAGAGCGTATGTGCCAATTCAAAACGTGGATGCTTTTTATGAAGCTTTTGGAATTAAAAGCGGAGATAAAATGTTTGTTACTCCAGAAAAACGAGTTAAAATCTGGTAAGATTTATAAATAGAAAAACGGCGCTGATACAGCGCCGTTTTTTATTGGTTATTGAACTGCAATGTAAATGTCTACTTCTGCATTTTCGTGATTATGAGCTTTTTCTCCGTAAATTTCAAAATCACTGGTAAAGATTCTGTTTAAACCAGAATCCCATATTTTAAGCCATTCGTTATAAACAATTCCTTCAGCAAGATTTCCTTTAGGAGCAAATTTTTCATAATTATCACTTTCAATGATTTTGCCGGTCAAACCTTCCGGAATTGAATCTAAATTTTCTACCGGGCAGCCTAAAATGGTTGTGTAAGGTTTAGTATGATCTTTTTCATAATCCGTGTAAACGCAAATAATATCGTTGTTTAATTTATTTGCGATTTTATCAGCAATTCCTTCTGATATAAATTTGTTCCAAAGTGCAGGAATATCTTGTCCTGACTGCCCATTTTCGTTAGTTGTTCTAACAGAAATTCCAATAATGCTAAAATTATGAATATCCATTTTTACTTAATTTTTGAGTTGAGCTCAAATTTATATTCAGGTGGTGACAACAGTATGTCAGCAGGAAAATGAAATTGCGTATAAATTATTTTAAATGGCTGTAAATATAAGTTTCAATTGCTTTTAACTCTTCATCAGACATTGTTTTTGTAACGGCAAAGTTAGTCTGCATTACCGTAAACTGACTTGGGTCTACAATAGGATCTGCGTTTCCTTTTAAGAACGTTGGAATATCGCCTTTTTTATCTTTGTATATTTTGGCAATCTCCTGAATACTTGGGCCAATAACTTTTTGGTCAGGCTGATGGCAGGAAGTACAATTTCCTCTTCCTTCAAAGATTTCCTTTCCTAAAGCTTCAGGTGTTGTGGCTTCTGTAGTTTCTCGTTCGGTATAAGTTTCTGTTGTCGAGTCTGTATTTGCGGGAACTTCATTTTTGCAAGATGCAAATGCTAAAACGGCTGATAAAAATAATACTTTCTTCATCTTATTTATTTAAAATTATTGAGGCTTCTTTTGCAAAGTATGTTGAGATAATACTTGCTCCTGCACGCTTAATGCAATAAAGTTGCTCTATCATAATTTTGTCGTGATCTAACCATCCTCTTTCGGCTGCAGCCTTTACCATAGCGTACTCACCAGATACTTGGTAAACTGCAACGGGTACGTGAACGGCATTTTTTACTTCACGAACTATGTCTAAATAGGCCATTCCAGGTTTTACCATTACGATGTCTGCGCCTTCTTCAACATCTAATAATGCTTCACGAATTCCTTCAATTCTATTGGCATAATCCATTTGATAAGTCTTCTTGTCTTTTGGAATATTTTGAGAATCTACCGGAGCAGAATCTAAAGCATCACGGAAAGGGCCATAGAATGCCGAAGCATATTTGGCACTGTAACTCATAATTCCAACATTATGATGTCCGTTTTCTTCTAGTGCTTTTCTAATCGCCAAAACACGTCCATCCATCATATCACTTGGCGCTACGAAATCAGCTCCCGCTTCAGCGTGGCTTAAACTCATACGAGTTAGAGCATCAACCGTTGCATCATTGATTAACTGACCGTTTTCGATGATTCCATCATGACCATAAATTGAATAAGGATCTAAGGCCACATCTGGCATTACAATCATTTCCGGAACAGCATCTTTAATCGCACGGATTGTTTGCTGCATTAAACCGTCTTTGTTCCAGGCTTCAGTTCCTTTATTGTCTTTTAAATTATCCGAAACTTTTACATAAATGTTTACCGCTTTGATTCCTAAATCCCAGGCTTCTTTTACTTCTTTGATGGTGTTGTCTAATGAATGACGGTAAATCCCCGGCATTGAAGGAATTGCTGATTTTACATCTTTTCCTTCTGCAACAAACATTGGAAGCATAAAATCCTGTGGACTTAAACTGGTTTCACGAACTAAAGAACGAATAGATTCATTGGTTCTTAAACGACGGTTTCTTTGAAGTGGAAACATATGATTTTAGATTTTAGATTTTAGATTTTAGATTGCAGCTGATTTCTTCGAAATCATATTGATGAATCGTATTTCTAAAATGTATTGTTTTTTATTTTTTTGAAGGTTGTTTTACTTTTTGACAAGTGGCGCAAAGTTAAAGAAAAAGGAACAGAATTAGGCTGTTAGCTGAGGTTAGAATGAGTTAATATTATCTAAAAATTTGATTGGATATTAATATTTTCGAAGTCATTAAAATTATGCCGAATCTTCTTTTTACAAAAGGGTGTAAAATTTAAAATTAGACCAAAAATAATGGGGTTTTAAAACCCCATTATTTACTTCTTTTTTTAGTCTAAACTATTTTTAAGTAATCGAAGCTTTATAAATAGCTTTAATTGTATTACTAAGTGTTGTGTCAAAATAGGCATCAGACTGATCAGCATTTAAACCTTCGGATAATGCCCTTGAAAAACTCGCAATCAATCCGTGGTTATGAGCAAGTTTGTCATTGGCTTCTTCTCTTGAATATCCACCAGACAAAGCCACTACACGCACGACATGCGGGTCTGAAATTAATTCAGTATAAAAATTATTTACTGTTGGAATAGATAGTTTCAGCATCACTTTTACATCTTTGTCTAAAGAATGAAGCTGTTTTAGGATTTCATCTTTCAGAATCTGTTCTGATTTTTCTTTATCTGGACTATAAATATCAACTTCAGGTTCTATAATCGGGATAAGTCCTTTTTCAAAGATTTGTTTTCCAACTTCAAATTGCTGTTCTACAATGTCCCGAATTCCAGCTGCATTGGCTTCTTTAATAACAGAACGCATTTTTGTTCCAAAAACATTTCTTTCTACAGCCCTCGTAAGCAATTCATCTAAATTAGAAATAGGTTTCATTAATTGCACACCATTTGCAGGATCAGCAAGTCCTTTATCAACTTTTAAAAAAGGAACTATATTTTTTTCTTTCCATAAATAGTCAGCCGTCCATTGACCGTCTATTTTACGGTCCATAGTATTTTCAAATAAAATAGCACCCAGAATATAATTGCTGTCAAAAGCAGGACTTTTAATAATTCTGGTTCTCATTTCATGTACAAGTGTGTACATTTCTTCGTCATTTTTATAACTGCTTTCCTCAACACCATATTGCGATAATGCCTTTGGAGTACTGCCGCCGCTTTGATCTAATGCAGCAATAAACCCTTTTCCGGAATGCATACGATTTAATTGTTCCTGGTTTATACTTGCCATAATAATGAATTTTAGTTTTTATAAATCTATGTAATTTAAGCAATTTTCAGAACTTATTGATTATGAGAGAGAAGATTTCTCAAAGACCAATTTTCTCATTTACTTTATCGTATACTTCTTTTACTTTTTTTGGAGGATCAAATCGATAACCTGCAGAAAGTTTTAAAGTAACAATGTTATCATTCAGTCTTGGATCGACTTTTTCATCCTGAGCAAAACTTATAGTGTTAAGACTTGCAAAAGCAAAGAAACGATCATTATTATAAGCGAGTTTTAAATTAAAATCCGCCTGATACAAAGCCGAGGATTCTTTGTCGATTAAATTAATTCCGGCGCCAAGAGCAAGTCCGGCTCCAATTAAAACCCTGTCGCTAATTACGAAATTATAGAAATAGGAGGGAGCGAGTGTAAAAACATAAATATCTCCGGGTGATGAATCGGGAGTATTCAGGTCTAAATTGGTATAATAAAAAGAAAAAATAGGGATAAAGCTTCCGGAACTTTTAATCTGCCATTCGTTTTGACTAATTAAGGTTTTAAAAGAGAATTTGTCATTGAAGATATAAGAAGTCGAACCGCCGATTTTGGTTGTCCGCATACTGGGAAGCTGTGCCGTAATGCCATCGTCATTAATATAAAACCCTTTCTGATTAATGAAAGAGAAAGACTGCATCCATTTTTTATAATAAAAACGTGTATTAAAATTGAAATTTTTTGATTTTGAATCGCCTTTGTTTCCACCTAGAAATTTCGGTGCAAAACCTACTGTTACATCAATAATTTTATAGTTTAAAGTAAAACCAATCTGTTCTCTGCGATTGGGGATGAGGTCAACATAAAACCGCTCTCCGTTTTCATTTGATGCAATCTGAAAACTATTAGAAGTGTTTAAATAATAAGTGCTGACTGTAATTTTATCTCTGTAGGATTTAAAATAGAATTTTTGCAGAGAATCATTTTGGGCGAAACATCCAAAAATGCTGGTAAAGAATGCTATGTAAATTATTTTTAAACACATAGAGACATAGTTTTTAGATAATTTGAAAATACGTTTCGTTCAAAATATTTCACATAAATGACATGTGAAAAATGTAATTTTCTAAAATATCCTCTAAGATAGGTCTTTAAATTTATGTTTCTATGTGTTGAATAAATTTTAGGCTATGACATTAAACCCAATCAATCGGATTTTGCAATACTTTTATCAATTTTTCTTCCTCACTTCCGGCTACTGGATGATGATCATAAACCCATTGCACGTGAGGCGGCAGACTCATCAGGATACTTTCAATTCTTCCGTTGGTTTTTAAACCGAATAATGTGCCTTTGTCATGAACCAGATTAAACTCAACATAACGGCCGCGGCGAATTTCCTGCCAGTTTCTGTTTTTAGGAGTATATTGCAGATTTTTTCTTCTTTCTACAACCGGAACATATGCTTGAAGGAAACTGTTTCCGACTTCGGTTACAAAATCATACCAGTTTTCCATCGACATTTGCTCATTTGCTTTGCAATAATCAAAGAATAAACCACCAAGACCGCGCGCTTCGAAACGATGTGCATTCCAGAAATACGAATCACATTGTTTTTTATATTTTGGATAAAACTCCGGATTGTGTTTGTCGCAGGCTGTTTTACAAGTTTGATGAAAGTGTTTTGCATCTTCTTCAAACAAATAATAAGGCGTTAAATCCTGTCCGCCGCCAAACCATTGTTCGATTACTTTTCCAGAATCGTCATACATTTCAAAATATCGCCAATTGGCGTGCACCGTAGGAACCATGGGGTTTTTCGGATGTATGACCAAACTTAATCCACATGCAAAGAAATCAGCTTCACCCACACCAAACATTTTTTGCATGGTATCTGGAAGTTTTCCGTGAACTGCTGAAATGTTTACGCCGCCTTTTTCAAAAACAGCTCCATTTTCAATAACGCGCGTTCTTCCACCGCCGCCTTCAGGACGTTTCCATAAGTCTTCACGAAATTTTGCAGTTCCGTCAACAGTTTCTAATCCAGCACAGATTTGGTCTTGTAAATTTTGTATGTAGGCGTAAAATTTGTCTTTCATTGTGATTATTTTTTGGCTTTCGCCGAAGCTATTTTGGTATTTATTCCAAAAGAAAAAACTTTGCTTTCCTGCTGAATATATTGATAAATCACTAAAGCTTTATCAGTAAAATTATAATTTTCATCTTTAGAGAATTCGATTAAAATATCTCCAAATTGTTCTAAATGTTCCCAATCAAAATGAAGTCGCATTAATAATGTAATCAGATCTTCATTCGTTTGACTTGATAAAGTTTCGAAATTTAGCCCAATTTCTTTTAGCTGATCTTCAATGTTTTCTTTTTCTAAATTATTCAAAGGATAAGGAACATACATAAGAGTTCGTAACGTTTTGAGGACGTTATCAATTCTTATTTTCTCTTCGTCTCTTAATCCTTTGTTGAGCATTTTATTTCGTTTCCTGCAAGGTTTTCAAAACCTTGTAGGTATTGGTTATATATTAAATTAAATATAATGATCTTGTTTTAGACCTACAAGGTTTTAAAAACCTTGCAGGACAGATCGAAATCATTCAAAAGTATAAGTTTCATTTAAAAACTTATTTTTTTGATTATGGCAAAAAACGAAATTTTCTAAATCTCCAAATAGACTTAAAGCTTCATCTCGTTCTATTTTTGTTTCTCGATTTGATAAAAAAGCTTGATAAGATGAAAATTTAAAGCTGGTAAAGTCTAAATCGAAATGATGTTTTGGATTTAAATGAACGTAAACAATCAGTCGTCTTAAATAATTTTCATCATTTAACTTTATTCTTTTAAAATGTTTTTCGAATAAACTTCCTGTTCTGTTGGTTTGTTTATTAAATGCTTTGGCATAAGAATTAAACAAGTTTGAAAATGCTTGTATTACTTCTTTTTCTTCTATGTTTAAACGAATAACTAAATGAAAATGATTGTTCATCAAACAATAAGCAAATATGGAAATTCTATTTTCCAAATATTTAGCTACTTGCTTTAAGAAATATAGTTTGTTAGAGTCATTTTCAAAAATGGTTGTTCCATTAATGCCTCGGTTATAAATATGGTAATAACAATCTTTTTTTAATACCTCAAGTTTCATTCGTAAGTTTTTTTATATTTATTGTAGGTTTTTACTGTAAATATAAAAACAACTTTTAAACCTGCAAGGTTTACAAAACCTTGCAGGAATGTTACTTAAGACTAAAACTATTGCCCGTATTCCTTAACCGCGTCAATAAACGCTTTTGCGTGATCTACAGGAATATTTGGTAAAATACCGTGACCTAAATTTACAACATATTTATCTTTTCCAAACTCATCGATCATTTCATGAACCATTTTCTTAATAGTCGGAATTGGAGAAAGTAATCTCGACGGGTCAAAATTTCCTTGTAAAGTAATATTTCCACCAGACAAATAACGCGCGTTTCTTGCCGAACAAGTCCAGTCTACTCCAAGTGCAGAAGCGCGGCTTTTACCCATTTCGCCAAGAGCAAACCAACAACCTTTTCCGAAAACAATAACCGGAGTTAAATCGGCTAAAGCTTCAACGATTTGGTTGATATATTTCCATGAAAATTCCTGATAATCAACAGGAGAAAGCATTCCTCCCCAAGAATCAAAAATTTGAACAGCATCAACACCCGCTTTTACTTTTTCTTTTAAGTATAAAATAGTTGTGTCTGTAATTTTTTGTAATAAAGTATGCGCAGCAGCCGGATTTGAGAAACAGAATCCTTTTGCCATATCAAAACTCTTAGAACCACGACCTTCAACAGCATAACAGAAAATTGTCCAAGGCGAACCAGCGAAACCAATTAATGGCACTTCGTCGTTCAGCATTTCTTTAGTCAATTTAATTGCATCCATTACATAACCAAGGCTTTCCTGAATATCCGGAACATAAACTCTGTGAACATCTGCCATAGAGCGAATTGGATTCGGAATAAATGGTCCGATGTTTTCTTTCATCAAAACTTCAATACCCATTGCCTGAGGCACAACTAAAATATCAGAAAATAAAATAGCCGCATCCGGAGCGATTCTGCGAATAGGTTGTACCGTAATTTCTGCTGCTAATTCAGGAGTCTGACAGCGAGTGAAGAAATCGTATTTATCACGTAATTCAATAAATTCCGGTAAATATCTTCCGGCTTGACGCATCATCCATACCGGCGGACGCTGAACAGTTTCTCCTTTTAGTGCTCTTAAAAATAGGTCGTTTTTTAACATTTGTTTTTTGCTTTAGGCTTTAAGCTTTAGGCTTTAAGCGGTGTTTGTTTTTTTGCTTTAGGCTTTAAGCTTTAAGCTTTAGGCCATCACATTGATTGTTTTTGTTTTTTTGCTTACGGCTTATAGCCTAAAGCGTATTGCTTACTTGTATTCATTAATTACATCTTCAATCACGTCTTCAATCGTTGGCTGATCTGCGATGATGATGTTTTTGGTAATTTTATGTAAAGCTTCTGCTGTGGTTTCGCCAATACAGAAACAAAGCTGTTTGTTTATAGTGTTGTCTTTCAGGTAACTTGTAACTCCAGACGGACTAAAAAACAAAAGAGCTTCAGGATTTGCTTTTATTTTCTGAGGCTGAAGTGAAGTTTCGTAAACCTGAATTTCATTGAATTGTATTCCAGCTTCTGTTAAAGCTTCCGGTAAAGTATCTCTTCGAAGATTTCCACTGAAAAAAGTAAAACTTTCTTTATTGTAAATCAGAGCAATAATTTCGGCCAAATCAGATGCGTAACCTGTGTAAGCCACAACATTAAAGCCATTATCGCTTAAAAGCGTTTTGGTTTTTAGACCAACACAGTACACATTTTTCTTTTTTAATTCTTCTGATTTTGGATTTGACAAAATACTGTGTACGGCATTTTGACTTGTGAAAATTAAACTTTCGTTGAGGTTTTTTAATTCGAAAGGTTTGTTTTCGGTTTTGATGAAATCAGCTTCAATTACTTCTAAACCAATTTTTACCAACCCTTGTTTTTGAAGAGGAGATAATATTTTAGTAGATAATATCTGAATTGGGTTTGCCATTATTTTTTCAGGGATTCTTTGATTTGCTGCATTAATTCCGTTCCGCCATTATTCAAAATCTCCTGAGCAGAGTTGAAACCTAGTTTTTTCCATTCAGAAATATCAACCGTTTTGTTGATTTCCAGTTTTTGTTTTCCATCGATAGAAAGTAAAACACCTTGAAAATGCAAAGTGTCTTCATCTTCATTATATTTTACTAAAGCTCCAATGGGTGCTGTACATCCGCCTTCAAGCGTTCTTAAAAACTGACGTTCGATATGCGTACAAATTTCAGTTTCTATATCATTTAATTGAGAAAGGGCATCCAAAGTATAGTTGTCATTCTCCATTCCCACAACTAACATTGCGCCTTGTGCCGGTGCGGGAATCATCCAATCAAGATTAATGAAATTTTCAGGTTTTAAGTTTATACGCTCCAAACCTGCAGCGGCAAAAACAGCTCCGTCCCAATTATTATCCTGCAATTTTTGCATACGAGTGTTTACGTTTCCACGTAAATCAACCACCGTATGATTTGGGTATTTATTGAACCATTGCGCCTGACGACGTAGACTTCCCGTCGCAATTATACTTGGATTTGTAAAATCAGGATTTCCTTTATGGACTAAAATATCCAGAACATTGGCTCTTGGCAAAACCGCCGCCTGAACAATTCCTTTTGGTAAAGCCGTTGGAACATCTTTCATAGAATGTACTGCGATATCAATATCACCATTGATCATGGCAATGTCAAGCGTTTTGGTAAAAATTCCGGTAATTCCCAATTCGTAAAGAGGTTTATCCAGAATAATATCACCTTGAGATTTTACGGCAATAATTGTGGTTTTATAACCTAAATCATTTAGTAATTTCTCTACAGTATGTGCCTGCCAAAGTGCTAATTCGCTATCGCGCGTTCCAATTCTGATTGTTTTTTCTGCCATGTTTTGTTTTTTGAACAATATACGTTATATAAGTGTAAGCAGTTTGGGCAAAACACGAACTTTTATTAAATGAACTTATATAACTTATATGGTTTAAAATTTATTTAAGATGCTTTTATTTTAAAGACTTTTTCGATCCATTCGATGCTTTCATCAACCATGGTGTTATCGTCTTTTAAATGATTTGCAAAATGAGTAGTGATTTTCTGGATGATTCGGTTGCTTATGATTTCAGCTTGCTCTTCATTAAAATCGGCAATTTTTTTACTTTGAAAATCCAATTCAGAAGCTTTAATAGCATTTAGTTTTTCTTTTAAAGCATTGATTGTCGGCGCAAATTTGCGGCCTTTCATCCAGGTAATAAATTCGTCTTTAATTTCTTCGATGATTGCTTCAGCAGCCGGAATATGTAATTTTCTGTTTTCCAAAGTTTCATCTGTCAACTGAGACAAATAATCCATATGAATTAAAGTTACACCTTCTAATTCTTCAACATTTTCATGAACGTTTTTCGGAATTGACAAATCCAGAATCAGTAAAGGTTTTTTCAAATTCAAAATTGCTTTGTCAACTGTTGGATTTTGCGCGCCGGTTGCTACAACCACGACATCGGCTTTTTGAAGTTCTAAATGTAATTCAGAATAATCTTTAACAATTAAATTTAATTTTCCAGCCAGTTTCTCGGCTTTGTCTTTAGTTCGGTTTATTAAAGTAATATGTTCATTTTTAGTATGTTTTACTAAATTTTCACAAGTATTTCTTCCAATTTTTCCGGTTCCGAAAAGCAAAATGTTTTTATTGCTGATGTCTTCAACATTCTTCAAAATATATTGTACAGAAGCAAAAGAAACCGAAGTGGCACCAGAACTGATTTCAGTTTCATTTTTAATTCTTTTACTTGCCTGGATAACCGCATTGACTAATCTTTCCATAAAAGCATTGGCCAGGCCTAATGATTTTGAATGGATAAAAGAAGTTTTGATTTGAGATATAATTTCAAAATCGCCCAGAATCTGACTATCTAAACCAGTCCCTACGCGAAATAAATGATTAATTGCTTCCTGATTTTTATAAACGAAACCAACTCTCTGAAAAGCGTCAACAGAACCATTGCTGTTATCGCAGATAAGTTTAATTAATTGAAATGGATGTTCTGCAAAACCGTATACCTCAGTTCTGTTGCAGGTCGAAGTTACAAGTAAACTTTCTATTCCATCTTTTTTAGCTTGTTCCAGCAAACGCGTTTTGGCAATTGCATCCAAACTAAATTGACCTCTGACCTCAGCATCAGCTTTTTTATAACTCAGACCAACTGAGTAAAAATAAAGGTGTTTCGGTACGTTATTGTTTTCCATAAATTCACTTCATAAAAGTGCAACAAAAATATTATTATACCCTTGATAAAAATAACGCTAAAAGTACTTTTTATGTCGCTGTATGTTTTTTTGAACCTAAATAGGTGTTTTTGAGTAAAAAGGACTATTTTTGTAGCAAAATCAACTCGTTTGAAGCGATTTGTTTAGAGTGATTCTAAATAACATTTTGCATTTGTTTTGATTTTTGTTTTAAAAAAATATCGCTATGGGTTCTCAAGAAATTATTAAAATTGAAGACGACTTTACGCTGATCCGTTTTCAAAACGATGGCACTGAGCCTTTTTATGCACAGCATGAAATAATAGGTACTGGCCTGATACAGTTTCATTTCGGGATAAAAGGGAATGCAAAATTTTTATTCAATCAAGGCAATTATGCTTTAGAATTAAAAGAAGAAAAATCGCTGCTTTTATATAATCCTCAGAAAGAATTGCCACTTAATTTAGAGCTGGCTCCAAACTCATGGGCGATCTCGGTAATTGTATCGATTAAAAAGTTTCACGCCTTATTTTCTGCCGAAGCCGATTATATTACTTTTTTAAGTCCTGATAATAAGGATAAAAAGTATTATAACGAAGGAAATATAAGTCCGTCAATGGCAATTGTTTTAAGTCAGCTGTTTCATTATAATCTACATCCGTCTATAAAGAACCTTTATTATAAAGGAAAAGGATACGAATTGTTGAGTTTGTATTTCAACAGAACCGAAGACCCAAATGCAGAACAATGTCCGTTTTTAATTGATGAGGATAACGTTTTAAAAATCCGAAAAGCCAAAGAAATTATCATCGCCAATATGGCTGAACCTCCGGGATTGCAGGAACTGGCAGATGAAATTGGTTTAAATTTGAAGAAACTAAAAATGGGTTTCAAACAAATTTACGGCGATACAGTTTATGGTTTTCTTTTCGATTACAAAATGGATTTCGCGAGAAAACTTTTAGACAGCGGTTCTTATAATGTAAACGAAGTAGGATTGAAAATAGGCTACAGCACCGGAAGCCACTTTATAGCAGCTTTCAAAAAGAAATTTGCCACGACTCCAAAGAAATATTTAATGTCGATTAATGCGAATGTTTAATGGAATGAAAAAAGTTTCTTTTATAATATGTGTTGTTTTCTTTAACTGTAAATCACCAGACAGTCCGTTGTTGACTGAATATAAAAATCAAGCTTTACATGATATTGAAGTTGACAGTGTGAAAACATTTACTTATGGTTTGCCATTTATTTCTCCTATTGAATCTCAAAGAAAAATTCAAGAAGCAAAAAAGCATAAACGAGATAGTATTTATAATAAATATGGTTTATTTAAAAAAAATGAAGGATGTGTAATTGGCGACAAAAAATTGGATGAAGCAATAAGTGCATATCATAAAATAACAGATTCTTATTTAGAAAATAGAAATGGAAAAGGATGGAAAGAAAAAATGGAAAAAGAATTAAGCAAATATTAAAAGCATCAATTTTATAAATAAGAACATAATTAAAAAGTAATAATTATCATATTTCCAAAAAGCAGCAAGTTCTACTTTTGACAAAAATTTTAAAAAACAAATAAAAAAGCTTAAAGCTAATGCTTAAAGCCTAAAGCAAAAAATATGAAAGGCGTATTATTAGTAAATCTAGGATCTCCGGATAGTCCAACGACAAAAGATGTTAAACCTTATTTAGACGAATTTTTAATGGATAAATACGTGATTGACGTGCCGTATTTGTTGAGAGCATTATTAGTTCGTGGAATTATTTTAAGAAAAAGACCAGAAGAATCGGCTCACGCTTACGCGAAAATTTGGTGGGAAGAAGGTTCGCCGTTAGTGGTTCTTTCAGAAAGAATGCAGAAAAAGGTTCAGCCACTTGTGAATGTTCCAGTTTCTTTAGCAATGCGTTACGGAAGTATGACAATCGAAAAAGGACTTCAAGAATTGAGCGATAAAGGAGTTACAGATGTAATGCTTTTTCCTTTATATCCGCAATACGCGATGGCTTCCACTTTGACTATTTTAGTTAAAGCTGAAGAAATTCGCAAGAAGAAATTCCCTCACATGAAATTTACTGATGTTCCGGCATTTTACAACAAACCGGATTACATCAAGAATTTGGCAGATTCAATTCAGAAACATTTGGTTGGTTTTGATTATGATCATTTGTTGTTTTCGTATCACGGAATTCCAGAACGTCATATTCGCAAAACCGACGTAACTAAATCGCATTGTAAAATTGACGGTTCTTGCTGCAACACACCATCTCCGGCGCATGAATTCTGCTACCGTCACCAATGTTATGAAACTACAAGACAAGTCGTTAAATTATTAGGACTTCCAGAAGACAAATACAGTCTGACATTTCAATCACGTTTAGCGGGAGACAAATGGTTGGAGCCTTACACTGATGTTGAAATTGATAACATGCCGGCAAAAGGAATCAAGAAATTGGCAGTTGTTACACCAGCTTTCGTTTCAGATTGTTTAGAAACTCTGGAAGAAATCGCGATGCGCGCCAAAGAAGATTTTGAAGCAAATGGAGGAGAAGAATTCTTAGCAATTCCATGTTTGAACGATGATGACGAATGGTGTCAGACAGTAAGCAACTGGATTAACGATTGGGCGAAATAGAAGAAAGAGGCAAGAGTAAAGAAAATAGACTTTATGGAATATTATAACTACTTAAAATCACTGCATCTTATATTTGTAATAACCTGGTTTGCGGGTTTGTTTTATATTGTGCGTTTGTTTGTGTATCAAATTGAGGCCAGTGAAAAGCCTTCTCCAGAAAAAGAAATTCTGCAGGCGCAATACAAAATAATGGCCTACCGTTTGTGGTACATTATTACGTGGCCTTCGGCGGTTTTGGCAAGTATTTTTGCTTTTTGGATGCTGTTTTTTACAGATGCAGGGCATATTTGGCTTACACAATCGTGGATGCACGTAAAATTATGTTTCGTTTTCCTTTTGTATTTATATCACGGAAAATGCCATCAGATTTTCAAACAACTACAAAACGATGAGGTAAAATATTCAAATAATTTTATGCGTTTATGGAATGAAGGTGCAACGATTATTCTATTTGCTGTTGTATTTTTAGTAGTTTTAAAAAGCGCTATAAACTGGATTTTCGGCGTAATCGGAATTATTTTATTCTCGGTTTTAATAATGCTGGGATTCCGTTTTTATAAAAGAATAAGAGAGAGAAAATAGTTTTCAGTCGCAGTCACGGTTTTCAGTTTTTCTGAGACTGAGACTGAGACTGAGACTGAGACTGAGACTGAGACTGAATACTAAAAAATATGTTTAACTTCAAAATGTCAATGCTATCCCTTCGTACCAGGATTTTCCTGTCGATGATTGTATTGATTGTTGTAGCATCTTTTTTATTGGCTTCGATTTCTATTATTCAGTTTAAAACAGAGGCCAAAGAATACCATCAGGAACGTTTAGAACGAAAAGAAAATGCGGTAAAAGAACACATCAATTATGTGCTTTCGACTACAACTTATCCGCTGAAAACCCAAAATCTGGATTTAATCTTTAAAGATAAAATTCATGAGCTGGCGCAGATTCATAAAATCGAAATTAATATTTACAGCCTTGACGGGAAACTGCTTAAATCTTCGAAAGAATCTTTTGCAGTTGATAAAATCGCACCGCCAATTCCGGAATATATTTTAAAGTTAGTTCGCTCTTCAATCGAAAAGCGTTTTGTAGACATAAAAACCATCGACGGAGTTAAGAACAGATCTTCCTACAGTTTAATAAAAGATGAAAAGTTTAAACCGCTCGGTATATTAAATCTTCCGTATTTAGAAGACGACGGTTATTATGATAATGAGTTGAACACCTTTCTGATTCGTTTAAGTCAGGTGTATTCTTTTATGTTGATTGTAGCTTTCGCTTTGGCATATTTCCTTTCAACTTATATCACAAAATCTTTAAAAACCATTTCTGATAGATTAGAAGAAACTAATCTGGATCAGAAGAATGAAAAGATTGTGTTGGAAGCGAATAGCAAAGAAGTTAATTTCCTTATAAAAGCCTATAACGGAATGGTTGACAAATTGGAAGTCAGCGCCATAAAATTAGCACAAAGCGAACGTGAAGAAGCCTGGCGAGAAATGGCAAAACAAGTGGCACACGAAATTAAAAATCCGCTTACGCCGATGCGCTTAACAGTTCAGAGTTTCCAAAGAAAGTTCGATCCGAATGATCCTGATGTGAAACAAAAAATGAATGATTACTCCGAAACCTTAATTCAGCAGATAGACACCATGACGTCTGTGGCTTCGGCATTTTCGAATTTTGCTTCGATGCCGGCTCAGCAAAATGAAACCCTGAATGTTGTTGAGGTTGTCGAACTGGCATTGGATATCTTTAACGAAGATTATATTTCTTTTGAAAGCGATGAAGAAGAGATTATTTCAAAAATGGACCGTACGCAATTGATACGTGTTATTACCAATTTGGTTAAAAACGCAACGCAGGCCATTCCGGAAAGCCAGTTTCAAAAATCGATTGTAGTTACAGTAAAAAGAAGAAACAATAACGTTGAAATTGCCGTAAAAGACAACGGAATCGGAATTCAGAAACAAGACATCGGAAGAATCTTCGAACCAAAGTTTACTACCAAAACCAGTGGTATGGGACTTGGTCTCGGAATTATCAAAAACATCATCGAAAATTACAAAGGAACAATTACCTTTGAATCAACATACGGAAAAGGAACCACTTTTAGAGTTTCGCTCCCTATCACAAACTCATAAAAACAGTCGTTATGAACTACGAAAATATCTTAATTTCTATTCAGGAAAAAATCGCTACAATAACAATTAACAGACCAACTAAACTAAATGCTTTAAACAAAGCTACAATTAGTGATCTGAGTAATGCTATTCAATTATTAGCAAAAAACGATGAGGTTCGTGTTATTGTTTTAACCGGAAGCGGAGAAAAAGCTTTTGTTGCCGGAGCCGATATTTCTGAATTTGCAAACTATACAGTTGTTGAAGGCGCACAATTAGCAGCAGAAGGACAAGAATCGTTATTCGATTTTATCGAAAACCTTAAAAAGCCGGTTATTGCGGCCGTTAATGGTTTTGCTCTTGGCGGCGGATTAGAATTGGCAATGTCTTGTCATTTTAGAATAGCTTCTGATAACGCAAAAATGGGATTGCCGGAAGTAACTTTAGGATTAATTCCGGGTTATGGAGGAACACAGCGTTTACCGCAATTAGTTGGAAAAGGCCGTGCCATGGAAATGATTATGACCGCAGCGATGATTACTGCCGAAGAAGCTAAACACTACGGATTAGTAAATCATGTGGTGCCTCAGGAAGAATTATTGTCGTTTACAAATGTAATCGCTCAGAAAATTATCAAAAATGCACCATTCGCAATCGGAAAAGCTATAAAAGCCATCAATGCAAACTTCAAAGACGGCAAGAATGGTTTTGATACCGAAATAAAATCATTTGGAGAGTGTTTCGGAACACAAGACTTCAAAGAAGGAACAACTGCCTTTTTAGAAAAACGTAAAGCTGAATTTACAGGAAAATAATTTTTCTTAACCGCAAAAAAAATATTAGTTTTTAGCCACAGATTATTTGGATTAAAAGGATTTACAGGAATCTGTGTTAATCTCTATAATCTGTGGCTGATTTTTTTTTGCCCAATTCTTGTGTTCTTTGTGTAAATCTTTGCGACCTTTGCGGTTAAATATAGACAAAGGTTTAAAAAAAAAACTTAGAACCTCAGCATCTCAGAACCTTAGCAACTTAAAAAAATGTACGAACCAATATTTGCCCTTTTTTGTGAACGAGTTAAACAAAGTATTCAAAGCGGAACTTTCGCAAAACTTACTTTGGCTAAAACTATGGGTGATACCGAAATCAAAAACATTTATTTCAGATTGGTTTTAAATGAAGATAATACTTTTTCTATCTCATTAACTTCACGCTACAAGACTGAAGAAATCGAAAGCATTCATACTTTAGATGAAGCTTTACTGGTTTTGGGAACTTACATCAAAAAACCTTTTTTAACCGCACTTTTATTTACAACAGATAATGATGTGACTTTTAAAGTAAATAAAAAGAACGCAGGAAGCATTATAGAACAGCCGCCAACGTTTAAAAATGCTTCTCCGGTTATGTTGGAAATGATTGAGAAGGGGATTGTTTAAATAATATTTTAGTTAATCCTGAAGTAAGAAAAACATTGATGCGTTTTTAGGAATTAAAAAAATGGTTTTTGGTTTTTAAGAATTTATTCTAAAATTTAACCCTCAATTTTTTGTTTGTTTTGTCGTTTTAAATTTTCAATTTGGCATTCAATATCAAATATTTCATTATTGATTTTTTGGAAATGCATATAACAACCTACTGGGACTGCAAACAGAAAAATTAAGGCAAACAGTAAAACAGAATTGTGATAGCCCATTCTATCAACTAGCATTCCCTTTCTTAGAGGAATATATGGGCCAACAAAAGGTGTAATAATTCCAACGACAATTAATCTCCAAATTTTCCACTTCTCTTTTGGGAGTTTTTTTAATTGTGCTTCAAGATCTTTTATTTCATTTTCTGAATTGATTTCAAATTCATCCATAAATTTATATGCTCGATTTACCTTTTAGATGTCTTAAACCAGCTTCACAAACAGATTAGAAGCAATTTTATTTGAAATAGATAATTCCCTTTCATTAACCTTAATTTTCACCGATAAATCAAAAGATTCTTTAGAAAGGAATTCAATTTTAGAACCCAAAGCAATTCCTTGTTTGTCGAGATATTTCAAAAACTCAGAAGAAGTATCTTTTACGCCAACACAAACTCCGGTTTGGTTTTCAGATAATTCAGAAAGTAGTTGCTTTTCAATCTTTATAATTCGGCCGTTTGCATCCGGAATGGGGTCACCATGAGGATCTTCCGTTGGATTTCCCAGAAAATCATCTAAACGATTAATCAATTGTTCGGATTTGATGTGTTCCAATTGTTCGGCAATATCATGAACTTCATCCCAGCTAAAGTTTAATTTCTCTACAAGAAAAACTTCCCATAAACGATGTTTTCTAACGATCATTTTGGCTGCCAGTTTTCCGTTTTCGGTTAACGAAACACCTTGGTATTTTTTATAATTGACTAAATCTTTCTCTGCCAGTTTTTTAAGCATATCGGTTACAGAGGAAGCTTTCGTTTCCATGATTTCAGCAATAGCATTGGTACTCACTTCAGTTTCTAAGGCCGCAGTAAGATGATAGATCGATTTAAGGTAATTTTCTTCTGAGAAGGTCATTTTTTTCTTTTTGAGTAACAAAGGAACAAAGTTGCAAAGTGACAGAGCTAAAAAAAACTTTGTTACTTTGTCACTCTGAACTTTGTATCTTTTTATTTAACAATCAACAAAGGTATTGAAATTTTATGTCTCAATTTATCTACCGTTGTACCAAAAAGAATATCTTTTAATCCAGTGTGGCCGTGGGTTCCCATGACAAGGATATCAAAAATACCGCTGTTAATGATTTCCGGAATTATTTTGTCAGGTTTTCCAAAACCAAGTTCCGTTTCAATGTCAAATCCCTTTTGCGAAAGCATTTCTTTATATTCTAATAATAGCTTTTCATCAATTGTAGTCTCATGATCGTGAATGTGAATTCCGTACATGAGAGCACCAACAGTTTCCACAATATGGATGAGCGTGTATTTTGCATTCATTCCGCCCATTTCAAAAGCATGATTTAATGCGGCTTCATCAGCATTAGAAAAGTCTACAGAAACAGCAATATTTTTAATCGTTTGACTTTCCTTTGGTTTAAAATGAAGTTTTAAATTATGCGGAGAATGATTTATTGGTTTTGATTTAAACTTGGCAATAAAAGGTTTAAAAACAATGTATAAAAGCAAAGCCAGAAACCCAAAAGCCAATGGAATAACGGTAAACCACAAAATGATAGGATTACTTGAGCTTTCAAGCCATGAAGTAATTTCGTCATAAACCAATTTGGCGTTTAGAGACACAATAATCGAAGCAATAATCCAGGAAACAACCTGCGTAGTTCTGGAAATATGAAAACCGTTCATTTTTGATTTATCGCTCACAAAATGAATCAGCGGGATAATGGCAAATCCTAGTTGGAGACTCAAAATTACCTGACTCAAAATTAAAAGCTTTCCGGTTAGGCTTTCACCGTATATCCAAATTACGATTAAGGCAGGAACAATCGCAATTAAGCGCGTTATGATTCGGCGAACCCAAGGCTGAATTCTTAGATGTAAGTAACCTTCCATAACAATCTGTCCGGCAAGAGTTCCGGTTACGGTCGAACTTTGTCCGGCAGCGATTAAAGCGACGGCAAATAAAATGGGAGCCCATTTATTTCCCAATAAAGGTTCAAGAAACTGATGTGCATCCTGAATTTCTGCTACTTCAAACATTCCGTTTTTGTGGAAAGTCGCAGCAGCAAGAATTAAAATGGCCGCATTTACAAAAAAGGCTAAATTCAGAGCAATCGTCGAATCAATTAAATTATACTTTAAAGCTTGTTTAATTCCAGATGGAGTTCTGTCAAACTTTCGGGTTTGAACTAAAGAAGAGTGTAAGTAGAGGTTGTGAGGCATTACAGTGGCTCCGATGATTCCAATTGCGATGTACAATGCTGCAGAATTTGGAATAGAAGGCACAAGTCCGCCGATGATTTTATGAATTTCAGGTTCTGCAAAAATCATCTCAAAAATAAATGAAAAACCAATTATAGCGACCAAAGCAATAATGAAAGCTTCCATTTTTCGGATTCCTTTGTTAATTAGGAATAGCAGAATGAAAGTATCCAGTACGGTAATCAAAACTCCTTCAAAAAGCGGAATTCCGAAAAGGAGGTTAATTCCAATGGCCATTCCGAGTACTTCGGCCAAATCGCAGGCAGCAATCGCAATTTCGGCCAGAAAATATAAAATGTAGTTGATGTATTTAGAATACGTTTCTCTTGAAGCCTGCGCCAAATCACGCTGGGTTACAATTCCGAGACGGGCACTTAAACTCTGTAAAAGCAGTGCCATTAAGTTGCTCATTAATAAAACCCAGACTAAAGTGTAGCCAAACTGACTTCCGCCGGCAATATCTGTGGCCCAGTTTCCGGGATCCATATAACCTACACTTACTAAATAAGCCGGACCTAAAAACGCTAATATTTTCCTGAAACCTGTTTTTTTATGTTCTGTAGCAACCGATTGGTTTACTTCTTCTAAAGATTTGGTCATTTTAAAAGTATTGTTTTAACAAATATATAGAAAAATTATATTCGCGGAACAATATTTTTAGGCGAGTCTAAAACTTAGATGTTAGAATTTAAACAATTTGGACACAATCCCGAAAGCGTAAAGTTTATCTCTTTAACTTTATAATTGTGCGGCATAATGTAACTTGGTTTTACTCCTTCGAGACAAGTAATTTCATGACAGTTTTCACAGCTGAAATGAGCATGATTATGAATGTGAACTTTTTGATGCGAATGATTGCATTTTGCATATTTCACCGTTCCGTCAAGGTTCGATATTTTATGAATAATATCATCATTTAACAGGCGGTCCAGAATTCTATAAATAGTAACGCGATCGCAAATATCGTTTAATTGCTTTTGAATTTCGGAATGTGACAGGGCTGTTTTCGATTTCTCAAAAACCTCTAAAACGGCTGTTTTTGCTGTAGTGTTACGCGTGGTTTTCATCTTATTTAAAATTAAAAAAATTAACGCAACAATATTGCGTTTGAATTTTATGTGTATATTTGCAACATTATTGCATTAAACAAAAGTACATGAAATGAAGAAAATAACAACACCTTTTTATGATATTTTAGGAATTTCGAGCGCGGCCGTTTGTTTGGTTCATTGTTTGATTTTTCCACTTTTAACCATCCTCCCTTTAGGATTAATTCATAACCCAATTATCGATTTGCTGTTTGCTTCAATTGGTGCATTTGCGATTCTCAAAATTATTAAAAAATCTTGTCTTTTAGTCTCTGTTATTTTAGTCGTTTCAATGGCATTAATCTGGATTAGTGTTTTAAGCGAATTACTTCTCGAAACACATTTGGATTTAATTTATTATGGAGGAACAGGAATGATTATCGGACACTTAATTAATTACAAGTTACACAAAAAAGAACATCATTAAAAATTCAGATTATGGAACAGAAAAATTTTGAAGTGATTATTATTGGCGGAAGTTACAGCGGGTTATCAGCGGCAATGAGTTTAGGGCGTTCATTGCGTCAGGTTTTAGTTATCGACAGCGGTCAGCCTTGTAACAGACAAACACCTTATTCTCATAACTTCATTACACAAGATGGCGAAAAGCCTGCTGTGATTTCGGCGAAAGCCAAACTACAGGTTGATCTTTATAAAACGGTGCAATTTTATAACGGACTTGCTGTAAAAGGAGTTAAGAATGAGAATGGATTTGAAATAACGACACAATCCGGTGAAGTTTTTACATCAAGAAAAATTTTGTTTGCAAGCGGAGTTAAAGATTTGCTTCCTGAAATTAAAGGCTTTGCTGAATGCTGGGGAATTTCTGTTTTACATTGTCCGTATTGTCATGGTTATGAAGTAAAAACAGAAAGAACAGCCATTATTGCCAATGGAGAAATGGGGTTTGAATATGCCAAATTGATTTCGAACTGGACTAAAGATCTGAGATTATGTACCAATGGAATATCCCAATTGACTTTGGAACAAACCGAAACTTTACAAAGACATGGTGTTCATATTTTTGAAGACGAAATAGATTCTTTTGAACATAATGGCGGACATATTCAGAATATAATATTAAAAAACCAGGAAAAAGTAGCCGTAAAAGCCATTTATACCAAACCGCCTTTTGAACAACACTGTTCAATTCCCGCAACTTTGGGTTGTGAACTTAACGAACAAAACCTCCTAAAAGTCGATGCGATGCAAAAGACAAATATAGCAGGAGTATTTGCGAGCGGCGACTGCACAACGCAAATGCGATCTGTTGCCATTGCAGTTTCTACTGGTTCTTTTGCCGGTGCAGTCATTAACAAAGAATTGATTGACGAAGATTTTCGATAATAAAGATTTTTAAACCCGACAGGTTTGAAAATCTATAGAAAGATATTTTTCGTTCAAAATCTAACATATTGAATTCAATCCGTTTAAAATTATTGACAATAGAATCATTATTTGTCAAATTTAATTTTTAGTTTTGTCTAAATTTAATTTTACAACAATGAAATATTTATTTTTGACAATATTAATAATAACAACTAAATCTATATATTCTCAAAATATTACTGGAAAAATAAATTCAGATAGTCCTCTTAGGCAGGAAATTGATATTCGTTTATTAAATACAAACTTTAAAACACAAACAGATTCTCTGGGCAATTACAAACTTGAAAACATTCCGGCGGGAAGTTATAAAATCGCAATAATCTCGACTGGATTCAAAACGTTGACCCAAAAAATAGCATTATCAGAAAATCAAAATCTAAATCTTGATTTTGAATTAAAAGAAGATCAAAATGAACTTAATGAAGTAGTCGTTTCGGGAACTTTAAAACCAGTAAAACGTTTAGAAAGTGCTGTTCCGGTTGAAGTTTATTCACCCGTTTTTTTTAAGAAAAACCCAACGCCAAGTATTTACGATGCGTTGCAAAATATAAACGGAGTCCGCCCTCAGCTTAATTGCGGAGTTTGCAACACGGGAGATATTCACATAAATGGATTAGAAGGTCCGTATACTTTAGTTATGATTGACGGAATGCCTATTGTAAGCAGTCTTTCGACAGTTTATGGTTTATCGGGAATTCCGAATTCTTTGGTTGAACGAATAGAAATTGTAAAAGGTCCGGCTTCATCTCTTTATGGAAGTGAAGCAGTTGGCGGATTAATCAACATTATCACCAAGAACCCAACCAATGCACCAATGTTTACTGCCGATTATTTTACGACGACTTATTTGGAGAACAATCTGGATTTGGGTATGAAATTCAATGCCGGCAAAAAAGCGATTTCGCTTTTAGGAATTAACTATTTCAATTACAATCAGGTTATTGATAAAGACAAGGACAATTTTACAGATGTAACGCTTTCTGATCGTGTTTCGGTTTTTAATAAATGGAGTTTTCAGCGAAATAATAATCGTCTTTTTACGATCGCTGCTCGCGGAATGTATGAAGATCGCTGGGGAGGAGATGTTCGCTGGGAAAAAAAATATCGTGGCGGAGATGAAATTTATGGCGAAAGCATTTATACCAAAAGAGCCGAATTAATAGGAAGTTACCAATTGCCATTTGAGGAAAAACTGATGCTTTCGTTTTCTGGAAATGTACATTATCAGGACAGTCGTTATGGAACAACTTCGTATATCGCCAATCAAAAAATTGGTTTTCTTCAATTGACCTGGGATAAAAAAATCGGCCGAAATGATTTATTGGCTGGAATAGCCAGTCGTTATACGTATTATGATGATAACACGCCGGCAACAAATGAAGCTGAAAAAACCTGGCTTCCGGGCGTTTTTGTTCAGGATGAAATAACCTTTTCTCCAAAAAGCCAGGTTTTGCTCGGAATGCGATATGATTATAACTCCATTCATGGCTCGATATTTACACCAAGATTTGCGTATCGTTTCAAAGCCAATGAAAACACCATTTTTAGATTGAATGCCGGAACCGGATTTAGAGTTGTGAATTTGTTTACCGAAGACCACGCTGCTTTGACAGGTTCAAGAGTTGTAATAATCAAAAACGACTTGAAACCAGAACAATCTGTAAATGTGAATTTGAATTATATTCAGAAAATCAATTTCGGAAATGGAACTTTTATGGGAATTGAAACAACCGCTTTTTATACCCGATTTAGTAATAAAATCATTTCAGATTATGAAACTGACCCAAACAAAATCATTTATGACAATATTGATGGTTATGCATTGAGTCAGGGAATAAGTACCAATGTTGATGTTAACTTTACGAATGGTTTGAAATTTATTTTAGGAGCAACATTTCTGGATAATAAAAATGTTCAGAACGGAATTTCTGAAAGACCTTTTCTAACTGAAAATTTCACCGGAACCTGGAGCATTTCATACAAAATCGAACCTTGGAATTTACTTTTGGATTATACCGGAAATGTTTACAGTCCGATGAAACTGCCTTTACTGAACGAATACGATCCAAGAAATCCAAACTCACCTTGGTATAGTATTCAGAACATTCAGTTTACGTATACGGGCTGGAAGAATTTTGAACTATATGGCGGCGTCAAAAATTTGCTGAACTTTACTCCAAAACAAAATAATCCGTTTTTGATTTCGAGAACAAACGATCCTTTTGATAAAAATGTGCAGTATGATGCAAACGGAAAAGTATTGGTTACGCCAGATAATCCGTACGGGTTAACTTTTGATACGACTTATGTTTATGGACAAAACCAAACCATTCGAGGTTTTTTAGGATTGCGATATACTTTGAGATAAATTTAGGGCACATATTTCATAGCAATATAAAATGAAACAATATAATTTAATTAAACTGGACTGAAGTCCAGCTCTACAATATAAATCGAGCCTATGGCTCTTTAAAGTTCCAACGGAACGAACTATTTTGTAGGGCTGGACTTCAGTCCAGTTTAATAGTATGAAAATTTTAATGACAACACAATGAAAAAGCTATTTCTACTAATATTTTTCTTCGGAATAACTTCAACAGGATTCTGTCAATTAAAAAACAGAACTTTTGAAGATGTAGATAGTTTACAACAAATTCAAAAACGAAAAATCATTGTTTTTATTCATACCGATTGGTGTCAGTTTTGCCAAAGGATGAAAGCAACGACTTTTAAAGACAAAGAAATAATTGAAAAACTAAATTCAAATTTCTACTTTGTTGATTTTAATGCTGAGGAAAAGCGGGATATTACTTTTCATAATCAGACATTTAAATACAAACCTTCGGGAAATAATATTGGCGTTCATGAACTGGCCTTGGAGCTTGGAACAATTAATGATCAAATTGTATATCCGGTTTTATGTGTTTTGAATGAGAAAAATGAAATTATATTTCAGAATAATAGCTATTTAAACCCTAAAGATTTAAAACTTCTTTTAGAAAAACTGAAAGAATAAATTTTCTTATTTTTGAGAATGAATTCCTCCCAAATAAAACATTTCGATTATATTTTTACAGGAACCGGACTGGCATCTTTAATGACCATCTATAAAATAATTTTATCCGGGAAATTTTCAGAAAAGTCTATTTTGCTGCTAGATCAGGATTTGAAGAAAACAAACGACAGAACTTGGTGTTTTTGGCAAAAAGAAGACACAATTTGGGATTCGGTTATCTCAAAAAAATGGGATCAGGCTTTGTTTGCAAATGAAAATTTTAAACGCCATTTGACGTTAAAACCTTATCAATACAGCCAAATTAACGGAATTGATTTTTACAGTTTTGTTTTCGAAGAGCTTTTAAAGCATTCCAATATTATTTTTCTAAATGAAAAAGTAACCGATATCAACGAACTCAAAACCCATGTTTTTGTGGGTACCGAAGAAAACCGATATACATGCAATTACTTATTCAACAGTATTTACACAAAAGCTTTCGCTAAAGCTCAAACTAAATATCCTGTTTTACAACAGCATTTTGTAGGCTGGTTTGTAAAAACAGAAACAGATGCTTTTAATCCGGATGAAGCCACTTTCATGGATTTTTCTATAGAACAAAAAGGCAATACGAGGTTTATGTATGTTTTACCCATTTCTAAAACAGAAGCTTTAATAGAATATACTTTATTTTCAGAAAAACTCCTTCAAACAGTTGAATACGAAAATGAGATTCAGAAATATCTTGAGCAATTAGGAGCAAATCAGTTTGAAATTCTGGAAAAAGAGCAGGGAAGCATCCCAATGACCAGTTATCCTTTTTGGGAGAAAAATACAAAACGGGTTCTCAATATTGGCACCGCCGGCGGGTGGACGAAGGCCAGTACAGGTTACACATTTAAAAACGCAGATAAAAAATCTTCTCAATTAGTACAATTCATTCAAAAAGAAGATTTCAAAATGAATGATTTTCATAAAAAAAACCGATTCTGGTTCTATGATTTACTGCTTCTGGATATTCTTTATCATCAAAATGAATTAGGAAGCCGTATTTTTTCTTCTTTATTTAAAAAAGCATCTCCAGCTTTGATCTTCAAGTTCTTAGATGAAGAAACTAATTTTATTGAAGATGTTAAAGTTATTTTAAAATGCCCAAAAGTTCCATTTTTAAAAGCGTTATTTAGAGTGATTTTTCTTTCAAATAAAGTTTAACCTAAAACACAGCCTTTGAAAAATATTACTTTAGGATTTTGTTTCTTTTTTACTTTTTTATCTTTTGGTCAGGTTTCTTTAAACAAAGCGCATGATGGCATCATCGAAGAATATTTAACAAATTGTGCCGAAAAACATAACTATAATATTGAAATGTCTGAATGGCAGACCTGTCTCGATGAAGGTTTGAAGAAAGACAGTACAGTTGCTTATTTGTGGCAGGAAAAAGCAATGCCGTATTTTAAATGTAAAAAATACGAAGTTGGAATGCCATATTTAGATAAGGCAGTTATGTATAATAAACAGGAATGGCTTCCGTACCGTGGTTTTATTAAATGCATTTTTGCAAAAACATATCAGGATGCCATAAAAGACTTTGAAGAATGTATCAAGCTTTACGGAAATAGCTATGTAATGGATCATTCCTACAACTTTTATATCGCTTTGTGCTATTTACAATTAAATGAATATAATAAAGCAGAGAAACTTTTGGATGACTACGTAAATGATATTTATAAAAACAGAGATCACTTAGAACATCCTACAGCTTATTTTTATCAGGGAATTGCTAAATATGAACTGAAAAAATGGGACGAAGCAATTGCAATTTTTGATAAAGCCTTAAAAATCTATCCGGAGTTTTCAGATGTTAAGTTCTATAAAGCAATCTGCTGGTTTAAACAAGGAAAACCGAAAGAGGAATTCATGGCTTTAGTAAATAATGCTAAAGAAGATGCCTCAAAAGGATTTTCTATTAATGAAGATAATACGGTTTATGAAACCTATCCTTATCAAAGGAAATTCATCAAACAATAATCATAAAATTCCTTTTATCGTTAAAAATAGTGCATGCCTTAAAAATAAGGCTGCGAACTTTGTTTTGTACTGAAAAATATACCCTATTTTCTTCTTTTATTGACTTTTTGAGGAGGTAGTGTAAACCGGTCGGGTTTTAATTTTGTTTATTCAATAACAATGCTCAATTCAATTTTTGAAAACAATAAAAAAGTTTTTTTAAGAATGATTGAATGAGTAAAATAAAGAAGAAAAATAAACAAAATAACGGTCTTCAAGATTATTATAAATGTGGTATGATCGGTTATTTACGATTAAGATGATTGTTTGATTTATGGGAATTACGAAAAACTTAAATTTTGATGCAGAAACTGCTGCGATAGGAAAAATATGTAAAGCACTTGGGCATCCTGCGCGAATTCAGATTATGACACTTTTGTGGAAAAAAAACAACAGAACTTGTGGTGAAATAGTAGAATTGATTCCGTTAGCGCAGTCAACTATATCCAAACATTTGTTAGAGTTAAAAAAAGGGAATCTGGTAAATATTAAAAACGAAGGAAAAAAGACAATTTATTCAATTGAGGTTGACAATATTGAAAATTTAAAAAAATTCTTTACCAGTTATCTTTCTACTATGGAAGTTTCTGAAAAAGAAAAAGCAACCGTTTTAACTACCAGACGTAAAATCAAAGGCAAAAAAAACTATTTGAAGCAATACAATTACGAGTTTGAACATAAAAAAACAGATAAAGTGGCGGTTTAAATTTTCTAGCAGTATTTGCGTTGCAAGGCAAACTTTACCAGACTAAAAATTTAATATCGAACTATAACAAAACTTTATACTTCAAATTAACTAGTTGCGAGTAAACTTTGTAACTTTGCAGATCAAAAGTAAAATTTTAAAAGACAAAAATATGTATCCACTAGATATGGTAAAACCAATGGAAGCTGAATTAACAGCTGCTGGGTTTCAAGATTTACATAGTGCTGAAGCTGTTGAGAATGCTATCAAAGCTGAAGGTACCACTTTAGTTGTTGTAAACTCTGTTTGCGGGTGCGCTGCAAGAAATGCACGTCCGGGAGCAAAAATGAGTTTAGAAGGAGCTAAAAAACCAGATCACCTTGTAACTGTTTTCGCTGGTGTTGACAAAGAAGCAGTTGATGCTGCAAGACAACACATGTTTCCTTTTCCTCCATCATCGCCATCTATGGCTTTATTCAAAAACGGAGAATTGGTTCATATGTTAGAGCGTCATCACATCGAAGGACGTCCAGCTGAAATGATCGCTGAGAATTTGCAAGATGCGTTTAACGAATTCTGCTAATTTTTTTTAAGGTGCTAAGGTTCTGAGTTGCTGAGGTTCTAAGGTTTTAGATACAAAGTGACAAAGGTACAGAGTTACAAATATTAAAAAAGGGTTGTTTCATTTATGAAACAACCCTTTTTATTTTAATGTTCTATAGGAATGTTTGGTTAGTAGAAAATTTGTATTGTTGTCATTGTTTAACGTTCTGGATGAACGTTTGATTGCTATTTTTTTCTACCGACGAAACATTCCTACGGAATGATGGCATTATTTAAAAAGCTGAGTTTTTATTAAATGCGCTGAGAAACCTTAGAATCTTAGCACCTTAGTACCTCAGAACCTCCAAAAAAACTAATTCCATCCCCCGCCGAGTGCTTTATACAGCTGAACCATAGAACTCAATTGTTTTTGGGTTAACTGTGAAAGACTTAACTGCGCTTCAAACAACGATCTTTGTGCGTCTAGTACTTCCAGATACGAAACATAACCGTTGTAATATCTTGCGTTAGATAAATCATAGTTTTTTTGTGCGGCAACCACTTGTCGGTTTCTGGCGGTCCATTCTTCTTTGAACATGGCAGTATTTTGAAGTGAATTTTCTACTTCTGCAATTGCCGTTAGGTATGTTTTCTGAAAGTTGAATTTCATTTCCTCGGTTAACTTTCTATTGTAATCCACACGGCGTTTGTTTTTTCCAAAATTGAAAATAGGTCCGGTAATGCCACCACCAACATTTTGGATGTAAGAGCCATCATTAAACAAATCATTAATCATAATGTTGGTAAAACCTGCGATAGCTGAAATGTTAAATGATGGATATCGCATCGCTTGCGCAACGCCAATTCTTTCAAACGAAGCTTTATATAAATATTCCTGACGTTTTACATCGGGTCTGTTTTCTAATAAAGCCGATGGAACAGAAGTTGGAAATTCAGTAAGAATTAATAATTCGCTATTGGTTTTTCCTCTCGGAATGGCTTGCGGAATCTGTCCAATCAAAACCGAAATAGCATTTTCTAAAGCCGTAATTTGTCTTTTGATTAACGGAATATTCGCTTCGGCGATGGCAACCTGTTGTTCGATTTGTACTTTATCCAATTCGGCAACATAACCACTTATAAAACGTTCGTTGATGATGTCATAAGCTTTTTGTCTGGTTTCTAAAGTATGAATGGTAATTTCCAATTGATTGTCGAAATCACGCAGTTCGAAATAAGAAATGGCAATGTTGCTGACAATTGTAGAAAGAACTACTTTTCTGGCTTCATCAGTTGCTAAAAGCTCATTTTGAAGTGCTTTTTTCTGATGGCGGTATTTTCCCCAAAAATCCAATTCCCAAGACATATTAGCCAATGCAGCCGAAGGCCACTGAAAAGTTTGAGCACTATTTACCTGACCAGAATATTGAAAAGATGGAAATAAATCAGCTTTTGCCATTCCGAGATTGGCCTGTACTTGCTCCAAACGAGCAATTGCAATTTTAAGATCGTAATTGTTTTGGATTCCTTTTTCAATTAAACCAATCAAAACATCATCGTTAAATATCGATGACCATTTTATAGTCGTAACCGATTTTGTAGTATCAGCAGGCTGATTGCTATATCGGAAAGAATCTGCCTGAGGCTGTTCTGGTTTGGCATATTTTGGTCCGACCATACATCCGTAAGGAAAAACAGCTATCAAAAAGAGCGCTAAAAATATCTTTAGAGTTTTCATTGTTCTTCTGTTTTAGGTTCATCGGTTTCCTCGGTTTTTTTCTTTCCGAATGTTTCAATAAAAACAAATAAGACGGGAATCAAACAAACTCCCAAAATGGTCGCTACGAGCATTCCGCTGAATACGGTCATTCCCATCACTTTTCTGGCTTGAGCTCCGGCACCGGTTGCAGTTAACAACGGAACAACTCCCAAAATGAAAGCAAAAGCGGTCATCAAAATAGGGCGGAAGCGCAGTTTTGCAGCGTACAAAGCAGCGTCTTTTGCGGGCATTCCTTTTTCATATTCTTCTTTGGCAAATTCTACAATCAGAATCGCATTTTTGGCAGCAAGTCCGATAAGCATTACCAATCCGATTTGAGCAAAGACATTGTTTACATAATCGGGACTCAGCAATCGACAAATGTATAATCCGAGAAAGGCTCCAAAAACAGCAAAAGGCGTCCCGAGTAAAACGCTGAAAGGCAGTTTCCAGCTTTCGTATTGCGCAGCGAGAATTAAAAACACAAAAAGCAATGCCATGAGAAAAACGGTGTTTCCTTTTCCTTCAGCCTGTTTTTCCTGATAACTCATGTTTGCCCATTCGTAACCCATTCCTGCAGGAAGTACTTTAGTTGCAGTTTCCTGTAAAGCAGTCATGGCTTGCGCCGAAGTAAATCCGGGAGCGGGAGTTCCGCCAATTTCGGCTGCTCGGTACAAATTGAAACGGGTTGTAAACTCGGGACCGCTTACTTTTCGAATTGTGGCTATACTTGTGATCGGAATCATTTTGTTGTCTTTGCTCCGAACAAATATTTTATTAATGTCTTCGGGATTTACAGTATAACTCGGATCGGCCTGAAGCAGTACGATATATTGTCGCCCGAATTTGTTGAACTCGTTAATATATTGTCCTCCTAAACTGGCTCCAATAGCGAGATTCACATCAGATAAAGAAAGATTGAGTTCGGTGACTTTTTCCCGATCGATATCCAGACTAATCTGTGGTACATTTGGATTAAAAGTCGTTCGAATGGTTCCAATTTCAGGCCTCTTTTTGGCTTCGGCCATAAATTGCTGCGCGTTTGCAAAAAGATACTGCGGTGTATTTCCTTCCCGATCCTGAAGCATCATCGAGAATCCGGCTGCATTTCCGATTCCCGTAATAGGCGGAGGACCAAAAGCAAAGACTGTAGCTTCGGGAATTCCGAAAACTACTTTTCCATTGACTTCTTTTAAAATTTGAAAAACATCTTGTTCGCGTTCTTTCCATTCTTTCAAAGCAACAAAGAAAAATCCGTTATTAGTAGCCACAGAATTTTTGATTAAACTAAATCCGGCAACCGAAGTGTAATATTCAACACCTTGATTTTGAGAAAGAATATGTTCTACTTTCTGAATCACTTTTCCTGTTCTTTCTAAAGATGAAGCACCAGGAAGTTCAATATTCACAAACATATATCCCTGATCTTCTTCGGGAACGAAACCGCCCGGAATTTTTCCTCCCAAAAGAATAATAGCTCCAACCACAATTCCGATGAAGATTAAGCTTCGTGCTGTTTTTTTAATTAGAAAACCTGAAAAGCCAGTGTATTTATTGGTGAATTTTCCAAACTTATCATTAAACCATCCGAAGAATTTTCCAAGCCAGCCTTTTGCTTCCTGATTCGGTTTTAATAAAAGAGAACATAAAGCCGGACTTAAAGTTAAAGCGCTTAATGCAGAGAAAATCACAGATATAGCAATTGTAATAGCAAATTGCTGATACAATCTTCCCGTAATTCCGGGCGTTAAAGCTACGGGAATAAATACGGCTGTCAATACAATTGCAATCGCAATTACAGGTCCGGAAACTTCTTTCATTGCCTGATTGGTAGCATCCCGTGGCGACATTCCTTGTTCGATATGATGCATTACGGCTTCAACCACCACAATGGCATCGTCGACGACAATTCCGATGGCCAATACTAATCCTAAAAGGGAAAGTACATTTATGGAAAAACCAAGCAAAGGGAAAAGCATAAAAACCCCAACTAACGAAACAGGAACAGTCAAAAGCGGAATTAAAGTCGCACGCCAGTTTTGAAGAAAGATAAAAACCACGATAATTACCAGAATAATCGCTTCGACCAAAGTGTGCATGATTTCGTTGATACCTTCAGAAATGGCAAGAGTTGTATCTAAAGAAACACGGTATTTTAAATCCTGCGGAAATCTTTTGCTGAGTCTTTCTATAGTATTTTTTACATTTTCGGCAACTTCCAATGCATTCGAACCTGGCATTTGTTTGATTCCGATTGTTCCGGCAGGGTTTCCGTTTAATTTGGCAATTGAAGCATAACTTTCGGTTCCTAAGGTTACCGTTCCAACATCTTTTAAACGAACCTGCTGATTGCTGATATTGGATTTTAAAATAATATTTTCAAAATCTTCAGGATTTACCAAGCGATCTTTCAGCATAACATTATAAGTAAACTCGTTATTTTCGGTTGCTGGCGGAGCACCAAATTTTCCTCCAGGCGCAATAGCATTTTGATCTTGAATGGAGCGAATGATATCAGGAACGGTCAGATTGTATTTGGCCATGATATCGGGCTTGACCCAAATTCGCATCGCATAATTGCTTCCTCCGTAAAGTGTAACTTCTCCAACTCCTTTAATACGTGCCAAAGCATCTACAATGTTGATATTGGCATAATTGGTTAGAAAGTTTCCGTCGAAAGTTTTGTTTGGAGAATACAAGGATAAAATCAGCATGGGCATTGAGAGCGACTTTTTGGTCGTAACTCCCGTTGTTTTTACGTCATTTGGAAGTTTATTGGTTGCTTCGTTAACTCGGTTTTGGGTCAGCATAGTGGCGTTATCCAAATCGGTTCCCATGTCGAAAGTAATGTTAAGCGTCATACTTCCATCACCTGTATTGGTAGATTGCATATAAAGCATATTTTCAACTCCGTTTACTTTTTGCTCGATTGGTGTGGCAACTGCCTGCTCAACATTTAGGGCATTGGCACCACGATAACTCGTAGAAACTTGTACCAAAGGCGGGGCAATTTCCGGATATTGAGCAATAGGAGTCGAAAGGACAGAAAGACCTCCAATTAAAACAATGAAAATGGAGAGAACAATAGCAACGATTGGTCTGCGTACAAAGAAATTATCCATAATCTAGTTGTTTAGAGATGATGCAATCTGCTTTTTATCTTTGTCGGCAACATAAGGAACCGGAACAACGGTTGATCCGGGCTGAATAAACTGATTACCAATAATGGCTACTTTTTCGTCGGGTTTTAAACCTTTGGTAATGATCCAGTCGACACCAATTTTCTGGCCAACCTCGACCATTCGGGTTTGAATGGTGTTTTTTTCATCTATAATGGAAACCTGAAAAAGTCCCTGAATTTCAGTTACTGCTTTTTGCGGAATCACTATAGCATCTTTTTGAGTACGAATCAAAACACGCACTTTTGCAAATTGACCAGATCGTAAAGTACCGTCAGGATTTGGAAATTGTGCTTCGATGGTTACAGTTCCGGTTGTGGGATCTATTTTGGTGTCGGAGAAATTTAAAGAACCTTTATAAGGATGTGTGCTTCCGTCTGAAAGAATTAAAGCAAGATCAGTAATACGTTCTCCGGCTTTGACTTGTTTTTGATAACGAAGATAATCGGCTTCGCTCACTGTAAACTGAACTCTGACTTTTTCGAGTTTAGAAACGGTATTGAGTTTAGAATCATTTCCAACTCGGGTAATATAATCTCCCAATCTGGCATTCGAAAGTCCGATAACGCCATCAATTGGAGATTTTATATCGCAATAACCTCGTTCAATTTGCTGATTTCTCAAACTCGCCTGCATACTATTTAGGTTCGAACGTGCCGCTTTGTCTTTCGCGACAGCGGCATCCAACTCTCGTTTACTTACGGCATTCATATCGGCAAGCGGGCGGATTCTTTTAAGTTCTTCTTCGGCATTTACCAAATTGCTTTGAGCACCGGCAACTTGACCGCGAACCTGCTCTACTTTGGTATCATATTCTAACGGGTCGATGGTATACAAAAGTTGGCCTTTTTTGACTCTCTGGCCTTCTTTAAAATGAATTCCGGTGAGAATACCATCAACTCTTGCGATTAATTCAATGTCTAAATCTCCAAAAGTCTGTCCTGCAAAATCTTTATAAATGGGGACATCTTCACTTTTGACCGTAACAAAAGGAGCCTGCATTGGAGGAGGTGCTTTGGGCTGTTCTTTTTTGCAGGAAGTAAATAAGGTAAAAAGAATGAAGAGGGGAAGGATTGGTTTTGGTAGTTTTAAAGCATTCATGATCATAAATGTTAAAATTATACCACATAAATTTAATGAATTTTTGTAACCAATTGATAAACAAGGGCTGTTTTTTGTTAAAGCAACTTTGTTGCGTATAAAAATCGCTTTAATAATGAACTTACATTTCTTAGTATGGTTCCAAAAATCAAGCATTTTTATTGTTTTTAAAATTGAAAAGAAAGCCTTACCTTTGCGCCCGAATTTATTCCATTTATAGATTCGTAATTAATTTATTCTTAACTTAAAACTGTTTATAGCATGCAACTGTATAACACTTTAAGCGCAGAAGAAAGAGCCATCATGATCGATGATGCGGGTAAACAACGACTAACGTTGTCTTTCTATGCGTATGCCAAAATTCAAGATCCACAAAAATTTCGTAACGATTTGTTCATTGCCTGGAATGCACTAGATGCATTGGGAAGAATTTATGTTGCCTCTGAAGGAATTAATGCTCAGATGAGTGTTCCTGCCGAAAATTTTGAAGCTTTTAGAGAAACTCTTGAAGCTTACGATTTCATGAAAGGTATACGATTGAATGTTGCCGTAGAACAAGACGATCATTCTTTTTTAAAATTGACCATCAAAGTGCGACACAAAATCGTTGCAGACGGTTTAAACGACGAGACTTTTGATGTTACCAATATTGGCGTTCACTTAAAAGCCAAAGAATTCAACGAAATCCTTGATGATCCAAACACAATTGTAGTAGATTTTAGAAATCATTACGAAAGTGAAGTTGGACATTTTAAAGGCGCGATTACTCCAGATGTAGAGACTTTCAGAGAGAGTTTGCCAATTATCAACGAACAGCTTAAAGATCACAAAGACGATAAAAATCTGGTAATGTATTGTACTGGAGGAATCCGTTGCGAAAAAGCTAGTGCGTATTTCAAACACCAAGGTTTCAAAAATGTTTATCAATTGGAAGGCGGAATTATTAATTACGCTAAACAATTGAAAGAAGAAGGTTTGGAAAGCAAATTCATTGGAAAAAACTTCGTATTTGATAATCGTCTGGGTGAAAGAATTACAGATGATATTATTTCGCAATGTCACCAATGCGGAAAACCTTGTGATAATCACACGAACTGTGAAAATGACGGTTGTCATTTATTATTCATCCAATGTGATGAATGTAAAGCGGCAATGGAAAACTGTTGTTCGACAGAATGTTTAGAGATTATCCATATGCCATTGGTGGATCAGGTTCGTTTAAGAACTGGAAAACAGGTTGGAAATAAAGTATTCAGAAAAGGAAAATCTGAAAATCTGAAATTTAAACACTCAGGCGAACTACCAGAAACTGCGTTGGCGACTGCACAAAAGCCAGCGGATATTCGTCAGAAAATAAAAGTAAAGAAAGTACTTCTTGGAAAAGCAGAACATTATTATGTAAAAGCACAAGTTGGACAGTTTACAATCGAAAACCAAGAGTTAAGCAGTGGTGATAAAATCTTAATTTCTGGTCCAACTACTGGAGATCAGGAAATGATTTTAAATAGAATCATTGTTAATGGTGCAGAAACTCAAACTGCTAAAATTGGAGATAAGGTTACTTTTGAGGTGCCTTATCGTATTCGTTTGTCAGATAAATTGTATAAAATTGTAAATTAGCGGTTTTTTAAACCCTAATTTACAATGTCACATTCTTTTACCAAATTATGGATTTATGCCATTTGGGCAACTAAAAATCGTAAGGAATTAATTGATTTTTCAATTGAGAAAAACGTGCATGATTATATTCACGATGAATTAATTGACTTGGATTGCCCTGTTAGAATCATTAACGGAATGACTGACCACATACATGTTTTATTTTTATTAAATCCGAAAAAATCTCTATCAGATATAATTCGTCAAGCAAAAGGAGGATCTTCTCATTGTATAAATGGAGTAAATCTAATTCCTGAAAAATTCGCGTGGCAAACTGGTTACGCAGCTTTTGCAGTAAGCGAATCTCAGTTAGATGCTGTTTATAATTATATAAAAAATCAAAAACAACATCATCTGAAAAAAAACGGACAGCAAGAATTTGATGAATTTGTAAAATTACATGGATTGTATACACCATAAAGATATTCAACCAACACAGCATATAAACATAGCCCACGGTTTCAACCGTGGGTACACAATGCAAATCCTTAACGTTGCATAACAATACGTTTCCCACGGTTGAAACCGTGGGCAATGTTTAACAAAAATTGTCTAACGCTTTACAAATAATTTTTAAAATATAAACTATGATAAAAGTCATAGGAATCTAATCTACCACCACATTATTTTTGTCAATTCTTAGATGACTGATCAAAAATCATTTCATTGGAATAATAGAATCAAAAATGACAATTAACAATACAATCGAACTCATGTCTCCGGCTGGAGATTTTGAGTCACTTCAGGCTGCTTTAGATAATGGCTGTAATTCGGTATATTTTGGAGTTGAACAGCTTAATATGCGTGCGCGTTCGACAATCAATTTTACGATTGATGATTTAAAAGAAATTGCCAATCGATGCGAAGCCAAAAACGTTCGAAGCTATCTTACTTTAAACACGATTATTTACGATCACGATTTATCAGTCGTAAAAACATTATTGACGAAATCCAAAGAAGCCAATATTACAGCCGTAATTGCGTCAGATCAAGCTGTCATTGCGATGGCGAGATCTATCGGAATGGAAGTTCATATTTCGACACAATTGAATGTAACGAATATCGAAACCATAAAATTCTACAGCTTATTTGCCGATACAATGGTTTTAAGTCGTGAATTAAGCTTACGTCAAGTAAAAAATATCACCGACCAAATTGAAAAAGAACAGATTAAAGGGCCAAACGGAAATTTAGTAGAAATCGAAATTTTTGGACACGGAGCACTGTGTATGGCGGTTTCAGGGAAATGTTATTTGAGTTTACATTCTCATAATTCTTCTGCGAATCGCGGTGCGTGCAAACAAAACTGCCGAAAAAAATATACCGTTATCGATCAGGAAACAGGTTTTGAAATCGAATTGGATAACGAATACATGATGTCGCCAAAAGATTTATGTACACTGCATTTCTTAGATCAGGTTATCGATTCTGGAATTAAAGTTTTAAAAATTGAAGGACGTGGCCGTGCACCAGAATACGTTGCAACAGTAACTAAAACGTATCGAGAAGCGATTGATGCGTATTACGAAGGCACTTTCTCAAAAGAAAAAACAGCAGTTTGGATGAAAGCTTTAGAAACCGTTTACAATCGAGGATTTTGGTCTGGATATTATCTGGGTCAGGAATTAGGCGAGTGGAGCGATATTCCAGGATCAGCGGCAACGCAGAAAAAGGTTTATGTTGGAAAAGGAATACATTATTTCCCAAAAGCCGAAGTTGGACAGTTTAGGATTGAAGCTTATGACATTAAAATCGGAGATAAAATTTTGGTAACCGGACCAAGTACAGGCGCTCAGGAAATGATTATTGATGAAATGTTTGTAAACGATGCTGCGGCAGAAAAAGCAACAAAAGGTGATGATTGCAGTTTCAAAATGCCATTCAGAATCAGAATGTCTGACAAACTGTATAAAATTGTTGAAGCATAATGGTTGTAGTTACTTTACAAAGAGATAAATGCATTGGCTGTAATTACTGTGTTGAAATGGATCCTATTCATTTTCAA
Organism: Flavobacterium sp.; assembly: GCF_039595935.1. Taxonomy (NCBI): domain Bacteria; kingdom Pseudomonadati; phylum Bacteroidota; class Flavobacteriia; order Flavobacteriales; family Flavobacteriaceae; genus Flavobacterium; species Flavobacterium sp. The sequence goes on along the minus strand of NZ_JBCNKR010000006.1, from coordinate 448,653 downwards.
ATGTCCAAAAAAGATGGAAAATCGGTTTTGATTCATTCGCAGAATGCAAAAGGCTTTTTTACATTGAAATCAACAAATCATACGATTGTTGAGAGTTGTGAATTGGCGGCAAAAGCTTGTCCGGTTAAGATTATTACGGTTAAGGAAACTTAGAAATCATTAAATAAAAACAAAAATCCCCTTTTTGAAAAACAAAATAGGGATTTTTTGCTGTTACCTCATGTAACTTAAACATTATCGACGATTTATTCAATAGTTGAGTAACTCTTAATTTGAATGTAATCATCTTTGTTTTCAGTATCTCTAAAAAGAAATACAACATAATTGCTAAAAAAATCAGAAAGATTACGATCTTCAATTATATTTAGTTCACTGTTGTAAAATCGGGATGAATGTACGAAACTTTCTAAATTAAGTATTTTTTTAGATTTAAATCTTGGTCGGGTTTGTACATCGAATTCTTCAAAGAAAAAAGTACCGGTTTTAGATTTTCCGCCATCTTTTAATAAATATCTTTTTGGTGTACAATGCTCAGGTTCGTAAATGTATTTATTGTCCAGTTTAAAAAAAAGCGTATCCTTTCTTCTGTTTTCTACAATTTTTAAATCTTTTTGAATTGGATAATAAGAAATATATTCTAAATTTTTAGACTTAATCAATTCATTACCGTTGACAAAAAAGATAACGTACTTATCAGTTAATGAGTCTTTAAGTTTCCATTTGTCGACTATTTTATTATGATTGCCGTCATAATAAAATTTCTTATTTTCAATATAATCCTTTATTGATAATATTTTCTTGGGTTTAATTTCTTTCTGAGGAAGAGAATCTGCAGTAAAATAAATGTAGCCGTCTGTGTTTGTCTGTCTAAATTGCATTTTTTGAAATGCCAGCTTTTGAGTATATTTTTCGTTTGACTGTTTTAGTTCAATCGATGACGATATTGTATAATACTTATCGAGATTAAAAAAAAGAGTATCTTTTTCCTTAACTTGTGCTGTAAGGATAATAAATTTTAAGGACGATATAATTAAGAGAAATGTTTTCATTAGTTAAATCTCAATGATTTGTTGTTTTTAGAAAATATTAATTATTTTAAGCCTAAATTTTGTCTTTATGATAAGACAATTTCAAAAGCTGACAAATGTATCTATAAATTTCTTACAAAAAACTTAATGCTTCGTGAAAATTAAATTAAACGTAAGTTAAAAGCTTTAAAATTGAACGAAGAAGAGTTTGTAAGTGATTCAGATACAGTGGTTTTTCTTTAATAAAAAGCCGGTTAATCTTTTAACACCCCTTTAGAATTAATCTATAAATAGCCAAATAAAAAAATACTATCTTTACCGATCAAACGTTTATGAACTTAAGCTGTATTTTGGCAGCACTACATATATAATTATGGCATGTACAAGTTGTTCAACCTCAGATGGTGGCGCACCAAAAGGTTGTAAAAATAATGGGACTTGCGGCACCGATAGCTGCAATAAATTGACGGTTTTTGACTGGCTTTCAAACATGAGTCCGTCTAATGGAGAGTCGATTTTTGATTGTGTTGAGGTTCGTTTTAAAAACGGACGTAAGGAATTTTTTAGAAATACAGAGAAATTAACTTTAAGTATTGGCGATATTGTAGCAACTGTTGCTTCGCCGGGACATGATATTGGAATTGTTACTTTGACAGGAGAATTGGTAAAAATTCAAATGAAGAAAAAAGGAGTAAATCCGGATAGTAATGAAGTTCCTAAAATTTACAGAAAAGCATCTCAAAAAGATATCGATATCTGGTCTGTGGCACGTGATCGTGAAGAACCAATGAAAGTTCGTGCACGTGAATTGGCTATTCAGCATAAATTAGAAATGAAAATTTCGGATATTGAATTTCAGGGAGACGGATCAAAAGCAACATTTTACTATACGGCAAATGACAGAGTTGATTTTAGACTTTTGATTAAGGATTTTGCTAAAGAATTCAGTACAAGAGTCGAAATGAAACAAGTAGGTTTCCGTCAGGAAGCAGCTCGTTTAGGTGGGATTGGTTCTTGCGGACGTGAACTTTGCTGTTCGACCTGGCTGACTGATTTTAGAAGTGTCAATACTTCGGCAGCACGTTATCAGCAATTATCATTGAATCCACAAAAACTGGCCGGACAATGCGGAAAACTAAAATGCTGTTTAAACTATGAGTTAGATACTTACATGGATGCATTGAAGGATTTTCCGGATTACGATACAAAGCTAATAACCGAAAAAGGAGATGCAGTCTGCCAGAAACAAGATATTTTTAAAGGATTGATGTGGTTTGCGTACACGAATAATTTTGCCAACTGGCACGTTTTAAAAATAGATCAGGTAAAAGAGATTATTGCCGAAAATAAACAAAAAAACAAAGTTTCATCTTTAGAAGATTTTGCAATTGAAGTTACTTCAGAACCTGAAAAAGACTTTAACAATGCAATGGGTCAGGAAAGTTTAACGCGTTTTGATCAGCCAAAGAGAAAGAAAAAACCAAATCGCAAGAAAAAACAAAATGCTGAAACAGCAGCTGTTGCGACAACTGAAAAACCAAAACAGGTACATAATCACAATAATAAACCTGCTGGCGGCGAAAATCCAAATCAGCAGAATAATAAATCAAACAACCCAAATAAACCAAATCATAAGAATAAGCACAAAAATTCGAATAAATCAAACAATCCGAATAAGCAGAATTCTAATGAAAACAAACCTAATGAACCTAGAAAACCTATAATTAATACAAAAAATGAGAATAAAAAATAGCGGGATTCTTCTTTTGGCAGCGATACTTCTTTTTTCGTGCGACAAAAAGAGAGTATTCGATGAGTATAAATCTGTTGGAAATGCCTGGCACAAAGACAGTGTTGTAACTTTTGACCTGCCGGTTTTAGATTCTAAAAAAAATTACGATTTATTTGTAAATGTGAGAGATAACAATAATTATCCCTTCAATAATTTGTTTTTAATTGTAGCTATCGAAACGCCAAGCGGTTTTACAAAAGTGGATACTTTAGAATACCAAATGGCTAATCCTGACGGAACATTGATGGGAAATGGTTTTACGGATATTAAAGAAAGTAAGCTTTTTTACAAATCAAATGTTAAGTTTAAAGGGAAATACAAAGTTCACATTAAACAAGCCGTTAGAGAATCAGGTAAAATTACAGGAGTTGAAGCTTTAGAGGGTATTACAGACGTAGGTTTTAGAATAGAACAAAAAGATTAGAAAAATAGTTATGGCTGCCAAAAAAAACAATCAAACCAATACCGTAAAGGATATTAATTACTACAAAAAGAAGTTTTGGAGAATTTTCGCCTATTCACTTTTAGGGGTTCTGGCTTTCTTTTTATTTGCCTCATGGGGATTTTTCGGTTCTATGCCTTCTTTTGAAGATTTAGAAAACCCAGATTCAAATTTGGCAACCGAGATTATTTCTTCAGATGGAGTTGTACTCGGTAAGTATTTCAAAACTAACAGATCACAGCTAAAATACTCAGATTTACCAAAAAGTCTGGTTGAAGCTTTGGTTGCAACAGAAGATGCGCGTTTCTATGAACACTCTGGAATTGACGGGCGTGGTACTTTAAGAGCTGTTTTCAGTTTAGGAACAAATGGAGGAGCAAGTACATTAACGCAGCAGTTAGCAAAACAATTATTTCACGGAGAAGGATCTAAATTTCTTCCTTTCAGGATTGTACAGAAAATAAAAGAATGGATTATTGCCATACGTTTGGAAAGACAATACACTAAGAACGAGATTTTGGCCATGTATTGTAACGTTTACGATTTCGGAAACTATTCAGTAGGAGTAAGTTCTGCGGCACAAACGTATTTCTCAAAAGATCCAAAAGATTTAACAATGGACGAATCGGCTATTTTGGTTGGTATGTTCAAAAACTCAGGCCTTTATAACCCGGTTAGAAATCCAGAAGGTGTAAAAAACCGTCGTAATGTTGTGCTTGCGCAGATGGCAAAAGCAAAAATGATTTCAAATGCTGAAAAAGAAAGATTGCAGGCATTACCAATCGCATTAAAATTCAAGTTAGAAAGCCACCGTGAAGGAACAGCTACCTATTTCAGAGAATATCTTCGTGATTACATGAAAAAATGGGTGACTGAAAACAAAAAACCAGACGGAACAGAATACGATATTTACAAAGATGGTTTAAGAATTTATACTACTATCGATTCAAGAATGCAGCAATATGCAGAAGAGGCAGTTTCTGAGCACATGAAAAACCTTCAGCAGCAATTTTTTATTGAAATGAAAACCAATAAAAATGCCCCATTCGTAAATATCACACAGCAAGAAACAGACAGAATCATGATGCAGGCCATGAAAAATTCTGTTCGCTGGGCTCAAATGAAAGATGCGGATAAAAGCGAAGATGATATTATTGCTTCTTTCAAAGTAAAAACAAAAATGCGAGTATTTACCTGGAAAGGAGAACGCGATACAACAATGACACCACTTGATTCTATTCGTTATTACAAACACTTTTTACAGTCTGGTTTAATGGCGATGGAGCCACAAACAGGAAATATTAAAGCGTGGGTTGGTGGAATCAATTACAAATATTTCCAATACGACCACGTAGGTCAGGGAGCAAGACAAGTAGGTTCTACATTTAAACCTTTCGTTTATGCTACAGCTATTGAGGAATTAAATATGTCACCTTGTGATTCTATTCTTGACGGACCTTTCATGATTCATAAAGGACGCCACCACGTAACAGAAGACTGGGAACCAAGAAACTCTGACAACAGATACCGCGGAATGGTTACTTTAAAACAAGGTTTGGCCAACTCTATCAACACCGTTTCGGCAAAATTAATTGACAGAACAGGGCCGGAAGCCGTTGTTGACTTGACAAGAAAATTGGGAGTAAAAACTGAAATTCCGGTACAGCCTTCAATCGCATTAGGAGCAGTTGATATTACGGTTGAAGATATGGTTGCGGCGTACAGCACATTTGCCAATCAGGGAGTTTATGTAAAACCACAGTTTTTAAGCAGAATCGAAAACAAAAGCGGTGAAGTTATTTACGAACCAATTCCGGAATCTCATGATGTTTTAAATAAAGATATCGCCTTTGCCGTAATCAAATTATTAGAAGGTGTAACCGAAACTGGTTCTGGAGCACGTTTACGTACGCAGGGCGGAGGAAGTGGAGATAATCGCTGGACAGGATATCCATACATGTTCAAAAACCCAATTGCAGGTAAAACAGGAACAACACAAAACCAGTCAGATGGTTGGTTTATGGGAATGGTTCCAAACTTAGTAACCGGAGTTTGGGTGGGTTGCGAAGACCGTTCGGCACGTTTCAAAAGTTTAACTTACGGACAAGGTGCAACGGCAGCTTTACCGGTTTGGGCTTATTTTATGAAACTTTGCTACAAAGACGAAAGCCTCCAAATTTCTAAATCAGAATTTGAGCGTCCGGCAAACCTTTCTATAAAAGTAGATTGTTACCAAAGACCGGCAGTTGTAAAAGACACAACGCAGACAGAACAAAATACAGACGAATTCGAGTTATAATTTAAATTCGTTTTTTAAAATAATAAATCCTCTTATGATCTTCTAAATATGGAAGAATATAAGAGGATTTTTTTGGATATCAGTTTTATTCTTAAGCTCTATAAAAAATATTTTCAATACTCCGTTAGGAGTTAAATATCGGCAGCGTATAATGATAAAACTTCGAAAATGTCCCGTAGGGACTACACGTTTACAAACTTTTGATGAACTTTGTGTATAGTCCCTACGGGACAAAAATACTATAACAAATAAATTTTCTACCAATATTTAATCTCTACGAAATATTTCCTATGATATAATTGATTGTAATTAATAATTTATTTCAAATTTTATTTTTTACGAAATCGATATAATTTAATCTAAAAATCTTATTTTTATCAAAAAATATACGGTAATAAAGACAGTTTGTTATGATAACAAAAAAAGTAAATAATGTTCAGGACGCAATTAAAGGAATCGAAACCGGAATGACGATTATGTTTGGCGGATTTGGTTTATGCGGAATTCCGGAAAATACAATTGCGGCTTTAGTAAATACTTCAATTTCAGATTTAACTTGTATCTCAAATAATGCAGGTGTCGATGATTTTGGTTTAGGATTGCTTTTGCAGAAAAAGCAAATCAAAAAAATGATTTCATCTTATGTAGGTGAAAATGCCGAGTTCGAGCGTCAGATGCTTTCGGGAGAACTTGAAGTAGAATTAACGCCGCAGGGAACTTTGGCAGAAAAATGCCGCGCCGCTCAGGCCGGAATTCCTGCTTTCTTTACACCAGCTGGTTACGGAACTGAAGTGGCAGAAGGAAAAGAAGTCCGTGAGTTCAATGGCAAAATGCACATTATGGAAGAAGCCTTCAAAGCTGACTTTTCAATCGTAAAAGCCTGGAAAGGCGATGAAGCCGGAAATCTAATTTTTAAAGGAACTGCCAGAAACTTTAATGCTTGTATGGCGGGTGCCGGAAAAATTACAATTGCTGAGGTTGAAGAACTGGTTCCGGTTGGAACTCTTGACCCAAATCAAATTCATATTCCGGGAATTATGGTACAGCGTATTTTTCAGGGAGAAAAATTTGAAAAGAGAATCGAACAGCGTACGGTAAGACAAAAAGCGTAATTAGATAATTAGAAAATGTGATAATTAGATAATTATTGGATTGCACAAAGTATGGCATTATCTAATTATCTAATTTCCAAATTGACACATTAGAAATATGGCACTTAATAAAGAAGATATAGCGAAAAGAATCGCCAAAGAAGTAAAAGACAGATATTTTGTAAACCTAGGAATTGGAATTCCAACTTTGGTTGCAAATTATGTGAGAGAAGATATTGCGGTTGAATTTCAAAGTGAAAATGGCGTTCTCGGAATGGGGCCTTTTCCTTTTGAAGGAGAAGAAGATGCCGATATTATCAACGCGGGAAAACAAACCATTACAACATTACCGGGAGCCAGTTTTTTTGATTCGGCTTTTAGTTTTGGAATGATCCGAAGCCAAAAAGTAGATTTAACTATTTTGGGCGCAATGGAAGTTTCTGAAAATGGAGACATTGCCAACTGGAAAATTCCGGGAAAAATGGTAAAAGGAATGGGAGGCGCAATGGATTTAGTGGCTTCCGCCGAAAACATTATCGTAGCCATGATGCACGTTAATAAAGCGGGAGAATCAAAAATTCTTAAAAAATGTACTTTACCCTTAACAGGTGTAGGATGCGTTAAAAAGATCGTAACTGAACTTGCTGTTCTGGAAGTAACTGAAAAGGGTTTTAAGCTCTTAGAACGAGCGCCAGGTGTGTCGGTTGAGCATATTATAGCTTCAACTGAAGCCGATTTGATTATTGAAGGTGAAATTCCCGAAATGGATATCTGATTTTAATCTTACAATTAATTTATATAAAAGAGAATTTTCATTATTGAGGATTCTCTTTTTTTATTTTTAAGATGAAATAACAAGTAATCTTTTTATTTAGATTTGCTGTGAATTAAAAAGCGCACATTTGGAAAAGTTTGAAATAGATATTAAATGGGGAAGTTATTTGTTTATAGTAAATGTTGTTTCTTCAATTTGTATAATATTAGTAATATGTTTAATAGATATTAATAGTTTGGAATATCTTTATAATATTCTTATACCTCTTTTTGTACTTCAACTCATTTATTTTACTGTTAAAGCTATTATCGAAAATAATAAATATGATTTAAGTAAAGGTTTTCGAAAGATTTTTGTATTTGTTAGACTTTTGGTTTTCTATTATTTATTGGCAATGTTTCCAAGCGCAACAACAAATGATACGAATAGTTCAATTTTCTTCTTATTCCTTCCTTATAGAAAAAAAGATATTTCAGAATTAATTCAAGATGATTCAAATGAAGAAGATGAAATTACATTGAAAGAGTTTATTTTTAAATTAAAAAGAAAGTTTTCCAGACCTTAATTTATTTGCACATATTAAAATATAAACCGCCTTTTTGAGCGGTTTTTTTTATTGATTTATCTTTCAGAAAGCTTTTTTATCTGTATTTAAGTACTTTAAAATTAATTGATATATTAATTTTCTCACATATTAGCTGCAAAATTCTTAAAGTATGTTATATAATTGTGAAATTTAAGTAAAAAATGTTGCATTTTATCGATTAACGGCAAATTTCATCGATTATCTAACAAAATTAAAATACTTTTATCTCGAATTTAAGTATTTACTTACTTTTAATTTATTTGATTTTTAATCATTTAACTTAACTTAAAACCCCCTTATTATGAAGAAAAAATTACCAAAAATTGCCGCAACAGCCGTTGTGCTAACTTTTTCGTTTTCTGCCTTCGCTCAGGTTCAAACTGACAAACGGATCAATCAGAAAAGCATTTCAGAAAACGGCCAGCCAAACTTAATTACATTTAACGAACTTTCGACTTATAAAAGTTCAGAATCACAAAAGGTTTTTAAAGAACAGCTGGGTTTAAAAGATTCTCAAACTTTCACAAAAATTAGAACCGAGTCGGATAAACTGGGTTATACGCATGAAAAATTTCAATTGTATGAACAGGGTATCAAAGTAGAATTTGCAAATTATACTTTACACTCAAAAGATGGAAAATTAGTTTCAATGAACGGTGAATATTACAACATCGAAAATGTGAAACTTACTCCGGCACTATCTTCACAAGATGCATTTAATAAAGCATTAAGTTATACACATGCAACAGAATATCTTTGGGAGAAACCACAAGATGCTATCGAATTGGGTTACGAAAAACCTAAAGGAGAATTGGTTTTACTTCCGGATATGGAACAACAAGGTTTGAAAAGAGGTAATGATAAACTTCGCCTGGCATATAAATTTGATATTTATGCCACAAAACCGCTAAGCCGCGGAGATCTTTATATTGATGCCGAAACCGGAAAAGCTTTGTTTTATAATGCAACAATAAAGCACCTGAATGACAATGTTCATGGAAGCAAGATTTCAAGTTCAGCTAATAACAATGCCGCTGCATCAAAAATGGCGTTCGTTGCAGCAAATGCTGAAACTCGTTACAGCGGAACGCAGACAATTCAAACTACTTTAAGCGGATCATCTTATATTTTATCAGATACATCTCGTGGTTTGGGAATTCAAACGTATAATTCTGCGAGAACAGCAACGTATCCAACAACAAACTTTACAGATGCTGATAATAACTGGACAGCAGCAGAGTACAATAATACTAATAAAGACAATGGCGCTTTGGATGCACATTGGGGCGCTGAAAAGACGTATGATTATTGGTCATCTGTTCACGGAAGAAACAGTTTTGATAATGCCGGTGCAAAAATTAAAAGTTATGTACACTATAACCTGATTGCAGCTGGTTACTCAAGCAACAATAATGCATTTTGGAACGGAAGTGTTATGACTTATGGAGACGGAAGCGGTACAGGCGGATTTGATATTTTAACTTCTCTTGATGTTGCCGGACACGAAATTGGTCACGCAGTTTGTACGTATACAGCGAACTTAGCGTATCAAAAAGAATCGGGAGCGATGAATGAAGCTTTCTCAGATATTTGGGCAGCTTGTATTGAATACCATTCTGCACCAACAAAATCAATTTGGCTTGTAGGTGAAGATATCGAAAGAAGAAGCGGACACGTAGCTTTACGTTCTATGAGTGATCCAAATGCAGAAGGACAGCCGGATACTTACGGCGGAACTTATTGGGTAAATGTAAACTGTACGCCAAGTAATAGTAATGACCAATGTGGTGTACACACAAATTCTGGTGTTTTAAACCATTGGTTTTATATTTTATCAGTAGGTAAATCAGGAACTAATGATCTTGGAAATGCCTATAATGTAACAGGAATTACTCTTGATAAAGCTGAAAAAATTGCTTTCCGTTTAGAAGATGCTTATTTAGGAGCAAACTCAACTTATGCTAACGCAAGAACTTACGGAATACAATCGGCTATTGATTTATACGGAGCAGGTTCTGCTGAGGTTATTGCCACTACAAATGCATTTTACGCTGTAGGAGTTGGAGCTGCATATTCTGGAGGAACAGATACAACTGCACCATCTGCGCCAACTAGTTTAGCTGCTTCTGGTACAACAGGAACAACTACAAATTTAACATGGACAGCTTCTACAGATAACGTAGCGGTTACTGGATATGATATTTACCAGGGAACAACTCTTAAAGGTTCTTCAACTACAACTTCATACACAGTTACAGGATTAACTCCTTCAACAGCGTATACTTTTAGCGTAAAAGCTAAAGATGCTGCAGGAAATGTTTCTGCAGCTAGTAATACAGTAAATGTAACAACTACAACAACTTCTGTAACATATTGTAATTCACAAGGAACTAGTGCTAGTGATGAAAGAATTGGTAAAGTAGTTTTTGGTACAATCAACAATACATCTACAGGAACAACAGGATATGAAAACTATACTTCAGTTTCTACAAATGCTGCGAGAAGTTCTGCTTATACAATTACGATAACTCCAACCTGGACATCGACTATTTATAACGAAGGTTATGCAGTATTTATTGATTATAACCAAGATGGAGATTTCTCAGATTCTGGAGAAACAGTTTGGACAAAATCAGCATCAAAAACAACTCCGGTAACAGGAACAATTACAATACCGGCAACTGCAGCTTTAGGAACTACCAGAATGAGAGTTTCTATGAAGTACAATGCAATTCCAACATCTTGTGAAGGTTTCTCTTATGGACAAGTTGAAGATTATTCAATTAATATTACCGCTGCCGGAACTATAGAAGCTGTAGAAATTGCAGCTGGTTTAGTAGAAACTTCGGCACCAGTTGGTTTTGCATTATATCCAAATCCGGTTGAAAGCGAATTGAATGTTTCTCTTTCTGAAGAAAATTATTCATATAAAATCATAAACGCATTAGGGCAGCAGCTGGGCTCAGGACAAGTTGCAGGTTCTATTGATGTAAGTAAATTAAGCACAGGAATTTATCTTATTGAATTAAATAACGGTGATAAAAAAATTGTGAAGAAATTTGCTAAAAAATAAGAGAATTGAATTAGTTAGTTAAAATAGAAAAGTCTCGCAATTTGCGGGGCTTTTTTTTGTTTTTAACCGCAAAAAGGTTTTAACGTAAAGAGAGCTAAGGTTTTTCGCGAAGTTCGCCAAATTTTTTTTAATCTCGCAAAGTCGCGGAGTCGCAAAGTCGCCAAGTTTTTATTAATTGCCTCCTGCTTTAGCTGGAGGAAGTATAATTTATACACAAAAGGGCTTTAGCCAAACATAATCGTTTGGCTAAAGCCCTTTTCCTTTTGATTACTTTTTCATCCAGCTAAAGCTGGACGCTATTGAATCTAAACAATGAACTTTGCGGCTCCGCGACTTTGCGAGATTAAATCTCTCACAAAGAAAAATAACTCTGCTAACTTTGCGAGAAACCTTAGTGCCCTTTGCGGTTAAAATGCCTACAAAGAAAAACTCATTCTTCCAAAGTAATAAGCTCCCGTAGTTCCCATTTGAACCGGTGCATATTTGAATACTCCGTAATAACTGTTTTCATAGATTTGTTTATCCGGGAAAACATCAAATAAATTGTTAGCACCCAAAGCAAACTGAACTCTAGGCGTAATTTTATAAGCAACGGTCAAATCAGTAACCACTTTGCCATTATGTTTCTGGATTCCGCCAAAAGGGAAACCATCTCGAATAACTTCACCAAAATAAGTATTTCTCAGCAAGAAATTCCATTTATCAATACTGTAATTAACAGCAAAAGTTCCTTTGTGTTTAGGAGTATTCGATTCGATTAGACTTCTTTCCTGCGGTCCGTAATAAACATCTTCCTGACCAACAAAAATGGCCGGAATATTGTTTAACTGATTATCAACCTGATTGTTGTTGTAATTGTATAATAAAGAAAGATTCAATTTACCACGTCCGGCATTCAAATCATAATCGATAACAACGTCAAGACCATCTGTAGTAGTATTAATTGCATTAGTAAAGAAACGTCCCGTTTGCGCCCCATATTGAGCAAATAAATTACGAAGTTCAGGAACAGGATCTCCATAAGCATCGTTTCCTAAATTTCCGGTCAAAATGATTCGGTTATCAATTCGAATATGATAATAATCTGCAGTTATATGCAAATTTTTTGTTGGAGAAAAAACAACTCCAAAACTGTAATTTCTAGACGTTTCTTCTTTTAATTTCGGAATTCCGAGTTGTTTTGCTACGTCGCTGTCATTTCTAAAAATACCCGAATTCAGAAGTTCACCATCAACAACATCTGTTGCGATATTATTGAAATATTGCTGATGTAATGAAGGCGCTCTAAAACCAGAACTAATCGCGCCGCGCACAAAAAGATTATTCAGGATTTTATATCTCAAAGATAGTTTACCGTTTATAGTATTTCCAAAATCGGTATAATCTTCATAACGACCCGCAATTCCAACTAAAAACTTATCAGTAATATCCGCTTCAACATCAGCATAAATACCAACACTGTTTCTATCTTCGTTAACTTGATTTAGAGGAGAAAATCCTGGAAAAGACTGCGCGCCGCCATCAATATAAGAAGCTTCTTCGCCTGGAACAATTTTATATTTCTCATAACGATATTCGGCACCAAAAGCAACATTCAATCCGCTGAAAATATCTTTATACAATCTTGAAATGTCAGCATTTACCGTATTTTGAAGAAAAGAATGATTTCCGGCTTTAAATTCTGTCGGACTGGCATCTCCCAGAGAAAAGTTGTTCGTGTTTGAAACATCATAAACAAATTTGTTTTCTCCAATTGTATTACTTAAATCTAGTTTCCATTCGCCAAATTTGAATTTGAATCCAAAAGAAGAAGACAGATCCGTAACAACCGAGTTTAATTCAGGCTGAAAACCAAATGGAAAAATAGAAGCCACAACACTTTCAGTTTCACTTGGTAAACGTCTAAAACCGTAACCTGTTCCTTTTCTATGGCTCACACCTCCAGAAGCATAAAATTCGATTTGATCGTTTAACGGAATTGAAGCATTAAAGAAGCCCTGAATATTCTGGATTTTAGCATCTCCAATCTGAAAATTAAAATCATCACGTTTCAATCCGTTTTGAGCTAAAAGATTATCATCAATTTGACGTGATTGTGCAGGATCATCGGCAAAATCATAAGCAAAGAAATTACCTTCTGCCGATTGATCAAAAATAATAAGGTTATGATTTTGAGAACGATTTGTTTTCTGACGGTCATTAAATTCTGCCGAAAGATTTATAAAACCGCCTTTATTGCCAATTTTTGTTCCGTAATTTAAATTCAAATTTGTGGTTTGACCGTCATTTCTGGAAGTCGAACCATAAGTGGCATTGGCTTCTAAACCTGCGTTATCTTTTAAAACTAAATTTATAACACCAGCTATCGCATCAGAACCGTATTGTGCTGCCGCGCCATCACGTAAAACTTCAATTCGTTTAATTGCCGAAGCCGGAATTGCGCTTAAATCAGTTCCAACAGAACCATTTCCAACCGTGTTTTGATAATTTACCAAAGAAGTTGTGTGTCTTCTTTTTCCGTTAATCAAAACCAAAACCTGATCCGGACCCAAACCTCGTAAAGACGCCGGATCAATATGTTCCGTCCCGTCTGCCGAAGATTGTCGGTTTGAATTGAAAGACGGAATCAAATACGTTAAAATGTCATTTGTTGTCGTTTGCGGTGTTGTGTTTCTAATTTTAGCCAGATTTACAACATCAACAGGAACGGCGGTTTCGAGTTTAGATTTCTTTGGGTTTCTGTTTCCGACCACTACAATTTCATCTAAATTATTATTTTCTAAAATCAATTGAACATCCACAAAATGATCTTTTGCTACAATTTCTTTGGTTTGATAGCCAAATAGCGATATAATAAGTGTTGGGTTATTTATTGAAGCTTGGATTTTAAATTTTCCCAACGCATCGCTTGTTGCGGTTGTTTTTGAACCTTTTACAAGAATAGTAGCAAACTCTAACGGAATTCCGGTTTCAGTTGTGATTGTTCCGCTGATTTCGTGATTTTGGGCAAAAAACAAACTGCTCGACAATGTGAGAACGAGTGTTATAATAAGTTTTAATTTTTTTCTCATAATAAAAATGGTTTTGTACTAAAAGTATTGGAGAGATTATTTTCCTACTATTTATATAGGATAAAGAATAAAATGCAAATGTAATTGTAAAAAACTAAAATCGATTTATAAAATCTTGTTTTTTGTAAATTCATTATATGATTTTTTGATTTTAATGAAATATCTTTGCATAAATTCAAAAATAGAAAAAATGAAATTAAGAGTATTACTTTTTTTGCTTGCTATTACATTTAATGGTTTTTCGCAAAATAATGTATTGGTTTTTCAATCTGATTTTGGTTTGAAAGATGGAGCGGTTTCTGCTATGAAAGGAGTTGCAATGGGTGTTTCTACCGATTTGAAAATATTTGATTTAACGCACGAAATTCCGGCTTTTAATATTTGGGAAGCAGCTTATCGTTTATCACAAACAGCTCAATATTATCCAACGGGAACTGTTTTTGTTTCAGTTTGTGATCCGGGAGTAGGAACAGCAAGACATTCTGTAGTTTTATTGACAAAATCGGGTCATTATTTTGTAACGCCAGATAACGGAACTTTAACTTTAATCGCTGAACAATTAGGAATTCAGGAAGTTCGTGAAATCGATGAGGTTAAAAACCGACGTCAAAACTCAAATGAGTCATATACTTTTCACGGACGTGATGTGTATGCTTTTACAGGCGCGCGTTTAGCATCAAAAATAATTACTTTTGAAGAAGTTGGGCCAAAATTGGCGAATGAAGTAGTTAAAATAGATTATCAAAAAGCAGTTTTTGAAAACGGAGTTATCAAAGGCGGAATTCCAATTCTGGATATTCAATACGGAAATGTGTGGACAAATATTGATAAAAAGACATTTGCAAATCTTGGTTTAAAAGCGGGAGACTTTGTTAAAATTCAGATTTTCAACGGAACTAAAAAAGTATATGACGGAAAATTAAAACTGGTAAATACTTTTGGAGAAGTTCCTGTAGGAACAGATGTTACGTATTTCAACAGTCTTTTGAATTTTTCATTAGCCGTAAATCAGGGAAGTTTTTCAGCCAAGCATAAAATTTACAGCGGCGCTGACTGGACAATTCAGTTAAGCAAATAATGTTGTTTTACATAAAAAGAAAAACCGCTCAATTGAGCGGTTTTTTTATAAAATTTTGCGAGATAAATTCTCTTATAAATTAAAAGAAGCTCCTAAACTAAAAGTAGCCTGATTATTTAAGTGATCGAACATATCGTTGTTGTCGCTGTATTTTGCAATAGGGAAACCAATTTCTGTAAAAACACCAAATCCGTCAGTAAAAAAGTAACGTCCTCCAATGTGTCCTCCAAAGTTATGTAAACCTAAGCTTAAACCTGGATAAACATCTAATTGCTCAACACCAATAACACTGCTTAAATTCGCATTGATTCTTGCTTTTGCATCAAAACGATCTTTAAATTCCGGTTTGTAATCGTTGTAATAAGTTGGTCCTCCGTGGTAGTAACCATTGAAATTATCTACTCCAAGTAAGTAAGTAGAAACAAATCCGAAAGAGAAATTTTCTCCTAAACCAAAGTCGATAGAACCTTGAATTCCTGATCCTCCATCTTGTAGATTAGCACCTACGTTTACTTTCATATCGCCTTTTCCGCTAAAAGCTTTTTGCGCATGAATAAATCCAAACGATACTAAAAACAATAATGTGATAACTTTTTTCATAAACTTAAATATTAATTATTTTGCTGTGCAAATATTAAATTTTTATATATCAATTCCTACCTTTTTCGTTAGAATACAATTCATTTAACGGTTCGCTCTGCCAGAATTCTTTTGTATCGATGTTCATAATCGTCAGAGGGCCTTTAAAAGCAGCTCCGGTATCGACATTCCAAACGCAGGCTTTGTTTATTGGCACCGTTTCTCCAATTCTGGTAACAGGCGTATGGCCAATATAAATCTCTTTATAAACTGTAAAACGTTTCGGGTAATATAAATCGTCAGGTTTTAAATTTGGGTCTAAAGCCAATGCTGATTCCCAAAGGGTTCTGTCCCAATAGAATAATTTAGGAAAGTATTCCCAGACAACACCGTTTAGATTCGTAAATCCGGCATGAACAAAAAGACGGTTTTCATCATCTAAATAATAATCCTTCAGCGATTCAAAAAAAGCAATATGATCTTTTTTTCTTTCTGGTGAAATTTTAGAATATCCTTCAACAGTAGCTCTTCCGCCATGTTTGTACCACATTTCTTCATCAAAATCTTCATGCCTGTTTTCAAGCCAGTCCAACGCCAGCTGATCATGATTTCCTCTGATGAAAATACAGTTTTGCGTTTTTTTAAATTCTATAAGAAAGTCAATAACTTCAGCCGATTGGCTCCAGCCGTCAACATAATCGCCTAAAAATATAAGAGTATCTTGTGTAGTAACTTCGGCTCTATTCAACACTTGCTCAAGTGCGCGTAATCCTCCGTGTATGTCGCCTATAACAAATGTTCGCATTTTAAAATATTTCGGGTAGTAACTACAAAAATAATTAAAATGATTTGTTTGGTATCATTTCCTTGTTAATCTTTCAAAATTGATACGATTTAGAACTATTAACTGCTTTCTTTTTAGTGCTTTCCTGTTTAAATTTGCAGAATGTCAGATGCGCCAACATATCGAAAAATAATTCATATAGACATGGATGCTTTTTATGCTTCGGTAGAGCAGATGGATAATCCTGCTCTGCGCGGAAAACCTGTTGCGGTTGGCGGATCAGAAAATAGAGGAGTAGTTTCGGCAGCAAGTTACGAGGCCAGAAAATTTGGTGTTAGAAGTGCTATCAGCGGGGTTTTGGCAAAAAAATATTGTCCGGAAATTATTTTTGTCCGGCCGAGATTTGATCGGTACAAAGAGATTTCTTCTAAGATTCATAAAATTTTTCATGATTATACCGATTTGGTTGAGCCGCTTTCGCTGGATGAAGCTTATCTGGATGTTACCCAAAACAAAAAAGGAAACCCAAGTGCAAGTTTATTGGCGCAGGAAATAAGATCCAGAATTTTAAATGAAGTTGGTTTAACAGCTTCGGCAGGAATATCTGTAAATAAATTTGTGGCCAAAATAGCCAGCGATTTCAATAAACCAAACGGACAGAAAACAGTAAATCCGGATGAAATTATCCCTTTTCTGGAAGAATTGCCTATCCGAAAATTTTACGGAGTTGGTAAAGTGACGACTGAAAAAATGTATCAGCTGGGAATTTTCACGGGCTTAGATCTTAAAAGTAAATCAGAGGAATTTCTTGAAAAACATTTCGGGAAATCAGGCGGTTTTTATTACAGAGTTGTTCGTGGAATTCATAACAGTGAAGTAAAACCGTATAGAATTACAAAATCTGTTGCAGCAGAGCATACTTTTGATGTTAATTTGTCTTCGGAGATCTTTATGCTCGAACAACTCGAAAGAATTGCTGTATCATTAGAAAAACGATTAAAAAAGCATAATATTTCGGGTAAGACTGTTACGCTAAAAATTAAATACAGTGATTTTACCCAACAGACGAGAAGTAAAACATTACCCTATTTTATCTCAGATAAAAGTTTGATTATGGAAGTTATTGAAGAATTACTCTATCAGGAAAAAATGAAAGATTCTGTTCGCCTGCTCGGAATTTCACTAAACAATTTGAACAATGAAGTTAAGAAAGCCGTTGTGGTACAGCTTAAGTTCGAATTTTAATTTTAGTAAAATTTTAGTAAATGAGGTTTTCCCGTAATTTATTTTGTAACTTTAGTTCTAACTTTGAGAGGAATGATTTCTAATATTCATTTAAAATGAAAAAACATAGCTCTGAAGATATAACAAGCCGTACTCTGGTGCCAATTTTGGCCTTAGATCTTCATTATGAGTACTTAAATGAATTGAAGGCGGTTTTTGCCGACATGAAAAAGGTAAATAAGATTTCTGCAGAATTTACCTGGAACGAAAAAGACTTACAAATTGAAGAACGAATTAAAGATGAAGTTGTTCTTATTACCGATTTGGATTTAAAAATTGTTTTTGCTTCGAACCGAATTAAAAGAATGACAGGATATTATGAAGAAGAAGTTTTAGGCAAAACACCTAAAATGTTTCAGGGACCTGATACTTGTAAATTCGTTTTAAACGAAATACGAGAAGCAATAGAATTAAAAGTTCCGTTTAAAAAAACGATTAATAACTACAAAAAAGACGGCAGAATATACAAATGCAACGTTGATGCAACTCCGGTTTATAACTCAAAAGGAGAAATTTCACACTTTATAGCATTTGAAAAAGAAGAAAAAAGCGCTTAGAGTTTTTAACCGCAAAGAACGCTAAGGTTTACGCAAAGAACACAAAGTTTATATAAAGAAAAACCGCCTATTTAGGCGGTTTTTATATTTTAAAAAAACTTAGTAACTCAGCATCTTAGTACCTTAGCCGCTAAATTTATAGATTTTCAAAAAAGTCATTTCCTTTATCATCTGTAATGATGAAAGCAGGGAAATCTTTTACTGTAATTTTACGAACAGCTTCCATACCTAATTCTTCAAAATCAACCACTTCAACTTTTAAGATATTGTCTTGTGCTAAAATTGCTGCAGGACCTCCAATAGAACCCAAATAGAATCCACCGTATTTGTTGCAGGCATCTGTAACTTGTTTAGTTCGGTTTCCTTTTGCAAGCATGATCATACTTCCGCCATGTTTTTGGAATTCATCCACATACACGTCCATACGTCCCGCAGTTGTTGGTCCAAAACTTCCAGAAGCCATTCCTTCCGGAGTTTTTGCTGGTCCGGCATAATATACCGGGTGGTTTTTAAAGTAATCCGGCATTGGTTTTCCGGCATCTAATAACTCTTTGATTTTTGCGTGGGCAATATCGCGGGCAACAATTACAGTTCCGTTTAGTTTTAAACGTGTTTTGATAGGATATTGAGAAAGTTTAGCCAAAATGTCTGCCATTGGCTGATCTAAATCAATTTCAACCGGAGCTTCCAGATGCGGAGCTGATTTTGGTAAAAATTGTTTTGGATTTACTTCCAATTGCTCAACGAAGATTCCGTCTTTGGTAATTTTTCCTTTGATATTTCTATCCGCAGAACATGAAACTCCCAATCCAACAGGGCAAGATGCTGCGTGACGCGGTAAACGAATTACACGAACGTCATGCGTGAAATATTTCCCTCCAAATTGAGCTCCAATTTCACTTTCCTGACAGATTTTCTGAACACGTTCTTCCCATTCTAAATCACGAAATGCCTGACCAGCCATATTTCCAGAAGTTGGCAAATGATCATAATATCCTGCAGATGCTTTTTTAACGGCACTTAAGTTTGCTTCCGCAGAAGTTCCGCCAATAACCAAAGCCAAGTGATAAGGCGGACAAGCCGAAGTTCCTAAATCTTTGATTTTTGCACGGATAAAAGCATCCATTGATTTATCGTTTAATAGCGATTTGGTCTGTTGGTACAAATATGTTTTGTTTGCAGATCCTCCGCCTTTTGCCATAAATAAGAACTCGTAAGAAGCTCCTTTTTTAGCATAAATATCAATTTGCGCCGGAAGATTTGAGCCTGAATTCTTTTCTTCAAACATCGAAATCGGAACAATTTGAGAATAGCGTAAATTACGTTTTTGGTATGTGTTGAAAATACCTTTGCTCAGCCATTCTGCATCATCAACACCAGTAAAAATGCTTTCGCCTTTTTTTGCCATTACGATAGCAGTTCCGGTATCCTGACAGCTTGGTAATTGACCTTCGGCAGCAACTGAAGCATTTTGAAGTAAATTATATGCCACAAAACGATCGTTGTCTGTAGCTTCAGGATCATCAAGAATTTTTCTTAGTTTTTGCAAATGCGTTGTTCTCAGCATGAACGAAACATCTGTTAAAGCCTCTTCAGCTAATAATTCTAAACCTTTTGGATCAACGGTTAAAACTTCACGTTCTCCAAATTTTTCAACTTTTACAAAATCAGAGGTAATTTTGCGGTACTGCGTATCATCCTTTAAAATTGGGTAAGGATCCTGGTATATAAAATCAATCATTTCTTTGTTTTTTTACAAAGTTAGAAATTATTTACCTAAGAAAGAATTTGAATTAGGGGTGTATTTATATGCGCAAAGATGATTTTAAAAAAACCAGGTAGCCACAAAAATAGCGGTAATCACACAAATTAAATCCACCAAAAGCATAGTACCCAAGGCATAACGGGTATTTTTGATATTCACAGAACCAAAATAAACCGCAATAACATAAAACGTACTTTCGGCGCTGCATTGAAAAATACTACTCAATCTTGCTGTTAAAGAATCGGCACCAAAAGTATTCATTGAATCAATTAAGAATCCGCGGGAACCAGCAGAACTAAACGGACGAAGCATAGCAACAGGCAGCGCATTCGTAATTTCTTTACTAACTCCCATATTCGAGAAAACAAAAGCAATTCCATCACTGATGATTTCAAATAAACCACTGTTTCTGAATAATGAAATCGCAACCAGCATTCCTAAAACGTAAGGAAAAATTGTAACCCCGGTTTTCACTCCGTTATTGGCACCCACAACAAAAGTTTCAAAAACGGTTGTATTGGCTTCGCTGAATTTCTTTTCATTTTTAAAAGAAAAAATCAAAGTAAAAGCAATAATGGCGATTAAAATTAATCCGGAAAGGTTAGAAGTAAAATAGTTTTTTCCAATTATATCCAAATGGTTAACATACATCAGCAAACCAACAATGGCGGCGATTAATCCCATTAAGACGATAAGAAGAGAAGCACTTTTGAAATTGATTTTTTGTTTGATTCCAACAATTAAAAATGCCGCAATTGTTCCAATAAAAGAAGTAATAATGCAAGGCAGCATAACATCGGCAGGATTACTTGCATTTGCAGCAGCGCGATATCCAATAATCGAAGTTGCAATTAAGGTTAGACCCGAAGCATGAAGACACATAAACATAATTTGTGCATCGCTGGCTTTGTCTTTATCGGGATTTATTTCCTGTAAACTTTCCATAGCTTTTAATCCAAATGGAGTTGCGGCCGAATCTAATCCGAGGAAATTAGCAGCAAAATTCAACGTCATGTATGAGATCGATGGGTGATTTTTAGGAATACTTGGAAACACTTTTACAAAAACCGGACTCAAAACTTTTGCTAGATTTCCAGAAGCTCCGGAAACAATTAAAAGTTCCATTAATCCGCAAAAGAAAGCCAGATAAGCAATAAGCGGCAGAATCAAATCAACCAAAGTACTTTTACAAGTTGGCAGTAAACCATCAGATTTTTGAAGTCCGCTGTAAATTTTTACCGTTTTGTTTTTATAAACATAAGTTGTATCGGCATTAAGCGTATCACGATTGATAATCATGGTTTGATCTGGCGCTTTTTTAATACTGTCTTTAAGAAAAGCCGGAAGTTCATGAATGTATTTTTCAGAAACTAAAATAGGATCGTCTTTCTTTCCATTTAAAACAGAATCAATAGTATAAGTATTGGCAGTAAATAAACTGACTACAATAAAAAGAATCGAAGAAATAAAAATAACTAACCAGAATCTGCTTAATACCATAATGAGAATTTTTTGTAAATGTAATAAATCAATTGTAATGACAATTACAAAAGTCAATTTCGTGATTTAAGACCAATTAATTCGTTTGAATTTATTTTTAAATTTTTGACTTTTTGAATCTCATTCGATCACAATTTTAGTTCCGAGATACTTTTCAAAGGACTTTATTCCTTCGAAAAGAATTTGTTTTTTAGAATTTTCAGTTTCATTAAAAAACTCCGTTTCAATTTTAGCATGATCTTTTTTGATGGTTCGTTTCCATATTCCGATAACTTTTCCATCTTCCAGAATTATCGGTTTGAAGATTCCATTATTGGTAAAAACCTTTGTTTGATGATCTGTTAAAAAGGAAGCTTCTCTGGTTTTATACGAAATCAAAATCTCATCAAAAGCTGGAAGAAAGTGAATGCTTTGCTTGAAGTTAACCTTTTCAATATTTTGATTTACAAAGTAATAATTTTGATTTTCAATTTCAACAAATTCTAGTTGCAACTTTATTGCATCAATAGCTTTTGCACAAATTGTAGGCGGAAAACCAGACCACCACGAAAAATCCAGCAAAGTTGCCGGGCCGTGACTTTCTAAATATCGTAAGGCTAATTTTGCCAAAGCTTCTTCTTTTGTCAATTTGGTTTTTGGTTTTTGAACGCGTTCTTCCAGCAAACCATAAGTAATTTTTTTACCTTTCATTCTTCCGTTGCAAACCAAACCATCTTGTTCGGCATGCATCATAATCGCGGCACTTAGAAAATCTTCTTTAGAAGTTCTTTTAATGCCAAGTTCCTGCATAATTTCATCTCGGGTTAAATGATTGTTTCCAGATAATAATTTTTCAATAGAATTATTAGCCTGCTCCAGTTTTTTAGAATCAAAACCAAATTTTTTGGCTCCGGATATCGTCATTCTTTTTACTTGAGGTCCTGCAAGATCTAACATCCAGTAAATATCTTCTGGAGAAACAAAGTGCCAGGTTGGCCGTAAAATATGAGTTCGAATTATTTGCGCAGAGTTTACTGCTTCTTCAATTTCTTTTTCAGATGCGTCACATCGGGAACCAATTGCCCATTTTGCCATTGCATAATCCTGCGCCTGCATTGCGCCAAAATGTTTTACAATTTCCTGAGGCGAACATTTGTCTGTTTTATACAGTTTCTGCGAAACAAGGCGATGATGTGAAATTTCCGAATGCGTCATAATATTAAACCATATAAGTTATATAAGTTCATTTAAAAACTTTGTCTCTCTGTCCCTTTGACCTTTGCACCTCAAAAATTATACATGAATTATTTCTTCATCAATCAATAAATCTTCTCTACGTAAACGAAGGAAAATCTGTGCTACGGCAATTGTATCTTTTTCGCAATACGTTATAATTCGGTCAATATCTTTTTCGACATAATAAACATGTGCGACCTGACTTCCGTCAATATCGCCTTTTGGCGATGGAACTCCGAGAATCTTGGTCAAAAGCTTTAGTGATGTAAAATGCTTGTAATCGCCAAACTTCCACAATTCCAAAGTATCAAGATGTGCAATTTCCCAAGGTTTTTTCCCGAATAAATTCAGTTTGTCGGGAATTGCAATTTGGTTTATAATCATTCTGCGAGCGATAAACGGAATATCAAATTCTTTAGCGTTATGTCCGCATAAAAGATGCTGCGGCTGATTGAAATGATTGTTCAGCAAATTATTAAAGTCTTTCAGAATCTTTTTTTCTTCTCCAAAAAATGAAGTTACTCTAAAATTGCGAACATCGCCTTTGATTGTAAAATACCCAACCGAAATACAAATTATCTTTCCGAATTCCGCCCAAATTCCGGCGCGATCGTAGAATTCTTCTGGTGTAAAATCGTCTTTTCGTTGATATTGTGTTTTTAAATCCCAAAGCGACTGCATTTCTGCATCAAGAGAATTGAAGTTTTCTTCTTCGGGAACGGTTTCTATATCAAGAAATAAAATGTTGTTAAGGTTTATTTTTTCAATCATTTTCAGACTTCTTAGATATTAGATTGTTAGACTTGTATTTTATGTTTTACAAATATGCGTAAAATTCTTACTATTTAAAAACTGTTAGAACAAACTTTGCTGTGGTGATGGACTTTCGTGTTCCAAAAGCCATTTTTTACGAGACAATCCACCAGCATAACCCGTTAAAGAACCATTTGTACCAATAACGCGGTGACAAGGAACAACAATCCAAAGCGGATTTTTCCCATTTGCAGATGCTACCGCGCGAATTGCTTTTACATCGCCCAGTTTTTTGGTTTGATCCATATAACTTACCGTTTTTCCGTATGGAATTTCCAGTAATGCTTTCCAGACTTTCTGCTGGAATTCAGTTCCTTGCGGATTTAGTTTTAAGTCGAAATCTTTTCTTTTGCCTTCAAAATATTCTTCAAGCTGCAAAACAGCATCTTTTAGAATTTCTGGAATTTTTTTTAGAAACTTCGTTTGTGCCAACATCAGATACCGAAATTATGGAAATACCATCTTCGTCTCCAACTATTTTGGTGATTCCTAAAGGCGAATTGACGAAAACTGTTTCCATAATTTTTTGCTTAATCACAAAGATAAAAAGGTTTCGCAATCCCGATAGCTATCGGGAGCAAAGTTTTTTTTTAAAACCATATGAGTTAAGTAAGTAATTTAAGTTTGTTGGTATTGCAAGGGTACAAAGTTTAGCACGCTTTATTTAAATAAACTTATATAACTTATATGGTTAATAATTCTCCAGTTTAAATTGATAATTTAAAATGTTTTCGATTTTTTCGCTGGAAATAACCTTTTTGATATTTGATTTTTCAGAACTGAATTTTGGTAAAACTAAGTTTTGCTCTTTTGCTTTTAGCGTATAATAATTTTCTCTTGATGGATGAAAAGGCGCAACGGCGTTGAAAACTTCATTCCATTTTTCCTGGTTTATGATTTCTTCAATAATGGCAATGCAGTCTTTTAGATGAATTAAGTTTATTGGAGCGTCGGGATTTTCGAGATTTTCTTTTCCGGCTAGAAATTTTACAGGATGTCGGTCTTCGCCGATTAATCCTCCGAAACGTAAAATTGTGGTTTCGAAGTTTTTGTTTTTTTGAAGAATTGCTTCCGCTAAAATCAATTGCTTGCCGCTTTCGGTTTCCGGATTTGGTATTGTTTCTTCGGTAATTAATTCGTTATCATCGCCATAAACCGATGTTGAGCTTATAAATAAGACTTTTTGTATGGTTGATTTTTCTATAAATGGATTTAGATTTTCCATTTTCTGAACAAAAATTTTATTTGAATCGGAAGAAACTGCTCTTAATTTGGGCGGAATATCAATAATCAGGATTTCGCTTTCAGCTAAAAAATCATCAATATTTCCAGAAATACTTTCACTTTCAATATTTCCTTCGACTTCGCTCAGGATGACAAGGAAAGGATTTATTCCTGCATTTTCTAAAATAGAAAGTTTGCTTTCAGAAGTTGTTGATCCGTTTACCGAAATTCCTTTTTCGATTAGTTTTTTCGCTAAAGGCAAACCTAACCAGCCGCAGCCTAATATGCTTATTTGTTTCATTTTGTTTTGAGGTTCAAAGGAGCAAAGATACAAAGGTTCAGAGGTTTTTGTTTCACGCAGATTTCAAAAGATTTAAGCAGATGGGAGCAGATTCTATAATTAAATTTAATCTGCTAAAATCTGCAGAATCTGCGTGAAAAAATTATAAAGTCAATGTAAATCTCACTTTATCTTTTCCTTTTGCACCAATTCTATTGTAAAATTTAATTGCTCTTTCATTAAACTCAGGCGTCTGCCATTGTATGTTTACGCAGTTATTCTGAGTTCCGATTTCTTTTAGTTTTTCAATTAGAACTTCTCCGATTCCGAAACTGCGGGCTTCTTCTTCCAGAAACAAACAATCCATGTACAGGAAAGTCGCAGCATCCCAAGTTGAATAATCAAAAGTATAGGAAACATAACCAACAATTGTTTCTTTTACGGCGACAACCAAACAAAACAGTTTTGGATTTTCGCTGAAAATTGCTTTTTGTAGATTTTCTAATTTTCCTTCCGGAGAAAAATCAGCTTTTTCAAATTCAGCGTGTTTTTGGCAGAGGATAACCAATTTTGGTAAATCGGTTATTTCGCAGTTTCTTATTGAATATTCCATTGTAGGTTAATTTCATTTTGAAGAAAATTAATAAAATGCTGAAAATAATCCGGATATGTTTCGTTTGCTCTTGTCGCTATGAAATGTTTTCGTTTTAAGCCATTTTTGCCCACTTTTACGGCTTTAATTGGATTATTCTTTAAATGTGGTTGCAATGCCCATTTTGCCATCGACATAACGCCCATATCCGCTTTTACCATTTCCAGGGAAGCTTCTGTCAGCGGAAGCGGTGTTATTTTCTTTGGTGTTACTTTGGCTGGGGCCAAAACAAATTGATGAATCGTAACGGTTTCCATTGGCAGGGAATGAATAATTAAATGTTCGTTGATGAAATCTTCTGCAACGACATATTTTTTATCTGCCCACGGATGATTTTCTGAAACGGCCATTACAACTTCATCCTGAAATAACTCGGTATATTTTATATGATTGTCTTTTATCGTGTCGCTTACAATGGCAATATCGATTGTGTTTTCTAAAAGTTTTTGCAGCGGAATATGCGTTGCTTCGGTTATAATTTTCAGTTCAACATTTGGGTATAAAAGATGAAATTGCTTTAAAACCGGAGGAAGCCAGTGATAACTTGAAAAACATTCTGTACTGATTCTGATTTCGCCGTATTCACCATAAACCATTTGTTTGATCTGAGATTGGGTTTCGGTGAGTTTGTCCAAAATTTCGTTAGCAAGTGCATAGATTTTTTCGCCTGCTTTTGTGAGAACCAGTTTTTTGTTGGTTCGTAAAAAAATAGCCGTACCCAATTGATATTCTGCTTCTTTGAGCTGATGACTCAAAGCCGATTGTGTCAAATGAAGTTTGTCAATCGCTTTTGTAATGCTTCCTTCTTCGACAATTGCTTTTATCAATTTTAAGTGGCGTATTTCCATTTTTTGAGATTTATATACAAAGGAACAAAATTTTAGGCTGCCATTTGCATGAAAAAATCTAATGCGGTTCATGAATTCTTTTCGTTTTTATGGCATGAAATGTTCTTCTACTTTTGAAAAAACAAAATCAACAAAACAACATTACTATGGAAGAGCAAATTAAATTTTATGAACATAAACTGGCTTTCGAAATGGATCCGTCAGATTTATTCGATGCTTTAAACAATGGTGAAAAAGTAATTGCATTGGATGCCAGAAAAGCTTTTGGATTTGAAGCAGAACATATTCCAAATGCTATTAATATTCCGCATCGCGAAATGTCTGTAGAAACTACAAAACATTTAGATAAAGATATTGTGTATGTTACATACTGCGACGGAATTGGTTGCAACGCTTCGACTAAAGGCGCTTTGAATATGACAAAATTAGGTTTTAAAGTAAAAGAATTAATAGGAGGAATTGAGTGGTGGAAGTTTGATGGCTATGCTACTCAAGGAACTAAAGGAATTGAATCAGGGTTAAAGATTCAATGTGCTTGTTAAATAGAAAGGCAGACTTGGTTGGTCTGCCTTTAAATATTTGAAAATAAATTTAAGATTCTACTACAGCTTTTAAAGCCTGAAGAATTGGATTTTCTTCTCCTTGAGGTTTTTCCTGAACCGCTCCCGGACGATTATCTTCCTGAATTATTTCGAGTTTTACTTTTTGATTTTCTTCAGATAAAACATAACTCATTATGAAATAATTCTCTGGTTTGTCTTCTAATTCCGGTCTTGGAAAAAACAGCGAATATTTTATTTTTTGATTTGGAGAAACTTCTAAAACTGTTCCCCATTGCTCAAAAACCTGACCTTCCCATTCATTCCTGAATCTGATTTCGTTACCGATTTTCCAATCTGTAATTAAATCACTTCCGTATTGCCATTGTTTGACCAATTCTGGTTTTGTCAATACGTTCCAGACTTTTTCTATTGGCGCACTTAAAAATATTGTAGAAACATTTGTTGCCATAGTATTCGTTTTTAGTTTTTATTCTGGTTTTTGAACAGCTGGTTTTATTAAACTGTCTTTTGCAATTACTGTGCTGTCCTGAATTGCTGCAGGCTGAATTGGTGGATTTATCGGAGCTGTATATTTTTTTATTTTTTGCTGAATTAAAACCGCATCATTTAAAACAAAAGGAGTCGGCATCATCCAGTCGCTTCTTGGTTTCACTTTCAATTCCGGGTTTGTCATTAAATCAAATGAACTTTCTATTAAATCCATATCAAAAATAGACGATTTATTGATGTAGAATTCCATAACAAGTGGTTCGTTTCCAACAACATAATAGCATAAAATTTTGCTGTCTTCACGTTGTAAGCGATTTCCTTTTTCGCCAAAAGTCGAAACGCCGTTTGCTTTAAAGTTATAAAACGTCATTTTTGGGTTGGCATAAATATCGTAACGATTTACTTTTCGGTTTGGTGTAATTTTAATTTTTAAATATCTGTTGCTGCCAATTACGCTGTCTCTTAAGAAAGCAATAGTTGGTTTTGGAACATCAATTAGAGGAGCAATCGCACTGTGCGTAAAAGTTGAGTTGTATTTACTTGAAATAGGAAAACTATTTAATCCCGGAGCTTTTTGATTTTTTTCGCCCAAATACGATTTTGTCCACTCATCCAGATTAACATCATAAGTTGCCCAAAGTGCTGAATTGGTATTGGCGTTATAAATGTACAATAAGCTGTTTGATTTTGCTTTTCCGTGTTCGTAGCCTGAATTATATCCGGCATAAATGAAAAATCCAATTGATGCGGCAAAGAAAACCATAATCCAGGCCCCTTTTTTAACAAAAGTATTGAATATCGGCAGTAATAATCCGAAAAGAAGTACGGTTAAAATAGCACTTACGAATAGAATTTTTAATCCTAAACCAACCGGAAACATTACAATAAATGGCGCTATGATAGCCAAAGCCGGAATACTGAAAATTAAATTCATTCCTAAACTGTAATGCTGCGTAAAAACAAAGATTCCGAACAAAAGAATTCCGAAATAAACCGGAACAATTAAAAATCCTGCACCGGTTAAGCTATTAGCCAAAAATGCATTTATGATAATCCAAAGCAGTAAAGGCGCTACAAAATGGTTCATCGTAATTTTGGCATCAGAAAAATGATGATAGAAAGCAAAACAAATGGCAATGCTTAAAGTTACAAATGCGCCAATGTAAGCGTGGCCGTTATATGTAAATCCATTTAACAGATCAGAATACTGCGGATAAATTTCTAAAATTATTTTCCATCCTAAAAACGTTACTAATCCAGCAATGATCAAAGAGCCTAAAAGCGGTACAAAACCTCTGAATATTTCTCTTAATGTAATCATTCTTTTGGCTTTTCCGATAAACATAAAAAGCACTAATAAACCAAAAGCGATTATGGTCATTGGCATTACCCACGAAAATGGATAACTAATGAAAGAAAATGGAGCGCTGAAATAAACGTAATCTTCAGTTGAAGCCGTTTGGTTTAAGTCAATATTGGCGAAGTATCTTAATAAAGGCATCAAATAAGAACCCTGATGCGCGAGAGTCATTTTGTTTAAATGCTGAACATCATCCTGCTGTGTGTGATAATTGTAATGTCCGTCGATGAAAGCAAAATTAAAGCCCTGAATATTTCCTTGTTCTCTAAAAACCGTTAAATCAGTATCATTGGGAAGCATTTTATAAATGCTGTACATCAAAGAGTTTGATACCGGATAAGATGGTTTTGCTTTTGTAAATTCTTCTACAAGTGCTTTATTGCCTTTGTTGGTTTCCATGAGCATGTAACTCGGTCCTGAACTTCCTCTGGCTTCGAAGTTTAAAACCAAACCAACATCTTTTGCCCACGGATGTTTGTTTACAAAAAGTGCCGCTCCGTTTAAACCTAATTCTTCGGCATCTGAGAAAAGAATGATGATGTCATTTTTCTGCGGTTCTTTAGCATATAAAAAAGCTCTGATTCCTTCAAGAATGGTAGCAACTCCTGAGGCATCGTCGCTCGCGCCTTTTGAAAAAGAATGCGGTGCACTGTCGTAATGAGAAAGTAATAAAAGTGCTTTTGTATTGTTTGTTCCCTTAATTCGGGCCAGAATGTTTTTAGATTTTACCAAAAGTCCTCTGTCGTTAAGAGTAAAACCTTCCTGAACACTGGTTTCTAATCCAATTCTGTTTAGCTCAAGTTTAAGATAATTAGCGACTAATTCATGATTTGTTGAACCCACATAATGTGGTTTTTGAGCAATAATTTCAACTTGATTTAATGCCCGTTCAGTCGAAAAATCAGCAAGCGCATCATCATTTTTTGAAATGTACTGCGGCATCATTGCAGCGTAAATGATACCTAAAATGGCTAGAATCAGGACAATTGCCAGAATTGAGGTGGGGTTTTTTCTCATGACATAAAACTAAATTTCTTTTTTAACAAGCATATAATAATCATTGTCCAAAGATCTATATCCTTGGTCATACAGGAAATAGTAGGTGTTTCCTGTTTTGGTTTGCAAGATATTAGTAAAGAAATCAAAATCAAAACCTTTATTAATCATTTTCTCCCTTGTTGCTTTTGATTTTCCATCAACATTTAGCTCAGACAAAATACGGTAATTTTTTCGTAATTTGTTGTTTACATTTCGCATGAAATTGTTGCTGTCTTTATTAATTTTATTGTTGTAGGCATTTCGGCAATTGTCTGAACAAAACTTTTTATCTTCTCTACCCACAAGTTTCTCCGAGCATTCGAGGCATGTTCTCATCGATTTAGTTTATTAATTTGATATAAATCAGTTCTTCGGTCTTTCAAAATTCGCACACTTCCGTGTTCATGAAGATTTTTCAATAAGTTTAAATCGACATCAACGATCAATGTCATTTCGGTATTTGGAGTGGCTTCTGCTTTAATTCCGTTACTTGGAAATGCAAAATCTGAAGGCGTAAAAACAGAGGCCTGCGCATATTGAATATCCATATTATTTACTTTTGGAAGATTCCCTACGCAGCCCGCAATCGCAACGTAACATTCATTTTCAATTGCACGTGCCTGCGAACAGTGTTTTACACGGGTATAAGCATTTTGAGTATCGGTTAAAAACGGAACAAAAAGAATGTTCATTCCTTCATCTGCTAATAATCTTGAAAGTTCCGGAAACTCGACATCATAACAAATCAAAATTCCAATTTTGCCACAATCGGTATCATACGTTTTAAATTCAGATCCGCCTTTCATTCCCCAATGATGTACTTCATTTGGCGTAATGTGTATTTTGTAATACATCTCAGAAGTTCCGTCTCTTTTGCATAAAAAACCAACATTATACAAAATTCCGTTTTCGAGATGTGGCATGCTTCCGGTTATGATATTGATATTGTATGAAATGGCAAATTCCTGGAAGCGTTTTCTGATTGGTTCAGAATGTCTAGCCAATTCCCGAATCGCTTCGGCTTCTGATAAATGATTAAAATCGGCCATTAGAGGAGCGGTGAAAAGTTCCGGGAAAAGCGCAAAATCACTTCCGTAACCGGAAACCACATCGATAAAGAATTCGGCTTGTTCAAAAAGAGCTTCTACATTGTTAAGCTGACGCATCTGCCATTGAATTAAGCCTAATCGGATAATGCTTTTTTCTGAATTAATTAATTTCGGACTTTCATCATAATAAACATTATTCCATTCCAGTAAAACAGCAAATTCTTTTGATTCTTCGTCGCCTTCCAGATAATTTTTTATAACTCTAAGTACGTGAAAATCATTGCTTAACTGAAAAGAAAGAACTGGATCGTGCAATTCTTTGTCTTTTACTTTTTCAATATAAGTTCTTGGAGTAAACTTTTTTGCGTATTGATTGTAATTCGGAATTCGACCCGCAAAAACAATCGCTTTTAAGTTTAATTGTTCGCAAAGTTCTTTTCGGGCATCATAAAGACGTCGACCTAAACGAAGGCCGCGATAGTTTGGATGAATGAAAACGTCAATTCCGTATAAAATTTCGCCGTCGGGATTATGAGTTGAAAAAGTATAGTCTCCCACAATTTGTCTGTAATTGTGTCTTTTATCGACTAATTTTTCATCGACAATTAGCGATAATGCCGATCCTACAACGACTCCGTCAACAAGAATTACTAATTGTCCTTCCGGAAATATTGAGAGTAATTTTTTTATATCATTTGATCTCCAATAAGAGTTGGCCATTTCTGGATACGATTCAACCATTGAATTTTTCAATTGTTTATAATCTTCAAACGCAAGGTTTCGTAACTCAACTTTTTTAATTTCTGTCTGCATATATGTACGATTTATCTCAAATATAGCAAAAATAAATTCCACTTACAAACGCTTACAAATATTTACAACCGAAAGTAAATAGTTTGCAACCGAATATTTTAGGGCGATGAGCGCAATTTTGCATCGTTGAATTTGATCAACGAATTTTTATATGAACATTTAAATAAGTATACGCCATGAATGCAATGAAAAACAGAGTACAATTAATTGGTAATGTTGGAAACAATCCGGAAATTAAAACCTTAGAAAGCGGAAAAAAGCTTGCTCATTTAACAATAGCTACAAATGACATTTATAGAAATGACAAAGGTGAAAAAGTAGAACAAACCGAATGGCACCGTGTAACGGCTTGGGGTAAAACTGCCGAAATTATCGAAAAATTTGTTGTAAAAGGAAAAGAGGTTGCGGTAGAAGGGAAGTTGACACACAGAAGTTACGAAGACAAAAACGGTGAGAAAAAGTATATAACCGAAGTTGTTGTAAACGAGATTTTATTGCTAAGTAAATAATTGTCGATTAAGATCAACGAAACCCGACAGGTTTTTAAAACCTGTCGGGTTTAACTTTTATGCTGAAATGTATTTATAAAACAGAAGCTCCGTTTATATCGGTCGAAAGCACTTCACTCATATAATCAAAAAATGGGCGCATATTTTTGAAAGTTTCCAAAGCTTGTTCCAAAAATAGCGGGCTTACTACTTCTTCATCTGTAAAATGTTTGATTATCAAAAACTGTTTAAATCGAAGTAAATCTATAGCTTCGTGGTCAGCATCAAAACCTTTTGGCGCAGTTTTAAGCTGTTCGCCTTGTAAAGTTCCGAAAGTATTTTTGAAGGTTTTCGAATTCAATATTTCTCTGAACGATTCATGATCATGAGCAAATTCGCTTCTTATGCGTTTTAAATCGGCAGCACTAGGTCCCCAAAAAGCACCAATTAAAGAAGTGTTTCCTTTTTCGATATGAAAATAATAACCACCGCGTCTTGCACTTGTTGCACGTTTATAACTCCCGCCCCAATAAGTTTTAAAAGGAGTTTTATCTTTTGAAAACCGAATGTCGCGATAAATTCGATAAACACTTTTCTTTCCGGATTGCGTTTCAAGAACATCAGTTTTAGAAAGTTCTTTTAGTAAAGCACCGGCAAAGTTTTCAATATGATTTAATTCGGTTAAATATTCTGATTTATGTTCCTCAAACCAGGGTTTATTGTTATTTTCTTTAAGTTGAACCAAAAAATCAAGAGTGGATTTTGGAATAAGAATTTTGTTTTCCATAATTAAATTGAACCGTTTTAAAATCAGAAGACGAATGTAAGTAAAATTAAAAACCCATCAGGTTTCTGATGGGTTTTTCTATATGTTTATTAAGCAGTTTTTTTGAATAAATCAAACATAGGACATCGTGTGCAGCGTTTTTTTTCGCTTTTCTTATATTTTTCACAACAAGAAGATTTACAGTTTTCAATCTTCTTGATTTTATCAAGGATATCTTTATTCTTTTTTTTCTTTTTATCCTTTTTCTTGTCCTTGTCTTTTTCTTTCTTGCCCAAAATTCCTCTGTATTATTAAAAACAGAGACAAATATAAACGAAAAAAGTTATTTTTAAATATTCTAAATAAACTTTAACTTTTTTATTTTGGATTTATAGCAATTGAGCTTGTAACTGTTAATTGCTGAATGTCACGGTCAAACAAGTAAAGTCCGCCTTTATCCTCACCAATCAAGTTGATTTTGTCCAGAATAGATTTAGCTGTTGCTTCTTCCTCGATTTGTTCAGAAACGTACCATTGTAAGAAATTATGTGTTGCATAATCTTTTTCTTCAAAAGTAATATGCACCAATTCGTTAATAGATTTTGAAACAAAAAGTTCATGATTATAAAGCTCCTCAAACATTTCCTTAAAAGTAGAGTAAGTTACTTTAGGCGCTTTTAAATCTGTAATTTGAGCGTGTCCTCCGCGTTCATTTACATACTTAACTAATTTAAGCATGTGTGCACGCTCTTCGTCTGACTGTGTGTACATAAATTGAGCGATTCCTTCTAATCCGTGTACTTCAGCCCAACAAGCCATAGAAAGGTAAGTTTGCGAAGATTCTGCTTCTATGCGGATTTGCTTGTTTAAAGCTGATTCAATATTTTTTGATAGCATAATGATGTCTTTTTTGTAAAATTAACAAAAATAATTCAAACCATTTTTTGGAAACCGCCAAAACATTGCACATTTGGATTAATTCTCAATAAAATTAACGGGTTTTTATTGGTTCAAAAGAAGCAGGTTTAGAAAATACAGATTTATTTATAATTGGGTTTCCGTCATCTAATCTGATAAAACCGTCTGTAAATTTTCGAATAACAAATTGCTTTAATGAAGTATCATAATAACTTAAAATAGAGAAATCTTTTAGTTTTACAATGTTTTGAAGAGCTGCATTTTTGTTGGTACTGAGATAATAATAAATATTGTCAATTGCCATCGGTTCTTGCTGTTTGGCATTTACAAAATCGAAATTGGAGTCGAATGTAGAATCAAAAAACACCATTTTGTTTTCAATTTCCTGAGACTGTGAGCCGAAGCCGGGAAATGCAACATCGTCGACACCATAGTATCGGGTAACAATATATTCAAGATAGCCTCCAAAAGTGGCGTAATAATTTTTATTGTTTTTAAAAACGGTAACCGCAACGCTTAAATCTGATAAATGCTGAAGAAATTTAGCGGTAGTTTTTAATTCTTTGGGTTTTTGATTGTTTGCTTGAACAAACAAAGGAGAATTTTTAAAACGAATTGTATCATTTTTTGAAATAGAAATGCTTTTTAATGTCTGCCCTGAATCAAAATCTTTTACATGATACAGAAACTCCTCGCTATTAGCTTTGACTTGAAATAATTTGCCATCACTATAAAATGAATTAGAGTTTCTGGACGATTTTTTTGAAATTGGCTGATCAAAAATTTTCTCTTTGACTTCACTCGTCTTTAAATTAAGATCAAAAGTCTGTGTGTTTTTAGTATTATAATCAAATGTCAAAAGAATACGGTCATCAAGAACGTACATTTTGTTTATGTTCGAAGTTTTGTCTAGAGTATTAAATGTATCGGGTTCTATTTTTTTAATTGAAAAAAGCGGAATGAGCCTTCCTAAAGAGGAAGACTGACCTCTTTCATTTTGAAATTTAAATGGAGAAAAATCAAACATTTTTATATCACATCTTCCATTTTGAAATTCATATAAAAGTAAATGCGGCTGGTCTTTTTCCTTTCCAAGAACATAAAAAATGTTGTCTTTTTGAAAAGTGTTTATGATATATTCGTTGTTTTCGGGAAAATCAAAGTTTAATGTTCGTGACATTTTTGAGTCAAGAAAAAACTTTACGATTTTAATGTTTTTTGTATTTGGGAAATTCCAATACAACAAGGGATTTCCGTCTTCACTAATACTATAGCCGATTAACTGCCTGTTTAATGGATTTTTTATAGAATCTGTAAATTGATCGGTAAGAAACAGTGATTTATTATACTTTAAAATACTGACTTTTTTTGTATCAGCTGCAAAGACGTAAATATTATGTGTTTTTACATCTTCGATATTTAAAATCTGACCTTCTTCTAAAGGATTGTCTAAGTTCAATGGAAATGAATTCAATACTGTTTGGCTCAACAATACTGATTTAGACAGTAAAAGCAAAAAGAGTAAAAGTTTTTTCATACATTTTTACGGGCAAATATTATTCCAAATTTAATGAAATAAACCTATGTCTTTTTACACAAATCAGCTCACATTATCGAAAACGAGTATTTTTAGATTAAAAAACACAAAAAAGCCCAAAAGATTTTCTTTCGGGCTTTTTAATCTTATTACTTATTCAAAAGAATTATTTTACTCTGAAAGTAACTCTTCTAGCCAATCTTCTAGCTTCATCAGAATCTTTTTGGATTGAAGTGTCAGCTCCGTTAGCAACAACATTTAATCTTGAGGCAGAAATTCCAGCCTGCGTCAAAATCTTTTTAACATTCTCTGCTCTTGCATTTGATAATTTCTCATTGTATTCAGCTTTTCCAACCTGGTCAGCATATCCAATAATATCAAGAGATGCAGAAGGGTTTTTTCTCAAATAAGATAAAACAACATCAATTGCAGCAGTTGAATTTTCAATAGGAGTAGCTTTGTTGAAATCAAAGTATACACTGTAATACTTGTCATTGATTAAGTCTTTAACAACATCTTTATCGTTAGTCACATTGTTTGTAACTGGTTTTTCTACGATAACTTGTTTTGAAGGGATGTTTTTGATTTGATTTTCAAGATCAGCAATCTTGTTTTCAAATTCAGAAAGATCAACATTTTCAGAAACTACAGTCCAGTCAGCATGTTTTGTATTTTTACCTAAGTAAACTTGTAAACCAACAGTACCATTAAAAATTAATCCTGAGTATCCTCTGTTTTCCGGTAAATAAGCACCATCAAAAGAACGATCTTGAGATGCGTTGAAAATGGTAGAAAAATCTCCGGTTAAAGCGAATCTGTTTGATAATTTTATTTGTCCGGTAAGACCAGCAATAAAGTTACCCATTTCATCTGCTCCTTTAAAGCTGTCGCTTCTTAATTGTGCATAACCAAAACCTGCATGTCCTAATAAACCAATAGTGTTAGTCCATGTTTCGAAGTTCATAATACGACCTAAGTTCGCAACTCCTTGTAAGTCTACTCTGTAGTATTTTGAATCAAAATCTAAAGAGTTGTTTTTGTTTGTAAAACTGTTGTAACCAAAATCAGCTTTTAAACCGAATTTGTTGTTAAACATGTAACGAACTCCTAAATCACCAACCCATGGGCTTGGCGTACTTGTAAAGTATCCACTAGAAAATGGTTTTTGTGGTTTATTTACACCACCAGCTAATTCTACAGACCACTTGTTGTAGTTGTCTGGAGATTTCTTTTCTGTTTGTGCATTTGCATGCATTAAGCTTAGCGCAAACGCAAGAGTGATGATAATTTTTTTCATCGTAATTTGAGTTTTAAAATTTTCCTCAAACCAACGATTTATTGCTGCCTGTATTATCCTTTAAAAGTTTTAAAAATGACAGAATAAGGTAATTGTAAGTTAAAGTTTATAGTTATTCATCTCTTCCTGAAAGATATCTACGAATTGTCCTAGATGTAAACCATCCATTAATCCGAGATGTACATGTACAGACATGGCAATGGTCCGTTTTCCGGTGTCAGAAGTAATCATTTTTCCGAAAGAAATTTTAGGACAGCTGTCTGGAAAGGTAAAACTTCTGGCATGCGAAAGCGAGGTGAAATTCAACCACGGAATTGCCGAGAAATGAATTACATTGTCATCATCAAAAGATCTTGTAAAAAGTCCTGTCGTATTTTGAATACGTTTAATTTCTGCCAGTGCATTTTGTTCAAAGATTTTAAAATCCGGATTATATTGAATTAAAGAAAATCCGAAAGTCCCATCTTCACGACCAATTGTAGCCGATGCATCAATACGGTCGTTGATGTATATTTTACCCTGGTCAATTCTGTATTTAAAATTTTCAACAGCATTTACTGCTGTTAATGTTTTGTGTAAATAGAAAATGAAAAAAGAGGTACCCAGTTCTTTGGCTGTCTGATAGGCTTTTGTACAGTCAATCTCGACGGTTGCACCAAAGAAAGGTTCTTCCATTCGGCTAAAATGAGCAAAATGCTCTTTTCTGTTCCAGTTTTCTAAGTCTAAAAGTGTTTTCATTATAATAAATTCGGAACCACTTCTGCAATAGTTTCAAAAGAACTAAAATGCTCGTGTTCTATAGTATGATTAATTTTTTCGTGTTCCCAAGTGGTATGGAAAGGAATATGAACTGCATATCCGCCGATTCCCAAAACTGGAAGAACATCTGATTTTAATGAATTCCCGATCATTAAAAATTCGTGCGCCTGAATATCTAAACGACCCAATAATTTTTGATAATCAATTTCCTGTTTGTCTGACATTACTTCGATATGATGAAAATAATGTCCTAATCCAGAACGATGTAATTTGCTGTGCTGATCTTTTAAATCACCTTTTGTAGCCACGACCAATTTGTATTTTCCGTGTAAAGCCTGCAGTGTTTCTTCAATTCCGTCCAGCAATTCGATTGGTTTTTCGAGCAGTTCTTTTCCGTACTGTATAATCTTTTCGATTACTTCAACCGGAATGGTATTATTCGAAATATTCATCGCCGCCTCGATCATCGAAAGTATGTAGCCTTTGATTCCGTAACCATAAAGCGGAAGGTTCGCAATTTCAATCTTAAATAATTCCTGCGAAATACCCTGATGCGAAAGATAATCTTCCATCAAAGCACAAAATTTATGTTCGGTTTCCTGAAAATAAGGTTCGTTTACAAATAAAGTATCATCGGCATCAAATGCGATTACTTTAAGGTTTGGAATTTTGCTTTTATGTAACATATTGTTTTTGTTTCAAGTTCAAGTTTTTTTGCCACAGATTGAAAGGATTAAAAAGGATTTTTTTTCGCCACAAATTTCACGAATTAACACTAATTTTTCCTCAGATACTTTTCATTAAATTAAAAAATAAATCTGCTGGATCTGCCAAATCTGCGAGAAAATTTCTAATCTCAATCTTTAGAAAACAATCTTTTCAAGGAAATTGTTTTATCATAAAAAGTAATTCGGATTCCGAAAAGTAAAATGATTCCGCCGAAAACCATCTGTAAAGTTATTTTTTCTTCTAAAAACAACCAAGCTAAAATTGAGGTAATTACGGCCTGACTCAATAAACTTAATGAAACTCTGGTCGCGCGCATGTGCTGCGTTGCGTAACTAATCGAAAGCCATGCACACAATTGGCAGATTAACGCCTGAAGAATCAATACAAACCAACCCGCATTTGAAAATCCTGTAAAAGGTTCGTTCAAAGAATAACACAAAATTCCCAAATAAATACTCGAAGCCGTTAAACTAATCGTCATAAACGAAAGAACATCTACTTCTGAAAGCACATTTTTACTCACCAAAAGATAAATTGAATATAAAATTCCGGATAAAACGGCAAAAAGAAAAGCCTGATCGAAGTTTAAATCGATAAAAAATTCAAAGCCAACTAAAGTTACCATTCCGAATAAAGAAACGATTGTACCGATCCAGAAATTTGTCGCTGGTTTTGATTTTAGAAACAAAAAAGAACCAATTCCTACCCAAACCGGAGACAAATTCGTCAATAAAGAAGCCTGAGTTGCACTCGAATCCTGAATAGCAATATTCCAAACCGCAACATCCGAAGAAAATAAAACACCGCAAAGCATCGCCAAAAGTGCAAATTTAAGACTCGGAGTTTTAAAATTTCCGCTTAAAAGTACATAAGGCAATAACAGAATTACGGCGAAAAACATTCGGTAAAAAGCCGAAATTAATCCTGGTGTTAAACGTAATTTAACCAATATCGGAAAAATCGAAATGCAGAGTATTCCGCAGATTAAAGCTAATCTTGGTTTGGTGAGTTTCATTTTGTTTTTTAATAAGTAAGTTTATGTTCGTTCTCTATAATTTTAAACAGAGGATAAATTTTAAAATACGGTTTTCCATTATTTAATTTTCATTTTGAAAAAATAAGTTTGAGCGGGTTCTCCCACTGTATTTGGCTGATGAGTTTTGCATGTAATTATAGTATTATCATCTAAAAATATAGTTGATTTTGTTTCGTCATTTGGTGGAAATGGCGGATAACTAAAAATTACTGAAAGATTATTATAATCATATACTTTTCCTATATCAGATAAATAAAGGTTGGCTGGACTAGAAGCAATCATTTTTGTATTGAATGTTCTTTTTACTTTAAGACTTAAGCTAAGTTGATAATTTTCCCAAAAAACAGATTCATTGTCATCTGAAATAAAAAGAAAAGGATCAGGAAATAATACACTATCTGGAAATACAGGATAATTATTTTCAATTTTTAAATCCTGATTGATATATGTACTGCAATAAATAGCTCCAGCAGAAGTATTGCTTTCTCCCATATATAATTTGCCATTTTTACTATTAAATTCTATATCTCCATGTCTATAAGCATTATAACTTGTTGAAATAGGATTGCCATTTGTTCCGTTGATTACATTTATACCAGTTGAACCTGAGGTTGGAGGAGTTATATGACAAAAAACAACATTATCGTTTCCAGCTTCAACTTTATGAAAACCCCAACCGTTTGTTGAAGTTGGAAAGGAGGTTACAGACATTGAAGTTAAATCTATTTTTGTTAATTTTTCAATATAATTTTGAGTGAGATATAAGTAGCGATTATCTGGAGAAAGATCTAAATCTGAAAATCGAATATCAGTTAAAATATGAGACTCAATTTTAAAAGTTTTACTATCAATTATTAATAGACCGTATTTATCAGCGCTGTCATACTTGCTTCTTGGAGAGGCCATTGCATATATTTTTGAACGTTGATTATCTTTAACCATTTTAGAGATATAATACGGAAATTCGATAAAATCTCCAGACATTTTACCCAGAATGTTACTTCCTAATATGCTATTATCCGATTTGTTTGTCTTAACTACAATTTGGTATTTTTGCTCTTTTATTAATGATTTAGTTTCGGGACATTCATATGTTAAAGTATTGATATTATTGATTTCGGTAATATATTTTGAATCCTCTCCATATACAAGATAGGATACAAAATCATTGCCCTCATATTT
Source organism: Flavobacterium sp. (assembly GCF_039595935.1). NCBI lineage: Bacteria > Pseudomonadati > Bacteroidota > Flavobacteriia > Flavobacteriales > Flavobacteriaceae > Flavobacterium > Flavobacterium sp. The sequence continues at coordinate 407,893 of NZ_JBCNKR010000006.1, read as the reverse complement.
TGTCCAATTCAATTTTACAGATCTTCCAGTATCACTTACTCCTTCTAATTTAATAATGTTTGAAATTGTAATAGAATCTTTGGAAATAATCTTGTTATCTGTTGTATAGACTTCAAAAAATATTTTATGAATTCCTTTACTTAAATTGATATTAATCTCACTTTCTAATTTGTTGTTAGGTTTGCCTTCATACAATGATCCATCTATATCACTTTTCCATTTTACAATAAGATTGTCATTTGAAGTTGTATTTTCTTCTTCCAATATTATTTTTGCTGTCAGTTTTTTTTGAGCAGAAGGATCTTCAAAAACACCATATTTGCCATTATCGTAAAAAGTATAATCTCTATTTTTTATAGGTGCAGTAATTTCTGTTTTTAAATTAACAGTTGGGATTTCAATTTCAAATTCAGAATTCTTGTCACTACTACAGTTTACAAAAAGAACTAATAAAAGAATAGGCAAAAATGTTTTTTTCATGATATGTTTTTTTGGCGAATATCTTACTTTTTCTGAAATAATGTATCTTTAATCAAAAGAAAAAGCGTGAATCAATTTAGTCTTAATTGATTCACGCAATTGATATATAAATTATAGAACTTTAATTTACAGTCGCACCATTAGGCGCATCAGCATCAGGATTTACAAATACCAGTTTTCCTTCGGCATTTGTTGTCATTAAGATCATTCCCTGACTTTCAACTCCGCGTAAAGCTCTTGGAGCTAAATTAGCTAAAACAGAAACACGTTTCCCGATGATTTCTTCAGGAGAAAAACTCTCAGCAATTCCCGAAACGATTGTACGAACGTCAATTCCTGTATCAACTTTAAGAACTAAAAGTTTGTTTGCTTTTGGCATTTTTTCAGCCTCAAGAATAGTTCCGATACGGATATCCATTTTAGCAAAATCATCAAACTGAATTAAATCTTTTTGTGGTTCAGCTTGTTTATTTTCGGCAAGGTTAGCGGTTTTTGTAGCTTCCAATTTATCTATTTGTTTTTGTATTTCTTCGTCTTCAATTTTAGCGAAAAGCAATTCTGCTTCTCCTATTTTATGTCCGGCAGCAATTAATTCGTCATTTTCAGCTACATCAGACCATTTTAGATTCCCTTCATTTTTCAGGATTTTGGACAATTTAGCAGCTGTGAAAGGTAAAAACGGTTCAGCCAAAACGCTCAACGCAGCAACAATTTGCAATGCTACATACATTTGAGTTTTTACACGTTCAGGATTGTCTTTCATTACTTTCCAAGGCTCTTCGTCTGCCAGATATTTATTTCCTAAACGGGCAACATTCATTAATTCGCCTAAAGCTTCACGGAATCTGTAACGCTCAACTGAACTCGAAATAACTGCCGGATAAGCTTTTAATTCTGCTAAAGTTTGTTCGTCAACTTCTGTAAATTCATTTGGTGTCGGAATAATTCCGTCGTAATATTTGTTGGTTAAAACTACAACACGGTTTACGAAGTTTCCGAAAATAGCAACTAATTCATTGTTATTTCTAGCCTGAAAATCTTTCCAGGTAAAATCATTATCTTTTGTTTCCGGAGCATTTGATGTTAAAGCGTAACGCAAAACATCCTGTTTGTCTGGAAATTCTTCTAAATATTCATGTAACCAAACTGCCCAGTTTTTAGAAGTCGAAAGTTTGTTTCCTTCTAAATTCAGGAATTCATTTGCAGGAACGTTGTCAGGTAAAATATAACTTCCTTCGGCTTTTAACATCGCCGGGAAAATGATACAGTGAAAAACAATATTATCTTTTCCGATAAAGTGAACCAATTTTGTTTCTTCATCTTTCCAATATGGTTCCCAGTCTTTTCCTTCGCGTGCTGCCCATTCTTTTGTAGATGAAATATATCCGATAGGTGCATCAAACCAAACGTATAGTTTTTTCCCTTCGGCACCTTCAACCGGAACATCAATTCCCCAGTCAAGGTCACGCGTTACGGCACGAGGTTCTAATCCGGCATCGATCCAAGATTTTACTTGTCCGTAAACGTTGGTTTTCCAGTCATTTTTGTGACCTTCTAAAATCCATTCGCGTAAAAAAGCATCGTAACGATCAAGAGGTAAAAACCAGTGTTTAGTTGATTTTAAAATTGGAGTTTCGCCTGTAATTGTCGATTTCGGATTTATTAAATCTGTCGCATTCAAAGTCGATCCGCAATTTTCACATTGATCTCCGTAAGCTCCGTCATTACCACATCTAGGGCAAGTTCCAACCACAAAACGATCTGCAAGAAACTGATTTGCTTTTGCATCATACAATTGCTCTGTAACTTCTTCAATAAAATCGCCTTTATCATACAAAGTTCTAAAGAATTCTGAAGCTGTATCGTGATGAATTTTTGCAGATGTTCTTGAATAATTGTCAAATGAAATTCCGAAATCAGAAAATGATTTTCTGATAATTCCGTCGTATTTATCAATAACTTCTTGTGGTGTAATTCCTTCTTTTTTGGCTTTCATCGAAATTGCAACACCGTGTTCATCGCTTCCGCAGATAAATGCAACGTCTTTATTTTGCAATCTTAAATATCTCGAATATATATCTGCAGGCACGTAAACCCCCGCCAAATGTCCAATGTGGATTGGTCCGTTTGTATAAGGTAATGCTGCTGTAATAGTATATCTCTTTGGATTTTGTATCATAACTCAATTTTATTGAGTGCAAAAATAAGCAATAGAATTGAGATTTTATTATTACATGGAGATTCGCAGGCAATTTCGCAGAGTTGCACGAAGAAAAAGCGCAGAGATTCGCTAAGTTTTTAGTTTTTTTGAATCTCGCAAAGTCGCAGAGATGCAAAGTTTTTAAGTTATTCAATTGCCTCCAGCTTTAACTGGAGGTTATAAGAAGTCAATTTATCTGGCTTTAGCCAAAAGACATAGTTTGGCTAAAGCCGCTTTTGAGGACAATCATAAATTTCATCCAGCTAAAGCTGGACGCAATTAAATAAAAAACGTTGTGTATCTCTGCGGAATTAAGAATTAAAATAGAACCAGTTTAAACTAGCATTCGCATCAAAATCTTCAGAATATATTTCGCAATCTTTGCATCCGAAAAAAACAAAAAACAAGTTTATGAGCAAGACAAAACTAATCATCAATAAAAACGGATCAATCAAAATTGAAGGTGATTTTGAAATCATGGATCCGGAAGGAGTACTTTACGGATTACAAGGAAGACAAGCACTTGGACTTTGCCGCTGCGGACATTCTGCAAATAAACCATTTTGCGATGGAGCACACAGAAATAATTTCGAGCACGATTCAAAAGCGTTTGATTTACCGCCGATGAAAACGAACTAATTGGTTTTTAAAAATACAAAAAGCTGCATCCAGAAATGCAGCTTTTTTGTTTTCTATATATAAAGTTCCCCCTTCATAGTAATTATCGAAGAACCTCCAACCAAAATATCTTCCTCGCGATTCATAACTTCAATCATTGAGGCTTGTTTTAACCTTACGCCCTGAAGAATTTTATATTCTTTTTCAGATTTGGTGAATTTCTTTTGGGTTAAAAAACCAATTAAAGGACCCGCAGCTGTTCCTGTTGCCGGATCTTCAATTATGCCGATTATTGGATTGAAGAATCTTGTTTCGACTATATGTTCCTGACCTTCGGCAAGGGTGAAACAGTAAAATCCTTCAAAATTATATTCTTTTGAAATTTCGATTAAGAGCTGATTGTCTGGAACAAAGCTGTTAAGGATTTGACTATTTTTTATGGGAACCATCGCGTGGGCAACTTCTGTTTTAACTATTGTTGGAACAAAAGCATTTACGTCTAAATCTTCAATTTTTAAACCCAGAGCTACTGCAATTCTATACGTTGGAATTTCCTGTTTGATAACTGCCGATTTTTGGTGCATTTGAACAAGAGGATAAAACGTAACCGGATCAAAAGTAACTGTTAGCGGAATTGCTGAATCTTTCATGATTACAAAAAGTTCACTTTCGTTTTGTTCGTCAAAAATTGGCATTCCTTTTAACAAAGCACCGCAGACTGCGCCCAATAAATTATGTCCGGCACCGTCGATTTCGAATCCGGTTGGGGTAAACGAACGTACCATGAGCGCTTTTTCTCTAGGAGAATAATAGACAAATGAGGTTTCAGAATAGCCAAATTCCTTAGAAATATCCTTGTAAGTTTCCAGTTTTAGATTACCATCGGTAAAAACCACCGAAAGTGGATTTCCTTTGTAGCTTTCGTTTGAAAACACATCTAAAACGTAATATTCTAATGCTTTTCTTCCTTCCATTCCTTTTCTTTTTTAGCTGAGACTTTTTTAACGGAATAAAATTACGGTTTATAAAACATCAAAACAATAATCTTTATAACATTCGTTTTCCTTCGGCGCTAAATTTTATTGCTTTTTCGAGTCTCGCAATTCTGGTTTTTTCTTGTTTTGCACTCATAATTACATGAATTATTACTTTTCTGTACGATGGAGCCTGATTACTGAAATATTCCCAAGCTGTTTTATTAGCTTTAAATTGTTTTTCGAGTTCCGGATCAAGTACATAAGCTTCATTTTCATGCGAGTAAATTTTAGATCTTTCTTCAGATCTTAATTCGTAAGCTTTTATTCCGGCTTCTTTCATCAATCCGGCTTTTGTGAGTGCTTCAACTTTTTTAATATTTATAGCACTCCAAATACTTGATTTTTTTCTCGGTGTAAATCGTATCGTATAACTTTCATCATCAATAGTTTTTCGAATGCCGTCGATCCAGCCAAAACAAAGCGCCTGATCTACAGATTCTGACCAGGTCATACATGGTTTTTTGGTGCTTACTTTATAGAAACCAACTACAAGTTCAGTTTCTTTTTGATAATGCTTTTCCAGCCATTCTCTGAATTTTTCTTGTGTTGCGAAAAAAGTTGGGGTCATGTTATTTTGTTTTTATTGGAGAAAGCGGAGGAGTGGGTGGAAGAATTGAACTTAAATTACCAAAGTCAATAACTTGTTTCGTTTTTATAAACTTCAAATTTTCTTTAAATGTACTTAATGAATTTATATAGACATAAAGTTCTTTAGGTGCATTATCTCCATGTATATAAATTGATTTTTTTTTATTTTTTTTCCTTGATATTGATTAGATAGTCCTGACCATCTTCAAGATTTTTATCATAATATAGAGAATCATATTTCTTTAAGTTTAAATTTTGAAGAAACGTATTTAATTTAATTTTTTCATCATTTGAAATTATTGCATAAAAATTTTGTTTAGGATTAGGATAATTTCTTTGAAGGTATATTGTATCACTCTTTGTAAATTTAATAGAATTAATCTCTGCTAAATTTGAAGAAGATAAAATCAAACTGTCAAATGGATATTCTATTGTTTCTTCTTTTTTGCAACCAAAAAAAGTAATTAAGATTAGTAAAAAAGCTTTTTTATTCATGACTTAAATTATAGATTAGCAATAAATCTAACAATCCATAAAAGTATAATAAATAACAGAAAAGAAAACTGAACCTTATTGACTTTTTGATTTCCAAACCTTTTTACCAATAATCGATCAATCAACAAAACAAGAAAAACCGGAAGCAAACCCATTAAAATGTAAATCCCTAATAATCCATCTTGCGCTGAATTTCCGGTTATCAGGATTATAGCATAAATTATTCCTGCTAAAATCGAGATAATTCCTAAGAGAAAAAATAGGGTTAGGTTTTTTGTAAAGCTCATATAGTTGTTTTGATTATTTTTCTTGCACGAAAGAAAATTATAATTGAAATAATAAAGTTAGCAAAAAGATAAAGTCCAGTTATGGCTTCGGATCTAATTATTTCAAAGCATGCTGTAATTATCAGTGTTATTGAAAAGAAGATATTAAGCCAGTCAATTAGTAATAGAAAAAAAACTTTTGATTGATTTGATTTCCAAATTTTTAAAAATGAAAGTAAGAAAACCAATAATCCCAATCCAGAAGTAATCCAGCAACTATAAATGTAAATAAAAAGTGTTTTTAATGCGCCAAATGAACTAGAGTTGTCAAAATAATAGATAAAAAATATAGCAACCGACCAGATATTGGTAATTAAAAGTGATAATAATAAACTTTTGTAAATAGTGTTTTTCATGGTTTTGGTAGTTTTGGTTAATAGAATTAACACTATACATTTATCATGCCGAAGGATAAAAGTTTCTTTTTTCAACTATTTATTAAAAGAAAACCCGATAACAAAATGAATGTTATCGGGTTTGATTTAAAGTTTTCTATTTTCTAAAATGAAATATATTATAACTTATTCCAAATGATATCGTACTTGTTTTACCTTGCAGAGTTGGTCCTGTATAATTGTGGTTTTCGTCAAAACTATTTATCTGAACATCTTGTAATACGTTAGCCATACCTAAACTATATCTCAGATCAAATCTAAAATTATTATATCCGCCTGTAAAACCCAATCCAACACCGTAATTATATTTTGCAGAATTCTGTAAATCAGATTCGGTTACTAAATAAGGCAGATAATATTGGTAAGTCACATCGTCACCTTTTGATGGTGTAATTGGATCAACAATTGAGGCAAATACTCCAGCCTGAGGCCCGAAGAAAAATTTATCTTCTTCAGGTTTTAAAATATAGTAGTTAAAGTAAAAACCAAAGTTAATTTCAGAGTATTTATATTTTGATATTTTTGCTTCTTCAAAACCGCCTTCTACATATTTTAAATCGAGTGTACTTTGTTTGTAAGTTGCTTCCAGTTGAAAATTATAAGTTTCATGGTAACCCATAAGACCATTTATTCCAACATAAAATCCCGGTTTAGATTCGCTTAATAAATCTGATGATTTTAAATTGGTTTGCGAAAGCCCCGCTGCAACGTAAAACCCTCTTGGTGCCTGACTGTATATTGAGAGATTAAAAAATAATGCAATTATAAAAAGTAATGTTTGTTTCATTATTAAGGATGTTATTTACAATTAATATATCTTGTGTCTGAGAAAAAGCCTAAAATCGATTCGTTTCTTTCATCAGGGTAATCGTATTTGTCAACTTTTGCCATTAAACTAGGACAGTCAGAAAAATATGTTCTAATAAATGGAGCTATTTTTAATCGGGTTTCTATTTTTGCATCTGATTTTCCTGATCTGGTAGAAATTTGATCAATAATAGTTTCACTATTATCAATAACATATAATTCATAAGATGTTACACTAGAAGACATTGAGCCATGAACGGTAGTTGTAGTTATAGCTAAACCAATAAGTTTTCGATCTGGTTTTTCTGCGTAAACAAAATAAACCTCAGCTCTTTTTTTCTGATTTAAATGAAATGATTTTAGCAGACTCGGACCAATTAATGCCTGATCAAGATCTTCAAACTTAATATACTTTTCCCAAGTCTTACCCACATTTACATAAGATATTCTTTTGTCAATTAATAAAACATCTGTAAGTTCTGGTCTAATAAATGATTTGTTTCCTTTTTTATCAACGATGTATGAATTTTGCGCAAAAGTTCCTGTAAAAGTAAATAACAGAATTATTAATAGTTTTTTCATAATTATCTTACGGTTACTTTAGATGATACATTATAAGTCCTAGAATAAAAGTCCATTTTTAAATCGCAAAACTGTAGAGTAAGTTTTCCATTTATATTAGATATATATACAAAACCTTCATTAGGATAACTGTAATCACCGCCATAATAAGCAGTCATAGAAACATATTTACTATCTGCAGATGTAAATATTGGGCAGTCATCATTGCAAATAGTATAAATTCCAGGTTCCACAACTACGTTGTCAGGAAAATATAATATAAAAGAAGCTCCAGAACCATTGACAGTGATCTCATATCTATCCATGACAGAAGATAAGTATCCAGAAGAAAGTGTTTTTTTATCACCATTCAGAACAATAGTATTGTCGTCGATATTACATGGAATATTTGGAGCATTCACTTCAACAACAACAGAGGTTTCAAAACTTTCGCAAATTCCTTTAGTCGTTTTTAATTTATATTCTCCAGCCATAGCTGTAGTTACGTTTGTAATAACCGGATTTTGCAAATTTGATTGAAAATTATTTGGCCCTGACCAGTTATATTTCGTGTCTGAACTCTGTTCTGGTGTGTACAGTTTTAATGTCCCGCCAGGAACTAAAGGCGAATTACTCTTAACTGTATTAGAGGGAAGATAGCATGTGACTGCTTCATTTGAAGAACAGCTAAATAAGCAAATAATGCAAAAAAAGCTAAATAGAAAAACTATTGTTTTTTTCATAAAAATTTAGAATAATGATTGTTTTTGGTTAAAAAAGTGCTAAAGTATAATACATTGTTATGAATTTTCAGCAGGTATTTTCACCTAAAAATGATTGGTAATTTTAGAAAGATTTAGATTTAATCAGTTTTTAACCGTTGTTCTTCATTTTTATTCGAAATTTGTATTCTTATTTTATAAACAAAACCCAATGGAAGAATTCGGCAGAATACTAGTTTCAGAAACAGCAGCAAATAGCGAAAATCCGCAGGATATTATCAATTCAAATATTTCGATAATAAATTTAATTCGTGAAGAAAAAGTAAACGACGACTTCATTCACGAAGATGCTTTATTGAGTTATTATTTAGATTATTATGCTTCGCAATATTCGGCTGGCAATTTTTCTCAGTTTGTATATAATTCTGGATGGAATAAGGAACTGAACGAATTAATAGAAGAAGGTCTGGCTTTAATTGGTGCCGAAAAACATTTAGAATTATTTCAGGCGCAGTCAAAAAGAGTTAAACTGCTGAGTTCTGTTAAAATTGGTAAATTTTTAAAAGGAAAGCTGGAAGGCGTAAACCCTACAAGAGATTTGCTGAACAACAATACTTTTTTTGAATTGGATGAAAATCTGGTTCAGCTTAATGCTAATTTCCTAAAAAACCATCCTGATTTTGAAGCACTTCCGGTTGAAGAGATATTTGCCGTTTTAGAAGAATTTATTGGGCATGAAATTAAAAGGGCTTAGATTTTTAAGGTTCAAAGAAGCAGAGTAACAAAGAGTCAGAGGTTTTTTTGGTAAAATTTAGCTAATCTTTTCTGTCTTCACCCAGCATTTGCAATTTCTTTATTAATTTCGCTTTGAGTGATTTATCTATTTTAAAATAGTCAAAATGAGAAATAAATACTGCCAGATTCTGCTTGTTCTTTTTGCTCAAACCGTAATTTCTCAAAATAAAATAAACCTTTTTTCGGAGATCAATTATAACTCCATTCCTGATGTTTCTTTAGCTGATTATAAATCGGTTCAGGAAAGAGATCAAAAATTTCAAAATCCGAATATCGCTCTCGGAATCGGAATTTCCGGCGGCGGTTCGCGAGCCCAGTTTTTTAGCATGGGTGTTCTCCTCGGACTTGAAGAAATTGATGAAAATTATCTGCAGCGCAATTTTTTAAATGAAATCGATTATTATTCAACCGTTTCCGGCGGCTGTTTTTCGGCCGGATATTATTTAACGGTTCTTAAAAATAAACTCCAGCATGATAATTGTTCTTTCAACGAATTTTACTTTTCAAAAGCTGATGCTTATAAAGATTATGTAGATAAATCGGCTAATATTTTATCACTTTTAAATAACAGCCGAAACGAAAAAGGGGATAAAATCCCGATGACGCAGCGCATCGATGCTGATATTTTGCAATACGATGCATTAAATCCTGATAATAAAGATAAGTTTAATACTCAAATGCTGCTGTCTGATTTTTTTGTTCCAAAAGAAAGTAAAACAGAACCTTCGCTGCCCATGTTTGTAGCCAACGGAACTGCTTTTAACAATGGCGAACGAATTGCGTTTATGCCTCACGTTATTAAAGGACTTGGAATAGATGAATCTCTAGCACCCAATAAAGCAGATCTTGTATTGAATGAAAGCAAAATTAACGACGGTTACAATTTTCCTGTAACGTATGGCATAACGGCAAGTTCAGCTTTTCCGGGTGTTTTGCCAAAGGTTAAATTTGGCATCAAAAATCAGGATAAAATTTTATGCATTATTGATGGAGGCGCTTCTGATAATACGGGTTATAAAACTCTCGCAGAACTGCTTCATTCTGATACGAGAGTGGAGGACAAAAATAAAAAAGCACTTTTTATCGATTGTCTCGGACAAGGCAAAAAGGAACCGTACATCAACGATACAAAAATCGGACTTCTTTCATTATTCGAAACAGCTTCATTATATACAGTTCAAACACGTTATATGACTTTTGATAAAGATGTCGAAAACACTTTTGAACGCTACAAAATTCCAGTAAAAAATTATCAGATCATTGGTTTTACTACAATTCGGAATCATTTGCAAAAAATGAAAAAGGATGAAAAGTACGAAGAACTCGTTTCAGAATTAAAAAACACAACGGATGATTCTAGCGGCTGGTTTAAATTATATACAGATTTTAAAAATGATATCGTAGAGAAATTCGGCGAAAGTGCATTCAAAAAAAATAAAGATGGAGAAATTATCGCCGCAACGCTTCAAAAAGATAAGTTTCAGGAACTTTCGGCGGGAGAAGTTTTGCTAATGTACGAGTATGCATCGCATATTGAAACCAAATTGCGGATAAAACCAGAAGAAAGGGATATCTTATTATTGGCCGGAAGATATGCTGTATTTTTAAAAACTCCCGAACTAAAAGAATTGCTTGTAGAATATAAATAAAGTACTGATTTACTTGTTTTTTTGGTTTTATTGAAAAAATTTAGCTAAAATATTTTATATTTGATAGCCCTAATTTTAAAACCAAGAACCAATGAAAATTAAAACCTACTTAATTCTCAGTGGCATTTTTCTATTTCTATTTTCCTGTGGAAAAAATGAAAAACAGCTCATTGACGAAAACGCCCCTTCGTTAGCCGTTCAGTCTGAAACCCCAAAAGCAGCAGAACAGCTTATTTTTAAGAAAAGTGAAGACATCGTTCCTTCTGATGAACTAGACTTGGGTCTGTTGCAAAAAACGGCCAAAAATCTGAATGTAAAATATTCCAGTATTAAAATTGAAGATGTAAGTTCGATTCGGTACAACGAAAAAGTGACTTTTTTTGTAATTTGTATTATCAAAAAAAATAGCAAATCAGTTTCTAACGAAGAAGATTTAGGTAATTTTTACGAAAGAAAATACGTGTTTGTAAATAACGAAGACGGAAAAATTCTGGATCAGTTAACAGATCAAAATCTTGGCTATCATGAAAATGAAGGTTTAAGAGTTTCGAAAACCTACATTTTGAAAGATTTACTACATCTCAACGACAAAACAACTGCCATTGCATTAAGCACAGAAGTATACTCAAACAGCAGAGTTGTCATGTATTCTGAAGAAAAGTTTACGATTGTAACTTTTGACGGGAATAAAATGAATAAAGTCTTATACGAATACCCAATTCGATCTGCAAACGGTGACTCAAACGGAGGCGGAACCTATCAAATAGAAACTTTAGAAACCGGAATTAGTCTTTCAGATTCGCAAACAAACGGATTTTATGATTTGTTAGTTTCTAAAATCTTTACTTATGAAGACGCCGCCGAAGAAGATCTGGAGAATGATATTCAGCAAAAAAGTGATTTAAAAGTCAAAAAAGAATTTCAAAAACTAAAATTTAACGGAAAAACATATTCTTTTAAGAAAGACGATCGCAACCGATTTTTGTAATTTCGCATTTACTGAAATTTAAAAAATGTTGAAAAAGATATTTCTTGTTGTATTAATTTGGCCCTTTTTCTTGCTGGCTCAGGAAAAACAAAAAGAAGTGTCTGAAAATGTTACGCAGTATTTTTATAATAATCATACTGTTTCTGCTGCTATTTGGTTCGGGGAAGATAAAAAGCCAGACAGTTCGAAAACATATTATTCAAACGGAAAACTAAATGAAGTTTTTTATTTTGATAAGGACGGATTGAAAGACGGAGATGGTTTTCAATACAATCCGCAAGGCGAAAAACTGGTAACGTGGAGTTTTACACACGGGAAAATGACTGGAAGAACAGACCACAAACTTCCGTATGGAAAAGACCGTGAAGAATCGGTTAAAAAGGCATTAAAAATGCTGACTGAAATCAATGCAAAAACCAATTTTAACCCAACAAGCGTTAACGATTTATACAACCGCGGCGTTTTAGGAGTAAGTTTAGGGAATAATACACTGGCAATTGAAGATTTAAAAAAGGTTGAATTTGCCATTGATAAAGATCCAAAAAATAAGAATTTGGTTTTATCAGATTCGGCCCAAAAGAAAACATCGGCTTTTAGGAGTAAACTTTATGACCGAATGGCAAGTGTTTATTCTATTCTTGAAATGGACGGTTTTGCATTCAACTATTATTTCAAAGCAATCAAAAATGCACCCGATGATTATCGCATTTTATATAATTTTGCAACACTGTTGCAAAAAAGAAAAATAAACGATCTGGCACGTTTTTATTTAGAGAAAATTGTAACAGAAAAACCAAATCAATCCCAAGCATATCAAGCACTTTCCAGCTTATTGGCAGGAATAGGAGAATATCAAAAAGCATTAGAAAATATTGAAAAAGCATTTGAATACAATAAAGAAAATGACAGAAAATCACCTTCGCGAACGGAAGAAGATTTAAAGACAATTCGCGGTTTATTGTATCATAAACTAGGAGAATCTAAAAAAGGAATTGCTGATTTAAAAGCTGTTTTAGAAACAGACAAAAACAATTCTTATGCAATGAAAAATCTTGGAATTATTTATCTCGATCAGAAAAAATATGACAACGCCTGCGAGTTGTTTCAAAAAGCTAAAGAGCTTAATTATGCTTTTGTTTATGATGAAAATGATTTAGAAGATCTCTTAGAAAGTGCCTGTAATAAACATCCATTAGAAAAAACAATCAAAAAACAGCCTTTCGTTTCTCCAAATCCGGCAGTAAATACCATCTCAATTGAGAATTGGGTAGATAAAAACTTTGATTTTGAGTTTTTTAACTTCGAATCAAAATCAGTTTTAAAAGGTAAAACCAGTGACGGCACAATAAATGTCATTGGGCTGGGTTCAGGGTTTTACTTTTTAAAAGTGAGTTCGGGCAACTCTGCAGAAATTTTTAAAGTGATTAAAGAATAAGCAAAAACTCTTCGCAGATCTTTCCGCCAACTTCGTGTATCTCTGTGAAATCATAGAAATAACTTTAGACTAAACTTTCTACCTAATCTTAGCAAACATTTCATTAAATTTGCTTCCGTTATTAAAAAATACAATAGTTATAAAAAACAAGCTATGTTACAAATTGCATTTATTAGAGAAAATCAGGAGAAAGTAATCAAGGCTTTGGCAAAACGAAATATCGATGCCAAAAGCATTGTTGAAGAGGTGGTGAAACTAGATGAAAATCGTCGTGCTGCACAAGTGGAGCTTGACAATACTTTGTCTGAATCTAATAAATTGTCCAAAGACATTGGCGAATTAATGAAAGCTGGAGAGAAAGCCAAAGCAGCGATCTTAAAAGAAAAAACAGCGACATTAAAAGAAAAAAGCAAAGAACTTGGCGAAAAAGCAGAAGCTTTGGCAGTTGAGTTAACCAATAAATTATACACTTTACCAAACCTTCCGGCAGATATTGTTCCTGAAGGAAAAACTCCGGATGACAATTTGAATGTTTTTCAGGAAGGTGATATTCCGGTTTTACATGAAGGCGCACAGCCGCACTGGGAATTGGTAAAGAAATACGATATCATCGATTTTGAGTTAGGTGTAAAAATTACCGGCGCAGGTTTTCCTGTTTACAAAGGAAAAGGAGCAAAGTTACAGCGTGCTTTAATCAATTATTTTTTAGATAAAAATACAGCTGCAGGATACAATGAAGTTCAGGTACCGCATTTGGTAAACGAAGCTTCAGGTTACGGAACAGGGCAATTGCCGGATAAAGAAGGGCAGATGTACCACGCAGGAGTTGATGATTTATATTTAATTCCAACCGCTGAGGTTCCTGTTACGAATTTATTCCGCGATGTTATTTTAAACGAAAGCGAACTGCCGGTTTTGCAAACTGCTTATACGCCATGTTTCCGTCGTGAAGCAGGTTCATACGGAGCACACGTTCGCGGATTAAATCGTTTACACCAATTTGACAAAGTAGAAATTGTTCGCATCGAGCATCCTGAAAAGTCTTATGAAGCACTTGACGGAATGGTTGAGCACGTAAAAGGTATTTTAAAAGAATTAAAACTCCCATACCGAGTTTTGCGTCTGTGCGGTGGCGATATGGGTTTCACATCGGCTTTGACTTATGATTTTGAAGTATTTTCTACGGCACAGGATCGCTGGTTAGAAATCAGTTCTGTTTCTAACTTTGAAACTTTTCAGGCAAACCGCTTGAAATTACGTTTCAAAGACAAAGACGGAAAAAACCAATTGGCACACACATTAAACGGAAGTTCATTAGCCCTGCCTAGAGTTTTAGCCGGAATTTTAGAAAATTACCAAACGCCGGAAGGAATCGTAATCCCGGAAGTTTTACGTCCTTACTGCGGATTTGATATTATAAACTAAATTTTTTGTAATTTAGAGTTAAACCTGACGGGCTTTTAAAACCCGTCAGGTTTCTTAATTGTTTAAAATACCACATTAAAAACTGAAATATGAAAAACATCTTTATCTATATCGTTTTGTTGTGGTCGGGTTTTGCATTTTCGCAAAACGAACAGTTAGCAAACAATTACTACGACAAAGGTGATTTTGAAAAAGCCAAAATCATTTACGAAGACCTTTTAAGAAGTTCTCCATCCAATACCCAATATTTTTTACGAACTATAGATTGTTATCAGCAGCTGCAGCAGTTTGATCTTGCTGAAAAAACAATTTTAAGCCGTTATAATGCATACAAGCAAGGCGCTTTTCTGGTTGAATTAGGGTATAATTATCAATTACAGAAAAACGAATCAAAAGCCAAAAATTACTACGATCAGGCAATCGAAAAAATAAAAACCAATCCAAATGATGTTTATGGAGTTGGGAATGCTTTTGAGAAAAAAGTATTGTTGGAATATGCTTTAAAAGCATATCAAACTGCAATGCAGATTCAGCCGAATTATAATTTCAATTTCCAGATTGGAATGTTGTATGGTCAATTAGGTAAAACCGATTTAATGATTGATCTTCTGCTGACAGAATCATATAACAATCAACAGAATGCTAATTTAATTCAAACGCAGTTATCCCGTTTTATGAATGGCGAAACGGATAACACCGCTTTTAAAGATGCCATGCGAAAAGCCCTGATTTTAAGAACACAAAAAGATCAGGATGTTTTCTGGAATCATTATTTAAGCTGGTTTTATGTACAGCAGAAAGAATTTGGAAAAGCCTTTATTCAGGAAAAAGCCATTTATAAACGCGAACCTGAATCTTTAATCAGTATTGTCAATTTAAGTCAGTTTGCTTTAAATGAAGATGACACCGAAACGGCTTCTGAAATTCTCAACTTTATTCTGCAAAACACAAAAGATCAGGATTTACTAATTCAGACCAATGCCAATTTAATGCAGATTAAAATCAATAAGGCACAGGAAAAAGATTATCCCGCAATTACTGCTGAACTGCAGCAATTACTGATTACTTACGAAATAAATCCTTTTACGTTATCTTTGCAGTTAATTCAGGCTCGTTTTTTAGCTTTTAATTTAAAAAAGACAGAAGAAGCCAAATCAGTTGTAAAAAGAGCTTTAGAATTAAATTTGAATGCTTATCAACAGGCTGATGCAAAGATGGAGCTGGCAGATATCCTTCTTTTAGAAGAAAAATTTAATCAGGCGCTTATCTATTATTCGCAGATTCAAATGGATTTAAAGAATGATGTTATGTCGCACGAAGCAAGTTTGAAAGCCGCAAAAACAAGTTATTACAAAGGCGATTTTGAATGGGCTTTAAAGCAGTTTAAAGAATTAAAATCGGCCAACACTCAGTTAATCGCCAATGACGCTCTAGAATATTTTTTACTGATAAACGACAACACCGCTGCTGATTCAACTCAAACAGCTTTGAAACAATTTGCAAAAGGCGATTTTTTACTTTATCAGAATAAAAAACCAGAAGCCATTACACAGTTTCAGAGTATTTTAAAGAATTTTAAAGGACAGGAAATCGAAGCGGTTACATTGTTGCGTTTAGGAAAAATATATGAAAGTCAAAAAGATTATCCTTTAGCTTTAAGTCAATACCAGCAAATCATTGATAATCACAGCGACGGAATTTATGTAGATGAAGCGCTGTTTTTCTCAGCAGAAATTTACAACGACGAACTAAAAGATATAGAAAAGGCCAAGCCTTTGTATGAAAAGGTAATTTTTAACCATCAGGACAGTATTTACTTTGTTGATGCCAGAAAAAAATACCGAGAATTGAGAGGAGATAAGAATTTATAATTTGGTTTAATCGGTTATTTGTTTATCCGTTTATTCGGAATTATCAATTGAATTAAATGAATTAGTAATATGAGATGTATTTTAAGATTCTAAAAAAAACTTAGAACCTTAGCGCCTTAGTATCTCAGAACCTTAAAAAAAATGATAATTTTCAACGTTACTACCAATATACACGAAAGTGCACACGATCAATGGTTAAAATGGATGCAGGAAAAGCACATACCGGAGATCCTCGCAACACAAAAATTTTCTTCGGCAAGAATTGTAAAAGTTTTGGTTGAAGAAGAAATGGGCGGAGTTACCTATTCTGTACAATACATAACCGATAGCAAGGATACTTTAGAAAAGTATTATTTAGAAGATCAGCCCAAGTTTGACAGAGAAGCATTAGAATTATTTGCAGATAAAATGCTTTCTTTTAGAACGGAGCTTGAGGTTATTTCGGAACATTAATTAGTTTTCAGTTGCAAAAAAACTATTTGGATTTATATGAATTATAAAAAACTAACTGATTACGATATTTCTTTAAGAGGACAATTGACGATCAATTTACCGGTTATATTTATAATACTTACAACAGGCTTTGGATTAAGTATGTATGCTGATCTACATTTTAAAATAGCAATGTTGATTGGAGTTGCTTTAGGATGGATTTACTGGAGTTTTTCTGTAAAGAGATGGATTGAGTGGGCAGTTGCAAATAATGTTGAAGAGGAAAGATTAGTGAATATTGGAAAAAAAGGATTATTGGTTTGGAGTAAAAATACTGTTGAAACAGTTACTAAACACAACAAAATTCCTTTCATGTAAACTTTTTTAAGTTATGGAAATTCGATTTCAAACAAAAGAAGAAAGTAATAAACAACAGCAAGAAGAATTTCTAAAGTTATCAAAAGCAGAGAGGTTTTATAGTTTTTTACGCTTAAGTGAGAGGATGAGTAGATTTCCTGTAAAAAACAAAATAGATAAAAACAAGGATAATTTTCAGATTGTTATTGAGCCAAGAAACAAATGAGTTTGACTATAGTAAGTTTGTGGCAAAAAAAATCTAGAATAATAAAAAATAAAGCTTTGAGTCTTTGACCCTTCGCATTAAAAAGAATACTTTTGCACCCTCGTGGCAAAACAGGTAAGAAAATGGAAAAAGTAAAAGCCAAAAAACATTTAGGACAGCATTTCCTTAAAGACGAAAGCATAGCAAAAGCAATTGCCGATACTTTAAGCTTAAAGGGATACGATGAGGTTTTAGAAATAGGACCAGGGATGGGTGTGCTTACTAAATATTTACTTGAAAAACCAGTTCATACCCGGGTAATTGAAATAGATACAGAATCTGTTGCTTATTTAGATGCAAATTATCCAAAATTAAAAGATAATATTATTTCAGAAGACTTCCTGAAATACAACATAAACCAGGTTTACGAAAACAAGCAGTTTGCTATAATTGGTAACTTCCCTTATAATATCTCTTCTCAAATTGTTTTTAGAACATTAGAATTTAGAGATCAGATTCCCGAATTTTCAGGAATGTTTCAAAAGGAAGTTGCAGAACGCATCTGCGAAAAAAAGGATCAAAAACCTACGGAATCCTGTCTGTACTGGCACAGGCTTTCTATGATACTGAGTATTTGTTTACTGTAAGCGAAAATGTTTTTATTCCTCCGCCCAAGGTCAAGTCGGGTGTGATGAAAATGACCCGAAAGGAAGATTATAGCCTTCCGTGTGGCGAAAAGTTATTTTTTACAGTTGTAAAAACGGCTTTTCAGCAAAGAAGAAAAACATTACGTAACAGTTTGAAAACATTAAATTTATCAGACAAACTGCGAGAAGACACTATCTTTGATAAACGTCCCGAACAGCTAAGTGTTGACGAATTTATTGTTTTGACTCAAAAAATAGAAGCCGATGGAGTTCAAAGTTAGCAGAGAATTTATCCACCAATTAGAGGAACTAATCGTTAAGAAAAATGACAATGAACTTGAAATTTTACTTAATGATCTTCACCACGCTGATATCGCTGAAATTCTTGAAGAATTAGATTTTGACGAGGCGACATACATTTTCAAAGTTTTAGATAGTGATAAAACCGCCGAGATTCTTCTTGAACTGGAAGAAGATCTGCGTGAAAATATCTTAAGCAGACTTTCACCAAAAGAGATTGCCGAAGAGCTTGATGAGCTTGAAACGAATGACGCCGCCGATATCATCGCCGAACTTTCGCAGGAAATAAAAGCGGAGGTTATCTCGGAGATGGTCGATGTGGAACATGCCAAAGACATTGTCGAGTTATTGCGCTACGACGAAAACACGGCAGGTGGTTTGATGGGAAAAGAGCTTGTAAAAGTCAATGAAAACTGGAACGTTTTGACCTGCGTAAAAGAAATGCGAATTCAGGCTGAAAATGTTTCAAGAGTACATTCTATTTATGTAGTCGATGATGAAAACCGTTTAAAAGGGCGCCTATCTCTTAAAGACTTACTAACTTCTTCCACTAAAACTCAGATTGGAGAAGTTTATATCCGAAAATTGAACTTTGTAAATGTTGATACCGAAGACGTAGAAGTTGCGCGTATCATGCAGAAATACGATTTAGAGGCAATTCCGGTTGTTGATGAACTCGGTCGTTTAGTTGGGAGAATTACCATTGACGATATCGTAGATGTTATCAAAGAAGAGGCCGATAAAGATTACCAGTTAGCAGCGGGTATTACGCAGGACGTTGAATCGAATGACAGCGTTCTTGAATTAACCAAAGCACGTTTGCCATGGCTTTTAATCGGGATGGTGATCGAAATTGTAGCTTCTTTTGTTTTAAAAGATAACGAAACTGCTTTTCAGAAATATTCAACCCTGATTATTTTCGTGCCTCTGCTTTCGGCTACAGCCGGAAATATTGGAGTTCAGGCATCGGCAATCGTTGTGCAGGGTTTAGCAAACGGAACTTTAAAAGAATTCAGCAAAAGTTATTTCAGTAAAGAAATTACCGTTTCGATGATTTCCGGAAGTATCATTTCACTTCTTCTTCTTGGTTATCATTCTCTTATGTATCAGCAATATTTAGTGGGAATGGCAATTTCGATTTCTATGATTGTGGTTATTATGTTTGCTGCAACTTTAGGAACTTTAGTACCGCTTTTTCTTCATAAAAATAAAATTGACCCCGCAATAGCAACAGGGCCGTTTATTACTACAACGAATGATGTATTTGGAATTATGCTCTATTTTGGAGTTGCCAAATTGATTCTCGGATTTTAATTTTTTGCCACAAATTAATAGATTACAGTGATTTAAAATCTGTAAAATCTGCGTAATTTACACGCCGAAAAAATCTGCTATTCAGCAGCCAAAAAATAAATTAAAACCAAGCAGGATGAAAGTACACATTATAGGGGGAGGAAACCTTGGCGTTTCTATTGCCTTGGGAATCGCAAAATTTTCTAAAAATAATCAGGTAACTGTAACCAGAAGAAACACGGCGAGTATTCAATATTTAGCCGAATACGGAATTACGGTTTCTAACGATAATAAACACAACATTCAGGAAGCCGATGTAGTGATCCTAACCATAAAACCGTATCAGGTTGATACAGTTTTGGCAGAGATTCTTCCGGTAATTCAAAACAAAACTATTGCTTCTGCAGTAAGCGGATTGTCTTTAGATGTTCTTCAATCTAAAACAAATAATGAATATCCGGTTGTGCGTATTATGCCAAATATTGCGAGCACAGTTTGGAGAATCGGCAACTTGTATTTCTTTTCCTGAAAAAGACAGAGAAAAAGCATTGCCAATTGTTGACTTGTTTCAGGATTTAGGAACGGCTCCGGTAATCGACGAAAAATTGATGGATGCAGCGACAGTTTTAGGTGCTTGCGGTACTGCATATGCTTTACGTTATATTCGTGCTTCTATGCAGGCCGGAATTGAAATTGGGTTTGATTCTAACACTGCTCTGGCAATTGCGGCACAAACGGTAAAAGGAGCTGCCAAAATGCTTTTAGAAGAGAGAGTTCACCCGGAACAATTAATTGACCGCGTAACGACGCCTCAGGGCTGCACAATTGTTGGTTTAAATGAAATGGAACACAATGGTTTCAGTTCATCTTTAATTAAAGGGATTAAAACTTCTTTGAAACAAATCAAAGGTTAGTTTTAAAGAAATTACAATATTTGAAATTCCAAATTCCAATTCTTGATGGGATTTGGAATTTTTGTTTTTTGAAACTTTTAGTAACGCGGTCTTGAGCAATAATCAATTATTAAAGGAAGATTTTCTTTATTTATGTATTCTTTAAACATAGTTTTGTGATAATCAATTCCTAATTTTTCAATTTTAATGCTGTCTATTTTATAGTTTTTTTGAAGTATCCATTTTGCAAAAACAAGCGAATCTCTATTGCGTAATGGTGGTCCAGTGCTTCTGTAATCTAGTTTATGGCAAGCAGCGCAATTAGAATTAAATAGTTCTCTTCCTTTTTCTTGGCTTTCTGTTAAAGGAGGAGCATTGGTTCCACAAAAAGGAACAGGGATTTGACAAACTAAATAATCGGCTTGTGTTTCATATTTTATTTGATAAAATATAAAACCTACAAGCAATATTATTAGAGATATTGATGTCGTAAGTATTTGTTTTATTGTCTTCATTTATGAAGATTGGGATTTGGAGTTTTACTTTTGTAATTTAATCAATCGAATATACTTTCTTCCACACTCTGAAAGCTTTGTATAGGAATTCATCGAGTTGCCATAATTTTGAATAGTCAGTGTATCTTTTACATAACCAGCAGTAATTCCAACCGGAATTTCAAGTTCTGGTTTTTCTAAACTTGCAATAGAATCATTTTCTTCCTCTTCATGACTTATGTCACCTTCGTATTCATCCCATTTTATGCCTTCCAAAACCAAATATTTTTCACCAGATTCTTCTGTGGTGAAAGTTGCAATTCCTTTTAATTGTCGTGTTTTTGTTTTCAGGAAATAAGAATAACCATCTTTTGTTTTGGTCATTTTTAATGAAATTGCGCAGTCATCTGAATTATTTTCTTCAGCTTGAGTTTCATAAATTCCTTCAATTACATTTTCATTATTGCCCGTTTGAAGAGCAATTGTATCTTTAGAAATATTTGCTTTTGATAGAGTTTCAGGCTTTTTATCGTTACATGACGATAATAAAACAAGGATTGCAAACAAGGAATAATACTTTTTCATTTATTAAAATTAATCTGTTTATATCTGCTAAATCTGTGTGCGAAAACTAAACACTTTTCTTTTTCGTCAGAACAAGCTTTAAATAAGCAAATCCAAATGCGCCAGAAAGAACAGAAGCAATAAGAATTGATATTTTAGAATAGAGAATAGTTTCAGGATCATTAAAAGCCAAAAGAGTTATAAAAATAGACATCGTAAAGCCAATTCCTCCCAGCATTCCCGCACCTAAAATATGCGCCCATTTTAAACTTTTTGGCAAAGCGCACAACCCCGCACTTACTCCAATAGAAGAGAAAAGTGCAATTCCTAAAGGTTTTCCAACTACTAAGCCCAGGATTATTCCAAATGCATTAGGATGATTCAGTCCCATATGCCAATTTGAATCGATGGCAATACAAGTATTTGCAATTGCAAACAAAGGTAAAATTACAAATGCAACAGGTTTATGTAAAAAGTGCTGCAATTTGTATGAAGATGTTTTTTCGCCACCATCTCCAAACGGAATTACAAAGGCCAAAATAACTCCGGTTATGGTGGCATGAATTCCCGAGTTTAGCATAAAATACCACATTACTGCCCCTCCAATTAAATACGGAATGAGATTATGAATTTTCATTCGGTTTAAAACAAATAACAAAATCCAAATTCCGAGAGCTATTCCCAGGTTTACAAATGAAATTGCAGTAGTGTAGAATATTGCAATTACAATTATGGCGCCTAAATCGTCTATTACAGCAAGAGCCGTTAAAAAGACTTTTAGCGAAGCAGGAACTTTATCTCCTAATAGCGATAATATACCAATCGCAAAAGCAATATCAGTTGCCATCGGGATTCCCGCGCCGTTTTGAGTTGGTGTTTTAAAGTTTAAAGCAAGAAAAATTGCAGCCGGAATAAGCATTCCGCCAAGAGCCCCCATAATAGGCAGCGAAGCATTTTTGATGTTTGATAATTCGCCATGATAAATTTCACGTTCCAGCTCTAAACCAATCAACAAAAAGAAAATGGTCATTAGCCCGTCATTAATCCAGTGTGTAATGGAGTGACCGCCCAAATCTTTTTCCCAAAAAGCGATATAATTTTCAGCGAATGAAGAGTTGGCTGCATAGAGAGAGAGGATCGTAACAAATAATAAGAGCAATCCTCCTGATTTTTCATTTTCAAAAAAGGCTTTAAAAGTCTTGGTTAATTTCATGAGGAGAGATTGTAATGATTTATAAAGAAGGAATTTCTTTTGAGGCTTATTTTTCAAAGTTAAAAAAAATCTGACCAATAAAAAAGGAGGGATAGAGGAACAGAGAAACAAAGCAACAAAGATGCAAGGTGTATGTGATTTCTGAAATGACAATTTTTAAAACTAAAGAATTAATATTTAGCCGTATTTTTGTTTTTATAAAATTGAATAAAAATGAGCATAAAAATTCTTCATATCGACAGCAATCATCCGGTTCTTTGGAATCAGTTAGAAGAAGCTGGTTTTGAAAACCACGCCGATTTTAAATCTTCTAAAGAGGAAATTGAAGCTAAAATCCAGCATTATAACGGAATTGTAATTCGAAGCCGATTCAAGATCGACAAAACCTTTTTAGATAAAGCCACAAATCTTCAGTTTATTGCCAGAGTAGGCGCGGGTTTAGAAAGTATTGATTGTGATTATGCCGAAACAAAAGGAATTCATTTAATTGCAGCGCCTGAAGGAAACCGAAATGCAGTTGCCGAACATTCGCTTGGCGTAATTCTTTCTCTTTTTAATAATTTGAATCAGGCTGATGCCGAAGTTAAAGCCGGACACTGGAATCGTGAAAGTAATCGCGGTCATGAATTAGATGGTAAAACGGTTGGAATTATTGGTTATGGAAACATGGGTAAAGCTTTCGCCAAAAAACTTCGTGGTTTTGATGTTGAGGTACTTTGTTATGACATTCTCGATAATGTAGGGGATGATAATGCAAAACAAGTTACTTTAAAAGAATTACAGGAAAAAACAGATGTGCTGAGTTTACATCTTCCGTGGACTCCCGAAACGGATAAAATGGTTGATGCTGCTTTTATAAATGCTTTCGAAAAACCATTTTGGGTTATAAATACTTCACGAGGAAAAAATATCGTAACAGCTGATTTAGTTGAAGCCATGAAAACCAAGAAGGTTTTAGGTGCCGGTTTAGATGTTTTGGAATATGAAAAATTGTCTTTTGAAACCCTTTTTCAGGATAAAAATACTCCTGAAGCATTTCAATATTTGCTAGAAGCGAAGAATTCTTTATTAACGCCGCATATCGCGGGATGGACTTTTGAAAGTCATGAACGATTGGCTCAGGTTATAGTTGATAAGATTAAGAAGATTTATTCTAAATAATTATAAAATTCAAAATTAAAATACCACTTCTGCATAATATAATCAATTTAGTTTTTAATAACAAGGGATTTCTGTAAAAGTAACTTACAGAATTAGTTTTTAATATAATTTTTGTTTAATATTGTTTCCGATTTTTTTAACAAAATTTTATAAAGGAGGAACTGAAAATCCTTAAAAGAGTAGGAATAAACTAACTAATTGATTAATTATGATTGAATGGTACAAAAAAGTGGTTTTTGAAAACTATGCAAATTTTAATGGAAGAGCAAGAAGAAAAGAATATTGGATGTTCTTTTTAGGACACATAATTATTGTTTTTGCTTTAGCTTTTATTGCCGGATTAATTTCTCCAGCTTTAATGTTACTAATAAATGTCTATACTTTGGCAGTTTTTGTACCTGTGCTTGCTGTTGGCGTTAGAAGAATGCATGATGTTGGTAAAAGCGGATGGTTTATTCTTATTCCTATTTATAGTTTAATATTAGCTTGTACAGAAGGGGATAAAGGAGTAAATGAATATGGACCAGATCCTAAAAACGAGTTTGACGAAGTTAACGAAATAGGAAAAGTTGAATTATAATTTTAAATATTAGTAATAAAGAAGATGGAGACTACAAAACCAGAATCTTGGAATACACCATCTGGACCAAGACCAGAAAATAAAAAAGTTGCTGCCGGAGTTTTAGGTATCTTATTAGGCGGATTTGGAATTCACAAATTCATCTTAGGATATACACAAGAAGGAATTCTTCAAATTGTAATAAGCGTTGTTACTTGCGGAATCGGTAGCATTATTGGTTTCATTGAAGGAATCATTTACCTGACAAAATCAGATGAAGAATTCTACCAAACTTACCAAGTAGGTAAGAAAGGCTGGTTCTAAAAATATATTTAATCCCATTTGTGTAAAAGCAAATGGGATTTTTTTATCAATTTTAAATAATCACAATATGGAAGGCACTCAAGAGAATAAAAAAATAACGGCAGGAATTCTGGCTATTTTATTAGGAGCATTAGGAATTCATAAGTTTTATTTAGGATATAGTAAAGAAGGAGTGATTCAGCTTCTTTTAGGTCTTTTATGCGGAATTGGAGGCTTAATTGGTTTAATTGAAGGAATTATTTATCTCACAAAATCGGATGAAGAGTTTTATCAGACGTATCAGGTTGGTCAAAAACCTTGGTTTTAAATAAAAGCTATAAATTAAAAAAGTCCCATCTGCTATCACGGATGGGATTTTTGATTTAATGGAATAAAGGTAAAGAGTTTTTGTTGAGGATAATGCTTTTTTAAAATAAAAATCTTTACTTCAATATGAATTTTAATCTGAAAAAAAATAATAAAGAAATATGGGATTATTTAGCAGAAAAAATAAGATTGAAAAACCGAGGGTTCTTCTTGAATTAAGAAGTCCTAACTGTCCAATCACAGCAATTGTGGAACAAGACAATAGAACAGCTTATTTTTATTTGTTTGGTGATAATGAAGATTTTGGTATGAAAAGCTGTTGGATTAGAAATTTAACTAAAGCGCCAGAAGAAATAGAGGTAAAACTGATGGAAAAAGGTATTCCTCCTATGTTGACTAAAGAATTTTGTAAATTTCCTGAAGGCCAGGAAAGCCTTAATAAGAAGAATTTAGAAATTGTCTGGATGGAAGAAGGAGATGGAGCAGCATTGTTGGAAAATGGAGAGATTTTATGTGTAATTCCAAGCTGGGGAGGAGACAGAGGATTCTGTGGATACGCCCGAGATTGTAATGGTCAGGGTGGTTTTGCCTGGGAGCTTTCCGAAGATAATGAGATCAGAAAACGTATAAATAATGCAATCTCTTTTATTAAAGAATGGAATGAAGAAGTGAATCCTTTTCAGTCTTTACAGCCTCAAATTCTAGATTATTATGAAGACATATTTGGAGAAAGTGAGAAGTATTATGCAATCGATAATTCAGATTGGCCTCCAAAAGGTCTTTATGTTTACGAAGGAACAGAAAAGATTGTATTTGCAACTGTAGCAGTTTCATTAAGACCGCAGCCAAAAGTAGAAATGTATTATGAAGATGCTAGCAAGGTAAATAGAATTGAACTTGGAATTATTTTGAAATCAGGATTGACAAATGATGAAATAAATAATATAGCAAGTCTAATAAGCGGAATTACAGCAATACCTTGGGATTATATCACATTTGTAGCAGAAGGACATACAGTAGAATTTGAGACAATTGCTAGTGAAAAATTTAAGTATGCAGTTCTGACGAATAAATTAAAACTTCTGCCTGAAATGAATGTACCTGCTTTTGGAAATTCACATACTAATTTTTTATGGATAGTACCTGTTTCTGATAAAGAATGGAAGATGATGAAAGAATCTGGTTCTAAAGTTATACTGGATAAACTGGATACTATTGGTGAAGAAATATTTAGTTTGGAGCGACAAGAAGTTGTTTAAGAATAGTATAAAAAAAGAAGACTCATAAATCTAAATTTATGAGTCTTCTTTTATATGATTAATCATTTAATCTTCCTTCTCAGATAATTTCTTTTCCAATTCAATCTGAAATTCCTCGATAACAGGCTTCATTGTACTTTCCGGAATATCTGCAATTCTGATGTACATTAAGCCGTCAATTGCGTTATTAAAAAGCGGATCAACGTTAAAAGCAACTACACGTGCATTTTGTTTGATGTACTTTTTAATTAAAACAGGTAAGCGTAAATTTCCTGGTTCTAATTCGTCAATGATTTTGTCGAATTTATTTAAATCAGATTCTGCTTCGTCGAAGATAAAATCTTTATCAGCATCTTTTAATTTTACTTTATAAGCCTTTTTCGGATGGATATACTGCGCAATATAAGGGTCATAATAGTTAGACTTCATGAACTCAATCATAAGCGATTTAGAGAAGTCAGAAAACTGATTACTGATACTTACTCCTCCAACCAAATATTTGTGTTCAGGGTGACGCAGAGTAGTATGAATAATACCTTTCCATAAAAGGAATAATGGCATTGGTTTTTGCTGGTATTCTTTTACAATAAATGCACGGCCCATTTCGATAGATTTGTGCATCATATCGTGAAGTTCCGGTTCAAATCTGAAAAGATCAGTTAAGTAGAAACCTTCGATTCCGTATTTTGGATAAATCTCAGAACCTAATCCCATACGATAAGCTCCGGCGATTTTTTTGGTTTCATCATCCCATAAAAACATATGGTGATAATATTGGTCGTATTCGTCTAAGTCAATAGATTCATTGGTTCCTTCGCCTACTTCACGGAAAGTAATTTCGCGTAAACGTCCTATTTCGTGTAAAATATTCGGAATTTGCTTTGCGCTTGCGAAGAATACTTCGTAGTTTTTGCTTTGTAAAAATCTCGAATCACTGTCTCTTAAAGCCTGAACTTCATCAATCAATTTTGATTCATTTGCCGGCGTAACGATTTTTTTAGGCGCTTTAGGAATTTTTAAACTTGCTGTGTCTATCAATTTCGTGTCTTTCTCAAAAGGATTAGCAAGCATATAAGTTTTACGTCTTAAGAATTCTGAATATTCTTCAAACGATTCTATTTCATTTTGTTCACTTACAGAAATAGGTTTTCCAATACGAACTTTTATAACGCGGTCTTTTTGTGTAAGCAATTCAGACGGCAGTTTTGCAGTACGCAAAGTGTCATCAATTTTAGAAAGCCAATAGAATAATTTACTGTTTTTGGCGTGAAAGTAAATAGGTACAACCGGAACTTTTGCTTTTCTGATCAATTTCAGAGCGCCTTCTTCCCAAGGTTTATCAACAACTAATTTACCATCTTTATAAGTAGAAACTTCACCTGCGGGAAAAATCCCTAATGGTTTTCCGTCGCTTAAATGACGTAAAGTTTCCTTAATACCAATTACGCTCGATTTTGCATCCTTATGATTTTCAAAAGGATTAACCGGCATAATGTACTTTTTCATCGGAACGATTCTGTGTAATAGAAAGTTGGCAATGATTTTGAAATTTGGTTCTCTTTCAAGCATCAATTTCAAAAGCAAAATACCATCAATACCTCCAAGCGGGTGATTTGAAATAGTAATATACGCACCATCTTTCGGCAGACGTTTCAAATCTTCTTCCGGGATTTCGAATTTAATTTCCATTTCATCCAAAATTCCGTTTAAAAACGCAAGATCCTCCAGATGCTTATTACGGTCGTAAATTTTATTAAGGGTAGAGATCTTAAGAACCTTCATAAGAATCCAGCCTGAAAAAGTACCAAATACTCCGTACTTTTCAACATTTATTGCCTTTGCAACTTCTTTCGCGGTAACTAAACCCATTTACTATTTTTAAATTATTAAGCAGCGAACAAAGATAACAAAAAACTCTACTTTTCCTTTATTCAATTATAAACTTTCCACTTTTTTATTACATTTGAAATCCTAAAAAATACAATCGGATGAAAATTATTTCTTATAATGTAAACGGAATTCGTGCTGCAATTACCAAAGGTTTTATTGAATGGCTGCAAGCGGCCAGCCCTGATGTTATCTGTCTTCAGGAAATTAAAGCAACTCAGGATCAAATTCCTGTAGAAGCAATAACGGCTGCGGGCTATCCTTACCAATATTATTATCCTGCGACAAAAAAAGGTTACAGCGGTGTAGCAATATTATCTAAAATAGAACCTAAAAAAGTAGTATACGGAACCGGAATTCATCATATGGATTTTGAAGGACGTAACCTTCGTGCTGATTTTGATGATGTTTCTGTAATGAGTTTATATCTTCCGTCAGGAACAAATATTGAAAGACTGGATCATAAATTTATGTTTATGGACGATTTTCAAAAATATATTAATGAGTTAAAAGTTACGATTCCAAATTTAATTATCTGCGGAGATTATAATATCTGCCATGAAGCAATTGATATTCATGATCCTGTTCGTAACAAAACAGTTTCAGGATTTTTGCCGGAAGAACGCGCCTGGCTGGATGCTTTTATGAAATCCGGATTTATAGATAGTTTCCGTCATTTTAATAAAGATCCGCATCATTATTCGTGGTGGAGCTATCGCGCAGGAGCCCGAGGAAATAATAAAGGCTGGCGTATTGATTATAACTTAGTAAGTGAAGTAATGGGGCATCGTTTAAAACGTGCCGTAATTCTTCCGGATGCTGTTCACTCAGATCATTGTCCGGTTTTAGTTGAGATTGATTAAAGTTTGGTATTGTTCTTGTTGAGAAAATAGCGATTCTAAAATGTAAATCCAGATTCTATAAAACTATGAAACGGTCTGGATTTTAATTTTTTAGAATTTGAAAATTATTAATAGCCCCAAATAAAAAACCGAAAAGTAAAATGATTAAAAAAGCCTCCATTGGATTAGTTGTTTTAGCATTGTCTGCAACTTCATGCGTATCCAAAAAGATTTACAATGATCTGGAAACAAAATATTCAGATCTAAAAAAAGAAAATCGTTCAATTGCTGACGAAAACGAAAGTTTAAAAACAGCAAAAAATCAATTAGAATTAGATCGTGATAAACTGACTAAAGATTTAGCAAACACAAAAGACGAACTGGCTAAACAAAAAGCAGATTTAGCAGCAGAACAAAAGAAATACAAAGTTTTGCAGGATTCTTATAATGCTTTAGAGAAAAACAGCAACGATGCATTAGAAAGTAACATGGCTAAAAACCGTGATTTATTGGCACAATTAGAAGCAAAATCTAAAAAATTAGCCGATGAGCAGGCTCGTTTGGATAAAACAGCAAATCGTTTAAAAGAGCTTGAAGATATGATTGCTGCTAAAGAAGAATCAATGCGCAAGCTGAAAGAAACTTTATCTAAAGCTTTAAATGGTTTTGAAGGCAAAGGTTTAACAGTTGAACAGAAAAACGGAAAAGTATATGTTTCTATGGAAAATAAATTGCTTTTCAATTCAGGAAGCTGGGCTGTAGGAACAGAAGGTAGAAAAGCGGTTGTAGAACTTGGAAAAGTATTAGGTGAAAATCCAGATCTTTCAGTTCTTATTGAAGGCCATACTGATGATGATCCGTATGCTGGTTCTGGGCCAATTGCAAACAACTGGGATTTATCTACAAAAAGAGCAACTGCAATTGTGGCTATTTTAAGTGAAAATACTAAAATCAACAAACAAAAACTTACGGCAGCAGGAAGAAGTGAATTTTCTCCTTTGGCAAGTAACGCAACTCCGGAAGGAAAAGCTAAAAACCGTAGAATCGAAATCATCTTAACGCCAAGATTAGATGAAATTGCTGATATGCTTAATAGCATAAACTAAGGTTCAAAGTTGCAAAGTGACAAAGATACAAAGGCTCAAAGGTTTTACTTTTGAGCCTTTTTGTTTTCCTGCAAGGTTTCCAAAACCTTGTAGGTATAAGTTTATTTTTTGTAAAAAAAAACACCCACAAGGTTTTGGAAACCTTGCAGGAGAGAAAAAAATCTTGTACTTTTTTTAACCTTTGTCAAATTTAAATTTGAAAAATCCCTTTGTACCTTTGTCACTTTGCAACTTTGAACCTTAAAGAGAAAAATGAAATACACAACACTACCCAACACCGACATAAAAGTTAGTAAAATCAATCTTGGAACAATGACTTTCGGGCAGCAGAATACCGAAGCTGAAGGACATGCTCAAATGGATTACGCTCTGGAAAGAGGAGTTAATTTCTTCGATACAGCCGAAATGTATTCAGTTCCGGCGAGTGAAGCAACTTACGGAAGTACAGAAAAAATTATTGGAACCTGGTTTAAAAAATCAGGAAATAGAGATAAAGTGGTTCTGGCATCTAAAATCGCCGGTCCAAATCCGAGTTTTGGATACATGCGTGAAAAACTGGATTTTTCTCCGGCAAGTATTAAATACGCTTTAGAAAATAGTTTAAAAAGACTTCAGACAGATTATATCGATTTGTATCAAATGCACTGGCCGGAAAGAAAAACTAATAATTTCGGACAGCGTGCTTTTCACGGACACAATGATGCCTGGGAAGATAATTTCAGAGAGATATTAGAAACTTTCGACGGATTAATCAAAGAAGGGAAAATTAAACATATTGGTGTTTCTAATGAAAATGCGTGGGGAATGATGCGCCTTTTGGAAGAAAGCAAATACAACAATCTGCCAAGAATTAAAACCGTTCAAAATCCTTATTCTTTATTGAACCGTTTGTTTGAAGTAAATTCTGCCGAAGTTTCAAAATACGAAAACGTTGGTTTATTAGGATATTCACCTTTAGCATTTGGAGTTTTAACCGGGAAATTTTTAACTGGGGAAAGTCACCCAAAAGCAAGAATTAATCTTTTTCCACAATACAAACGTTACAATAGCGAACAATGTACGCAAGCAACAAAATTGTATCAGGAAATCGCCAAAAAACATGGTTTAACGCTAACACAACTTGCTATGGGATTTGTATTGCAACAGCCATTTTTGACAAGTGCAATTATTGGTGCAACAACTTTAGAGCAATTAGAAGAAAACATCGATACTATTGATGTTGTGCTTTCTAAAGAAATTTTGGCAGAAATCGATGCTGTTCAGGCAATAATTCCTGATCC
Source organism: Flavobacterium sp. (assembly GCF_039595935.1). Taxonomy (NCBI): domain Bacteria; kingdom Pseudomonadati; phylum Bacteroidota; class Flavobacteriia; order Flavobacteriales; family Flavobacteriaceae; genus Flavobacterium; species Flavobacterium sp. The sequence goes on along the minus strand of NZ_JBCNKR010000006.1, from coordinate 376,379 downwards.
GGCGCCTTAAGAATGTTTACAATCAAACCTGTTAGGTTTCCAAGTAAATACAAAATCCCGATAACCTTGATTATCGGGATTTTTTTTGATAAGAAGTTTTATAAATTTAAAACTTGATCTTTTGGATATTTCACTTTATAGCTAATTCTGAATTTCTTGGTTTCATTTGGTTTCAGCTGTAATTGCCAGGTCAAGATTCCAGTTTCTGCATTTATTTTAGCACTGTCGTTCTGCAGTAATTCAACTTCGATTTCCTTATTTGTGCTAAGCGGATATTGGTCTTTTAGCAATAATTCTACAGGTTCTTTTTTATTATTTCTAACGGTAATATCATAAGTAAAAGTTTGTTCTTTTCTAGCAGATAAAAACTTAGTTCCTGATTTATCTGCAACTTTTTCACGTTTAATTGATACTTTTTTATCGCGCCCCATACTTAAGTTCAAAGTATCACTGGTCTGATTTGGTTCTATGAATGTTTTACCAACATACATTCCTTCAAAAATAATATTCGCTTCACCTCGCAGTAAATTGTATTTGCTGTAGTCTGCAATTTCAGCAAGTAAAAAAGCATCATTTTCAGCTTTTGGAACAGCATAATATTTATATGTTGCCGGAAGTTTTATTTCTTTTAAAGATACGCTGTGAATTTTTCCATTTGATAAAATGTCATACGGGATATCAATATCAAAAGAAATATTAAGCTGGTTTTCTGCCACAGTTGTGTAATTCGAAACCGAAGATTCTGCCATGACCGGTGCAGCCATCTCCATTTCATTACTTACTTTTTTATCTTTATAGATACTTCCCTGTATCTGATTTCTTTTGTTGATTCCATAAGCAGTAGCAGTAATAACTTGATCAATATATGCCTGATTCGCCAGAAACCAAGAACTCAATATTGGAGCTTGATTATTTTGATTTGGATAACCGCTTGACAGAGTCAGTTTTACTTTTTTCCAGTCAATTCCTGTATTTTGAACCACTTGCGCTTTGTACATCATATTAATTGGAGCCGCAACGCTTTCGGTGCGTAAATCATAAAAAGTAGACCAGCCGGCATTATTGGTTAAATAAGATATTTCTAAAGGAACCTGCCCTGCAGCATTGTTCATTACCTGAACAATCAGTTTTCCAGATGAAGTTTTTTCTTCTTTACTTGTATCAACTTCAAGTTTGTTGTTTAGTTTTTGAAGTGTTTCATCTAGCTTTTGCTTTTTCTCAGTCAGTGTATTTATGTTGTTTGCAATTTCTATTTGCTTGCTTTTATAATAATCGACCATTTTCATTAATTCGGCAACATTTAACCCAGAATTTGTGCCGGAAATCTGTTGGTTTTTATCTAATAACTGAATGGTTTTTGATTCAGAATTTATGCTATTATTTACTTTCAGAATTTCCTTCTGAACCAAAACAATACTGTCACGAACTTTTTTCAATAAAGGCGATTTAGGATCGGGTTCATATTCTGAAATATAATTATTAGTAAATTGAACCGAAAGTACCGTTACAGTCGCCGGCGTACCAATTTGGATTGAACTTTCATTTAAATTTACGGCCACATTTTTAATCACAATTTCACTTGTTCCTAACGGTAAAATTGTATTTGCAATTTGAGAAATTTCGGCAGCATTAAAATATACTGTAGCAGCTTTTACCTTTGCTGTAGTAAAAATTGGTTTCTGCGCAAAGGCAAAAATGCTAAAGAATAATAAGAGTGCTGTTGCTTGTTTTTTAATCATTGGAGTATAATTTAAAGTCTTTTATAAAAGTATAGATGACAAAAATGGCTGAAAGGTTGTATTAATAATACATTACCAAAATGATTTTCTTTTTTGAATTGTCAATCAGCTTTTCAAGAACACTGAAAAACTTTTCGTTTACCATCGGGCAGCCTAGACTGTTGCAGATAGGGTAGGGCTGTTCTTCAAACGGAATTTCAGAGTATTTGTGCAATACTATATTTCGATTAAAAGCATTATTGTTGGTTTTGTCTAAACCGTATAATTTATAGGCTTTTCCAAATGTTCCAGAATAAGAACCTCCAATAGCATATTTACCCAGCGAACTGCAGTGTGAATTTTCGACATTGCTAAATTTCAATTCGCCTCTAATTCCAGTTTCTGAACCAGAACCATGCCCGACCAAACCTTTGTTTAGCAATTTGTTGTTTTTTAAATCATAAACAAAAAACCGATTTCTTCCAGATTCTATCTTCATGTCTAAAAAGAAAACTACGTCTGAATTGTATTTCGGAGATTTCCCCAAAAAGCTCCTGATGGCAGCAATCTCACTTTTTAGTTTCTCTTCGTAGGAATAAATCGGTTTTGATATTTTGATCTTTATTGGTTTCTCTTTTTTGTTTTCACAGCTTAAGGAAATAACTGGAATCAGTAAAAACAGTATAAAGCAGAGAATCTTTTTCATTAGATTTAGAAATTCAATTGACTATTCTTTCTCAACAGTATAGCCTTTCACTTTTGCAAAAGCTACAATAGAACTGTTTATCGTGTTGCCCAAATCGTCTTGCTTTTTGGTTTTTTTAGCTTCGGCATTAATATATTCCTGACGTTTTTTTGCCAAAACACTAACCTCTTTTTGAATAGCTTCTCGCTCTTTTGTTTTCTCGCTTATAATTGTTTTAATTTCAGCTTCCGATTTATCTTTAAGTTCGTCAGGCAGTTCCTCTTTTTTCATTTTAGAAATCGCATTAGGATCCTGTTTTGCTTTGTCAACCAAGTCCCAGCTTTCGTTTTTATAAACCGCTTTTGATTTACTTACTGCACGATTGGTGTAATTGGCGTTTGAAACTTTTTTAGCATTTTGGTCCTGCATAACCTGATTCATTTTTTTCTCAGCTCCTTTAGCACCATAATTAATGTACGTTTTGTTTATTTTTTCATCACACTTTGTGATTTCTTCGTCATAAGGTGTTGCAATATATTGAACCGCTTTATCTGAATCTATATTGAAATACTTTCCTTTTCCACGGTCGGCACCGTCTTTCCAGAATGTGTTAATGCCTTCCGTTTTGTTACCGCAAAAAATAGTATTCACATAAATATCATTTTTCAAAGCAGTGCTGATTGCTTCTTTATAACTGATTTTTCCTTGATTGAATTCTTCGTTTCCGGCAATGTAAATCAGTTTCATGCTGCTGTTTTCCGGAGCCCATTTTAATTCTTTTGTCGCGTCCTGAATTACCGCCCCGCAATATTCGTTTCCGCCATTGGTTCTCAAAGCAAATAGTTTTTCTGAAATCAAATCAAGATCTGTCGATAAAGGCGTTATTTGTCTAATGTAATTTGACTTTTCAGATAAACCATCATTTCCATATTCATATAAAGCAATTTCAATTTCGGGAGTTTTTCCTTCGTATTTTAATGTTGTCAGTGTGTTTACAATTTCCCATAATCTCGATTTTGCCTGATCAATTAGTCCGTCCATACTGCTTGAAGTATCCAATAAAAGTGCTACCTGAATTTTGGTTGCATTGGCCGTTTCCGTTTTTTTGATTTCAATTTTGTTTTTCGGACTTGCATTAGAAGTGTTGCAGCCCGCAAAAGAAAATACAGTGGCAAAAAGTGCAGAAATAAAAAGATTTGATTTCATAATTTTAGTTTTAATTGATTGATTTTTAATCAAACTTAGAAACTAAAAAAGCTCGTTTTATGGACAAATGGTGAAACGGTCTTTTGACTTGGTGAAATACTTTAGAACTAATAAGTTTGTTTTGGTGAAGACACATTAATAGGTCTTAAATCGCCATTTGGAGTAACAAGAATATATTCTTTGTCTGTTTTGGCAATCTGTTTCTTTTCTTTTTCTCTGTTGATGAAAATTTTAACTTCATATTGCACTTGAATAACAGGTTCTAAAACAGCGGGATTTATAATAAAATCAAATTCTTTATTAAAAACAGGCTGATAATAAAGCGTAGTAGATTTACTGACTTGGTTAACATTGGCTGATTTTTTCAAATTTAAAGAAGAGCTGTTGTAAGCCTCATACGATTTGTACATTTCTACAGGCAAATTGACAACAAAATCATCGGCGATTCTTTTTTCAGCATTTGTAAAGGTTTCTCCAAGCAGTGTTTCATAGTTTTTGATTTTTTCCTGAGTCAGAAGTCTTGCCTTGGTCATCATTTCTTTTTTAATGGTTTCTAAGGCATTAGAGAAATAATCAACGCGAACCAAATCGTATATTTCGTAATTAGATAAAATCGAAATAAAATCATTAAGCTGATTTGGATCTGAGAATTTGATATGGATGTTCTTTTTTAATTCAAATCCAACAGGAACTTCATTGTAAGTTTTACGATTAAAGACTTTTTTCTCGACTTCATATTCATAAACCGGAACAAACGAAATCATATCGACAAAAGTTTCAACGGCTTTTTTAAGTTTGATTTCGCTGAGCGATTTATTAATTCGCTGATCAATTAACTCATTAACTTCTTTGGTTGTTTTACCAGTTTGGGTAGTGCTGAAAATTGCGGTGTATGAATCGGCCTTAACGTTGGCGAGCCCTTTTATACTTACCACAATTCCTTCATTTGAAGGGAAATTAATATCAATAGTATTGCTGGCTTGATATTGATTTTGATAATTGACATTTCCAGAGGCTTGTCCAATTATAAATGGAGAAAATAATAATGTCAAAAAGAAAGAGAATAGTTTTTTCATGATTATTGTTTTAAGATTACGAAGCAAATGTATTGAGTGAAAAAACGTATTTTTGGGAGAATGGGTCAATCACCAGTTTGACTTGGTGAAAGATATAGGATAGAAATTCGAAATTAAGTTACTTTACACTTCTAAATAAACTATTTGTGAAACGTCATTTATTACTTGGTTTTGGTCTGCTTTTTTTACTGCTGTTGTTTCCGCAGGGAATAACTGCGCAGGCACTTCCTGAAAAGAAAATGGAAAGCAGTAAGAGTAAAGCTAAAATCAGCAAAGCGGCTGAAGATTTATCTAAATCACTGGATGAAAACGATGAATCTAAAATTGCGGCCAATTACGAAAAATTAGCAAACGAATTTCTGAACAATGGAGACAATGCTAAAGCCGAAGAATATTATAAAAGGGCTTTAAATACTTATGCCAAATTAAAACTTGCCGAAGATAAAACCAGAGTTACAAGAAGTCTTGCCAAAGCGCAGGAAAACCAAAAAAACTTTGATTCGGCAATAAAAAATTACGAAGCGGCAGGTTCTTTAACAAAAGATGCTGCTGAAGAAAAAATCAATCTTAACGATGCCAATCGATTAAAAAATCAATCAGATCCGGCAAGTCAGACCAATTATGTTGATTCTAATATCGAACTGTTCAAAAGAGAAAAGAAAAGCCAGGAAGTTAAAGAAGCTTATGTTCAAAAAGCACAAAATTCTTTGGACCTGAAAGACAAAAAAGAGGCTATCGAAAGTTATAAAAAAGCGTTGGTCTATGCCAAAGACAAACCAGAAGAGGTCGTTAAAATCAAAAATGAAATTGCCAAAGTTTACGTTGCAGATAATCAATTTGACAAAGCGCTCAGTATTAACCAAAAACTGCTTGCGGATGCTAAAACAAATAATGATTATACGACCGAAATAAAACAATTACAATCTATAGCTTCGCTTTATTTTGAAAAACAGGAACCACAAAAAGCGATTTCTTCCTTGAAAGAAGCTTACGATTTATCATTTCAAAAAGGAAATTCGGCAGAAGCCAAAAAGAGTTTGTCTTCATTGATTAAATATTACAAGACAAAAGGCGAAGACAAAGAAAGTATGGCGTTGTACGAGCAGTTTTTTGATAATTTCGAAAAGTTAATCAAGTCTGATACCACGCTTATTGATGCTAAAACATTTCAGATTACCGAAGACAAAATTCGACAGCTTGAAAAAGAGAAAGTTCTAAAAGACGAACTGATCTCAAAGAAAAATACATTTAATTACTTTCTTTTAGGATCGGTTGGTTTACTGCTTCTTTTGTTTTTCTTTATTGCAAAAGCTTTGTATTCAATCAAAATCAAAAACAAAGAAATCGCTTTGCAGTCGCTTCGTCGTGAAATGAATCCGCATTTTATTTTCAACAGTTTAAACAGCGTGAACCAATTCATTGCAGAAAATAAGGAATTAGAAGCCAATAAATACCTGACTTCGTATTCGAATTTGATGCGAAACATGATGGAAAACTCGAATAAAGATTTTATTTCTTTGGATAAAGAAGTCGAACAGCTTAAAAAGTATCTGGATTTAGAACATCTTCGTTTTCAGGATAAATTTGATTTTGAAATTGTTGTGGATGATTCGCTTGATGCCGAAAGGGTTTTGGTTCCGAATATGATTATTCAGCCCAATCTGGAAAATGCAATCTGGCACGGACTGCGTTATTTGGAGAAAAAAGGTTTTTTGTCTTTGCGTTTTGAATATAAAAACAAAAAAATAAATGTTTTTATTGAAGACAATGGAATTGGTTTAACGAAAAGCCGTGAACTTAAAACAACGAACCAAAAAATCTATGAATCGCGCGGTTTAAACAATACAAAAGAACGAATTGACCTTTTGAATGAATTGTATAAAAAGGATATTGTGTTTACAATTTTAGAAAAAGGGCTGCCAGAATCTGGAACAATTGTTCAAATTGTTTTTCCATTAATTGATAAAATATGATGACAATCCAAAAGATAAAAAGTGTAATTGTCGAAGATGAATTGGCTGCGCGCGAAGTGCTTAAAAATTATTTGAGCAAATACTGTCCGCAGGTTGAGGTAGTCGGTGAAGCACAGAATATTAAAGAAACGGTTCCGTTGCTGCATGAAATTAAACCACAGTTGGTTTTTCTGGATGTAGAAATGCCTTTCGGAAATGCTTTTGATGTTTTGGAAGCGTGTAAAGATCTTCAGTTTGAAACCATCTTTGTAACGGCTTTTTCGGAGTATTCGCTAAAAGCGTTAAACCAAAGTGCGGCATATTATCTCCTGAAACCAATTAGCATTGAAGAACTGATTGTAGCGGTTAATAAGGTGCAGCATCAGATTCTAAATCATGAAATCTTCAATAGAAATAAAATTATTGTCGAAAATTTTCATGAACAAAAACCCGAAAAGCAACAAGTTATTTTACCCACGCTTGAAGGTTTTGAAGTGGTAAAAATGGAAGAAATCGTACGTCTTCGCGGTAACGGAAACTTTACCGATTTGTATTTGAATAATGGAAGTAAAAAAATGGTCTGCCGATTTTTAAAACACTTTTCAGAAATTCTGCCTCTGCCATTTATCAGGGTTCATAAATCACATATTATTAATTTGAATTGTGTAAAATCATATAATAAAGGCGGAATTGTAACACTTAATGATAATACTGAAATCGAAGTTTCGCCAACTTACAAAGAAGAGTTTTTGAAGAATTTTAAATAGTTTTTTTAACCGCAAAGTCCGCAAGGATTTACGCAGAGAACGCAAAGTTTTTCAATAGCCCCTAGCTTCAGCTAGGGGAATAAGATCGAAATAGAAAAAGGCTTTAGCAAAGCAAATACGTTTGGCTAAAGCCTTTTTCTTAGCGTTTATATTTCGATCCAGCTAAAGCTGGACGCAATTGAACTTAAAAAATTAAATTTTGTGACTTTTTGAGCAAATTTTACAAGGTCAGATCTCCAATTATTTTTTGATCATAATCATAATTAGGTTCATTTGGAAAATTTCCCTTTAAATCAGGAAATACCAATTGTAAATATTCATAATCTCGATCTTTATAGAATTTAATCGAAGTCAGAACATAGTCTTCCAAATCTATTTTATTAACTTTTATAAAGTAAATAGGAAATCTATCAGTGAGGTCATAATTTTTTGTGTTTAAGGGGATTTTTTCGAATTTATATTTGTCTGCATAGTTTTTAATTAACTCTCCTGATAAATTTGGCCCGAGTCCAGAAATAAATAATTCAGGTATTTTAAAGTTTTCAAATATTCCGGTAGAATATGCAAAAGGTGTAAAATCCTTTTCTTCCATTATTGCTGTTGTGTGATAGCCAATGTTTTTTATATTGTCATAAACTCGCTTAAAATATATTTCTTTTTTGTTCTCTTCTGCCATTTTTATTTAATTACAAATCAAACTCATCTCTAGTCGCCAAAGAATCAACCTGAACAGCTGTTGAATCTGGAGCTTTTATTTTTATAAGCGAACGCGCATTTCCAGAAATATAAACAGGAAGAATACCAATTGTATCTTCAGGAACTAATAAACCTCTACGGAACATTAAATTCTTTAAAAACTTTTGATTTTTTATCGCGTAGTCTTTTAGATTTCCTTCATCATTAAACTGATACATGAATTTTCGCGGTTTCGGAATAATCGTTGCCAAGTACAAACATTCGTCAACATTTAAAGCCGAAGGACTTTTTTGGAAATAAAAATGACTCGCTTCGCCAATTCCGTATACATTTGGTCCCCATTCAATAATGTTGAAATAAACTTCCAGCATTCTTTCTTTGCTTACAATTCGGTTATTTTCTAAAATATAAACCAACAAAATTTCTTCCAGCTTTCGCGAAAGCGTTTTTTCTCTTGTAAGGAAAACATTCTTAATCAACTGCATGCTGATTGTACTGGCGCCGCGTGAGAATTTTTTGGTTCTGATGTTTTTTAGAATCGATTGTTTAAATGCTTCATTGATAAAACCTCGATGAGAAAAGAAAGAAGGATCTTCAGTTGTTAACACACATTTTCTCAAATAAGGCGAAATTTGATCGAGCGGTGTGTAATTTGGATTTCCTGTTCCAACTAAAACCGGGCGCTGCAACACATTTTGAATAATGGCACGATACACGAATTCGCCATTTAGTTTGTTCAAATCCGCTTCACCATATTTCGTAATTCGTAAATCTTCTTTGTTGAGTTTACTGTCAAAAACAAGTGTATAAGGTTTATTTTTATTGAATTTGAAATCGAGTTTATAATCGAAATTTCCTGTTGCCTGCATTCCTTGGAAATGTGTAAATAAACCATCAGGAAGCGAAACGATAAAATCCTGCGCTTTCATTTTCGGAATATCGACTTTCAAAGTATAAACGGTATCTTTTTCAGTGTCATACGAAATATACGGACGCAGCTTGATTTTGTTCAACGTCATAGTTGAGGTACTGTCAATCGAAATAAAATCATCACCCAATAAAAAACGATAATCAAAACGAGCGTTTTTTATGATCACATCTTTGCTGGCAATTTTTGGATGATTGATTTTTAAGTTTACGATAGAAGTGAAGCCGTCAAGATGAAATTCACTTCCGCTTTTATCAATATTTTCAACATTTAAACGTATCGAATCAAAACTTGCTTTTAAATTATACCTTTCATCTAAGTAAGGAACTCTGATTGCTCCTGTATCTAAATTGAAGAAACGAATATCAGCTTTTTGATTTCTAGGATCAGCAAAACCTTTTAAGTTCCAGCGCTGATCAAAATCTTTGCTTACAACATGAATATTCGTTTCAAGCTTTTTGTCGCTTAAAACCAATTTATTTATGGCTACAGAAGTTTTTTTGCCATTGTCGTCAATTTTGAATTGGAAGTTTTCCAAATTCATATCAGTTGGAACTAAATTCAGTAATTTTGAAATGATGCGATAAGCAAAAGTTCCGTATTTTCTCTTTTCATTTTTTTCAGAATCGTCATCTCTGTTTCTTTTTAAGAAAGCATCAAAATTGCGGACTTTTCCTTTTTTTACTAATTGAATATAGCCCTTATTAACGTTTAAAGTTCCAACCTGAACGTCACCAATCAATAAATTACTTAGACTGACGCTGGTTTCGATTTTGTTAATTTTTAAAAGCGTGTCGGCATTTTTGGGAACCAAAACAACATCTGTAAGTTTAATGCTTGAAAGTCCGTTAAAAGAAGCTTCTTTTATAGAAAAATCACTGTTATAATCAACAGCCATTTTGTGGGTTACTTTTGCAATTGCCTGTTTTAGAAGCGAGTTGCGGAAAAAATATAATCCGATGCAAAGCAAAACGACTATTACAGCCAGTATTTTTAAAGCTTTATAGATTTTTTGTTTGGGAAAATTCATAGTGGTATTTTTATCAGAATCAACCAAAAAGAATGCTTGCAACATCCTCAATTTTTGCTACAAGTTCAATTTTGATTCCTGTATTTTTCAAAGCAATTTTATTGTATTTAGAAACAAAAATAGTATCGAAACCTAATTTTTCGGCTTCCTGAATGCGCTGGTCTACGCGATTTACGGGACGAATTTCTCCCGAAAGTCCAACTTCGCCGGCAAAACAAAAACCTTTTCCAACCGGAATATCTTCGTTTGATGATAAAATCGCAGCAACAACGGCAAGGTCAATTGCGGGATCGTCAACAGAAATTCCTCCGGTAACGTTTAGGAAAACGTCTTTTGCGCCTAAACGGAATCCGGCTCTTTTTTCTAAAACCGCCAAAATCATGTTTAAACGCTTGGCGTTATATCCTGTTGTGCTTCTTTGTGGAGTTCCGTAAACAGCGGTACTTACCAAAGATTGTATTTCGATCATTAACGGACGCATTCCTTCAAGCGTAGTTGCGATTGCGGTTCCGGATAATTCTTCGTCTTTATGCGAAATCAGAATTTCTGACGGATTACTGACTTCTCGCAAACCGCTTCCGAGCATTTCGTAAATTCCGAGTTCAGAAGTTGAACCAAAACGGTTTTTAAGCGAACGTAGAATTCGGTAAATATGGTTTCTGTCGCCTTCAAACTGAAGAACTGTATCGACCATGTGTTCCAGAATTTTTGGTCCGGCGATATTTCCATCTTTAGTAATATGTCCGATCAAAATAACAGGAATATTGGTTTCTTTAGCAAATTTGATCAATTCTGCGGTTGTTTCTCTAATTTGAGAAATACTTCCGGCGGTTGATTCAATATAATCGGTATGCAAGGTCTGGATTGAATCGATGATTACGATTTCAGGCTCAATTGCTTCAATTTGTTTGAAGATATTTTGCGTTTTTGTTTCCATCAAAATATAGCAGTTATCGCTATTTGGCGTTATTCTTTCGGCACGCATTTTTATTTGTTTCTGACTTTCTTCACCAGAAACGTATAAAGTTTTATAAGGTAATTTTAATGAAATTTGAAGCAAAAGCGTACTTTTCCCGATTCCCGGTTCACCGCCCAAAAGCGTTAAAGATCCCGGAACAATTCCGCCTCCCAAAACACGATTCAATTCACCGTCAGTAGTATCCATTCGGATTTCCTGAGCCGAATCAATTTCGGTTATTTTTAAAGGTCTTGGCGCTTTACTCGTTGAGGTTGGTTCGCTTTTCCAGGCTACTTTTTCCTGTTTTTGAATAATTTCTTCGGCGATAGTATTCCATTCTTTGCATGCGTTGCACTGTCCCTGCCATTTAGAATACTGGGTTCCGCAATTTTGACAAAAAAAAGAAGTTTTAACTTTTGACATTATTTGGTTTTTTTGGCAAGCGTATTCATTTCGTCAATTTTCTCATACATCAAATCTTTATTCAAATCCCCAATAGGTTCCATTTGAGAAGCATTTTGGTATTTTTTTGAAGCATGTTTCGGATCGCCCATTTTTTCGTACATCAAGCCCAATTCATATTCTCCCAACATGGCTTTGGGATAATTTACATTTCCAATTTCAGCCATTTTTCCTAATTCATCGTAGGCGTTTTTCTTTAAAATAAGAGTTTCGATTACTTTAAAATCGCTTATTCTTACCGGAATCTGTACGCCTAAAACTTCAGACATTGTATTGTATTTTTTTTCCAGATAATCTGCATAACCTGTTTCAAGAATCGCAATTTTATCATTGTATTCTGCAGAATTTATGGGTCTGTAAACTTCAAAAATCTGGTATAATGCACTTGGTATAGAATGCAAAACTTCCATATAGTGTGTTGCATTTTTGAATACATCATATTTATAATTCACTAACGGATTATTTGCAATTTTAATATTACTGTCTAGTTTTTCAATTGGTTCTTTAATTTTTTTAATATCTCCGCCGCCGGCAGAAAGATAGTAGAATATAGGCTGTTGTATTTTGGCAAATTTTTCTGCAATACGAACTTCCATTTTTGGTGCTAACTCCGGACTTAAACAAATGTAAGCGTTGAAAAGCGGATTTTCTTTATACAAATAAAAATTGGCAAAACTTGCTGTTACATCGTGACCTGCAATCATTCTAAACGGTGAAGTGCGGTACTTTTTTTCAATGTATGGAATCAATTCAGAACCTATAAATTCAAAAAACTTTGCTCCTTTTTCAAAAGGCAAACCTTCGTTTTGATCTATTGTGGTATCGTCATAACGTTCTTCATCTTTATTTTGATGTATGCCAATGATGATCATTTCCGGAATATCATCCCAATAATTACCATAACTAACAGCTCCGTAAAACGGATCAAATAAATAATCTCCGTCTAATAAATACAAAACCGGATATTTTTTATCTGATTTTGCATCGTAAGAAGCGGGCAGTCCAATTGTTATTCTTCTTTCTTCTCCCAGTTTTTCAGATTGAATATTGTCAAATTTTTTCTGAGAAAAAACAGAAACGGAAATTAATGTAATTAGTAGGTAAACTTTTTTCATGATTTGTGGCATTTCAGTGAATTAAAAAGTATTCAAAATAGTGTAGCAATATACTATTTTATTTGCTTTTTGTGATTTTGGAGGAATAAAAAAAGCAATGATTTCTTACTTTCAATAAATTCTCGATTTGGGGAAAAGGAAATTGGTTTGTGCAAAAAATATTTTGACAAACTAAGATTGAAAATAAAGATAAGGTTTGATTATGTTAACGAATTATCGTTTTCATTCGGGAAAATAATCCATGGTTTGAAGGTTTTTGCTTCTTCAAAATCCAGGGTTGCATACGAAATGATAATAATAATGTCGTCTTTTTGAACTTTTCTGGCTGCAGGACCATTCAAAGTGATTTCACCTGAATTTTTTTCTCCTTTAATAGCGTAAGTTTCAAAACGTTCACCATTATTAATGTTAACAATAGATACTTTTTCGCCTTCAATAATGTTTGAAGCCTCTAGTAAAGTTTCATCAATAGTAATACTGCCAATATAATTTAAATCAGCTCCGGTAACTTTTACTCGATGAATTTTTGATTTTATAACTTGAATTTGCATGGAGCAAAGGTAATTTAATTTAATGAAATGGTGTCTATCAGTCTTATAGAATTAACAAATACTGCTATAAACGCACGGTATTTTTTGTCGTTTGTTTTATGATCGATAGGTAATAATGTCGATTCATCAGCAATGACGAAATATTCTAATTCAAATCTTTCGTTGTTTTTGAATGCATTTTCGACAAATTCGATTGTTTCCTGAGGCGTACTGTTTTGGAATATTTCTTTGGCTTCAGTCAAGGTTTTGTAAATAATTGAAGCTTCTTTTCTTTCTTCCGGAGTTAATCTTTCGTTACGAGAACTCATCGCCAAAAGATTATCTTCTCTAAAAATAGGGCAGCCTACAATATTTACCGGTAAATTATTTTTTTCTACCAGTTTTTTAACAATTTGAAGCTGCTGAAAATCTTTTTCGCCAAAATAAGCATTGGTTGGAGTAACGATTTCAAACAATCGTTTTACGATGGTTCCAACTCCATTAAAATGCCCCGGACGGAATTTTCCTTCCATTTGATTTTCTAAACCATCAAAATCAAATGACTGCGAAATTGTGTTTCCTTCATAAATATCATCTACAGAAGGAGCATATAAGATTATTTTGTCACTTAATCCTCTCATTTTTTTTACGTCTTCTTCAAGAGTACGAGGGTATTTTTCAAGATCTTCAGGGTTGTTAAACTGCGTTGGATTCACAAAAATACTAACAACAGTATCGTCATTTTCTTTAAGTGATCGCTGCATTAAAGCCAGATGTCCTTGGTGTAAAGCTCCCATGGTTGGGACAAATCCGATAGTTGAATTTGCGGTTTTGATAGTTTTTAAATAAGCTATCAGAGCTACTTTACCGTAGAAAATATGCATGGCGGTATTATTAAAATTTAGTGCAAACATAATATATTAGTTATAAACTGCATAAATTTTTGTAATTTTGCGACGTTTTTATTACCAAAAATTAAGTAAAATACTATTATGAAAGATAAGAGGATATTATACGTATCATCTGAAGTCGTGCCATATTTGGCTGAAAATGAAGTTTCTTTAATGTCTTATGACGTTCCAAAAATGATTAATGATCAGGGCGGACAAATAAGAATTTTCATGCCAAGATATGGAAATATCAACGAGAGAAGACATCAATTACATGAGGTAATCAGACTTTCAGGGATGAATTTGGTAGTGAATGATCTAGATATGCCATTGATTATCAAAGTAGCTTCGATTCCTAAAGAAAGAATTCAGGTTTATTTTATTGATAATGATGAATATTTTAAACGTAAAGCCACTTTTGCAGATGAAGAAGGAGCTTTATATCCTGATAATGACGAACGTGCTATATTTTTTGCCAAAGGAGTTGTTGAGACTGTAAAAAAATTAAATTGGGTTCCGGATATTATTCACGTACACGGATGGCTTGCTGCTATGCTGCCAATTTATATGAAACACTACTATAAAAACGAAGCTTTATTTAACGATACAAAAATCGTTACTTCGGTTTATGGCCAGTCTTTCGATGAAAACCTGGATATGGAAATGATTAACAAAGTCAAATTCGACGGTGTTCCGCATGAATCCATTGCAGATCTTGAAGTGCCTAACTACGAAAATATTTTAAAAGCAAGTATACTACATTCAGATGCAGTAATCATTGCGTCAGAAAATGTTTCTCCAAGTTTAACAAAATTTATAGAATCTTCAGGAAAACCTTTTTTACCTTTCGCCACGAAAGATGCATTCGCTGAGGCGTATACAAATTTCTATAAACAGATGGGTCTTTAAAATTTAACTTTATTATTAAACATGTACAATACTTCTTTTATTAAGAAAATTCTATTAGCCTTAACGGTTGTTCTTTTATATTCTTGCGACAAAGATTTTAATGCAATTGGTGATGATTTGATTGGTGATGATCATTTTGGTCTGGAATCTGAAAAGTATGATGTTATAGCTTATAATCAAGAAGTAACTCCAATTCAGTCAAACTCTCTAGTAACGAATGCACTTGGGATTTATAATAATCCGGTTTTCGGAACAACAACAGCAAATTACAATACACAAGTTGGTCTTGCTGCTTATGCTCCGTCAGTAGGTGATGCGCCTGTAGTAGATAGTGTAGTGGTTAACATACCTTATTTCAGTCATGTTAAACAAATAGATACTAATGGAAAAAATGTTTATGTACTAGACTCTATTTACGGAAAAGAGTCAGACGCAGCTTTAAATCTAAGTATTTACGAGTCAAAATATCAAATGAGAAGTTCTTATTTTGATAATGGCGGACAATTAGCGCAGCTTTATTATACAGATCAAAATAATGATTTTGATACTAATAGAGGAACAACATTATTAAATGATGATCTAAATCAATTAGAAAACAGTAAATTCTTTTTTAGTTCAAAAGAAATTAATGAGGTAACATACGACAAGGATAATAAAAAGGTTAACACTTTGTCAGTGCCTGCAATGCGTTTAAAATTAAATAAGGCATTTTTTCAAACTAAAATTTTGAATGCCCCAAAAGAAAAACTTTCTGCGGCGGATGTATTTCAGGAATATTTTAGAGGATTGTATTTTAAAGTTGGACAATCTGGCAGCAGCCCGACTAATATGGCATTAATGGATTTTTCTAAAGGAAAAATTACAGTTTATTATAAGGCAAAAACAGATGTTACGACAGACGCTGATGATGTAAAAGAGAACAGAACTATAGTGATTAATTTAACAGGAAGTAATGTTGATTTACTTCAGGATGTTAAAAATGCCACTTATCAAAATGCTGTTGCTTCAAGAAATACAACAACAGGAGATAAAAACCTTTATTTAAAAGGAGGCCAAGGTTCTTTGGCGATTATTGAACTTAAAGATTTTGCTTCTAAATTAGAGGAAATCAGAACTAATAAATGGCTTGTAAACGAAGCAAATTTAGTTTTTAATGTAGATTCAGAAAAAATGGCCGTAAAAGGAGCTGGAGATTTACAAGCTATAGAGCCAAAAAGAGTTTATTTATACGATTTTACAAATAGTACCGTTCTTTTAGATTATTCTGCTGATGGAAGTTCAAGTATAACACCAGATGCCAGAATGTCAAAAGTTATTTTTGGAGGAATAATAAATGTTGATGCAACAACAAAAAGAGGAACCAGTTATAAAATTAGAATAACAAATCATATTCGAAATCTTATAAAAACGACTACTGCTACTAATGTAAAATTAGGACTTGTTGTATCGGATGATATAAGTGTTATAACATCAAACAAATTGAAAAATAGAATTGCGACAGACGATCCAAACAACTATTTTTCGCAAGCACCAAGAGCATCAGTTATGAATCCGTTAGGGACAATATTATTTGGTAATAATATTCCGTCTACAGATTCAAATTATGATAAACGACTGAGACTTGAGGTTTACTACACGAAACCAAATAAATAAGTAATATATGTGTGGAATTGTTGGATATATCGGCCATCGAGAGGCCTATCCTATCGTTATCAAGGGCTTAAAGCGACTTGAATACAGAGGATATGATAGTGCCGGCGTTATGTTGTATGATGACGAATCAGGTATCAAAGTTTGTAAAACAAAAGGTAAAGTTTCAGATCTTGAAGCTAAATCTCAGGAAGGTTTTACAATAAATGGTAATATTGGAATTGGACATACCCGTTGGGCAACCCACGGTGTTCCAAATGACGTGAACTCACATCCTCATGTTTCAAATTCAGGCGATTTAGTAATTATCCATAACGGGATTATCGAGAATTATGCTCCGCTTAAAGAAGAATTAATTAAGAGAGGATACACTTTTAAATCTGATACTGATACGGAAGTTTTAGTAAACTTAATTGAAGAAGTTCAGAAAAATGAAAAAATTAAACTTGGAAAAGCAGTTCAAATTGCTTTAAACCAGGTTGTAGGAGCTTATGCAATTGCAGTTTTTGACAAGAAAAACCCAAATGAAATTGTCGCTGCACGATTAGGAAGTCCATTGGCAATTGGAGTTGGTGAAGGGGAATTCTTTATCGCTTCTGATGCATCTCCATTTATTGAATATACTTCGAATGCAGTATATTTAGAAGATGGTGAAATGGCAAATATCAGACTTCATAAGCCTCTAAAAATCAGAAAAATTAAAGATGACTCTTTAGTAGATCCTTATATTCAGGAACTTCAAATGAATTTGGAGCAGATTGAAAAAGGAGGTTACGACCATTTCATGCTAAAAGAAATCTACGAACAGCCAAGCGTAATTAAAGATACTTACAGAGGAAGACTTCATGCCAATGAAGGAATCGTTCAAATGGCTGGTGTTGAAGATAACATCGAAAAATTCTTAAATGCAAAAAGAATTCTAATCGTAGCTTGCGGTACTTCATGGCACGCAGGTTTAGTTGCAGAATATATCTTTGAAGAATTTACACGTATTCCGGTTGAGGTAGAATATGCTTCTGAGTTTAGATACAGAAACCCAATCATCAATAAAGATGATGTAGTAATCGCTATTTCTCAATCTGGAGAAACTGCAGATACTATGGCAGCTATTAAATTAGCCAAAGAAAACGGAGCGTTTGTATTTGGAGTTTGTAATGTTGTAGGATCGTCTATTTCAAGAGAAAGTCATGCAGGTGCTTACACGCATGCAGGACCTGAGATTGGAGTAGCTTCTACAAAAGCATTTACAACTCAAATCACGGTTTTAACTATGATTGCGTTAAGATTAGGAAAAGCAAAAGGAACGTTGTCAAATCCTGATTTCCATGCTTACTTGCAAGAATTAGAATTAATTCCTGAAAAAGTTGCCGAAGCTTTAGAAACAAACGAAAGAGCAAAAGAAATTGCTGCTAAATTTAAAGATGCGCCAAACTGTCTTTATTTAGGTAGAGGATATAATTTCCCAGTAGCATTAGAAGGAGCTTTAAAACTTAAAGAGATCTCTTATATTCATGCTGAAGGTTATCCTGCAGCCGAAATGAAACACGGGCCAATTGCTTTAATTGATGAGCAAATGCCAGTAATTGTAATTGCACCAAAACAAGGTCATTATGATAAAATTGTAAGTAACATTCAGGAGATTAAATCACGCAGCGGAAAAATTATTGCTGTTGTTACAAAAGGTGATATTCAGGTTCGCGAATTAGCTGATTATGTAATTGAAATTCCTGAAACTTCAGATGCATTATCACCGCTTATTACGACGATTCCATTGCAATTACTTTCATACTACATTGCAGTTATGAGAGGATGTAATGTCGATCAACCACGTAACCTTGCAAAATCTGTTACGGTAGAATAGATATATTTCAAAATATAAATAATGTTAAAAAAGCGAGATTTAGGTCTCGCTTTTTTTTATTGTCATATTTTTTTCTTGCATATGTATTTTTATTAAATCCTCAGAAAAATATTAAAAATTTATATGTATGCATAGTATTGTGGTTTTTCTTTATTTAATATTTGATTTTTATCTAATAAAATCAATTACGAAATAGTTAAAATAGTTTTAAAAATAGTGTTGAATATGAATTTTTTTTAACGTTTTTTTATTAATATTAAAAATATTTGTATTTTGGCTATACAAACTAATATAGAACTAACCAAAAACTAACCCTAATGAGAGTCTACTTGCTAATTATGTTGTTTTTCAGCGGAATATCCTTTGCGCAAAATACAATTACAGGTTCGGTTACTGATAGTAACAAACAATCTATTCCAGGTGCTAACGTTGTTGTGCTCGGATCCAGCAGCGGTGTATCAACTGATTTTGACGGAACGTTTAAATTGACTACAAATGAAAAACTGCCATTTTTGATAAAGGTATCTGCCGTGGGATTTGAAGCTCAAACAATCAATGTTACATCTGCAAATCAAAAAATAAACGTTACTCTAAAAGATGAAGAAACCAAACTTGATGAGATTGTGGTTTCGGCTTCCAGAACTCCTGAAAGAGTTATTGAATCACCTGTTACAATTGAAAGAATGGGTATTCAGGAAATTAAAAACACAACAGCTCCCACTTTTTATGATGGATTGGAAAATTTAAAAGAAGTGCATTTCAATACGAGCAGTATTTCTTTTAAATCAATAAATACTCGTGGTTTTGCTACTGTTGCTAATACCAGATTTATGCAATTGGTTGATGGTATGGACAACTCTTCCCCAGCTTTGAACTTTGTGTTAGGAAACTTAATTGGGGTTTCTGATATCGATGTTGCAAGCGTTGAACTTTTGCCGGGAGCATCTTCTGCTCTTTATGGTGCAAACGCTTTTAACGGAATTATGTTTATGAATAGTAAAAGTCCTTTTACAAATGAAGGAATAAGTGTTTACTATAAATATGGGCAAACTAGTCAGGACATAGCAGGAACTAATGACTACAATGATTTCGGAATTAGAGCGGCAAAAGCGTTTACAAAACATTTTGCTATGAAAGCGAACTTTACTTATATGACTGCTACGGAATGGATCGCAGGTGATAAAAGAAGTATGACTGCGGGTGGAGACAGCCATGCGGTTAATCAAAATTATGACGGATTAAATATCTATGGTGACGAGGTTACAACTTTTATCTCAAATGTTGGACAAGTAAGTAGAACAGGATATCGTGAACAAGATTTAACTGATAATAAAGTTAAAAGTATGAAGGCTGATTTCAGTGCTCATATTAAACCGTGGGCTAATGATACAGAATTTATACTACAATATAAAATAGGTACAGGAAGTACAATTTATCAGGGAGCTAACCGATATGCTTTAAAAGATTTCTTAATGCAGCAAGGTAAATTTGAAGTAAAAGGGAAAAACTTCTTTGGAAGAATCTATTTTACAAGTGAAGATGCCGGAGATTCTTATGATATGAGATTTGCAGCATGGAACGTTAACAGAGCGGCTAAATCAGATACAGAATGGTTTACTAACTATGCAACAGCTTATCAATATGCTGGGGCTGTTATGGGAACGAATGCAAATGAATCTGCAGCGATTGCAAGAAACTTTGCTGATTACAATGTGCTTCCGGCAGCGATTTCTTTTATTCCAAAACCAACAGGTTCTCCTAGATTTGAGCCAGGTTCAGCTCAGTTTAACAGTGCTCTTAAAACGGTTATTTCAAACCCTGATTTGACACAAGGAGCAAAATTCATAGATCATTCAAAATTATATCACTCAGATATCAACTATAATTTTAAAGATATCATTAAATGGGCAGAAATTCAGGTTGGAGGTTCTTGGAGAAAATATATCATGAACTCTGAAGGAACAATCTTTACAGATTACGACGGACCAATTGATTATAAAGAGTATGGAGCTTATACTCAATTACAGAAAAAATTTATTGATGATAGGTTAAAGCTTACAGGATCTATTCGTTATGATAAAAGTCAAAACTTTGACGGAAATGTTTCTCCAAGACTTTCATTGGTATATTCTGCAGGAGAATCAAAAAGACACAACTTTAGAGTTTCTTACCAAACAGGTTTCCGTAACCCAACAACACAAGATCAATATATAGGTTTAGATTTAGGGCCATTCGCATTAATTGGATCTGCAGCTGAAAACTTAGACCGTTTTCAGGAAACTGTAAATGTAAGTTCAGCAGGTCAGGCAATTGCAGGTCAGCCGGCAACAATTCAAATGTCAGGTCAAAATGCTTATCACAATGCGTATACAGTAGCTTCTGTTCAGGCATTTGCTGCTTCTTCGAATCCAAACGACCTTCAGGTGGCAAATATTGGTTTAGTAAAACCAGAACAAGTGCAGGCATTTGAGGCAGGATATCGTTCAGTAGTTCAAAACGATTTATCAATTGATATTAACGGATACTACAATATTTACAATGACTTCATGAATACGGCGAGAGTTATTTCTCCTTACTATGGAACAGTAGGGACTAATCCAGCTGACGCAGAAGTGCAAAAAACCTATCAGGCATTAGCTTTTGGTGACAGAAGAGTGTATCAGGTTTACACAAATACTACTGCTCAAATTTCTTCTTTAGGATTTGGTGTTGGTTTGTCTAAAAAAGTATATAAAGATTTTGAATTAGGAGTAAATTATAATTATGCTCAATTTAATTTCGATCAAAAAGATGACCCTGATTTCGTAGCAGGATTTAATACTCCAAAACATAGAATTAAAGCCTCTTTAGGAAATTCTAAAGTAACTAAAAACTTAGGTTTCAATGTTAATGTGAGATGGAATACAGAATATTTATGGGAATCTTCTTTTGGAGATGGTATGATTCCTGAAAATACAGTTCTTGATGCTCAGATAAACTATGCACTGCCAAAACTTAAATCAGTAATAAAAGTTGGTGCAACAAACCTTTTCGGATCAGATTATCTTCAGGTAATTGGAGCAGGTATGATAGGTCAGCAGTGGTTTGCTTCATGGACAATTAATCCTTAAGTAATAATTATTTGAGAAACTGAATCAGCTCTTTTAAGCTGAATGAAAATGAAGAGGTAATAATTTAAAAAGTACTAACATGAAAAAAAATATAAAATGGCTATTAATGGTTTCTTTAACCTTTATGGCAGCTTGTAATAGTGATGACAATAATACGCCGGAAGAAGTTCCTGTAGTTCCCGGCTCGGCAGTATTTACAAAATATGTTGCGCTTGGAGATTCTTTCGCAGCAGGATATAGTGATAATGCTTTGTTTAAAAGAGGACAAGAAGGGGCATATACTAATATTTTAGCACAGCAGTTTGTGGCTGCTGGCGGCGGAACTTTTACAACACCGCTAATGAATGATAATCTGGGAGGATTATTATTAGGCGGGAATGTTGTCGCTGGAACCCGATTATATTTCAATGGTCAGGCACCCGTAAGCGTAACAGGAAAACCAACAACAGAAATAACAGCTCATCTTACGGGACCATTTAACAATTTAGGTGTGCCTGGAGCAAAAAGTTTTCACTTAGTAGCGGCTGGTTACGGAAATGTTGCCGGAGTAGCAACAGGAGCAGCAAATCCTTACTTTGCCAGATTCTCAAGCTCGCCTTCAACAACTGTTCTGGCAGATGCAATAACGCAGGCACCGACTTTCTTTTCGTTATTTATTGGTGGAAATGATGTTTTGAGTTATGCGCTTTCTGGAGGAGTTGGTAAAGATCAAAAAGGGAATTTAAATCCGGCTACTTACGGAGGAAACGATATTACAGATCCAACTGTTTTTGCAAATGTTTACACTACATTGGCAACAAGTTTGACGGCTAATGGTGCAAAAGGTGTTGTGGCAAATCTGCCATACATTACCGCTTTGCCGTATTTTATAACCGTACCTTATAATCCTCTTACTGCTTCAACTCTTGGTGGTGGTAATCAGGCTGTAGGAGTGGCTACTATTAAAGCATTAAATGCACAATTATATGGCCCTCTAAAACAAGCATTGACAGCTTTTCAGGCAGGAGATAGAATTAACTTGTTGTCTGAAACGGGTTCAAACCCAGTATTAATAAAAGATGAATCACTTCCTAATCTTTCTGCTCAATTAACTGCGGCGTTTACACCTTCAATGGGAGCACAGAACGCAGCGTTTTACGGAGCTGTTTTTGGACAGGCTAGACAAGCAAGAGCAACAGATTTAGTGGTTCTGCCAACTAGAACAGATATTGGAGCTGCGCCAAAAGCATCAGATTCAGGACTTGGTTTTGCACCTCCTGCGCCATTAGATAAATTTGGAATAACATATCCTTTACAAGATAAACACGTTTTGATTCCAACTGAAATTTCTGAAATTAAAGTTGCAACAGATGCATACAATACAACTATAGAGGCGGTCGCTAAAGAAAAAGGCTTAGCTTTTGTTGATACAAGAGCAATCTTAACACAATTAGCAAGCGGCGGATATAGATTTGGAAATTATACAATGTCTTCTACTTATGTAACCGGAGGAGCTTTTTCTTTAGACGGAGTTCATCCAAGTGCAAGAGGATATGGTTTAATTGCAAATATTTTTATAGATGCCATAAACGCTAAATACGGTTCAACACTTCGTCATGTTGATTTAGGTGCATATCCTATTCAATATCCGGCGTCATTATAATATACCATTTTTTTAATTAAGAAAGCCACTCGTTTTTGTAAAATGTAGTGGCTTTTTTATTTCGTTAAAAAATGACATAAACGACAGTTTAAAAGTCTGTTTTTATGAATCAAACAAAATCATGCTATTTTTTATGAAAAAAAAATTGATTTTATATTTTAAAAAATTATCTTTGCGCTCTGAAAAAAGAGGTGTTTTCGATAAACCTAAATAGCTATTTAATAAATACATAAGTAATGTCAAAAGTAATAGGAAAAGTTGCTCAAATCATTGGACCAGTAGTAGACGTAGTTTTCAACGGTAAAGATGTTGAACTTCCAAAAATTTATGATTCACTAGAAGTCACTAAAAAAGACGGAACTTTATTAGTTCTAGAAGTACAATCACACATCGGTGAAAACACTGTTCGTACCATTTCTATGGATTCAACAGATGGTTTAAGCAGAGGATATGAAGTAGTTGGAACTGGAAATCCAATCCAAATGCCAATCGGTCCAGACGTATATGGAAGATTATTTAATGTTGTTGGAGATGCCATTGACGGTTTAGGTAATTTACCAAAAACTGGAGAAAACGGTCTGCCAATTCACAGACAAGCTCCAAAATTCGAAGATTTATCAACTTCATCTGAAGTTTTATTTACAGGTATTAAAGTAATCGATTTGATTGAGCCTTATGCAAAAGGAGGTAAAATTGGATTGTTTGGTGGTGCTGGTGTTGGTAAAACAGTATTGATTCAGGAGTTGATCAACAATATTGCAAAAGGTCACGGTGGACTTTCAGTATTCGCTGGAGTAGGTGAAAGAACACGTGAAGGAAATGACTTGCTTCGTGAGATGTTAGAGTCAGGAATTATTAAATACGGTGAAGATTTCATGCACTCTATGGAAAATGGAGGATGGGATTTATCTAAAGTAGATATGCCAGGAATGAGAGAGTCTAAAGCTACTTTCGTTTTCGGACAAATGAATGAGCCACCTGGAGCTCGTGCACGTGTGGCACTTTCAGGATTATCTATCGCTGAGTATTTCCGTGATGGAGCTGGATCTGATCAAGGAAAAGACGTATTGTTCTTCGTTGATAACATCTTCCGTTTTACACAAGCAGGTTCTGAGGTATCAGCACTTTTAGGACGTATGCCATCTGCGGTAGGTTACCAGCCAACATTAGCAACTGAAATGGGTGCTATGCAAGAGCGTATTACATCTACAAACAAAGGATCTATTACATCTGTACAGGCGGTTTACGTTCCTGCGGATGACTTAACTGACCCGGCGCCGGCTACAACTTTCGCGCACTTAGATGCTACAACTGTATTGTCTCGTAAAATTGCTGAGTTAGGTATCTATCCTGCGGTTGACCCGTTAGATTCTACTTCAAGAATTTTAACTCCACATATCTTAGGAGATGAGCACTACAACTGTGCACAAAGAGTAAAAGAAATTCTTCAAAAATACAAACAACTTCAGGATATCATCGCGATCTTAGGTATGGAAGAGTTATCTGAAGAAGATAAACTTTCTGTATCAAGAGCTCGTCGTGTACAACGTTTCTTGTCTCAGCCATTCCACGTTGCAGAGCAGTTTACAGGTATTCCGGGAGTTTTAGTAGATATTAAAGATACTATCAAAGGTTTCAACATGATTATCGATGGTGAATTAGATCACCTTCCAGAAGCAGCTTTCAACTTAAAAGGTTCTATTCAGGATGCAATTGAAGCTGGAGAAAAAATGTTAGCTGAAGCATAAAAATAAAGTTAAAAGTTAGAAGTTAAAGGTTATATGTTTCGTAACTTTTAACTTTTAACAAATAACTTCTAACTTAAAAAATATGATTTTAGAAATAGTATCACCAGAAGCAAAATTATTTTCAGGAGAAGTAACTGCAGTTACACTTCCTGGAGTTGATGGAAGCTTTCAGATTTTGAATAATCACGCTCCTATCGTTTCTATTCTAGAAAAAGGAACAATTAAAATTGCAGCGTCTAGTTTCAATTTTTCTAAAGAGGTAGCAGATAAATTTACGAAAGTGAATGACCAAACTTACACATTAGAGATTACGTCAGGAACAATCGAAATGAAAGATAACAAGATAATTGTTTTAGTAGACTAAAAAACAATTTCGAAATAATCTTAAAAGCCAAACAGAAATGTTTGGCTTTTTTTATTTTTTAAAATTCTTATCTTTGAGGTATTAGAATCTCTTTATAAAATATTGATCGTATTGATAAAAGCACAGTAAGCTTTTATGTTTTCGCTTTATTCGTTTCATAAAGCGCAAATTATTTATGTCAAATTTTATAAAGAATATCTATGAAAAATATATCAAAAATTGCCGTTTTGGGCGGTGGCGGAAGAACTGGAAATTATCTCGTAAACCAGTTGTTAAAAGAAGGATTTAGTATAAAACTTTTACTGAGAAATCCTCAAAATTTCGAAATTCAAAACCCTAAAATTGAAATCATTCAAGGCGATGCACTCGATTTAGAATCCATAAAGTTATTGCTAAAAGATTGTCAGGCCGTTATAAGTACTATTGGTCAGAGAAAAGACGAGCCTCTTGTTGCAAGTGAAGTAACAAAAAACGTTTTAAACGTAATGAATGATTATAAAATCGAACGTTATGTTCTTCTTGCTGGTCTTAACATTGATACACCATTTGATAAAAAAAGTCCAAAAACAATTATGGCTACAGATTGGATGAAAAACAATTTTCCGTTAATTCAGGAAGATCGCCAAAAAGCCTATGATCTTTTGGTAAAAAGTGAGGTAAACTGGACACAAGTTCGTGTTCCGTTTATAGAGTTTACAGCTAATAGTTCTGAAATAGCTGTTGATCTTCAAGACTGTTCAGGTGATAAAATCAGTGCATTTGATATCGCCGTATTTATGGTGAAAGAATTAATTCAGTCAAATTGCAGCAGGCAGTCGCCGTTTATATGTGCAATTTAATATTCAGTTTAAAAATAGCGGGAATATCAAATCCCGCTGTTTGAATGTATCAAATTTCAATTTCATAACTTTGTTTTTATGGAATTACCTGAAAACCTTAATAAAAAACTCGAAAATAGAAAGCAGAATAATTCGCTTCGGAAACTTCCTGTGTTTAATAATCTGGTTGATTTTTCATCAAATGATTATATCGGATTTTCAAAATCAGAAACTATTTTTAAACTCACGCATGCTTATCTGCATGAAAATGAAATTTTTCAAAACGGAGCAACAGGTTCAAGATTAATTTCAGGAAATCATTCTTTGTATCAAATAGCCGAAAGTTTTATCTCTCAATTTCACGATGCAGAAGCTGCTTTAATTTTCAATTCGGGTTATGATGCCAATTTGGGTTTTTTTAGCGCTGTACCGCAAAGAAATGATGTTATTTTATATGATGAGTTAAGTCATGCTTCAATTAGGGATGGAATTGTAATGTCAAACGCAAAATCGTATAAATTCAATCACAATGATTTTGAAGATTTAGAACGACTTATTTTAAAGTTTCCCGACACAAATATTTACATCGTTACAGAAACTGTTTTCTCTATGGATGGCGATAGTCCAAACTTAGAAGAATTAGTGCAGCTTTCCGAAAAATACAATTGTTATTTGATAATTGACGAAGCCCATACTTTAGGTGTTTTTGGTGATAAAGGCGAAGGACTTCTGCAATATCTGAATTTACATAACAGAATTTTTGCCCGAATTATGACTTTTGGAAAAGGACTGGGCTGTCACGGTGCAGTTGTACTCGGAAGTCCTCAACTCAAAGAATATTTAATAAACTTTGCCCGAAGTTTTATTTATACAACCGGATTATCTCCACATTCAGTTGCTACGATTTTAACAGCTTATCAGCAATTAGAAATCGAAAAAGAAGCTATTGAAAAACTGCGTCAAAATATCGTGTTCTTCAATCAGCAAAAAAACTTGTTGGGTTTAAAGCCAATGTTTGTTCGAAGTAAATCTGCAATTCAGTCCGCCATTGTTCAGGGAAATGAAAATGTGAAGAAATTAGCGCAGCAATTACAGGACAAAGGTTTTGATGTAAAGCCAATACTTTCTCCAACAGTTCCCGAAGGTCAGGAACGTTTGAGATTTTGTATTCATAGTTATAATTCAGAAGAAGAAATTAGTTCTGTATTAGAACTTTTACGAGATTTCATATTTTAGATTTTTTTTGTCAGGCTGAGCGAAGTCGAAGCCAATTTTAGTTAGCGAGCCCTTGGACTTCGCTCAGGGTGATATTTGGTTAATGAAATCTTATATCTTATCAGTGGCCTAAAATAATTTCTAATATTTTTTGTAACGTTTTGATTAATCTTATACTTACGGGTAGTAATTACAAAATGAGTTTTAATCATTAACTAAACCAATCTCAAAAATGAAAAAAATAGTAAGTCTATCTATATCAGTAATACTTCTTGTTTTTGGAGTAAAAACACAAGCTCAAACATCTCCTAAATTAGAAAATTCTCTTTTATGGGAAGTTTCGGGAAACGGACTTTCCAAACCTTCTTACTTGTACGGAACGATTCATATGATTTGTTCTTCGGATTATTTTTTAACTGACAAAACGAAAAAAGCTTTAGAATCTGCTGAAAAATTAGTTCTGGAAATTAATTTTTCTGATCCGAAAGAAATGTCACAAATGCAGCAATTGGCGATGGGAAAAGAACTTTTGAGTAAAAAACTAAATCCCGAGCAGTTAGCAAAATTAGATGCCATATTGAAAAAAACTACCGGAATGACGGTTCAGCAGGTTGACAGTTTTAGTCTGTTGACTGTAATGAGTTTGATTTCGATGAAAAGTTTCGGGTGTAATGATTTAAAATTCTACGAAATGGAATTTATAGAGCAGGCTAAAAAAAGGAATATTGAAATTGGCGGACTTGAAACGGTAAAACAACAATTTGATATGTTTGAAAAGGCATATACAGATGATGAAACGATTGCCATGCTGGAAGAATCTACGCCTGAAGAATCTTCCAAATTAGTATCAACTTATAAAGCCGGGAATGTAGATGAAATGTATGATTTTACAACTGACAAAAAATATACAAGCGAAAAAACTAAAAAGATTATTCTTGACGAAAGAAATCAGAATTGGGTTAAAATTATGCCTGAATTAATGAAAAAACAAAGTGTGTTTTTTGCAGTTGGATCTGCGCATTTGGCTGGAGAATCCGGAGTGATTAATTTATTAAAAAAAGCAGGTTATAAAGTAAAACCAATTCTGAATTAACAGATTTTGAAAGAAAGGGAACAAGAATTTTTGAATCGGATTGAAAGTCATAAAGGAATTTTGTACAAAGTTTCTAAAATGTACATGGATACGCATGACGATCAACAGGATTTGTTTCAGGAAATTGTTTGTCAGCTCTGGAAATCGTATGATTCTTTTCGAAACGAAAGTCAGTTTTCGACCTGGATGTACCGTGTTGCGGTAAATACGGCCATAGTTTTCTTAAGGAAAGAAAAACGAAAAGTTGACAAATATGAAATTGCTTCAGAAAATATAAAAGAAGACGAAGGTGATTCGCAAATCAAAGAAAGTCAGATTGAACATTTTTATAAAGCCGTTCAAAAGCTTGATAAAATAGACAAAGCCATTATTTTTTATCAGTTAGAAGGATTTTCACACAAGGAAATTGGAGAAAATCTCGGAATTTCTGAAGGAAATGCCAGAGTAAAACTGAACAGAGCAAAAGAAAAATTAAAAGAAATTATAAAAAATCAAGGATATGGATTTTGACGAAATACAAAAAGCATGGAATAATGATAAACCTGAGAATGTTATTGTTCCTAATAATTTGGAAAAAATACAATCGGCAAATACACCTTTGGATAAAATTAAACAGAATCTAAAAAAGGAATTTTATTACCAGATTATATCCATAATCATAATTGGCATAGTTCCTTTAATTGGCGACATGCCATTAAAAATGATTTTCTTTTATTATTTACTTTTTAGTCTGTTTGTAGCGGTTTGTATTTATTATTTAATGAAACTTTCTTTCTTTTATAAAAGGCTTAACAATACAACTTTAACCACAAAAGACAGTTTATATGAAACCTATTTTGATATCAGGCTGAATATGGAATTGTATAAAACGTTTGGTTTTGCACTAACGCCGTTTTTAGTTTTGTATTTTTTGGGATTTTATTATTATACATTTTATAAAATCTCCGGATTTTTTGATAATGAATTTTCTAACGGACAGTTAATAGGATTCTTTTTAGTGGTCGTTTTTACGGTTCTTTTCATGGGAATTTCACTGGAATGGTGGGTTCATAAATTTTATGGAAAGTTTGCCAAAGAAATAAAAAAAGTAATAGACGAATTAAAAGAAGAAGAATAAACAGAACCCATCATTATGATGGGTTTGTTTTTTTATTGGTATTTTTGAAGAGATTATTACACAGAGATACACAAAGAAAAACGCAAAACAGCGCAAAGTAAAAAGGAACTTTGTGAATCTTAGCGGTTCTTTGTTTATCTCTGCGAAACAACACATTCATGAAAATATTCGTAACAGGAATTTCGACAGATGTTGGCAAAACAATCGCCTCTTCTGTTATTGTAGAAGCTTTAGAAGCTGATTATTGGAAACCAGTTCAGGCCGGTGATTTAGATAATTCAGATACTGATAAAGTAAAAGCCAGAATCTCCAATGAAAAAACTCTTTTTTTCGAAAACAGTTATAAACTCAATACACCCGCAAGTCCGCATTTAGCAGCAGCAATTGATGGAATAAAAATCGAATTAAATCAAATTCAGGAACCTAAAACAGAAAACCATTTAGTTATAGAAGGTGCGGGCGGAATTTTTGTTCCATTGAATGATGAAGAAACAATTATAGATTTAATAAAACCAGATTATAAAATTGTTGTTGTTTCAAGACATTATTTAGGAAGTATCAATCATACTTTATTAACGATCGAAGCCATTCAGAATCGAGGTTTTAAAGTTGCCGGAATTATCTTCAGCGGAAGCGAAAACAAATCAACAGAAAGTTTAATTTTAAATAAAACCAAAATCAACTGCATAGGAAGAATCGACGAAGAACCATACTTTGACCAAAACGTAATTAAAGAATACGCCGATTTGTTCAGAGATAATTTACTGGCTTTGGAAAAATCTAAACTCTAAACTCTAAACTCTACAATCTAAAATCAAATGAGCTTAACAGAAAAAGACAGCCAATATCTTTGGCATCCGTATACACAGCATAAAACATCACAAACGCCAATTGCAATAACTCGTGCAGAAGGTGCATTACTTTGGGATGAAAACAACAAAGAATATATTGATGCAATTGCTTCGTGGTGGGTAAACCCGTTTGGGCACAGTAATAAATTTATTGCCAATGCTATTTATAAACAGCTTACAACTCTTGAACATGTTTTGTTTGGAGGTTTTACACACGAACCAGCGGTAAAAGTTGCCGAAAGATTAATGGAAATTCTGCCGAAAAACCAACAGAAAATTTTCTTTTCAGATAATGGTTCAACAGCTGTTGAAGTAGCTATAAAAGTGGCACTTCAGTATTTTTTCAATAAAAATGAAAAACGCACTACAATTATTGCTTTTGAAAATGCTTTTCACGGAGATACTTTTGCGGCAATGGCAGCAAGCGGAATCTCTTTTTACACGCAGGCTTTTCAGGGAATGTTTATAGATGTAGTTCGAATTCCGGTTCCGGTGAAAGGACGTGAACAGGAAAGTTTTGAAGCTTTAGAAAATGCCATAAAAAATAATAATTGTGCCGGCTTTATTTTTGAACCTTTAGTACAAGGAGCGGCCGGAATGGTAATGTATGAGCCGGAAGCTTTGGCTAAATTGATACAGATTTGTAAAAAATATAATGTTCTTACCATCGCCGATGAAGTAATGACGGGTTTTGGAAAAACCGGAAAAACCTTTGCAATGGATTATGTATCGGAAGAGCCGGATATGATTTGTCTTTCAAAAGCCTTAACGGGAGGGACAATACCTATGGCGATTACAACTTTTACACAAAATATTTTTGATGCTTTTTATGATGACGATATCAATAAAGCGTTGTTTCATGGACATACTTTTACCGCAAATCCAACGGGTTGTGCCGCAGCTTTAGCAAGTATCGATTTATTGCAGACAGAGGAAATGCAGCAAAATATTAAAAGAATAAATAAAAGCCATTTAAAGTTTCAGCAGAAAATCGAAAACCATCCGAAAGTAAATACTGCCAGAACTTTGGGAGTTATTTTTGCTGTTGAAATTAAATCCGTTTCAGAAGAAAGTTATTATGGATCTATGCGCACAAAACTCTACAATTTTTTTATTGAAAAAGGAGTGGTTTTGCGTCCGGTAGGTAATATCGTTTACATTTTACCTCCTTATATTATGACCGATGAACAGCTTCAAAAAGTATACACAACAATTGAAGAGGCTATAGAAATGGTATAATTTTAACTAATCAAACAAAGAATAATGATTCTGTGTAAATCTGTTTTATCCGTGTTATCTGTGTGCCATTTTTTTTACAGACCTTTGCTGGAAATTAACTATTTGTGAAAACACCAAAAATTGCCATAACTGCTTTCTCTTCTATTTCTCCTTTAGGAAATAATAGTGCCGAAATCTGGGAAAACTATCTCAATAAAAGACATTGTTTTTCGAAACAATTTCTTGACGGACAAGAAACTTCTGTTGCTGTTCTGGATACAGAGTCAAAGCAGATTATAAATGAAATTCGGGAATCTGACAGTAAATATAAATTTTTAGACGATTCGGTTTTATTTGCTTTTGCAGCCTCACGAAAAGCAGTTCAGAAGGCAGGCTGGAATTCAGATGATGTTTTCGGAATCAATATTGGATCTTCAAGAGGCGCTACAGATTTATTCGAAAAACACTACAAGGAATATCTTGAAACAGGAAAAGCGCAGACTTTGGCTTCACCAACAACAACTTTAGGAAATATTTCTTCCTGGGTGGCGCATGATTTACAAAGTGAAGGCCCTGAAATTTCACATTCGATTACCTGTTCGACCGCTTTACACGCCTTGTTGAATGGAGTAGCCTGGTTAAAATCAGGAATGGTCAATAAATTTCTGGCTGGTGGAAGTGAAGCTCCCTTAACCGATTTTACGATTGGACAAATGAGAGCTTTGAAAATTTATTCGAGAATAGATCAGGATACTCATTCATGGCCCAATTTAGCCTTAGATTTTGAAAAAACACAAAATACAATGGTTTTGGGTGAAGGCGCCGCAGTTTGTTGTTTAGAAGCTGGAGAAAAAGACAATGCAATTGCTTATGTGATTGGCGTAGGTTATGCTACTGAAATTTTAGAACATAATATTTCAATTTCTGCAGAAGCAGACTGTTTTCAAAAGTCTATGAAAATGGCGATGAAAGATATTGATTTAGAGAGTGTCGATGCCATTGTAATGCACGCACCCGGAACAATTAAAGGAGATTTGACAGAATTGCGTGCCATTGAAAAAGTTTTTGGATCGAAGCTTCCGTTATTGACAACGAACAAATGGAAAGTTGGGCATACTTTTGGAACATCCGGAATGTTGAGTTTAGAATTGGCGCTTTTAATGATGCAGCACAATACTTTTATTGAAACCCCTTTTTCGACAATAAAAAATGAAAATAAACCAATCAATACAGTTTTGGTAAATGCAGTAGGTTTTGGCGGAAATGCCGTGAGTATTTTGGTGAAAAAAGCATAATTTACTTTCTATATAAAACAAAAAATCCTTTTGCTGAAAGACAAAAGGATTTTTTGTTTAGAGAAATATATTTTTATTTGAATATAATTTTTCGTGTTACTTCGGCTTTGTTTTCAAGAGTAACTTTTACTAATAAAACCTGTTCAGCAGCCTGAAGATTTGAGATTGATAATTCTAAACCTCCAACTTTCTTTTTGTTGTATAAAAGTCTTCCGTTAATATCAAAAATAGAAACCTCTTTAATGTTTTCTTTTGATGAAAGCACGTTTATGACTTTATCTTTTACAGAAATTAAAAGACCGTCTTTTACATTTTCAAAATCTCCTGTACCTAATGTTTTGTTAGTATAACGAAGATTAAAACGATCTGTAAAAGTTCCAATTTCGGTTGTAAATTTATAATCTCCAGCTTTTAAGTCATAAACTGTACTGTTTAATTTATCTTCTAAATATACTTTTTGCCCGTCAAACAATCCATCAGTATGATCGATTGCAATTGTAAATTCTCCTGCTACAGTTGTTTTGTAACCTAAAGGAATTACATCTTCTTCTTCAAAAGGAATAGCACGACCCTGAACAGTTAGTTTTTTAGCATCATTGATACTGTAAAAATCTACATAAGTATTTCCGTTAAGAGTGGCTGCGTCATAGTTTTGATCAAAGCTGTTTGTCGCTCCGTCGATATAACCAATCAAAGCTTGTTTGAAAGCACCTTCTGCATTTGAGAAATTCAGCCATAAACGGTTTTTCTCGATATTAGTTTCAGTAGTTTTAAAGAACTGGCTGTTGTTTCCAGCTACCCTCATACTGTTTGTGAAAACAATATTACTTCCTGTACTTGCTTTAAAGAAGAAAGCCTGACCCGCTGCAATTTTTCCTAACATCGTGGCCGCACCACTGGCAGTTCCTGTACTTCCAGTTAAAGTATAAACAGCATAGTCATTCGTAGTATAGTTGTATTTAGCATCTCCGGCCACACTTCCGTTTGGAGGTGAATTGTGTGTCCAGAAATACAAAGCTCCAGTTCCGGTATTGCTAATTAATAAATCGGCATCAATTGCAGATGGATATGGATTTCCGATTAAATTCCATTTTGTAGCTATCGGAGTAAAAGGAATATCTCCATTGTTTGGAACTCCTGTAAAAGTTGCAGAGTAAACCGCTGATGATACGATATCAAATCCCTGTGGAGCTCTTACGATATATCCTTGTCCAGGCATCATTTCTAAAGTTCCATTATAATCAATTACCCACGCAGATGAAGTCGCATTATACCAGTAATATTTATCGGCCAGTGTAGTTGATGATAAATCATAAAGTGTAAATTTAGGAGTCGCTTTTACCGGCGCTGACCAATATGTAAAATCATAACGACGCACTGGCTGTGTATCTCTTTTATAAACAATGTTTCCGCTGTTAACAGCATTTGTAGTCTGCACTAAACTCGCATTATTTTCAAAAGTTAAAGTACTTCCGGTATTAACAGTTACAGAGCTAGTAATTGTTAACGTGTTTGTACTTTGTACAGTAAGTAAACTGTTGTTGTTTAGATTAAGAGTATAACCTTGAGCAACAGTATTCGTTCCTGTTATTTGAGGTTTATTTGTTATAGCTGTTAAATCTGGAATTGTAACACAGTCTGCAGAAGTTGGTACACCGCTTGGTGTCCAGTTTCCTGCTGTATTCCAGCTTGTACTTACACTACCATTCCATGTTTTTCCTGCATAAGCATTTATAGTTACAACAGTAATTGGAGATTCGCATCCTGAACTGTTTTTAGTTGTAACATTATATGGTCCAGCTGCTAATCCTGTAAATACACCAGTTGTATTGGTGAAAGTTGTTCCGTCAACACTATAAGTAATTCCCGCTGCTGGAGCTGGACTTGAAACCGTAATTGTTCCTGTAGGTGCAGCACAAGTTGGCTGAGTTGTAACAGAAGCAGTAGGTGCTACCGGAGTTGGATTTACTGTTAAAAGAGCTGAATTTGAGTTGCTTGAACAAGTTCCTACCGTAACAATACAACGAACATAATATCCTGAATATGATAATGCAATGTTAGAAACACTTAACGAAGCAGTTGTATGTCCCGTTGCACCAGGAGCTCCATTTGTATTAGTCCAGGCTGCATTATCCGGAGAATACTGCCATTGGTAAGTTGGGCTTCCTGCAGATGTAACAACAGTGAATGTATGTGATTTGCCTTCGCACACCGTAACTGTTTGCGGATGTGTTGTAATAGCTGGGAGAGCGTTTACAGTAGTTGTAGATGAAGCTGCAGTAGTAGCGGTACAGCTGCTCGCATTTGTATAATTAACAGTAACCGTTTTACTTCCAGCTGTTAGCCATCTTAGAGTAACTGTATTGCTTCCTGTTCCAATTCCACCAGATGTGATAGTATAATCTGTTCCGGCAGTACCTGGAATAGTCCAGATATAATTACTCATTGCTGATTGTGTTGTATAAGTCACATCGCTGCTAGCACAAGTTGATGCTCCCGGAGAGGCTGTAAAAGTTACAGTTGGTCGCAAATTAACTGTTGTAGCCGATGAAGCAGTAGTAGTTGCAGTACAGCTATTTCCATCAGTATAATTAATAGTAACGGTTTTATTTCCGGATGTCAACCATCTTAAAGTAACAGTATTGCTTCCAGTTCCAATTCCACCAGATGTAATAGTATAATCAGTACCAGCGGTACCTGGGACAATCCAAGTGTAATTTGTTTGTCCTGTCTGAGTTGTATAAGTTACATCAGTATTAGAACAAGTTGATGCACCCGGTGAAGATGTAAAAGTAATAGTTGGACGTAAATTTACTGTAGTTGTAGATGAAGCTGCAGTTGTTGCATTACATCCACTTGCATTAGAATAATTTACAGTAACAGTTTTGCTTCCTGCTGTTAACCATCTTAGCGTAACCGTATTGCTTCCTGTTCCAATTCCGCCAGATGTGATAGTATAATCAGTACCAGCAGTTCCCGGAACAGCCCAGGTATAATTTGTTTGACTTGGCTGTGTAGTGTAAACAACATCAGTATTAGAGCAAGTTGCTGCCCCAGGTGAAGCTGTGAAAGTAGCAGTTGGTCGTAAATTAACCGTTGTCGCTGTTGAAGTTGCAGTAGTTGCTGTACAGCTATTTGTATCCGTATAATTAATTGTAACTGTTTTACTTCCGGCAGTTAACCATCTTAGGGTTACAGTATTGCTTCCAGTTCCAATTCCGCCAGTTGTAATAGTATAATCAGTTCCTGCAGTTCCCGGAACAGTCCAGATGTAATTGCTCATTCCTGATTGTGTTGTATAAGTTACATCAGTGTTAGAACAAGTTGCTGCTCCCGGCGATGCGTTGAAAGAAACAGTTGGACGTAAGTTTACAGTAGTAATTGATGTTGTAGCAGTAGTTGCGTTACAGCTGCTAGCGTTTGTATAATTTACAGAAACTGTTTTGCTTCCGGCTGTTAACCATCTTAAAGTAACGGTGTTGCTTCCAGTTCCAATTCCGCCAGCTGTAATTGTATAATCAGTACCTGCTGTACCCGGAACTGTCCAAGTATAACTTGACTGCCCAGTTTGAGTCGTATAAGTTACATCAGTATTAGAACATGTATTTGCACCAGGAGAAACTGTAAAAGTAACCGTTGGACGAAGATTTACTGTTGTAGTCGATGAAGTTGCAGTAGTTGCAGTACAACCATTAGAATTTGTATAATTAATAGAAACTGTTTTGCTTCCCGCCGTTAGCCATCTTAAGGTTACGGTATTGCTTCCCGTTCCAATTCCGCCAGATGTAATGGTGTAATCAGTTCCTGCAGTTCCGGGAACTGTCCATATATAATTGGTTTGACTTGCTTGTGTTGTATAAGTTACGTCAGTATTTGAGCATATATTTGCTCCAGGTGAAACTGCAAAAGTAGGTGTTGGTAATGCATTTACAGTTAATGTAACTGCGTTTGATGTTACGCTTGTAGAACAAGCATCGCCTATAACTACAGTATAACTACCTGCATTTGCCGCTGTAGGATTTGTTAAAGTGAGTGTGTTTGTGCCTTGTCCGGAAATTACTCCTCCGTTAGTAACGACTGTTCCTCCTAATCTCCAAGAATAAGTTTGGCCAGATCCTGTTGCAACGACAGAAATAGTACGTGTACCAGATCCTGTACATACTGGTGTTGGTGCAGTAGGCTGTGTTGTGATTACTGCAGTACTCATATCAACAAGAACAGATGTTGTTGTTATGGTTGTACCACAAGTTACTTGTACACGATAATACGTTTTTGCAGTTTGAGTAGTCGAAAATGTTGAATTTGAATTAGCTATATCCTGATATCTTATTAATAAATTATCAATAATGTGGTTGTCATTTGAACCACCTGTTCTTGCAGCAAACTTAAATTTCCATGCAGATTTATTAGTTGAAAGATAGGCTGCCGGAAGTGCTAAATCTGAAACAACTATTGACCCATTAACTCTTAAAGTTAGTTTTCCTTTTGAATCTACTGTTAAAACTACTGGGGTATTTCCTGTAGTTGGTCTTAAGGCAGGAACATCAATTGCTGAGTTGAAAAGTACATTCCCAGCATATAATACTCGAATACGGCTACCAGTTGCTACACCTTCATTATCATAAGTGTCAAATTGAACAATGATACCAGATCCTTGTCCGCCTTCACCTCCTGCGGCATCACTTGTTATATCATCTGCATAGCTTAAACTAAAACCATCTGCTCCTGTACCTCCCGAAGCTTGATAATCGAAGTTTACAGTAAAGGCATCCATATTGGTTCCAGGAATATTTTGAATTACAAAAGCTCCGTTTAAACTATTTGTAGCTGGTGTTAAAAGTAATTGATTTCCTGTTACAGAAGCACTACCGTAAACGTTTGTATTTGCTGGTAATGAGTTAAAAGCTTCTGTTCCAAAAAAGGTTATTGGAGCTGGAGTCGCATTACTCCAAGTTGCATTATCTGGAGAAGTCTGCCATACATAAGTTGCTCCATCGGATAATGTACTGCTTGGTAAAGAAATTGTAAAAGGAACATTTGGACATACAGTAGAGACCGTGCTTACTGGGGCTCCTGCAGTTCCAGTACATCCAGATTGAACGGTTACTTTATAATCTTCCATTTGCCCGCTGCTTCCGCTTATGGCACATGGAGTATTGTTATAGCCAGTTAGACGACCGATAATTCTCATTTTTATATTGCCGGTAGTAACGCTTGGTACAGTAATATAAACTGAGGCAACCCCTGTTGTTCCAGTTGAATTTCTAATAGTTCCGATTTGGTAATATTCACCTGAATCATCAAAATCACCATCATTATTCCAGTCAAAAAATGCAGAATAATAAACATTTTGATCTCCACCTGTGTTTCCTTTTACTGTTAAAGAATATCCTTTCCCTTGAGTAATTGTAGTTGGAGTATCTGCGGTGAAATCTTCATACCCAGTTGTTCCTGAACTTGTTTTTGATAATGTGTTTAAACTTACATTGGTAATTTGTAATACTGTAGAAAAATTAGCGCAAGTACTTGAAGATACATTTATTTGCCCTGTTGTGGCAGCAAAATAAGTGTCACTTTTATTGGTTGCTGCAGAACTTGAACTACCCCAAGAACCAGGAAGAGATTGAGTAGACCCGAGAAACAATGTGTTTGCAGTATGAGTTTGTGTCCCTAAGTTAGCAACTATGCCTGAGTTAATTGTTAAAGTGTTTGCTATTGTAGTAGCTCCTGTGGAAGTAAATGTTTTAGTTCCACTTCCAGAAAGAGTAAGAGCATAAAAATTAGTTGTATTAAAAGATTGATTTGCACCATTTAATACTGTTGTAGCTGTTGCTGTACCAATATTCATGTTAAAAGTTCCACTGTTAGTTATATTTCCGGAAACATTTAAAATATTGCCTCCATCTCCAGCAGTAATAAATTGACCTCCAGTATTAATGGTTACATTTCCAGAAACAGTAATCGTTCTGTCTGCATTACTATTTCCTATTGTAAGTATTCCGCTAATATTAAGACTTTTAGCGGTTGCATTTGCATTAATTACTGGACTATTAGATGTTCCAGATGGGATAACGACATCATATGTGTTGTCTGGAACTCCGCTTGGACTCCAGTTTCCACTTGTATTCCAATTACTGTTTGATGAACCAGTCCATGTTTTTGTCTGTGCAAGACCAAAATTCATGAAAAAAAACATCCCCAAACAAAATAATCTTAAACTAAAAGTGAAAGATTTTTCTTTAGGAAAATTGGGGGAAAATAAAAATAAAGAACGGGCATTCAAAAGTAGTTTTCGAATCATAGTAGGCGTGGTATTAAATTTGTTTTGGCATTAATTCAAATAAAAAATCTCATATTTCGTTATCAACGAAAACTAAATTTTGAACTTAAATTCTTATTAATAACTGTTTAAGAAACCGGGCAGTTTAACAAACAGAATTTACGCACAAAATTATTATAAATCCTGATATACACAAGTGGTTTTTAAAAGTCTTTTGTGAAATAGGGAATAAACAAGTGATAATTTAACATTTAAATGATTATTTTTACCATTAATAGTTAAAAAGAAAGAAAAAACTCATGAATTCATTTTGTACTCCAAAAGAAGCTTTACAGAAATTAGAACGTTATTGTGCCTATCAGGAACGCTGTCATGACGAAGTAGTTTCTAAACTTTACAGCTTAAAAATGACTTCTGATGAAATAGATTCTATTGTAGTTCAATTAATTGAAAATAATTTTTTGAATGAAACTCGTTTTGCCTGCAGCTTTGCAAGAGGTAAACACAGAATCAAACATTGGGGCAAAATTAGAATCACAAATGAACTTAAACTCAGAAATATTTCTTCAACAAATATCAATCTCGCTTTAAAGGAAATTTCTCCAGAAGAATATTTTGAAACTTTTGAAAATCTTTCACAAAAATGCTGGGATACGATATTAGAAATAAATACGTTAAAAAAGCGAAAAAGGTTTTGCGATTATCTTCTTCGAAGAGGTTATGAAAGTAATTTGGTTTACGAAAAAGTAAAAGAATTGGAGCAAGATTCCACCTCATAAATTGTATTTAAAATCTTATTTTTTGATCGTTTCAAAATTTCTGAAAAGCACTAAAAACTACTTTAAATTTCTTACGGAATAAAAAATAACCATTAGTTGTAAAATATTGCTTTTCTGAGGATTTTTTACAAAACAAGACGTTTTTTCGATTATTTTCCCAAAAACACAGTCTAAAATCAGATCATATTACGGATTTTTCTTATTTTTAACAAGCTTTTTTTATAAGAAATTCCATAAATTCGTCATTTTTACTATGCATTTCGTCGAGTATTTTTTCGCTTCATCGATTATATGCCACTTCTAAAAACCCTGATAAATACAAGCACGTATATGTCTCTATCTTTGTGGGTGATACAAATCTTATGCTCGCATAACAACCTGATAGAAAACATATAACATGATGAGAACTCTACTTTTATTTTTGTTTTTACCTTTTTTTGGATTTGCACAAACTGTTGATTTAGCTTCCTGGGCTTTAACAACAGATGGCAATATTACAACCAAACAAAGTTATGTTCAGTCTGGTACTTTTACATCGGATCAAAATCCTATTGCCTATGGAAGTACAGGAGCGTTAGTTACAGGATGGAACAATTCTGGTTTTGTACACTATCGTTATATTGAAGTGTCAATTGCACCCACTACAAATAATGTAATTTGGGTTTCAAATTTAGTTTTTCAACAGGCAAGTATTCCTAACGGAGGTACACCTGGTCCATCTACTTACATTGCAAAATATTATATTTCTCAAAACGGAAATGTTCCTTCAACGGATCAATTTTTCAATACAGCGACAAATTTAGTTGCTGAAGAATCTATTTCAGGAAACCCTTCGAAGAGCATTAAAATCAATGAATCTTTAAATTCTAATCAAAGATTAATTGTTCGTCTTTACACAAAAGGAAGCGATTATAATAATATCAAATGGCAGATCTTAGCCAATACATTAAAGTTTACAGGTAAACTAATGGGGCCATTAGCAGGACCATATGTAGTTGGAAGTGGCGCAGCAGCAGATTTCGGTACACTAACATCGGCTGTAAATACTCTTAACAATGTTGGTGTTTCTGCTGCCGTAACATTTTTACTTGATAATACGGCATATAATGTTTCAACTTCAGAAATTTTTCCTCTTGTAATTAATCCTTACACAGGAAATACTGCCTACAAAGTAACTTTTAAACCCAACACAGGCAGAACAGTAACTATCGAATCGAGTAATACTGCCAAGAATACAGAAGCAGTTTTTAAATTAAACGGTGTTGATAATGTCGTTTTTGATGGAAGTAATACCACTAATGGTACTACCAAAAACATGACTATTTATAATAATAACCAGTCAAATAATGATAGAGCTGTTATTTGGATCGCAAGCCAAAACACGACTAATGGTGCAAATAGTAATGAGGTTAAGAATTTAATTTTACAGCAATATTCACGAGGTACATATGATTACTCGATTGGTGTTTTTGGTGGAGGAACGAGCAGCGCATCAAGTGCGGCAGAAACGGCAAACTCATCAAATATTATTAGCAATAACACTTTTACAGGGATGGGACATCCGGTATATTTGAATGGACTTGCAACTTCACTATCTACAGGCTGGAAGATTCAAAGCAATTTGATTGGGGGAACAACAAATACAAATAAACCGCATGTTGGTATTAGATTAAATAATGCTAAAGATTACGAAGTATCTCAAAATACTATTACAGGTGTTTATAAAGAAGATTCACAAAGTGCAACAGCTCATCATGCTGGTATTTCAGTTTATGGAACGAGTAATGGTAACATCTTCAGCAATAAAATTAGTGATGTATATGATGCAACTGGTAATGGTATGACATATTGTGCAGGAATTTATGTTGATAGTGGAAATAATACTATCTACAACAATTTTATCAATAATGTCCGTACTAGCAATACAAATGATAGTAACTCTAATTTTAATTATAAAGGTCACGGTATTTATATAAACAGCGGAGCTTCTAACAAAGTTTATTTCAATACTGTTTCGATGGATGCATCTGGAGCAGGAGGGAGATCTTCTTGTTTATTTGTAAACGGAGGTTCAGCATTAGATGTTCGAAATAATATATTTTATAATAGCCAGACATCAGGAACGCAATATGCAATTTTTACAAGAGTTGCAGCTTCAGTATTTGCTACTTTAAGTTATAATGATCATTATGTAGCGAAATATGCATCATTCTTTAATTCAAGAATTCAGGATAATGCAGATTCTACAACATTGGCAGCTTGGCAGACTTTAACTGGAAAAGAACAAAATTCTATTGTAGTTGAACCAAAATTTATCTCGGCATCAGATTTTCACTTAGCACAGAATACAACAAACTCTGGAATTCATGCTAAAGGTACTCCAATAACAGGTTTTACAACAGATATTGACAGCGAAACAAGAAGCACAACTGCACCAGATATGGGAGCAGATGAAATCATTATTTGTCAGCAGGGAGATCAAACAACTTTTGGTGTAGATTCATGGATTGGATATGTTTACAAATGGAATACAACTACTCCAAATCCTGCATTGGCAGCTTCACCGGCAACTTCAACAAATGTTTATATTGGTAATGTAACGGAATCTATAAATTTTGATCGAAATGTTGGAGCAGGAGCCGTAAGTGGAGCTACAACAAACATATGCGGAACTCCTCCGACTGATAACTTTTTTGTTCGCTACAAAATGAGAACAACTACTGCAGCCGGAACTTACAATATTACTATTGGATCAGATGACGGAATTAGATTGTATATTGACGGAACTTTGGTTTTAACCAGATGGAATGACCACAGCTATATCTTAGATGCAACTTTATATACATTAACAGCAGGTTCTCATGATTTTGTTTTAGAGTATTATGAAAATGCGGGTTCATCACGTACTACTTTCTCATATGGTTTAATTAAAGGAGATAATGTTAATTTACCATATGGAGATAATGTTTGGAATGTTTATGGTTTTACAAAAAACAATTTAGATTTAGCACAAACTGTGTACGCAGGAAATTTAGTTGATTCAAGTTTAAATATTAACACAACCACAAAATGGGCAGCTGATAAATCTCCTTCTTCTGCAACTGCATGGCAAGGTGCGCCAATTCCGGTTGATAACTATTCTGTAACTTATAAACGTCAGGGTTTCCCTTGTGGGAATTATCAAATTCAGGTTGTAAACTGTGATGATGATATGAGAATTTATGTAAATGAAGTTCTGGAATATACAGCTGGACAAAATATTGGAACAGCAGTTTTAATAAAATCTGGTCAGATTTATACTTTAAATAAAAATTCAAAAATCGAAGTTCGATTAAGAGAAGATGCGGGTGATGCAAAAATGGCTGTTAACTTTATAGCTATTCCAACTGTTTATGATGGATCATCAACCCCTGCAAGCGGTTCAGCAATAACTGTAAATACGAACACAACCTTAAATTCAGATTTACAAGTTTGTTCATGTACAATTAGCCCTGGTGTTACATTAACCATACCGGCAGGCAGAACATTAACTGTTGATGAAACAACAACTGTAGGAGCGGGTGGAAAACTTTTGGTTAAAAATTCTGGTTCATTATTGCAAAATAGTACAAGTACAACAGCTTATCAGGGAGCAACGAATTCATTTGAAATTCAAAGAGATACACAATTAGTTCGTCGTTATGACTTTACTTACTGGTCAACACCGGTGTCAGCAACTCCGGGA
The DNA here is from genome assembly GCF_039595935.1 of Flavobacterium sp. NCBI lineage: Bacteria > Pseudomonadati > Bacteroidota > Flavobacteriia > Flavobacteriales > Flavobacteriaceae > Flavobacterium > Flavobacterium sp. Next base: position 332,692 of record NZ_JBCNKR010000006.1, on the reverse strand, counting down.
GTAACGCTTCATGATTTATCTCCAACAACATTGGCTGATAAATATTACAGCTATAATGCAAGCGGATCTGCGTGGGTAATTAATTATAACGGAACATTAGTAATGACACCTGGACAAGGTTACATTGTAAGAGCTCCTCAGGAATTTGATATTAATACTGGAGCTATCTATCATGCTTCTTTTACAGGAATTCCAAATAATGGAAATATTACAGTTACTCCGGTAGCTACAAAATGGAATTTAATTGGAAATCCATATCCATCAGCAATTGATGCTGATTTGTTAATCAAAAACACAGGAACAGGAGCTTTATATTTCTGGACACACAATTCGCCTCCAAGCGGAACTGTTGTGGGAGACGCTAAATACAATTATACCACTAATGATTATGCAGTATATACTTTAACAGGAAGTACAGGAACTTCAAGTGGTGCAGCTAATCACTTAGGAAAAATTGCAGCAGGTCAGGCTTTTTTCTTTAAAGCGAGTACAGGAAACAATATTGTATTTACAAACAGTATGAGAGTAGCTGGAAACAACAGCCAGTTCTTTAAAACTACAGAAACCAATATCGAGAAAAACCGTTTATGGCTGAACTTCTCAAACGATCAAGGAGCCTACAAACAAGCTTTAATTGGTTACATTGAAGGTGCTACAAACAGTTTTGACCAAAATTATGATGCGGCAACTCTTAACGGAAATACGTATATAGATTTTTATAGTATCAATGATGCTAAAAAACTAACAGTTCAGGGCCGTGCCATTCCTTTTGAAGAAGAAGATGTGATTCCTTTAGGTTACAAAACAACTGTAGCAGGAGAATTTACAATTGCAATTGATCATACTGATGGATTGTTTGACGGTCAAAAAGTATATTTAGAAGATAAAACAACCAGCACAGTTTTTGATTTAAAAGCTGGGGATTATAAATTTACAACCGAAATAGGAACTTTTACAGATCGTTTCCAATTGCGTTACACAAATAAAACATTAGGAACAGGCGATTTCGAAAATGTAAAAGACGGTCTTTTAGTATCAGTAAAAGATAAAGTTGTAAAAGTTACCTCTTCAAATGAAAATATTAAAGGAATAAATATTTATGATATTAATGGAAAACTTTTATTAAGTAAAAATAAAGTTGGAGAATCAGAATTATCAATTTCAAATCTGCAGTCTTCTAATCAGGTTTTATTAGTAAAAGTTACACTTGAAAATGATTTCACAACAACAAGGAAAATTATTTTCAACTAATAAGAATAAAATATAATAAAAATCCGACAGCGAAAGCTGCCGGATTTTTCCATGTAATAACATGACTAAAAACAAAAAAGAGATTATTAAAACAATATAAAAATTAAATTTTTTAAGAAAGCTGTAAATCATTAACAAACAACCAAATCAACCCCAAACACAAATTGTATGCCCCAAAAATTACTTTTGTTTACCCGTTCTTTACTAAAAAGAATAGCATTTGCATTCTTATTGATTTCCTTAAAAACATCAGCTCAGTTAACAGCGTCTTCCAGAATCTATACGGATTGGAATGGCTATTGGACTTCAAATTCTACAACTGGAGTTGGTAATCGCCCAGACAGAGAAAACAACTTATTAGGTTTTAGCTGGAATGGCACAACGTATTCAACTGGTGTAAATGATGCAGTCCTTACCTCGCATTCTGTAACATTCAGTGCACAAAAATTTAGAGCTTTAAAAATTCAGACACTTGGTTCAACAACAAGTTCTTACTTTCTGCAAGGTTCAATGATAGACGGATCAGCGAGTACAGCAACTTTAATTCCTGCTTTAGCCGGTTCAACAGCTACAGGTGCAGAACTTGCCTCAAGATTAACTGATGGCGCAAGCGGTCTGTCAATTGGTACAGGAGTTGCGAATATAAAAGCCGGAACAGCAGAATTTAAAGTAGGAACCAATAACCTGAATCTTGCCGGTATTGGCGATGGAGTTCCTGATTTAATTGTAACACAGGTTGCAGATCCAGGAGGAACACCAGATACTTTTAAATTTATTGATGCCTCAGGAAATACTGTTGGAACTGAATTGTCTATAAAATTTGACGCGGTTACCGCAATAGGTACATATAGTCTAGACCTTTTTAAAATGGATGGTACTTTAGGATTTGCTGCAGCATCAACCAGAGATATCAGAATGTTAGCGATTGAGACCAGCCAATTTGGAATAAACTCTGGAAATGCCGCTCAGGTTGATCGTTTCGTTGTCACTTTTTCAGGAAGTTCAGATTGTGCTTTTATTGCGTTCAATACGAATTCATTAAAAATTGCAGAATTAAGTCTTATAAAAACGGCTTCTATCGCAACTTGCGGTAAAGTTGGAGATGTAATCAACTATACTTTTAATGTAAAAAATACAGGAGAAGTTCCTATTACTGATGTTCATGTATCCGATCCTATGCCGGGTGTAACGATAACCGGAAATCCAATTGCCAGTTTGGCAGCAGGAGCAACAGCAACTTTAACCGGAACTTATACCATTACCGCTGCCGATGTAAATTTAGGAAGAGTCGTTAATTCTGCTAAAGTTATGGGAACAGATCCATCATTAAACGTAGTTGAAGATATTTCCGGACAAACTTATACAGACAATATTTCAACTTCTATAGATTTATTAGCACCACCAACTATTGGCACTGTAAGTGATATTACATGTACAGCTTTAGGAAGTATAGTACTAAATAATCTTCCATCAACAGGAACCTGGACTATCGAAAGAACTCCCGGAGGTACTACTTATACAGGTACTGGAACTAGTACCACAATTTCCGGACTTGCCGCAAACACTTATACTTTTAGAGTAACCAATAGTACAGGCTGTAAGTCACCAGCAAGTTTGGGAGGAACTGTTACAGATCAGTCTTCAACAACATGGAACGGAACAGCTTGGTCAAACGGAACTCCAACAGCTTCAAAAAGAGCTGTTTTTGCGGGAGCTTTTCCAATAACTGCAGATTTAACTGCCTGCTCTTGTACTATTAACAACGGCGTAAATTTAACTGTTCCATCAGGACGAACGTTAACAATTACAAATGCAGTAACCGTAAATTCAGGCGGCTCTTTAACATTCGACAACAATGCAAGTTTGGTGCAGACTACAAATGCAGTAAACAGCGGAAACGTTACTTATAAAAGAGATACACAGCCGGTACGCCGTATGGATTTTACATATTGGTCTACACCAGTAACTGCAACCCCATCTTATACACTACATGATTTATCGCCAACAACACTGGCTGATAAATATTACAGCTATAATGCAAGCGGATCAGCGTGGGTTATTAATTATAACGGAACTTTACCGATGGTGCCTGGACAAGGATATATTGTAAGAGCACCACAGGGATTTGATTTGGTAACATCATCCGTTTATTCAGCAACTTTTACAGGAGTTCCAAATAATGGAAATATCACAGTTACTCCAGTTGCCACAAAATGGAATTTAATTGGAAATCCATATCCATCAGCAATCGATGCTGATATGGTTATTACGAATACAGGAACAGGAGCATTATATTTCTGGACACACAATTCACCGCCAAACGGAAGCGTAGTTGGAGATGCTAAATACAATTATACTACGAATGACTATGCAGTATATACTTTAACAGGAAGCACAGGAACAGCAAGTGGCGCAGCTACTCACTTAGGAAAAATTGCTGCAGGTCAGGCTTTTTTCTTTAAAGCGAGCACAGGAAATAATATTGTTTTCACAAACAGTATGAGAGTTGCCGGAAACAACAGTCAGTTCTTTAAAACTACTCAAACTAATATCGAAAAAAATCGATTATGGCTGAATTTCTCTAATGCAGAAGGAGCGTACAAACAAGCCTTAATTGGTTATATTGAAGGTGCAACAAACAGCTTTGATCAAAACTATGATGCAGCTACTCTTAACGGAAATACTTTCGTAGATTTTTACAGTATCAATGATGCTAAAAAATTAACCGTTCAGGGGCGTGCCATTCCTTTTGAAGAAGAAGACGTGATTCCGTTGGGATATAAAACAACCGCAGCAGGAGAATTTACAATCGCAATAGATCACACAGACGGATTGTTTGACGGTCAAAAAGTATATTTAGAAGATAAAGTAAACAGCGTTATTCACGATTTAAAAGCTGGAGATTATAAATTTACGACCGAAATAGGAACTTTTACAGATCGTTTTAATCTTCGTTATACTAACAAAACATTAGGTACAGGAGATTTTGAAAATGTAAAAGACGGTCTTTTGGTTTCTGTAAAAGATAAAATCATAAAAGTAACTTCTTCAAAAGAAAACATTAAAGAAGTAAACATATACGATATTACCGGAAAGCTTTTATATAATAAAAAGAAAGTAGGAGCTTTAGAATTATCAATCTCAAATCTGCAATCTTCTAATCAGGTTTTATTAGTAAAAGTTACGCTCGAAAATGATTTTACTACTACAAGAAAAATCATTATTAAATAAAAAATGATTTCATAAAAACATAAAAATCCATTTGTCTGTAAAGGCAAATGGATTTTTTTATTGAATCAAAAATCACCAAAAGTGGGTATTGTGATTTCTAATCAGGCTTTTTAATTTCGGTTAATTCTTACAAAATACTTAACAGACATTTTTTCAACTTTGATAAAAAAATTACTCTACACATTAACTTTTCTGGTTTCTTTTTATAATCAGGCGCTATTTGCCCAGCAGGGAAAAGTAGATATCACATTCAATACTATCGATGATGGACAAAAAGGCGATGGGTTTAACAGTATTGTACGAACCCTGCTTTTACAACCCGATAATAATCTCATCGTAGGAGGTGATTATACAAGCTTAAACGGAATTCCCTGCTCCCACTTAACCCGTTTGCTGCCCGACGGAACAATAGACGAAAGTTTTAATACAGGAACAGGTTTTGTAGGTAACGTTTACTCTTCTAATGTGCAGCCAGATGGAAAAATATTAGTGGGAGGAAACTTTTCCAGTTACAACGGAACTAACGCAGGCCGACTCATTCGCTTAAATCATGACGGTACACAAGATCTTACTTTCAACACTTCGATAGGAGCTCAAACAGGGATAATCCATGACATTGCTTTACAATCTGACGGTAAAATTATTATTGTCGGAACTATTACTAAATACAACAATACAACCATAAACAGAATTGCCCGCCTTTTGCCAAACGGCTCTTTAGATTCTTCTTTTTTAATTGGAACAGGAGCTTCAGTCAGTATTACAAATGTTAAGGTTTTACCTGATGATAAAATCCTGCTTACCGGAAATTTTGAATCATTCAACAACATTCCTTCAAAAAGAATCATCCGTTTAAACGCTGATGGAAGTGTAGATTCAAGTTTTGATACAGGAACCGGTTTCGATAATAATGTAAATGCCATAGAAATACAAACGGATGGTAAGATACTTTTAGGCGGAAGTTTTACATCTTATAATGAAATTACGGCGAATAGAATTGTGCGTTTAAATCCTGACGGTACACGAGATCTCAGTTTTCTTGGGTCAGGCTTTAGTAATAACGTGGTTCAGGTAATCAAAACAGATAGTTCAGGAAATATAATGATAGGCGGATCTTTTACAGGAAAATATGAAGGATCAGATGCCCCCAGACTCATTTTTTTAAATCCAGACGGAACTCCTAAAACTAATTTTGATTTAGATGCAGGCCCGGCAGCGACCGTTTGGGCTCTTGCTAATGATGCAGAAGGATCATGGTTTATAGGAGGAACATTTTCGGTTTTTGATGGCCAAAATCAGGGAAGACTGGCAAAGGTTAATTTTGAAGGAGAAGCAGATACAGGCTATTTGGCATCCGGAATTGGCTTTGATAATTCGGTTTTTAAAATCATTGCTTTACAGAACAAAAAGGCAATGGTATTTGGCAGTTTTACAAAATTTAATGATAACCCGGCTTTTAGAATTGCCAGACTTTTAGAAGATGGTTCTTTTGATAATGAATTTAATTCAGGAGGAAAATCAGCAAATAACATAATCAAAACAGCAGTTCTGCAATCAGACGGCAAAATGATTTTAGGCGGGAACTTTACTTCTTATAATGAACAATTGTATAATCGTATTGTTCGAATTTTTCCAGACGGATCGATAGACAATACCTTTAATGCAGGTTCAGGATTTAACGGTCAAATTAATTCGATGGCATTACAATCTGATGGTAAAATTATAATTGCAGGAAGCTTTACCCGCTTTAATAATGACTCTTCTGTAATAAGAATTGTGAGGCTTATGCCAGACGGATCAAGAGATTTTAGTTTTAATCCGGGTACAGGAACTGAAGCTGCCATAGAAGAAATGCTGATTCAGCCCGATGGAAAAATTTTAGTAGGAGGGCGATTTACAACTTTTAACGGACGTGATTTTCTGCATTTAGTTCGTTTAAATACTGACGGAAGTATCGATACAAGTTTTAATATCAGAGAAGGATTCGATAAAAATGTCTACTCACTAGCCTTACAGTCAGACGGAAAAATAATTGTAGGAGGCTCTTTTCTAACCTATAATAAAGTCTCACAAAAGAGAATACTTCGATTAAATTCAGATGGAAGTTTAGATACTGGTTTTGACTCTGGAATTGGGTTTAATAAAGGAGAAGTTCGTTCTATTTTAGTTCAGCCCGATGATCGCCTTTTAGTGGGAGGATCTTTTTCAGGAACTTACAAAAACAAAACATCTTTAAGATTAATCAGGTTATTAAAAACAGGAGATTATGATCCTTCTTTTGATGCAGGTCTCAATAATAAACTTTTCGCATTAAGTATTACAGCAGATCATAAACTTTTGATAGGCGGAAATTTTAATTCCGTTTCAGGAATTTCTAAACACAGAATCTGCCGTTTAAAACTCTGCTTGGAATCGACTACATGGAATGGAATTTCGTGGTCAAACGGCTATCCTTCCGGAGGAAAAGAAACCTTTTTTAAAGAAAGTTTTCCAAATTTAATTTCCTCGAATGTTTGCAGCTGCACAATTGATGAAGGAAAAAAAGTAACGCTTTTAAGCGGAAACACTTTAGGAATTGAATTTTCATATACAGGTTTGGGGACTTTAATTTTAGAAGACTCGGCAAGTTTATATCAATACGATGATGATATTGTAAACACAGGAGGTATTCAGGTAAAAAGGAAAACAAAACCGGTTTTAAAATTCGATTATACCTATTGGTCTTCTCCTGTACAAAATCAAACTTTATTTAACCTTTCACCAAACACATTATCGGATAAATATCTTTCATACAATTCTATTTATAATGGTTGGATAATAGAAGATCCTCAAACCAATATGATTCAGGGAAAAGGATATGCTGTAAGAGCACCTCAGGAATTCTCTAATACTGATCGTTCTGTATACGAAGCTGTTTTTACAGGAATTCCGAATAATGGTAAAGTGGAAATTAATTTTGAAGAAGCCAATAAATTTCAATTAATAGGAAATCCGTATCCATCGGCAATTAATGCAGATCTTTTTCTTAATAAAAATGAATTCAAAACCAAAGGAGCACTCTATTTCTGGACACACAATACGCCCATTGCCAATAGAGAATATACATCAGATGATTATGCCGTTTATAATTTAGTGGGCGGTGTTGGTACAAAAGCGGTATCAAACGGAATAAACGAAACAGTTCCGGATGGAAAAATAGGCTCTGGTCAGGCATTTTTTGTAAAAAGTAATCAAACCGGAAAGATTGAATTTAGTTGTAGTATGAGAATACCTGAAAAAAGCAATACTTTCTTTAAACCGGCAGCACTAGAAACAAATGAAAACAAAACCGAGACAGAAAAGCATCGTTTATGGTTGAATCTTAAAAATGAAAAAGGAGCATTTAAGCAGATTTTAGTAGGATACCTTCCAAAAGCAACCAACAATTTTGATATAAATTATGATGCTGAATCTTTTAACGGAAACAGTTATGTTGATTTTTATAGCATTTGCGATAGCAAAAAATTAGTCATTCAGGGTAGAGCATTACCATTTGAAGAAAACGATGAAATTATTTTAGGGTATAAAACCGTAATAGCAGAAAGCTTCATTATTGCAATAGATCATGCCGATGGAGATTTGAAAAATCAAACTATTTATTTAGAAGATAAACTAACAAATAATATATCCGATCTTACCTCAAAAGATTACACATTTAATAGTGAGATAGGAACATTTACAGACAGATTTGTTCTTCGTTTTGAAAACAAAAAACTCAATACAGATCATTTTAATGAAACTAAAGACGAAGTTTGGATTTCTGTAAAAAACAAAATTATTACAATAAAATCAGAAAGTACTGTTTTGAATAGTATAATGATTTACAATATAAATGGCGAGATGATTTACGAAAAAAACAAACTAGATGATACTCAGTTTGAAATATCAAATTTAAAATCAGCTGATAACGTTTTACTTATCAAAACAAACTTAAAAGACGGTCGTTCGATAGTGAAAAAAGTAATTTTTTGATATCAAATTACTTAAAAAACACTGAAATCCGTTTACAGAGCCGTAAAATAATTTTTTCGCTTAAGGATATTAATTTCATGTAATTTTCTTTCTTATGGCTTTATTTTACTGGTATTTAACAATTTAACCTAAAAGCAATTTTTGAACTGTTGTCAGATAAAAAGTGTTAAAGTTTTAAGTTTTAACTATCCTTTTAAAATAACATTGTAAATAAAATCGTACCTTGTTGTAATGGTTGTCGACTAAAGACAATAAAACCCGTCAAAACACACATTTTTTATATCCTTGTTTGAAAGCCAGAATACATTTATTTTTTTATAAGCCAGAAATATTGATTGCTATTTTAAATACCACAAAAAGTATTGCCAGTATTATTTTGGTTTTGATTTTCAAAACCATTTTTCAAAATCAGAATTTATTTTTTAAGGTATTTAGAAATTTTCTTAATCAATATTTATTTGAATTTGAGCATTTCTCCTAATTTAAAAAATAATACGATGGAAAAAAAACTACCTGCCTGGTTTATTAACCCACAATTTTCAATCTTTTGTTTTTCTTTATCGAATAGTACTTCTCAGTTTTCGTTTTCTAAAGTAAAACTTTCTATTCTATTTTTATTTTTTAGTATTTCAATCTGGGCTCAGCATCCACCATTTACAGCAAGTGGTTCTATGGTTGTTCCTGCAGGTATTGATAAAGTCACCGTACAGGCATGGGGCGGAGGCGGTTCAGGAGGAGGCGCTTCTCCAACTGCAATAAACGGAAGAAGCGGCGGAGGCGGAGGCGGAGGTGCTTACGCTACCCGTGCAGATATTCCGGTAATAGCAGGGAACACTTTAAATGTTGTAGTGGGAACCGGAGGGGCAGCTGCCCCGGGAAATGGAAATGCAGGTGGTAATTCTACCATTACAGGTTTCGAATCTACCATTCTTGCAGAAGGTGGTGCAGGAGGCGGTGGAAATGGAGGAACTGGAGGTGCAGGGGGATCAACATCTGTTTCAAAAGGATCTACAGTAACAGCCGGAGGTACAGGAACCAATGGTGGAAGTATTGCTCTAGGGCTGCTTCTTGGTTCTGGAACAGGAGGAAATGGAGCGACTCCTAATCCGGGTACCGGTGCCGGTGGTGCCGGTCATCCTACAGTAGCATTAACAACTTTACCAGGTAACCCGGGAAGTATAGCAGGAGGAGGAGGAGGAGGAGCTATTAGTGCTTCGAGTGTACAAAATGGTGGTGCAGGTGCTAATGGTCAGGTAAATGTAATCTTTACTTGTCCGACTTATAGTTTAGCCAGCCCTACTACTGCTTCCAATGTTTGCGTAACTTCAGGTACTTCGACAGTATTGTTAACATCAACTGCGGCTGGTTTACCTACAGGTCCTTATACCGTAACATATAGTACAACCAACCCAACACAAACGAATTTAACTGCTTTAATGACTGTTATCACGGGAGGTACTGGTACTTTTACAGCTACGGGTTTAACAACAACCGGAACCAGTACAATTACGATTACAAGATTAACATCCTCAGTATGTATTACAAATATATCAACTAATAATACTGCAAGCGTAACAGTTTCACCAGCTACAGTTGGAGGAACAGTAAGCGGAGGAACCACAATATGTGCGGGAGCTACCAGCGCCGCATTATCTTTAACTGGTAATGTAGGTTCAATATTAAAGTGGCAGTCTTCAACAGATAGTTTTGCTACGTCTACTGATATTGCAAATACAACAGCATCTTATACTTCTGGGGCTTTAACACAAACCACTCAGTTTAGAGCGGTAATTCAAAGCGGAACTTGTTCTGTTGTAAATTCAGCTGCAACAACTGTAACGGTTAACCCTTTACCACAGGGAAGTTTAACAGCCAATGGTCCGTTTTGTGCCACAGGTTCAGGACAGTTGACTTTTACAGCAACAGCCGGAACAGGACCATATACAATAGTTTATAAGGAAAACGGTGGGGCTGATCGTACTCAAACAGGAGTTGTAAGTGGAACACCATTTAATACATTCACCACACCAGTAACCGCTACAACCGTTTATACCTTAGTTTCTGTAACTGGAGCAAATACCTGCAGCCGTAGTACAGGTTTTACAGGAGGCTCTGCAACGATAACAGTAAATCCATTACCACAGGGAAGTTTAACAGCCAATGGTCCGTTTTGTGCAACAGGTTCAGGACAGTTGACTTTTACGGCTTCGGCCGGAACAGGACCATATACAATAGTTTATAAAGAAAACGGTGGGGCTGATCAAACAGCGACAGGAGTCGTAAGCGGAACACCGTTTAATACATTTACTACACCTGTTACGACAACTACTACTTATACTTTAGTTTCAGTAACTGGAGCTAATACATGTTCAAGAAATACAGGTTTTACAGGCGGTTTAGCTACGATAACCGTAAATCCTTTACCACAGGGAAGTTTAACAGCAAATAGTCCTTTTTGTGTAACAGGTGCTGGACAGTTAACTTTTACGGCTTCGGCAGGAACAGGACCTTTTACTGTGGTTTATAAAGAAAATGGAGGAGCAGATCAAACAGCATCAGGCGTTATAAGTGGAACTCCGTTTAATACATTTACTACACCTGTTACGACAACTACTACTTATACTCTAGTTTCAGTAACTGGAGCTAATACATGTTCAAGAAGTACTGGCTTTACAGGTGGTTCAGCCATGATAACCGTAAATCCTTTACCACAGGGAAGTTTAACAGCTAATGGTCCTTTTTGTGCCACAGGTGCTGGACAATTGACTTTTACCGCAACAGCTGGAACAGGACCATATACAATTGTTTATAAAGAAAATGGAGGAGCAGATCAAACAGCAACTGGGGTTGTAAGTGGAACTTCGTTTAATACATTTACTACACCTGTTACGACAACTACTACTTATACATTAGTTTCAGTAACTGGAGCTAATACATGTTCAAGAAGTACAGGTTTTACAGGCGGTTCAGCAACGATAACCGTAAATCCGTTGCCGCAGGGAAGTTTAACAGCCAATGGTCCTTTTTGTGCCACAGGTGCTGGACAATTGACTTTTACGGCAACAGCAGGAACAGGACCTTATACAATTGTTTATAAAGAAAATGGAGGAGCCGATCGCACAGCATCAGGTATAGTAAGCGGGACACCATTTGCTCCATTTACCACACCAGTCACGACGACTACAGTTTATACATTAGTTTCGGTTACGGGAGCGAATAGTTGTGTTCGCAGTACTGGTTTTACAGGCGGTTCTGCTACTACAACAATTAACCCAATTCCGGTACCAACGTTTACAACACAGCCTGCTGCTTCAGTTTGTGTGAATACAGATGTTATCTATACAACACAAGCTGGGCAATCTAATTATGTTTGGAATGTTCCGGGAGTTTTAAATACAGATTACATTATCACTGCAGGAGCAACTTCGACAGCAAGTAATTCCGTAACTGTACAATGGCTCACTATTGGGAACAAAACAGTTACGGTGGGTTATACTTCAACAGGATGTGCCTCAAGTACAAGTGCAAGCAATACAACGACAGTTATAAAAACAGAGCGTGGTGCCGTTCATGGCGGAACTCATATTTGTGCCGGAGATCCAAGTCCGTTATTAACGCTGACCGATTATACAGGAACAATTGTACGCTGGGAATATGCAGAAGCTATTCCATACGTTTGGCAGCCTTTTGCTCACACATCAAACACGTATCAGCCGGGAGTATTAACCACGAGCACTAGTTACAGAGCCGTTGTCAAAAACGGAATTTGTCCGGAGGAATTTGCCATAGAAACAAGAATCGATGTCGAACCTAAACCTTCAACGCCAATATTGGCAGTTATTACGCAGCCAACTTGTGTGACACCAACCGGAAGCGTGCAGTTGACTGGTTTGTTGTCATCTCCTAATTGGACTATTACGCAAAATGGAACTGTTGCTCAAACCTATATGTCTACAGGAACCACTTATACAATATCAAATTTAGCTCCCGGTAATTATACTTTTACGATACATGATATAAACATCTGCCCTTCTTTGCCAACGATTAATCTTGAAATAAAAGCACCTGTTACAAATGTTTGGAATGGTACCAGCTGGTCAACAGGAAGTCCGCCAATTGCAACCGATGCTGTTCGTTTCTCAGGAAATTATTCTACAACTGGAAATCTAAGCGGATGCTCTTGTATCGTAGATCCGGGAGCGAATGTTACAGTAAATTCTAATCATACACTCACCATCACAAATTCGGTAAGCAATAATGGAGGGTTATTAACTTTTGAAAACAATGCCAGCCTTTTGCAGATTAATGATGTTGTAAATACGGGAAATATCATATACAAACGAAATACAACGCCGGTTAGGAGATATGATTTTACGTATTGGTCTTCGCCAATTGTTCGTACGCCGCCTTTTACTCTGCACGATTTATCGCCCAATACACTTTCTGATAAATATTACAGTCATAGTGCAATTAGCGGATGGATAATAAACTATAATGGAACTCTCGAAATGAAACCAGGTTATGGCTACATTGTTAGAGCGCCTCAGGATTATGATATAAATTCTCCTGTTGTTTATAATTCATTTTTAGAAGGAGTTCCCAATAATGGAACAATTACGGTTCCTTTACTTGCAGCTGAGAAATCACATTTGTTAGGGAATCCTTATCCGTCAGCCATATATGCAGATCAGTTTATTTTTGATAATTCGGCTAGTTTGTATGGTACGTTATATTTCTGGACTCATAACTCTGCACCTAGCAGTTCTGTACCGGGAGATGCCCAATTTAATTATAACAGTGATGATTATGCGATTTACAATTTAACAGGAAGTACAAGCGTTGGAAACCTTACAGGTCAGGGCGCAGGAACACCAGGAAATCAAATACCGCCTTTGGGATACATAGCAGCGGGTCAGGCATTTTTTGTAAAAGCCAGAAATACCACTACAGCCGTCTTTACTAATTCGATGCGCGTTTCGGGCAATAACAGTCAGTTTTTTAAAGCAGCTGAAACCAATAAAACAAATGTCGAAAAACACAGAGTGTGGCTAAATATGACCAATACACAGGGAGCTTTTAAACAATTATTAATTGGATATATTGAAGGAGCAACTAATACCTGGGATAATAATTATGACGGAGTTACGATCAATGGTAATATTTATTTGGATTTTTACAGTATTAATGAAGGAAGAAAATTAACCGTTCAGGGGCGTGCGCTGCCTTTTACTGATGCTGATATAGTTCCTTTAGGATACAGGTCCGGCATCGAAGGGGAGTTCTCAATTGCTATTGATCATGCTGATGGTAATTTGTTGAATCATCCTATTTATATAGAAGATAAAATGACAAATACTACGCACAACCTACAGGAGAGTGATTATAAATTTACTACTTCAACCGGAACTTTTCTGGATCGTTTTGTGTTGAAATATAATTCATCAACATTAGGAGTTGATGATTTTGAAAATCAGCAAAACAATGTTTTGGTTTCTGTAAAAAACAAAAACATAAAAGTAAATTCAAACAGCGATTTTATAAAAGAAGTTTCCATCTTTGATATAGGAGGAAAATTAATTTATAATAATAAGAAGATAGAAAATACCGAATTGCAGATTTCAAATCTTCAGTCTGGCAATCAGATTTTGATTGTAAAAGTAACTTTAGACAACGGAAAAACAGCAACAAGAAAAATTACATTTCATTAAAAACTTAAATGGATATAAAGTAAAAAACCGGCTGTAAAATTAATTCTACAGCCGGTTTTTTTTAAGCACTCTTTCGTAAGTTTTGATGAGTGTTTTGAATTGCTTTTTCGTTTTTATAATCAATCCATTTCTGACCTTTAAACTTTCGCATCAGAATATCAAAATAACGCATGATAAAGACATTATATGCGGCTTTAGATAAGTTGGTAATGTTTTTAGGGAAAGAACGTAAACTCATTGAAAATCCAGGCGTTAAATATTTCATATAATGCCAATATCCTTCAGGCATATACAATACTTCTCCATGTTTAAGATTCGTGATATACCCTTCGGCATTTTTCAACGCTGGAAATTTTTCATAATCAGGATTGTCAAAATCAATATCTTCTCTTGAAATCAATGCATGTGGAACTTTATACATGTATTTTGACTGATCCGGCGCAAAAATCATGCACTGTTTTTCTCCATGAAAATGAAAATGAAGAATATTCGAATAATCAATATCATAATGCATAAACACTCTTGCGTTTTCACCTCCAAAAAACAGCATTGGTAACTGCCTGACTAATTTTAATCCTATATCAGGCCATAAAAAGTCGTCTTTTAATGCAGGAACATCTTTCATTAAGTTGTAAAGAAAAATGCGGTAATTGGTTGGTTTTGATTCTAAAAGATGAATATAGTCGCTCATTTTCATTGTAAGGTGAGCTTCATTAAATCCTTCTTCATGATTTACAGGACGATCATCGTATAAAGGAACAGTAACATCGCCTGCAATATCATTAATATAAGACAATTTCCATTTGTGATAGGCAGGCCAGTCTTCTGTCAGCTGCTCAATCACAACGGGAATTTGCTTTTTTACATATTGGGAAATAAAATCTTCTTTTGAGATTTTTTTGACCCGTTCTATTTGTTTTAACTTCATTTTTATAAATAAAAAAATTGCTTATAACTCTGTGTCATAAGCAATTTAAAAATATTTATCGAGATTTTTTAACTCTTTTACTTAAATTTTTGATTTGATCGAAGCTTCAACATTTCTTTCAATAGTATGTCCCGGTCTTGACCACTTAGGTTTTTCTCCTAATGAAGCAAACTGAGAATCAGCGGCTTCAACAGTTTTTGGCTGAGAAACTTTTATAAAAGGTTTTTGCGGAATCAATCCTAACATTTCAAACATTTTCATGTCTTCATTTACATCAGGATTTGGAGTTGTAAGTAATTTATCTCCTGCGAAAATCGAATTGGCTCCTGCAAAAAAGCACATAGCCTGACCTTCACGTGTCATATTGGTTCTTCCGGCAGATAAACGAACCTGAGTTTCCGGCATAACGATTCGTGTAGTTGCCACCATACGAATCATTTCCCAAATTTCAACTGGTTTTTCTTCTTCCATCGGAGTTCCTTCAACCGCAACTAATGCATTAATAGGCACAGATTCCGGCTGCGGATTTAAAGTTGAAAGTGCCACAAGCATTCCGGCTCTGTCTTCGATACTTTCTCCCATCCCAATAATTCCGCCGCTGCAAACCGTAACATTTGTTTTACGAACATTTTCGATAGTTTGTAAACGGTCTTCAAAACCACGTGTTGAAATAACATCTTTATAATATTCCTCAGAAGTATCTAAGTTATGATTGTAAGCATATAAACCGGCTTCTGCCAAACGCTGAGCCTGATTTTCAGTAAGCATTCCAAGAGTACAGCAAACTTCCATATCAAGTTTATTAATAGTACGAACCATTTCTAAAACCTGATCAAATTCTTCACCATCTTTTACATTTCTCCAGGCAGCTCCCATACACACACGGGAAGATCCGTTTGATTTTGCACGCAAAGCTTGAGCTTTTACCTGACTTACAGTCATTAAGTCATTTCCTTCAACTCCGGTATTATACCTCGCAGCCTGAGGGCAATAACCACAATCTTCAGGACATCCACCTGTTTTGATTGATAATAAAGTAGAAACCTGAACGACGTTTGGGTCGTGTTTTTGTCTATGAATCGTTGCTGCTTCGTAAAGCAAATCCATCAAAGGCTTATTGTATATGGCTATAATTTCGTCTTTAGTCCAATTGTGTTTTGTAATGCTCATGGATAACTTGTTTTTTGTAACTTCAAATGTAATTAAATTTTTCAACCAACAACACGGAGTGCTTTAATTGAATATTTGATGGTTATTTTAAAAAAAGAAGCACTTAAAAATCATACAATTGTGTTTTTTTATGATTTTTAAGTGCTTAAATGAGTTTTTTATTCGGAATAATTAATCAGCAGCATATTTATTGTTCCAATACAGCATTGTCATTAAAGTAACAATTACCGAAGAAGCAAGTCCTTCAAAAAGCAGACAAATACAATAAGTTGGTACAGAAGGATTTCCTCCAAACATAAAAGTTTTCGATAACGTTTCTACATAAGCATCGCCGCCTCGGGCGTAACTGTAAACTAATAAACCAAAAACGCTTAACGCAACACCCACTACCGAAGTAGCCATTGCCGAAACAGCGTTTGATACGAAGCTTGTTTCTCCCTCGTGAAGGTTCATCTGCATTGTTTTATTCACGCCATAAAATATAAAAAATACGTTAAGCGTACGCAGGTAAAACAAATCTGCTAAACCTAAAACATTCATCAATAAAAAATAAAGTCCAATTCCGAGGAATATTAAAAAACCGTTTGTTATTTCTTTAGGTAATTTCATAGTGGTTATTTTTTAGGAAGTTAATAGTAAACGTTTGTAAAACAGAGTTCTATATCAAATTTACTAAAAAAATAACTACGATGATCTAAAATGGGTAAAATGTTGCGAAACAGATTAGTACTTTAAAAAATAAAGTATTTCGCCTTAGAAATGTAGTATTTGCAAGACATTTGCGAGTAAAAGCCACATTTATTAATAATGTTTAATCGTGCAAAATATATCTCGTAGAGATTTTATATCGGTAGAATTATAAACGTATAATGAGTTGTCCCATAGGGACTAAAAATGAATGCAATTAAAAATTATTGAAGCCTGCTTACAAAGTCTAAAGCATCTCGTTTATCTTGATTTAACTGAGCTTTTAATAAATCAAGCGAGCCGAATTTTTGTTCTTCACGAAGATATTGCAATAACGAAACTTCGACCTTTTTGCCGTAAATATCAGCATCAAAGTCAAAAAGATTTACTTCGATGGTTTGTTTCTGTCC
Organism: Flavobacterium sp.; assembly: GCF_039595935.1. Taxonomy (NCBI): domain Bacteria; kingdom Pseudomonadati; phylum Bacteroidota; class Flavobacteriia; order Flavobacteriales; family Flavobacteriaceae; genus Flavobacterium; species Flavobacterium sp. The sequence goes on along the minus strand of NZ_JBCNKR010000006.1, from coordinate 315,296 downwards.
GTTTACAGTTGGGTTGAAACCAATATTCATCATTCCAAAAACTTCTAAATCATCGATAAGAGTTTTTACAACATAAACACCATTTTTTGGAATCAATTTGTACTCTTCTTCAATTTGAATATTTGCAGTAGGAAAACCTATTGTTCTTCCTAATTGTTTTCCCTTAACAACTTCACCGCTTAAGAAATAATCGTAGCCTAAATATTCGTTGGCCAAATCCATGTTTCCTTCCGTTAAAGCTTTTCTGATTTTGGTAGAACTTACAGAAACATCTTGAATTTCTTCGGCAGAAATCTGTTCAACTTCAAAACCATATTCAAGTCCAAAAGCAATTAAATTGTCAATATTTGCCGTTCTGTTTCTTCCAAAACGATGATCGTGTCCAATGATAATTTTTTGAATTTGAAACTGATTTACCAAAATGGTATGAACAAATTCTTCTGCGGTTAATCTCGAAAAACTTTCATTAAAAGGATGAATGACTAAATTTTCAATTCCGGTTGCTTCCAGAAGTTTTGTTTTTTCAGAAATAGTATTGAGAAGTTTTATTTCTGATTTCTCTTGTAAAACCATTCTAGGGTGCGGAAAAAAGGTAAGTACCAGACTTTCGTATTTTCCATTTTCCGTGTTTTGAGTAATCCTTTCCAGAATTTTTTTATGACCAATATGTACGCCATCAAAAGTACCAAGAGTTAAAATTGTTTTCTTGGTCGAATGGAAATCGTTTATAGAATGAAAGAGCTTCAAAACAAATTATTTAAGATGGTGCAAATTTATACTATCTATTTTAAATTTTGTACTAAGGCGAATTGATTTTTTAGGAATATTATGCTTCTTTTGTCGAAAAAATAACGGACTCGTCGACTAAAAAACGTTAAATGTCGTTTATATGTAAGAATTTGATTTAATTCAACTAAATTTGATTTCATAAAAATATCACACAGCATGAAGAAACAACTACTTTATTTTCTGATACTATTTTCATTTATAAAAATTCATGCCCAAAGTGATGACTTATGGCAAAAAGTAAATTCGGTTTCTGCTAAAAGAGCAGCAATATCTGATTCTGAAAAATTGTATTATAAACTAAATGCAGAATCTTTAACGGCTAAGCTTGCTCAAACAACACAAAAATCTTCTTTAAATGCTAATGTTGAAGTTACAATTCCTAATAAGCAGGGAGTTTTAGAAAGATTTCAGGTTTGGGAATCTTCAAATTTTGATCCTGAACTACAGGCAAAATATCCAGAAATCAGAGCTTATGAAGGAAGCGGTTTAGACGATAAATCAGCAAAAATACATTTTAGCCTTTCTCCAAGAGGAATTCAAACTATGGTTCTTAGAGCTGATAAAGCCACTGAATTTATTGAAGAAAATCCAGACGACAAGAGCGAATATGTTTTGTTTTCATCAAAAGATGCGGCTTCAAAACTAAAATTAGAATGTAAAACTTTAGATGCAGTTCTGGATAATAAAACTTCCAAAACGGCTAAAACAGCTTCAAATAATAAAGTTTTTAAAACACTGCGTTTAGCATTATCCTGTACCGGAGAATACACAACTTATTTTGGTGGAACAAAAGCCGGAGCATTAGCGGGTATGAATGCTACAATGACAAGAGTAAACGGAATTTTAAATAAAGATTTGGCAATAAAATTAGTTTTAATTGCCAACAATGATGCTGTAATTTATACTGATGCTTCTACAGATCCTTATTCTAATGCTTCTGCCGGTGCAGATGGAGCCTGGAATCAGGAAGTTCAAACGGCTTTAACAACTACAATTGGTAATAACAATTATGATATTGGACACTTATTTGGAGCTTCTGGCGGCGGCGGAAATGCTGGCTGTATTGGCTGTATTTGTACAAATCCAACTACTGGTGATCCATTAGCAAAAGGAAGTGCTTATACATCTCCTTCTAATGCAAAACCTGAAGGAGATACTTTTGATATTGATTTTGTAATTCATGAATTTGGGCATCAACTTGGTGCCAATCATACTTTTTCTTACGATGCAGGAGAAAGAACTTCTGTAAATGTTGAGCCAGGAAGTGGTTCTACAATTATGGGTTATGCCGGAGTAACGGGCGATTACGATATACAAAATAATTCAGATGATTATTTTGCTTATGCCAGCATTTTACAAATTCAAAACACACTTGCCGGAAAAACCTGTCCGGTTAGTGTAGCTTTAACAAACAATCCTCCGGTAATAAATGCCGGTGCCGATTATACAATTCCGTTTAATACACCATTTGTTTTGAAAGGAAGCGGTTCAGATCCTGAAGGAGATACCGTTACCTATAACTGGGAAGAATATGATAATGCCACAACAACAGCCGGAGGGAATAGTGTTGCGTATCCTGCAAAACCAGACGGGCCATTGTTTAGATCCGTAGTGCCAACAAGTTCGCCAATTCGTTACATGCCAGATTTTAATTCGGTACTTCAAAATAAATTAACGACCACTTGGGAATCTGTTTCGTCTATTTCCAGAACATTAAATTTTACTTTAACAGGAAGAGATAATGCCGCCTTAGGAACTGCCCAAACGAATACCGATGCTATGGCTGTAAACGTTGTTACGACTGCCGGACCTTTTACCATAACCTCTCATAATGTAAACGATGTAAGCTGGCAGCAAGGCACAGCTCAAACGGTTACATGGGCTGTAAACAATACCAATACGCTGCAAGGATCATCAACAGTAAATATAAAATTATCTACAGATGGAGGTTTGACATTTCCAACGACTTTGGCGGCTAATACTTCAAACGATGGATCAGAAGTTATTACACTTCCAACTAGTATAACATCTTCAACTAATTGCAGATTGCTTATTGAGCCAACTGCCAATATATATTATGCTTTAAACAGCAAACCATTTGCAATTGGATATACTGCAATAACAAATTGCAATTCATATAGTTTTGGAAACGCTTTTAGTATTCCTTACTCAACAAGTTATACATCAAAAACAGTAAGCGTGCCTTCTTCAACAGGAAATATTTCTGATGTGAATGTTTCTGTAAATGTTACACATACCAGATTATCTGACTTAGAAATTCAAATAATAAATCCGCAGGGAACTATTGTTCGTTTATTTAATAAATCATGTGGAGGAACAAGCTCAACTCTTGCGCTGCAGTTTGATGACTCAGGAAATGCTTTAGATTGTAGTTTGACAACAGAGCAAATTGTTATTCCTGCCGAAGATTTAATCGTTTTTAATGGTCAAAGTCCGGCAGGAACATGGACATTTAGAGTTCGTGATGCTGTTTCAGGAATGTTCGGAACCATAAATTCGGCTTCAGTAAATATTTGTACACAAACTTTTACTTTAGGTACAGATGATTTTGAAAGCCTGAATTTTGCGCTTTATCCAAACCCAAACAAAGGAAACTTTACCATTCAGTTTGCAAGCGAATCAAATGCAGTAAAAGTATATGTGCATGATGTTTTGGGTAAAAATATTTATTCAAATACTTTTCAGGTTTCGGGAGATTTTAATCAAAACATTCAATTGCCAAATGTTTCGGCAGGAATGTATTTGGTAACGGTTGTGGATGGAAACAGAAGAACAGTAAAGAAAATAATAGTGAACTAAAGATTTAAATTCCAATAAAAAAATTCCAAATTCCAAGAAAAACTAAGTTTTGGAATTTGGAATTTTTTTATTGATTTTTTTCTAATTTAAGAGTTTGCCATGGCCATACAGACGATGCTGATTTTAGTTCCCGGAATTTTTAATAATGCTCTGGAACACGCTTCGAGCGTAGCGCCGGTTGTGAGAACATCATCAACAATTAGAAAATGTTTGTTTTGATTTTCTTCTGTTGAGGTTACATCAAAGATATTTTCGATATTTTCAGATCTTCCTAAAAGATTTTTCTTCGATTGGGTTTTAGAATATTTCTTTCGATATAAAACCGAATCATTGTAAGGAATTTTTAAACCTTCGGCCAAAGCCTTTCCAAAAGTTGTTACCTGATTATAACCGCGTTCCTTAAACTTTCGCGGATGCAGCGGAACCGGAATTATGGCATCAAAAGGATTTTCAAGTTTTAATTCTTTCAAATCTTCAACATACCAATTTCCTAAAACAACTCCAATTTCTTCATGACCTTTATATTTCAGGTTATGAATGAGTTCCTGAACAATTCCTTTTTTGTTGAAATAAATAAAAGCAGAAACATGCTGGGTTTCGATTTTGCCGTAAAACTTCTTAACGGCTTCATTTTTTGAATCTAAATGATATTGAGTAAGAGGAAGTTCATGACGACAATTAGTACATAAAACAGTTTCATTTGTCATTAAAACAGAGCGGCATCCGGAGCAAACTTTAGGGAAAAAGAGATCAATTATAAAATTAAACACAAATAGAAAGAATTTAGTTACAAAAATAGCTAAATTTAAGCTTCAAACTTTTTTATTTTTCTTTTTTTTATAAGTACTTTTTATATTTTTGCATCACTATGGCAAAACAAGAAGATATATTTAAGAATGTGGTTTCGCACGCAAAAGAGTACGGATTTATTTTTCCGTCGAGCGAAGTTTACGATGGATTGAGTGCAGTGTATGATTACGCACAAAATGGTGTCGAATTAAAAAAGAATATCCGTGAATATTGGTGGAAATCAATGGTTCAGATGAATGAAAATATTGTCGGCCTTGATGCTGCAATATTAATGCATCCAACAACCTGGAAAGCTTCAGGCCACGTTGATGCTTTCAATGATCCGTTAATTGATAATAAAGATTCTAAAAAAAGATACAGAGCAGACGTTTTAGTTGAAGATTTTGCTGAAAAAATTCATCAAAAAGCGCAAAAAGAAATTGACAAAGCAAAAGCTCGTTTTGGCGATGCATTCAACGAACAGGAATTTGTAACAACAAATGCCCGTGTAATTGAATATTTAGCACGCGAAAAAGAAATTAGAGAGCGTTTAGGACGTTCTTTAGGAAATGGCGATTTAGAAGATGTAAAAGCTTTAATCGAAGAACTAGAAATTGCTGATCCTGAAACCGGTTCTAAAAACTGGACAGATGTAAAGCAATTCAACTTAATGTTCGGAACTAAATTAGGTGCATCTGCAGAAAATGCAATGGATTTATATTTACGTCCTGAAACAGCACAAGGTATTTTCGTAAACTTTTTAAATGTTCAGAAATCTGGTCGTATGAAAGTTCCTTTTGGAATTGCTCAAACGGGTAAAGCATTTAGAAATGAAATCGTAGCAAGACAATTCATTTTCCGTATGCGTGAATTCGAACAAATGGAAATGCAGTTTTTTGTACGTCCGGGAGAAGAAATGAAATGGTATGAGCATTGGAAACAAACTCGTTTAAACTGGCATTTATCTTTAGGATTAGGAAAAGAAAATTACCGTTTTCACGATCACGAAAAATTAGCGCATTACGCAAATGCGGCGGCAGATATTGAATTTAATTTCCCATTCGGATTCAAAGAATTAGAAGGAATTCACTCTCGTACCGATTTCGACTTAAAAGCGCACGAAGAATATTCTGGAAGAAAATTACAATATTTCGATCCTGAACTAAACGAAAACTATGTGCCATACGTAGTAGAAACGTCTGTAGGTCTTGATCGTATGTTCTTAGCGGTTTTTGCAACATCATTGCAGGAAGAAACTTTAGAAGACGGTTCTGAAAGAACAGTACTAAAACTACCTGCAGTTTTAGCACCAACAAAAGCAGCAGTTTTACCATTAGTTAAAAAAGATGGATTACCAGAAATTTCTAAAAAAATCATCGAAGATTTAAAATGGGATTTCAATGTTGCTTATGATGAAAAAGATGCTGTAGGTCGTCGTTACAGAAGACAAGATGCATTGGGAACTCCGTTCTGTATTACAGTAGATCATCAAACTCTTGAAGACGAAACAGTAACAATTCGTCATAGAGATACAATGAAACAAGATCGTGTAAAAATATCTGAATTAAGAGGTATTATTGAAAACGAAGTTTCGATGAAAAACTGGTTGATGAAAATGTAATTATTATAATTTACATAATATAAAATCCCAAATTCCGTGGCGGAGTTTGGGATTTTTTTAATTTTAGACCCAATGTATTTTGCCGAATATTTATGTATTTCGTCTTTATGTATCAACATTTGGCTTCAATATATTAACAATGAGATTTTTAGATGTGCGAATTGCGTAACTTTATTTGGGCATCTTATTTAAAATAATTTTTTAAAGAAAATGATGAAACGATCATAGTCGGGAATTCATGAAAAATAAGTAAAAGTTTAAGTTGAAAAAATACACATACATTATTGTTGACAATGACGCCGAAAGTGTTTTGAAAACCAGAATCGTTGCAGAAGGTTTTTCAGAATTAACCTTTATAGCTTCGGCTACTAATTATCAACAAGGACTTAATCTGGTTTTAGAACACCGGCCTTCGTTTGTATTTTTAGAAATTGATCCCGAAGAATCTTTCAGTAATTTATCACTTTCATTTATTGGAGAACTGTACCGGTATTTATCAGCAATTCCGAAAATTATTATAACTACAACAAAAAAAGACCTGGCTTTTGAAGCCATTCAATATTGCGTTTTAGATTATATCATAAAACCTTTAACCCATGTAGATTTAGTAAAAACACTTTTGAAATTTGAAAAGGATTTTGCAGAACCTAAAGAACCAAAAATTTTAACAGCCAAACCAGATAATATTATCGCAAATGAAATCCCTGTTTTAAAGCAGGAAAATATTCCGGTAACAAGTTCAAGTCTAAGCATACAGCAGGAAGCGCAGAAACCGCTTGTAATTTGCATTAAATCATACGGAGATCATCGTTATATACATGCAGATGATATTTGTTATTTTCAGGCGGATAATAATTCTACCGATATTTATTTGAATTCCGGCGAAATGATAACGGCATTTAAGACATTAAAACATTTTGAGCAGGTTTTAAGCTATCCATTTATCCGTATTCATAATAGCTATATCATTAATAGAAATTATATAGCGAGAATTCATAACGGAAACTCACTTTGTTATATAAGAAACTCCACAAAAAAAATTCCTTTCTCAAAAACCTATAAATCAAACGTTGATCTAATTATTGCTGATTTTTCTGCAGGAAATTACTTAGAAGTCTAGTAATTAGGTAATTACATAAATTTGGTACTCATTGACTATCAATTGGGTATGTTTCACCACGAAGCTATTTTTTCATATAGATTTTTTTTGATTCCGGTAGTAGTTTTACACCCTGATTCGCTGATAACAGCAATCAAAGGCCCCAAATAAAAAAATCAAATTAAACACATTAAGTTATGAAAAAGACAGCTTTAACATTCGGATTATTTTCTTTAGTAGCAGTAGCAACTTCATTTGCAAACCCAAATATTGTTTCAAATGCAGAATCAAGAATTGTACCGCCATTTGACATTGACGGAGGAGCAACAGGAGGACAAAAGAAAGCAGATTTTCATGCGTCAAACGGAAACAAACAACTAGGTTTTTCAAGTGTTAATCAGTCTATCGGAACAGATAAAAAAGTAGATTAACTACAATTTTAAATAATTTTTGAGGCTGTCAATTTTTTTGACAGCCTTTTTTTGTGTGTATAGTTTTACTATTTTTGGAAAAACACAAAACCACAATTGAAAAAAAATTGTAAAATATTATTACTATTAGTCTTTGTTTTTGTGGCTTGTAACCAAAAAACAGAATTAGATAAAAATACAATTTCTTCAGTAGATAGCCTTTCTACCTATCTTTCATTAGCTAATGAAAATAATCTGCCCTTAGATGTTAAACAGAATTACAATAAAAGAGCATTAAATATTATTTTAAACCAAAAAGATGATTCGCTTAATAAAGTAAATCTTTTTAAAGTTGCTAATCGCTATTATAATATGAGCGATTTGAAAGATTATTTAAAAATTACCAAACTAATTTTAGACCGAACACAAAAGTCTAAAGATTCCTTACATATGGCGAAAGCCTATACTTATCTTGGCGATTATTATGCCTCTCAAGCAGTTTCAGATAGTGCTTTTATGCATTATTATAAAGCAGAAAAACTTTATTTAAAATTAAACGACCCCTATAATCTGGCGAAAACATTTTTAAACAAAGCAAGTCTGCAATATAACGAGGGTGATTTTTTTGAAAGCGAAATTGCTGTTTTTAAAGCTTTAAACAGCTTAAAAAGTTTGGATAAGGCAAACGACCTTTATTATGAAAGCTATAATTTGTTAGGAATATTATACAATGAAAGAGAAGAGTATACAAAAGCCTTAGAGTTTCAAAATAAAGCTTTAAAAACGTTAGAAGACAAATCAATACCTTCAATATTTCAGTATAAAGCCGCTTCATTAAATAATGTTGGCTTTATATATTTAAAAATGGAGAACTATAAACAGGCAAAAGTTTTTTTTGAAAGAGGTTTAAAACAGGAAAATCTTTTTGAAGACAGAGCTAGTTTATACGCAATTTTGCTAGATAATCTTGGATATTCTAAATTCAAACTAAAAGAATCTGAAAAGTTACCTGATTTGTTTTATGAATCTTTAAAAATTAGAGACAGTCTTGATCTCGCATCCGGTGTAGTTTCAAGTAAAATACATTTATCTGAATATTTTGCATTTAAAAAAGATACTTTCAAAGCATTACAGTTTTCAAAACAAGCTTTAGCATTATCACGAACAAGCAGTAAATTAATTAACACTTTAGAAGCACTTAAACAAACCGCAATTGTCGATCCTAAAAATGCCTCAAAATATTCTAAAGAATATATTCAGCTTAACGACAAAATGCTAAAAGCCGAACGTAAAATGGGAGAAAAATTCTCTCGCATAGAATATGAAACCAATGAAATAAAAGATCAAAACTCCAATTTACAAGAGAAAAACAAAACACTTATTTATGTTTTTAGTATTTGTACCTTGTTAGGCTTGTTTTTTTATGTCTACAAAACGCAGCAGGCCAAAAACCGGGAATTACTTTTTAAGCAGCAGCAGCAAATTGCTAATGAAGATATTTACAATCTGATGATTTCGCAACAAAACGAAATTGAATCAACCCGAATTAAAGAAAAGAAAAAAGTGGCTCAGGAATTACATGATGGTGTTTTGGGCCGAATGTTTGGTATTAGGATAAGTCTCGACAGTTTGGATAAAATGGATGAAGAGCAGGCGGCAGCTAAACGGAAAAAGTACTTAGCCGAGCTAAAACATATTGAAGAAGATATTCGGGAAATTTCGCACGATTTAAATAGAGAAAAATCAGAATTAATAAATAATTTTGTTGTAATTTTAAAAAAACTATTTGAAAATCAAAGAACTACATACCCTTCAAAACTCATAACTTCTTTTGATTCGCATATAAAATGGGAGCTCGTAAACAATATGGTCAAAATTAATTTGTACCGGATTGTTCAGGAAGCACTTCAAAATTGTAATAAATATTCAAAAGCAGCAACAATAAGAGTCGAGTTTAAAAGCGAAATAGATCATTTGGTTCTATCGATTATGGATGATGGAGTTGGTTTTAATACCAAACGAACGAAGCACGGAATTGGATTGCATAATATTGAATATCGAGCGGCAGAATGTAAAGGTACAGTTACTATAAAATCTGCTAAAGGAGAAGGAACACTCTTGGTAATAAAAGTTCCTATTGATCAAAAAATAAACCTACAAACAAATGATACTTAATTTCAAAGCCCCAAATTCGGAATTAATTCAGCCAAACATTCTGATTGTTGATGATCATCCTTTTATAATCGAAGGATATAAGAATGCTATAACCCGGTATAATCCAAAAGAATATGATTTTATAATTGCTCAGGCTCATGATTGTAAATCGGCTTATGATTTGCTGGAAGATCAAAGTACACCTGAATTTGAAATCGCTTTTCTGGATATCAGTATGCCGGCTTATGAGGAGAAAAACCTTTTTTCAGGAGAAGATCTGGCAAAGCTGATTTTAAAGAAAATGCCGTATTGTAAAATCGTCCTGCTCACGATGTACACAGAACTGCTGAAAATAAAAACGATCATTAGAACAATAAACCCAAACGGGCTTATTATTAAAAACGATCTAACTTTTGATGAATTGCTTTTTGCGTTTGATAAAGTAATGAAAAACGAGAAATATTACAGCCAGTCTGTCGTTAAAATGTTAAATCAGTCGCCTCACAATTCTATAGAAATTGATGAATTTGATAAACAGATTTTATTTCACCTTTCAAAAGGCACCGAAATTCAGGAAATGCCTCAATATATTCCTATTTCTCTAACAGAAATTGAAAAGCGCAGAACGGGTCTGAGAGAATTACTTAAAATAAAATCTGGTTCTGATGATGATTTGGTTAGAGAAGCCAAAAGCAAAGGGCTCTTTTAGAATTTTAGATTTTAGAATTTTAGATTTTAGATTTTAGAATGTAGATTTTAGAATTGATGATATAAAAAATCCTAACAGATTTTAATCTGTTAGGATATATAAACTGAGACTGAAATACTGAGACTGAAAACTAAAAATTTATTCACTCAAAGCATCCCATCCGCGTGCTTTTAAAGCGATTTTTGTATTCGCACGGGTTACAAGATGTATTCCTTCATTTTCTTCGGTCATATGACCAATAATTGAAAAGTTTGGATTTCCTTTAATTTTATCAAAATCATTAATATCAATCGTAAAAAGAAGTTCATAATCTTCTCCGCCGTTAATTGCAACTGTAGTACTGTCGATATTAAATTCTTCGCAAGTCGAAATAAACTGTGGGTCAAGCGGCAATTTATCTTCATATAAATTACAACCTACTTTTGATTGTTTACACAAATGAATAATCTCTGAAGATAATCCGTCAGAAATGTCAATCATCGAATTTGGTTTTATTTCAAGAGCATGTAAAAGCGTACGAACGTCAGTTCTGGCTTCTGGTTTCAATTGTCTTTCGACCAAATACGTATAAGCATCTAAATCCGGCTGACTATTTGGATTTACCTGAAAAACCTGTTTTTCGCGTTCTAAAACCTGTAATCCCATATAGGCAGCGCCAATATCTCCGGTTACAACTAATAAGTCAGTTTGCTTGGCGCCATTTCTATAAACGATTTCATTTTCATCAGCTTCACCAATTGCCGTAATGCTTATGATTAATCCTTTTTGAGATGAGGTAGTATCTCCGCCAATAACATCAACTTTATATTCTTTTGCGGCGTGTGTAATTCCCTCAAATAATTCTTCCAGAGCTTCTAAAGGAAAACGATTAGAAACTGCAACAGAAACCGTAATTTGAGTTGGTTTTGCATTCATCGCGCAAATATCAGACAGGTTTACCACAACGGCTTTATAACCTAAATGTTTCAATGGCATATAAGCCAAATCAAAATGAACGCCTTCTATTAATAAATCTGTAGAAACAACGGCTTTTTTGTCTTTAAAATCAAGTACAGCAGCATCGTCTCCAATACTCTTTAAAGTAGATGATTGTGTAACATCAAAGTTTCGGGTTAAATGGTCAATAAGGCCAAACTCGCCTAATTGTGCTATACTGGTACGCTGCGGATTTTTATCTTCGATCATTTTTTTGAGTTCCAAAGTTTGTGAGGGGCAAAGGTACAAAGGTTTTTTTTATCGGGGATATTCTGTAGAGACGCATTTTAATGCGTCTATCATTTTAATGCGTGTACGCAAAGAAGGGTATGTGTATTGTTTAAAAAAATGGGGTTACGTTGCGGCGTCTCTACAGCAGGAAAAAAATATTTTTTAAAATATTTTTTTCCTGCTGACAAACTGTTGTCACCAGCCCATTTTACCTTTGAATTATAGAAATTTTAAAACTTAAAAATCATGAAAACATTAGAAGCACAAGTAATTACTTCAGAAGATTTATTAAAACACTGGCAAGGTCACCGCGCACTTACACGTCGTTTAATTGAGCTGTTTCCAGAGAAAGATTTTTTCGAATTTTCGATTGGCGGAATGCGCCCATTTGCAAAATTAGTTGATGAACTTTTGGCAATTGCGGTTCCAGGTTTAAAAGGAATTGTAACTAAAGAAACCGCACCATTCTCAGAAGGAGAAGAAAAACTGATTTTTAAAGCGCAGTATCTTGAAAAATGGGATGAAGCTACAGCTGAAATCAACAAATATTGGGAACAATTATCGGTTGAAGATTTTAGCGAGACCTTTAATCTTTTTGGACAATATGAATTTCCAATTATTCAGAATATTTTATATTTTATTGATAATGAAGTTCATCACCGCGGACAAGCTTATGTGTATTTAAGAGCTTTAAATATTGAACCGCCATTTTTTTGGGAAAGATAATCCTATAATTTTTATAACTTTATAAAAAACTAAAATCTACAGCTATGAGTTTAAAAAAGATAATGACTAATTATGCAGATTATAATTTATGGGTAAATCAGCAATTCGTAAACTGGCTTTCGCCGAAATCTGATGAGCTGCTTTATACAGAAGTACCTTCAAGTTTTTCAACCATCATCAAAACTCTCGACCATATCTGGTCTACGGAAGAATATTGGTTCTCAGTAATTTCTGAAACCGCTATGGCCGAAAAAAAATCAGAAAACGAACTTTCAAAAGAAGAAATCTTTGCAGGCTTATTAAATTCATCTACAAAATTAAAGCATCTTATCAATTCATTGTCTGAAGAAGATTTAGCTAAAGAAGTGAAAATTATAAATCCGTGGTTTGAATGCGAACTTCCTGTATCAGATTATCTACTGCAGGTTGTCAATCATGGTACGTATCACAGAGGTCAAATCGTAACGATGGGGCGAAATGTGGGAATTACAGACGCCTCAAATACAGATTATAATTTTTATAATGTTGTAAAACAGAAATAAATCAAAAACTCCCGAGAGAATATCTTCGGGAGTTTTTTTATAAAAGTCTTTGTTTGTTTATTTCCAATAATTCTAAGGCTCGTGTTTTTAATCTTTCCGGTTCCAAAATTTCGGCATAATCGCCAAACATTAAAAACCAGCGTGGAAAAGCACTTTCGATATCGCGTGACATAAAAGTCATTTCTATTTTTTCGCCGATTACTTTTTCAGAAATAAAACCATGATATTTTCTTTCGGTTGATAAATATCGGGAGATTTTTTTATCAATTAAAATTCTAACTTTTGTTGTCGGACACGTTTCGGTTTTATTCAAATAGGTTTCTAAAGCGTCGTGTTCAATGGTAAAATCACAGTCTGTTTTTTTAATACCCTGAATTCGATCTGTCCTAAACTGACGATAATCTTGCCGCAAATGGCAATATCCTAAAAAATACCAATTGTTATTATCATGAAAAACGCCAACAGGTTCGATATTTCTTTGTGTAGTTTCGTCAGCATCAAACGTTTTGTATGAAAGTAAAATTTGTTTTTTCTCTGCAATACCTTCAAAAAGCAACGATAAAGTATTGGGTGAATTATCATTGAACATTGGTTCAGCCGTACTCATTACCACTCTCGACTCAACATTCGAAACCCAATCTTTATCAGTACTTCGCAGAACCGATTTCAGTTTATACATTGCCGATGCATAATGATTTCCTAAAGAAGGATCAGTAAATTTCTGCATTAGTTTTTCAGCAGCGATAAAACTACTGACTTCTTCGCGCGTGAACATTACGGGAGGAAGTCGGTAACCTTCCATTAAAGCATAACCAACTCCGGCTTCGCTGTATATAGGAACTCCGGAAGCTTCAAGAGTTCGAATATCTCTGTAAATAGTTCGTAAACTGCAATCAAAACGATCTGCCAATTCCTGAGCTTTTACAATTTTTTTAGATTGTAATTGAATCAGAATGGCAACAATTCGGTCAAATCGTTTTGGGCTTTCGTCGAGCATTTTTTTCTTTTGAGGTTCGGAGATTCAAAGATACAAAGGTTCAGAGTTTAAATAAATAAGAAGTTTGTTCCAAATTGGGACAGATTTATTGGTTCTCATCGTTGTCGGCATACTTTGTGTAGACGCACTGCGGTGCGTCTCTACAATTCTGCATGGTGAAATAGGACGTGATAGAAATATATTTTTGCGAAGTTTATCCGTAGAGACGCACCGCTGTGCGTCTACGCAATCCAAATCCACAACAAAAAAACAAAAAACCCGATAACATAAGTCATCGGGTTAAATCTATATTCTTTGCTTTTTATTCTTTCTTCTAAAATAAAAAAATCTAATCGTTCAATTTCAAAACAGCCATAAATGCTTCTTGCGGAATCTCAACGTTTCCTACCTGACGCATACGTTTTTTACCTTTTTTCTGTTTTTCAAGAAGTTTACGCTTACGCGAAATATCTCCACCATAACATTTTGCGGTAACGTCTTTACGAAGTGCTTTAATCGTTTCACGAGCGATAATTTTTGCTCCAATGGCAGCCTGAATCGGAATGTCGAATTGCTGTCTTGGGATTAATTCTCGTAATTTCTCGGTCATTTTTTTACCGATGTTGTAAGCGTTATCTTCATGGATTAATGCAGAAAGTGCATCGACAGTTTGTGCATTTAAAAGAACGTCCAATTTAACTAATTTCGAAGTTCTCATTCCGATAGGAGAGTAATCAAAAGAAGCATAACCTTTAGAAACTGTTTTAAGACGATCGTAGAAATCGAATACAATTTCCGCCAAAGGCATATCAAAATTCAACTCAACTCTTTCAGTCGTTAAATAGGTTTGGTTCGTAATTAAACCACGTTTTTCGATACATAAACTCATTACGTTTCCAACGAAATCAGATTTTGTAATGATGGTTGCTTTTATAAATGGTTCTTCAACTCTGTCAAGTTTTGAAGGTTCAGGTAAATCTGAAGGGTTATTTACAACGATTGGCGTTTCTGGGTGTTTCTTAGTATAAGCCAAGTACGAAACGTTAGGAACCGTTGTAATTACAGTCATATCAAATTCACGCTCTAAACGTTCCTGGATAATTTCCATATGAAGCATTCCTAAAAATCCGCAACGGAAACCAAATCCTAACGCCGCAGAACTTTCAGGTGTAAAAACTAAAGACGCGTCGTTCAATTGTAATTTTTCCATTGACGAACGTAAATCTTCATAATCTTCAGTATCAACAGGATAAATTCCGGCAAATACCATTGGTTTTACGTCCTCAAAACCAGTAATCATATTCGTAGTCGGAACTTTTGCATCCGTAATTGTATCACCCACTTTTACTTCGCGTGCTTCTTTAATTCCGGAAATCAAATAACCAACATCTCCGGCAGAAACTACATTTTTAGGAACTTGGTTTAATTTTAAAGTTCCAATTTCGTCAGCAAAATATTCATTGTCTGTAGCCATGAATTTAATTTTCTGACCTTTTTTGATTTCACCATTTACAACTCTAAAGATTACCTCAATACCACGAAATGGATTGTAAACCGAGTCAAAAATCAAAGCTTGTAACGGTTCATCAGGATTTCCTTTTGGAGCAGGAATTTTTTCGATAATTGCTGCCAAAATATTTTCAACACCAAAACCGGTTTTTCCAGATGCGTGAATAATATCTTCTAATTTACATCCTAATAAATCGATAATATCGTCGCTTACTTCTTCCGGATTTGCACTTGGTAAATCTACTTTATTTAAAACCGGAATAATTTCCAGATCATTTTCTAAAGCCAAATACAAGTTCGAAATAGTCTGCGCCTGAATGCTTTGTGCCGCATCAACAATCAAAAGCGCACCTTCGCAGGCAGCAATCGATCGTGAAACTTCATATGAAAAGTCAACGTGGCCCGGAGTATCAATTAAGTTCAGGATATATTCCTCGCCTTTGTATTTATATTCCATTTGAATGGCGTGACTTTTTATGGTAATTCCACGCTCACGCTCCAAGTCCATATTGTCAAGCAATTGTGCTTTTTCTTCACGGGCCGAAACAGTTTGAGTTGCGCTCAATAATCGGTCTGCTAATGTACTTTTACCGTGATCAATGTGTGCAATAATGCAAAAATTACGAATCTTCTTCATTTTAATATATCAGTTCTCTATCGAGTTTAAGTATTTTTTGAGATGTAAATTGCGCTATAACAATTGTTTTATAGCATCTTATTAAAGGGCAAAGATAGCGCAAAGTTTTGGATTCTGGAATGATGTATGACTGATAGTTAAATCACAGGAATCAATTTTTAATTTAAAACTCAAAATTAAAACCTTTTTCAGTCAGTTTCTTGTAGATTTCGGCGTCAAATTTATAGAGTTTTGCGGCTCTGTGCGACACATCCTGCTGTTTTTCATCGAGTGCCAAAAGGAGTTTCATGTGAAGGATTTTTCTTCGGAAATTAGATTTATCCAGTTCAATTCCGAGGATTTCTTCATAAAGATGCATGAGCTGTAATAAAGTAAATTTTTCAGGAAGCAAATTAAAACCAATTGGTGCCTGGCGAACGCGGTTTCGAAGCTGCATCAAACTGAAATTTAAAATTTCATTATGATCAAAAATTAAATTGGGAACCTCATTTATCTTGCACCATTTTGCTTCACGAACCGCTATACTTGCTCTAACATTATAGTCTTCCTGATTGACAAGTGTATAATATCCAATAGTTACAATGCGGCGATCGTGAACACGTGTTGGATTTGTAAAGGCTTTTAACTGCTCCAGATAAATATTATCCAGACTCGTAAGTTCATACAGAATTCGCTGTGCAGCATCATCGGCACTTTCTTCTCTTTTCAGCCAGCCTCCTAAAACTCCCCAGCTTCCTTCACTTTCTCCGCCGGCGTGCTGCACTAAAAGTACTTCAAGACTTTCTTTTTTAAAACCAAAAATGACACAGTCAATTGAAATTCCGTCAATTGCTGTCGCATTATTTGAAGCAGATTTGCTTTCGGTTTTAGAAGTTTTTTTAGAAGATACTGCTGCCATTTTTAGCTATTATGCTTGTTTTTTAAAATTCAAAATTGAAACCTTTTTCAGTTAGTTTATTATAAATATCCGGATCGAATTTGTACAGTTTTGCTGCCCTATGCGAAACATCCTGTTGTTTTTCGTCTAAGGCAACTAATAATTTCATGTGCAGAATTTTTCGGCGGAAATTAGATTTATCCATTTCAACGCCAAGAATTTCCTCATAAAGCTGCATTAACTGCAATAATGTGAATTTTTCCGGCAATAAATTAAATCCAATAGGTGCCTGACGAACACGGTTCCTAAGATTTTTTATACTGTAAGATAAGATTTCATTATGGTCGTAAATTAAATCAGGAATAGTATTGATTTTATACCACTTAGCATCAGAAGCCGTAAAACCAGCTTTAATATTATAATCTTCTCTTTTTACAAGAGCATAATATCCTATCGTAATAACGCGTCGGAGCGGAAAACGATCCGGATCTCCAAACGCTTTTAACTGCTCCAGATATATATTATCAAGACCTGTAAGTTCATTCAATAAACGATGTGCTGCATCATCAGTACTTTCTCTTTTATAAATCCATCCGCCGGGAAGTCCCCATTTTCCTTTACTGATACCTTCTGCGTGCTGAACCAAAAGTACTTCTAGACTGCCTTCATCAAAACCAAAAACAACGCAGTCAATCGTGATTGCATTCATTGCATTTTGTTCGCTTTTTGCAACTGAGTCGGCATCTACTTTTTTATCCATATGCGAAATAAATTTTGACAAATTAAACAAATAAAATGCATAACTGTCTTTTTTGATTACTTAATATTTTTTTAACAGATCAAAAAATTGATAATCAGCTGTTTGAAAAACTAATAAAAAATAAATTTTAAAATAAATATTCTTTAAACGATTGATTGTCAAAATACTAAAACACAATTTTTTCAATATTTTTCATTTCACTTTAAGATCAGTTCTTGTTAGATTAATAAAAATGACTCCCTATAAATTAGAATTGAAAAAAAATAACCTTAATATTTTGCTAAAATAGAAAAAAAGTTTTACACTTGTAGTCAAATTTACCATAAGATATTTTCAAAATGACTATAAGTTTAAAAAGATGATATTTTGAAATAGCAGAATGAGGTAATTTTTTAAATAAACGAAACTTACACTTGATTATATAAACTACAACTAACTTAATTTAAACCAACTCTTTTACTATGAAAAGCAAATATTGTATTAAAACAACAATGCTCTCGTTTTGCACGACTCTGTTGTTTGGCTTATTTATGATGCAGTCGGCTTTTGCTCAGGCACAATCCCGATCTGTAAGTGGAATTGTAACATCGGCTGTTGACGGAATGGGAGTTCCGGGAGCAACTGTTGCAGTTGAAGGAACAAAAATTGGCGCCGCTACCGATTTTGACGGGAATTATAAAATAGAAGCAAAAATCGGAGACGTTCTTGTTTTTACTTTTATCGGATTTAAAACACAGAAAGTAACAGTAGGAACTCAAAAAACTATCAATGTTACCATGCAGGAAGAAACAGCAGAACTTAAAGAAATTGTAGTTATCGGATACGGTACACAAAAGAAAAAGGTAAATACTGCCGCAACTTCATTAGTTTCAGGAAAAGACATTCAGCAGGTTGCGAGTCTTGATGTTGTAAATGCTTTACAAGGTCAGGCTTCGGGAGTTTCTGTAACGTCATCTTCTGGTCAGCCTGGTGCAAACATGGTAGTAAACATTCGTGGTGCGGGAACGGCAGGAAACAGTGATCCGCTTTATGTTGTTGACGGTGTTGTGGTTGATAACGGAATTGGATATCTTGATCCGTCGGTTATTGAAAGGGTGGACGTTCTTAAAGATGCTTCGGCTGCTTCTATTTACGGTGCCAGAGCAGCAAACGGAGTTATTTTGGTAACAACCAAAAAAGGAAAAGACGGAAAAATGAATGTTTCTCTTAATTCATATACAGGTTTTCAGCAGGTTGCTAAAAAACTGGATTTAATGAATACTCAGGAATACACAACCATCGCAAACGAAGCTCGTGTAAATTCTGGTTATGCGCCTTTGTATACACAAGCACAAATTGCTGCATTTCCTAATCACGACTGGCAGGATGATTTGTTCAATGACGGAGCAATCAAACAAAACCACTCCCTTTTGATTACCGGTGGTGATAAAAAATCGACTATTGCAACTGGATTATCGTACTACGGACAAGAAGGAATGATTGGCGGAGCTGCGAATCAGTCACAATATGATCGTATTACTTTCAGTGTAAACTCTACTTCTGAAGTTATTGAGAATCATTTAAAAATTGGAGAAAACTTCACTTTTGCAAATGTAAAAAGCAGCGGAATTGCTGATGACGGAATTTACAGCAATGGTATTAGAAGTTTCTTAAACGCTGCACCAATTGATGCTGCGTACGATGCAAATGGAGATTTTGCTCATTCAGTTATTTCAGCAGATATCAGCAACCCGGTTGGATCTTTATACTATAACAACTTTAATCAAACGAAGAACAATCGTTATGTAGGGAACGTTTTTGCAGAATTAAAATTCTTAAAAGATTTTACGTTCAGAACAAGTTTTGGTGTTGATATGACAGATAGTAATTATCGTTCTTTCAGGCCTGTTTATTCTCTTTCTTCAAATGATAATAACACCGTTTCGAGCGTTACACAAAGTGCTACAAAAAGTTCAGGATGGATTTTTGAAAACACACTTCAATACAAAATTACGGTTGCAAACGCTCATAATTTTGATGTCTTAGTAGGTACATCGGCAAAAAAGAATACTTCTGACTATATGGAAGGACAGGGAAGAAATTTAATTTTTGACGATTTTGCCCACGCTTATCTTGACAATGCAAAAGATCCGACATCAAATGTGGTAAAAGGAAATCGTAAAGATTATGCGATTCAGTCTTACTTCGGACGTTTATTGTACGATTACAATAATAAATATTTGTTTTCTGCAACAGTTCGTCGTGATGGTTCTTCAGAATTTGGTCCAAATAACAAATATGCAGTTTTCCCATCTTTCTCTGCAGGATGGAATGTTGACAAAGAAAATTTCCTTGGATTTTTATTCTCAGAAAAAAATGGTTTAAATACTTTAAAACTTAGAGGAAGCTGGGGACAAAACGGTAATGACCAGTTTGCAAGACGTTTTGCTTATATGTCTACAGTAAACTCAACAGATAAAACCTATCATTTCGGAACTGGAGATGAAACTTTATTAGTAGGTTCAAGCCCGGACCAGTTAGCAAACCGCAATTTAAAATGGGAAACTTCAGAACAGTTAGATTTAGGTTTTGATGCTGTGTTGTTTAACAACTTTACTTTGACATTCGATTATTACGATAAAAAAACAAAAGACTGGTTAGTTCTGGCTTCGATTCCAACTTACGCAGGAGCAACAGCACCTTATATAAATGGTGGAGATGTAAGTAATAAAGGTTTCGAGATTGCTTTAGGATATCGTAATCATATCGGCAAAGACTGGAATTTTGGTATCAATGCCAACCTTTCTCGCAACACAAACAAAGTACTTAGAATTGCCAACAACGAAGGCATTATTCACGGAGAAACAAACGTATTGTTTCAAGGTTTAGATGAGATGAACCGTGTTGAGGTTGGAAAACCGATGGGTTATTTCTATGGATTAAAAACCGATGGAATTTTTCAAAATGCGGCTGAAGTTGCAGCGGGAGTCCAGCCAAATGCACAGCCGGGAGACGTTCGTTTTGTGGATTTAAACGGCGATGGAAAAATTGATGCTAATGATAAAACACAAGTTGGTAACCCGAATCCGGATATTACGTATGGTGTAAACTTTGACATTTCATACAAAGCATTTGATTTCTCAATTAATACTTACGGTACAGCCGGAGGGCAAAATGTTTTTGGTATTCATGACTACACTCGTGCTTACACAAACAATACAACAGATATCTTAAACAGATGGACAAGCGAAGGAACTTCAAACAGAACTCCTAGAGTTACTTACGGAACTGACGCTAACGGTAACTACACTAAATTCTCTGATTTATATATTCAAAATTCTGATTTCTTCAGAATCAAGAATGCTACGTTTGGATGCGACTTAACAAAGCTTACAAACAAACTTAGTTTCTTCACTAAATTCAGATTATATGTTGCCGGAAATAACATTTACACATTCACAAAATATCAGGGAATGGATCCGGAAATTGGTTTTGGAAACGTAAACCAGTCTTGGGCTAAAGGAATTGATGTTGGATATTACCCACAGCCGCGTACATACATGATGGGTCTAAATGTTAACTTTTAAATTATGAAAACAATGAAACGATATATAAAATTATTTGCCCTTTCAAGCCTTCTTGTTTTAGGCTCTTGTTCGGAGGATTTTTTAGAAAATGAACCATACACAGACAAAGTAACTGAGAATTTTTATAAAACTCCATCAGATGCTTTTGAAGGATTGGTTGCAGTTTATGATGTATTGCAGCGTGAAGCTTACGGCGGGCCTTTATTAATTAGCGAGCAGGCTTCTGATGATTGTTTTGGTGGTTACGGAATTGCCGACGGTCAGGCCGATATTGAATGGGACCGATTTTTATATGTATCTGATAAAGACATGAATAAAGATGTTTGGTCAAATGCTTATTTAGGAATTTACAGAGCCAACATTTTATTAGAAAATCTGGATAAAGTAGAATGGGGATCAAACATTGCTTTAAAAACTCGTTACGAAGCAGAAGCTCGTTTCTTAAGAGCGCACTTTCATTTTACAGCAGCAAAAATGTTTGGAGATATTATTCCGCTGGATCATACTGTAACAACGAGTGAATTTGAATTACCAAGACAATCTCCGGAAGTTACCTATGCTTTAATTGCAAGTGATTTAAAATTTGCAGCAGACAACTTAAACTCTGATAATTATTCACAATACGGAAATGCAAATTTCGGACGTATTACGAAATGGGCTGCCGAAGCTTATCTGGCAAGAACATTTTTATTCTATACCGGAGTGTATGGTAAATCAGATTTGGCTGGAGTAGTTACAAAATCTCAGGCAGTAACTTATATTAATGATGTTGTAAACAATAGCGGACATGGTTTAGTTCCTGATTTTGCGAATCTTTGGTTAGCGGCTTCTTTTGAAAATTTTGTTGGAGAAGACAATACCGAAATGGTTTGGGCTGTTCGTTTTAACGGTTCAGGAAAAGGAAACTGGGATTTACACGAAGGAAACCGTTTTCAGGTCAACATTGCACCACGTGGAGGAGCAATCGGAAAATATGCAACAGGTTGGGGAGGAGCAACCGTGAATCCAAAACTGGTTGCAGCTTACAGCGCAGCAGATACCAGAAAAGGAGCTTCATTTATTGATTACGCTGGAGAAAATCTAAATTTTGATGCACAGGCTAGAGAACAGCGTCAATACACAGGATATTCATGGAAAAAATACTGCCCAATTACCAATGCAGCAGGAGTAAGTGTTGTGGAAGCAAATGGAGGAAATTTCCAAATTGATAACTATCAGGATTATGCTATTATTCGTTTTGCCGATGTATTGTTAATGGCAGCAGAATTGAACTTAGAATCAAACCCGGCGGTAGCACAAACAGATTTAGACAGAGTTCGTGATCGTGCTTTCAAAAACACAACAAACAGAGTAACGGCAAATATTCCAAACATCATGAAAGAGCGCCAGTTAGAATTAGCTCTTGAAGGACTTCGTTACTTCGATTTATTGAGACAAGGTATGTCGACAATGAAACAAGCTATCGATAACAACACAGGAGACTCTCAGTTTGGCGTAACTTTTAGAACAGAAACTCAAGGCTGGTTTCCATTACCTCAGTCGCAGATAATACTTTCAAACGGAACTATTACGCAAAACCCAGGCTGGAATTAACTTTAAAACAAAATAATTATGAAACGTATATTATATATAATAGTAGCTGCAGTAACTATTGGGTTAACGTTATTTTCGTGCGAACCTGTAGAAGACAGAGATAGTTTGCCAGCAGTAACTCTAACACCGTCTACGCTTAAGTTTTCGGTAACACAAAATCCTTCAAACACAAATGAAGTTATATTGAATAATCCCGATCCAACGATAATTCCGTATTGGAAATATGTGGACAGCAACGGAAATGAGTTAGGACATTCAAATAAAAGCGATGATAAAATCGTATTTCCTTTTGCCGGAAAATATACAATTTATTACACAGCGTATACAAGAGGAGGTTCTGTAGATGCAGCTCCGGTTGAAGTTACGGTAACTAAAAATGACGAAGAATATTTCAGTGATCCAAGATGGAATATGCTTACTAACGGTGTAGCCGGAAAAACATGGGAATTGAATATGGCAGATCCTGTAGGATGGGCTGGTTTAGATTATCCTGCAGCTTCTGGAGACAACTGGAACTGGTTTCCGGATTATGCAAGCAACTCTTGGGTAATGCCAAATAAAAACTGGGGCGAAATGCATTTTGATCTTAACGGAGGTTACAACACAAGCGTAACACAAACCGCATTGGCAAGCGCTCAGCAAACTACAAAATCAGGCACTTACAATTTTGATATTGCAAATAACAAACTAATTTTTAACGGAGGTGTTGAAATGCTTTATGGAGGAGATTATTATGGAGACGTAAGTAACTGGTATAGTGTAAAAGTGGTTGAATTATCAGCAACATCATTACGTTTAGCAGTGATCAGAGATAAAAGTAGAACTGGTGAAGGCGTTTGTTTAATAGTTTTTCACTATAAACCAAAGTCATAACCTGTTATAAAAAACCAAACTACCGGTAGGTGATCGATACAGATGCCTATCGGTATGTTTATATTTGTTATAAAAACCACAAAAACTACTATCTATGAAAACCACATTTAAATATCTAAGCAGAATTTCCGTATTGATTTTTTCTGCGATGTTTTTATTAAGTTCCTGCAGTAAAAAAGAAGATGCTTTTGCAAACCGAAAAATCTCTTTTAATGCCGATTGGAGTTTTCATTTAAATGATAGTATAACAGATAAAGATACGATTGGCACTTCAACTAAATGGAGAACTTTAGATGTTCCGCATGATTGGAGTATAGAAGGTAAATTTGATGAGAAAAGCCCAGCAGGATATGGGGGCGGCTCGCTAAATGGAGGTTTAGGATGGTATAAAAAAATATTTAAAATAGATTCTTTAGATATAAATAAAACTATATCAATAACCTTCGACGGCGTTTATAAAAACAGCGAAGTCTGGATAAACGGACATCATTTAGGAAAACGTCCAAACGGATATATTGGCTTTCAATATGAGCTTACCCCATACTTAAATTACGGAGAAAAAACCAACGAAATAATCGTTAAGGTTGACAATTCAAAACAACCTAATTCACGCTGGTATTCCGGATCAGGAATTTTTAGAAATGTTTGGTTAGAAACCACAGACAAACTTCATGTTGGACAATGGGGAACTTATATTACAACTCCAAAAGTTACGGCCGATAAAGCTTCTATAAGTATTGAAACAACAATTAAAAATCAATACAAAGAAAGCAAGAAAGCAACGGTAACGACCACTATTTTTAAAGAAGATAAAAAAGTAACGTCGGTTACTCAAGATATAACCATCAATGCCAACGAAAATCAAATTCTGAATCAAGCGGCAGAAGTTGAAAATCCAATTTTATGGTCAGTTGAAAATCCGGAATTGTATACAGCAGTTACCGAAATTTCGCTTGACGATAAAATCATTGATCAATACAAAACCACTTTCGGAATTAGAGATTTTAAATTTGACTTGAACAAAGGTTTTATTTTGAATGGAAAGCAAGTCAAAATAAAAGGAGTCTGTATGCATCACGATTTAGGACCTTTGGGTTCTGCAATCAACACGCGGGCAATCGAACGTCAATTGGAAATTCTGAAAGAAATGGGCGTAAACGGAATCAGAACTTCGCACAATCCTCCCGCTCCTGAACTTTTAGATTTATGCGATAAAATGGGTTTCATTGTTATGGATGAAGCTTTTGATATGTGGAAACAAAACAAAACCAAATACGATTACGCAAATGATTGGGATAAATGGCATAAAAAAGATTTAATTGATCAATTGCGCCGCGACCGAAATCACCCAAGTATTTTTATTTGGAGTATCGGAAATGAAATACCCGAACAATGGAATGAAACCGGAGTTGAAATTGCAAAAGAACTAGCCGGTATTGTACGCAGTTTTGATAAAACCCGACCACTTACGGCAGCGATGAATCCGCCGGTAAATATGAATATTGATGCCGTAACATTGCAATTCGAAAAAAAGAACGTTCAGTTTAATGCCATTGCAAAATCTGGAATTTTAGATTTAATCGGATACAATTATGCGCATCAAACATATGAATATCATCAAAAAAATTTCCCAAACACACCTTTTATAGCAACCGAAACTACTTCAGGTTTAGAAACACGTGGTTATTATGATGCTGTTTCAGATACCATTAAAAAATGGCCCGTAAGATGGGATCTTAAATTTACAGAAGGAAATCCCGGAAATACGGTTTCTGCTTACGACCAAGTGCAGGCGCCTTGGGGTTCAACGCACGAAGCAACCTGGAAAGTCATTAAAAAACACGATTTCCTTTCTGGAATGTACATCTGGACAGGTTTCGATTATATCGGAGAACCAACTCCGTACGAATGGCCGTCGGTAAGTTCGTATTTCGGAATTGTAGATTTAGCCGGTTTCCCGAAAGATGTGTATTATATGTATCAAAGCGAATGGACAGACAAAACGGTTCTTCACATTTTCCCGCATTGGAATTGGAAATCAGGACAAACTGTTGACGTTTGGGCTTACTATAATAAAGCCGATGAGGTTGAACTTTTCGTAAACGGAAAATCAGTTGGAAAGAGAAGCAAAAAAGGAGACGATTTACACGTAATGTGGAGAATTCCTTTTCAGGCAGGAACGTTAAAAGCAGTTTCTCGTAAAAACGGAAAAGTGGTTTTAGAAAAAGAAATTAAAACAGCTGGAAATCCATCTCAATTAAAACTGACTGCCGACAGAAGCACAATAAAAGCAGACAAAAACGATTTGTCGTTTGTTACTGTAGATATTTTAGATGAGAAAGAAACTCTGGTTCCAAATGCCAATAATGAAATCAATTTTTCATTAACAGGAAACGGAAAAATAGTGGGAGTTTGCAGCGGAAATCCGGTAAGTCACGAATCGTATAAAGGAACAAAACATACCGCTTTGGCAGGAAAATGTTTAGTAATCGTTCAGTCTGGAGATAAAACAGGAAGACTGGAATTAACAGCAAAAGCAAACGGACTAAAACCAGCAACAATTGTAATTACAACAGAATAAAAAAATGCAACATCAACATTCCTGCAAGGTTTCCAAAACCTTGTAGGTATAATGAGATTTTAAATAGAAGAAAAAATATAAACCTACAAGGTTTTGAAAACCTTGCAGGAAGGAAATACAAAAACTAAACTAATGAAAAACTCACAACTAACCACTTTGTTTTCAGTCCTTATGTTTGGATTGCTGCTTTCGCCAAAAGCATCGGCACAAATCCAAAATGCAGATGTGTTAAACGCACCAATTGACATCAGCAAAGATTTTCAGAATTACCTGAACACTTTTTATTTTGCCGATGAATTAGCTTCTTTTGATCCTGCAACGGGAAAAGGAACAATTAAATATCTAAGATACAATTATAAAACACGTCAGGCTTTCAACAACATGATGATGAAACCAGACGTTGAAAAAGCAAACGAATTTCCAACAACAGAATATGAAGAATCACCAGTTTTGCCGTTCGAAATTCAATTTGTTTCAGATAGAACCATCAGAATAAAAACAACTTCAGGACCGCAATTTCATCCACAAAAAGAATCTTTAATGTTAGTTGACGGCGTTGCGCCAAATCATCCTGAATTATGGAAATATTCTAAAATTGAAGGCGGTCACAGTTATACAAGCAAACACGGGAAAGTTGAAATTTTGACAAAACCGTGGCATGTAAAAATCTACGATGAAAATGGAAAATTGCTGACAAGTACACTTCATGATACCGATTTTAAAAACTCTTATACACCAACACTTCCGTTCTCTTATGTTCGCAGAAACAGCGATTATTCAAGAAGTATGGGCGCGGCTTTCAGCTTAGAACCAGACGAAAAAATATTTGGCTGCGGAGAATCATTCACACAATTTAACAAACGCGGACAAAAAGTAGTTTTATGGACGGATGATGCAAACGGAATCCAAAATGAAACCATGTACAAACCAATTCCGTTTTACATGAGCAGCCGCGGTTACGGAGTTTTCATGCATCATTCAACACCAATTACAGTTGACTTTGGAAAATATTTTGGAAGTGCCAACGAAATGTACATTGGCGATGACGAAGCCGATTTATTTTTCTTCATTGGAGAACCGAAAGACATTTTAGATCAATACACGAATTTAACTGGAAAAGCCGCCATGCCGCCGCTTTGGTCATTCGGTTTCTGGATGAGCAGAATTACTTATTTTACAGAAAAAGAAGGTCGTGATGTAGCAAGAGATTTGCGTAAATACAAAATCCCAACCGATGTAATTCACTACGATACAGGCTGGTTTGATGTAGACTGGAGAAACAATTACGAGTTTGCCAAATCTCGTTTCCCAGATGCTAAAAAAATGATGTCAGATTTAAAAGAAGATGGTTTCCATGTGTGTTTATGGCAATTACCCTATTTCACACCAAAGAATACTTTGTTTCCTGAAATTATGGACAAAAATCTTGCGGTAAGAGACCGAAAAGGAAATCTTCCGTATGAAGATGCTGTTTTAGATTTCTCAAATCCGGAAACAGTTTCTTGGTACCAAGGAAAATTGAAAAAATTATTCGATGAAGGCGTTTCAGTTTTCAAAGTTGATTTTGGAGAAGCTGCTCCACCAGACGGAATTTATCATTCTGGAAGAACAGGTTTTTATGAACATAATTTATATCCGTTACGATATAATAAGGCTGTCGCCGAAATTACTCAAAAAGAAAAAGGATACACTTTAATCTGGGCAAGAAGTACTTGGGCAGGAAGTCAACGTTATCCGTTGCATTGGGGCGGAGACGCCGAAACTTCAAACGGAGCGATGTCGGCAGAATTACGCGGCGGACTTTCATTAGGCTTAAGCGGATTCAGTTTCTGGAGTCATGATGTTGGAGGATTTGCAACAAAATCTCCTGAGAATTTATACAGAAGATGGGCGCCATTCGGAATGTTTACTTCGCATGTAAGAAGCCACGGCGAGCCTCCGCGCGAACCTTGGTTATACAGCAAAGATTTCTTGGAAGGATTTAGAAAAGCCGATAATATGCGTTATGAATTAATGCCATATATCTACGCTCAGGCAAAAGAAAGTTCACAAAAAGGTTTACCAATGATGCGTGCTTTATTTGTAGAATATCCAAATGATCCGGGAGCTTGGTTAGTAGATAATGAATATTTATTCGGATCAAGTATTTTGGTTGCACCGCTTTTTGAAGAAGTTACAGAAAGAGATGTTTATCTTCCGGAAGGAACCTGGATTGATTATCAAACTAAAAAAGTATATCAATCAGGATGGCATAAAATCAAAGCGGGTGAAGTGCCAATTGTAGTTTTGGTAAAAGACGGAACTGCATTGCCACACATCGGTTTAGCACAGTCTACAAAAGATATGGATTGGAGTAAATTGACGTTGAAAGTTTATGCAAGTGATAAAACCACTTCGGCGACAGCCAAAGTTTTTTTACCAAATGATACCGCAGTTCAGGAAATAAAAGTGACCAAAAACGGAAACAAGTTCGACGTAACAGCAAATCCATTAAAAGGAAAAACCACTTTTAAAACAGAGTGGATAAAATAAAGATATATGCCACAGATTGCACAGATTAAAAGGATTATTACTCTCGCAGATTTAGCAGATCATGCAGATTTTTTTTATCTTTTAAATCAATAAAAAAATAAAATCGGCTCAATCTGCAAAATCTGCGAGAACAAAAACAGACAAAGAATTTAAAAAAAAATCCTTTTAATCTGTGCAATCTGTGGCCTAAAAAAACAAATCCCAACTAAGGATAAAAATAAGTTTTTGTTGAGTTTCTAAATCGGGCGAAAGCCCTGCCGATGCCCGATTTATTAAAAAATGAATTAAGAAAATGACCATGAAAAAACACCTCATTCTTCCCGCTTTATTGCTTTCAGTTTCCATTGGCTACAGCCAAAAAGCAAAAAACGCTTACGAACTAGCTTCGCCAAACGGACAAAATAAAATCAAATTTGAGCTTGTAAAAAATGCTCCAAAATACTCCGTTTCACACGGAAAAACGGAAATAATCACACCATCGGATTTAGGATTTTTATTGAAAGGAAATGAAGATTTTAGTACCAATTTCGAAATCAAAAATGTAAAAAAATCCACTTTTGATGAAACTTGGGAACAAGTTTGGGGAGAAAAGAAAAACATTAGAAATCACTACAATCAGCTTTCGGTAGAATTACAGCAAAAAAGCGGAAATAAGAGAAAGTTAGAAATTCAGTTTCGCGCTTTCGATGACGGAGTTGCCTTTCGATATGTGTATCCAAAACAAAATGTAAAAGACAGTATTTTCATTATGGATGAAAAAACGACTTTTAATTTAAAAGAAGACGGAAAAGCATGGTGGATTCCTGCAAACAGAGAAAACCGTGACGAATATCTTTTTAAAGATTCTCCGGTAAGTACTTTGGATACAGTTTTAACTCCGCTTACAATCGAAAGTAAAAGCGGATTAGCCTTGAGTTTTCACGAAGCAAATTTGATCGATTACGCCAGTACAACTTTGGTAAATAATGAAGGCACACAATTGAAAACAGATTTAGTTCCGTGGGCGGATGGTGTTAAAGTTCGTGTAAAAGATACTTTCACATCTTCTTGGAGAACAATTCAAATTGGTGAAAAACCAGCAGATTTAATTATGTCTTATTTGATTTTAAATCTGAACGAACCAAACAAATTAAAAAACACAAACAGCTATTTCAAACCTTATAAATATTTAGGAATTTGGTGGGGAATGCACATTGGAAAATATACTTTTTGGGAAAGCGATAAACAAGGCGCAACCACAAAACACGCCGAAGAATATATTGATTTTACGGCAAAAGAAGGTTTTCATCATTTATTGATCGAAGGCTGGAACAAAGGCTGGACGCCGGGCTGGTATGAAAACAGAATGCACATGTTCAGTTTTACTCAAAATGCCGACAATTTCGATTTAGAAAAAGTAGTTGAATATGGCAAGAAAAAGAACATCGAATTAATCGGTTATCATGAAACAGGTTCAAACCTGATTAATTACCTAAAACAAGTTGACGAAGGTTTTGCTTTATACAAAAAACTCGGAATTCATACCGTAAAAATTGGTCACGTGGGTTCTAAATTAAATATGAAACAAATGCATTTTGGGCAGTTTGGAGTAAATTATTTCAGATATATTTTAGAAAAAGCAGCACAATATGATTTAGCCGTTTTATACCACGAATCCATAAAAGATACCGGAGAAAGAAGAACTTTTCCAAACATGGTTTCGAGAGAAGCAGCACGCGGACAAGAATACAATGCATGGAGCGAAGGAAATCCGCCGAATCATTTAAGTATTATTCCGTTTACAAGATTACTTTCTGGGCCAATGGATTTCACGCCTGGAATTTTTGATGTTGAGGTAAAACAAGGTTATCCGGGAAAAAGAATTCAGGGAACAGTTGGACAGCAATTGGCAATTTATGTAACCACATATTCTCCAATTCAAATGCTTGCTGATCTTCCTGAAAACTACGAAGGAAAACCAGCTTTACAATTCCTAAAAGATGTTCCGACAGATTGGGAAGACACAAAAGTTTTAAATGGAGAAATTGGTCAATACATCACAACAGCACGTAAAGACAGAAACAGCGCCGATTGGTTTTTGGGAAGTATCACAAATGAAAACCCAAGAGAATTGGAAATTTCACTTTCATTTTTAGATAAAAACGCCACGTACGAAGCACAAATTTATGCCGATGCCGAAGGAACAGATCAAAAACACAATCCAGAAGCAGTTGCAATTTCAAAGAAAACAGTAAAAGCTTCCGATTCACTAAAAATAAAATTAGGCGGAGCTGGCGGAACAGCAATTCGATTTAAAAAATTGTAATTTGGGTTAGAAGTTAAATGTTAAAAGTTAGACGTTAAACCCGACAGGTTTTAAAAACCTGTCGGGTTTACTCAACACAACGATATCCGCAAAGCAATTTGTAGAGACGCACTGCAGTGCGTCTAACATATAGTTAGAAAATAAAACATTTAGCTACAGATTAAAAAGATTAAAAAGATTTTTATGTTCTCGCAGATTTAGCAGATAACGCAGATTTTTTATTCTAATTCTGTGTAAATAAAATATACACACAGTTTAAAATGATTTAAATCTGCGTTATCTGTTAAATCTGCGAGAGTAAAAAAAAGAAAAAAACCTTTAGAATCCTTTTAATCTGTGGCAAAAAAATAAATAAAACCATTTCCAAATGAAAAAACTTTTAATAGCAATAGTTTTAATTCATTCAATCCAAATTATTGGACAAAATAACAATGCTGAAAACCGAATTATAAAAGTCGATTACAGAAAAGAAGGAGGAAAACTAAACACCATGTTTAAAGAATGCATTGGCGCCGGAAGAGCAAACGAAGGCCTTCGCGCCGAGTGGCAGGAACAACTGGCATTGGTAAAAAAAGAATGCGATTTTAAATATATCCGAATGCATGGTTTACTAACCGATGACATGGCGGTTTATCGCGAAGACGAAAAAGGAAATCCCGAGTATAACTATCAATATGTTGACGTTTTATTTGATTATATTGTAAGTCTGAAAATGAAACCATTTGTAGAATTAGGTTTTATGCCGAATGCTTTAGCAAGCGGAAAAGAAACTATTTTTTGGTGGAAAGGAAATGTAACGCCTCCAAAAGATTATAAAAAATGGGAAAATTTAATTAAAAATTTAGCTCAGCATTTTACTGAAAGATACGGAGCAAAAGAAGTAAAAACATGGTATTTTGAAGTTTGGAATGAACCCAATTTATCTCCGGGTTTTTGGACAGGAACTCAGGCAGATTATTTCAAATTATATGAATATAGCGCACGTGCTGTAAAAAGCGTAAATCCAGATTACAAAGTTGGCGGACCTGCAACGGCGGGCGCGGCATGGGTTCCTGAAACAATAGATTTTTGTGCAAAAAATAACGTTCCGATGGATTTTGTTTCAACTCATACTTACGGAGTAAAACACGGATATCTGGATGAATTCGGAACATCGGGAACAATTTTAAGTCAGGATGAATTCAGTGTAAGCGGCGATATTTTAAATTCAAGAAAACAAATTACAGCTTCGGCAAAACCAAATTTAGAATTGCATTATACAGAATGGAGCACATCGTATACTCCGGCAGATCCAATTCACGACAGTTACCATTCGGCGGCGTATATTTTGCAGAAAATAAAACAAGTCGGCAATGCGGCAAACTCCATGTCGTATTGGGTTTTCACCGATATTTTTGAAGAAGCCGGACCAAGATTTACCCCTTTTCACGGCGGTTTCGGATTGTTAAATACGCAGGGAATTAAAAAGCCGGCTTATTTCTCGTATTATTTAATGAATAAACTGGGAGAAACAGAACTTCAAAATACCGATAAAAATTCGTGGATAACCAAAAATAAAAAAGGCGATGTTCAGCTTTTATTTTGGGATTTTACCAATACACATCCGGGCGATAAAGTTTTAAATCAAACCTATTATCTTCAGGATTTGCCTTCGAAATCAAAAGGAATTGTAAAAATCGAATTAGACAATTTAGCAAAAGGAAAATACGATTTAGAAATCTACAAAGTTGGTTATAAAACACACGATGTTTATGCCGATTATCTGGAAATGAAAAGCCCGAAACAATTGAGTAAAGAACAGGTAAAACTGCTCAAAGAAAAAAATAGTAATTGTCTTCTTTCATCAGAAAAAATAAAAATCGACGCAAAAGGAACATTCAACAGAGAAATTGCAATTAACGAAAATGACGTTTATATGTTTAGATTTGTAAAACAGTAAACTATCTATAAAATCTAAAAACTAAAAAACCACAATCAATGAAAAACAAATTTATATACTTCTCAGCGGCACTAGCGGTGATGTTGTTTGTTTCGTGCAAAAATGAAGTACAAAATTCAGAATCTGAATCAGCTCAAAAGGAATATTTAGGAAAAGAAATCGGCACAGAACATGATGCCGAAATAGATAAATTAATTTCTCAAATGACACTTGAGGAAAAAGTTGGAATGCTGCACGGAAACAGCATGTTCGCCAACGCAGGTGTAAAACGTTTAGGAATCCCAGAATTAAAAATGGCCGACGGTCCGCTTGGAGTTCGCGAAGAAATTTCAAGAGATAATTGGGCCCCGGCAGGCTGGACAAACGATTTTGCAACTTATTATCCTGCGGGAGGCGCTTTGGCAGCAACATGGAATTCTGAAATGGCACATACTTTCGGAACTAGTTTAGGTGAAGAATTACGAGCAAGAGACAAAGATATGTTACTTTCTCCGGCAATTAATATGGTAAGGACGCCGCTTGGAGGAAGAACTTACGAATACATGTCTGAAGATCCATTTTTGAATAAAAAAATCGCCGTGCCTTTGATCGTTGGTTTACAGGAAAAAGATGTAATGGCGTGCGTAAAACATTTCGCCGCAAACAATCAGGAAACGAATCGTGATTTTGTAGATGTGCAGATTGACGAGCGTACACTTCGTGAAATTTACCTTCCTGCTTTTGAAGCTTCTGTAAAAGAAGCAAAAGCCTACAGCATAATGGGCGCTTACAATAAATTTAGAGGAGAATATTTATGTGAAAATGATTATATGCTGAATAAAATCCTTCGTGACGAATGGGGATTTAAAGGAATTGTGGTTTCAGACTGGGCTGCGGTGCATTCTACAGCAAAATCATTAAAAAATGGTTTAGATATTGAAATGGGAACGCCAAAACCTTTCAATGAATTTTTCTTAGCCGATAAATTAATCGCTGCAGTAAAATCCGGAGAAGTTTCAGAAAAAGAAATTGATCTGCATGTAAAACGCATTTTACGAGTTTTATTCCAGGTTAAAGCAATGGGCGGCGGCGAGCGTGCAAAAGGAAGCATAGCAACCGAAGCACATTATCAAGATGCTTATAAAATAGCAGCAGAAGCAGTTGTTTTATTGAAAAATGAAAATAACGCATTGCCATTAAAATTAGACGGAGTTAAATCTATCGCCGTAATTGGAAATAACGCAACAAAGAAAAACGCTCTTGGCGGATTTGGCGCCGGAGTAAAAACGAAAAGAGAAATCACGCCGCTTGAAGGTTTAAAAAACAGACTTCCATCTTCCATAAAAATCAATTATGCTGAAGGATATTTAGAGCGTTACGATAAAAAGAACAGAGGAAATTTAGGAAATATTACGGCTAACGGTCCAGTTACAATTGATGAACTAGATCCTGCAAAAGTGCAGGAAGCGGTAGATGCTGCTAAAAACTCTGATGTTGCAATCATCTTTGCGGGTTCCAACCGCGATTACGAAACAGAAGCTTCAGATAGAAGAGATTTACATTTGCCTTTCGGACAAGAAGAATTAATTCAGAAAGTATTGGCAGTAAACCCTAAAACAATTGTAGTTTTTGTTGCCGGAGCACCTTTTCAAATAGAAAATATCAGCCAAAAATCGCAAGCTGTAGTTTGGTCTTGGTTTAACGGTTCTGAAGGAGGAAATGCTTTAGCCGATGTATTATTAGGAAAAGTAAATCCGTCAGGAAAATTACCTTGGACAATGCCAAAACAGTTAAAAGATTCTCCTGCACACGCTACTAACAGTTTCCCTGGAGACAAAACGGTAAATTATGCAGAAGGAATTTTAATAGGATACCGTTGGTTTGATACTAAAAATGTTGCGCCATTATATCCTTTTGGTTACGGATTATCATACACGACTTTTGCTTTTGGAAATGCAAAAACAGATAAAACTTCGTATGCTCAAAACGAAACAATCTCCGTTTCTGTTGAAGTAAAAAACACAGGAAAAGTAGATGGAAAAGAGGTAGTTCAATTATATACTTCAAAATCAAATTCTAAAGTAACACGTGCAGCGCAAGAATTAAAAGGATTTGCAAAAGTATTGGTAAAAGCCGGAGGAACTGAAACCGTTACGATTAAAGTTCCGGTAAAAGAATTGGCTTATTATGATGTTGCGGCCAAAAAATGGACAATTGAACCGGGAAAATACACTTTAAACGTGGGGAATTCTTCAAGAGATTTAAAATTCAAACTTGATGTAACAATTAAATAAGATGAAAAATACAATTAAAACTTATTTATTGAGTACGTTTTTATGCTTTTCATTTTTAAGTATTTGGGCATGCAGTTCTGATAAAGAAGATGAAAAAACTGTTGCAAAAACACTTACAATCGATACTAATAAAATTGATTTTCTCAGCAAAGGAAGCGAAGCCAGCGTAAAAATTACAACAAATGTTACAGCATGGACAATTAGTAATCCAGGTTCAAGCTGGATTCAGTTAAGTCAGGCGGGAGGAACTTCTGGAACAATTTCCGTTAAAATTACAGCTTCAGAAAACACAAGTACAGAAGCAAGAACGGCAACCATTACAATTAGTTCGAGCGAAACTTCGTCCATACAAATTGCGGTTACACAGGCTGGAGCAGCTGTAGTTACAAGTTTATATCCAAGTTACAATACCAATCCAATTGCAGCTGATGCATCAGGAATGTCGAGTACAGCGGCTCAATTGGCAGCGAAAATAAAATTAGGCTGGAATATCGGAAACACCTTAGAAGCAACTGGTGGAGAAACCGCGTGGGGAAATCCAAAAGTGACAAAAGATTTAATAGATGCCGTTAAAGCAAATGGATTCAATGCGATAAGAATTCCGTGTTCATGGAATCAATATTTAGAAAATGCTGCAACGGCAAAAATTAAAGCAGAATGGCTGGACAGAGTTAAAGAAGTCATTCAGTATTGTGTTGATAATGATATGTATGTTGTAGTGAATATTCACTGGGACGGCGGCTGGCTGGAAAATAATATTACCGAAGCCAAAAAAGTAGAAAACAATGCCAAACAAAAAGCTTTTTGGGAACAAATCGCAACACATTTACGCGGATTTGACGAACATCTTCTTTTTGCAAGTGCCAATGAACCAGCAGTTGAAGATGCAGCACAAATGGCAGTTTTAACTTCGTATCATCAAACATTTATTGATGCCGTTCGTTCTACCGGCGGAAAAAATGCAAATCGTGTTTTAGTTATTCAGGGACCAACGACAGATATCGAAAAAACGAATAAATTAATGACCACATTACCAACAGATAAAGTGGCCAATAAAATGATGGTTGAGGTTCATTATTACGCTCCGTGGAATTTTGGCGGATTAACTAAAGATGAAACTTGGGGAAAAATGTTCTATTATTGGGGAGCAAATTATCACTCAATAACAGACACAGAACGAAATGCAACTTATGGAGAAGAAGCTGATTTGGAGAAAAATTTCAAATTAATGAAAACCCAGTTTGTCGATAAAGGAATTCCGGTTTTGCTTGGAGAATTTGGAGCAATTCGTAGAACGACTTTAACTGGAGATGCCTTAACTTTACATTTAGCTTCGAGAGCGTATTATTTAAAAACGGTCGTAAAAACGGCAAAAGCAAATGGATTATTACCTTTTTATTGGGACGAAGGAAGTATTGGAAACAACGGTTTCGGAATTTTTAACAGAACAAATAATACCGTTTTTGATACTCAGGTTTTAACAGCTCTGAAAGAAGGATTACAGTAAGAAATTTTTATAAAACCATATAAGTGATATAAGATAATTTAAGTTTTTGTTTAATCCAAAGCTTGTTTTACTTATATCACTTATGTGGTTTAAACAATTTAAATTGAGAAGAAATGAAAAAAAGTATTGTATTTATTTTTCTGATAATAAATGTTTTAGCTAATGCTAATGTCAAAATGCCTTTGCTGTTTTCTGATGGAATGGTATTGCAAAGAGATAAAAAAATTCCAATTTGGGGTTTTGCTGATGCAGATGAAAAAATCGAGGTTCATTTTAACAAACAAATTCAAAAAACAACGGCCGATAAAAACGGAAAATGGACTTTAAATCTTAATTCTGAAAAAGCAGGCGGACCTTTCGAATTAATAATTATCGGAAAAAATAAAATCACGATCAAAAATGTTTTGGTTGGTGAAGTCTGGATTTGCAGCGGACAATCGAATATGGAATTTCAGGTTTCTAAAACGATGAATGCCGAAAAAGAAATTGCAAATTCTGATTATTCAATGATTCGTCATTTTGGAGTGGCACAAGATTTAAGCGGAAAACCAAAAGACGATTTAAAAGCCGGAAAATGGGAAGCAGCAAACAAAGAAACGGTTGGCAATTTTACAGCAGTTGGGTATTATTTCGCCAGAAAATTATATGCTGAATTAAAAATTCCAATTGGAATTATAAATACTTCTTGGGGAGGAACAAATGTTGAAACCTGGACAAGTCGTGAAGCTTTTCAAAAAAGCGACGATTTCAAATCTATGATTGCTGAAGTTCCTTCACTAAATGTAGATTCTATTTCAAAATTGTACGCCAAAAACATGAAAGAAAGAGTCGAAAGAATTCAGGGAACTCCGGTAAGTACAGAAAATGAAAATACTTTTAAAGATTTAACTTTTGATGATGCTTTTTGGGGCGAACTGAATACGCCAAGTTTATGGGAAAATCAGCCGTTGGGCGATTTAGACGGCGTAGTCTGGATGCGAAAAACAATTACACTTTCTGCAGAAGATATTAAAAACAAAGCAGTTTTAAGTCTGGCTAAAATCGATGACGAAGACATTACGTATGTAAACGGAATTGAAGTTGGTCAAAACACACAATGGGACGCTAGACGTGTTTATGAAATTCCGTCGAATATTTTAAAAGAAGGAAAAAATGTAATCGCAGTTAGAATAGTTGATAACAGCGGCGGCGGCGGAATTTATGGCGAAGCAGAAGATTTAAAATTAACCGTTGGAAGTAAAGTTCTTCCGCTTGACGGGAAATGGAAATTTAAAGTTATTGTAGTAAAAACATCTTTATCGCCAAATAGTTATCCGTCATTATTATACAATGCAATGGTAAATCCGCTGGTTCCGTATGCTATTGAAGGCGTTTTATGGTATCAGGGCGAAGCCAATGTTTGGAGAGCGAATCAATATAAAAAAGCATTTCCGTTAATGATTACAGACTGGCGAACAAAATTTAAACAAGGTGATTTTCCTTTTTATTTTGTTCAATTATCGACTTTCAACGAATTTGGAGGAAACAGCCAAAAAGGAAGCCGTTGGGCAGAACTTCGCGAAGCGCAATCTCAAACTTTAAAATTGCCAAACACAGGAATGGCAGTTACGACAGACATTGGAAACGCAAAAGATATTCACCCAACCAACAAACAAGATATTGGTTTACGTTTGGCTGCAGTTGCTTTAAATAATATTTACGGCAAAAAGCAAGTTCACAGCGGACCAACTTATAAATCTCAGGAAATAAAAGAAAATCAAATCATTTTGACTTTTGATAATATCGGCAGCGGATTATCAACGGCAAATAACGATGAATTAAAAGGTTTCGAAATCGCCGGAACAGACAAAGTTTTTCATTCCGCGAAAGCGATAATAAAAGACAACAAAATAATTGTTTCAAGCGATCAGGTTCAAAATCCCGTTGCAGTTCATTACGGCTGGGCAGATGATGATACAGAGATTAATCTTTTTAATAAAGAAAAATTTCCGGCATCACCATTTAGAACCGATAATTGGGAAATGATTACGGCGAATGAAGTTTATAAAGTGAGTAAATAGCTCTTAGTGAGTAGTAATTAGTGAGATGTAAAAAGTCTTTGAAAACTATTTTTTGAAACTTGTTTGAATGAAAATAAATTAAAAATGTTCCGTTAGGAACAATTCATCGGTAGTAACGGATGAAATCCGTTGATAAAAAAATAAATATTGTAATTATGTTCCATAGGAACATTTGAAAGCAACATAAAAACGCTCCAAAATGAACTCAAACCTCATAAAAACATTTCTCATTTTACTTTTCACATCTTACTATACAAACATTTCAGCACAATCCAAACACGTTTTGTGGTACAATAAGCCCGCAGAATTCTTTGAAGAAACCTTAGTTTTAGGAAACGGAAAAATGGGCGCAACTGTTTTTGGAGGCGCCAATTCAGATAAAATTTATTTAAATGATATTACACTTTGGTCAGGCGAACCCGTAAATGCGAATATGAGTCCGGAAGCTTACAAAAACATTCCGGCAATTCGTGAAGCTTTACAAAATGAAAACTACAAACTGGCAGAAGAACTCAATAAAAAAGTTCAGGGAAAAAACTCCGAATCGTATGCGCCTTTGGGGACATTAGAAATCAATAATTCAGAAAAGGGAAAAGCAGTAAATTATCATCGTGAACTGGATCTTTCTAATGCGATTTCAAAAGTAAGTTACGAAATGGCGGGCATAAAATATACGCGCGAATATTTTGTATCTGCTCCGGATAAAGTCATGATTATCAAATTGACAGCCGATCAAAAAGGAGCTTTAAATTTCGATATTAATTTAAAAAGTCTTTTAAAATCAAATGTTGAGGTGCGAAACAATATTTTAGTAATAACAGGTTCTGCGCCAATTCACGAAAATGGAGGATATAATGTTCCCCAAAAATATCTGAATTTAAAGGATAGAGGAACAAGATTTACGGGTTTAGTCCAAATCAAAAAAACAGATGGAAAAATTACAAGTTCGAGAGAAACTTTAACTTTAAAAGATGCGACAGAAGCGATTATTTTTGTTTCGGTCGCAACAAGCTTTAACGGTTTCGACAAAAATCCAGCATCAGAAGGTTTAGATGACGTTTCAATTGCTTTGCAAAATCTCAATAAAGCATACGAGAAACCATTCGACAAATTAAAAGAATCTCACATTGCCGATTATCAAAAATTCTTTAATCGTGTCAATTTAGATTTAGGAAAGACAACCGCTCCAGATTTACCAACAGACGAACGTTTATTGCGCTACGCAGATGGAAAAGAAGATAAAAATCTCGAGATTTTATATTTCAATTTCGGACGATATTTATTAATCAGTTCTTCAAGAACTTTGGGAGTTCCGGCGAATTTACAAGGACTTTGGAATCCGTATGTGAATCCGCCCTGGAGCAGTAATTATACAATGAATATCAATGTAGAAGAAAATTACTGGCTGGCAGAAAATACCAATCTTTCTGAAATGCATTCTTCGCTTTTGAGTTTTATTAAAAACCTTTCGGTAACAGGAAAAGTAACGGCTAAAACTTTTTATGGAGTAGATAAAGGCTGGGCGGCGGCACACAATTCGGATATCTGGGCAATGACTAATCCGGTTGGACAGTTTGGAAAAGAAGATCCAATGTGGGCTTGCTGGCCAATGGCAGAAGCTTGGCTGAGCACACATATTTGGGAACATTATACTTTTACTCAGGATAAGGATTATTTGAAAAAAGAAGGTTATCCGTTAATGAAAGGCGCAGCCGAATTTTGTTTGGGCTGGCTTGTGACCGATAGAAACGGAAATTTAATTACTTCGCCATCCACTTCTCCAGAAAATCAATATAAACTGGCTGACGGATTTGTGGGCGCAACATTATATGGCGGAACTGCAGATTTGGCTATGATTCGCGAATGTTTTGACAAAACAATTAAAGCTTCAAAAGTATTAAATACGGATACTGATTTCAGAAAAAAACTGGAAACAGCACTTTCAAAACTGCATCCATATCAAATTGGTAAAAAAGGAAATCTGCAGGAATGGTATTTCGATTGGGAAGATAATGATCCAAAACACCGTCATCAATCGCATTTATTTGGACTTTTCCCTGGTGATCATATTACACCTTTAAAAACTCCTGATTTAGCGGAAGCTTCTAAGAAAACATTAGAAATAAAAGGCGACGAAACCACAGGCTGGTCAAAAGGATGGAGAATCAATCTTTGGGCAAGACTTTGGGACGGAAATCGCGCTTATAAAATGTATCGTGAATTATTACGTTACGTAGATCCGGACGGAAAGAAAACAGAAAAACCCAGAAGAGGAGGAGGAACGTATCCGAATTTATTTGACGCGCATCCGCCGTTTCAAATTGATGGTAATTTTGGTGGTGCAGCTGCTGTTGCCGAAATGTTAGTGCAATCAGACGAGAATGAAATTAGATTACTTCCTGCTTTGCCAGATGCGTGGTCAGAGGGTTCTGTAAAAGGAATTTGTGCAAGAGGAGGATTTGAAATTGAAATGAATTGGAATAATAAAAACCCTGAAAAAGTAATTATTTCTTCTAAACTTGGAGGAAAAACAACTTTGTTTTTTGGAGATAAAAAACAAGAAATTGTTTTGAAGAAAGAAGAAAAGAAGGAAATCAATTTTTAAAAACAATATTTTAATTATAGATAGGTAAGCTTCGGAGAAGCGAAATATTTATAGAAAAAAAGACATTTACAATATAGAGCTCCAGCGGAGCGACATATAGTTTTTCGCAATCTTATATGTCGCTCCGCTGGAGCTTTTTTACATTTGCGTGATTTAATTTCTATAAATATTTAGCTTCTCTGAAGCTTTTAATAACAAACCCGACAGGTTTTTGAAACCTGTCGGGTTTAATTCTAAACGATCGAGCTATTAATTCTCTGTCTGTTCTTTTTCTTCTTCTGTTTTCTCAGAATGTTCTTTTTTAAACGTTTCGTACCATTTTTCGATCGAAGGATAAACAAAAGCGGCAACTTTTTTTACCGGATTGTAGAAAATAGATTTATCTAAAGTTTCCTTTTTTGCAAAAGTATTATTGAAGTTGATTTTTTCGAATAAAGCAATAAAAATACTCAGAATCAGAATGGTTTTTAAAACTCTAAAGAAACCTCCGCCTAATTTATTCATCCAGCCTAACATAGCAAAATCGGCAATTCCGGTTAAAATTTTCGCAAGGAAATAAACACCAATTACTACCAGAATAAAGGTTAAGATAAAAGCTGTAATTTGAATATTAGTCGGATTCCAGGAAACATGTTTTGAAATCATTCCGGTCATTAGTGAAGAAAATTTAATGGCAAGATAAATTCCCAATAATAAAGAAATAAAAGAAGCAACTTCTACAAAAAGGCCGTTTTTAATTCCTTTATACAAACTGTATCCTAAAAGCGCGGCAACGATAATATCAAAAAAACTCATGATTGGGTTTGGTGTTTTATGAGGCGCAAATATAGATTTTTTTTAGGTTCAGAGGTGCATAGAGACAAAGGTTCAGAGGTTTTTACAAAGCATAATTTTATGTGTTTAATTTTTTTAGTCACATTGAATCTGAACTCTGTATCTTTGCAAATCAAATTTTAGAATTCAGATTGCGATTCTGCCCCCTTCAGAATTGAATTTTAAACAATCTAATATCTAAAATCAACAATCTAAAATCATACAATGTCTAGAGATATACAGTTAAAAGAACGATGGGAAAAGCTCGTCGATATACTTTCAAATCAATTTTCGCAGGGCGAAGACTTAGATTTGGATGCCATAATTTACCTTATTGGAGTTCAGGAACTCGGAAAAATACATCGTCAATTTAAGAAAGACGAAAAATTAAATCTAATGCATATTGCCATTTGCAGATTGTTAGAACCTTATGGTTATTACGAATTTGATTTTTTTGATAGCGAAGGATGGCCGCATTATAAAATAAAAGAGCAATTGCCAGCGTTAAAAGCGGGTGAACAATCGGTTTTGATGAAAGAAGCAATTGTGAATTATTTTTTGGAACGAAAACTTATTGAGTAAATAATTTTAGATTTTAGGGCGTAGATTTTAGATTTTGGACTAAAAATATTAGAAAAGTTAAGAAATACTTCTTACGTCTAACCTTTAACATCTCACTTTTTTACTTAAATTTGTACTCTCAACTATTGAAGGAAAATGATAGATAAGATAAAACAACATATAGAGGAAGCGAAAGCCTTTAATGAAAAAAACAAAGAATCTTTAGAACAATTCCGTATTAAATATCTTGGTAGCAAAGGTTTATTAAAAGAGCTTTTTACTGAGTTTAAAAATATTCCAAACGACCAGAAAAAAGATTTCGGACAAGTAATCAATACTTTAAAAGCGGTTGCTGAAGAAAAAGTAAAGCAGATTCAGGAAGAACTTGAAAGCAAAGAAGAATCTAAAGGAATTTTTGGTGATTTAACACGTGCTGAAGAACCGGTATTAATTGGTTCGCGCCACCCGATTTCTATCGTAAAAAATCAAATCATCGATATTTTTGCTAACATCGGATTCAACGTTTCTGAAGGTCCGGAAATCGAAGACGACTGGCATAACTTTACAGCATTGAATTTACCGGAATATCATCCGGCGAGAGATATGCAGGATACCTTTTTCATTCAGACAAATCCTGATGTGTTGTTGCGTACGCATACATCATCTGTTCAGGTGCGTTATATGGAAAATCATAAACCGCCAATTCGTACCATTTCTCCGGGACGTGTTTTCCGTAATGAAGCCATTTCATCACGTTCGCACTGTATTTTCCATCAAGTAGAAGGATTGTACATTGACAAAGATGTGTCTTTTGCCGATTTAAAACAAACATTACTTTACTTCACAAAAGAAATGTTCGGAAAATCAAAGATTCGT
Organism: Flavobacterium sp.; assembly: GCF_039595935.1. Taxonomy (NCBI): domain Bacteria; kingdom Pseudomonadati; phylum Bacteroidota; class Flavobacteriia; order Flavobacteriales; family Flavobacteriaceae; genus Flavobacterium; species Flavobacterium sp. The sequence continues at coordinate 271,588 of NZ_JBCNKR010000006.1, read as the reverse complement.
CTTCGTCCGTCATATTTCCCATTTACAGAGCCAAGTGCTGAAATTGATATTTATTGGGGACTAAAAACAGAAACCGATTACAGAATTACAAAAGGAACTGGCTGGTTGGAGATTGGAGGCTGCGGTATGGTAGATCCAAACGTTTTGAAAAACTGTGATATCAACCCAGATGAGTACAACGGTTTTGCTTTCGGAATGGGAGTAGAGCGTATTGCAATGCTTTTATATCAAATTGGTGATATTCGTATGTTTTATGAAAATGATGTTCGTTTCTTAGAGCAGTTTAAAGCAAATATATAATTCTAAGTCTAAAAGTCATAAAGTCGAAAGTTGAAAGTCCCAAAATATTGGCTTTTGATTTTCGACTTTATGACTTTCGACTTTAAAACTTTTGACTAACATGAAAAAAGATATAATAATCCCGGAAGTCGAAAATGTATTTCTTGCAGCAGTGCAGGAATGGAACGACGATTTTATGGAAAAAGTGTGGTACGCTTATTTAGTTAACGATAGTGATTTTAACTTAGACAGCGTTATGGTGGTTTCAAAAGCGTTTGGAACTATTGATGGCGAAATGAAAAAAACTTCAATCCTGCGTCATGCTTTTGTTGAGGTTCCTTCAGTTTCTGTTGTAAAGATAGAATTGATAGAAAAGAGCCTTTTGGCGCTTAATAATGAGTTCATGGTAACTTTCTTCATCGGAAATACTTTGTACGATAAAAAGTTCATTTTTAAAGCTAATTCAATTAATGAAAACGATACTGAAGAAGTGCCAATTTTGTTTGTTGAAGGAGTTATGGTGAAGTAGAGTTTAAAAGAAGCAAGAAGCAAGAGGAAAGACTAAACGAAGAATTAATAGAATAAAGAAGAAAGAGCCAAGACTGAAATTCAGTTTGGCTCTTTTTTTATTTTTAAGATAAGTCTTGCTTCTTGCTTCTTTCTTCTTTTCACTAAAAAAAAATCAATCCAAAGACTCAGTCAATTTCCAGAAAACTGTTTTAGCATCTTTTCCTTCATATAAAACAGCATAAACAGCATTTATAATTGGTGTTTTTGCTCCGTAGCCCTGATTTAGTTTGTAGGCACTTTTTGTTGCGTAATAACCTTCGGCAACCATGCTCATTTCCATCATAGCACTTTTTACTGTATAGCCTTTTCCAATCATATTTCCGAACATTCTGTTTCTTGAGAAAACGGAATATCCTGTAACCAATAAATCGCCTAAATAAGCAGAATCATTGATGTTACGTTTCATTTTGTGCACTTTTCTGATGAATTTCTTCATTTCGCGAATCGCATTACTCATCAAAACCGACTGAAAGTTGTCGCCATAACCTAAACCGTGTGCGATTCCGGCAGCGATAGAGTAAATGTTTTTTAGCATTGCAGCGTATTCTGTACCAATAATATCGTCTGAAATTTTTGCTTTAATGTAATTTCCAGATAATGATTTGGCAACTGTAGATGCTTTTACAGGATCACCACAAGCGATGGTTAAATAAGAAAGTCTTTCTAAGGCAACTTCTTCTGCGTGGCAAGGACCTGTAATTACGCCAATATTGTAATAAGGAATATCGTATTGAATATGGAAGTGTTCTCCAACAATTAAACTTGTTTCCGGAACAATACCTTTAATAGCTGAGAAAATAATTTTATCAGATAAGGAAACCGTCATGTTTTTTAATTCGGCATCCAAAAAAGCAGATGGAATTGCAAAAATGATATAATCTGCATATTCTATCGCTTCGTTTATATTGCTTGTTAATTTAAGTTTGTTCGTGTCAAACTCAACAGAGCTTAAATAATTTGGATTGTGCTTATATTTTTGAAGATGCTCGATTGCAGATTCATTACGCATATACCACGCAATTTCTGAAAGATTAACGCATAACATTTTTGCAATTGCCGTTGCCCAGCTTCCTCCTCCAATTACTGCAAATTTTAATTTTTCGCTCATTATTTTATTAATTTGGAACAAAAGTACTTAATAATGTAATAATAACATAAAATCTGATTTAAGAAATTTGTTAAAAGCCTTTCATTGCTATGGTTTTCAGAGCCTTTCAAAAAAATAAATAATATTTTATAAGTCTTACACAATAAAAATTAACTCCTTGCGTTATAACTCTTTAGAAATTAGAATTTTAATGAATTTATCAAAATTTGAGTTAGTTAGTTTTGTTTTAGTATTTTAAAAAGGCGTTCCTAAACTTGTTAAGAACGCCTTTTTTTATGAAATTCCAATAAAAAAAAATCCAAATTCCAATCTTAGACTTAATTGGAATTTGGATTTTTTAAAATTTGGAATTTATACTTTAATAACTAAGTTCAACGATAGATTTTACTTTATCTAAAGTTACTAATTGATTTTCGCCCAAACCTTTCCAGCCTCTTTCGTCGAAACGATTTACAATAAAATCTGCGGTATTGCTGTAGTTTTCTGTGTATTGAGAAAGTTTAGTGTCCATTCCCATTGTATGGAAAAATTCCACAGTTTTATTAATCGCTTCTTTAGCCACTTCTTCGTCAGAACCAGAAAGATTAAAAATACGTCTTCCGTATTGAGCCAGTTTTCCCTTTTTGGTTTCAAACATGACTTTATATAAACTTGGGCCAATAATTGCCAAAGTTCTCGCATGATCAATTCCATAAAGCGCCGTCAATTCGTGGCCAATCATGTGCGTTGCCCAGTCGCTTGGAACACCTTTTTGAATTAATCCGTTTAATGCCATTGTACAGCTCCACATAAAGTTGGAAGCCAAAGCATAATCTGTTGGATTCTCAACCACTTTTGGACCAACTTCAATTAGAGTCTGCAAAATTCCTTCTGCGATTCTGTCTTGCAGAAAACCTTCGTGCGGATACGTTAAATATTGTTCCATAACGTGTGTATAAGCATCAACAACTCCGTTTTGAATTTGTCTTTTTGGTAAAGATTCAATTACGGTTGGATCACAAATTGAAAATTTTGGAAATAAAGCGCTTCCGCCAAAAGCCAATTTTTCCTGTGTAGAAGCAATTGTAACTACAGAACCGGAATTCATTTCGCTTCCTGTTGCCGGAAGAGTTAATACAGTTCCGAAAGGCACCGCATTTTCCTTAATCAGAATTCTTTTTTGTAAAATATCAATTGGATTTCCTTCGAAATTAACAGCTGCCGAAATAAATTTTACCCCATCAATTACAGATCCGCCACCAACGGCAAGAATAAAGTTGATTTTCTCAGCTTTAATAACTTCAACAGCTTTCATTAAAGTTTCAAAATGCGGATTTGGTTCAATTCCGCCAAATTCTACAATATCAAAACCTTTTAAGTTTGCGATTACCTGATCGTAAACACCATTTTTAAAAATACTTCCGCCACCGTAAGCCAAAAGGATTTTTGCATCTTTTGGAACTAAAGTCGAAAGTTTTTCAATTTGTCCTTTTCCGAAAACTAAATTTGTCGGATTGTATAATTCAAAGTTGAGCATGATTTTTTTGAGTTTCTAAGATGCTAAGCTACTAAGGTTCTAAGGCTTTTCTTTGAACTTATCTGTAGCCTAGCATTATTGTTTATTTAATTTTTTTATGATTTTTGAGTAAGAGATTGAATTTTTAAGCAACTAAGAAAAACCTTAGAACCTTAGTATCTCAGTCCCTTAGAACCTTTATTTACTTTAATTGATCTAGCAATTTTCCAGCTACCAATTTAGATGATGCCGGATTTTGACCTGTAATTAAAAGTCCGTCTTCTACAGCATAAGGCTGCCAGTTTGCTCCTTTAGAGAATTTAGCTCCGTTTTGAGTTAAAGCATCTTCCAGTAAAAACGGAACAACTTTAGTTAAGCCTACAGCTTCTTCTTCAGTATTAGTAAATCCGGTAACTTTTTTACCTTTTACTAAATATTGTCCTTTTACTTTTACGTTTTTCAAAACTGCTGGAGCGTGACATACAAAAGCTACCGGTTTGTTGTGTGTGTAAAAAGATTCGATCAAAGCGATTGAATTTTTATCTTCAACTAAATCCCAAAGCGGACCATGACCTCCAGGATAAAAAACAGCATCATAATCTTTTTGATTAACGGTTGAAAGTTTTAAAGTGTTTTTTAATTTTTCCTGTAAAACTTTATCAGCATCAAAACGTTTTGTGTCTTCAGTTGCCGATGCAGGATCGGCACTTTTTGGATCAATTGGCGGTTGTCCTCCAAGCGGAGAAGCAATTGCAATTTCTACACCCTGATCTAATAATTCATAATAAGGAGCAGCAAATTCTTCAGACCAGAATCCGGTTTTTTCTCCGGTATTGCCCAGCTTATCGTTGCTGGTAACAACAAATAATACTTTTTTCATACCTTTTTTATTTGATTTTTGAGCTACAGCCGAAGTGCTTACAGCTGCAAATGCAATTATTGCGAGTAATGCTATTTTTTTCATAAGTTTAAAATTTTTAACAAATTTACAGCTAAAGTGATATTAGTAAAAATAAAATAAACTATGTTTGCTATAAACAAATTTATATCATGGTAAATCTAGAATGGTACAGAACTTTTAAAGCAGTTTACAAAAACGGCAATTTTTCAGTTGCCGCAAAGGAATTATTTATGAGCCAGCCTGCGGTAAGTCAGCAGATATCTATGCTCGAGGCTCATGTGGGGAATAAATTGTTTAATCGGAAATCAAAAGGAGTTGAGCCTACCGAATATGCTAAGTTACTGAATAATTTGATTATAGATGCACTTGACAGACTCGAAAGTGTCGAAGCTGGTTTTAGAGCCAAAGCCGAAGATGCCAATCGCTTAATTTCTGTTGGGGTTTCAAAAAATCTATTTGATTGTATTGGAAACTTGTTAATTGCTAAGTTTGATTTAATCGATTTTACATTTGCAGAAAATGACGAACTTTTTGCATTGGTCGACGCAAAAAAACTTGACTTTGCGATTACCACAAAAAGGTTCGATACTTTTGATACTACTTATGAGATTATTGGGAAAATTAAATTAATTCTGGTTGCTCCCACTTCTTTAGATATAACAGAATTTCGCCAGAGATTAAAAGCCGATAATTTTACGGAAATAGAACAATGGCTGAATGCACAAAAATGGTACAGCCATGATGCAAGAATTCCGCATATAAAATTATTCTGGCTGCATGCATTCAATAAAAAAAGGCCTTCAATGGTTCCTAATTACATTATTCCATCAGAATCTGAAATGCTTAGACTTTTATCTAAAAATACGGGTGTAGCAGTAACATGGAATTGTAATGCAAGAAATTATATCAAAGAAAACAAATTACAGCTGGTTTGGAACAGTTTCCATGTTCCGGAAGAATTTGTGTATTTGCTAGCGCCAAAAAACAATAATTTGAAATCATTTTTTGATATTATTGAAAAGGAACTGAAATTGTTTTTTGGAAATAGATTATAATTAATTTCTGTATCGTATTTAAAACCAAGAATTTTCCTTCGAATTTGATTCTAAATTTAATATATTTGATAGACAACTTTCTAAATATTTTAAATATGAAAAAAGCAGCAGGAATTTTAATATTGGGAGCATTCTTTATGGTTTCTTGTGGTAAAGATGTTGAAGAATCTGTTGTAGATTGTTTGGGAGAATCTATTTTGGTTTCTTCAATAGAGCATTCTGCAGATGCAAATAATCCTAAGATCATTAATTATTCAATTAGTTATTCAGGCGAAGGTTCTGTAAATTCAATAACCTGGACATTTGGAGATGGAAAAACTGAAACTGTAAATGGATTGACAGTTTCGCATACTTATGCTGCAGCAAATGGTTACAATGTTCAGGCTGATGTTCAAGTCAAAATAAATAAATCGACTTGTACAGTTACCAAAAAGAAAGGTGTTACAGTAAATTAAAAAAATAATATTTATATTTAGTTGAGAGTCAATTTTATAATTTATTGCAGAAGCATTAGATTATAAAATTGGCTCTCATTCGTTATATTTGTTTGATACGATTTTTGATTATGGAAAATTTACAAAATATTAGAATTGCTGTAGATGCGATTGTTTTTGGCTATAAAAACAATGGTTTATATGTTTTATTGATTGAACAGCAATTTGGCACTTCAGAAAAATATTGGGCTTTACCGGGCGGTTTAGTTCAAAATTCAGAATCTTTAAGCGATGCCGTTATTCGCGAGCTGCATGAAGAAACCAATGTTAAGCTTACTTTTATGGAGCAGCTGTACACCTTTGGAGATGATATTTACAGAGACTCCAGAAATCGTGTTATTTCGGTTGCTTATTATGCTTTAGTCGATGCATCTAATTTAGATATTAAAGCAAATACCGATGCTGAAAGAGTACAATGGTTTAAAATTGATGAAATTCCGCCTTTGGCATTTGATCATAATTTAATTTTAGAAAAAGGGATTGAAAGATTAAAATCAAAATTGACATACGAACCAATCGGCTTTGATTTACTTCCGGAAGAATTTCTTTTTTCAGATCTTGAAAACCTGTATTGTACGATTTTAGAAAAAGAAATTGACCGCAGAAACTTCAGAAAAAAAATACTCAGCTACGGAATTTTAGAAGAAACCGAAAAATTTTCACCAATCAAAACCGGCCGTCCAGCCAAACTTTTTAAGTTTAATAAATTGAAATACAATGAATTAATTGAAAAAGGTTTTCACTTCGAAATAAAGTTTGCGTAATTTTTACACAAAATAAATTGTTTATTTAAAATTTAATTCTACATTTGCGTATAATTAACGCAAACTAAAAAACTATGATACTAAATCTCGACCCAAAATTTGCTCCTATTCAAGATCAGGAAGAAATCAAATTTCAAAGTTTTACCTTTTCTGGAGGAGAACCACATATCAAAATTAATCCGGATTTTGATGTAAACCAGAAAGTAACAATTACACATAGATTAAATTCTTTCAATGATTTGGGATTATTGTGTATCACAGTAGATGCGTTACGCAGAATGGACGTTAAGATTATCGATCTTTTTATTCCGTATTTTCCAGCTGCGAGACAAGATCGTGTTATGATTCCCGGTGAGCCATTATCTGTAAAAGTATATGCTGATATTATCAATGCCATGCAATTGAATAAAGTATTTGTTTTTGATGCTCACTCTGAAGTAACTCCGGCTTTGTTGAATAATAGTACAGTGATTCCGAACTATACTTTTATCAAAGAAGTGCTTAGTAAAATTGGCCAAAACGTAAAACTGATTTCTCCAGACGGCGGCGCTTTGAAGAAAATCTACAAAGTTTCTGAATATTTAGGCGGAGTTGAAGTTGTAGAATGCAGTAAAAGCCGAGATGTAAAAACAGGAAAACTATCTGGTTTTAAAGTTTATGAAGAGGATTTGCAGGGAATGGATTGTTTAATTGTAGATGATATCTGCGACGGCGGCGGAACCTTCGTTGGTTTAGCAGAAGAACTAAAAAATAAAAATGCCGGAAAACTTTACTTAGCCGTAAGCCACGGAATTTTTAATAAAGGTTTCGAAGTTTTAAATTGCTTTGACGGCATTTTTACAACAAACTCTTTTAAAGATTTTGATGGTGAAACGGTTGAGGTTGTAAAATTAAAATTATGAATAAAAATTATAGAGTAGAAATAGCAAATAAAACATTAGAAATCATAAAAGATGGTTTCTATGATTACAAAGGAAAAAATATTGATATAAAAAAAGAACTCGAAGAGTCTATAAAGAATACGTTTACAATTACACCAAACGATTGGGATACATTTTTGAAAACTCCAATTGAAAATAAGTTTCAAACTCAAATTGTTACAAAAAACTGTTCGACAATTGAAGCCATTGTTCAGGAGCAAAATGATAAAATGTGTGTTTTGAATTTCGCTTCTGCAAAAAATCCAGGCGGAGGATTCTTAGGAGGTGCTTCTGCTCAGGAAGAAAGTTTGGCGAGATCTTCCAATCTTTATGAAACACAGATCAAAGACAAAACAATGTATGATTTTAATAGAAATCAGTCTTCATTTTTATATTCAGATTACATGATTTACAGTCCAAATGTTTTGTTTTGGAATGATGACAATGGAAATTATTTTGAGAAACCATTTGTTGTAGACGTAATCACTTCAGCTGCACCAAATAAAGGTGCAATGCTGCAGCATAAAAGAAATGAAGAAATTGCCGAAATAGAAGATACTTTTAAAAAGAGAATGGATAAAGTATTAGCCATTGCAGCAAAGCAAAAATGTGACACCTTAATTTTAGGAGCCTGGGGCTGTGGTGTTTTTAGAAATGAAACTAAAGATGTAGCTCAATTATTTAAAGAAATTATTACAGAAAAATATTCAGGTGCTTTTAAGAAAATAGTTTTTGCAGTATTTGACAATTCTGAAAAAAAATCAAATTTTAAGTATTTCCAAGATACATTTAATTAGTTTCAAAGTTTCAAGTTCATTACTTGGAACTTGAAACCTAAAACTTAAAACAAAAATGAAATATAATATACAAGATATAGCTTCAGAAAGTAAGTTTTTATTTTTCTGGGGACATCAACCAAATAAAGACGGAAAAATTACCAAAACATGTTTTAGTCAATGGTGGTTAAGTTCTTTTAAAGTTGAAAAAGTAACCTACAAAACAGCCGAACACTGGATGATGGCTAAAAAAGCAGAATTGTTTCAGGACGAAGAAATCTTAGAAAAAATCCTTGAAGCCGATTCTCCAGCTGAAGCTAAAAAGTTAGGAAGAGAAGTTAGAAACTATGATGATAAACTGTGGTTAGAAAACAGATATGAAATTGTAAAACAAGGGAATTATCATAAGTTCAGTCAAAATAAAGATTTAAAAACATTTCTGTTAAATACAAAAGACAGGGTTTTGGTTGAAGCAAGTCCTGTTGATCCAATTTGGGGAATCGGAATGGCAAGCGATCATAAAGATGTTTTAATTCCTGAAAAATGGAAAGGCTTGAATCTTTTAGGTTTTGCTTTGATAGAAGTTAGAGATGAATTGAGATAAATTGATTATGGAAACAACAAGATTATATCGCCCGGTTGGATTAAAAGAAATGGAATTAATCGCAGAGTCCGATTATAAATCATTTCCGCCAAGATTAGAATGGCAGCCTATTTTTTATCCGGTAATGAATCAGCAATATGCAGATCAAATTGCTTTTGAATGGAATACAGTTGATGAATTTTCAGGATTTATTGGAATTGTAACTGCTTTTGAAGTAAAAACTGCTTTTCTGGATAAATATGAAATTCAAAATGTTGGTGATAAGAACCATAATGAACTTTGGATTCCGTCAGAAGAATTAATTGATTTCAATTCCAATATAGTAAACGGAATTGAAATTGTAAATGTGCATTTTACAGATCGTTCTTTGGTAAGTGAAAACAATGAACTTAATGAGAAACTAGATAGTTTTCGAAAATGATTTTAGAATTATTAAAAGCAGACATAACAGAAATTCAAGTTGATGCAATAGTGAATGCTGCTAATACTTCCTTACTTGGCGGTGGAGGTGTTGATGGAGCAATTCATAGGAAAGGAGGAAAAGCGATTCTAGACGAATGTATCCAAATTAGAAATAAACAAGGAGGTTGTAAAACCGGAGAGGCTGTTATAACAACGTCAGGAAATCTGCCTTCTAAATATGTTATTCATACAGTCGGACCAGTTTGGAATGGTGACAAAGAAGAAAAATCAAAGTTGCTGGCTGATTGCTATAAAAATAGTTTGAAACTTGCTATTCAAAATGGAATAAAAACTATTGCTTTCCCTAATATTAGCACTGGAATTTATCATTTTCCAAAAGATAAAGCCGCCGAAATTGCAATACAAACAGTAAAAGATTTTGAAAAAAAGATTGAAATAGAAAAAGTAATATTTGTCTGTTTTGATGATGAAAATTACAATATTTACAAAAGCCTTTTGTAAAATGTTGATAGAAAAAAATATTAAAAATGAATGAACAAACAGCAAAAACCGTAAGCAAATTTCTAAGTCTCGTACTTAGACATTCGCCGGAAAAAATCGGTTTAAAATTAGACGAAAATGGCTGGGCAGATGTAGAAGAATTGATTTTGAAATGCTCACAAAAAGGAAATAAATTAGACGCAGTTGTTTTAGACTACGTGGTAGAAAATAACGATAAAAAGCGTTTTGCTTATAACGAAGATAAAACCAAAATCCGTGCAAGTCAGGGACATTCGATTTCGGTTGAATTAGACTTACCTGAAACAGAACCTTCAGAATATTTATACCACGGAACAGTTGGGGAATTTATGGAAAGCATCAGAAAAGAAGGTTTAAAGAAAATGAGCCGTCAGCACGTGCATCTTTCAAAAGACAAAGAAACAGCAGTGAAAGTAGGAAGCCGTCGTGGAATTGCTCAAATCTTAACTGTTAGAAGCGGCGCCATGCATAGAGACGGATTCAAATTTTATTTGTCTGAAAACAATGTTTGGCTGACAGATGAAGTTCCGGCAAAGTATATCGAATTTTAAAAAACTATTATAAAGCCTAAATTATAAATATATGAACCCATTATTATTAACCGACGGTTACAAAGTTGACCACAGAAGACAATATCCAGACGGAACAACCTTAGTTTATTCTAACTGGACACCTCGTAAATCAAGAATTGAAGGTCTTGACGAAGTTGTATTTTTCGGATTACAGTATTTCATTAAAAAATATATCATTCACGATTTTGAAGAGTATTTCTTTAAAAAATCAAAAGAAGAAGTTGTTGCAAAATACGCTCGCAGAATCAATAATTATTTAGGCGAAAACCAGGTTGGAACTAAACATATCGAAGATTTACATGATTTAGGATACATTCCGATGGTGTTTAAAGCTTTGCCAGAAGGAGCAAGCGTTCCATTGAGAGTTCCAATGTTTACGATGTATAATACAATTCCGGAGTTTTTCTGGCTGACCAATTATTTCGAAACGTTGCTTTCAGCAGTAATCTGGCTTCCTTGTAACTCAGCAACAATTGCAAAAGAATACAGAAAAGTATTGGATAAATATGCAGGAGAAACTTCTTCTGTTCCGGAATTTGTAGACTGGCAGGCGCATGATTTCTCAATGAGAGGAATGGGCGGAATTGAAGCTGCGCTGACTTCTGCAGCCGGGCATTTATTAAGTTTCACAGGATCTGATACGATTCCGGCAATTGATTTCTTAGAAGAATATTATAAAGCCAATTCAGATCAGGAATTGGTTGCAGGTTCAGTTGCCGCTACAGAGCATTCTGTAATGTGTATGGGAACTACAGAAGGTGAGTATGAAACTTTCAAAAGATTAATTACAGAAGTTTATCCAAAAGGAATCGTTTCTATCGTTTCTGATACCTGGGATTTATGGAAAGTTTTAACCGATTATCTTCCAAGATTGAGAGAAGATATCGTTTCAAGAGAAGGGAAAGTGGTCATTCGTCCTGACAGCGGTGATCCGGTTGATATTATCTGCGGAAATCCAAACGGAAAAACAGAACAAGAAAAGAAAGGTGTTATCGAATTGCTTTGGGATGTTTTTGGCGGTACAACAAATACGAAAGGATTTAAAGAATTGGTTCCGCAAATCGGTGCTATTTATGGAGATAGTATCACCGTAGCCAGAGCGACTCAAATCTGCGAAAGACTAAAAGAAAAAGGTTTCGCTTCTACAAATGTTGTTCTTGGAATTGGTTCTTTCACATATCAATACAACACCAGAGATACTTTTGGTTTTGCGATGAAAGCAACTTACGGAGAAGTAAACGGAGAGGGAAGAGCTATCTTCAAAGACCCGATTACTGATGACGGAACGAAAAAATCTGCCAAAGGATTGATGAAAATCGATTTAATCGACGGGAAGTATCATTTAACTGATAATGTTTCTTGGGAAGAAGAAAAACAAGGTGAATTGAAAGAGGTTTTTAGAGATGGAAAACTTTTGGTTGAGCAATCGCTTAATGAAATCAGAACGAGAGTAAAAAGTGAAGTAAGCATAGAAGCTTAATTAAAAAAAGAAAGCCTGAATGTAAGTTCAGGTTTTTTTTTGAATTTATAAATGTAATGAGACCTTTGTCAAAGTTTTGAACTTTGACAAAGGTTATTTTTTGAAATGAATTGCCTCCAGTTTTAACTGGAGGTTTAAAAATATCGCGATCTTCATCGGCTTTAGCCAAATTGCGACAGTTAGGCTAAAGCCATTTACTGTATAAAACAAAAACCTCCAGTTAAAACTGGAGGCAATTCAAATTTGATAATCTTATTTCTTATAAAAATTATTATGATCAATATATTCCCAAACTTTTGGCGGTAACAAAGGCTGAATATTTTTACCTTCTTTAATATTGTTCCGAATAAAAGTTGAAGAAATTTCTACAATTGGCGCATCAATTACATGAATTTTTGGATGCGATTTTAATTCCACATTTTCTGGTTCGTCAGAAATTCTCGGATACACATATATATCATGATTTTCCAGAATCACTTCATAATTTCTCCATTTATGAAGCGTTTTTAAGTTGTCTTCACCCATAATTAAAGAAAACTCATGTGTTGGATATTTCTCTTGTAAATGAGCGAGTGTAATAACCGTATAACTCGGTTGAGGTAATTTAAACTCAATATCTGATGGTTTTATTTTCGGATAATCTTCTGTTGCCAGAAATACCATTTGGAGACGCTGTTGATCGTCTAATAAAGTTGCTTTTTTCTTCAACGGATTATGAGGCGTAACTACCATCCAAATCTGATCTAAACCAGCATATTCTGCCATATGATTGGCAATTATCAAATGACCAACATGAATGGGATTATATGTCCCGAAGTAAAGACCTATTTTCATTTTTTATAGTTTCACTGAGATTTGCTAAGATAGCACAAAGATTCGCAAAGTTTATATAAAAGCTTTTGCGAATCTCTGTGTTTTTTCTTTGTGTATCTCTGTGGAATAAAAATTATTTATTTACGAAATCTTTAACCAATTGATGCGCTTCTTCCAAAGCTACTGGTAAATCATAGTTTTTGATAATCACATCAAATTGAGGAGCTGTTGCTAATTCTACAGAAGCTTTAGCAATTCGCATATTGATTTTGTCATCACTTTCAGTAGAACGTTCTTTTAATCTTCGTTTAAGTTCGTCAACACTTGGCGGTTTTACAAAAACAGCTAAAGTTTGCTCTGGAAATTTATGTTTAATACGAAGTCCGCCTGCAACGTCAATATCAAAAATGACATTCTTTCCTAAAGCCCAGATTCTTTCAATTTCAGATTTTAAAGTTCCATAGAAGTTATCACGGTAAACTTCTTCCCATTCCAGGAAATCTTCTGCTTTAATGTGTTTTTTGAATTCTTCTAACGAAATAAAATAATAATCTTTTCCGTTAACTTCCTCACCACGAGGCGCACGCGAAGCAGCAGAGATAGAAAATTCTAAATTTAAATCTTCTTGTCCTAATAAATGCTTTACGATAGTTGTTTTTCCAGATCCAGACGGTGCCGAAAAAACAATTAATTTTCCTTTGTTCATTATTGTTATGCTTTAAGCTTTTTTTATGCTTTAAGCTTTAGGCATTATGCTTTAAGCTTTTGTTTGAATTTTTTAAATTTTGCTTACAGCTTATTGCCTAAAGCCTACAGCTTTTATAAAACATTCAAAACCTGTTCCTTAATCTTCTCTAATTCATCTTTCATCATTACAACAAGCTTCTGCATTTGTGCATGATTAGATTTTGAACCCATGGTATTGATTTCACGGCCCATTTCCTGAGTAATAAAACCAAGTTTTCTACCGTTAGCTTCATTTCCGTTTAAAGTTTCTAAGAAATAATCTAAATGATTCGTTAAACGTACTTTTTCTTCAGTAATATCTAGTTTTTCAAGATAATAGATTAATTCCTGTTCAAAACGATTTTCATCAACGTTTACCTGCAATTCTGAGATTGCAGTTTGTAAACGATCTTTAATAGCTTGCACACGTTCCGGATCAAGTGCTAAAGTATCGTTCATTAACTGACGAATGTTTCCTATTCTAAGGTTAAATTCTTTTTCAAGAGATTCTCCTTCGTCTTTTCTGAAGCTTAAAATGTTTTGTAATGCTTCATCAATGATAACCTGAATCTGCTCCCAGTCGTTTTCATCGATTTCTTCGCGTTCTGTTTTTAATGTATCAGGCATGCGAACCGCCATTTTCATTAATTCAGTTTCATCAGCATCAGCATATACTTCTCTCAATTGGGCGATATAACTTTTTACAACAGGAACATTTACTTTAGTTGAGGTTTGTTCAGCTGTACTTTCTACATAAATAGCAAAATCAATTTTTCCTCTTTCAAGTCTGGTCGAGATTTGAGTTCTCAAACCTAATTCCATTTCACGGTAAACAGATGGCATTCTTACGTTTAAATCTAAACCTTTACTATTTAGAGATTTTACTTCAACGGTAATTTTTTTTGTAGGCAATTGCAAAGAAGCTTTGCCAAACCCTGTCATAGATTGTATCATATAATTGAGTATAAAGGCGCAAAGATAAATAAAACTTTTCTGTATTCGATTGCAAATTAGTGTTCAGACATAGTTTTAAGTTACACAGAAAAAATATCAGGTTTTTAAGTTAGAGCATTTATTACTTCGGTTACATTTTTTTGGCTGTTGCCGATGTAAATTTTACCATCAATAATAAAAACCGGACGGCTTAAAAACGTATAATGTTCTAAAATATATCTTTTAAAATCAGCTTCAGTCAGAGATTGATCTTTTAATCCCAATGATTTGTATAATTGCGCTTTTTTGCTAAAAAGAGCTTCATAGCTTCCTGAAAGTTGATACATTTCTTCGAGTTCGGCTTCGGTAATTGGATCTTGTTTAATATCGTGAAAAACCAAATTATTTTCAGGAAGGCTTTTGATGATTTTACGACAAGTATCGCAAGACGAGAGGTAATATATTTTGTTCATTATTTAGAGAATTTGTTAGAATACAAAGAAAATCCATTTAAAACTTAAAATTGTCTAATTTTAGAAAAAAAATAAAATTATGAGTTCAGTTTTTGAAACACAGAAAACCATTAGAGAAATTTTGGTAAAGATTTTAGATAATCATTCATTAGACCAGTTAAATAAGATTCCGGAAGGATACAAGAATAATTTAATCTGGAATGTCGCACATTGTGTGGCTTCACAACAAGTTTTAGTTTATAAATTATCAGGTCTTCCAATGCTTGTTTCTGATGAATTTGTTGGGAAATATTCAAAAGGGACAAAACCTGAAAGAGATGTTACGCAGGAGGAAGTTGATGAGGTTAAAGAATTATTGATTAAGACTTTGCATCAAACTCAAAAGGATTATGAAAATAGTGTTTTTAAAAATTATAACGAATACAAAACCAGCATGGGCTTTGATTTGAGAAATGTTCAGGAAGCTTTAGATTTTGTTAGTTATCACGAAGGAATTCATACCGGAATTATAATGGGTATTAAGAAATTCATTTAATAAAAAATCCCGCTATTAGCGGGATTTTTTATTATTCTATAATTGTTTCGATTGTAACTTTCATAGCACCTGCTCCTTTAAATTTGGTAATTTCCATAAAGGCCCTTTTAGAAAGATCAATTTCTCGGGTTTTTACAAATGGACCACGATCGGTAATTTTTACAATAACAAATTTTCCATTAGCTTCATTGGTTACTTTAACTCTTGTGCCAAATGGAAGTTTCTTGTGTGCGGCAGTGTATTTGTTATTATTAAATCGGCTGCCGTCGGCTGTTTTTTTACCATTAAAACGATCCGCATAGTAGGAGGCATGAGCGTTTTTTTTATACGGTTTTAATTTTAAACCTTTATCCGTAAATACTGAGTCTGTAGGTAAAGCAATAATGTTAGGTTTTGCTACAGTATCCTGAATAATTTTATTAGGTTCGGTAGGTTTTGTTTGGCTTATAACATACGTAAAACAACTTATAAAAGTCAATGCAAACGTTGTTAATAGAATGATTTTTTTGTTTTTCATGGGTTATTTTTTTCAGACTTGGGGAGTTTGTACAAATAATATGCCATCATAAAAAAAGTCCTACATGCTTAGGACTTTTAATCAATTAGAACCAAAGGTTCCATGGTATTCTGCTTAAGATAAGGATTAATCCTAATCCGTAGAAAATAGCAAACGTTTTAAATTTAGCATCGCTATTTATTAATTTTTTATGTTTTGACCATCCAATAGTAATTAAAACAATAGCTATTAAATTGATTAGAGGATGTTCTAATGAAGTTAATCTTAATGCAGCGTTCGACATTTGACCGAAAGCATCTTTTCCTAAAGGAGAAACAAAATAAAGAATTAAACCGATCAATAATTGAGTATGCGTCCCAATTAAAGCAAATAAAGATATTTTGCGATCTTTTGCTGTGAATTCTTTTTTAGAAGTCAGACCAATAATAGAATTAATAACGGCAAACAATAAAAGCAATAATGCTAAGTATGCCCAGCCTGAGTGTAAATGTTGTATAGTTTGATACATGAATTGTGTTTTTTTGTTAAAAACAAATATAACAAAAATGGTCATAAAAAAACGGCATTGAACTTAAAAGTCAATGCCGTTTATAGTATTTATTTAGATTCTAAATATTAGAAATCGTAACGTAGTGCGAAGTTCCAAGTTCTTCCGAAACCGAAGAATACTTGGTTAGCATCAGCTACACCTTTATATAATCTGTTGTTTGAAACATAAGTTCCTGCAGCAGCATTTGAACTTACATTGTCATCAGCAAAAATGTTTGTTCTAGATTCAGCAATATAAATTTTGTCAAATAAGTTGTTTACGTTCAATCTGAAGTTAACTGATTTGTCTTTGTCTTTACCTACTAACATTTTGTATGAGAAACCTGCATCAAATAAACCATAAGAAGGTAATTCTAAAGCTCCTTTGTTGTTTGGATCTGCAAAGTTAATAGGGCTTAATCCAGCATATAATTTATCATTATAGTTGTAGTTAGCGTCAACAGTTACTCTAGTTAAAACCTCGTAAGAAGCTCCTAAAGAAGCTGTCATTTGAGCAGCGTCACCAACTTTTACTTTATCCATATATACAGTAGTTGCAGTATATCCTGCTACAGGTGTATTATCTGCCTGGTAGTAAGCATTAACAGTAGCATTACCTTTATATTCCCAAATTCCATAAGAGAACATAGCGTTAAGCTTTAATTTATCTGTAATGTTAGAGTATGCTTCTAACTCAACTCCTGAGTGAACTTCGTTAAGACCAACATATTCTGTATATGTAGTTGCGTCACTTGGTAATGCATTACCTTTTAGGTATCGGTCATTCCAAGTAGTGTTGTAAACGTTTAAAGTAGCATTTAAGAATCTAGAACGGAAACCATATCCAGCTTCAAATCCAATAATTTTCTCGTTAGTAAGGTTAGGGTTTACTGTAGATCTGTTGTTTGGATAAACTGAGTTAAAGAATGGTTGTCTTGAATAATAACCAGCGTTAACATAAACATTGTTTTTTTCGTTAAGGTTGTAGTTAGCACCACCTTTTACGTTTCCACCTAAGATATTTTCGTAATCAGTAGAAGACAATGGATCTGTTGGCAAGTAAACGAAATTATCTTCTCTTTTAAACCCTTGTTGAGAAATTGCACCTTGTACAAATGCAGTTAAATTATCTTTAGAATACTCTAATTGAGTAAATGCGCCATACCATCTAACTTTTCCAGTACTGTTAAATGAGATTTTTTCGTAATCTTTTTTATCGAAAACATTCCATTGAACATCTGTAGGGTAAGTAGCAGTAATATGTCTTCCAGCTGGTTTTAAACTAGCAACAGTATTATCATAAAATTCACTAGCTCCTAATAAATCATTTACTACTGTAAAGTGGTATCCTGTGTAAGTTCTAGCATCAAGACCGAAATCTAAAGTTAAGGTGTTTGATAATTTTTTATTCAGGTTAATTACAGCTCCATACCAGTCATGAGAGTTGATAGAAGAAGTTTGTGAAATACCTGAAGTAGTGTTGTAGACATATGGAGATGCAGTAGTTCCTGCTCCAGATCTACCTGTGTTTGAGCTATTTTGGTAAACACCACCAATCATTGTTCTAGTTCTGTTTTGTCCATTGAAGAAAACTTGTCCTGTACCATTATTCCATGCTTGGATTTTGTCATAATTAACCATACCGTTTGGTAATAAGAAAACAGAAGCGTTGTAAACATTTCCTCCAATACCACCAGTAGCACTTGCACCAGCTCCACGACCCATAGAAGCGTAAAGAACAGTAGAAAGTTTAGTAGTTTCGTTGATTTTATAATCCCAGTTAAGAGAAGCAATTGGTTTGTGGTAGTAGTTTTTTCTGATGTTATATTCCTGACCATTTAAATAACCAGCATCAGCATTATATCTAATGTTTGGCTCGTCAAGAGAACCATATTTTTGGTATGTAGCGATTGTAGATACAGTAGATCTTTGGTTATGCCATTGTGGCGCTCCTGTTACTGTTAATTGAAAATCGTGTTTATCATTTTTAGTGCTATATCCTAAAGCAACGAAATAGTTTGAACCTTCAAAAGGAGTTCCATTAACATATCCATCTCCCATTGTTTGAGATAGTAAGATAGAAGCAGAAAGTCCATTTTCTAATTTACCAGTATTGTACGAACCTTGAATTTTAAAGTTTCTTGCGTTACCAAATCCAGAAGAAAATGATCCTCCTTCTTTCATGTCAGAAGATTTAGTAACAATGTTGATAGTACCTCCTACAGATGGAGTTGCTAATTTAGAAGAACCTAAACCTCTTTGAACCTGCATAGCAGATGTTACATCTGATAAACCAGCCCAGTTACTCCAGTAAACAGAACCATTTTCCATGTCGTTAACCGGCATACCGTTAATCATAACAGCAATGTTGTTTTGGTTAAATCCACGAATGTTAATTCTTGAATCTCCAAATCCACCACCTGATTTAGTAACGTAAACTGACGGAGTGTTTCTTAAAATTTCAGGAAATTCTTGAGTACCAAGCTTTTGCTGAATTTCAGCAGCTTTAATTGTAGAAACAGCAACCGGAGTTTTTCTGTCTTTAGCAATATCTACTACTGTACTTTTAACAACAATTTCACTTAGTTCGTTTGAGTTTGATGTCAAAACGATAGTTCCTAAGTTAGTAGTTGCACCATTTGAAACTGAAAATTTAACAGTTTGGTTTTCGTAACCTAAGTAAGAGATAACAATTTCTCCTACACTTGTTGTTGAATTGAGGGTAAATTTACCATCAAAATCTGTTGAAGTTGCCGTAGAAGATCCTTTGATCTGTACGTTTGCTCCTGGTAATGAACCTGTACCATCGGTAATAGTACCAGTAACTTTTCCTTGAGAAAATACGGTTGAAACTATCATAAAAAATAGTCCAGTAAGTAACCAATTTTTCATTTTCTTCATTTGTTCTTAAAGTTTATTGTTTTTGGCAAAATTATAACAATTAAATCAGATAATGTTATCAAAATGTTAAGAAAAATCAGTTTTACACTTTGTGCGCGTATTAAAATGAATTTGTTGATTTTCTTTAACTAAAATCATGTTTTATTGAATTTAGATATTTGTATTTTGTTAAAATGATAATATTTTGCACAGTGTTGTAGCGCTAAACCTTCAATAATTCTTAAAAAAGGGGATTTTTGCTGCTGTTTTATACGAAAAAACGCCTTAATTTTTGTGAATCAAGGCGTTTCATATTTTGATGGAAATTTTCTCTATTCTTATTTATTTTTCAAAAAATGGTTTAATAAAAACGAAGTTGAACTGTCATGACTTTTAACCGTTTTTGAATTGATTTCATCTAAAATTGAATTCGCCAATTGCTTTCCTAATTCAACTCCCCATTGATCAAAACTGAAAATATTCCAGATAACTCCCTGAACAAAAATCTTATGCTCATATAATGCAATCAATGAACCTAAAGATTTTGGTGTTAATTTTTGGATAAGGATTGTATTCGTTGGTTTGTTTCCTGTGAAAACCTTAAATGGCAACAAGTAAGAAGCTTTCTCTGCAGATAAACCTTGTTTGTCAAATTCAGCCTGAACCTGATTCTCAGTTTTTCCGTTCATTAAAGCTTCGGTTTGAGCGAAGAAATTTGACATTAATTTATCATGGTGATCTTCATTTCCGTAAAGTGGTTTTACGAATCCAACAAAATCTGTTGGAATCAATTTTGTTCCCTGGTGAATTAATTGAAAAAAGGCGTGCTGAGAATTTGTTCCCGGCTCTCCCCAAATAATAGTTCCAGTTTGATAGTTAACAGGTTTTCCGTCACGACCAACACTTTTTCCATTACTTTCCATAAATGCCTGTTGCAAGTAAGGGGCTAATTTTGATAGATATTGTGTATACGGAATCAAAGCTTCACTTTCAGCTCCAAAGAAATTATTATACCAAATGCTTAATAAAGCTAATATTACCGGAATGTTTTCATCAAATTCTGCCGATTTAAAATGCTCATCCATTTCGTTAGCGCCTTTCAATAAATCATTATAATTATCAAAACCAACAGCCAGAGCAATGCTTAAACCAACGGCACTCCATAAAGAAAATCTTCCCCCAACCCAGTCCCACATTGGAAAAACATTTTCAGGATTAATTCCAAATTCTGTTACTTTTTGAATATTAGTTGAAACCGCCACGAAGTGTTTTGCAATATCTTCCTGTTTTGCCGATTTTAAAAACCATTCTTTAATAGTTTCAGAATTTGAAAGCGTTTCCTGAGTTGTAAAAGTTTTAGAAACAATAACAAAAAGTGTTGTTTCAGGATTTAATTTTTTAATAATTTCATTTACGTGGTCACCGTCAACATTCGAAACGAAATGTGTATTCAGATGATTTTTGTAAAATTGTAAAGCTTCAACAGCCATAACCGGACCAAGGTCAGATCCACCAATTCCAATATTTACAATATCAGTAAAAGCTTTTCCTGTAAAACCTTTTCTTTCTCCCGAAATAACTTCGTGTGTAAATTTTTTGATTTTATTTTTTACTTCGTAAACTTCTTTGATTACATTTTCTCCATCAACATTAATTACTGCCGATTCTGGAGCACGCAAAGCTGTGTGAAGAACAGCACGGTTTTCGGTCTGGTTAATTAATTCCCCGCCAAAATATTGTGCAATTGCATCTTTTAATCCAATTGAATTTGCTAATTCTAGTAAAAGAGAAATCGTTTCCTGACTAATATTGTTTTTAGAATAATCTACTAAAAAGTCATTCCATTGTAAGTGAAATTTTTCAGCACGAGCACCATCCTGCTGAAATAATTCTTGTATCGTTGTCTCGTGAATAGCGTTAAAGTGATTTTGGAGATTTTTCCACGCTTCAGTCCCGGTTGGGTTTGTTGTGTTTAAAGCCATTTTATTTTATTATTGAGGTTGTTTTTTTTAGAAACACAAAAATACTGAAATAACTTTTAAATGGCTCAACCTTGAGAATTATATAACAATAAGTTGCGAAAACGTTTTATGAATCTCAATTACAATTTTTTCCAGACTACTTCGGCTGTTACTGATTTTCCGCCTTGTGTAGTATTGGTTACGATGTATTTAAGTTCGTTGTTTTTGAAAATATAAGATCGTTTTTGAATTGTGTTTTCCCAATTCGGAAAAGATGCTGTTTTTATTTTGAATGTAATTGTGTGATTCGTTTCGTCAATTTCATATTCTCCAAAATGCGAATTACTTCCTTGTACAATCGCTGTATTTTCTTCAGGAGTACATTTATTTTTATCACCCGAAACAATTTTTACTCTTTCGCTTTTGTAAATCTGAATGGCGTAATTTCCTTTTTCATCAAAAAACAAAAAGCCTTTGGGATTTACATCATAAGGGAGATTTTTAGTTCTGTCCTGATTTATATTTTCTACTGAAACCAAAGTCCATGAACCTAAAAAATCAGATTTTTTTTGTGCGTTTACTGAATTTACTATCAAAAGCAAAATCATCAAAATTGTGTTTTTCATCTTTAAATAAATTAATAGTTTACTTTAATAATCTCTCCATTTATAATTCCTTCAACACTTTTGTTGTAAGCGTTTATTAAATCCTGAATTGGAATATCAGCAACTTTTGCCGGACTAATGGCATTTATTCTGATTCCTCTTTCTAATTCAAGTGAAGAGGCAAGAACAAAACTGTTGATTCCGCCATTTACAATTGCTTTGCTGATATTTTTTTTACAGGTTTATCGGCCATTTTTCCGGAAGTCAAGGTAAATGATCCGTTGTCGTTTAAATATTTCTGACCAATCAAAACTAAATTTATCTGTCCCAATAATTTATTTTCAATGCCAATATTTAATTTTTTTTCGTCAAGCGAAAGTAAATCTCCCGTATAACAATCTCCTGCAACACAAAGACAGGCATCAATGTTTTTAATTTCTTCGAATAATTTTTGTATCGAATTTGAATCTGATAAATCGATTCTGAAGTCTCCACTGTTTCTTCCTGCCGAAATTATTTCATGATTTTTTGCCAGAGCCGGTTGCAGTATTTTGCCAATTTCTCCATTTGCCCCAATTAAAAGTATTTTCATTTTGTCCATTTTTAGTTTGTTATCTGAAACAAAATTAAGAAGTTAGCTTTCGCTGAAAATTGTACTTATTGGTACTAAAATTGTATTTTAGCCTAATGACAAATAAGAATTTATATCATCCTTTTGAAGTAGATTTTAAAGAACTCGAACAGTTTCCGAAAACAATTCGGAAGAACAATTTCTTTGAACTGATTTACATCGTCGACGGAACCGGAATTCAGATTATAAATGATAATAAATTTCAATATCGAAAAGGAAATCTTTTTTTGGTAACACCGCAAGATGTTCATTTATTTGAAGTTTTAACGCCAACGAAATTCTTTTTTCTTCGGTTTAATGAATATTATATCAAAGCAAATTCTCAAAACGGACAATATGAAACGGTTTTGCGAATGGAATATATACTTCAAAATGCAAGTCATCGCCCGGGATGTATTCTGAAAAATAAAATTGATAAACCTTTAATCGCGTCATTAATTGAAAATATAATCAGCGAACAAAACAATCAGCAGATTTACCATCAAAAGATTATTGAGCAGATTGTAAATACCATAATTACAATTGTAGCGAGAAATATTGCTTTAAAACTTCCGAAGAATATTAAAGAAACAACCGGAGAAATGGTTCTCGAAATCCTGCATTATATTCAGGAAAACATCTACAATCCAAAACAATTAAAAGCAGAAAAAGTAAGCGAGCATTTTAATATCACGCTTAATTATTTAGGAAAATATTTTAAGAAACAAACGGGAGAAACGCTTCAGGAATATATCGCAAATTATAAATTGCGATTGATTGAAGCCAGACTTTTAAACAGCGACATGCGTATTAACGAAATTGCAGACGAATTAAATTATTCAGACGAAAGTCATTTAAACAAAGTTTTTAGAAAACATAAAGGAATGAATCCGTCTGAGTTTAGGAAGAAATATGCTAAATAAGTCGAAAACTTTAATTACCAAACCTTCCACCAAGGCTTTTTATTAACTTCAATAGTTTTCTTCTCGATATTGATTTCGATTCTTTTTGGCGATTCAACTTTGATTCTTGAATCATCAAAAAACATTTCACCGTTTTCATTCATTCCGAGAGGAGATTTCGTTCTTTCTTTCCAGCTTTCCGTTTGCAATTCTGGAACTAAAGCCAAATTTATTTTGGTTTCAAATTTTTTTCTTGCTTTTTCTATAATTTCATCTTCCAGATTTGAAGATGAATTTTTTAAAAGCGAAATTGAATTGTCTGGAATGTTTAAAAGAAAAACTTGTGTTTTGTTACCGATTTTCTGAATATCCAATACTTTAAAATAAGCAATCGTGTCTAAAAGAAAATGACCAATTTTTGCCGAATCCGGATTAAATTTCGATAAGTCTTTGGCATGAGCACTTGCAATTAGATACCTGAAATTACCAGAAAGTCCTCCACCGATAGAAGTCATATCTGTAAAGCCTTTTTCCTGAATTATTTGTCCAATTTTATAATTTGAAATTAAATTTTCAGACAAATCAGTATCTCTGTAATATAACTTTAAACCTGAAAAAGTATCATTGTAAATTGCCTTAAGACGCGCATTTTTCATT
Source organism: Flavobacterium sp. (assembly GCF_039595935.1). Lineage (NCBI taxonomy): Bacteria > Pseudomonadati > Bacteroidota > Flavobacteriia > Flavobacteriales > Flavobacteriaceae > Flavobacterium > Flavobacterium sp. Next base: position 247,488 of record NZ_JBCNKR010000006.1, on the reverse strand, counting down.
TGATTTAGATATTACAAATTCCCAATACTATCCAATTCTCTTTTCAAAGGTTCGATTTGTTTAAAGAAACGAGTTTTGTCATTTCCGGTTAAAGATTCTCCGGTTGGTAAATTCAATCGAAGCGCATCTACCTGAACACCATTTTTCCAGAAACGGTAACAAACATGCGGGCCAGAAGCTAAACCTGTACTTCCAACCAAACCAATTGTTTGTCCTTGTGTAACACGCTGCCCGCGTTTTACCAAAATTCTCGACATGTGTAAATATTGAGTAGAATAAGTTCCGTTGTGTTTTACTTTTACAAAGTTTCCGTTTCCTGCTGTATATCCAGTTGCTTCAACAACTCCAGATGCCGTTGTAGAAATTGGGGTTCCGGTTGGAGCCGCATAATCAGTTCCTTTGTGGGCTTTCCAGGTATGCTGAACAGGATGAAATCTGTTCATTGTAAATCTTGAAGTAATACGGCTGAACTTAATTGGCGTTTTTAAGAAGAAGTTTTTCAGCGTTTTTCCTTCGTCATCATAATATTCGATTTTTCCGGAAAGCGTGTCTTTTTCAAAAGGAAAAGCATAAACGATTTTTCCTTTATATTCAAAAAACGCAGCTTCAAGATCTTCAACGCCATCGTAAGTTTTTCCGTTAATGAATCTTTCTGTAAAAATTAAACCGTAACGATCTCCTTTTTTTAGTTTGAAGAAGTCAATTGACCACGAAAATACTTTTGTAATTCTGCTGGCCAATGCTGTTTCTACATCTTCATCGCCTAAAGTTTCGGATAATGAAGTTTTTAAAACGCCGCCAATAATTTTTCTTTTTAATGTAACCGGTTTTATTTTTTTATAAGCTTTTGCAATGCTGTCTCGTAAATCGATTACATAATACGTTAAAGCATCGGGCTGATAAATAAAAACCTGAAGATTATTTGTTTTGTTTTTTGCGCGAAGTAAAGTAAAAGGTTTGTTGTAGCGAATGGTTCTTACATCAAAAGTATCTTTAACTTGTTCTACAATGTCATATACTTTTTTGTCGCCGATATTTTGACTTTGTAAAATGGATCCAAAAGAATCTCCTTTAGATATTGTATCGTTAACAACATTAAAATCAGCGTAATTAAAACCAAATTCTATTTTTTTAGTTTTTGGTTTTGTAATTTTAATTTCAACTTTTTCCTCTGTTTTGTTGCATGAAAATATTGAAAATAATACTATTATAATTACGAATGCTTTTTTCAAACTCTTAAAATTTTTGCAGGAGATTAAAGTAAATCTTCATTTCCCCAATTGGACAATTCTTCTTCGGTCCACAATTTAGGAAAAAAGATGCGTCTTTGGTATTTTGGATGCATATATTTTTGCCAGTCGCTTCCTCCGGTTGCTTCACCGTTACCTTTTCCGCTTTCTAAAATGTATTTTCTTGCAGTATTAAGATGCTGCATAACCCAGGTGATATTTACGGTTTTGTCGTAGTGGCGCATTGCCTGAATTAATTCTTCATTTTGTTGATCTTCAATAGGTAATTGAGTAAATTTCTGCCAAATGTTTTTCGTTTTAAACGAAGCCATTTGTCTTAAAAACTGATCTTTATATTTCTTTTCGAATTCATTTAACAAATATGATTTTTCGCCAGTTTGATAATCTTTTCCGGCAGCCTGCCAGTACAAATGTTCGAAAGTAGTTTCAGGATTTGTATTTTCATCAAAATTTGCTTTGTATCTTCTGTCTGTCAAATTGATAACATCTGTAGAAGCAAATTCAATCAGCCTGTATTGCGCACTTTGAAAACCGCTTGCCGGAGTTAAAGTGTTTCTGAATTTCATATATTGGTCAACTTCCATTCCGTTTTCCATAATACTGAATGAATTTGTCAGCATATCAAAATAACGGGTAATTCTGGAAAGTCTTTCGCTGAAAAAATCAACCTGAATATTTTGTGTGTCGGCAATTTGATCGATTTCCCACAAAATCATTTTAAAAATCAATTCATTAACCTGATGATACATGATAAAAACCATCTCGTCAGGAAGCGTTGTGCGTTGTATTTGTAAATTTAAAAGAGCGTCTGTTTGTATATAATCCCAATAAGTAATTGGTTTTGACCAAAGTAATCCTTCTAACTGAACGTCAGTTTTTTGATTTATGGCTTGGAATTTTTGGTCAATTTCTTTTAAAATTGATTCTGAATGATCAGTAGGGTTCATTATTTTTTAACTTTTAATGGATTTTTCAATCCTTTATATTCATCAAGATCTGCTTTCAGCGATCCGACAGCTAAATCCGCTTTAATTCTTATCGGAACTTTGTTGTCGTCATCTGTTATCCAGAGCGTTAAACTTTCTTTTTCTTTAAAAACTCTTCCGGTCTGAACAAGTGGTTTAAAAACCATCGTAGAAACTGCCCCAAATTTAGTCGTAATATCTTGACGGCCTACATATTTTAACTTAAATTTTGTGATTTCATCATCAAAAAACATGTCAATTGTAATCGCCTCGCCGGGTTTTAATTTGTCAATACTTGGATGGTTTCTTAAAAAGTAAAATGCCGAAACAATATCCTGCACATGATCAGTAATTACAATCGTTTTTTCGGTTTTTCTTTTATAGTCTTTTACTAAAACTTTGTTTTCACTTTGATTAAAAAAGCCTTCCTGATTTTTGGTGTATCCACCTTCGTCAATTTTTCGAACGAAGCGATAAGGATCACCATTTTCTTTGTCAAAATAACTTTCGTATAAATCTTCAACTTTGAAGAAAAATTTAGACATTCCGGTTGTATATCCTTTACCCACAGCATGATGTACTTTTTTGTTGTTGATGGTAGCATCTTTAACTTCAAGAGTAGCATAGCCGGCATTTACAATTCCGTAATGAATTCTGAATTTGAAATATTCTCCTGTGCCAAAAGCGTCTTCCTTTTGTGTGTCGAAACTAAATGCAGAGAGAATTAATATAGTGAGGATGAACTTTTTCATAGTACATTTTTTACATTCTATTATAAAGATAGAGAAATGCAAATTCTATTCCAAATGTACAAAAACAAAAAAACTCAGCCACGAAGACTGAGTTTTTATGCTATTAACTAACCAAAAAACTATAAATTATGAAATTTATATCAATTCAGAAGGAAACCACCCCTTCTTGATTTGCGAGTGCAAAGATAGATAGAAAGTTCAAAAATAAATAGCAAAAGTCAAGTTTAACATAACATTTGCATAAAAACCAACGTTTTACGGAGAATTTTTTTGCATAATGCAAAAATAATGCGTTTTTATAGAGTTCCTCTCAATTCTTGTTCTCTCTCAATTGACTCAAAAAGAGCTTTAAAGTTCCCTGCACCGAATCCTTTTGCACCCATTCTTTGAATAATTTCGAAGAAAAGGGTAGGACGGTCCTGAACAGGCTTCGTAAAAATCTGTAAAAGGTAACCATCTTCATCGGCGTCGACCATAATGGCAAGCTTTTCAATTTCGTTTAAATCTTCTTTCATCATATCCATGTGAACACCTAATCTTTCCGGGATTGCTTGGTAATATGTATGAGGAGGAGCTGATAAAAATTCTACACCACGCGCTCTTAGCTGCGATACGGTTTTGATAATATCATCTGTTGCAATAGCGATATGCTGAATTCCAGGCCCGCCGTAGAAATCTAAATACTCTTCAATCTGTGATTTTTTCTTTCCTTCTGCTGGTTCATTAATTGGAAATTTAATTCTTCCATTTCCGTTTGACATTACTTTACTCATCAATGCTGAATATTCTGTAGTAATTTGTTTGTCGTCGAAAGAAAGGAAATTTACAAATCCCATAACTTCTTCGTAGAATTTAACCCAGGTATTCATTTCGTTCCAGCCCACGTTTCCAACCATGTGGTCAATGTATTTTAATCCGGTAGATTCTGGGTTAAAGTCAGATTTCCATTCTCTATAACCAGGAAGGAAAACTCCGTTATAATTTTTTCTTTCCACGAAAATGTGAACAGTTTCTCCGTAAGTATAAATTCCAGAACGAACCACTTGTCCAAATTCATCTTCCTCAACAGTTGGTTCCATGAATGAACGCGCGCCGCGTTTCATAGTTTCTTCGTATGATTTTGTAGCATCTTCAACCCAAAGCGCAGCCACTTTTACACCGTCGCCATGTTTTTTTAAATGTTCGTTGATTGGAGAATCAGCCGTTAATGGCGTTGTCAAAACAATTCTGATTTTATCTTGTTTTAAAACATAAGATGCTCTGTCTTTTACTCCGGTTTCTAATCCTGCGTAAGCCAAAGACTGATATCCAAATGCAGATTTGTAATAATGTGCAGCCTGCTTTGCATTTCCTACATAAAATTCTACATAATCTGTTCCTAATAATGGAAGGAAATCCTGCGCTCCTTCAAATATTTTTTCTAATCCGTATTCTACTGATTTAACTTCTTTACTCATGATGTTTATTTGTTTAATCGGTTATTTGGAAAAACCGAATGTTGTGTTTAATTTTTTTTAACGCAAAGGGCGCAAAGATTTTTTTAAGTTAGATTTTATAAAATCATGAAGAACGCAAAGCTTTGTGAACTTAGTTTGATAAAACTTCTTTAAAAAATCTTCGTGAACTTTGCGAAAAATCCTTTGTGAACTTTGCGTTACAAGACAGAAACTACTCCGTCCAGGATTTGTAATATTGACCGTCGTCTAATCCCATAGCTTCTTCAGTAACCATTAATGGTCTGAAAGTATCAACCATAACGGCTAATTCCTGAGTTTCTTTATGACCAATGCTGCGTTCCATCGCGCCTGGCGCCGGACCGTGTGGAATTCCTTTTGGATGTAAAGTAATATGACCTTGCTCAATATTATTACGGCTCATAAAATCGCCATCTACATAATATAGAACTTCGTCAGAATCTATATTGCTGTGATTGTACGGTGCTGGAATGGCTTTTGGGTGATAATCGTAAAGTCTAGGACAGAATGAACAAACAACAAAAGCTGCTGTTTCAAAAGTCTGGTGTACCGGAGGCGGTTGGTGAACACGTCCCGTTATAGGTTCAAAGTTGTGAATCGAAAATCCGTATGGGAAATTATATCCGTCCCAGCCCACAACGTCAAAAGGATGTGTGGCATAAACCACTTCGTGAATCATGCCTTCTTTTTTGATTTTAATTAAAAAATCACCTTTTTCATCGTGTGTTTCCAATTCGTTTGGCAAAATAAAATCGCGCTCGCAAAATGGAGAATGTTCTAAATGCTGACCCGATTGGTTTTTGTATCGTTTTGGAGTATAAAATGGAGAATACGATTCTACATAAAATAGTCGGTTATCTTCTGTTTCGAAATCGATTTGATAAATAATACCGCGCGGAATAATTAAGTAATCACCATATTCAAACGGAATATTTCCTAACATGGTTCTTAATTTTCCTTTTCCTCTGTGGATGAAAAGCATTTCATCGGCATCGGCATTTTTGTAGAAATAATTTCGAAGCGATTCTTTCGGCGCAGCCAAACCAATAATACAGTCTTTATTGACTAACATTGCTTTTCGGCTGTCCAGAAAATCATTTTCAGGTTTTAATTCAAACCCTTTAAAAAGAAGTGATTTTATATTTTTTCCGATTGCAATTTTAGGTTCAACCGAATAAGAGTTTAAAATTTCTTTAACCTGTGTTGGTCTGTGAACATGGTAAGACAGAGACGAATGTCCGTGAAAACCTTCTGTTCCAAATAACTGTTCGTAGTAAAATCCGCCGTTTGGTTTTTCGAATTGCGTGTGTCTTTTTTGAGGAAAATCCCCAAGTTTATGATATAGTGGCATGGCTTTTTCAATTAGATAATTTGTAAATTAGATAATTCGAAAATTTGAATTGAAGAAATAGATAATCGGTTCAATCTTTTTGACTGACTAATCATCTCAATTCGATAGAGCCATTATTCCGGATTTCTCTTAATGAGGAATTGAAGATACTCTAATAAACCTGTCCAATTTGTTTTCATTATAACAAATGTCGTAAATTTTATTGACCAAAATTACATATTATATTATTTATAACATAAAATATTTATAAAAAATCAACTAAAATATAAACCCAATGCTAAACCATGTAAAACTCTTAGATGTTTGAGGCGACCAGGATTGTTTTACTTCGATTGGGCCAATTATAGTTTCGAGACCATAGCCTAGTGCATAACCGGTGTATTTAGGCATAGAAACCCAGTCTACATTTGTAAAAATATCATCACCAAGATTCGCAAAATTAGCAGAAAAATTTACGTGGTTCTTTTTTAAAATTTCGTAATCAAGCTTAATATCTGCTTTTATAAAACTATTTGCGGCAATACTTAGAAAGTCATATCCGTAAAAATAATTGAAATTATTGATCTTGCTATATCCGTAACCTCCAAATATAAAATCGAAAAACGGAACGCTGTCACTGCCAATATTAAATCCGGCATCGGCACCAATTTTTACAGTGGCTTTTTTGAAAAAAGTTTTGACAAGAGAGACTTCGGCTTTTGCTATAGAAAATGGCTTAAACTTATTCGTATAGTCTGATGAAGCCATATAAGTCTGTAAATCTGTAGAAAAATACAATCCTGAACTTGGAAAATATTTGTCGTCAAATGAGTCATATTTTAAATAAGCAAAAGCACTAAAATAATTGCTTTTATCAATTATGTTTCCTTCGCCGGTAAGTGTAGGAGAGTTTATTTTTAGATATTTATATTCTAAACCACCACCCATTAAAAATTTCTGAACAAAAATGGTTTGAAAATAAGCCTGATTGTTCAAATCAAGAAAATCTACATTTATAAGGTTTAAATTAGGGTTTTCTGAAACCAGACCGCCCAAACTTGTGGTTACATTTCTGTTGAACTGACTTAGTCTGGAACGAAAACCAAAGCTGATATTAAAACCGTTTTCGACATAATAATTAAAATCATACCTAAAATTATCTCCTAAAATGATATCCAGAGAAGTAACGTCATTTTTTAGAAATGTCTTTTTATGAGTAAGATTCAGCAAAACAGCACTTTTGTAAAGACCATCATAATGAAGTCCCAGTTTTAAAAAAGTCTGCGTTGGGTTTTCTTTTAAAACCAAATCCAGATCATCTTTATCACCATCAGGCTGCAGACAATATGAAATAGTGCTAAAGTTTTGAGTCGCATTCAAATTATTAATACCCGTTTTTAGATCATCATAAGTGATAGTGCTTCCGGGTTTAAAACGGAGTTTACCTCTAATGTATTCTTTAGTATAATTATCTAATCTGTCGGTATTTATTTTTTGAATCTCAAGGGTATCTGTAGCAACTTTTAGCTTAGGTTTTTTATAGAAATTGTCTTCGGTTACCAATGATTTGATTTTTTCGTAAACGGCAAAAGCGGCTTCTTCGCCTTTTCGGATGATTTCTTCACCTTTATCAAATGAAATTACGCCATAGTCACGAATGTCTGGTTTTATGTAAACATCAGTGTCTTTAATTTTGCTTTTCATTTTTTCGATAGACTGAAGATTGGTAATCTGTACCAAAATTCTTGTTGCGTTTTTAAGGTTTTTTCGCTTCATCAAATCGTCCTGAACGTCTACACCAATAATAATATCAGCTCCCAGATTTCGAACTTCTTTAATTGGATAATTGTTTACAACGCCGCCATCTACCAATAAATTTCCGTCAATTTCTACGGGAGTAAACAACGAAGGAAAAGCAGCACTCGCCATCATAGCCTGAACTAGATTTCCTTTATTAAGAAGTACTTCTTCACCGGTTTCAATATTGGTTCCGATGCATAAAAACGGAGTAGGCAGTTGATTGAAATCACGAACATGGCGAACGTTTCTCGTTAAACTGCTCAATAAATTATAATTGTACATTCCTTTTGAAAGTGCTTCAGGAATGCCGACTCTAAATTTGCTAAATGGTAAAACGATGGCATATAATTCATCATTTTTTTTACCATAAAAGTTTTTTGATGAACGCGGAATATAATCGTTTATCAATTCGTCGAAATTGGTTTTCTTAAAAATAGAATCAATTTGAGAAGCATTGTAGCCTGAGGCGTAGAGTCCGCCAATAACAGATCCCATACTGGTTCCGCCAATATAATCGATTTTGAGTCCGGCTTCTTCCAGAACTTTTAAAACACCAATATGTGCAAAACCTTTGGCGCCGCCGCCGCTTAATACCAAACCGATTTTTGGTCTTTTTACGCTGTCTTGTTTTACTTCTTGCGAAAATGTTTTTGCAGAAAAAAGCAAAAAGAAACCAGAAAACAGGAATACAGTGTTCCATACCTTAACAGAGGCATTGGAATAAAATCCTTTTGACCTGATATTTGAAATGGACAACTGATTTAGGCGCATAAAAATTTGCTAATTGGTTTTGTAAAATTCGACAATTTTTTTGGCTTTTGATACTCCAACAACGGCAGATATTTCTTTTTCTGTTGCTAATTTCAATCTTTTAACACTTTTGAAATGTTGTATTAACGTAAGCATCGTTTTTTCTCCAATTCCCGGAATGCTTTCTACTGAGGAATTTAGCGCAGCTTTACTTCGTTTATCTCTGTGAAAAGTGATTCCAAATCTATGGGCTTCGTTTCGCAATTGCTGAATCACTTTTAACGTTTCTGATTTTTTATCAAGGTACAACGGAATCGAATCTCCGGGATAAAAAAGTTCTTCCAAACGTTTTGCAATCCCGATAACAGCCACTTTTCCTCGTAAACCTAATTCGTCAATACTTTTTAAGGCAGAAGACAATTGTCCTTTTCCACCATCAATAATAATTAATTGCGGCAGAGGTTCATTTTCGTCTAATAATCTTTTGTAACGGCGATATACAATTTCTGTCATCGAAGCAAAATCATCGGGACCTTCAACCGTTTTTACATTAAAATGACGGTAATCTTTTTTACTCGGTTTTCCGTCTTTAAAAACTACGCAGGCCGCAACCGGATTAGTTCCCTGAATATTCGAGTTATCGAAACATTCAATATGGCGAGGCTCAACCGGAAGACGTAAATCTTTCTGCATCTGTGCCATAATTCGGTTTACGTGACGATCCGGATCTACAATCTGAAGTTGTTTCAGTTGTTCAATTCGGTAGAATTTGGCATTTCGAATCGATAAATCCAGAATCTGTTTTTTATCGCCAAGCTGCGGAACGGTTACTTTTATTTTTTCGCCCAAATCCAATTCAAACGGAACAATAATTTCTTTAGATAATAATTGAAAACGTTCACGAAGTTCAACAATAGCGAGTTCTAATAATTCTTCGTCGCTTTCGTCTAGTTTTTTCTTGATTTCTAAAGTATGAGAACGGATAATCGAACCGTGGGAAATCTGCAAAAAGTTGATATAAGCCGCACTTTCATCTGAAACAATCGAGAAAACATCAATATTGGTAATCTTCGGATTTACAATTGTTGATCTCGATTGGTAATTTTCCAGAATTTCTATTTTTTCTTTGATTTTCTGCGCTTCTTCAAATTGCAAATTCTGCGCATATTGATTCATTAAACGCTTGAAATCTTTCATACTTTCCTTAAAATTTCCTTTCAAAATTTCGCGGATTGCATCGACTTGTCTTTGGTAATCTTCCAAAGATTCTATGCCTTCGCAAGGACCTTTGCAATTGCCAATATGATATTCCAGACAAACTTTAAATTTGCCTGAATTAATATTCGATTCACTTAAATCATAATTACAGGTTCGCAGCGGATACAATTCTTTTATTAAATCCAGAATCGTATATACCATTTTGAAATTGGTGTACGGTCCAAAATATTCAGAGCCGTCTTTTATCATTCTTCGGGTTAGAAAAATTCTCGAAAAAGGTTCTTTTTTGATACAAATCCAAGGATAACTTTTATCATCGCGCAGCAAAACATTATATCTGGGCTGAAGCGTTTTTATTAAATTGTTTTCCAGTAAAAGTGCGTCAGTTTCTGTTGGAACTACGATGTGTTTTATGGTTACAATTTTTCTAACCAGAACATTTGTTTTTCGGGTATCGTGAATTTTATTGAAATAAGAAGAAACCCTTTTTTTTAAATTTTTGGCTTTGCCGACATATAAAATTTTCCCGTCTTTATCGTAATATTGATACACACCGGGATTGTCCGGCAGGGTGTGAATTTGTAAATCTAAGGACGGTTTTGACATTCTGTTTTGTTTCTGAAGATAGTTGAAAAGCGATTTCAAAAACCATTCCGATTTCTGAAAAAAGCTTAACAGTGATTTAGTTTCAAATTTACGAAATCAAAAGAATAATTTCTATATTTAGCTTTTATAATTCTACATGAAAAATAGTAAGCCCCTTGTTATTTTTGGTGAATCGATTTTGCCGGGAGAACATAAAACCATAAATGTCGAAATTGCACGATTACACACCACAACAAAATTAAATATTCCTGTAATTGTGCGCCGTTCAAAGCTTGAAGGTCCAGTTGTTTTATTTTCGGCAGGAATTCACGGCGACGAAATAAACGGAGTAGAAGTCGTTCGGCAGATCATCAGCAAAAAAATAAACCGTCCGCAGAGAGGAACTATAATTTGTATTCCGATTATCAACATGTACGGATTTGTCAATAAATCCCGCGAATTTCCTGACGGTCGTGATTTAAACCGCGTTTTTCCGGGAAGTAAAAAAGGTTCTTTGGCAAGCCGGTTTGCGTATCACATTGTGGAAGAAATTTTACCCATTATAGATTATGCAGTCGATTTTCATGCCGGCGGTGCAAGCCGTTTCAATGTTCCGCAGATTCGAATTACCGAAAATAATATGGAATTGAAATTACTGGCAGATATTTTTAATGCGCCCTTTACTTTGTATTCCAGAAATATTGGCGGTTCTTTTAGAAATACTTGCGAAAAAGCCGGTATAAAAATGTTACTTTTTGAAGGAGGAAAATCTCTCGATATAAACGATGCTGTTGCAAATGAAGGAATAAAAGGCGTGAAACGTTTACTGGATTATTTGAATATGCTCGATCCAAAACACCTTATTGAACCTGCTGTAGAATCTTCTATTTATATAAAATATTCGGTTTGGCTTCGTGCAAAATGTTCCGGTTTGCTCCATGATTATAATATGGTTGGTAAATTTGTAACCAAAGGAACTATTTTGGCAATTATTACAGATCCGTTTGGGAAGTTTGAGCAGAAAGTAAAAGCGCCGCACGACGGATATGTTATTAATGCCAATCATTCGCCGATTGTTTATGAAGGCGATGCGATTTATCATATTTCTAAAAATTCTCCTGTAAATGACGACGAGTAAAAAAGAATTACGACTTCATTATAAAAATCTTCGTGCAACATTTTCTGAAAATGATATCGAAGAAAAAAGCCTGGCTATTGCCAATAATTTAATTCAATTACCTATTTGGGATAAAACTTATTATCATGTTTTTCTGCCAATTGTAGAACAAAAAGAAATTGATACCGAATTTATTCTGCATTTGCTTTCCGGAAAAGATAAAGAAATCGTAATCTCAAAAAGCGATTTTGAAACCAGAGAAATGACTCATTTTTTATTGACGGATAATACCAAAATCAAAAAAAACGAATATAATATTCCTGAACCTGTAAACGGACTTCCGGTTCCGGTAGAAAATATTGAGGTTGTTTTTGTACCGCTTTTGGCTTTTGATGTTTTTGGAAATAGAATTGGTTACGGAAAAGGTTTTTACGATAAGTTTTTGGCAAACTGCAAACCTGAAACTGTAAAAATTGGTCTTTCTTTTTTTGAATCAGTAAATCAAATTGATGATATTTTTGAATCTGATATAAAATTGGATTATTGCGTTACGCCTCAAAAGATTTATACATTTTAATTATCTCATATTTATTGATATTTCCAGCTTAGACGCACTGCGGTGCGTCTCTACAGTATGCTGGTGCGGATATTTTGGTATAATAAAAAACATTGCCTTAATCACATAAAACTTAAATTTTCTTATATCACTTATATGGTGAAAAATCTTCATGATTAATTTTTAGGAATCTTGGCATCAATTTTGGATTGCCGAAAATTGCAGATAATTTTCTTAGTACATCCGGAATGCTAGTTATTATTTGAGAGAACAAAATCAAATTATTAATTCCTAAAATTTATTTTAAATGAAAAATAAAACTTTTTATTTGTTAGCATTCCTTTTCCTTGTTTTGGCAAGTTGTAAAAAACAAGATGCAGCCGCTTATGAAACAGTAGATTCGACAGCTGTTGCTGCTGATGTGATTGATGAAATTCCAGAAGAAAATATTTCAGATCCTAATACTGAAAGTTACGCCGGACTTGAAGAAAATCCTTTTGAGTCGCCGCAAAAGTCTCCTCTTTCTACTTTTTCTATAGATGTTGATAATGCATCTTACACCAATATCCGCCGATTTATAAACGAAGGTCAAAAAGTTCCTAAAGATGCCGTTCGTATAGAAGAAATGATGAACTTTTTTAAATACAAATATCCACAACCAGAAGGTCAAAATCCGTTTTCTATCAATACAGAAGTAAGCGAAAGTCCGTGGAATAAAAATTCCTTATTGCTGAAAATTGGTTTGCAGGGAAAAAATATTCCAATGACAAATCTTCCAGCTTCGAATCTTGTTTTCCTGATTGATGTTTCGGGTTCGATGAATGACTCTAATAAACTTCCATTATTAAAAGAATCCATGAAGATTTTGGTGAATGAACTGCGTTCGAAGGATAAAGTTTCGATCGTGGTTTACGCAGGTTCTGCAGGCGTTGTTTTAGAACCAACTTCAGGAGATAATAAAGATGAAATTATGGATGCTTTTGATAAACTAAGCGCAGGCGGAAGTACGGCTGGCGGTGAAGGAATTGAATTAGCATACAAACTGGCACAGGAAAACTTTATTAAAGAAGGAAATAATCGTGTGGTTATTGCTACCGATGGTGATTTTAATGTTGGCGCATCGACTGATCAAGACATGGAACAACTGATTGAAGAGAAAAGAAAATCAGGTGTGTTTTTAACTGTTTTAGGTTTCGGAATGGGAAATTATAAAGACAGTAAAATGGAAATCCTGGCTGATAAAGGAAACGGAAATTATGCTTACATTGATAATATTCAGGAAGCAAATCGTTTTCTTGGAAAAGAATTTAAAGGTTCGATGTTTGCCATTGCAAAAGATGTAAAAATCCAGATTGAATTTAATCCGAAACATGTTCAGGCGTATCGATTAATTGGTTACGAAAACCGAAAACTAAACGATGAAGATTTTAAAAATGATGCGGTCGATGCCGGAGAATTAGGCAGCGGACATACGGTTACGGCGCTTTATGAAATTATTCCAGCCGGAGTTGAAAGCGATTACGTTCCATCTGATTTAAAGTATACAAAAGTAAAAACTAACGAGTCTAATTACAGCGATGAACTGGCAACGATTAAATTCCGTTATAAAAAACCTGATGGAGACAAGAGCATCGAAATTGTAAATACTATTGCAAACAGAAAAGTTTCTCTTGACAGAAGTTCTGCCGATTTTAAATTTACAACCGCTGTTGCCTGGTTTGGATTAAAATTAAGAGATTCAAAATACATCACAAATTCAAATAGTGATGATATTAAAAAGCTGGCAAAATCAGGATTAGCATACGATGACGAAGGCTATCGAGCTGAGTTTGTTCGTTTAGTTGATGCAGTGAATTGATTTTAAATTCCAAAAAAGAAAAATTCCAAATTCCAATTTAAAGTTGGGATTTGGAATTTTTTTATTTGAATTTTTTAATGGTTTATTCTGTAGAGATGTTTAATGTAACGGTTTTTATATGCTGGACGTAGACACACAGCAGTGCGTCTCTACGATTTTGATTGTCAAAATATTCGTTGCAAAAATTAGAAGCCTTTATACATAATTTATCTTCACCCCAGTATATCGTAGAGACGCACCGCAGTGCGTCTACGCAAAGTTGGTGGACAAAGATTTTTTTTTAGAATTTAAAACTTCTTATTTAACTTCTTTAATTGTCGAAGCATCAATCCAGCCTTCCTGACCGTCGGTTAATTCAATTTTTTTCCAACTTCCCACAGTTTCTATAACATAAACTTTAGCACCTTCGTGAAGTAAAATTATAGCAGAACCTGCTTTTTGAGGTTCGCTTCTAACTTCGCTTAATTCTGAAAAAACAATTGCCGGACGATCATTATTGAAATGATCTTTTTCGGATATTCCTGCCGAAACGCTTAATACTAAAGCAACTAAAAGAACAAACATCCCGATGAAATAAATTCTTTTTGTAATAGTAAGCTGTGAAAAATAATAACCAATAAAACTCAGCAAGAATAAAAAACTAATTCCAACAGAAATTTTTGCCCATTGGTTATAATCAAAAATGCCAGTAAAATTCTGAATCAATTTTGCAAAGCCAACTTTTGGCACTTCTTTAATCTCGTCGATTGTTAGTTTTTTAGCAAATTTTAAGTTGTTTAAAGTTTCAGGATCATTTGGTTTTAATACCAAAGCTTTTTCATAATTATAAATTGAAGGCGCAACTTTATTGAGTTTATAATAACTGTTTGCCAAATTAAAATACAATTCTGCAGATTGCTGTTTGTCTTCTTTAATAATATCTTCATAAACCTGAACAGCTTCCTGATATTGTCCCTTTTGGTACAATGCATTTCCTTTTTCAAAGCTGCTTTGAGCAAAGAAAACCTGTGAGATTAGTAAAAAGAGATATAGTATATTTTTCATTCTTATTTTATTAAACCTAACAGGTTTTTAAAACCTGTCGGGTTTGATTTAAGTTAAAAACTAAACGATTTGTTTTTCTAATTCTGAAATAATCAAAACAGCTTTATCATAATCCTGCTGAATCGAAGCACTTGATGCCGGGGCGTAACGTGCAAATTCGCAGTTTTCGGTTAAGTTGATAAAATTCTGAACCGTTTCAGGATTTGAATTTCTGGATAACAGCAGTTCACGAATATTATCTTTACTCATTTCAGAAGTTTCGATATGCAGTTTTGCTTTTAGGAAATTATGCATAGCTTTTTCAAGAGCAATATAAAATGCCTCTTTATTATTAAGCTGTTTTTTAGCCTGCGATAAATATTTCTTCGCCAGCTTATTGTTCATTCTGATTCTGTTTCCGGTTACATCACTGTCAATCGCTTCTTTTTTCTTCTTAGCCAAAATTATAATCGGAATAATGGCAAAAGGGAAGAATAATAAAGCATAATATAAATTAGAACCGTAAAAATCATCTTTAGCGATGCTTGCTAAAGTTGTTTTTGATTTAATATATTTAAACTGTTCAGCTTTTGTAATTACATTTTTAGCCGCTGTCGAAGGATTTGCCTCAGCCAAAGTTGGACCGTCTAAAACATCAATCATAATTTCACGAGAAGTGATTGTTTTATAAGTGCCTGTACTCAAATCAAAATAAGAGAACGTCATTGGTTTTATAGCATATTTTCCTTTGTACTGTGGAATAATGGTGTACTTATCTGAGATTTTTCCTGACATTCCTGACAATGAGGTTGTAACTTTTTCATCGTGAACAGGATCATACATCTCTAATGCATTTGGTACAACAGGTTTTGGAAGTGTGAATAATTTCATGTTTCCTGTACCTGCAGCGCTCACGATTAAGTCTAAACCTTCACCACTTTTTAAGGTTGTTCGGGATGGTGTAACAGTAAAATTGAAGTTACCAACTGCACCTGTAAATCCTTCTGGTTTTCCTGTTTCAGGAAGCGGCCTTACGCTAATAGTTCTGGCGCCGGTTGTAACCACTTTATTGTCTTCGGCAATAATCATTTGGCCAAACATATCACGACGATTTGTTGGCAATTGTACCCCAATATCTAATGAAAGAGGTTCAATTGTTAATCGGCCTGATTTCTGTGGATATAAAATAGTTTTCTTTAATACTACATAATGACATCTTTGACCCTGGTAGTTACCCTCTTCCATGACCAATTGTTTGATGTCGATATTTTGATTCCAGAAATCATTATATTTTGGTTTAGCAAGTTCTCTAAATCCGGTAACTCCGATTTCGTTAAAGTATAATTTGTAAACAACCGTAATTGGTTCATTTAAGTACGGCGTTGTTTTAGAAACTTCGGCAACGAGCTGCAGCAATTGATCGCCATAGTTTCCGGCTCCGCCTTGCTGTCTCGGATCGTTAGGATCTCTTTCCTGAGCAACGGCATTAGTAACGGTAACTTTTATTGGAGATGTTTTATAAATCTGCCCATTATATTCTATCGCCGCCTGTTTAATAATAACAGTTCCTTTTTTCTCCGGCTGTAAAATATAAGAGTATATTTTTTGAAAAGAACTTCGGCCATTTACCCAAGACTGGCTTATTTGCTGGCTTGGCCCTGCAACAAGTTTAAAGCCTTCAAATGCAGGCTGATCAAAATTATCTCCGTCAACATTCATTATAAAATCAATGCGGAGTCTTTCGTTAAGTCCAAGCGTATTTTTGCTGACTCTGGCTTCAAACTGAACCTGAGCCATAAGTCCTTGAAAAGTGAATAGTAATAGAATTAAATATCTTTTCATTTAAGCGTTTAATCGTTTATTTGTTGAACCGTTAATCGTTTAACTATTATTTGTCTGGATTATGAAACCCATTAAACAAATAAACGGTTAAACGATTAAACTTATTTTACCAGTCTTTCTCCGGTTTTTTAGGATTAGGTTTTATTTTTTGAGCGTTTACTTTATCTTGAATTTTCTTTTCTTCATTGTTTACAGCATCTAACAAGTTCTGAACACGTTCTTTTGAAATTCCGCCAGGCATAGGTTTTGGCTCTCCTTTATTATCAGAGTTGTCGTCTTTCTTCGGATCATTTTTGCCATCCTTTTTATCTTTGTCTTTATCGCCTTTATCGTCTTTTTTATCCTTGTCTTTGTCCTTATCTTTATTTTGGTCCTTGTCCTTATTTTTATCTTTGTTTTTATCCTTGTCTTTGTCCTTATCCTTATTCTTGTCTTTGTTTTTATCGTTTTTAGGAGGATTTTCTTTTAGTTTCTGTTTAGCATACGCATAATTGTAACGCGTTTCATCATCAGTTGGATCGTTGCGTAATGCTTCTTTATAAGCTTCAACTGCCTGCGTATAATCTTTCTCTTTCATAAAAACGTTACCAAGATTATGATAGGCTTTGTGTTTTTCCGGACGTGTTTTAGCTGCTTTTATAGCATTTGCATAAGCGTACTTAGCTTCAGAAGGCTGATTTTGTCTGTAAATCGAGTTTCCAAGATTATAAGATCCGGCAGCACGTTTTGAAAATTTTGATGCCGAAATTCTATAATTAGCTTCAGCCTCAGAAAATTTATTCTGCTTATATTCTTCATTGGCATCAGGCAATGTCTTGTCTTTTTCCTGTGCAGCAACTGCAAAAGGAAGCGTTAGTAAAATATAAAGAAGTAAATTTTTCATTCTAATTTTTTTATTTTTTTTCCGTGTTTAAAGCGGAATCTTTATTTTTTTTCGTTGAATAAATTCAACTCTTTAATCCAGTTTGTTTTTCTTTCTAAAAGGAAAATATCTACAAATAATAATACAAATCCAAACCCGATGAACCATTGAAACTGAGATTGATAATCGGCCATTTGTGTCGACTCAAATTCTGTTTTCTGGATTTTGTTTAAAGTGTTTTTAATAAATTCTAAAACTTCTTTAGTATTTCCTCCATAAACATAATCTCCTTTTGTTGCCTTTGCAATACTCTTAAGTCCTTCCTGATTTAATTTTGTAATAACAGTTTGCCCGTTTTGATCTTTTTGATAACTCTTTACGATGCCGTTTTCTTTTAAAGGAATTGTTCCTCCTCTTTCGGTTCCAACTCCAATCGTGACGATTTTCATGCCAATTTTGTTTGCTTCTTCGGCAGCAGCGGCTGCTCCTTCAGAATGATCTTCTCCATCAGAAATCAGAATTAAGAGTTTACTTGTTTTACTTTTTTCATCAAAATAAGTTGAAGAAAGTCTTATAGCTTCGTCTAAAGAAGTTCCCTGAGAAGAAACCATATCCGGACTCATACTCTGCAGAAACATTTTAGCAACGCTGTAATCTGATGTGATGGGCAAAACCGGGAAAGCACTTCCTGCATAAGCCACAATACCAATTCTGTCGCTTCCTAAAGAATTTATAATTTGCGAAACCAGCTGTTTACTTTTGTCTAAACGGCTTGGTGCCACATCTTCGGCAAGCATACTTTTAGAAACGTCTACGGCAAAAACAATATCAATACCTTCACGTTTTACAGTTTCCATTTTGGTTCCAATTTTCGGATTTACTAACCCGATAATTATACAGGCAAGAGCTAAAAGTAAAATTGATAATTTTAAAACGGGTTTAAAAACAGACCTGTCCGGACTTAGTTTTTTCACCATTTCTAAATCACCAAATTCACGTTGTTTTTTCCTTTTCCAATACATATTGAAAAGAAAAATGCACACCACAATTGGGAGTAATAGTAAGAGATATAAATATTTTTTTTCGTCTAATTCCATTTTAAATTTTAGATTTCTGAATTTAGATTTTAGATTTTTTTAATCTAAAATTAAATGAAGCTTCTGTAAACTGTATTTCTTAAACCAACTTCAAGCAGTAATAAAAATGCAGCGGCTAAAACAAAAATTCTGTATTTTTCGTCGTAATCGTAGAATTTTAATTCCTGAATTTCGGTTGTTTCTAATTTGTTAATCGAATTGTATATTTCGGCTAATTTATCATTACTTGTTGCTCTAAAATAAGTTCCATCTGTTTTACGGGCAATGCTTTTCATTAATCTTTCGTCGATTTCCACTTTCTGCATTTTAAATAAGAAACCTCCATTTGGCGCATAAGCGTATGGTGATTCAGCCATTCCGTTTGTACCAAGGCCAATTGTATATACTTTAATTCCGTATTGTTTTGCAATATCAGCAGCGGTTTCAGGTTCTATAAATCCAGCGTTGTTTACACCATCTGTCAATAAAATAATAACGCGGCTTTTTGCTTTACTGTCTTTTAAACGATTTACAGCTGTTGCCAATCCCATTCCAATTCCGGTTCCGTCTTGTAAAACTGTATCGTATCGAATTCCTTTTATAGCTTCTAAAATAATCGGTTTATCGCTCGTAACCGGCGTTTTGGTATACGCTTCAGAAGCATATAAAACCAAACCAATTCTATCGTTTGGACGTTCTCCAACGAAATCCGCAGCCACTCTTTTTAAAGCCTCCATACGGTTTGGCTTTAAATCTTTTGCCAGCATACTTCCAGAAACGTCAATTGCCATTACAATATCAATTCCTTTTGTTGTTTTAGTCTGATTGCTGATGTCAACCGTTCTTGGTCTTGCCAAAGCAATAATTAAACAACTTAAAGCAATAATTCTAAAAACATATAAACAAGGTTTTAATTTGGTCAGCAGCGACTGACTGTTTTTAAAACCTACTGTTGAACTCATTTTTAACGTTGCAGACTGCTGGTTTCTTTTCCAGAAAAACCAACCGATTGCAATTGGAATCAAAAGAAACAACCAAAAGAATTCCGGATTTAAAAAAGTGATCTGATTATTCATTAGTTACTTGCTTTTTTAAGTTCAACAGAATTCAAAATTCGGGTTGTAATTTCGTTGGCATAAGTATCACCTTCTTCATGCAAAATGATAATTTGCTGTAATCCCTGATCTTGTTTAAAAAGCAAAATTTCATAATATGCTTTTAAACTTGTTTTATTGGCCGGGTTTATAACTGTCATTGTTCCATAACCTTTTATTCCCTGAATGCCCTGATTGGTTTGAAAATCTTCTTGTTTAACAATAATATTCTGTCCGCCTTGAAGTTCAATTACTTTTAAGCTTCCTTCCAATGCTTTTGATAAATCGATATCAGTTGGATTTTTGAATTTAGTAGTCGAAACGGCAACAGAAAAATTATCAATCATACTTCCGTATGCAAAAAGCTGCATTTCTTTAATCAACGCCATTGTTTCTTTTGGAAGTGCTTTCAGCGGATCCATACGTTTTAAAACTTTTGGAGTTTCAATTATTACGCCCGGATTTCCGTATTCACTTTTTACCCATTCTCCTTCTAATAATTCTTTAGACGGATGACCGATAATATTATCTTTTACGTACGTAAAACCTTTTGTTACAACAAAAAATGCTGTGGTAGCTAACAATAGAAATGCAACAGAACCAACAGCGATTCCGATTCTTTTATTTCTTTGTTTTTTTAATTGAAGCTGAATTTGTTTTTGTCTTTGTGCTTCGTTTAATAATTGATCTTCTTCCTCTGTAGAAACTTCCGTTGGGATTGCATTATCAAGGGTTAAAATAACTCTTTGGATTTTATTTCGGTCTTCGGTAATTTCAAAATCTAATGGTTTCGATTTTGCAAATTTTACCAAATCGGCCTGACGTAAAACACGCTCCAGATTTTCGACAGTTTCCGGAGTTAAAGTCATTTTCTTTTTAGTAGAAGCTGTTCGTATTGCCTGAATTAATTCAGAAGTTGTACTTTCCATTGCCGGAATGTGAATTGCTTCTTCTATATAATTACGGGCAATATCAGTAAGTTCACTATAATATTCTTTAATTTCTCCTTTTTGAACTAGTTCTTTCGATTCTAAATTGTTTAATAAACTAGTCGCTTTTTCAATTGGTGTCTTATAAACTTCTTCTTCAATTTTCTTTTTCTGATGTTTTTTTACATACCAATAAATTCCTGCGCCAATTGCCAGAATAATTACTAACGCCAAAATGTATTTCCACCAATCGCCAATACCACTATCTGCACCGGTAATATCTTTAATGTCATACATTTTTTGCTGTAAAGTATCGACTTTTACATTGGCAACTTCAACGCGAATAGAATCTGAGAAATAAGGTTTTTTGTCAATAAGAATTTTTACACTCGGAATTACATATTTTCCTGAATCAAATTGTGTTAAGCCATATTTTTTGATTAATTCGTAAGTGTCATTTTTCTTAACAGTATCAACCGGATACGATTGAATAACTTCAAGCGCTCCAAATCTTTTGTCTTTTGGGAAAACAACTTTAGTTTTAGAACTTACGACCGTTTTAAGCGTTAATTTAAATTCGGCTCCAATTTTATTTTTTGTGGTATCAATACTTGTTTCGACTTGTTTTTGTGCAAAAACAGCCGTAGAAAGTAAAAATAAAAATATGTAAAACTTTAATTTCATTATGATTAACGATTGAAGATTAACGATTTTTGATTTCAGATTTTTTGCGAAACTTAAATGTTAATCTTTGTTCTTTTATGAATTATTTTTTGATGTTTTAATACTTGAAACAAAAATCGAGATTAATTGATTAGCTTCTGTTTTTGCTCGTATTAAACTTTCATGATCTGTTGAAAGATTTGCTTTTTCAATTATTTTTAAACAAACAAATGTTTCTCTTAATTCTTTCAGGCAAATTCCCATTTTATGGATAAAATCTTTTTTACTTTCTGCACTTTGTGCTTCACCATAATTTAAAGCTGGTGAAGTACTGGAACGAGTTATTTGTCCTAATAAATGATTTCCTGCATAGTTTTTCTCAAGTGTAATTGTTAATGATATTATACTCGCAGCAAAATCAATTAATCTATTTTCTAATTCTTGTTTGGTCATTCCTTAATTCTTCCTTCTAATCATAAATCAAAAATCGTTAATCAAAAATCTTAAATCTTTATCTTGATTTGAAATAGCCTAATAATTTAGTAACATAATTTTCGTCGACTCTTGTATGTACAATGCCGGCACCGGATTTTCGGAATGTATCTTTGAAATAATTTACTCGTTCCTGATAATGTTTTTCGTAATTCATTCGCACCGTTTTCGACCCGGTATCCACTAAATGTGTTTTACCAGTTTCGGCATCAAGCATAGTTACCATTCCTAAATTCGGAATTTTTTCTTCGCGAATATCATATACACGAACACCTGTAAGGTCATGTTTTTTTGAAGCAATTTTTAAATTATGCTCGTAGTTTTCAGACATGAAATCTGAAATCATAAAAACAATTGCTTTCTTTTTTTGAGTGCCTGATAAAAACTTTAAAGCTTCAGAAACATCTGTTTTATTGCTTTTAGGTTCAAATTCGATTAGTTCACGAATGATTCTCAAAACATGTGATCTTCCTTTTTTTGGCGGAATATATAATTCAACATTATCAGAGAATAAAATCAGACCAATTTTGTCATTATTTTGTGTAGCCGAAAAAGCCATCGTTGCCGCAATTTCGGTTACGATGTCTTTTTTAAACTGACTTTTTGAACCAAAACCTTCAGAACCCGAAATATCAACCATTAAAACCATGGTTAATTCGCGTTCCTCTTCAAAAACTTTTACGTGGGCTTCATTATAGCGTGCGGTTACATTCCAATCGATGTTACGAATATCATCTCCGTATTGGTATTGACGCACCTCGCTAAACGTCATTCCTCGTCCTTTAAATGAAGAGTGGTATTCACCAGAAAAGATATGATTGCTCAGTCTTTTGGTTTTGATTTCTATTTTCCGTACTTTTTTTAAAAGCTCTTTTGTATCCATTTTTTGTTTGGTTTATGGTTTATGGTTGTTGGTTGATGGCGTATGAACCATCAACAAAAAACTATCAACCATCAACTTTTTAAGGTACTTCAATCTCGTTTACGATTTTGTTGATAATGTCTACAGAAGTAATATTTTCGGCTTCGGCCTCGTATGTTATTCCAATTCTGTGACGTAATACATCATGCACAACAGCACGAACATCTTCTGGAATTACATAACCACGACGTTTAATGAAAGCATAACATTTTGCAGCATTTGCTAAGTTAATACTTCCACGTGGAGAAGCTCCAAAACTGATGAGTGGTTTTAAATCGGCTAATTTGTATTTTTCTGGGTAACGTGTAGCAAAAATGATATCAAGGATATATTTTTCGATTTTTTCGTCCATGTAAACTTCACGAACAGCTTCCTGCGCACGTAAAATCTGATCTACAGAAACTACCGGATTTACTTTTTCGAAACTTCCTTTTAAGTTCTGACGAATTACAAAACGCTCTTCGTCAATTTTTGGATAATCAATAACAGTTTTTAGCATAAAACGGTCAACCTGTGCTTCAGGAAGTGCATAAGTTCCTTCTTGTTCTACAGGATTTTGTGTTGCCAAAACTAAAAACGGACGGTCTAATTTGAATGTTGAATCTCCAATCGTAACTTGTTTTTCCTGCATCGCCTCAAGTAAAGCAGACTGCACTTTTGCAGGCGCACGGTTAATCTCATCGGCAAGTACGAAATTGGCAAAAATAGGTCCTTTTTTAATAGAGAATTCGTTTGCTTTAATGTTGTAAATCATGGTTCCGATAACATCGGCAGGAAGTAAGTCCGGCGTAAACTGAATACGGCTGAAAGAACCCTGAACCGCTTGAGACAAAGTATTAATCGCCAAAGTTTTTGCTAAACCCGGAACACCTTCAAGTAAAATATGTCCCTGACCTAAAAGACCAATTAATAGACGCTCGACCATGTGTTTCTGGCCCACAATAACTTTGTTCATTTCCATTGTAAGAAGGTCTATAAAAGCACTTTCTCTCTCAATTTTTTCATTTATCGCTCTAATGTCTAAAGTTGTTGTATTTTCTTCCATATAAATATTTTTAAAACCTTGATTTTTACGCCTAATTTTTGAGAGTGCAAATTGAATATTTTTTGAGAAGTAAGATGTTAAAGAATGGTTAAAACTTCGACCAAACAGCTAATTTTAAGGACGAATTGTGAATCTATTTTTATATTTTTAAGAACTTTGGTGATTATGTTTTATAAAAGCATATTTATTAGCAAAAATAACTCAAGATAACCATGAGCAAAACAGTATTATCGCCTATTATTTCGGGCACTATGAATTGGGGAATTTGGGATAAAAACCTTACACCAAAAGAAATGGAGAACATGATACAGATCTGTATCGAAAACAAAATCACAACTTTTGACCACGCCGATATTTACGGTGATTATACCACCGAAGCCGATTTTGGTAAGGCATTTAAAGCGAGTAAAATTTCGCGCGAAAAATTACAATTAATTACCAAGTGCGGTATTCAGTTAGTAACGCCAAACCGTAATAATACAATTAAACATTACGACTATTCTAAAGACTATATAATCTGGTCTGTTGAAGAATCTTTAAAGAAACTGAAAACCGATTATGTAGATGTATTTTTACTGCACAGACCAAGTCCGTTGATGCAGGCAGATGAAATTGCAGAAGCCGTTGAAAAATTAAAAGCAGAAGGAAAAATTATTGATTTCGGTCTTTCGAATTTTACAAGTTCTCAAACTGAATTAATTAGACAAAAAACAGAAGTAAGTTATAATCAGGTACAATTCTCAGCAACTCATTTTGAACCAATGGTTGACGGAAGTTTAGATTATATGCAGACAAACGGAATCCGTCCGTTATCATGGAATCCGCTTGGAACTGTTTTTAGAGAAGATACGAAAAAAACGCGTCGTTTGAAAAAGTTGTTTTCGACTTTACTTGAAAAATATCATTTAGGTGCAGATACACTTTTATTGGCATGGATTTTAAAACATCCGGCAAACGTTATTCCAATTGCAGGAACGGTTAACGTTGCCAGAATTCAGTCTTTAGTAAAAGCTGTTGAACTAGAAATGGAAAAAGAAGACTGGTTTGCCATCTGGACAGAAAGTATGGGTGACGACGTTGCTTAAAGAAGTTTTCAGTCTCAGTTTTCAGTAATCAGTTAACGGGACTATTTTCAAGTTTGCCTTTTTATAGAAAATATTTTGCCACAGATTAAAAAATCATTGAAATCATTTTAATCTGTGGCAAAAAAATAAAAAAAAATATAATGAAAAAAACAGTTTTAATTACCGGGGCAACAAGCGGAATTGGAAAAGCAACCGCTCAGATTCTGGCAAAAAACAATTATAAAGTTATTCTTTGCGGAAGACGTAAAGAACGTTTAGAAGAATTAGAAAAAGAACTTTCTGTTTTTACAGAAGTGCATTCACTTTCTTTTGATGTTCGTGATAAAAATGATGTTTTGGAAAAAATTGGCGCTTTACCAGCTCAATTTTCAGATGTAGATGTTTTAATCAATAATGCAGGAAATGCACATGGTTTAGATCCAATTCAAACTGGAGATTTGGATGATTGGGATGCGATGATCGATATAAATGTAAAAGGACTTTTATATGTTTCAAAAGCGGTAATTCCGAAAATGACAGCAAAAAACTCAGGACATATAATCAATATTGGCTCAACCGCTGCAAAAGAAGTATATCCAAACGGAAATGTATATTGCGGAACGAAACATGCTGTTGATGCCATTACGGCAGGAATGCGAATCGATTTAAATCCATTCGGAATTAGAGTTGGAGCCATTCATCCCGGAATGGTTGAAACAGAATTCAGTGAAGTGCGTTTTAAAGGGGATGTAGAAAGAGCTTCAAATGTGTATAAAGGATTTGATCCGCTTCAGGCAGAAGATATTGCAGATATAATTCATTTTGTGGTTTCAAGACCATATCATGTAAATATTGCTGATTTGGTCGTGATGAGTACCGCGCAGGCATCTTCGACGATTGTAAAAAGAGACTAACTTAGATTTTTTTAGACTAACTTAGACTTCTTAGATTTGAAGTTTATTATAAGTTGAAATCTAAGAAGTCTAAAATCTAAGCTAGTCTAATAATCTAAAAAAGAATGATTAATAAACGCCTTTTAATAAAAAACCTATTAGCTCACAATGACGAGAGCAGTTTTTATGATAAAAAAAGGCAGTTGAACCTTCATTCAAGAGAAGGTAAAGCCAAGTTTTTAAAACACATTTGTGCGTTATCCAACTCAAATCCGGCGAATAATTCCTATATCGTTGTTGGAGTAGAAGATCAGGATAACGAAATTGTCGGTGATGATTTCTTCGATGACAGCCGAATTCAAAATCTGGTTAATGCCTTTTTAGAAAACCCTCCTAAAATTCAGTACGAGAACGTACCATTTCCCAATCTTCCAAAAGATAAAGTAGTCGGATTAGTAACGATAAAACCCAAAAGTCAGATTTCATATTTTAAAAAAGGAATTCATACCATAATTGCCAATAGTGTTTTCATGCGCAGGGGCAGTAATTCAATTCCTTTGGAAGCACATGAAGAAGTCGAAAAAAACAATCAAAATACAGAAACGGTAATTGGGATTGAAAATAATTCCCGAAACAGTATTCAATATACTCTCGACGGCGTAATCGATTTTATGAATTTCAGGCACAAAGACATGTCGCCGAAATATTATGTTTTTAAGGAATTATTTGTGATTTGCTGGGCTGGAGTTCCAAAAAAATCCCGTGACAAAACCTTTCTGTCTCGTGTAGATATTGAGTTAATTAACGAACAGGTAAAACTTTTTTATTCGGCTCAGGATGTTGTGACTATTTTTTATGATGATAATAGTTTTACAATTACAGAATATGTTCCGTTAGGATTAAATGATAAAACGAGTTATTATCCGCTTGAAGAGCAAACGATTCATTTTTTTGATAACGGATATTATAAAATTGATCGTCAAATTCTTTTTCAGCCTCCGGAATTCAATAAGCGAATGTTGTTTCATATCTACAATTCAAACATTGCCATACTTCAAAAATTGCAAAAAGAAATTTCACTTTCTGATCGTGAATTAAAAGATTTAGGAAATCTGCCTTCGACTTTTATGATTTGTTATTTGAATGGTTTCGATGATGCCAAACAAAAATTGATTGATGCTAAATTACTTTTAAAACCCTTTCCAAACGTTTATTTGTCGTTTAAAGAAGCTTTGCGCGTTTTGAGAAAAATGAAATATGATGTTCAGTGAAAGAGCTTCTAAGTTGCTGAGACGCTAAGGTTCTGAGGTTTTCTATTAAAATCTTAAATATTTACTCACTTTATCATACGGAAATACTATTTCTTTTGGTCCATCGGCATAAGATGCGGCTTCATAAGAGTTGTAATATAAAAGTAAACCTTCTGAAGTGTAAAAAATATTTTGCGGCAGCTGAAAAGTATCGTTTTCAAACATTAATCCCGTTGCATTTATATTTGCCTTTTCGGGAATGTGATATTTGAGTCTGAATTCTTTTTCGGCGAAAGCCTTAAATTCTTTTTCGTTCTTGAATAATTGATTGTTTAAAATAGTTTTACCGGTTTCTTTATTAAATAATAAAGATCGAAAACCCTGGTAACCATGCGCGCCGCCGGTAAAGGTGTAATGATCTATTTTGATATTTATGATTTTTTCAGATTGAAATTCTATATCGCCTTTGATTTTTCCTTCCCAGCCAAAAGTGTCATGTGGGAATTTTTTATGCATTTCTTCATATGAGGAAATAAAAGATTTAGACAACGATTTGTAATCATTGACTTTGGCTGAATCTTCTCCAAAATAAACAATCTCTTTTATAACATTAAAAACTCTTTTATTGATGCTGTCGGCGACAATTTTTTTATTTTTTGCAATTGGGATTTCTATTGTAATTTTAGGGCAATCATTTTTGCATGGTATAGTGGACTCTTCTTCAAATGTTTCATTCTCAAATGAAAGCTCTTTTTTGCAACTTGTAAAAATCAAACACAAAAAGATTATAAATATGTAATTTTTCATATCAAAAAGTGTTAATTATCTACAAAGGTAAGAAGTTGTATCAGGATAAAATAAATTAAACGGTAAATTTGTACGACAATTATAGACTTAAAATTTATAACCATATGAAATTCAATACAAAAGTAATACATGGTGGTCAGCATCATGATCCAAGTACCGGAGCGGTAATGCCTCCGGTATATCAAACGTCAACTTTTATTCAGACAAGCCCTGGGAAACCTTTGGCGGATTATGAATACAGTCGTGCTTCAAATCCAACCCGTACCGCTTTAGAAGAAGCTTTGGCAAGTATTGAAAATGGTACCCGCGGATTGGCTTTTTCTTCTGGTTTAGCAGCGACGGATTGTATCTTAAGATCGTTTAAAGCAGGAGACGAAGTTATTGCAATGGACGATTTATACGGAGGAACATATCGTATGTTTTCGAGAATTTATAAAGATTCCGGAATTAAGTTTCATTTTGTTGACATGACAGATCTTGCAAAATTGAAATCGTTAATTAATGAAAACACAAAATTGGTTTGGGTAGAAACGCCAACAAACCCATTAATGAAATTGGCAGATATTGCCGAGGTTGCAAAAATCACTAAAGAACATAAAATCTGGTTTGCTGTAGATAATACTTTTGCAACGCCATATTTGCAAAAACCACTTGATTTAGGCGCAGATATTGTTATGCATTCGGCAACAAAATATTTAGGCGGACATTCTGATGTTATTGCCGGAGCTTTAATTGTAAAAGACGCAGCTTTAGGAGAACAATTACATTTTCAACAATTTGCAACTGGTGCAACTTTAGGGCCAATGGATAGTTTCTTGGTTTTAAGAGGAATTAAAAC
This sequence comes from Flavobacterium sp., assembly GCF_039595935.1. Taxonomy (NCBI): domain Bacteria; kingdom Pseudomonadati; phylum Bacteroidota; class Flavobacteriia; order Flavobacteriales; family Flavobacteriaceae; genus Flavobacterium; species Flavobacterium sp. Next base: position 219,032 of record NZ_JBCNKR010000006.1, on the reverse strand, counting down.
TTTGGCACTAAGAGTTCAGAGACATTGTGAAAATGGTGAAAAAGTAGTAGAGTATTTAAGTAAACATCCAAAAATTAATGCGGTTTATTATCCGGGATTAGAAAATCATCCGTTTCACGAAATTGCAAAGAAACAGATGAAAGCTTTTGGGGGAATGGTTTCTTTTACATTCAAATCGGGTAAAAAAGAAGATTCTATTGCGTTTTTAGAAAAATTAAAAGTATTTACTCTGGCAGAATCTTTAGGAGGTGTAGAATCGCTTGCAAATCATCCGGCTTTAATGACTCATGCCTCAATTCCTGCAGATAAAAGAGCAGAAGTAGGTATTACAGATGATTTAGTTAGATTAAGTGTTGGTATTGAAGATGCAGAAGATTTAATCGCAGATTTAGAACAAGCTTTATCTTAAAAAGATAAATTCCAAAACAATAAATCCCAAATTCCAATTCTTTTGGAGTTTGGGATTGTTTTTTTGATTTGTATTTAAAGAAAAATCCCAAATTCCACAGTTTTTAAAATTGGAATTTGGGATTTTTGTTATTTGAGTTTTAAATATCTTAGAATTCTAGGTAGTAAATATATCCAACATTAAACCAAACCTGCCAGTCGTTAGATTTGTTTTCCGGATAATAATCCTTGTTTGGGTTTAAACCATCTAACCAGTCTGTGCTGTATGCCTGAAAACGAGTTTCGAACATTACGTCGCTCATTTGAGTTAATTTAAGATGAAATCCAACACCTGCAGTGGCTGCTATAGCAACTCCATTTTCGCTAGAAAACCCATATTGATGTCCATCAGATGGAGTTAAATATTTTGGGAAAGTTGTTGATGGAAGTCCTAATTCACCCATAGCCGAAGTAACTTTCGTAGAATAATAAGTAGCAAGGAATCCCACACTAAAATACGGGCTAAAACCACCAGCAGTATTTTCGAAATCATGAATTTTCATGAAAGGAGAAAATTCTAACTGCGCTCCTAAATTTAATAAAGTAGATTTTCCACTCATTGCCTTTAGCTGTGAAACGGCCAGTTGGTTTTTAGCTGTTTCTATATAGCCACCAAAATGGTTAAGGGTTGTCGTATTAAAAGATAATTCTGATCTAACTTTGAAATGTTCTGTAAAGAAACTTTCTCTGTTGTTATTTGCAGAAAAGTTAATGAAGTGAACAATCCCGACACCAAATCCGGTGTTTCCGATGTTTGTATCAAAATTATGTCTTTCTCCAAAATCGGACTGAAAAGTTACAGGACCGAAAATTATTCCTACTTCTTGTGCAAGATCTGACTGAGCGATGGCAGTTGTCGAGATGCCAAATAAGGCGAAAATCGTGAAATATAGGTATTTAAACATTTCTTAGGGCTTTCAAAATATTGGCAAATATATAAAAAACATACTCTAAACAAAATATTAAATAGTTGTATTAAAAAATTAATAACAAAACACTTAATTTTCTGACTTTAACTGTGATGAATTGCTGTAAATTCGGAGGTGTAAAATCGTAATCTTATTTTTGTTTAAAAATTACACAATTCTTTTTGAAAAACGAAAAAAAATAACAAATCATCGTTAAATTGCCATATCTTTGTATGTCTTAACGAAAACGTTTTCTTAAAACGTATTTTCTTATGTAACAGATTAAGTTTAAAACTATTATTTGAATAATTTATTTTAAAATGGAACAAAAAATAAATGAATTTATGGCTCTTGTTGAGTCAAAAAATCCAAACGAGCCAGAATTTCTTCAGGCTGTTAGAGAATTTGCAGAAACAGTAATTCCGTTTATCGCGGAAAGAAAAAAATATGATGGAAAAAATTTACTTCTTAGAATCGCAGAGCCGGAAAGATCTGTAATCTTTAGAGTTCCATGGGTTGATGATAAAGGAGAAATCATTGTAAACAGAGGTTTTAGAATTCAAATGAACTCAGCAATTGGGCCATACAAAGGAGGAATCAGATTTCATCACACTGTAAACCTATCAGTTTTAAAATTCTTAGCTTTTGAACAGGTTTTCAAAAATAGTTTAACAACACTTCCAATGGGTGGAGGTAAAGGAGGTTCTGATTTTGACCCGGAAGGAAAATCTGATGGTGAAATCATGCGTTTCTGCCAATCATTTATGACTGAATTATGCCGTCATATTGGTCCGGACTTAGACGTTCCTGCCGGAGATATTGGAGTTGGTGCAAGAGAAATTGGTTATTTATTTGGTCAATACAAAAGAATCAGAAATGAATTTACTGGAGTTTTAACCGGTAAAGGTTTGGCTTACGGAGGTTCATTAATCAGGCCAGAAGCTACTGGTTATGGAGTAGTTTATTTTACAGATCAAATGCTTCGTACTATCGGGCATGAAATTAAAGGAAAACGTGTTGCAATTTCAGGTTTCGGAAACGTAGCTTGGGGAGTAGCGTTGAAAGTAAATGAATTAGGAGGAAAAGTAGTTACTCTTTCTGGTCCTGACGGATATATTTACGATGAAGAAGGAATTTCCGGAGAAAAAATTGACCACATGCTTGAAATGAGAGCAACTGGTGATAACAGAGCAGAAAGATATTTAGAAAAATATCCAAATGCTGTATTCCATAAAGGAAAAAGCCCTTGGGAAGTAAAAGTTGATATTGCTATTCCATGTGCTACTCAAAATGAATTGAACGGAGAAGATGCTAAAAAACTTATCGATAATGGCGTTTTATGTGTAACTGAAGCGGCTAATATGCCTTCTACTTTAGATGCAATTAAACTTTTCTTAGATAATAAAGTATTATTTGCTCCTGGAAAAGCGGCTAATGCTGGTGGTGTTGCGGCTTCTGGATTAGAAATGACTCAAAACTCTATTCGTTTAAACTGGACAAGCGAAGAAGTAGATTTAAGACTAAAAGATATCATGGTTGGAATTCACAACCAATGTAAAAAATACGGTGCCGAAGAAGACGGATATGTTAACTACGTAAAAGGAGCTAACATTGCCGGATTTGTTAAAGTTGCCGATGCTATGCTTGCTCAGGGTGTAGTTTAAGATTAATTACAATTGAAAAATGCTCTCATTTATCCTGCGATAAATCGAGAGCATTTTTTATTTAATAGCAGAACAAAAATCAAATACTTTCGTTTGTAGTATATTTGTCTATCTGATATTTGTAAAAATGATAAGAAAGTTTCTTTGCGTTTTATTTTTATTGCTGGTTCAATTGGGCTTTTCGCAAAGTCAATTGTCATGGCAGGGCTATTTTTCATTTAATGAAATAAAAGATATTTCAGAATCTTCTACAACCGTATTTGCAGCCTCAGAAAATGCTTTGTTTTCTAAAAATGCGGTTACAAATGCTGTAAAAACCACTACGACTGTCGATGGACTTTCTGGTCAGACGATTTCGGCAGTATATTACAGTGAAGCTTTCAAAAAAACAATCGTAGGTTATGAGAACGGATTGTTAATCGTAATAAATGAAACTGACGGCAGTATTATAAAGAAAGTAGACATTATAAACAAACAACTATCCGCAAGTATCAAAAAAATCAACCATTTTATGGAACATAATGGATTACTATATGTTTCTTGTGATTTTGGAATTGTACAGTTTAACTTAACAACATCGCAATTTGGAGATACTTATTTTATTGGTGATAATGGTGCCGAAATAAGTGTAAAACAAACTGCTTTTTTTAATGGATTTATTTTTGCAGCAACTTCTACAGGCATTAGAAGAGCAGACAGTACAAATCCGAATTTAATTGATTTCAGCCAATGGGCTCTGGTAAATTCTGGAGACTGGTCAAGTGTTGCAGCTTTAGATACTGAACTAATAGCAATAAATTCGACAGGAAATATCCATAGATACAACTCAAATAATTTTGTTAGTTTTCTACAGCTTTCATCTGCAGCTGTCGATATGAGAGCAGTAAATCATAATCTGTTTATTACCACTGCAAGTTCTGTTTATGTTTATAATAGCCAAATGACATTGAATCGAACTATTGTAAATACACAGCTTCCGGATATTAATTTGAATTTTTCCTGTGCCACAGCAGTTGGAGATTTAATTTACATCGGAACCAAAGAAAATGGTTTGTTTTCATCTACTCTTTCCGCAGTTGGAAGTTTTGAAAATATAACTCCCGAAGGTCCTTCCCGAAATAATATTTTTTCAATCGATGTTTCGTCTAATTTAATTTGGGCAGTTTATGGAGATTACGATACTTATTATAATCCTTATAACTTAGATAGCTATGGTATAAGTAAGTTTAATAACTCAAAATGGTTAAATATTCTATACTCAGAAGTTTACGATGCAAAGTCAATAACACGTATAATTATTAATCCGAGTAACGAAAAACAGGTTTATGCCAGTTCATTTTTCTCCGGATTGCTGCGAATTGAAGATGATGTTCCGAATTTTTTATACAATCAAACCAATAGTGGTTTAGAAAGTTTGACATATGAAGGGCCAACTTATATTGATGTTCGTATCAACGGAACTGCGTTTGATAAAAGTGGAAATCTTTGGGTAACCAACAGCAGAATTAAAAACGGATTAAAAGTTTTAAAAAAAGACGGACAGTGGCTGAGTTATGCCACAAGTACAATTTTAAATAATGCTGAGGCGACTAGTTATGGAAATATTGTTATTGATAAAAATAATGTAAAATGGATTTCTACCAACAGCGATGGTGTAATTGCTTTTAGCGAAAGCGGAAATGTATTTAAAAAAATAACCACAGGATCTGATACAGGAAATTTACCAGTTACTGATGTAAGATCTGTTGCACTTGATACAAAAAATCAGCTTTGGATAGGAACCACAAAAGGATTGAGAGTTTTATCTAATGTTGGTAATTTTCAAACCGATAATCAGTTAAAAGCAAATCCGATTATTATAACAGAAGATAATCTGGCTCAGGAATTAATGTACGAGCAGTTTATTACCTCAATCGTAGTTGACGGAGCCAATAATAAATGGATTGGTACTGCAGATTCTGGTGTTTTTATGGTTTCGCCAAATGGTCAGGAAACCAAATATCATTTTACAATCAATAATTCGCCACTGCCAAGTAATACTATCAATGATATCAAAATTAACAGTACAACGGGAGAAGTCTTCTTAGTGACTAACAAAGGAATGATTTCTTTTAAAGGAATTGCAACCGGAGCAAATGAAGATTTAAATAATGCATATGTTTATCCAAATCCCGTAAGGCCAAACTATTCCGGAACTGTAAAAGTTGCCGGTTTAATCGATAAAGCTAATATTAAAATTACAGATATTGAAGGAAATTTAGTTTTCGAAACCACTTCAGAAGGCGGAACCATCGAATGGGACACAACCGCTTTTGGAAAATATAAAGTTGCATCTGGTGTGTATATGATTTTTATTTCTGCTCAGGATGGAGGCGAAACAAAAGTTAAGAAAGTGATGATTATTCGTTAGTCTTCAAGTCGAAAGTCAAAGGTCTAAAGTCAAAAGTGAAAAAATCTAAGATGTCTAACGTCTAAGAAGTCTAATAATCTAAAATGCTCGTCAAAACAAAAGCCATAGTAATTTCTTCTTTAAAATTTCAGGAAAAAAGTTTGATTGTAAAATGTTTTACACTTTCAAACGGACTGAAATCCTATTTTGTGCGCGATGCTTTTTCCAGTAGAAAAGCAAGCCAGAAGATTGCTTATTTTCAGCCTTTGTCAATTTTAGAAATCGAAGCCATTCATAAAAACAAAGGAACTCTGGAGAACTTCAAAGAAATAAAAAACGGAATTCCTTTTCAAACCATTCATGCAGATATTGTGAAAAGTACGATGGTAATGTTTCTTTCAGAAATATTGCATTATTCAATTCAGGAAGAAGAAAAAAACGAATCGCTTTTTTTGTTTTTAGAAACAGCATTAACCTGGTTGGATACTCACGATGAAATTTCGAATTTCCATTTAATTCTGCTTTTGGAAATCACAAAATATTTAGGTTTTTATCCCGATATTTCAGAAATCGATCTGCCTCATTTTGAATTGAATGATGGTATTTTTACATTTTTTAATAAAGGAAATGTGCTTACGGAACACGAAACAAATTTGTTCAAAAAACTAATTGATTTAAAATTTGATAACGATCAAAAAATCTTTCATGTTTTAGAAAGACAAATACTGCTAAAAATCCTAATTGACTATTATAGTTTTCATTTGGAAGGATTCAAAAAACCAAAATCATTAGAGATTTTAAAAGAAGTTTTCTCTTAAATCAGCCAAAAGACCAATAATTGTTGCGGAATCTACCTGAAATTTCTTCAAATCGGTCTTTTTTCCTTCATCTTTTATCTATTTTCCTCAAAATTCCTTACTTTCGCACCTCGTTTAAGAAAAGGATAAAATGAGTACAAAATTTACTGAATACAAAGGACTTGACTTACCAACTGTAGCGTCTGAAGTTCTTGATTTTTGGAAGAAAGAAAATATATTTGAAAAGAGTGTAACTACTCGCGAAGGTGCTGAGCCTTTCGTATTTTTTGAAGGTCCGCCTTCAGCAAACGGATTACCGGGAATTCACCACGTAATGGCGCGTGCGATTAAAGATATTTTTTGCAGATATAAAACTCAAAAAGGTTTTCAAGTAAAAAGAAAAGCCGGTTGGGATACTCACGGTCTGCCTGTAGAATTAGGTACCGAAAAAGAATTAGGAATTACAAAAGAAGATATTGGCAAGACAATTTCGATCGAAGAATATAACGAAGCGTGTAAAAAAACCGTAATGCGTTATACGGACGTGTGGAATGATTTGACCGAAAAAATGGGATATTGGGTAGATATGGATGATCCATATGTAACTTATAAACCAAAATATATGGAATCTGTTTGGTGGCTTTTGAAACAAATCTACGATAAAGGTTTGTTGTACAAAGGATACACAATTCAGCCATATTCTCCAAAAGCAGGAACAGGGTTGTCTTCTCACGAAGTAAATCAGCCTGGAGCTTACCGTGATGTAACTGATACTACAATTGTGGCGCAGTTTAAAACACTTCCAGAAACTTTGCCTTCATTCTTGCAAGGATTTGGAGATATCCACATTTTAGCTTGGACGACAACTCCTTGGACGCTTCCGTCAAATACAGCTTTGACAGTTGGTCCAAAAATCGATTATGTTTTAGTTAAAACTTTCAATCAATATACTTTTGAGCCAATCAATGTGATTTTGGCTAAAAACTTAGTTGGAAAACAATTCGGAAAAGGATATTTTGTAAGTGAAGATGACGCTGATTTTGACAATGTGAAAAATGGCGACAAAAAATTGCCATACAAAATCTTAACCGAAGCAAAAGGAGCAGATTTAGTAGAAATCCGTTACGAACAATTATTGCCTTACGTATTGCCGTACCAAAATGCTGAAAATGCATTTAGAGTAATTTCGGGAGATTTCGTTACAACAGAAGACGGAACAGGAATTGTGCATACAGCTCCGACTTTTGGTGCTGATGATGCTAAAGTAGCAAAAGAAGCAAAACCAGAAGTGCCGCCAATGTTAGTTCTTGACGAAAACGGAACTGCAGTGCCTTTAGTAGATTTACAAGGAAAATTTACTTCTCATGTAGGTGATTTGGCTGGTAAATACGTGAAAAACGAATATTACGATGCGGGACAAGCTCCAGAGAAATCTGTAGATGTGGAAATCGCTATTCGTCTTAAAGAAGAAAACAAAGCATTTAAAGTTGAAAAATACGTGCACAGTTATCCACACAGCTGGAGAACAGATGAGCCGTTATTATACTATCCTCTAGATTCATGGTTCATCAAAGTAACCGATGTAAAAGATAGAATGTTCGACCTGAACGAAACTATCAATTGGAAACCTAAATCTACTGGTGAAGGACGTTTTGGAAATTGGCTTAAAAATGCTAATGATTGGAACTTATCTCGTTCTAGATATTGGGGTATTCCATTGCCAATTTGGAGAACAGAAGATAAAACGGAAGAAGTTATTATCGGTTCTGTTGAAGAATTGTACAATGCGATTGAGAAATCGATCGAAGCAGGTTTCCAAAAAGAAAATCCGTTTAAAGGATTTGAAATCGGAAATATGGCTGAGTCAAATTATGATTTAATCGATTTGCATAAAAACGTTGTTGATGCTATCACTTTAGTTTCAGCTTCTGGAAAACCTATGAAGCGCGAAAGTGATCTAATAGACGTTTGGTTCGATTCTGGAGCAATGCCTTATGCACAATGGCATTATCCTTTTGAAAACAAAGACAAAATTGATGGAAACAAAGATTTTCCTGCAAATTTCATTGCTGAGGGAGTAGATCAAACTCGTGGATGGTTTTATACATTGCACGCAATCGGAACTTTGGTTTTTGATAAAGTAGCGTATAAAAACGTAGTTTCAAACGGTTTGGTTTTAGATAAAAATGGAATTAAAATGTCTAAGAGTAAAGGAAATACGATAGACCCGTTTAAAACCATTGAAGAATACGGTCCTGATGCCACACGTTGGTACATGATTATGAATGCAAATCCGTGGGATAACTTGAAGTTTGACCTTGAAGGAATTGCTGAGGTTCGCCGTAAATTCTTCGGAACTTTATACAACACTTATTCTTTCTTTTCGTTATATGCTAACATCGACGGATTTAAATATGCTGAAGCAGAAATTCCATTAAACGAAAGACCAGAAATCGATCAATGGATTATTTCTGAGTTGAATACTTTAGTGAAATTTGTTGACGAATGTTATGAAGATTACGAGCCAACAAAAGCGACAAGAGCTATTTCTGAATTCGTTCAGGAAAACTTAAGTAACTGGTACGTTCGTTTATGCCGTCGTCGTTTCTGGAAAGGTGAATATGCAAAAGATAAAATTGCAGCGTATCAAACGCTTTATACTTGTTTATTAACGATAAGCAAATTAAGCGCTCCGGTTGCTCCATTTTTTATGGATAAATTGTACCGCGATTTGACTGCTTCGACGGGAACCGAGGATTTTGCTAGTGTTCACTTGGCAGAATTCCCAAAATTTGTCGAAAACTTTGTTAATAAAACGTTAGAGAGCAAAATGCAGAAGGCGCAAACTATCTCTTCTTTGGTTTTATCACTTAGAAAAAAGGAAATGATCAAAGTACGTCAACCTTTGCAAAAGGTAATGATTCCGGTACTTGACGAGAATCAGAGAGCTGAAATTGAAGCGATTTCTGACCTTGTAAAAGCCGAAGTAAACGTGAAAGAAATCGAACTTTTAGACGATGCTTCTGGTATTTTGGTTAAACAGATTAAACCTAATTTTAAAGCTCTTGGACCACGTTTTGGAAAAGACATGGGCTTGATTTCTAAGGAGATACAAGGTTTTTCTGCAGATCAGATCAACCAGTTAGACAAGCAAGGGACGCTAGATATTGTTATTTCTGGAAATAATGTAACTTTATCATTAGAAGACGTCGAAATAACATCTCAGGATATTGAAGGATGGCTGGTTGCAAATTCAAACGGAATTACTGTTGCGCTTGACATTACAATTTCTGAGGAATTAAAAAATGAAGGTATCGCGAGAGAATTGGTAAACAGAATCCAGAATATCCGTAAAGATTCAGGATTTGAAGTTACAGATAAGATTAAAGTACAAATAAAAAGAGACGGTATATTAGAAAATGCCGTATTAAAAAACGAAGAGTATATTAAGTCTGAAACATTAACAGACGATTTGGTTTTTGTAGACGCTTTAGAAAACGGCACAGAAATTGAGTTTGATGATATTAAAACAATGATATTAATTTCAAAATAAGTATAATACCATGATAGATGAAATTACAAGATACTCTGACGCTGATTTGGCAGAGTTCAAAGAAATAATCCAGGCAAAAATAAAAAAGGCACAAGAAGATCTTGATTTGATTAAAAGTGCTTATATGAACGATTTGAATAACGGAACAGACGATACTTCTCCAACTTTTAAAGCTTTTGAAGAAGGAAGTGAAACAATGTCTAAAGAAGCAAACTCTCAGTTGGCTATCAGACAAGAGAAGTTTATTCGCGATTTAAAAAACGCGCTTTTCCGTGTAGAAAACAAAACGTACGGTATTTGCAAAGTAACGGGTAAATTAATTAGCAAAGAAAGGCTTAAAATCGTTCCTCATGCAACAATGAGTATCGAAGCTAAAAATTTGCAGAGATAACAAAATAAGCATCAAAATGAAACGCTCCTTTTTAGGGGCGTTTTTTGTTTAATGTTTGTTGAGGCTTGATTTTACTGACAAAACAAGTAATTGAAAGAAATTATTTATAATTAGTCAAAATAAACCGATTTATAAGTATGCCTTTTTTGTAAGAATCAGGCGCGTATAATTACCTAAGATTTTTTTGAGCTGAACACAAAAAAAACCACCTTTTTGAGTGGCGGTTTTATAAGTAAAGTTGTTACGCTAGATTTTTTTCTAAGTCACTTTTGTGTTTTCTTAAAACAGCTCTAGTCATTCCAAGATTAGCTTTGCTTGCATCGGCAGCAAGATAAATCATGAATTTTTTGTTTGGTGAAATGTCAATAATGTGAATTTGGTTTGAAAGCGTAATCAAAATATCTTCAATATCCTGATTTAAACCTAATGCTTTTACGGCATTCAATTTTGCTTTTACAACTTCAAGATTATAAGCAGCCGCAAGCTCAGGATCAAAAGCCGAATCTACACTTATGTTACCAAAGCTTAATCCTGTTTCAATTTCGGTTACAGCCACAGCAATAAAGCCGTTTACGTTAGTTTTCATTTCGTTCAAAAACACGTTTAAAAAATCATTACTCATAGTTTTTGGGGTTTGTGGTTAATAAATGTATGTTATTTTAATAGGGAATTCTTGCTTAACTCTGTAGATAATTCTTCCGTAGAATGCATTAATATACCGAGATTGCTTCCTTCTCTGGAGAAGGCAATTACGAAATTTGAACCACTTATTTTATTTCCGACGACAACCCCATCGGAACTTTTTAAGTAAAGTTGTTTTAAAGAACCTTTTTCGAGATCAATTAGAAATTTCTCGCTCATTGATAAAATTCCTGCACTCATGGCAGCGATGCTGTCACTGTAGTCCAGATTAAGAGATGTGATAAGTTTTCCCTTTCCGTTTAAAATTAAAGCAGCGCTTGCTTTTGTTTCGACCAGGAAGTTGTTTAGAATAGTAGTTATTTCATTCATAATTTTGTAAGGTTTGAGGGGAATGTTAAAATTAATTTGTTTTTGGTAGGTATTTTGGGTTACAGTTGTGATTTGTCCTAAACAATTGTTAATTCTTATTAACAAATATAAATTAAATTATGTATTATTGTAGAACCAAATCGTTAAATATTTTATTTTTTTACTTAAAAAACTTACACTATGGCTAAAGTATTGAAATTCAAAGATGTAAATTCTGATGTGGAAAACAGAATGAAGGAATTTGAAAAGTTACGTGTCAAATTCAAAGCAGAAGTAAAAAAGGCAGAAGCTAAAAGGGCTGCAGCCGGAAAACCGAGTAAAGGGATATTCAGATCTCTCTCAGATTTCTTTACTGACAGTCCGGCAAAAGCGGTCGCTAAAAAATAGATCTAATACAGAAAGTTGGAACAAATTGTTCAACTTTAATATTATTACAAAACAATTAACGTTCCTAATGGAGCGTTTTTTTTGATTTAATTGTTACTTTTGCGCATCAAAAAATCATAAAATGTCATTAAGAAAAGCGTATTTCCTTATATTTTTAGTTTTAATTGTCGACCAGCTTTCAAAAATCTATGTAAAAACAAACTTCGTTTTAGGAGAAGAAGTTGTTATTTTTGATTGGTTTAAAATTCATTTCATTGAAAATGAAGGAATGGCTTGGGGAACAAAAATACCGGGTGCATACGGAAAATTGATTTTGACTGTTTTTAGGATTTTTGCCGTATTCGGAATTGGGTACTGGCTTGCAGATGCAGTTAAGAAACGTCATTCGACTTATTTAATCGTTTCAATTGCCTTAATTTTTGCCGGAGCCGCAGGAAATATTATTGATTCTGTTTTTTACGGAGTTATTTTCGACGGCAGTGAGCATAATCTGGCAACAATGTTTTCTCCACAACCATACGGAACCTGGTTTCACGGTTTGGTAGTGGATATGTTTTATTTTCCTATCTGGGAGGGCGAACTTCCGCAATGGCTGCCATTTTTTGGAGGAAAACATTTTGCATTCTTTAATGCTATTTTTAATGTTGCCGATATGGCAATTTCTACAGGAGTCGGAATCTTGTTAGTCTTCAATAAAAGAGCATTTCCTAAACACGCATAATTAGGTTTAAATATCAAAAATTAAAATTCCAAATTCCAATATCAGCTTTAGATCTTAGAATTTGGAATTTTTCATTATTGGAAATTTTTTAATTATTGAGGTTTGATATTATTGTATTATTTTTACGATACAAAAATCAACCTTATGCAAAGTCCGTCTTTTTCGATTTATGATGCTTCTGCAGGATCAGGAAAGACATATACTTTGGTAAAAGAATATCTCAAAATTATTCTTTCCTCTCCTAAAAACGATGCTTATCGAAATATTTTAGCTATAACTTTTACCAATAAAGCAGTTCATGAAATGAAAAGCCGAATTGTTGGAAGTTTATCTGAGTTCGCCAAAGAAGAACCTTCCGCGAAAGCGATAGATTTAATGGAAGATTTGTCTCGTGAAACCGGACTTTCGATAATTCAGCTAAAGGTTAAATCTCAAAGTATCATCAAGCATTTAATTCATAATTATGCGGCTTTTGATATTTCTACTATTGACAAATTTACCCATAAAGTAATTAGAGCGTTTGCGCACGACTTGAATCTTCCAATGACATTTGAAGTTACTCTGGATACTGAAAATTTATTGATTGAGGCCGTTGATGCTATTATTGCCCAGGCTGGACAAGATGAAACGCTGACGAAATTGCTCATCGATTTTACGATGGAAAAAACCGATGACGATAAAAGTTGGGATATTTCGAGAGAAATTCTCGAAACCGGCCGTTTGGTTTTAAATGAAAATAATCGGAATGAAATTCAGCATTTTAATGATAAAACAATCGAAGAGTTTGTTGAGATTAAAAAGAAAATGCTGGCTTTGTGTAAAGATTTAGAATCGGAAAACGAACAATTTGCAATTGAGGCACTTTTTTTAATTGATAAAAACGGAATCGATTTGAAATCTTTCTCGAGAGGGACATTTCCAAATCATCTAGAAAATATTCGTGACGGGAAATTTAATCCGAGAAACAAAACCTTTCATGAGTTTGATGATATTGCCATTAATAAAACGGCAAAAGACAAATCTTTAATCGAAAATATAATTCCGGAACTGCTTCAAATATTAGAAAAGGTTTATAAAAATTTTGGGAAAAGAGATTTTTATAAAGCTTTCTTGAAGAACATAACGCCGCTTTCTCTTCTTAATACAGTTAGTAATGAGCTGACGAAAATTCAGTCAGAACAAAATATTTTATCTATCTCAGAATTTAATGCCATTATTCACCGAGAGATTCAAAATCAGCCTGCTCCATTTATTTACGAAAGATTAGGAGAGCGTTACCGACATTTTTTTATTGATGAATTTCAGGATACTTCCGAAATGCAGTGGCAGAATTTGATTCCGCTTATAGATAATTCACTTTCAGGATTAGATGATTTGGGAAACAAAGGAACTCTTATGATTGTTGGCGATCCTAAACAATCTATTTATAGATGGAGAGGAGGAAAAGCAGAACAGTTTATAGAACTAAGTAAAGATGTTAATCCTTTTAATAATCCGGATAAAGCAATTAAACATTTGAATACCAACTATCGTAGTTATAGTGAAGTGATTGAGTTTAATAATGCTTTTTTTAAATTGATTTCTACAGAATTTTTAAATACTGATTACAAAGATTTGTATGAAAATCACAGCTTTCAGAATACAAATTCAAAAAAAGGAGGTTATGTAAATATTTCTTTTCTGCCCATAATTGAAAAGAATGATTTTGCAGACGAAGAAGATGTGATTGAAAAATCAGATTTGTATGTTTTAGCAGCATTAAATACAATTCAGAAAGTAATTCGTGAAGGATTTGAATACAAAGATATTGTGATTTTGACTCGTAAAAGAGATCAGGGAATTGCGATTGCAAATTATTTAACAGAACAAAATATTCCGCTTTTATCATCAGAAACATTGATGATAGAAAATGCTACGGAAGTTCGTTTGATAATTAATCTTTTAAAATATTTGAATAACAGCGCTGACCTGGAGTCAAAAGCTTATTTTCTTCATTTTTTGGCGGAGAACAAAGAAATTCAAATGCCGGTTCATGATTTTATTGCTGAAGGTATGCGGCAGAAATTTGAAGAAGATTTTGAAAATTGGCTTTTAACTTTTGATGTTTCTCTTTCGTTTGAAAATGTTAGAAAAAAATCACTTTATGAAGCAGTAGAAATAATTATTTCAAAATTTATACTTCCGTCAGAAGGAAATGCTTATGTTCAGTTTTTTCTGGATATTGTTTTAGAAAGAGATATGCGAAATCAAGCCGGAATTGCTGATTTTCTGAATTACTGGGATAAAAATTCGCAGAAATTCAGTATTCCTTCTCCAGAAGGAAATAATGCGGTTCGAATTATGACAATACATAAATCGAAAGGGTTGGAATTTCCGGTTGTAATTATGCCTTTTGCCGAAGAAGATTATAATCGGAAACCAAAAGATAAATTATGGCTTGATGCTGAAGAAACTGATTTAGGAGTTCCAAAAGCTTTGATTGACAACAGTAGTGCGGTTGAGGGTTTTGGGGAAAATGCTTCGGTGATTTTTAATTTGAAAAAACAAGAAGAATTATTAGATAATATAAATGTGTTATATGTGGCGCTGACCCGTGCCGAAGAACAATTATATATTATCTCGCAATCACTTCAGGAACGAAAAGATGGAGAATTGCCAAATAATATGGCTTCATATTTTATAAAATTTCTAATGCATAAAGGAGTTTATGATCCTGAATTGTTGGAATATGAGTTTGGAAATAAAACAAAACTTTCAAAATCTGAAAAAGCAGTCAATTTGGTAAAAACAATTCCGATTGTCAAAGAAGTTTTAAATCCGAAAAATATTAAAATTGCTCAGCGGGAAGCATTAATGTGGGGAACACATCAGCAGGAAGCGATTTCGTATGGAAACGTTGTGCACGAAATTATGGCATTCATTAAAGATAAATCAGATGTTGATTTGGCTGTTATAAAAGCACTTGAGAACGGTCTTATAACAATCGATCAGTCAGAAAAAGTTACAAAAACGCTTCGTGAAATTGTAAATCATCCTGAATTAAATATTTGTTTTGAATCGAATTACAAAGTTTTGAATGAGCAGACGATTGTTCAGAAAATAGGAAAAATTCTAAAACCAGACCGGGTAGTGTTGACAAATAATCAGGAAGCCTATCTTTTAGATTATAAAACTGGAGCAGTTAATTCAAAATATCAGCAGCAAATTCAAGAATATCAAGATGCTATTGAGGATTTAGGATACAAAGTGTTAAAAAAGGCTTTGGTGTATATAGGATCGGAAATTGAAGTGGTAAATTTGTGAAAAAATTAATCAGATGTTAAAGAAATAACTTCACTTTTTACGGGTTAAGTTGTTAATTTTTAACGTTTTAAATAGATAAAAATGTACGGTAAAATTAAAGAACATCTGCAAAGTGAGCTGCAGACAATCGAAGAAAATGGAATTTTTAAAAAAGAGCGAATTATAACGTCAGCTCAAGGTGCAGAAATTACAATTTCTACAGGAGAAAAAGTTTTAAATTTTTGTGCTAATAATTATTTAGGGTTATCATCGCATCCCGAAGTAGTTCAGGCTGCAAAAGATGCAATGGACACACACGGTTTTGGAATGTCGTCTGTACGTTTCATTTGCGGAACGCAGGATATACATAAAGCATTAGAAAAAAAGATTGCAGATTTTTATGGTACAGAAGATACTATATTATATGCAGCGGCATTTGATGCAAATGGTGGTGTTTTTGAACCTTTATTAGGAGAAAATGATGCAATTATTTCTGACAGTCTGAACCATGCTTCTATTATTGATGGGGTTCGTTTATGTAAGGCGGCACGCTATCGTTATGAAAACAGCAACATGGAAGATCTGGAGCAGCAGTTAATAAAAGCAAATGAGGCAGGCGCTCGTTTTAAATTAATTGTAACGGATGGTGTTTTTTCTATGGATGGTTTAGTAGCGCCTCTGGATAAAATCTGCGATCTGGCTGACAAATACGATGCTTTAGTAATGGTTGATGAATGCCATGCTGCAGGATTTATTGGTGCAACAGGAAAAGGTACGCTTGAAGCAAAAGGAGTAATGGGTCGTGTAGATATTATAACAGGAACATTAGGTAAAGCTTTAGGTGGAGCTATGGGAGGTTATACAACAGCTAAAAAAGAAATTATAGAAATTCTACGCCAGCGTTCAAGACCATATTTGTTTTCAAATTCTTTAGCACCTTCAATTGTAGGAGCATCTATTAAAGTTTTTGAACTTTTAGAAAAAGATACAACACTTAGAGATAAATTAGAATGGAATACTAATTACTTTAAGGAAGGAATGAAAAAAGCAGGTTTCGATATTATTGATGGAGATTCGGCAATAGTACCAGTTATGCTCTATGATGCAAAGTTATCGCAGACAATGGCTAATGAACTTTTAAAGCAAGGTATATATGTTATAGGCTTTTTCTTTCCGGTAGTTCCTAAAGATAAAGCGAGAATCAGAGTACAGCTTTCAGCAGCTCATACGAAGGAACATTTAGACAAAGCGATCGAAGCATTTATATTAACAGGTAAAATGTTAAAAGTTATATAATTACCACATTCGAGTAATTTTTGTAGGTTTTTTTTAACATTTGATTTTGTATTTAAAAAATTTGGTGTTACTTTTGCTTGTAATTAACTAAATTGTAATTAAAAAAATTAAGTATGAAACATCTTAACAAACTTTTAGTTGCTGTATTGATGGCGATGGGGTTAAGCTCACACGCGCAAGACAGTAACAATCCATGGGCGATCTCTTTTGGGGTTAATGCTGTGGATACAAGGACTAGTGCAAGTCCTGAGCACGTTGACTTTTTCCCGGCACACTTTTCTCAACCATTCGATGTAAAAGGTAACTGGAATATCCTTCCTTCTTTATCTTACATTGGTGTGTCTAGATACGTTGGTAGCGGTTTCTCAGTTGGTTTACAAGGTTCTGTAAACAAAATTGATAAATATGTTGTTTTCGCTCCAGATGCTGCAGGTCATGATGGAAGAGGTATGATTGTTACTAATCCTGGTGATTTAATGTACTACGGAATTGATGCTACTATCAAATACAGCTTCCAGGAATTAATCAAATCTAAAGTGATTGATCCTTCGTTATCTGTTGGTGGAGGTTATACTTTCTTCGGAGATAGCAGCTACGGAACTGTTAACCCAGGTGCTGGTTTAACTTTCTGGTTTACTGATGCTATTGGTCTTGAGTTAGCTACAAGATACAAATGGTCTGTAAGTGGTGATAGAGAAGATGCTGCTGGTGTTCCAGATGCTCCATCTCACTTCCAACACACTGCAGGTTTAGTTTTCAAATTCGGAGGTAAAGATACTGACGGAGACGGAATCTATGACAAAGACGATGCTTGTCCAGATGTTGCTGGTTTAAAACAATTCAACGGATGTCCTGATACTGACGGTGACGGAATCGTTGATGCTTCTGACGCTTGTCCAGATGTATTTGGTTTAGCTGCATTAAACGGATGTCCAGATGCTGACGGTGACGGAATCGCTGATAAAGATGATGCTTGTCCAGATGTTGCTGGTTTAGCTGCATTAAAAGGTTGTCCTGATACTGACGGTGACGGAATTGCTGATAAAGACGATAAATGTCCTACAGTTGCAGGTCCTAAAGAAAATGGTGGTTGTCCTTTCTTAGACGCTGATAAAGATGGTGTTTTAGACAAAGATGACGACTGTCCTACAGTTGCTGGTCCAGCTAGTAACAGAGGATGTCCTGAAGTATCTTCTCAAGCTTTAGAAGATCTTAAAGTTCAAGCTAGAGCAATCTACTTCAACTCAGGAAAAGCTACTTTCAAAACTGGTGACAAAGAAACTCCAGCTAGATTAGATGCTATTAAAGAAATCCTTAAAAACTATCCAAACGCTAAATTCAGCATCGAAGGTCACACAGATAACACAGGTTCTGCAAAAGTTAACCAAAAATTATCTGAAGACAGAGCTAAAGCTGTATTAGATGCATTAGTTCAAAGAGGTGTTAACCCAGAAAACTTAGAAGCTAAAGGATTTGGATCTTCTCAACCAGTTGCTAGTAACAAAACTGCTGCAGGTAAAGCTCAAAACAGAAGAACTGAAATTAAACACGTAGGTTCTAAATTCCAAGGTAAACTATAATTTACTTTTGTAAATAAATAATAAAAGCCATTCTTAATTGAATGGCTTTTTTTATTTTTATAAAATGATAAATACTTCTTTTTTAGAAAAAATTGCAGCTGTTGTAATTCAGGGATATTCAGATAAACTTGCAGAAACTACTATTGTTTTACCAAACAAAAGGGCTAAGGTTTTTTTAATTGAAGCATTAAAAAAAGAAACTTCACGAACAATTCTTTCACCTGAAATTATTAGCATTGAAGATTTTGTTCAGGATGTTGCTTCAATACGATCTGTAGATTCTATTGAACTATTGTTTGAATTTTATGAAGTATATTTATCTGTTACCGAAAAGCAGCATCAACAGTCTTTCGAGTTATTTGCTAATTGGGCCAAAACACTTCTGCAGGATTTTAATGAAATTGATCGTTATCTTTTAGATCCTACTCATGTTTTGTCTTATTTGAAAGATATCGAAGATATTAAAAGATGGGGAATCGAAGTTGAAAATAAGACGAAGCTTTTAGAAAATTATATTGACTTTTGGAAACTTCTCCCTCTTTATTATGATTCGCTTTATAATCATCTTCTCAATAAGTCTATCGGTTATCAGGGCTTGATTTACAGAGAAGCCGTAAATAATCTGAATCATTTTTCAAATACGATTTCAAACCGTAATTTTATTTTTGCAGGATTCAATGCTTTAAATGCGGCCGAAGAGAAAATTGTACAACATCTTTTGGCTTTAGATCAGGCAAAAATTTACTGGGATGTAGATCAAACATTTCTTAACGATCCTTTTCATGACGCAGGACTTTTTGTACGTCGATTTAAAGAAAGCTGGAAACATTATAAATTCCATCCTTTTGAATGGATCGTTGATGATTTTTCTCAAGCGAAAAACATCAAAATAATTGGGACTCCAAAAACTATTGGCCAAGCCAAAATTGCAGGAAGCATTATTGAGGATTTAATTAATGAAAATCCAGAATCTTCTCTTGATAAAGTGGCGGTTGTTTTAGGGGAAGAAAATTTATTGGTTCCTGTTTTATATTCGCTTCCTTCTTCTGTTGGGGCTTTAAACATTACGATGGGATATTCAGGAAAGAACAATCCTTCGCAAATATTAGTAGCTAAGTTTTTTAAAATGCATACAAGTGCTCTTTCCAGATCTGGAGGAAGCTATGTGTTTTATTATAAAGACGTTTTGGATGTTCTTACTCATCCTCTGGTTGAGCCTTATGCCAAAACAAATCATATCGTTAGAATAATAAAAGAGAATAATTATACTTTTATTACGCTTAACAAGATTTTAGAACTCAATCAAAATCAATCTGAATTGTTTTCTCTGTTATTTCAAAAATGGGAGAATGGATCGATTGCAGTTCTTGAAAATATAGCCGCAATTCTGCTTCTTATAAAACAAAATTTCAGCAATGATAATGAAGAAGAGAAAATTGCAAAAACTTTTGTTTATTCTGTTTATAAAGTAATCAATAAGCTTATTAATTACTATTCACAGCATAAGCATATTGATAACATCGATACTCTGCATGCCATTTATAAACAAATAATTGATATTGCAGAAGTTTCATTTGAAGGAGAACCTCTGCGCGGTCTTCAAATTATGGGAGTTCTTGAAAGCCGTGTTCTTGATTTTGAAACCGTTATTGTTACTTCGATGAATGAAGGGAAATTCCCGGCTGGGAAATCTCAAAATTCATTTATTCCTTATGATGTTAAAAGGGAATTAGGTCTGCCTACTTTTAAAGAAAAAGATGCAATTTATACCTATCATTTTTATCATTTGCTACAGCGTGCCAAAAACATTTATTTAATATATAATACTGAAAATGATGGTTTGGATGCAGGTGAAAGAAGTCGTTTTATAACGCAGCTCGAAGTTGAGAAAAAATCAAAACACAATATAACTTTTGATATTTACAATCCGGTATTGCCAGCAACAGCATATCAGCCAATGGTTATTCCAAAATCTGAAGCTGTTTTAGAACGTTTAAAAGAAATTGCATCGGTTGGTTTCTCTCCTTCGGCATTGACAAGCTATATTCGTAATCCGATAGAATTTTATTTTCAAAAAATTCTTCGCATTCGTGAAGTCGAAGAAGTGGAAGAAAATATTGCTTTAAATACACTTGGAACAATTATTCATGAAACTTTAAAAGCATTATACGAACCATTTATTGGGAAATTTATTTCTGAATCAGATATTGCAAACTGTTTCAAATTGTTAGATGATGAAGTTTTGAAACAATTTAAACTCGTTTATAAAGAAGGCGAAATTAAAAAGGGACGTAACCTTTTGGCTTTTGAAGTTGCAAAGCGAAATGTATCTAATTTTCTCAAAATTGAACTCGAATCAATCAAGAATGGAGATGCGATTAAAATTGTCGCTTTAGAACAAACTTTTGAGCGTAATCTGGTTCATCCTGATTTGCCGTTTCCGGTCTTGATAAAAGGAAATGTTGACCGAATTGAGCTTCGCAACGGAAAAATAAGAATTATTGATTATAAGACAGGAAAAGTTGAAAAAGCGAACGTTGTGCTTAAATCGTGGAATGGATTAACTCAGGAGCTTAAAAACGATAAAATCATTCAGGTATTAGCTTACGCTTTTATGTTTGAAGAACATGCTGGAGATATTCCTATAGAAGTGGGGATTATTTCGTTTAAAAATCTTAAATCAGGATTTTTACCTTTTGGATTTAAAGAAGAGAAAGATTTAGATCAAATAGTTAGTAAAGATATTTTGAACAGCTATTTAGAAGAAATCGTTTTGCTCTTAAAAGAGATTTTCGATACCAATATTCCTTTTGAGGAGAAAATATAATTGATTTAATGTTATTTCCTTTTCATTAAATCAATCGTGTGTTTTTGCTTTTTTCGGCATTTTTAAAAGTGCCAAATTGTGCGCCGCTAAACAAAATAATGCCATTTTTAACATTTGTATTTTTATTCTTATAATTTTAAATTGACAATAAAAAAGCTGAATTAGAAGAAAATTCTTTTGTTTAGAAATCAAAAAAGTATTCCTTAGAGTTGTTTGATTTTTTTAAGCTGTAGTAAAAGTTTTAGAATGGATAAAGAAAAAATTTTTTGAAGAAAAAATTTTTAAAATGTCAATTCTTCAAAAGCATGATTTTTAAAATGTAATCCTCATTAGGCGAAATTTTCCTTTAAAAGGAAAAGATAAACTTCACAAAGTAAAAGAAAAAGCTGCGATTATTATTAAATAATTACTGCAGCTTTTTGTAAGTAGTTTTTAGCTGAATATTTTTTTGAAGAAACCTTTCTTTTCAGATTCTTTTGAATTCGTATCGTTTATTGGGCCGTTTTCAAAACGAAATCTTCTAAACTTCATCAGTTTTACATTTAAATCAAAGCGTAATTCGTCAACTGTTTTCATTTGAATAATTTTATACAAATTTAATAAAAACTTCTATTAAACTGATTATCTGTACTTACCAAATAAGCGTTTTGAATTTTATGAATTAAAATGTTTGATTTTTGAATAAATTTCTTTTTTCTGTTAAATATTTTTGAAGATTTCTTTTTAAAGATTGGCTTAAATTATACTATAAATAAAAGTGAGTCAGATAGTTGTGTGATCTTGTTTTTTTAACAAGTGTTTATCAAACAATTCTTTTTATTAAAAATAACTTTGAATTTCTTAAAATAATTAATACCACTATGATTGATTTAAATACATTGGTTGAAGAAACAGGAGCGGAGTCTGGAATTGCTTTTAATATAGACGGAATTTTATTGGAATCTGTTAATTTAGAGTATGATGGAAATGTTGCGGCCATGATAGGCATGATTTTGAAAATGTGTTCAGAAATGACAGAAGATGTTAATAATGGTGACTTAAAACAAGTTATGATTAAAAACAATGACGGAATTGTGGTTGCTAACAAAAGTCAGGACGATAATTGTATCGCATTACTTTCTAAAGATACCAGCAAAATGGGACTTTTACTTAGAAAGATGGATACGATTTTCAGCAACTAATTAAACCAATTATATATATATACACATGTCAGATTTTTTACAAAATTTTCAAAATGATTTAAAAGAGAATGTTAGCGGATTTATTGCAGTTTCTGTAACTGAAGTTGAGACAGGGATGTCTTACTGCTCACTTTCTGTAAGACCAGATTTTGATCCTGAATTGGCTTCTGCTTATAATCTAGAAGTTGTAAAAGCAAAAATAAACGCCATTAAAGCTTTAGGATTAGATCAAAAAATCAACGATATTTTAATTACATTAACGGATCAAATACATATTATAGATGTTTCTGAAGATGGTCAGTATTTTATTTACCTGGCTGTTGATGCTAAAAAAGCAAATCTTGGATTAACAAGAGCTACTTTAGGGAAATTTAAGAAAGATATTATTTCAAAACTATAACTTTTTTGCCCCCAAAATGAAGAAAAGGCTGTTTCGTTTATACGGAATGGCCTTTTCTGCTTTTAATACTTTTTTAGTTGAAGAAATCAAGTAAAATTGGTTTTAATTCTTCTTTATTTTCGATGTGACTCATGTGTCCGTCTTCAAAAGAAATTAATTCTACGGTTGTATCTTCAATTTGAGAAAGACTGTCTTCGTAATTTAAAACCGGATCTTTTTTTCCTAAAATCAATAACACCGGAAATCTGTTTTCCTGCAAAAGCCATTCACGGTCTTTGCGTATTTTCATTCCTTCCAGCGAAGCTATAATTCCCTGAAGAGGAGTTTTTAAAGCTTGTTCTCTCACTTTTTCGATTTCATTTTCTAAACGAAGCCTGTTGTTTTCGCTAAATAAATTCGCAATCGCTAAACTTACAAAGTTCACATAGTTTTGTTTTACGGCTTTTATGGCGCGTGTTCTGTTTAGCTTTTTTCGGCGCTGTCTTCTTTAGAAGTAGAATTTAATAAAACTAATTTCTGAATTTTCTGCGGATATAATTCGGCGAAAGCCAAAGCAACATAACCGCCCATTGAATGTCCGAGAATAATAGCTTTTTCAATTTTTAAATTTTCCAAAACTTCATTTACTGCATTGGCATTTTCTTCCATTTCATGAACATAACCCAAAGAGTCTGATTCTCCATGACCTAATAAATCGATTGTAATAACACGATATTTTTTCGAAAAAAGTTCAACATATTCTGTCCACATTTTTTTGTTTTCCAAAAAGCCGTGAAGCAATACAATTGAATTTCCTTCTCCAGAATCTGTAAAAGATATTTTAGTGTTTTTATATAGGATATTTTTCAAAACAGGTTTTTTAATGTAAAGTGCAAAGATAAAAAAGGCAAAACCATATAAGAAATATAAGTTCGTTTCAGTTAAAAATAATAAGCAATTGAGATCAAATTAATTGACTCATTGACTAAAAAAAAGACGATTTCTATTCAAAGAAACCGTCTTTTGTCTATAGTCTTGATTCTGTTTTCTGTTAAGAATTCATCAAGCTTTCAATTTCATCAGCTTCAACCGGAATATTGCGCATTAAGTTAAAAGGTTCTCCTTTTTCTTGAACCACAACATTATCTTCTAAACGGATTCCGAATTTTTCTGCCGGAATGTAAATTCCCGGTTCAACTGTGAAAACCATATTTGGTTTCATTGGTTCGTGAAGCAATCCGTAATCATGCGTGTCAAGTCCCATGTGGTGAGAAGTTCCGTGCATGAAATATTTTTTGTAAGCCGGCCATTCCGGATTTTCGTTCTGAACATCGGCTTTGTCAATTAAGCCTAAACCAAGCAATTCAGAAGTCATAATTTTACCAACTTCAACATGATATTGTTTCCAAAGTGTTCCTGGCGTAAGCATTTTTGTAGCTTCGTTTTTTACTCTCAAAACGGCATTGTAAACCGCTTTCTGACGATCTGTAAAACGACCAGAAACCGGAATTGTTCTTGTCATGTCGCTTGAATAGTTTGCATATTCAGCAGCAACGTCTAATAATAATAAATCACCGTCTTTACATTGCTGATTGTTTTCGATATAATGTAAAACATTTGCATTGTTTCCTGAAGCAATAATTGGGGTATAAGCAAAACCTTTAGAACGGTTACGGATGAATTCGTGAGCCAATTCGGCTTCAACTTCATATTCGGTAACATTTGGTTTTACGAATCCTAATAATCTGCGGAAACCTTTTTCTGTAATATCACATGCGTGCTGAATCAAATCGATTTCTTCGCTTTCTTTTACTGAACGAATGCGTTGTAAAATTGGATTACTTTTCGCAACGTTGTGTGCAGGATAACGTTCTTTCCACCATTTTACAAAACGCGCTTCGCGAGTTTCTACTTCAACAGTTGCGCGGTAATGTTCATTTGTGTTGATGTACATCGTATCGGCATACGTCATCATCTCGTTCAAAATTTTATGAAAATCCTGTAACCAATAAACTGTTCTAATTCCAGAAACCTGAAATGCACGTTCTTTAGTCAGTTTTTCACCTTCCCAAACTGCTATATGATCATTAGTTTCTCTTAAAAAAAGAATTTCTTTTTGACTTTCGTAAGGCGCATCCGGAAACAAAAGCAAAACACTTTCTTCCTGATCTACACCGCTCAGATAAAAAATATCTCTGTGTTGCGCAAATGGTAAAGTACTATCGGCACTAATTGGGTAAATGTCATTTGAATTGAACACGGCAACTGAATTTGGTTTCATTTCTGCCATGAATTTTTTGCGGTTTTTTACAAAAAGAGCGCTGTTTATTTGATGATATTTCATAATTATTTCGTTTTTGAACTTCGAATTTCAAAATTAGTGATTTTTGAATAAGTGGCGTATAATTGATTTATTAAAGTTTTCTTATTTGTTTTGGTTCTATTTTTTTGGTGTTTTTTTGGCCACAGATTTACACAGATTTGAACAGATTTTTATTTTTGAAAATTGATATTAACCACAATATTGTCATTTCTTCTTCCTCGAAATGACAATATTGAGAAAATCTCATAATCTTAATTTGGACGTGCCCCTCCGGGTCGGGCTTTCGGCTATATCTTTTATTATGCTTCGCTACATAAATGGATACCGCCTGAATCTCCTACATAAAACTCGGATTAACATAAAGTTGATAATGAAAATCATTTCAATTATGGGAATTTGTATATTGCTATTCTTAAAACGCTCTTGATATAAACAACTACAAAATAAAAGTGAAGGCAAACAAACTTATAATATTAATGATTCTATTTATTTCAATTTCTGGTTATTCTCAGATTAAGAATTTTCAAGAGATAGAAAAATATGTCAAAGAGGTTCCGAAATCTGAAACATCAAGTGTAGAATCTTTAGCCCTTTATCTTAAGAAAAACGCTAAAACAAAAACCGAAATTTTAGCAAGAATTTATTTTTGGATAATAGAAAATATAGAATACGATTGGGATACTTTTTTAATAACAAGGACATTGATGTTTCTCCTGCTGCAACTTTAACAAACAGAAAATCTGTTTGTTCCGGATACGCGAATTTGTTTAAAGCAATTTGTGATATTGCCAAAATAAAATCTGCTGTAATTACTGGTTATGCTAAAGGATATGGGTATAAAGGCGAAAAACTAAGTGACACAAATCATGCATGGAATGCGGTAAAGCTTTATGATAAATGGGAACTTATCGACGTGACATGGGGAAGACAAACTATTATTACTGATGAAGGAGAAGGGGAATTATGGAATGCCAGATATTTTTTAGATGATCCAAATGATTTTATTCTTGAACATTTTCCCCAAGATGAAGTATGGCAATTATTAGATAATGAAATAAGTATTGATGCTTTCTTTAGTGCTGAAATGGAAGAGAAACGGAAAGCGAGATTACAACAGGATTTTTTAATTATAGAATAGATAGCAGAACTTGGAGATCTATAATTCCGTGCTTTTAGAAAAATTATATAAAAAAAACCGAAGCAAATCGCTTCGGTTCTGTATTTATTGGAATTTGGAATTTTTTTATTGAAATTTTAAAAAAAAATTAATCCACCCATTTATAATATCTCGCTCCAATCAAAACTGGAATTTCTTTTTCAATTCGGTCTAAAACCCATTCATTTTTTGGAGTTCTCACACTTTGTTTTTGTTCTTTTTTATGAAGACTTTCGTAAGTGTTGAAATCAATTTCTACGCTTTCTGCTAAATTTTCAAAAAGTTTTACGTTTTCTAAAGCCGATTTCCATTCGGGCTGAATTGTTCCTTCAAAAACCTTAGACTTCGATCCACTTCCGTAAGCTAGAAAACCGAATTTAGTTCCGGCAACTTCTTTATTCGTATCATAAAAATGAGCCAAAGTCGATAACAATCCCATAAAAATAGAACCAGTATAAAGATTTCCAATTAATGACGAAGCCAATTCTGCAGGCTGTAATTTCTCGGTTACAAAACTTCTGTAATCATCAGATTTAGCAACTTCTTTAATTTTTGTCTGATAATCTGCAGGCGCGATATCATCAGCAATAATTTTTTCGGCACTGTCTAAAGCGTAGATTTCAGACAACATTCTTCTTCCCTGGAAAGAATATGGCAAATGCATCACGATACTGTGCCAAGTATTATATAAAGTTTCGGTTGTGTTTTTTAATTTTTTGAATGAAAAGTAAGCATTGCGCGTACGATCCATATAACATTGATTTGAATATTGGCCGTCAAAAACTGGTTGATCTTTGTGGATTTCGATTTCGGCTTCTAAATTGTCAAACCAGGAATCGTTGTTAGTGTTTTTTGTGATTTCTTCTTTAGATATAGTTCTGTACGGTTTAAAAAAGTCAAAAACGCCTTTTGTGCTGGTTGCCCAATTTTCATCAAAAGCAATTATTTTTGGATTTGCAGAAATCAACATCGCAACAGCTCCAGCGCCCTGCGTATATTCGCCGCCAGAATTTAAATCGTATTTTGCAAAATCAGAAGTAACAACGATTGCTTTTTTCGTTGGATTTAATTTTACGAAATCCAAACAGTTTTGCAAAGCGTCTACACCGCCAATACAAGCGAAAGTAAAATCTACAACATCACATTCAGCTAAAGAATCTTCGCCAAATTTTTGTTCAATTAAACTAATTAAGTAAGAAGCAATTGGTTTCGAGCTGTCGACGCCGCTTTCGGTGCCAACATAGATTCGGCTGATTTCTTTTAAGTCAATTTTATTATCAATGATAAGCTTGGTTAAAGCATTTGCTCCAAAAACAACTGCATCCTGATGAACGTCCGGAAAAGTCATTTTTAATAATCCAAGACCTTTTTCTAATTTTTCTGGTTCGATATTTCTGGCAACTGCCAAAGTTTTTATGGGTAAGTGTATGTTTGCGACATCAAAAGCGATGGCATCAATTCCTGTTTTCATTCTGTTATTTTTTGAAGCCGATAAAGGTAAAATTATGCTTCTAAAATATCGAAGCTTTAGCCGATTAAAATTTAATTCTGAGCCACTTTTGAGGAAAATAAATCAAAAAGCTGGAAAAAATAACAATTTGGTAATTATATAAAAATCAGGATTTAGTTAAAATGCGGAGAGAAAAAATCCTATTTTCTTGTTTTTAAATAATTTGCAATAATGTAATTCAAGGCTCTTTAAAATCATTATAAATAACAACGAAATGGTTGTAGTTCTTTTGTAATTGAGTTATTTTTGTCTAATTTTTTAAAACAAACTACTTAAACACTTATGGCACAATCTGCACTATTGAATGCTTCCATCTTAAAGAAAGTAGCTATGGCTCTTTCGGGAATATTCTTAATCACGTTTTTAGCGCTGCATGTTTCCTTAAATTTCATTTCTATTATTAGTGAAGATGTTTTTAACGAAGCTTCTCACTTTATGGGATACAATCCGCTGATACAATATGTAATGCAGCCAATTTTGGCATTCGGAGTAATTTTTCACTTCGTAATGGGATTTGTATTGACTGCTCAAAACAGCGCTGCAAGGCCAATTGCTTATGCAAAATACAACGGAGCGGCAAATGCTTCTTGGAGTTCTAGAAATATGATTATTTCTGGATTGGTTATTTTGGCTTTCTTAGGATTGCACTTTTATGATTTCTGGTTTCCTGAAGTTAGCTATAAATATATAGCAGGTACAGCGCCAGATGCTACAAGGTATTATGGAGAGTTAGTTCACAAATTTCATGACCCAATCCGTACAGCATTGTACTGTGTGTCTTTCATCCTTTTAGGATTTCACTTATGGCACGGGTTCGCATCTTCTCTTCAATCAGTAGGGATGCACAACAAATACTCTAGATTTTTAGCGAAAGTAGGTTACTGGTTTGCAGTTGTAGTTCCGGCAGCTTTCGTAATTATCGCTTTATTTCATCATTTCAATAATTAATATCAATTATAATGGCATTAGATTCAAAAATTCCAAATGGTCCTATAGCGGACAAATGGACAAATTATAAAGATCATATTAATTTAGTAAACCCTGCTAACAAACGTAATCTTGATATTATTGTAGTTGGTACAGGTTTGGCTGGAGGTTCGGCTGCGGCTACTTTGGCTGAGTTAGGATATAACGTAAAAGCATTCTGCTTCCAAGATTCTCCACGTCGTGCACACTCTATCGCTGCACAAGGAGGTATCAACGCTGCAAAAAATTATAAAGGTGACGGTGACTCAGTTTACAGATTGTTCTATGATACTGTAAAAGGTGGTGACTACCGTGCACGTGAGGCAAACGTTCACCGTTTGGCTGAAGTTTCTGCTAACATTATTGACCAGTGTGTGGCTCAAGGGGTGCCATTGGCTCGTGAATATGGCGGACTTTTAGATAACCGTTCTTTTGGAGGAACTTTGGTTTCTCGTACATTTTACGCACAAGGACAAACTGGACAACAATTATTGCTAGGAGCTTATTCTGCAATGAACCGCCAGATTGGTCGTGGAAAAATCAAAATGTACAACCGTCACGAAATGCTTGACATTGTAATCGTGAACGGAAAAGCGAGAGGTATTATCGCTCGTAACTTAATCACTGGAGAAATAGAAAGACATTCTGCTCACGCGGTAGTAATTGGTTCTGGAGGATACGGAAACGTGTTTTTCCTTTCAACAAATGCTATGGGAAGTAACGCAACAGCAGCTTGGAAAATTCATAAAAAAGGAGCATTTTTCGCAAATCCTTGTTATACGCAAATTCACCCAACATGTATTCCGGTTTCAGGAGATCACCAGTCAAAACTGACTTTGATGTCAGAGTCTTTACGTAATGACGGTCGTATTTGGGTACCTAAAAAATTAGAAGATGCTCAGGCAATTCGTGAAGGAAAGAAAAAAGCAATTGATTTATCTGAAGACGAAAGAGATTATTTCTTAGAAAGAAGATATCCTGCTTTTGGTAACTTAGTGCCTCGTGACGTTGCGTCTCGTGCGGCTAAAGAAAGATGCGATGCTGGTTTTGGAGTTAACAAAACTGGAGAAGCGGTTTATTTAGATTTCGCTGCCGCTATCGAACGTTACGGAAAAGAAGCTGCTCACGTAAAAGGTTTGAATGAAAATGACAAAGCTTTAGTTACTAAATTAGGAACTGATATCGTAAAAAGTAAATACGGAAACTTATTCCAAATGTACTTGAAAATTGTTGACGAAGATCCTTATGTAACACCAATGATGATTTACCCTGCGGTTCACTATACAATGGGTGGAACTTGGGTTGATTATAACTTAATGACTACAATTCCTGGATGTTTCTCAATTGGAGAATCTAACTTCTCTGACCACGGAGCAAACAGACTTGGAGCTTCTGCTTTGATGCAAGGTTTAGCTGATGGATATTTCGTATTGCCTTATACTATCGGAGATTATTTAGCTCCGGATATTAAAATGGGACCAATTTCTACAGACTTACCAGAATTCGTTGAAGCTGAAAAAGCGGTTGTAGATCAAATCAACAAATTTATCAACAACAACGGTAAACATTCTGTAGATTATTTCCACAAAAAACTTGGAAAAATTATGTGGAATAAAGTAGGTATGGCTCGTAATGCTAAAGGTTTAACTGAGGCTATCGAAGAAATTGCTGCTTTACGTGAAGAGTTTTATAAAGATGTAAAAGTTCCTGGAAGCGCTTACGAATTTAATCAGGAATTAGAAAAAGCGACTCGTGTTGCCGATTTCTTAGAGTTAGGAGAATTGTTTGCGAAAGATGCTTTACACCGTAACGAATCTTGTGGAGGTCACTTCCGTGAGGAATATCAAACAGAAGAAGGAGAAGCACTTCGTGATGACGAAAACTTTGCATACGTTGCCGCTTGGGAATACAAAGGAAAACCAAGTGATGCCGTATTACACAAAGAACCTCTTAATTACGAAAACATTAAATTAGTTCAAAGAAGTTATAAATAAGAATTTGGTCGAAAGCCCAAAGTCTTAAAGTCAAAAGGCAAAATGTGCCAAGCGACTTTCGACTTTCGACTTTATGACTTTCAAACGAAAAAGGTATGAAACTTACATTAAAAATATGGCGTCAAAAAAACGCTCAAGATAAAGGAGGGATTGTAGAATATCCTATCGATGGAATCGAACCAGACATGTCTTTCCTTGAAATGTTAGACGTTCTTAACGAAGGTTTAATCAACAAAGGAGAAGAGCCAGTAGCATTTGATCATGATTGTCGTGAAGGAATCTGCGGAATGTGTTCTTTATTCATCAACGGAGAAGCGCACGGACCAGACAGAGGTGTTACAACTTGTCAGTTACACATGCGTATGTTTAAAGATGGCGATACGATTTTTATTGAGCCATTTAGAGCAAAAGCTTTCCCTGTAATTAAAGACTTAGTTGTTGACAGAAGTTCTTTTGACAGAATCCAGCATGCTGGAGGATTTATCTCTGTAAACACTTCAGGAAACACAATTGACGCGAATGCTATTCCAATTCCAAAAGACGATGCAGATAAATCATTTGATGCTGCTGCATGTATCGGTTGTGGAGCTTGTGTTGCAACTTGTAAAAACTCTTCAGCAATGTTATTCGTTTCTGCAAAAGTTTCTCAGTATGCATTATTACCACAAGGTAAAGTAGAAGCAACTGACCGTGTATTAAACATGGTTCACCAAATGGATTTAGAAGGTTTCGGTAACTGTACAAATACAGGAGCTTGTGAAATCGAATGTCCAAAAGGGATTTCGCTTGAAAATATTGCACGTATGAACCGTGAATATTTAGCAGCGAGCTTGAAAGGTTAATACCAAAAACAATTTAGTATATTTAAAAAAACCGCATTCATTAATTTGGATGCGGTTTTTTGTTTTGGTCGTAGAACAATTTAATTTCATTAGAAATGATGATGCGGGCTAATATGCTGAATTATACATTTGATTTTATTTTCAGAAGATTATCAAAATGGATATTAATAATTTTAATGCATCATTTTTTACCAACAGCAATTATCTGTATTATCAATTGACTGTTACATCAGCTTCGTTGCTGTTTATACTTTTAATTAGTTGGTTTTCTGAGCCGGCAATGGTAAAATACGGTTCCTATGTTTATGCCGGATGTATTATTTTTAGTTTTCTACTTTCGTTTTTTGCTAATGATTATTGGCAGTTTGTATTGCATTGGTTTTTACTGTCAATAGCACAATTTATTTTCTGGGCAGTTTTGATTTTTATCTGCGGTAAATATGGAAAACCTCATAACGGAGACGGCTGGATCATACTTTTACTGCCGGGTTATTTTCTGCCATTTTTAATATTCATTTCTGTATTAGTAAAAATCATTAAAATAGCAATCAGTAAATTTTAATGTTATTCATAAAACAACTGCGATTCGCTGATTTCCTGTTTTTCTTTTCCTTCCTGCTGAATAAAACAATTTAAAGTAGTACCTCCAATTTGATCAAAATAACTGATATTGAGTTTATGAAAACCTTTTTCGAGTTTAACAACTCCATAAGCTTCATTAAGCCAATGAATGCCGTCATTATTCACAACAAGTTCATTATCTATAAAAAGCTTAGATCCGTCGTCTGAAAGCGTCGAAATTGTATAATTTGCTGTTTCTGGGATAAAGATGTATCCGTCAAATTTTAAACCGATATAACGCTCTAATTTTGTTTTCCATTTTTCACTGCTTATTTTGCCTTCAAAAATGCCTGAATTAACTGGTTTTGCCAATTCCAAATCCTGAACCTGCTGAAATAATGTTCCCGTAAAATAATCGAACTTTAAACCTTTTTTGGTTGGCTTTACTGCCAAAGCTGGTTTCAATTCCGGATTTCTAACCAATATTTTGCTGATCGAGCTTTTTCTGCCGCTCGGACTAATTTGAACGGTTTTGATAATTCTGAATTCGCCTTTTGGAATATGTATCGTTACAGGTTTTGTGTAAAGTTCAGCCGTTTCATCTGGATTGTAACCATCAATTGTGTAGAAAATCTGTCCGTTTTTAATTGTTGGTTTTAAATTTAAAATATATTTTGAAGCAATTAAAGCTGTTTCTTCTGAACCAAAGGGAATTGGAACTTTATACATCCTTTTTTGAGATTCCAGTTTTTCTAAAT
Source organism: Flavobacterium sp. (assembly GCF_039595935.1). Classification (NCBI taxonomy): domain Bacteria; kingdom Pseudomonadati; phylum Bacteroidota; class Flavobacteriia; order Flavobacteriales; family Flavobacteriaceae; genus Flavobacterium; species Flavobacterium sp. Next base: position 186,109 of record NZ_JBCNKR010000006.1, on the reverse strand, counting down.
GATGTGGAATCTGATTCAAAATAAAACTATTGTAATTTTTATTCTGAGGTTCTGTCCACGCAATTTCTGACAAGGCAAAAACTCTCGGATAAATCATGTAATTTAATTTCGCCGGACTTGTCAAATATTCCGACCAAAGATTAGACTGAACGCCCATAATATATTTTTGTTCTTCAACTGTTAAACTGTCTATGGGCGTTGGATTATAATTATAGATTTTTTCAACTGTTGTTAATCGTCCAATTGTTAAAGGTTCTTGCGGAGAATAACCCTGATTATAATCTAAATATAAAACCTGCTCTGGGTTCATGATTACAAAATGCTTTTGTTTCGCCGCGCTGATTCCGCCAGATTCACCTCGCCAAGACATTACCGCTGCATTTGGCGCTAATCCGCCTTCGAGCATTTCATCCCAGCCCAGAATTTGTCTTCCGTTTGCGTTTAGGAATTTTTCGATTCTGGTTGTTAAGTAACTTTGTAATTCATGTTCGTTTTTTAAGCCTAAGTCTTTAATGCGTTTTTGGCAGTTTGGACATTCTTTCCATCTAGCTTTTGGACATTCGTCTCCGCCAATATGAATATATTTACTTGGAAATAAAGCCATAACTTCGGTTAGAACATTTTGTAAAAAAGTAAATGTTTCTTCTTTTCCGGCGCAAAAAATATCTTCAAAAACACCCCATGATTCTACCACTTTATAATTTCGATCAGGAAAACAAGATAAATTTGGATAAGCCGTTACGGCTGCAGTTGCATGACCCGGCATTTCGATTTCGGGAATAATATTTACATAATGGTCTTCGGCAAATTTTACAACGTCTTTAATTTCTTCCTGAGTATAAAAACCACCGTACGGATTTCCATCAAAAAAATAAGGAGATCTTTCAAATTTATTGCCTACTAAAGTCTGCGCTCTTTTCGAACCAACTTCGGTCAATTTTGGATACTTTTTTATCTCAATTCTCCAGCCCTGATCGTCGGTTAAATGCCAATGGAAATTATTTAATTTATAATAAGACATTTGTGCAATAAAATCTTTTATAACATCAACAGAGAAAAAATGACGGCAAACATCGAGGTGAAGCCCGCGGTAGTCGTATCTGGGCTGATCTTCTATTGAAACACAAGGTAATTTTATTTCCTGATTTTTGGGTTGATTGGGCAAAAGCTGCAATAAACTCTGAACCGCATAAAATAATCCTTCTTCACTTCCGGTAACGGTTATTTTTTTAGAAGAAATATTGATTTTATACCCTTCTTTTTTTGAAGTTGCAGACGGTTTTTCAGCAATAAATAAAACTTCAATATTGCTTTTTTTATTTGATATATTGGAGTTAATAGCCGACTCAAAAATCTGCGCCGTTTTCAATTCTTTTGCACTGTATTTATTTTTATCAAATACAACTTTAATTTTTCCGCTTATGCGAATACTGTCTCCATTTGTTTTATAAAAATTTGGCGCAGGAATTATCGAAATATTGCCCGAAGTATTTTGTGCATTTCCGAAAGAAAAACAGAAAATCAAAAAGAGAAATAAACTTTTTTGCATGATTACTTTTTTGTTTTGTTAAACAAATTTAAGGTTTGTATGTTAGTCTGCATTTTTTTTGCAAAAGGTATTTTGGTTTAAATGTCTTTAAAATAGTGTAATTAACTTTTTAATTACGTTGTGTTATAATTTGTTTCGCAAGAATATTGCATTTATTGTTTACATTTGTCCATAATAAAAATGAATTCGCATGAATAATGAAAACGAAGTGGTTAATTACACTAAGGAAGAACGTAAAAATCTTATTTTAAAAGAGATTAACTTGCATACCCGTGTAAGTTTTGAAACCCTTTCGGCTAAATTATTTGTTTCAGAAGATACTGTAAGACGTGATATTAACGAGCTTGAGTCAGAATCTTTGTTGATTAAAGTAAAAGGCGGTGCGATGACAAAAGCGTATCACCATACTTCATCTAATCAAACTTATGCGGGTGAATCCAAACAAATTATTGCACAAAAAACGTTAGGACTTCTACGTGATGGAATGGTTTTACTAATCGGCGGCGGAACGACAATTCGCGAATTCATTCGTTTAATTCCTAATGATTTAAATCTGACTATTTTTACGGTTACTGTTTTATCTGCAGTTGAACTTTTAGATAAACCCAATGTAAAAATTATCATGATTGGCGGCAGCATTTCTTCGTACAGCCAAATGTGTGTGAGCGGCGATGTTTATAATCAGCTGGCTAATATTAAAGTTGATTTATTAATATTAGGAACCAATGCTCTTGATATCGAAGGCGGTTTCTCAGATTCTGACTGGGAAACAGTTCAGGTTAAAAAAGCAATGATTCAGGCTTCAGAAAAAACAGCGATTCTTACGATTTCTGAAAAACTGGATACGGTTTTAAAAATGAAAATTGCCAACTTATCTGAGGTTGATTACGTTGTAACGGAAGTTGATCCGAGCGACGAAAAATTACAAGCATATAAGAAAGCAGTTCCAAGTTTAGTTTTTATTTAATCCCAATTCTTTATTAAAAAGTTGATCCAGTTTTGGTGAAAGATTTTATCTAAATCTTCATCAGAATAGCCGTGGTTTTTAAAAATCAGAACCAATTTTTGTAAATCGGCTATGGTATTTAAATCATAAGGAGATTGTTCTGTACCAAAAGCACCGTCTAAATCTGAACCTACGCCAATGTGATTCGCGTTTCCGGCCAATTGACAAATGTGATCCATGTGTTTAAAAACCGTTTCTAAATCACAATTCATTTCTAAAGGCATTGAAATACCTCTCTGCCAATTCGGAACTAACATCCACGCATCTAAAGCGCCTCCGATTACAGCTCCTCTCGAAATTAAAGCTTTAATCATTTCATCGCTGTATTGACGATTATGATCAACGAGACTTCTGCAATTGTTATGACTTGCCCAAACTGGTCCGTTATAATGATCTAAAGCCTGCCAAAAAGCATCATCGCATAAATGCGTTGCGTCCAAAATGATATTCAAACGTTCCATTTCTTTTAATAAATCAATTCCGTTTTGATTCATTTTTCCCGTTGCGTCTGTTCCATTTGCGTAACGTCCGGGGCCGTAATGAGCAGGGCCAATCGCTCGTAATCCGTAATTGTATGCTTTTTCTAAATATGAAATATCAATTATAGAATCAGCGCCTTCTAAACTTAAAATATAGCCAATCGGCTTTTTATCGTTTGGCGTTCCATCGTTCCATAAATCAATTTGTTTTAAAAGCGATTTTTTATCTGTAATCTGCGTTATTTCTCCGGCTTCTTCCATGGCTTTGTACCACGCCAGCTGACCTTGTGTTTGTGCCCAGGCTTGTTCAGGAGAATTCCAACCCGGAATAATGCTGCCCGGTTTTACAAATCTTGCAATTTGAGTTGCCACAACAATTCCGATATTTCCCTTTCTCAAATCAGGAAATGAAACCGTCGCACGTTCGCGATCGGGTTTATCGGTCATTCCTTTTTCTAAACTGCGCAGCGTGGGAACATCATTTCTTAAATCACGATTCCATTCCATCGCATTCATGCTCAGGTCTAAATGGGCGTCTATTATAAACATATTTTTTGACTTAAATTTTTATATAGTAATTTCTCTGCTTCGGGCAGCAACTTTCCATTCATCACAAATTTGATGTCCTTTGTTTACCACCTGAACAGAGTCATAAAGTGCACAGGTAGGGCAGACGTGATAAGGAAGCGCATAAACAAGATCGCCAATTTTATACTCGTTTTTCCCTCGATTTTCTAAAATCAAATGTTCTTCAGAATGTCCTGTCGGAATTAGATTTTCATCATTTAAAATCACTAATCTTTTATCAATTGGATTTTCAGATGAAACAGCTTTGTAGCCAATATCAATACAAAGTGTTTCATTTGTTGGTTTTGAAATTATAGTTCCAACGATAACTAAAGCAGGTTTAAAATTTTGTTCCGGTAAATGAATCTGATAATTAGAATCCCAAAAAACAAATGTTCCCGGACTGCATTCTACATTTTCCTGCGTGGCATAAAACGGAAAAGTATTTGAACCTCCGGCAACAATTTTTAATTCGTAACCTAATTTTTGTTCAATTAATTCTGTTTGTTTTTTTATTTCAGAAAATGAGTTTGAAGCAATTTTTGTTCGTTCTTCAACAGTTCCTTTTAAATGCCCGTCGTAAATATGGATTCCTTCAAAATGAAGATTTTTTAACTTCATAATTTTATCAATTAAAGTCGTCCAATCTTCTGAAATCGAAAATCCGGTTCTGTTCATTCCGGTATTTAAATCCAGATAAATATTCAATTTTAAATTGTTTTCTTTAGCAATTTCATTTAAGGCTTTCGCCGAATCCAGATTGTCAACAATGGTCGAAAAGTAAATATCCTGATATTTTTGAATCAGCGAAATCCATCTTTCTTTTTTAATGCCAATTGGCTGATAGGCGAGAAGAATATCCGGAATTTCGTGAATTGCTGCCAATTCAGCTTCGGCAATTGTGGCGCATTTTATCTTTTTGATGTTATAGATTTTGAACAATTCCAGAACTTCGCCAATTTTATGTGTTTTAATATGAGGTCTTAATTTTTGAGTATCGCCATTTACAGAACGAATAAGACGCTCCAGATTAAACCGGACACGATCTTCGTAAACGGCTAAAAAAGGCGTATCAATTAAGATATCAGATTTAATTTTCCACCAATTTTCTTCCATAACTTAGTTTCTTGATTTTTCTACCACTTCAATTAAATTTTGAAAAGCCTGCAATGCCTGCTCATAATTTAAATTCAAAAGCATTTCTTTCGAAAATAAATTAGAACCAATTCCCACGCATACAACTCCAGATTTAAACCAGGATTTTAAATTGCTTTCTTCGAGCGTTACGCCTCCGGTTGGCATTATTTTTAAACCTGGAAAAGGCGCTCTGATTGCTTTTACATATCCGGGACCACCGATTTTATCAGCCGGAAAAAGTTTTACAACTTCGGCACCTAATTTATTGGCGTGTAATATTTCGTTTAACGTAGCAGCCCCGGGAATCCAGTAAATATTATTTTTAAGGCAGTAAGCTCCAATTTCGGGATCAGTATGCGGACAAACGATACAATCTGCTCCTAACTGATGGTAGGTTTCGGCTTCGGCCAAACTTAAAATGGAACCAACAGCAATTTTTACATCTAAATTATTTTCTTTTCGAAAGCTTATCATTTGCGTAAAAACCTCTTTTGAATCTTCTGCGCGAGCTGCAAACTCGATAATTTTTATGCCAGCATCAGCCGCGGATTGTAATACGATTTGGGCTGTTTGGATATTGATTTGGGTTACTAACGGAAGTACGCCCTGCGTTTTTAAAATGCTGTACATATTCTTTTATCTATTAATTCTATTACTTGAGCCGTTTTTTATAAAATGGCTTATTTCGTCGAGACTGCTTATAGCAAAATCTCCATGTATACTTTGTTTGATAACGCCGCAGGCTGTTGCCCATTCGATACATTCCTGACCGGATAATTTGTTGGATAATCCGTATAATAATCCGGCGTTGAAGGCATCTCCGGAACCAATTTGGTCTGTTACAACATGTATTTTGTGTTCTGGCGTTTGGTAAAAATTTCCTTCGTGAATCAATAAACCTTTGTATAAATGCGCCGGACCGTCTGATTTTCTAAAACTCATAGCAAGTGTTTTTAAAAAAGGCATTTTTTGTTTTAATAATTCGAATGTTTTTTGGAAACGATTTTCATCAGATTCTTTGCTGTCGGTTTTAATTCCGAAGTAAATTTCAATGGCGTCTAAATCGGCAACCGTAATTGTGCTGTATTGCAATAAATCGGGCATAATTTGAGACGGATGTTTTCCGTACTGCCATAATTTGGAACGATAATTAAAATCAGAAGAAATTGGTAAACCTTTTTTATGTGCAGTTAGAATGGCTTCTTTACAAGCTAATCCAGCTTCATGAGAAACACCTGGGCTTATTCCTGACCAGTGAAAGTGTGTAACATCTTTTAAAGCTTCATCCCAGTTAATTTGATCTTTTTGAATAGTTGCAAAAGAAGAATTGCTTCGGTCGTAAATAACCTGCGATTGTCTGATTTGATTTCCTGATTCAACAAAATATAAGCCCAGACGTTCTCCTCCATAAACACATTTTGAAGTATTTACTTTGTATTTCTGAAGTTCATTTAAAGCCAGCTGCGCCAAATCGTTTTCGGGCAATCGGGTGATATAATCGGTTTGGATTCCGAGTTGTGAAAGTAAAACACAAACATTGGCTTCGGCACCGCCCACATGAATTTTTATTTCATCTGCCTGTGTAAACCGGTTTCCATTGGCAACATTCATCCGAAGTAATAATTCTCCAAATGCTGCGATTCTTGTTTGTGGGATATTTGTATTCATGTTTAATTTTTTTTAGCCACGAATTCACGAATCAGTACGAAATAATTTAAGCATAATGCTTTGTAATAATTCGTGAATTCGTGGCAAATAACTTTTTTAACCACAGACTTAGAATCAAAGTATTTCTTAACCAATTCAGATTGCTCTTTAATCTTTATCGTCTGTGGCCTATTTTTTTAGAATAATTCGAAAACAGCTTCAACTTCGACAGGAATATTGTCCGGTAAAGAACCCATTCCTACTGCGCTTCTTACGCCAATTCCGTTTTCCTGTCCCCAAACTTCAGCAAATAATTCACTGCAGCCGTTTATTACATACGGATGTCTGAGGAAATCGCCGTTGCAATTCACCATTCCAAGAACTTTAATAACTCTTTTTACTTTGTCCAGACTTCCAAAATTGGTAACAATTGTCGAAAGCATCGTTAAGCCCACTTGTCTCGCAGCCAGTTTTCCTTCCTCGATATCTAGGTCATCGCCAATTCGGCCAATGATTAAGGATTTGTCGTCTCGTACAGGACCGTGACCAGAAAGGTATAAATATTTACCATCAACTAAATAAGGTTTATAAATACCAAGAGGCTGAGGTGCCGGAGGTAAAGACAAACCAAGAGTTTCAAATTTTTCTTGAGGTAATAAATTCATGATATTAATGTATTATAGAGTTTAAAATAAAAACGAAAACAATTCCTAGAACAGATACTAAAGATTCCATGACAGTCCATGATTTGAAGGTATCTTTCAGGCTGATATTAAAATATTCTTTGAACATCCAAAAACCTGGATCGTTTACATGTGAGCACATTAAGCTTCCTGCTCCAACAGAAAGAACTAAAAGATTGGCATCGAGTCCGGTAGTTTGTAATAAAGGTAATAAAACGCTGGCTGTCATTAATCCGGCTGCGGTTGCAGAACCCACACAAACACGAATAATCGCTGCCATCATCCAGGCCAATAAATACGGATGAATGTTTATTTGGGTTAGCGCAGCAACGATGGTTTCGTTTACACCACTTACAATCATTACTTCTTTTAAACTTCCGGCACCGCCCACAATTAAAACAATCAGAGCAACGTCTTTTATGGCAAGAGCATAGTCATCCATTATGGAAGTTATACTTCGGTTCATTCTGATTCCTAAAGTGTAGGTGCAGAATAATAAAGAAATAAGCATAATCATGCTTGGATCTCCTACTGTTTTGCAAATTTCAATTAATGTTTCATTAGTTGAAATTAAAGGCAATATTGAAGTTATGGTTAAACCAAAAACCGGAAATAAAGCCGAAAATATGCTAAGTGAAAAACTCGGAAGTTTACCTTCGTTTACAACTTCTTCGACATTTAAAATTTCATTATCAGATTCGGTTTTGATGTTTTTAAGCAAATTAGAAAATAACAAACCGGCAATAAAAATGGTAGGAATGGCAATTATAATTCCGTATACTAAAACAAGTCCAATATCTGCATTTAAAATACTACTTAAAGCCATAGGAGACGGATGTGGGGGCAAAAAACCGTGTGCTGCTGAAAGCGACGCCAGCATTGGAATTCCAAGATATACTTTTGACAGTTTGAACTGATGGGCTACTGAAAAGATCAGAGGTACTAACAAAACAAATCCAACACTATAAAATAGAGGTATCCCAACAATAAATCCGGTAATCATTAATCCTAAACGTACGTATTTTTCGCCCGTCCATCCCATAACAGTTTTGGCAATAACATTGGCGGCTCCTGACGAAACGGTAAGTTTGCCAATACAGGTTCCAAAAACAATAATCAGCGTGATAGATCCTAACATTTCGCCCAAACCTTTTTGAACGGTTTGTGACAAAGTGCTTATTGGCAGTCCTAAAAAAAGACCCGCTAATAAAGCTGTTATGATAAAGGCAATAAACGGATTTATTTTAAGCCAGGCTATCTGAATGATTAAAAACGCAATGCATGCCGTAAGAATTAAAATGCTCATTTATCTTTTGTGTTTTTTATCTTAATTTGTGCCGCTAGGCATTTAATATCGGTAGAAAATAATAACCATAATATCCAGCGTGCCGTAGGTACGCAATAGTTGTGTTTTGTGTCGTACCTACGGCACGCCAACGAATTTGAAACTAATTTTCTACCGATATTAAGTGCCTATGGCACATTTCAGTTCTCGATTCTATTATTTATCCCACCATATTCTTGTTGTAAAAGCGTCTTCGCCCTGGCGTTTAACTGCTTCTGCTAAGTTAGCTGAATTAACTGAATATTCGCTGGTTGGATATTTTAAACGTCTTGGTATTGTGCCGTTTGTAACATTTCCGGGAAAATTTACCGGAACTAAAACCGGATATCCTGTTCTTCTCCAGTTGGCATAAACTTCCTGTTCGTCTACAAATAAAGCAATGTAAATCTGGGTATGAATTTGATTCATTTTTTGAGCAAAAGTTCCTGCTGCATTATATGGGTTAAGTGTTAAGTAGGCTGTAGCATCTGTAATTGCGTAAGCAGAACCATAAATTCCCATGTTTAAGAAAGAAGCCTGAACACCTTTTTCATATAAATCTTTATCAGATGCAGCGTACCAGCCTCTTGCTGCGGCTTCGGCTAAATATAAATTAGTTTCAGCATTGCTGATTAATACAAGTGGAGCATCGTATTTAAAAACGGTACTTTGGTTTGGCTCAGAATAAGTCGCTTGTTCTGCTGGTGTTGGAGCAGTTTTAGTTCCGTTAGGAAAACCTTTTTGAACGGCAAGTGCTGTATTTTGAGTTGTTCCCTGCCAAACTCCTGCGTAAACACTAATTCTTGGATCGGCAGTTGATTGTAATAAATCGATAAATGTTTTGGCTAATTTTCCGCCTTCTACATTTTTTGTACCATAAGAACCTGCTGTAAAATCTTGCCTTCTGGCATCAAAACCAACCGGATTTCGGTTAAAATCATTTGGTCCGTCGGTGTATTTCATGATCGCATTATCTGCTGAATTTAAGATTACGCCTCCGGCAATTGCTTTTGTCACCCAGGTTTGTGCCAAAGCAGCATCAACTTTTGTTAATCTTAATCCTAAACGAAGCATCAAAGAATAAGCAAACTTTTTCCATTTGGCAACATCTCCGTCATAAATAAAATCAGATTTTCCGAAGCTTGGTTTTGCCGGATCTAATGCGGTGGCAGCTTCATCCAGTTCTTTCAATAAATCTTTATAGATAAATTCCTGAGTGTCATATTTGGGAAGAAAGATCTGTGTGCTGTTTGCTTTTGCTGCTTCAGAATACGGAATATCTCCATACAAATCAGTCAATTTATGGTACAAATAAGCTTTCCAGATTCGGGCAATTTGAAGTTTATTGCTTTCGTTCGGATTATTTTTTACTTCATTTATTACAATTTCAGTTTCATTTAAAGCTGTTGGATAAGCCTGATTGAAATAAGCAGAAAAATAAACTTCGTTGCTTAAATATTTATCTCCCACGCCAGAAGCTTCTTTGTATGTTGCATAATGCTGCACTAATCCGCCGCATTCCAGAATATTAGTGAAAAAATAATTATTGTTTAGTCCGTCAAGCTGTGCTTTGCTGAAAATGTAATTTGCTGTTGGTTTTTCAACCACATTTGGGTTCGTATTGATTTCTTCAAAACCATCGGTACAAGCTGTCATGCTTCCTAAAAAAAGCGCGCTTGTCATATATAAAAGGGTTATCTTTTTCATGTCTTTTAATTTAAAAAATTAGAAATAATGCGAGCTTAGAATTTTACATTTAAGTTTAAACCGAAACTTCTTGTTTTTGGAACTCCAAATTGTTCTACACCCTGAGCATTTCCGGCGCTAAATACAGATTCCGGATCTACGTTTGGCGTTTTCTTGTAAAGAATGAATAAGTTTCTGGCAACAAACGAAATCGAAGCGCCCTGAAGTTTTGATAATCCTTTCATTTTTTCAAGAGGGAGATCATAGCCTAAAATAATTTGTCTCAGTTTGATGAAACTTGCATCATACACAAATTCAGATGAAATATTTCTTAAACCATCATAATACGTTCTAAGATTTTCCGGAGCAATAACCATATCAACCGGGTTTCCGTTAACATCAACACCTTTAATTGGCAAGCCGCTTTCACGTCCTTCAAGCGTTAATTTTGTCAATCCCATACGAGTTCCGTATAAGTTAGTTCCAGAGTATAAACTTCCTCCAAATTTACCGTCGATTAAAAAGCTGAATGAAATGTTTTTGTATTTGAATTCGTTGCTAAGTCCCGCTGCCCAAGGATGAACTCCCTGACCTAATTCTTCAAGTGGTCCCTGCGCAATAGATGCAGATCCGCCGCTTACGTTGTAAACCGTATTTCCGTTAGCATCTTTACGAGGTCTGTAACCTTTTATGATACTGTACGGACGGCCAACATCACTTGTAATCGTAACATATCCGTTTACAGAAGTTGTCATTGTAATAGAGTTTAACTGATCTGTAAGTGCTTCAACTTTATTTTCGTTATAAGATCCGTTGAAACTCGCGTCCCAGGTGAATTTATCAGAATTAATGATTTTACCGCTAAGTAAAAACTCAACCCCTTTATTTCTCATTTTTCCTAAATTCAATAAGGCTGTGTTTGCGCCCGAAGCTGTAGAAATTGTAGTTTCAACAATATCGTTTGTAGTGGCACGGTTGTACCATGCAAAATCAAGATTTAAGCGATTATTGAAAAATCCTAAATCAGTTCCAACCTCAATTGTTGTCGAAGTCAACGGACTTAAAGTGGCATTTGGAACTCTTGAACTTGTTGGTCCCTGCACTTGCTGGCCATTATGTCCGCCCTGAATCATTGAGTACGATTGGTTCAAAGCGTATGGATCCGGCGTTGCGCCTCCAACTTGTGCCCAAGAACTTCTAAGTTTAGCAAACGAAACAAATTCCGGCATTTTTATAATATCTGAAAGAATTATACTTGTTCCGATTGATGGATAAAAAACCGTATTATTTTCTTTTGAAAGTGTAGAAAACCAATCCTGACGACCAGTTAAGTTTAAAAACACAATATTTTTATAATCAAAATCAGCAGCGCCGTAAACAGAATTTGTTTTGGTTTTTCCGTAAGGATAACTATAAGTCAAAGTAGATAAATTGCTTAAAGCATAAAAATTATCCAGTACAAAATTTGAACCTTCAACTCTGGTTTCATCTCGTAAAGTGGTACGGGAGTTAACGCCAACCAAAGCATTTAAAGAGAAATCATTGTAGATGTTTTTCTTAGTATAATTTAAAATTGCTTCAGAATTTATGTTTGATAATTTCATTTTTGAACCCTGCGCATAACCTACCGGATTGTTTAAAGTTGTTTTTGGAATATATCCAAAGAAATCATAATCCGTATAATCTTGTCCAATTCTACCTTGAAGGAATAATTCAGGAGTGAAATTAACTTTCACATTCAACATCCCGATAAAACGATTTTTAGTATCGCTGTTTTTAATTTTATTAACTACAAAATAAGGGTTTGTAGCCACCGCAACTGGGTTCCATGCTTCTTCAACTCCGTTTTCATCATAACCTGGGGCAAGATTTCGAATATCTACGGTGTTGGCGATCATGTAAGTTCCCCAGTTTGGGTTGGCTTCAGCATCAGAAACAGTAACTCTATTGTGTGATTTTTCTAAATTATACTGCGCCACAATATCAAATTTTAACCAATTTGTCAAGTTGACATTACTCGCAATATTGACACTTTTTCTATTAAAATCAGAATTAGGAACAACACTTTCATTATCCATGTTTGAGAACGAAAGTCGGCCTGTAGCTTTTTCATTTCCTCCGGATAAAGCCAGAGAGTTAATAAAAGTCGTTCCGGTTTCGTAGAAATTTTTAATATTATTTTTTTGAGGAACATAAGGTCTGGCAACTCCGTCAAACTGAATTACATTGCTTCCGTCCATTTTTGCACCCCACGACCAGCGTCCGGCAGCAATAGCTTCTGCCTGTGTAGTTGGTTTTTTTCCGTTTGCTCCGGAACCATATTCATACTGCCAGTCCGGAATTATCGAAGGTGTTTCAAAAGTAAAAGATGAATTATATTCAACTCCAATTCCTTTTTGGGCGGAACCTCTTTTTGTCTGAATTAAAATAACACCATTTGCAGCATTTGCACCGTAAAGTGCGGCTGCCGTTCCACCTTTTAAAACTGTAATGGTTTTAATATCATCAGCATTTATGACAGATGTTCCGTCACCACGATCCACATTAATTCTGGTAGATCCGGCACCGTTTCCAATTCCCGGTAAATTCAATTGTGTATTGTCAATTGGTAAATCGTTCACTACATACATCGGCTGGTTATTTCCGTTAAGTGAACCATTTCCACGTATTACAACTCTTGTCGAACCATTTGCTCCGGTTGAAGTACTGCTTACGTTTACACCGGCAATTTTTCCAACCAATGCATTCGAAATATTGGTTTCTTTCGCTTTTGTAAATTCAGTTCCTTTAAGTTCAGTTACTGCATAAGCTACCGCTTTAGTGCTTTTTTTAACCCCTAATGCGGTAACTAAAACTTGTTCCAGAACATTTTCGGCAGGTTTTAATCTGATCGTTAAATTTGAAGTATTGATTAAGGCAAATGATAAAGTTTCATAACCCATATAAGATACAATGATATGAACTTCGTGTTCCGGAACATTTAATTTAAATTTTCCGTTTTCATCAGATATCGTTGCTATTTTATTATTGCTTTCGGCATAAATTGTCGCTCCTGCAATTGGCATTCCGTCATCCTGACCCAATATTTGGCCTGTAATTTCAACCTGATTGCTTTGCTGTTCAAAAAGATGCTTTTTTATTGCAGTCTCTTTGGCATTTGCAGAGAAGATGATTCCTCCGGCAAATACTAATGAAATAAGCTTTGTTTTCATAATACTTTGGTTTTCATGTTTTTCTTTTGGTTTTTATTGGCGAATCAAATATAGATATTTATTCTTCACTTTTGCATTTTTTTTGCAATAACTGCATTTTTTTTGCAATATATTTTAATGAAGTATTTTTATAATCTTAAAAGAATCCCGTTTTTAAAGGAATTTTTGAGAAAAATTTGCAGAAAGTACTTTTTTTGCAAAAAATCAATTTTGGCTGAAAATTCGTATTTTTGAAGAATGAAAATCGCACTTATTCAATCAGACCTTACTTGGGAAAATGCTTCGGCAAACAGAAAAAATTTCGAATCGAAAATAAATCAGCTCGATTCTGATATTAATTTGATTGTTCTGCCCGAAATGTTTTCGACAGGTTTTACGATGAATCCATCTGCAGTTGCAGAAACTATGGAAGGTGAAACTGTTTTATGGATGAAAACTATTGCAGAAGAGAAAAATAGTGCAATAACGGGAAGTGTGGTTATTACCGAAAATGGAAATTACTATAACAGAATGTTCTTTGTTTTTCCGTCAGGTGAAATTAAATATTATGACAAACGCCATTTATTTACGCTTGCCGGCGAAGATAAATTTTATACCGCCGGAACAGAAAAAGTAATAGTTAATTATCTGGATTGGAAAATCTGTCTGCAGGTTTGTTACGATTTGCGTTTTCCGGTTTTTGTTCGAAATGTAGAAAATTACGATTTACTTCTGTACGTTGCGAATTGGCCAAAAGTACGCACCAACGCCTGGGACGCTTTGTTAAAAGCGCGCGCTATCGAAAACTTAAGTTATGTTGTGGGTGTAAACAGAATTGGGCTTGATGCCAACAACTACGAACACATTGGGCATTCGCAAGTTGTTGATTTTTTAGGGAATTATATTTTAGAACCACAAGAAACAGAAGGTGTTTTTGTGGTTACTCTGGATAAAAATGAAATGTTGGAAACGAGAAAAAAACTCGATTTTTTAAGCGATAAAGATTTTTTCGAAATTAAACCCTAGAAAGCTTTTCGCTGTTTTTCTTCTTTTTTCTTCTTTTTTGCGTCTTCTTTTTTCTCTATTTCTGGACTAAACGGAATGCTTAAATCTATAGACTGATCGACATCCCAATTGGCTCTAACGTCGACTTCCTGCTGGTAATAGAAAACTTCTTCAGAATATCTTTTGTCTAAGAAACTTCCGGTATCGTACATTTTGTTTTTATTGTCATCGTAAACAACTCTTACCGTAAACTGAGTTGGGACTAATAAATTGAATTCTATTTTTGTATTTCCTTCAGAATATTCGCTGGCCAATACTTCGTCGCCTTTTTTGTTTGTAATTTCAACAATAATCGGGAAACGTTTTACATTCTTTAGGTTTAAAACCAAATTTCCGTAATCAGCAACTTCTTTTGTGGTTAATTTATACGACAAAGTATCATTTGTTTTCTCATAGAAATCAGTTAAAGCGCCTGGTAAAAAAGTAAAATTGTACTTTTCTAAAGGTTCTTTTTTGAAATCAACATATAATTTTTGATCGAAAACATCATATTCAGTCGTAAAATCAACCGCTGTAGAATCTTTGTTTACTAATTTGATTTTTGTTTTATCAAATTTAACTAACGGTGTTTCGGTTTCTAAAGTAAAGCGTTCTCTAAAATTGATGATTCCGTTTTGAACCGCCTTAATACTTAAAGTGTCTTTTTTCTGGTCTTTAATCCTAACATTAAACTTTTTGCTGTAAGTATCTCTGCTTACTTCAAGTTGTAGTGAATCTACTTTTAAAGGCTTGTACCAAACCTGCAGCGAATCTTTTTTAGGAAACTGTGTGACAATTGTTTCCAGAGTTTCGCTATTGTTTTTAAGTACAATTTTTGGCGTGTTGATTTTGAAATTTTGTTTTCCCTCATACGGAAGCAGTAATCTGTTTCCTGATGCCTGAATTGGTTTTACTGCCTTTAGCGGAAGCGTTTCCTTAAATAAATTCAATTCAAAAAGGGTATCGTTTGGTACAGTAATAAAATGTTTTATAAAACCAATTTTATCATCTTTCGGATTGTATTTATTGTTGCTGCCTTTATCTTTTAAAGCAACTAAAAGATATTTTCCAGCTTTTAAATTTTCAAACTTAAAAGTTCGCAAACTGTCTAAAGTATTGGTAATATAACGTGGAAATTCTTTATAAATAACAGAATCTTTGTATTTGTCATTTGCTTCATACAACATTACAGATACAAAATTGTCGACATATTTTGCGTGCGCATCTTTTATCGATCCGGCAAGAGTAAGTGAGTCAATATAAGCCCCTGTCGAGAAAACATATTTGAATTGGTTTATGGCATTTCCTTCATTATTGTCGGCAATACTCTGGCCAAAATTTAAGCTGTAAGTCGTATTAGGCTGTAAAGTATCTTTGATTTTTATGTTTATGAATTTGCTGACTCCGGTTGGTGTAATCAGCGGCTCATGTTTCATAGGAGGCGAAATAATAAGCTGTTTGTTGAGGTTTTTTAGCTTTATATATTCATCAAAAACTATATTAATCTCATCGCCTTTAAAATTGGTA
Source organism: Flavobacterium sp. (assembly GCF_039595935.1). Lineage (NCBI taxonomy): Bacteria > Pseudomonadati > Bacteroidota > Flavobacteriia > Flavobacteriales > Flavobacteriaceae > Flavobacterium > Flavobacterium sp. Next base: position 170,269 of record NZ_JBCNKR010000006.1, on the reverse strand, counting down.
TTGAAATTTTTAGGAACACTCGAAACCAAAACCGGTGCCAGTGTGTCTTTTAATCCGCCAGTTATGCTGCCTCTTTTGGCGCAGCTCATCATTAATAAGACTAATAAAAATGAAAGGTATTTCAGGTTGCTTTTAAACATAGCGGTTTTTAAATTTGATTGCACAAAATAACAATTATATTTGCTTTAATTGAAATTTTTTAGCCATTTATTAGGATTTACAGCTTTTAGGCTTTCTTCTTTTTTATCAATTGAAATAATCAATACGATATAATTTCTTACTTTTGGGTTCGAATATAATTTCCCGGGTTTTGATAAAAAGATTTTTTCTGGTTTTAATAGTTGTTTTGCTTTCGGCCTGCAGTAAAAACGACAAACCTGCAATTGCGTTTTATTATTGGAAAACCAATTTGAAATTTTCTAAAACGGAAAAAGAAATTTTAAAAGAGAATAACGTTCAAAAATTGTATGTTCGTTATTTTGATATCGGACTTCATCCTCAAATACAAAATCCTATTCCTATAAGTCCCATTCATTTTCAGGAAAATATCCGAAAATTTGAAATTGTTCCAGTTGTTTTTATTAAAAATAAAGTCATGCTCGAAAAAAATCCTGATCTGGAAGATCTGGCTCAAAAAACAATTCATTTAATTAATGAAATCAATGAAAAGAATGGTTTGAGTTGTTCAGAAATTCAAATTGACTGCGACTGGACATTAGAAAGTAAAGATCATTATTTAAAGTTTATAGAGAACATCAAGAAACTTTCGAAGAAAAAACTCTCGGCGACAATACGACTTCATCAGGTTAAATATTTTAAGAAAACTAAAATCCCCAATGTAGACAACGGCGTTTTAATGTTTTATAATATGGGAACTATTGCGCCAGATTCCTTGAATTCTATTTACGATAGAAAAATCTCCGAAGGATATATTAAAACTTTAAAAAAATATCCGCTTTCACTTAATTATGCTTTGCCAATATATTCGTGGGCAATTCATATCAGGAATGGAAAAGTTTTAGGACTGCGGTCAAAATTAAATTTTACCGAACTGAAAAAAGACAAAAATTTTGAACAAATCAGCCCGATATTTTTTAAAGTAAAACAATCAAACTATAAAAATGGTGTTTATTATGAAGAAAATGACCTGCTGAAAACAGAAACCATTTCTTCTGAAAATTTAATGGAAATGGCTGATGATTTAAGTGAAAATTCAACAGCATCTCCAAAAGAAATTATATTTTACGATTTAGACGAATTCAATTTAAAAAATTATGAAAAGAATATTTTTAAACAAGTTATTTCTAGTTTCTAGTATTACAATACTTTCTATTTACGGAATTATTTATGCTTGTGCCGGCGGAGACGACTGGGATTTTTTTAACTATAATTCTAATTTTACTCCTGAAACTTTTGCAGACAAATCATATTCGCCTTTGTTTTTATCCGGTGATGTTTTTTATAAAATTGGTTTTGACAGAGATCACAATTCCCGTTTCAATAAAAATTTAAAACAAGATTGGGGAACTTATCTTAAAGGAAAAATAGATACCACAACGGTAAATTATTTTTTAATAGGAGATGAAAGTCCTAACTATTATTCTGATGAAAAAAAGGAGGTCAACAAAAAAGAAATTACTAATCTTCATGTTTATTATAAAAACAAAAAAGAAAATGCTTCATCATTAAAATGGGGTAAAAAAATACCGTTGAAAGACGAAAAAGTAAAAAGCTTTGTTGAGTTTTTATATCTGGCTCAAAAAATAGAAACTGTTTCTATTGGCAAAGATTACTGGAGTTATGAGAAAGTTGAGAATGAAACTTTTAATGATGCCAAAATGATTCAGTCTATCGAAAATGTTTACAATACTATTTCAGACCCATTTTTGAAAAACAGATATTGGTTTCTAACTATGAAGGCTCGTTTTTATAGTAACAACAAGCAAAAAGCAATTGAGTTTTTTAATAAAACAGAAAGTTCGGTTCCTAAAAATGTGTTGTATTACCGTGCGCTTTCTTATGTTGCAGGAATCAATTACAAACAGAAAAAATACGCCGTTTCGAATTATTTATATGCACAGGTTTTTGACAAATGTCCTGAACTTCGTGTAGTAACGGCTTATAGTTTTAGTCCAAAAAACCAAACAGACTGGACAAAAGCACTTGCAATGGCTAAAACAAATAATGAAAAAGCGGCACTTTGGGCAATTCATGGATTTTATAAAGATGAAAAACTGGCAATCGAGAAAATTTACGAGTTAGATCCAAAAAGTGAACATTTAAATTATCTGGCGACAAGATTGGTAAACAAACAAGAGCAGGCTATTAATAATTCTTTTCAGCAGAATGTGGGAGAAAATCAGCCAATGAAAAAGCAAACCGTTGCCGAAAATAAAGCAGAAAACCAGCCAAAAGTTGATAAAACGGTTTTTGATTTAGTGTCAAAAATTTCGGCGGCCGGAAATACAGAGAAGCCTTATTTATGGGATTTGTCTCTGGGTTATCTGCAGACTTTAAAAGGAGATTATGCCAATGCCGATAAAAGTTTTGATAAGGCTGTAAAAACGCTTCCGAAAACGGAATTGGCGGGAATGCAGTTTCGTTTACTTCGCTTTGTAAATAATATGAACAAAATCGATAAACTGACAGATAAAAATGAAAAAACAATTCTGGCAGATTTAAATTGGCTGTATTATGAACTTCCTAAAAATTATAAAGGACAAGAGTTTCGCTATCAAAACGCTGCAGCATGGAGCAGAAGTTATTTGTCGAATCTTTATAAAGAAAAAGGAAATCCGGTAATGGCGGAATTATTTGGAGAATCCCGTTATAGTTACTGGAACGACGGAAATTCATTTTATGATAATGAAAAAGATCTGCAGGGAATGAAAGCCTTTTTATCGAAATCTAATAAAACTGAAATCGAAAATATTGGTGCGGGAATTTATAGTTTGAAATTAAAAGATATCAATAATTTTCAGGCGGTTCAGGCAGCTTTTAAAAATAAAATTACGGAAGCGATTGAATTTATGAAGCAGACAGATTCTGTTCAATATTATAAGTTTTTAGGAAATCCGTTTAACGGAAGTATAAAAGATTGTCACGACTGCGATCATGCGGCATATCAAAAAAAGAAATATACTTTTATGGATTTTCTAACGACGATAAAAGATATGCAGGATAAACTCGAGAAAAAAGAAGATGTTTACACGAATAGTTTATTGCTTGGGAATGCCTTTTATAATATTTCGCATTTCGGAAACGGAAGAACTTTTTACGAAATCAGCATCGTAGGTTACGGATCAAGTCCGTATTCCTTTAGAGATTCGATGAAAAAGATGATTACGGATTGCAGCGTTTCTAAAATGTATTACCAAAAAGCACTGCAGGCAGCAATAACAAAAGAACAAAAAGCAAAATGTGTTTATTTGATTTCGAAATGTGAACGAAACGAATATTACAATAATAAATATAATAACGTTAGAGACTGGTGGAGTATTGAAGATGATAAAATTAATTTTATAGCCTGGAATGGTTTTAAAACACTTCAAAAAGACTATTCAGATACCAAATATTATCAGGATGTAATTGCAGAATGTGGTTATTTTAATACTTACGTTAATCAATAAAATAAAAGTGAGATGGTTAATAAAATAGAACATATCGGAATCGCAGTAAAAAATATGGAAGATGCTAATGCATTATTCGAAAAATTATTAGGTGTTCCGTCATATAAAGAAGAAACGGTAGAAAGCGAAGGTGTTTTGACTTCGTTTTTTCAGACAGGAACTAATAAGATTGAACTTTTGATGGCGACAAACCCTGAAAGTCCGATTGCGAAATTTTTAGAAAAAAAAGGAGAAGGAATTCATCACATCGCTTTTGATGTTGAAGATATTCATGCCGAAATTTCCCGTTTAAAAAGCGAAGGTTTTGTGCTGATAAACGAAACTCCAAAGAAAGGTGCCGACAATAAATTGGTGGTTTTTCTGCATCCAAAGAACACAAATGGCGTTTTGGTAGAGCTTTGTCAGGAAATCAGATAAAAAAATATCGATTCTTTTGTCGAAATAAGGTGTTGAAAATCAATTCTGTTTTGAAATACGGGGCATTGAAATAAAATTAAATACAAATCATGTCTTAAAATATTTGGAGTGAACGAAAAATAGTAGTAATATTGCATCCTCTAAACCGGTCCTATAGCTCAGTTGGTTAGAGCACCTGACTCATAATCAGGTGGTCCCTGGTTCGAGCCCAGGTGGGACCACTTCTTTAGAAACACAAAGCCTTTGCAGAAATGTAAAGGCTTTTTTGTTTTGTGTCTGTTTTTATTCGTTTTCAAAAAGAAAATAAGATTAACTTTATGTCTCAAAGACAAATTTAATCTTCACAAAATGGATAATTTAACTCCCGAACAACGGAGAAAAAATATGCAGGCGATAAAAAGCACGGCAACTACGCAAGAAGTTCGCTTAGCAAAAGCTTTGTGGAATTTAGGTTATCGCTATCGAAAAAACAACAAAAAAGTATTTGGTAAACCAGATTTGACTTTTGCAAAATATAAAATCGCCATTTTTATCGACAGTGAATTTTTTCACGGAAAAGACTGGGAAACTCAGCAATTGAGAATCAAATCCAATCGGGAATACTGGATTCCGAAAATTGAACGGAATATGAAACGCGATATAGAAGTCAACGAATATTTGATTTCAAAAAAATGGAAGGTGATTCGGTTTTGGAGTAAAGAAGTTCAAAAAGAATTGAATGTTTGTGTTGGAAAAATTCAGGAAGAAATTGAACTTTCAAAATTAAAAATGGAGGAAAAACAAAACTAAATATTTAATTTCTCTTTCTTCTTTTCTTTGGTTTCGACTTTCTGGATTACTTTAAAAATCTCTTCGGCCAATTTTTGAATAACCGGCATGCTAACCGAATTTCCGGCTTGTTTGTATAAACTCGAATTTGAAATTTTTGGCAATAAATAATCATCAGGAAAGCCTTGAAGTCTGAAACATTCTCTCGGAGTTAGTTTTCTAAAACCAAAATCGGTTGTAATGATCGGAACGTTATGTCCGCCGGTTCCCATATTGGCTGTCAGAGTAGGACATAAGCCTGCTTTGTTTTCCCTAACATATTGTCTTCTAAATTGATAGATTCGATTTTTATCTACTACAGCTTCCTTTAGTTTTGTGTACATGTACTTGTCTTCTCCATAATAAAATTTATCAGAAACTTTTTCTGTGATAATTAAATCTTTTAAAGATCGGGTCAAATTCTCTTTTTCGGGGAACTGAAACTTAAAACTTTTCGTTTTTATGAAGTCTTTGTCAAAAGCGATCATGAAAAGTCTTTCCCGATTATGAGGAGTGTTTCCAAAATCTTTAGTATTCAAAATCGAACTGTCAAAAGTATAATTTCGCTTTTTTATTTCGCTTTTTATAACTTTCAGCGTATTGCCTTTATCGTGGCTTTTTAAATTTTTCACATTTTCAAGAAAAACAACCTTAGGTCTCATTTCGTCAATAAAATCAAGAATCTTAAAAAAATGATTTCCACGACTGTCGTTAAAACCTTTTCGATGTCCGGCAAGCGAAAATGGCTGACACGGAAATCCGGCGGTTAAAATATCTATTTTTTCAAGAGAAGTAACGTTTAAGTCCATTACATCGCCTTCAATAAGATTGTGTTGGAAATTGTTTCTGTAGGTAACACAGGCTTTTTTGTCAAATTCGTTTGCCCATTTCAATTTAAAACCAGCTTTTTCAAAACCCAAACAAATACCGCCTACGCCTGCGTACAAACTACCAACTGTATATTTATTTTCCATTTACTAAATTGCTGTTTTGATATGAAGAAAAGCCTTGAGGGTTTTTTACTCTAAATTTGTTTTATGCAAATATATTAATTCGGTAATATTTGATCGTCTTACAAATTTGAAAAAACGAAAGCCATTCAGAATTTAATTACAGTTCTTTCTGACTTATTGAAATTTAGATTAATTTTTTTAAATTTATTTTTTAATGTTTTTTTTGCCAATAAGATCCATTTGTGAAAAGTAACTGCAAAATTAAATGTTTAATTATTTATGCAATAAATATCTGTAATTCAGAGTTTAATAATAGTTTTTAGTGTAGATTTAGTAAAGAGAATGTTGAGGTTAATTTGTGGTTTATATCTTGATTTTTTGGTTTTTAAATCTTAGTTATGTATAAATACGTATATTATTTTTACATCACTTAATTGATTATAAAGTTGTTTTTTTGTAAAAATGGTATACTTTTGCCAAAGAATTTCCGTGTAGACAACATTTATTGTGATGTATCTCTATAAAAATATTTGCCCCTAGTATTATTATTGAATTTCAGCACGTTTAACCTATGAGAATAATAAGGATTATATTAGCACTTTTTTTACTTGCATTTAATATGTCAAGTGTTTTGGCTAACACGCCTCCGCCGCCAACAGCAAAAAACGCATCAACAAATTCAACAAATGGAACGGATGATGATCCTATTCCTCCTCCTGGAGTACCAATAAATCAAGATTTACCTTTTTTAATTGGTGCAGGATTAATTTTAGGAATGACAATTATTTATCGAAATAAAATAAAAAAAGCTTCAATATAATTGAAGCTTTTTTTTATGAAGTAAATCTGATGCGATTATTTGTTTATCGCATAAAGTCTTGAAATATATTTCCCAACAACATCAAACTCAAGATTGATTTTTGTACCTACTTTAAAATCTTTAAAATTGGTGTTTTCAAAAGTATAAGGAATTATAGAAACGCTAAATTCATTTGTTTTAGAGTTTACAACAGTTAAACTTACTCCGTTAACCGTAATAGATCCTTTTTCAATCGTAATGTTATTTAGGTTTCGGTCGTATTCAAAAGTATAATTCCAGCTTCCGTTAGCCTCTTCGATTTTTGTACAAACTCCGGTTTGGTCTACGTGGCCCTGAACAATATGGCCGTCAAGACGATCTCCAAGTTTCATTCCTCTTTCAAGATTTACAATATCATTAACTTTCCAGTCGCCAATATTGGTTTTTAAAATTGTTTCCTCAATAGCGGTAACAGTATAAAACGAATCTTTAATAGCGACAACTGTAAGGCAGATTCCGTTATGAGAAACGCTCTGGTCAATTTTTAATTCGTTAGTAATAGAGGAGTCAACTGTAACGTGTAAGTTGTTTTTATCTTTCTGTATTTCGTGGATTCTTCCAAGTGTTTCAATAATTCCTGTAAACATTGTAGTTTTATTTTACTAAATTTGCACATCAAAATTAGTAATAAATAAGCTGAGCTCATGAATAAAAAAGCAGAAAATATAATTGTTGGAATTTCAGTTGGAGATTTAAACGGTATTGGAAGCGAAGTTATACTGAAAACATTCGAAGATTCCAGAATGCTGGAATTATGTACGCCGGTTATTTTTGCAAATGCTAAAATACTATCATTTGTAAAGAAAAGTTTTACCTCTTCAGTTCAGTTTCATGGTGTAGATAAACTGGATCAGATTATTCCCGGAAAAGTAAATGTTTACAATTTATGGAGAGAAGGGGTTGATATTAATTTTGGGAAAAATGATGAAAAAATAGGCGAATATGCTATAAAATCATTCGCTGCGGCAACAAAAGCTTTAAAAGAAGGTTTGGTTGATGTTTTGGTAACGGCACCAATCAATAAATATAATATTCAGTCTGAAGAGTTTAAATTTCCTGGACATACCGATTATTTAGATCAGGAATTAGAAGGAAATGCTCTTATGATGATGGTTCAGGATAATTTAAGAGTAGGTTTGTTAACAGATCATGTTCCTTTAAATGAAGTTGCATCTCATATAACAGAAGAATTAATTACCAGAAAAATTGAAACAATACGAAAATCTCTGGTTCAGGATTTTAGTATAGTAAAGCCAAAAATTGCTGTTTTAGGATTAAACCCGCATAGTGGAGATGGAGGCGTAATAGGAAAAGAAGAAGATCTGATCTTAAAACCGGTTTTGAAAAAAATATTCGATAACGGGACTTTGGTTTTCGGACCTTTTTCTGCCGATGGATTTTTTGGAAGCGGACAATATGAAAAATATGATGCTATCGTAGCAACTTATCACGATCAGGGATTAATTCCGTTTAAAACTTTGTCTTTCGGTAAAGGAGTAAATTATACAGCAGGATTAAATAAAGTGAGAACTTCGCCGGATCACGGTACAGGTTATGATATAGCAGGAAAAGACATGGCTGATTTCAATTCATTCAAAGAAGCAGTTTATCTTGCGCTGGATATTTTTCGCTCTCGTAATCAGTATGAGGAGATTAGCGAAAAACCTCTAAAAATAAAAGAAAAACAATTATAAACAAAAAAAGGTCAATAAGATTATTGGATTTACAATAATTTTATATCTTTGCACCCCAATTCGGATATGTAGTTTTGTATTTGGATTGTACAAATTGATGTTGAAATGAGCAAATCAAAAGAATTTTTAATTCCTTTCGTAGGATTAAAGCTAGGAAAACACCATTTTGAATATCAAATAGATAACACGTTCTTTAAGAACTTTGAATACGACGAGTTTCAAAGTGCAGATATTAAAGTGAGTTTGGTTTTCGATAAGAAAAGCAACATGTTAGAGTTGGAATTCAAACACAAAGGAACCGTAAATGTACCTTGTGACCTAACAAGTGAAGATTTTGATCTTCCTTTAAAAGGGAAAATGAAATTAATTGTTCGTTTTGGAGAAGAATTCAATAATGATAACGAAGAACTGTTAATTTTACCACATGGAGAACATGAATTAGATGTAGCACAATACATTTATGAAATGATTGCACTTTCTGTGCCTCAAAAAAGAATACATCCAGGGGTAAAAGACGGAACTTTGCAAACGGAGGCTTTGACAAAATTGAATGAGTTAAGTGTAAAAGAACAAAAGGAAGAGAGTAAACAAGAAGAAGATATTGACCCGCGTTGGGAAAAATTAAAGAAACTATTAACGGATAAATAATATAGTAAAATGGCACATCCTAAGAGAAAAACCTCGAAAACAAGAAGAGATAAGAGAAGAACACATTATAAAGCTACTGTAGCTCAAATCGCTACATGCCCAATCACTGGTGAAGCACATTTATACCACAGAGCTTACTGGCACGAAGGTAAAATGTATTACAGAGGGCAAGTTGTTATCGATAAATCTGAAGCGGTTGCTTAATACGTTTTTGTAAATTATACTAGAACTCTCACATAGTGAGAGTTTTTTTTGTTGGTTATAATTTTTGTTTTTTAAGAAAATACAGGCAAATTCGTTTCAATTTTTTTTGTAATTTTCGAGTCTTTTAAAAATTTTTCAAATAATAATATTTGAAAGGAAATAATAGAATATAATGAATACAATCACAGCCGCAATTACCGCTGTTGGAGCTTATGTTCCTGACTTCGTTCTTTCGAACAAAGTTTTAGAAACAATGGTTGATACCAATGACGAGTGGATCACTACTCGAACAGGAATTAAAGAAAGAAGAATTCTTAAAGATGCTGATAAAGGAACATCTTACCTTGCCATAAAAGCGGCACAGGATTTAATTGCGAAAGCAAATATTGATCCGCTTGAAATTGACATGATTGTCATGGCAACGGCAACACCAGATATGATGGTAGCTTCGACAGGAGTATATGTTGCAACGGAAATTGGAGCTACAAATGCATTCGCTTACGATTTGCAGGCAGCTTGTTCAAGTTTCTTATACGGAATGTCTACTGCTGCGGCTTATGTGCAGTCTGGAAGGTACAAAAAAGTTCTTTTAATTGGTGCCGATAAAATGTCGTCAATTGTAGATTATACAGACAGGGCAACTTGTATTATTTTTGGTGATGGAGCAGGAGCGGTTCTTTTTGAACCAAATTATGAAGGTCTTGGTTTACAAGACGAGTATTTAAGAAGTGATGGTGTAGGACGCGATTTTCTTAAAATTCCTGCCGGAGGTTCTTTGATTCCGCCATCTGAAGAGACTGTAAAAAATAGACAGCATAATATTATGCAAGACGGGAAAACTGTTTTCAAATATGCTGTAACTAATATGGCAGATGCAAGTGAATTGATTTTGCAAAGAAATAATTTGACAAATCAGGATGTTGACTGGTTAGTGCCGCATCAGGCTAATAAGCGTATTATTGATGCTACTGCAGGAAGATTAGAATTAGACGATTCTAAGGTATTAGTAAATATCGAAAGATATGGTAATACAACTTCTGGAACATTACCATTAGTATTGGCAGACTTTGAGCATAAGCTTAAAAAAGGAGATAATGTTATTTTTGCCGCTTTTGGTGGAGGATTCACTTGGGGATCTATCTATTTAAAATGGGCTTACGATAAGAAATAAATTAAAACTAAAAACGAATCATTATGGATTTAAAAGAAATTCAAAACCTAATCAAATTTGTTGCAAATTCAGGCGTTGCGGAAGTGAAGTTGGAAATGGATGACGTAAAAATCACTATCAGAACAACTCTAGAATCAAATGTTACAGAAGCTACTTACGTGCAGCAATTACCAGCTCAGGCAGCTTTACCTCAGGCGGCTGTTCCACAAGTTACAGCTCCGGTAGTGGTAAATGTAACTCCAGAAGCTCCAGCTGCTAAAGAAGATTCTAAATATGTTACTATAAAATCTCCAATCATTGGAACATTCTATAGAAAACCATCTCCAGACAAACCAGTTTTTACAGAAGTTGGAAGCACAGTATCTAAAGGAGATGTTCTTTGCGTAATTGAAGCAATGAAATTATTCAACGAAATCGAATCAGAAGTTTCAGGTAAAATTGTAAAAATTCTTGTTGACGATATGTCTCCAGTTGAATTTGATCAACCTTTATTCTTAGTAGATCCATCATAAATAAATTTAGATTTTAGATTTTAGGTTTTAGATTGATCTGCAATTATTCTCAGACATCTAAAATTATCTAATTATCAAATTGTCTAATTATCTAATTAAAATAAGATGTTTAAAAAAATATTAATTGCGAATAGAGGAGAAATTGCACTTCGTGTGATTCGTACGTGCAAGGAGATGGGAATTAAAACTGTAGCAGTTTATTCTACAGCCGATGCAGAAAGTTTGCATGTTAAATTTGCAGACGAAGCGGTTTGTATTGGTCCTCCTCCAAGTAACTTATCGTATTTAAAAATGTCAAATATTATTGCTGCTGCAGAAATTACAAATGCAGATGCAATACACCCAGGATATGGTTTTCTTTCTGAGAATGCTAAATTCTCAAAAATTTGCCAGGAGCACGGAATCAAATTTATTGGTGCAGCTCCTGAAATGATCGACAGAATGGGAGATAAAGCTTCTGCAAAAGCTACAATGAAAGCCGCAGGAGTTCCTTGTGTACCAGGTTCAGACGGATTATTAGAATCTTATGAACATGCACAAAAAACAGCAACAGAAATTGGTTATCCAGTTATGATGAAAGCTACTGCTGGTGGTGGTGGAAAAGGAATGCGTGCCATCTGGAAAGAAGAAGATCTTTTGAAAGCTTGGGAAAGTGCACGTCAGGAAGCTGCTGCAGCTTTTGGAAATGACGGAATGTACATGGAAAAACTTATCGAAGAGCCACGTCATATCGAAATTCAGGTTGTTGGAGATTCTTACGGAAAGGCGTGTCACCTTTCTGAAAGAGATTGCTCTGTACAACGTCGTCACCAAAAACTTACTGAAGAAACACCTTCACCTTTCATGACTGATGAATTGCGTACAAGAATGGGAGAAGCCGCTGTAAAAGCTGCCGAATTCATTAAATACGAAGGAGCAGGAACTGTAGAATTTCTTGTGGACAAACACAGAAATTTCTATTTCATGGAAATGAATACACGTATTCAGGTTGAACACCCAATTACGGAACAAGTAATTGATTACGATTTAATTCGTGAGCAAATTATGGTTGCTGCCGGAATTCCAATTTCTGGAAAAAACTACTTACCAGAATTACATGCGATTGAAGTTCGTATTAATGCCGAAGATCCATACAACGATTTTCGTCCTTCACCAGGAAAAATTACTACGCTTCATATGCCAGGAGGACACGGAGTACGTTTAGATACTCACGTTTACTCAGGATATAGCATTCCGCCAAATTACGATTCCATGATTGCGAAGTTAATTACAACGGCGCAGTCTCGTGAAGAAGCTATCAGCAAAATGCGTAGAGCTCTTGACGAATTTGTCATCGAAGGTGTGAAAACTACAATCCCTTTCCACAGACAATTAATGGATGATCCAAAATATATTGCAGGAGATTACACAACTGCATTTATGGAAACTTTCAAAATGAAACCTATTGAGGAATAATAAATAATTAAAGCTGTCGATTTTTCGACAGCTTTTTTTTTATAATTAAATTCTAAGACCGACAGCTTTTTAAAACCTGTCGGTTTTTTTATATCTATACATTAAACCGGATTAAAATCCGGCCTTATAATATAGTTCGAGCCGAAGGCTCTTTTCAAAGTTCCGAAGGAACGTATTATATTGTAGAGCTGGACTTCAGTCCAGTTTAAAAGAGATATTTTTTTTTAGAACAGTGAGGTATACACACAAAGTGTATACTTTTTACACACTTATTTTACAAATTACACACTTTTTTATTATTTCAGTTTTTGGCACATTTTAGCTAATTCCTTTATTTATAAGTCTTAAGCAGGTTTTTAGGTTCATATATGGTTTTCGGCATAATAGTTTCATTATCTAAAGTGTAAAACAAACTATTAACTATTTAAATATACCCATTATGAAAAATTTATTCTTATCAGCCGCAATTGTTTTAGGAGGTTTAACATCATTTGCTTCAACTTCTCCAATAACAAATTCTATCGTAAAAGTTACTTCTGTTGCAGACGAGTATGTTGAAATTAAGTTAGAAGAATTACCAGCTCCAATTACTGAAGCTTTGAAAAAAGCTTATCCTGACGCAGTAATTACTAAAGCTTACAAAAATGAAAAGTCAGAATATAAATTAGACGTTACTGTTGGAGACAAAGTGGGAAATCTTTTCGCTAATGCTGACGGAACGTGGATCAAAAAATAATCTTGAGTTCCCGTGAAAATTCAAATCAAGAATACCAAGATTAAATTACAAATATTAAAAAATAATTATCATGAAAAATTTATTTTTATCAGCCGCAATCGTTTTGGGAGGTTTAACATCATTTGCTTCAACTTCGCCAACAACCTTAAATACAATCGTAAAAGCAGTATCATTTCAAGATGATTATACTGAAATTAATGTGACAGAAGTTCCGACAGCGGTAACTGATGCACTTAAAAAAGCGTATCCAGATGCAGTTTTAAACAAAGCATATAAAAACAGTGCTTCTCAATATAAATTGGAAATTACTGTTGGTGAAAAAGTAGGTGCTTTGTATGCTAACGCAGATGGATCCTGGATCAAAAAATAAATAAAACTAACCCTAAAAACTATTAATTATGAAAAAGCTAATCCTTTCGGCAGCTATTCTTTTGGGTAGTTTGTCAATACAAGCAGAGAATGTGAACCTAACCAGTTCACCAGTAAAATCAGTAAACTATCAAGATGATTATAAAGAAGTCGACGCCGTTCCGGCTGCGATTAAAAAATCTCTGGACGAAGCTTATCCGGGTATTAAACTAGACAAAGCTTTTGTAAACTCTAAAAAAGAATATAAAATAGAAGTTACAGTTAGAGGAGAAAAATCAATTGTTTATACTGATGCAACAGGAAACATTCTAAAAAAATAACTATTAAATCTTAAGCATTATGAAAAAGTTAATCTTATCAGCAGCGATTATTTTAGGTGGTTTGTCAATTCAGGCAGCTGTACCATCAGAATCAGTTTCAATTACTAAATCAGTAAACATTCAGGATGAATATACTGAAGTTGCTGTAGACGCCGTACCGGCAGGTGTAAAATCAACAGTTGAAAAATCATTTGTAGGTTCTAAACTGGAAAAAGCATGGAAAAATGCTAAAGATGAATACAAACTTGAAATTTCAAAAGAAGGTAAGAAATATACTTTTTTTACTGATGCTTCAGGAAATATCATTAAAAAATAATTAAATATAGAGCAATATGAAAAAGTTAGCCATCTCAGCAGCTATTCTTTTAGGATGTTTATCAATTCCTGCAATTGCAGAGATAACTCCAAATAAAGTAGAAACAACAGTTTCTGTTCAAACAGAATATACTGAAATAAGCACAGATATTGTGCCGGCAGCTGTAAAAACTGCTCTACAAACCGCTTACCCAAATGCAAAATTGGTGAAAGCGTATGTTAATGATAAAAAAGAATACAAACTTGATATATCAGTTGGGGACCAAAAGGCTACTGTGTATTCAGATGTCAATGGCAACTGGTTGAAGATATAATTAGGTGAAATTAGATTTATGTTTTTGGTGAAAAAGAGATTGCAATACGCAATCTCTTTTTTTTTCGCATAATTTTAAGAAATTATAACTTTAATAGTATTATTTTAGCAAAAAAAGTCCCTTACAACAAATGTCTAAGATATTAGTAATAGAAGATGATATTTCATTTTGTAAATTATTAGAGAAATTTCTAATAAAAAACAAATATGAAGTCAGTATCGCTTTTTCAGCCTCAGAAGCCAGAACAGCTATCAAAAACGAATCATTCGATTTGATTTTGACAGATCTTCGTCTGCCTGATTCTGATGGTATTGTGCTAATGTCTGAAATTAAAAATTCACATCCTGAAACTCCTGTAATCTTAATGACAGGTTACTCAGATGTTAATACGGCAGTAAAAGCAATTAAAAACGGTGCGGCCGATTATATCTCGAAACCCTTCAATCCTGATGAAGTTTTACTCGTTATTACAAATGCTTTACAAGCTCCAATTGATGAAGTAGAAGAAGAAATAGAAACACCTTCGAAGCAAAAGAAACCTGCAAAAAAAACAGTTTCTGCGGAAAATGAATTTGTACGCGGAATTTCGGTAGCTTCTAAAAAACTTTTAGATCATATTCAGTTGGTAAGCCCAACGGATATGTCGGTTTTAATTATTGGCGAAAGCGGAACCGGAAAAGAAATTATTGCCAAAAGCATCCATCAGCAAAGTCAGAGAAAAAACAATAATTTTATTGCGGTAGACTGCGGAGCCATTCCAAAAGAATTGGCAGCAAGTGAATTCTTTGGTCATTTAAAAGGATCATTTACCGGAGCTATCAGTGATAAAATGGGATATTTTGAGGCAGCAAACGGAGGTACACTTTTTCTGGATGAAATTGGAAACCTTTCTTATGAAAACCAAATTCAGTTATTGCGAGCACTTCAGGAAAGAAAAATTAAACCCGTTGGAAGCAATAAAGAAATAAACGTCGATATCCGCATTATTACCGCTACAAACGAAGATTTACGTGAGGCAGTAAAAAATGGCGATTTTAGAGAAGATTTATACCATAGAATCAACGAATTTTCTATTCAGTCTCCATCTTTAAAAGACCGTGACGAAGATTTAATGGTTTTTGCCGATTATTTCCTGGAAAAAGCCAATCAGCAATTAAACAAAGATGTAATAGGATTTTCGCCTGAAGTGGTTTCTATTTTTCAAAACTACAGCTGGCCGGGAAACTTACGTGAATTACAAAATTGTGTAAAACGTGCCACACTTTTAACACAGGGTGATTTTATTGAAAGTGATGTTTTGCCAATAGAATTTTTTCAGTCGCAAAAACAAGCCGGTTTCAGTGGCAGTTTTTCATTATCAGATAATGAAAAGGAAGCTATTATTCAAGCACTCAACAGAACTCAGAATAATAAATCGGAAGCAGCAAAACTGCTTAAAATTACCAGAAAAACGCTTTATAATAAATTAAAGCAATACAATATCGACTAAACAACTTCTTTTTCTAAAACAGAAAAAAGTTTGGTTGTTTTAGCTTTTAAAGCAATGTAAATATCTTTCAAATCTGCTATTTCAAGATTATTTTGTTCCAGCGTTTTTAATATTGTGCCAATATCTCGTGCTTCAATTTGCTTGAACATAGGCGCAATTCGATGTGCAATAGAATTTATTTCCGGAACATTTTCTTCATTTACTGCATTCTCAAGTAAATCTAAATTTTCATTACTGCTTATAATAAAAGCTTTGAGAACATCATTTAAAGCATCCTCATCATTGCCTAAAAACTCTTTAAGGGTTTCCAGAGAATACAATTGAGAGGAAACGGCTTCTTCTTTATTCTGTATTTCAACTTGCGGCAGGGTTTCATTATCCAGAATATGCTGAATCGTTTCTAACAATATTCTTGGCGAATAAGGTTTATTTACAACTGTAGTAAAACCGGCTTCGGCATAAACTGACGGATTTAGATCGGTTCTTCCTGTAAGGGCAATAACCGGCTGATTTTTATAAATTCCTTTTTCAAAGTTTCGAAGTTTTTCCAGAAACATAAAACCATCCATTTCCGGCATTTGGATATCTGTTATCACAAAATCAAAATGCGTATTCTTAATGGCTTCTAAAGCTTTTACAGCGCTGTTAAAAGAATGTACCTGATGATTTTCCTGTCTGAGAACGCCGCTGGTTAAATTGAGGAGGTTAATATCATCATCAATTACAACAAAAGTTTGTTTTGTCGTATTTCGGGCAATATTTCTTTTTATTTCTTCAACCGTTATTTCGCTGTGATCAAACACTAAAGGGATTTTAATTTCAAACGTACTTCCTTTCCCAAAAGTACTTTCGAGACTTATTCTTCCACCTAAAAACGAAACTATTTTTTGGCAGATAGCAAGTCCTAAACCAGTTCCGCCGTATTTTTTTTCGATATTTTCATTGGCCTGAGTAAATTCTTCAAAGACCAATTTTTGGTTTCCTTTTTCAATTCCAATACCGGTATCTTCGATTGTAATGACAAAAAAGTTTTCATTTTCGGTAACATATGAACTGATTTTGATATGACCTTCTTCGGTAAATTTATAAGCATTGCCAATGATATTCGTCAAAATTTGTTTCAAACGAAACGGATCGCCAACTACTCTGGTTTTCAGTTTTTCATCAACATTAATAATTAAATCGATGCTTTTTTGTTTGTAAACCGTCTGAATGTTTTTGGCTGTATCTTCAATAAGTTCAGGAAGGTAAAACGGCACTTTTTCTATCGTAATTTTTCCTGCTTCAATTCGGGAGAAATCCAGTAAATCCTGAACAAGCTGCGAAATATATTCAGATGAATTCTTAATGTTTTTTACAAAGTAAGACTGTTTTGTATTAATATCAGAATTGCCCAAAAGTTCTGAATAACCCACAATGGTACTCAAAGGCGTTTTTAAATCGTGACTTACCGTAGAGATTAATTGCTCGCGGCTTTTTAATAAATTTTTGGTTTTGAAATTCGCAATTTCGAGTTGTTTTTTATAAAGCTGTGATTTTGAATAGTCGCTCACAATTAAAATAGAAAAAAAGATGGTCAATATTAAACCAATTATTGCCGAAGCCGTTACAATTTCGTTGACTTTTTTAAGCGATTTTTCTTTTAATGAATTGTTTTTTATGGAGTTGATGATGATTTCTCGCTCAATAATACGAAGCACTTTTCTAAGCTGATCCGAAATCGCAATTTCATTTTTCAGAAGTTTATTCTCTTCAAAATTAAGAGACTCTTTTTTCTTCTCAGCTTTTATTTTTACGTTGCTGAGCAGTTTTTTAGAATTCGCCAAAATCGAATCCGAAGCTTTTTTGCTAAGCGTATTCGTACTATCATCCGGAATATTCTGATTTAAGTAATCAACATATTTTTGAAGAACATTTCGCTGATAGCTTCCTAATTCGTTTGGGTTTTTAGTAAAATCCTGAAGTTCCAGTTTTCGAAGATTGAACTCCATTTTGGTAATTTCGTCAATCGCGTTATTAACAGAAACTTCATCTTCGGCTTTATTTTTTATGGTTTTTAGCTGTCGGATATTTTCTGTTTTTTCAGACAATAAATACGTTACGCTGTCAAGCAGAGCTTTTTGATAATCAGTAGTAACAATTTGTTTTAAAGTGTCGAGTCTGGCTCTTAAAGAATCCGTTTCGATAAGGTAACTTTTAAAATCCTTTTCAGAATTGGTCTGAATGGTTTGCCTGGCCAGACTTTCTGTTTTGTAAACATTAGAAAATAATTTACTTACGCGAAGGATTTTTGTTTTTTCAAGGGCAATTTTATCTTCAAGTTTATTATAAACCGCATTTTCTGAATATAAAAACCATCCAACCGTTACAACCAAAGCCAGTAATGCAACATAGCTGAATAAAACTTTGAGTGCTGTGTAACTTTTCTTGCTTTCCATATTTTGCTGAAGGTTTTGTGAAATTTGGGTATAATGTAACTTTTGCAATTTATCTAAAAAAATCTGTTTACGGAACAGTAAATCTACCCAATATGTTACATAATTGTAATGTTTTAAAAATAAATCAGCCGCAGATTATGTAAATAATACCGCGGCTGATTTTGATTTTGTATGAAGATTTTGATATTACAGAGTTTCGTTTAACCATTTAAAAAACTCTCCCTGCCAAACCTGAGCGTTTTGAGGATGTAAAACCCAGTGATTTTCATCTGGAAAATAAACGAATCGGCTTTTTATTCCTCTTAACTGAGCAGCCTGAAAAGCTTCTTGTCCCTGCCCGATTGGTACACGGAAATCTTTTCCGCCCTGGAAAATCAAAATAGGTCTGTTCCAGTTTTGAACCAAAGTGGCCGGATTGAAAGTAGTGTATGCTTTTTGCACTACAGCATTGTCTTTTTCCCAATAAGGTCCGCCAAAATCCCAGTTGTTGAAGAAAACTTCTTCAGTTGTTCCCAACATAGAAACGGTATTGAAAACCCCATCGTGAGCGATAAAAGTTTTGAAACGGTTGTTGTGAATTCCGGCTAAGTAAAATACAGAATATCCTCCGTAACTTGCACCAACGCAGCCTAAACGGCTTTTGTCAACGTAACTTTCTTTAGCTAAATCATCAATTGCAGAAAGGTAATCGTCCATAACTTGTCCGCCCCAGTCTTTACTAATTTGTTCATTCCATTCAACACCGTGACCCGGCATTCCGCGACGGTTTGGTGCCACAACTACGTAACCTTTTGCCGCCATTAAAGAGAAATTCCAACGGAAAGAATACGATTGTGTCAACGCACTTTGAGGTCCGCCCTGGCAGAACAATAAAGTAGGATATTTTTTAGAAGCATCAAAATTTGGAGGTAAGATTACCCAAACCAACATTTTTTTACCGTCAGTTGTAGTAACGTAGCGTTTTTCAGTTTTGCTTAAAGCTAAATTTTTGTACGTTTCAGTATTGATGTTTGATAATTGTTTCCAAGTGTTTTTCTTCAAATTAAAAGAAAAAATCTCACCCGCATGATTCATGTCTGTTCTTGTAACGATTATATCATCTCCAGAAAAACCAACTAAATCATTTACGTCAAAATCTCCATTTGTCAACTGACGAACGTTGATTGCGATTTTAGTTAAACCCGGAAAATTAACTGAGAATAGCTGTTTTGTTCCGTCAACTGGCGCAACAAAGAAAACTGTTTTTCCGTCTTTGCTCCAGATAAAATTATCTACAGTTCCGTCCCAATTTGCCGTTAGATTCGTTTTGATTCCTTTAAATTCAACAATAATGTCGTTTTTATCAGACTCGTAACCGTCACGTTTCATTTGTAGCCAAGATAAATTTCCTGTTGGAGAAAATTGCGGCGCCGTGTCGTAACCTAAATTGTCTTCGGTTTTATTGGTTGTTTTTTGAGTTTCTAAATTGTACTCATAAATATTGGTGTTCGTAGAAATTGCATAAGCTGTTCCAGCTTTTTTCTTGCACACATAAAAAATACTTTTGCTGTCTGGCGACCAGATATAATCTTCGTCACCGCCAAAAGGTTTTTGTGGAGAATCAAAAGATTCACCTTTTAAAATATCAATTCCTTTTGCGCCGTCTTTGTTTTCTTTATAAAAAACATGATTAAATTTTCCTTCGTTCCAGGTGTCCCAGTGACGGTAATCTAAACCATCATAAATTTGAGCATCAGACTTTGTTAAACTCGGATAAAAATCTTTTCCTAAAACATTGTCGATTTTTACTTCTTCATTATAAACTACATATTTTCCGTCTGGCGAAACATTTTTATCTGCCAAAACATCTTTTGTGTCTTTAATTTCAACAGCATTTCCTCCGTTTACAGGAATCATGTAAAATTTAGAATGTGATTTATTTTCTTCTACAGAAGGCGTAGAAACCTTAAAAACCACATTTTTTGCATCTTTAGAAATTCCAAGCGGAGTTACTCGTCCTAATTTCCATAACAATTCCGGCGACATAACATTCTGCCCGATAGCGTTTAAACTCATCATTATTAAGGTTGTTAATAATACTTTTTTCATAATCAAATATTCTATTTTTTTGTGTGCTAAAAATACAACATTTAAATCCCAAACAGTTAAATTTCAAATTCCAAATTATTGTTAAAATTTATTATTGTCACCCTGAGCGAAGTCGAAGGGCGCACCGTAATGAGGCTTCGACTTCGCTCAGCCTGACAAAAAAATAAAATTAAAAATCTGCTTAAATCTGTAAAATCTGCGTGCAAAAAAATAACCTGTTTACTAATCTCAGCGTAATCAAAAATCATTATTTTTATAAAAAAGTCTGGAAATGGAATTTAGCTATTGGGAACTAAAAAACTGGTTTACAAATATTGATTATACAATTGTAGGCAGCGGAATTGTTGGCTTACATACAGCTTTGCGCTTACGCGAAAGATTTCCTGTTGCAAAAATTCTGGTACTTGAAAGAGGAATGTTACCGCAGGGTGCAAGTACAAAAAATGCCGGTTTTGCCTGCTTCGGAAGTTTATCTGAAATTATGGACGACTTAAAAACACATTCAGAAGAAGATGTTGTGGCACTTATCGAAAAACGCTGGAAAGGTCTGCAGTTACTTCGAAAAAGACTTGGCGATCAGGCAATAGATTTTAAACCACACGGCGGATATGAATTATTTTTGAAAGAAGATGAATTTGGATTTAATGAGTGTATTTCGAAAATGTCTTTTATAAATGAAATTCTAAAACCACTTTTTAAGGCTGAAGTCTTTTCTAAAGAAACTGACCGATTTGGTTTTGGAAATATCCAGGATTATTTAATTTTTAATCCGTTTGAAGCACAGATCGATACCGGAAATATGATGCAGGAATTGTTGAGACAAGCCGTTTCTGAAAATATTTTAATCTTAAACCAACAAACAGTTAACTCTTTTTCTGATGCGGGAAATCAGGTTGAAGTTGCACTAAATAATTTTAGTTTTAAAACCAATAAACTGCTTTTTGCAACCAACGGATTTGCAAATTCACTGACAAATGGAGCAGTTAATCCGGCTAGGGCACAGGTTTTAATTACAGAGCCCATTCATAATTTAGACATAAAAGGAACGTTTCATTTAGATAAAGGCTATTATTATTTTAGAAATATCAACGATAGAATTTTATTAGGAGGAGGAAGAAATCTTGATTTTGAAACAGAAACAACTACAGAATTTGGACAAACAGAAATTATTCAAAATAAATTGGAAGATTTACTGAAAAATGTAATTTTACCAAATCAGGATTTCCAGATTGCGCACCGTTGGAGCGGTATTATGGGAGTTGGAAATAGTAAAAGTCCTGTTGTTTCTCAATTGTCTGAAAACGTGTTTTGCGGAGTACGTTTAGGCGGAATGGGAGTAGCGATAGGCAGTTTAATAGGAACAGAATTAGCAGATTTAATATAATGGCAGCACCCAAAAAACCGGCACCAAAAAAGACAGCAGCAGCAAGTAAACCAAAATCAAAAACAGGTTCGAAAAAATCCAACAGAACTTTTGGCGAAAAAGTAAAATGGTTTTTAATTAAAGCTATGTTGTGGTTTTTTGGACTTTCAATAGGATCGGTTATATTTTTTAAATATGTTCCTGTGCCGTTTACACCGCTTATGGTTATTCGTGCCATCGAAAATAAAATGGACGGAAAAGAAGTTTATTTTGACCATGATTGGGAGCCTATTGAAAAAATCTCGATGAATTTGCAAAAAGCGGTTATTGCCAGTGAAGACGGAACGTTTTTAACGCACAACGGCTTCGATTTTAAAGCACTGCAAAAAGCTTATAAAAGCAACGAACGCGGACGAAGAATTCGTGGTGGAAGTACTATTTCACAGCAAACGGCAAAAAATGTCTTTTTATGGCAGGGAAAAAGTTATTTTCGTAAAGGTCTTGAAGCTTATTTTACCGTTTTAATCGAAATTATCTGGGGCAAAGAACGCATCATGGAAGTGTATTTGAACAGTATTGAAATGGGCGATGGCGTTTACGGAGCTTATGCAGCAACTGAACATTGGTACCGAAGAGATGCTTCGAGTTTGACGCCAATGCAGGCGGCCGGAATTGCTGCAATATTGCCCAATCCAAGAAAGTTTAAAGCAACCGGATCATCAAGTTATATCAACAGAAGAAAAGAAAGAATTGTTCGTGAAATGCGCTACGTTGGAAAAATAAATTATGATGGGAAGTAAAAAAGTATTTTTTGCTTTTCTGATTTTAACTTCGACGTTGATTTTTGGACAAGGAAAAACAAAAGAAATTGGTTTTATAAGTGATAATGATTTATACACATCGTCTAAAAACGACATGTATTATACCAATGGTCTGGAAATTTTTTATCGGTTTTTGTCTAAAAATGACAATGAGAAAATCAATAAAAAAATAACCGAATTTAGAGTTGGACAATACATTTACAATCCACGATTTATTAATAAAGATGCTGTAGATGTAAACGATCGTCCTTTTACGGCGTATCTTTTTGCCGAAGCCGGACGAAATTTTTTTTACCAAAGCGAATCGGTATTAAAAACAGATTTTCAAATTGGTTTTATGGGACCAAATGCTTTGGGAGAAGAAACGCAGGTTGGGTTTCATAATCTTATTGGTTATAAAAAAGTTTACGGCTGGGAGAATCAGCTTCACAATGCTTTTGCCGTTCAGGCTCATGTTATGTATTCGAAGAAATTGTTTCCATCGAAACACAATGATTTTATAGATCTTCATTTTCAGTCTGAAGCCAATTTAGGAACTATTTTTACGGGAGTTTCAACGGGATTCTTAACCCGAATTGGTTTTAAAAGACTAACACCAATTTACGATTCTAATCTTCATGATGCTTCGGTAAGTGCAAACGAACAGCCTAATATTAGGGAGTTTTATTTTTACGCAATGCCAAGCGTTAATTATCAGTTTTATGATGCTACAATCGAAGGCAGTATGTTTAATGACACAAGTCCGATAACTTTTGATTTGGAACCGCTTCGTTTCAATGCCGAGTTTGGTTTAAAATACCGACATAATAATTTCAACATGTCGTATTCTTTTATTTACCGTGGAAGAGAATTAAATGATCCGGGAATTGATACGAATTCCGGTTATTTTTTTGGGTCAATTCGAATGGGGTTTTTATTGAGGTGATATTTGAAAGTTAAAAAACAATATTCTACTCTAGAGAATTTAAAGTCCCCACGGGACAAATGTTGGTGTGTGTAATGTTTTCTACCGATATATAACTCCTACCGGAGTATTTTAAATTGGATATTGATAAACAGAAAACATGTATAAAATTTCACCAATATTTATCTCCCAATTTATTTTCTAAGAATTCTACGAAAAACTCCGTTAGGAGTTATTGGTTTAAGAGTTTAATTGAATTTAAGAATTACGTTTGTAATTTATATTTTTCCATGTATTTATTGCCCAATCAAAATCTGTTTTCTCATTAAAATAGAAAGCTGTTTGAAGTACTTCTTTATCAATTATAGTAAAACCAAAAATAACGTTGTATATTTTTTCTTCGTCATTTTCTTGTATTAGGTATCCTATTCTTGAAACTCGGTTGTCTGAAAATTCAAATTGATCCAATGTTTTAGAAAAAGTTTCATCCCGATTAGCAATATTGTATTTACATTCCTCATAAAGTTCTTCTTTACTTTTTTCGGAATTCCATATAATTAATCTAATAGATTTATCTCCTGTTGTGTAATATAAAGTTTCATCTTCTTCAATTGTTCTTTCGAATAAATTATTGATTTCAATTGTCCATTCTTCAGTTAATCGATGAGTTGTCATATAATCATCTTCCAGATCAAAATCAGTTACTTTATACCAATCAGAATCCGGTTCTTTTTTTTCATAAACAGAACCTATTCCTTTCAATAAGATATCTTTTAGAGAAGGGTCAATTTTTAAAATTGTTGAAGGATTATATATCCCGATGTTGTCAGGATTATTCGTGTATTCTTCTGATTCAAATCCTGTAAAAATTCTCCAGCCGCTATCTTCAGGGCGAGTTCTTTTCTCACGATACAAAAATTGAGGTTTCATATTTCTGTCTAGAACCATTTTAGAAACCATAAGTCCGCCGATTGGAGGAAAGTCCTCAAAATTATTCTCGTTTTGAATTGATTTCTTTTTGAAAAATTTCATTTGATTATGTTTTAGAAATATATAGCTTAATTTAATAACTGCATTAATCCAGATTATCTAAATCCATTTCTTTCGCGAGCTGATCCCATTTGTTGTTCAGATAGGCTTTAGTTTCTTCCAGAATTTTTGGGTTTACATCTTTTAAAGTCTGCACTTTTGGATTCAGAATGGCTTTTCCGTCTTTAAAATCAACATAAGCATGAACAGCATTATCTCCCCAGAAGAACGGAAAAACAATCGCCATGTTCTCTGAGCTTTCAATAACATATTTTTCCAGACTGATGATATACGCAAACATAGGAATCATTTCTACGAAGTTTTCACTAAAAAACATCATTCCCCAAATCCATTCTTCGGCTGCTTCATCATAATCTGAAAAAGCCATTGCTTCGGGATAATCAATCCATCCGTCAATCATTTCCTTATTTGTATCGTCGTTGTATGTACGGAGCAATTCCTGAGTTAAAACTGATTTCGAATACATTTTTCGGCTGTCCCAAAAGTCAAGCCAGTTTTTATTTAATTCTGGTTCTTCAAGCGGACTGTTTAAAAACTTCTCGTACTGTGATTTGGTGATTTTTACTTTACACAATAATGAACTTAATTCAGACATAGTTTTGAGTTTGATTAGTTTTAATTAATGACGATTATCACATTGAAGAGAAATTTCTTCATTTGATTTATCGATTACTGAAATACTCGAACATCCAAAAGAAATGTATTCGAAACCAAAAACGACTTCTGGTTTGTTTTTAAATAATTTTCCTGCCCATTGATTAATTGAAGTCTCGCCATTTTGATAATTTAGAGGGCAGGGAGAGGTACCTTCGCTTTGACTGAACAATTTTTCAATTATAATATCTTTAGATTGATTATCAGTAACTAAGAGACGTCTGGCATAAATGTTCTTATGATCATCTAAATAATCTTGTAAAAAATACTTATAACTGTCGGTTTTAAAAGAATAGGTATTTCCCTGAACGGTATTTTTTAAAAGAACACGATCTTCGCCTTTCATCGGTTTAGACGGATATTCAGATCGGGCTGTTTTTTTCCATACCATTGGTTTTAATTGTCCTTTCAAAAACGGATTTTCTCTACCAATATAAACCAGTGCATCTCTATAATATTCACTAAAACCGTTTAAGAATTTTTTATTGATTTCGAAACCAATCATGAAATCAAAATTGCGATAAGGCCAATCATCTTCTGTCGAATACAGACTCAGCATGGCAGCCGTTTTTAAACTTTTTACCGGGAATACGGCCAGCTTATTTTTAGCATAATCGTAAACAAACATCGAGTCGGTTTCAGAAATATTGGTTTTAGACAAAAGCCTTTTTCTGTAATTTTTTTCAAACGTAAAATATTGAGCCTCGAGCGGTCCCATATCCTGAATATTAGGCAGAGCGAGGGTGTCTTTTTCGTCACCAATTGTATAAATATCCGAAAGAGAAACAAAAGCAACTTCGCTGCTGTCTTTTGGCATAACTGTAAATAAATTGATACTTTCTTTTTTTGGAATTCCTTCGTCTTCGATTGTGTCATTTTTGACAGCTTCACTTTTGTTAACAGAAGTTTCCTGAACTTCCACATTTTTTTTATCGTTACAACTCAATGCTAATAAAACTGACGCGGCGAATAATACTTTTAATTTGATATTCATAAAGTGGTATTTAATGTGCTTTTAATGTTATAGTGGCTAAAATGAAAAAACTTCTGTAAAAAGAACGCAATTTAGATTTGATAAATGTAAAAAAAGTTTTCACAAAATAAAATACATCAGGTTTGTCTCAAATTAAAAACAGGTTCTTTGTTTTCTGTTTTTCTAAAAGTCAAGCGTCAAAAAAAAAAGCTTAACATTTTGATAATATGGAATGTAGATTAAATTTTTATTTTTAGTTAAAATTAAAACTATGGAAATTAACTGGGTTGTAATAGGAGTAGTGGTGTTATTGGTAATCATTTTGGTTGTTTTGACAATCAGAAAAAACCAAAAAGAAAAAAAGAAGCTTACTGACTTGCTGAATAATGATTTCAAAAAAGAGGAAAAAGATAGAGTTGATGCTGAGGATTCTGCAAATGAAAAATAAATAAAAAACCGTATTACCATTATTAAGTAATACGGTTTTTTTGTGGAGAATACCGGATTCGAACCGGTCGCCTCTACGCTGCCAGCGTAGCGCTCTAGCCAAATGAGCTAATCCCCCAAAGCGTTAACAAATAAAGTCAAATAATTCTCAAAAAACAAATTTCGGAACCTATCAGATAAAATATTTTTCAAAACCGTAACTTTACGTTTAAAAATATTTTTATGAGTTCAGAAAATATAAAAGGATCTTTAGAGACTTCTTTTCAAAATACAATTGCAACGGTACAATTTGGACATCCGGCAAGTAATTCTTTTCCGCGTGATTTATTGGATCGATTAACAGCAGAAATCAATGAATTAAGCCGAAATGAAAATGTTTCGGTAATAGTTTTAAAAAGTGAAGGAGTGAAAGCATTTTGTTCCGGAGCTTCTTTCGATGAACTTTTGCAGGTTGAAAACGAAGAACAGGGAACAGAATTCTTCTCTGGTTTTGCGCATTTGTTAAATGCAATGCGTAATTGTAATAAGTTGATTATTGGCCGCGTTCAGGGTAAAGCTGTTGGCGGTGGAGTAGGAATTATCGCTGCTTGCGATTATGTTTTTGCAACGCCGCAGTGTGATGTAAAATTATCTGAACTTGCCATCGGAATTGGGCCTTTTGTAATTGAACCTGCTGTTTCCCGTAAAATAGGAAAAACAGCTATGACTGAAATGACATTAGCGCCGCATGAATGGAAATCGGCAGAATGGGCTTTTCAAAAAGGACTTTATTCAGTTATAAGTAATACGGATAATCTGGATGCTGAGGTTGAGAATTTTGTTCAGAAACTGAGTTCGTATAATCCTGAAGCATTGCATGAAATGAAAAAGATTATTTGGGAAAATACCGAAAACTGGGAATCGCTTCTTTTTGAACGTGCAGCAATTACAGGAAAACTTGTTTTGTCTGATTTTAGCAGAAATGCCTTGAGACAATTTAAAAAGTGATTTCGTAGTCTCAGTTTCGTATTGCGGACCTTTGTCAAAGTTTTAAACTTTGACAAAGGTTAGGCTTTAAACTAAATCATAAGTAATAAATATAATTTAAAATGAAACTCATTTCATTATTCCAAAAAGTTGATATTGCAGAGAAAATTAAAGATGCTCCAGACAACGGTTATCAAATTGGTGTTTTGATAGGATCTTTTATTCCATTTCTATTTTTAGCCGGAGTTGCTTACTGGATGTATATCAAAGCCAAAAAAAGAGATAAAAACGGTTATTAATTTGTAAATTTGCATCCTTAAATTAAAAATCGATGAGTAATATCAGAATTACAAAACAATTTAGTTTCGAAACCGGTCACGCTTTGTACGGTTACGACGGAAAATGCAAAAATGTTCACGGACACAGTTATAAATTATCGGTAACCGTTATAGGATCGCCAATAACGGATCGCTCAAATGTGAAATTCGGAATGGTAATTGACTTTTCTGACCTAAAGAGAATTGTAAAAGAAGAAATCGTCGATCAGTTTGATCATGCTACTGTTTTCAATCAGACAACACCGCATGTTGAATTAGCAAACGAATTAAAAAACCGAGGTCATCATGTAATTTTGGTAGATTATCAGCCAACAAGTGAAAACATGGTAGTTGATTTTGCAGAAAGAATCATCGCAAGACTTCCGTCTGGAATTTCTCTTTTCTCACTAAAACTTCAGGAAACAGAATCGTCATTTGCTGAATGGTATGCAAGTGATAATTTGTAAAAAAGTCAAAAGTCAAAAGTCAAAAGTTTCTACATTATAATCTAAGGAGTCTAAGATTCTAACAATCTAATAATCTAAATGAAAAAAATATATTTTGCTTCAGATCAGCATTTTGGTGCGCCAACTCCGGAATTGAGCCTTCCGCGCGAGCAAAAATTTGTTGCCTGGCTGGATAAGGTAAAAGAAGATGCCGAAGCTATTTTTTTATTAGGTGATTTATTTGATTTTTGGTTCGAATATAAAACAGTTGTTCCGAAAGGTTTTGTACGCGTTTTAGGAAAACTGGCTGAGATTCGCGATAGCGGAATTCCGATTTATTTTTTCGTTGGAAACCATGATTTATGGATGAATGATTATTTTCAAACTGAATTGAATATTCCGGTTTATCACGATAATAAAGAATTTACTTTTAACGGAAAAACCTTTTTAATTGGCCACGGCGACGGAAAAGGACCAGGTGACAAAGGCTATAAACGAATGAAAAAGGTATTTACAAATCCGTTTTCAAAATGGCTTTTTCGTTGGCTTCATCCAGATGTTGGTGTAAGTTTAGCGCAATATTTATCTGTAAAAAATAAACTGATTTCAGGCGATGAAGATGTAAAGTTTTTAGGTGAAGAAAACGAATGGCTGGTTTTATACGCCAAACGTAAACTGGAAACGAAACATTATAATTATTTCATTTTCGGGCATCGTCATTTACCAATGATTATTCCGGTAGGCGAAGATTCAAATTACGTAAATCTGGGCGACTGGATTGGCTATTTTACTTACGGAGTTTTTGACGGCGAAACTTTTGAACTTCAAAAATTTGAATCGTAATTACTTTTTATCCACTGGATAAATACCAATTTTATGCGTTCGTAGAATATATTCTGAAAGTTGTTTACTGTTTGAAAGCTGAAATTTAATTGCTCCTGATGCTCTTTTCGGCATGTGGCATTCTACACAATTATTTGCCATTAACTTTTCAGGCATTATTTTTAGTGTTTTCTCATTGTGTTTTAAACCCTGATGACAGCTCATACAGATTTTAGAATACGATGCCATATTTTTTGACGCATTTTCATGCGGATTGTGACACGTAATACAATCCATTTTTTCGCTGTTTATAAAACATTTGCTTTGCGCCATTAAACGAAACTGATTTCCGTGAACATCAAAATTAGCAGTATCACTAACACTTCTCGTATTTCTGTAAAAATCAGATAAATTATCTCCGGGTTTAAAATCAAAACGGGATTTCATTTTCATTCCGTCATTTCCGCCGTGGCAAAGCGCACAGGCATCCAGTTTTTGCTGTCTGTTTAGATTTTTAAAACTTGTAATACTGTTTGCGGTTTTTACATTTGGATTTTTTAAATGAAACTCTACGTGTTTTTTTGCCGGACCGTGACAACGCTCACAGTCAATTCCGTAAACAATAGTTTTTTTATCGATAATATCCTCCACTTCCATAGACAGGAAGTTTTTCTCTTCAGAGCTTTGATTTACATTTCTGCTGCTGATATTTGATGCGTGGCACGAATAACAGTCTTTAACCACCATTCGGTCAAAATAAGGTTTGTCTGCAGGGAATCCCGGACTTGTCGCCCAATTGTTTATAGAATTATAAAAGGAAATTGGTAATTCGTAAGTATTGTTATCTCTCCAATAAACAGACGTTTGTGCATGTTTGATTCCGAAAATAATTTCAAATCGGTGTGCTTCAACTTCTTTACCATTTTTATACAAAACCTGATAAAGGCTGTCGTTGCGTTTTTCCATTACCAATTTGGTGTTTTTGTCGTAAATAAAAGTATGCTGACCTTCATCAAAATCACCTAAAACATTTTCTGAAATTGCCGGAGCCGTAGCTTTAAAGTGAGAACTCTGAAAAGCCATATTGTATTGCACCTGATGGCATTGAACACAGCTTTCAGATCCGGCATAATCAGTTCCGCGCGGATCAATATATTCGTCTGATTTGTTATTACAGCTTGTTAGAAAAACCGACAGCAGAACGAAAGCAAAAAGAATGCAGTTTTTTTTCATTGTTGTAAATATACTTTATTTTGAATACAATCAAAATATATTTCAATAATGAAAAAATGTTGTTAAAATATTTAGAATGCTTCTAGTTTAAGCCTGACCCGAAGATATATTCGTCTAATTCAATTTTAAACAAAGAACCTTCAACCAAATCTTTAATCGATTTTAATTCGGTCATAGAAACAGCCAGATCAATAGAAGAGCAAGGAGTTTTCAATAAAAATTTATGGCAGGAATATTTCATTTCGCAAGCTTCGCAGCAAGAGTTTTCAATTATACTGTCTTCGATTAAATCGCAAAAATGATTCAGTTCAGGTACTGTAAAATAAAAACCGGTCTCTTTAAAAACGAGTTGAACTTTGTCGAGAATTGTCTGGCTGTTTTGTTTCCAGTAAAAGGCAATTCCAAAATTGTTGTGGTATATCTGTTCTATTTCTCTCATCTTAAATCCTTTTATTTGAACAAATATAAATATTATTTATATTAATTCTAAATAAAAAAATCATAAAAATGAAAAAATATTGGATCATATAACTGATATAAGATAATTTAAGTTTGTCATCATTTATTTATTAAATGAACTTATATCACTTATATATTCAAAAAACTATTTAAGCCATTTTTTTATATTGGAGATGAATTCAACTTGTTGATCAACAAAAAGATAATGGGAACAATTGTCAAGAAAGGCAAAATGATTTTCGCCAGCGAGTTTTTTTATTGAAGTGATTTGTGCCGATGAAAAAATGCCGTCATTTTTTCCGTAAATGGTAAAGATTGGAACGCCTTTCGCTTTAATTTTCTTTAAAAAAGGCCTGCTGTCGATGTTGTTTTGTTTTTCATTTTGATAAAAAAGTAAAGGCGCATTTTTATTCCGAATATTGGTTTTGAAAAATTCACCCGCTTCATAATCTGCATATAATTTTTTAGATTCTGCAGTTGGATTTGGCATTTTAAAAAAGCTATTTTCTCCTGCCAGATCAAAACAGCCTTTTCGATATTCGGCTGAATTTTTATTTAAATTTTCGACAGCACTTATTTTCTTTAATTGTTCAGGATCGTCTTTATATTTTTCTTTGAGTGTATTTAAAATATGATCATAAGTTTCCTGTTGAGAAAATAAGGCGCCGGCCAAAACCAAAGCACTTACTTTCTCAGGATATTTATTCGTATAAAGTGTCGCAACTAAACCTCCAAAGCTATGACTAAGTAAAATAGCTTTCTTTAAATGGTATTTTGTATAGATCGAGTTTAAATCCTGAAAAGCTTCTGTATACGTAAATTTTGCATTAGGATCTGTAGATCTTCCTTCGCCGCGACGATCGTAAGCAATAACATAAAAACCGAGATTTGCCAGATTTTGAGCTGTTGTTCCTTCAAATAAAGTTGCGTTGCCAGTTGGTCCTCCGTGAATGAAAATTAGAGGTTCATTCTTTTCATTTCCGTAGGTTTTAATGTAAAGATTTTGTCCGTTTGAGAAAACAGAAAATACGAGAAATAAAGAAAGAAAAAAAGGTTTCATTACTCCTGATTATGATGATCATCCATGTCTTTTTGAAGATCTAGATTTCTAAAAGTAGGAGAGATAAAACCAAAACCTAAAACAGTCAAAAGTGTAACACTTCCTCCAAAAATTACAGAAGTTACAGTTCCCATTAATTTGGCAGTTGCACCGCTTTCAAAAGCACCTAATTCGTTTGAAGATCCAACAAAAATTGAATTTACGGCACCAACTCTTCCACGCATATGATCCGGAGTTTTAAGCTGTAAAATTGTCTGGCGGATAACTACAGAAATTCCATCGGCCAATCCGCTTAAAAATAAAGCAAAAACTGAAAGCCAGAAATAGGTAGAAAAACCAAATAAAATGATCGATAATCCAAAAATAAATATGGCAATTAAAAGTTTTTTTCCTGCATTTTTATACAAAGGAACATAAGCAGAAACCAGCATTGTAATAAAAGAACCTACAGCCGGAGCAGCTCTTAAAATTCCAAAACCTTCTGAACCCACTTTTAAAATATCTTGTGCAAAAACGGGTAATAAAGCAACTGCTCCACCAAAAAGTACTGCAATCATGTCCAGAGACAAAGCACCCAAAACAATCTGATTTTTAAATACAAAAGTTAAACCTTCGGTAAGACTGTCTTTTATTGATTCTCCAATTTTAGGGTTTATAATTGGTTTTTTACTGATTTGAGATAAAGCAATTAATGAAAGTACAGAGAATCCGAAAACCAAGCACATTGACCAGTGAACGCCAATCCAGTTTATAGAAAATCCGGCAAGTGCAGGTCCCATAACAGCACCAATCTGCCAAACTGAACTACTCCAGGTTGCCGCATTTGGATATACTTTTTTAGGAATTATAAGTGATAAAAGAGAAAAAATAGTTGGTCCCAAAAAGGCTCTTACCAGTCCGCCTAAAAATACTAAAGTGTAAATAGAATATAAGATCAAAGTTGAAGACCAGCCGCCGACAATTTTTGGCCAGGTTAGTAAAAACAATCCAAAACTGATTATAGAAAATCCGATAATACATTTTACCAATAATCCCTTTTTTTCACGTTGGTCTACAATGTGTCCGGCAAATAAAGCCATAGAAACAGCCGGAATAACTTCCATTAAACCAATAATTCCCAGCGAAAGCGGGTTTTTAGTTAAACTGTAAACTTCCCATTCGATAACGATAAACTGCATTGCCCATGCGAAAACCATGCAGAAACGCAATAATAAAAATACGTTGAATTCTCTGTAACGTAGTGCCTGATATGGATCAGGTTTGTTTGATTTAATCTCTTCCATCGATTCTAATGTCTTTCAGCATAAGCTGTGTTGAAATGTTTCCGTTCCATTCATTTTCGGCAATATTGTATGCCAGTTGAAACGAATTCTGATTTTGTGTTATATTTAATTTTTTTCCGAGTCCAAAGCCAATTGCAGCAATTCCGTCGGAGTTGTTTTGCTTTACAAAAAGTCTTAAATGTTCTTCTTCTGCTCCAAGGGTTTTAGCGTAACCCGTATCTTTTACATTTGAAGTCATAAAAACAGGAGTCATATTCTGCGGGCCAAAAGGTTCAAATTGTTTTAAAATCCGAATCAATTTTGGTGTGATATCTGAGAAATCAATTTCAGCATCGATTTCAATTTCCGGAGTCAGCATTTCGGGTTGAATAGTTTCCTGTACACATTTCTCAAAAGCGTCTTTAAAAAGCTGATAATTTTCAGCTTTCAAAGTCATTCCTGCTGCATACATGTGACCTCCAAATTGTTCCAAATGTTCTGCACAGGCATTCAATGCATTGTAAACATCAAAACCTTTTACAGATCGGGCAGAAGCAGCATATTTGTCGCCGCTTTTAGTAAAAACTAAAGTGGGGCGGTAATAGGTTTCAATTAATCTCGAAGCAACAATTCCGATAACGCCTTTATGCCAGTCTTCCTGAAAAACAACGGTAGAAAATCGATTCTGTTCGTTGTTTTGTGTAATTTGCTGAAAAGCTTCTTTTGTAATTTTTTTATCTAAATCTTTTCGGTCGGCATTATATTGTTCAATTTCAGATGCAAATTGCTGTGCCTGATCAAAATTAAATTCAGTTAAAAGTTCGACAGCATGGTTTCCGTGTTTGATTCTTCCTGCAGCATTAATTCTCGGAGAAATAATAAAAACCACATCGCTGATATCTAAAGTTTTCTTTTTAACCTGATGAACCAAAGCTTTAATTCCGGGTCTTGGTTCGGAGTTAATGACTTTTAAACCGAAATATGCTAAAACACGATTTTCTCCCGTAATCGGAACAATATCGGCAGCAATTGCAGTAGCAACTAAATCCAGATAAGGGACTAAATCTTCTACAGTTTCATTCCGATTTTGACCCAAAGCCTGAATCAATTTAAAGCCAACTCCACAACCGCATAATTCATCATACGGATATTGGCAGTCTTCTCTTTTTGGATCCAAAACGGCCACAGCATCAGGAAGAATTTCTCCGGGTCTGTGGTGATCACAAACAATAAAATCAATATTTTTTGCTTTTGCGTAAGCAATATGATCGATTGATTTGATTCCGCAGTCGAGAGCTATTATTAACGAAATTCCATTGTCATCTGCGTAATCAATTCCTTTATAAGAGATTCCGTAACCTTCGTCGTAACGATCTGGAATATATGTGGCAATGTTTGGATAATGTGATTTTAAGTACGAAGAAACCAAAGAAACTGCTGTTGTTCCGTCGACATCATAATCGCCAAAAACCAGAATGTTTTCCTGATTTTCAATCGCCGATTCGATTCTAGAAACCGCTTTATCCATATCTTTCATCAAGTATGGGTCATGAAGATGTTCTAATGATGGGCGAAAGAAATTCTTAGCATCTTCAAAAGTTTCAATGCCACGCTGAATCAAAAGTGTTGCTACAAAATCCTCCACATTTAAGGCTTGCGCCAAATGTTTGATTTTATCTTCAGAAGGTTTTGTTTTTAATGTCCAACGCATGGGTTGATTTTAGATTTTAGATTTTAGATTTTAGATTTTAGATTGTGGATTTCTAAAATCGTTTAATCTGATTGGTAATTTTTTTGCCACTCCCGATAGCTATCGGGATAAAGGATTTAAAAGATTTTTAATCTGTAGTAGAGATATTCATTTTTAACTTTGTCAAAGTTTCAAACTTTGACAAAGTTTTTAGAGTTTAGAATAAGGGAGAGTTCAGAAAATCTAAAATCTATATTCTAAATATTATTTCGCTTCTAGAGCGTTTCCTTCAAACTGAATCCCGTCCCAACCTAAGTTGATGAAATTTCTAATATTTTGATGGTTTGTTCCGTTTGGATCTCCTAAAACTTCTTCAAAATAAAAAGCTCCAAAACAAGCTAAAGTTTCTTCTTTGCTTAAGTTTTGCAATTTTGCGAAAGAAAATAATTTACAAGAACCAGAATTTTCTCCGGCAGCATTATGCTGAGTTCCGTTTTGAAAAGCAGTTGGCGTAAAGTTGTAATTTTCTTCGATTACGGCAATAGTTTCAGGAAATGTGATTTGTGTTGGAGTTTGTTTTACTTTTTCTAAAAAGGCTTGTATGCTCATGATTTTATTTTAATTTTTTTTTGTATTGATTATTTCTTCATTCCTGATAAGCGATCTTGAGGCATCAAAATAAATTTCTTTTGCTTTATAAAATTCATTTGGCTCATTTATAAAATGATCGCAGAATCCGGATAGAGATTGATGACTTAATTTGGATATTTCAAAATAGTCGTAAATGATATTATATTCATCAGAGACATATATTACCTTAAATGCTGATTCACAACTTAGACCATTTCCACTATAAACGATTACTTTTCTAATATCTCGATATCTTTTTTGATATTTTTTCCATTCAGATTCTGGTTTACCTAGTTTAAATAATGCAAATCCCATTTTGTTATTTGCTGCTAAACTTACAGGGTTTTTATCTAAAATTTTTCCACACTCAATTCTTAATTTTTCATATTCCTGATTATTTGAAAAAATATCTAATTGTTCTTCACTTGGTTTGTTTTTTAAATAATTTTCATGGAATGAAAAGCCATAATAAATAAGGGCATTTTCTTCTAAAGATAATGTAGTATCAAAAAAATTAAATCTTTCCAATAATTTTGGATAATAGGTTGTCGAATTTATATTTTCTATTTTCGACTTTATCTCATCAAAATTTATATTTATTTCATCTTGACCAAATGAAATTTCAAAAATGGATAATGTTATGATTAAAAATAAATATTTCATCATTTAGATCGCACTTATAATTAAAAATCAGAAAATATTATTCTTCTTCATCCTTAGAAAACTTACTTTTCTTAGCTTCTTTTGTTATGGTTTTTCCGGCTACGACCACAACGATTTCACCGCGTGGTGCTGTTTTTTCAAAATGAGCGAGAACTTCTTTTGCAGTTCCGCGTACATTTTCTTCATGTAATTTTGATAATTCTCTCGAAACGCAAACTTGTCGATTTTCTCCAAAATACTGAATAAACTCACTCAAAGTTTTAACCAGTTTATGTGGAGAAACGTATAAAATCATGGTTCGGGTTTCTTCGGCTAAAGCCAAAAAACGAGTTTGGCGTCCTTTTTTATCAGGCAGAAAACCTTCAAAAACAAATTTATCATTTGGGAGTCCGCTGTTCACCAAAGCAGGAACAAAAGCCGTTGCACCTGGAAGACATTCGACTTCAATTTTATTTTCTACACAAGCACGAGTTAAAAGAAATCCAGGATCAGAAATCGCAGGAGTTCCAGCGTCTGAAATTAAGGCAATAGTTTCGCCGGCTTTTAAACGTGCAATTAAATTTTCGGTTGTTTTGTGTTCGTTGTGCATATGATGGCTGTGCATGTGCGTGCCAATTTCAAAATGCTTTAATAGTTTTCCGCTTGTGCGGGTATCTTCCGCCAAAATCAAATCGACTTCTTTTAAAACCCGAATGGCTCTAAAAGTCATGTCTTCAAGATTGCCAATTGGCGTTGGAACAATATATAATTTTGACATATTTTAGTTTAATAATTTAAACACGGATTGCACTAATTAGCACAGATTTTTGATGCTTGTAAAATTGCACGAAGCAAATGAATTAGTGTTAATTCGTGTAATTTGTGTTTGTTTTTTAAGCGAATTTCTTTTCAATAATTCCAAGAAAACGTTCTGCGTAATCGTCTTTTCCTTCCCAGTTATTGTAATCCGGTTTTACCATGTTTTCGATAAAATCTTTGGCTTCAGAATACGAATCAAACGTCATCAATTGGTTTAAAACACGGCTGTAATCTTCGGTACTATTTCCGAAAAGATTTTTGGTAAAAGCGATTCGGTCATTCAAATCAATATGAAAACCTCTTGCTAATTTTTCGTTTAAAGAAACTGATTTTGGCTCTTTTGAAGTTTCTAAAACCGGAATTTCAATATTTTTTATCTCTTTTGTATCTTGATTTGAAGCAGGTTCAAAGCTGTCAACTTTTACAAACTGAGCGTCAGCGTAATTGATTCCAAAATCTTCAAATGCAATCGGAATTGGAGTTCCTTTGATTTCTGATTTCGGTTCTTCCTTAATTTCTTCTTTTATTTCTGTAGTATCTAACTCAAAAGCCGGTTTGAAATCAGGAATTGGCTTTAAATCACTTACAGTTGTAAAAGAAAGTTCTTCTGTATTGTTTTTTGAATCTTCAACCTTTTCAACTTCCTCAACAATTTCTGGTTCTGAAATTTCAGCAGTAACTGGTTCTTCGGTTTTTTCTTCAACGACAGTTTCCGGAATTATTTCTTTCGGAACTTTAGCTATTACTTCTTCAATAATCGGAGCAACAGGAGTTTCTTCAGTTTTAACTTCTTCAACAGGAATTGAAGTTTCGACAATAGTTTCTGCAGGAGCAGTTTCTTTATCAAAAATAGTTTCAATCTGAGAGTTTATTTCGCTGTGGCTGATGGTTGGTTTTGCCTCGTCGAAATTCTCATCAACAAATTTTAAAATCGCTAATTTCTCATATAATTTCTGAGTTTCAAGATATAATTGATTGATATCGGATTTGTTTTTAAGTTTTAAAATTCGATGTGCAATGCTTATTAAATCGGCTTCCAATTTTTTTTTCATAACTGTTGAAATTATAGTGAATAAGGTATTTTAGTGTATTTGATGCTTGAATGTCTTTATTCTTAAATAAATCTGAAAGATATTTTAAAGATGTTTTTTATTTCTGTTAATAAGCGTTTGCCAATATCTGGTTTGATAAAAATTTTCTACTTTTGAAAAAATGTAAAACAGCACATTTTTACGTCGATTTATTACCAGTACAAAGTAATAAAAACTATTCATTTTTAAAGGCAGAAAAATACAAAATGTTTCTCGAAAATACAGTAAATCACAAAGAACAATTTGGGTGGATTGAAGTTATTTGTGGATCAATGTTTTCGGGTAAAACCGAGGAATTAATCCGCAGATTAAAACGCGCACAGTTTGCCAAACAAAGAGTCGAAATTTTTAAACCCGCTATAGATACCCGTTATCATGACGAAATGGTAGTGTCTCACGATGCTAATCAAATTCGTTCTACACCGGTGCCGGCTGCGGCTAATATTTTAATTTTAGCACAAGGCTGCGATGTAATTGGTATTGACGAAGCGCAGTTTTTTGATGATGAAATCGTGAGAGTATGTAATGATCTTGCCAATCAGGGAATTCGTGTAATTGTGGCTGGTTTGGATATGGATTTTAAAGGAAATCCTTTTGGACCAATGCCGGCGCTTATGGCAACTGCCGAATATGTTACTAAAGTTCATGCTGTTTGTACCAGAACAGGAAATCTGGCAAACTACAGTTTTAGAAAAACAGATAATGATAAATTGGTAATGCTTGGCGAAACCGAAGAATACGAGCCGCTTAGCCGTGCAGCGTATTTTAACGCCATGAAAAAAAGCCACGAAAAATAAATCTCCAAAACTCATCTGAGCTTTTATAAAAAGAAAATAAAAACTATGAGAAAACAAAATATATTGCTGTTAGGCATTGTTATAGTTGCAGTTGCTTTAACTGTGTATTTTCAGTTTTTCCTTTCTGAAAAAGCTGACGAAGAAAATACCGAGATAACAGAATTAATTGAAAAATATAATAAAAGCTGTCCGCTTAAGATTCAGGAAGGAATTCGTTTAGACAGTGTTAGTCTGCATAAAGAAAGAACGGTTCAATATAATTTAACTTTGTTGAATGTACAAAAAGCAACTGCTGAGGTTGATGTAATAAGTAAAGAAATTGAAAAAAGTCTTTTAAGTACTGCAAAAGCAAATCCCGGACTTCAGGTTTTTAGAGATAATGATTATACATTGGTTTATAGTTATAGCGATAATAAAAAAGAATTTTTGTTTACCGTGAAAATATTGCCAGATCAATATAAATAATTAAATGTTTATGGACGTTATTAAACCCGACAGGTTTTTAAAACCTGTCGGGTTTGTTTTTTTAAAGAAACTGAATCCATTTCGTAGAAATGTTTTATTAATAAATTATTCTTTATTTAAACTGGACTGAAGTCCAGCCCTACAATATGGATTGAGCCGAAGGCTCTTTGGTGTTCCGAAGGAACAAATTGTATTGTAGAGCTGGACTTCAGTCCAGTTTAGATATAATATGAAAAAAAACAACCCGACAAAACTTTTAAGTCTTGTCGGGTCAGTTATTTTTAAATGAACTTATATTTCTTATATGTTTATAAAAATAAAACTAAATTTTCTTTCTCATTCTCGCTACCGGAATATCAAGTTGTTCACGGTATTTAGCGATAGTTCTTCTGGCAATCGGATAACCTTTTTCCTTTAAGATTTCGGCCAATTGATCGTCAGGAAGCGGTTTTCTTTTGTCTTCTTCCTCAATTGTATTTTGAAGAATTTTTTTGATTTCAAGAGTTGAAACATCTTCACCCTGATCATTTTTCATAGCTTCAGAGAAGAATTCTTTAATCAGTTTGGTTCCGTATGGCGTTTCTACATATTTGCTGTTGGCAACACGGGAAATAGTCGAAATATCTAAACCAACCATATCTGCAATGTCTTTTAAGATCATGGGTCTTAGTTTGGTTTCGTCGCCGTCTAAGAAATATTCTTCCTGATAATGCATAATCGCATTCATAGTTACAAAAAGAGTTTCCTGACGCTGTCTGATGGCATCAATAAACCATTTTGCCGAATCCAGTTTTTGTTTGATAAACTGCACGGCATCTTTTTGTGCTGCCGATTTATCACGAGAATCTTTATAAGTCTGCATCATTTCCTGATAATCTTTAGAAACGTGCAGAGAAGGAGCATTTCTTCCGTTCAGAGTCAATTCCAGTTCACCGTCAACAATTCTAATAGCAAAGTCGGGAACAACATTTTCTGTAACTTTATTATTTCCTGTAAAAGAACCTCCCGGTTTTGGGTTAAGTCTTTCAATTTCGTGAATCGCTTTTTTCAGCTGTTCGTTAGAAACGCTGTATTTCTGTAAAAGCTTATCGTAATGTTTCTTTGTAAAAGCATCAAACTGATTTTCGATGATGTCAATTGCTAAATCAACATATTCGGTTGGCGTTTTATGTTTTAACTGAAGCAATAAACATTCCTGTAAATCGCGCGCACCAACACCCGAAGGTTCCAGTTCATGAATTACATGCAGCATTTTTTCGACCATTGCTTCATCAGTATAAATTCCCTGAGTGAAGGCCATGTCGTCAACAATATCCGGAATACTTCTGCGGATGTAACCCATATCATCAATACTTCCAACAAGGAATTCGGCGATTTCGCGTTCCTGATCGTTTAAAATAAAAGTATTAAGCTGATTTATTAAATCCTGATGAAAGCTAATTGGCGAAGCAAATGGTGTTTCACGCTCTTCATCATCACTATAATTATTAACCTGAGTTTTATAGTCAGGCGTATCGTCGTCGCTTAGATATTCGTCGATATTAATGTCGTCTGCTTCGATTCTGTCAGATTCAGCATCATCATAATCA
This sequence comes from Flavobacterium sp., assembly GCF_039595935.1. Lineage (NCBI taxonomy): Bacteria > Pseudomonadati > Bacteroidota > Flavobacteriia > Flavobacteriales > Flavobacteriaceae > Flavobacterium > Flavobacterium sp. Next base: position 129,351 of record NZ_JBCNKR010000006.1, on the reverse strand, counting down.
TCATAATCATCGTAGTCATCATTTGCGAATTCATCGGCTTCGTATTCCTCTTCTTTTCCAGCTTCAAGTGCCGGATTTTCGTTCATTTCTTCTAATAAACGCTGTTCAAAAGCTTGCGTAGGCAATTGAATTAACTTCATCAGCTGAATTTGCTGTGGAGATAATTTTTGGGATAATTTTAAATTTAAAAATTGCTTTAGCATTTATACTGTTTAATCGTTTATTTGTTTAATCGTCAAATCGTTTCTTCGTGAAAATCGGTTAACCGAATGAACGATTAACCGATTAAACTTTTTTAGAATTCTGCGCTACCCGGAGTTCTTGGGAAAGGAATTACGTCTCTAATGTTTGTCATTCCAGTTACAAACAATACCAGACGCTCAAATCCTAAACCGAAACCTGCGTGAGTTGCCGATCCAAATCTTCTGGTGTCTAAATACCAGTATAATTCTTCTTTATCAATTCCAAGTTTTTCCATTTTCTCAACCAAAACATCATAACGCTCTTCTCTTTCAGAACCACCCACTATTTCTCCAATTCCCGGGAAAAGGATGTCCATTGCACGAACCGTTTCTCTTCCTGGTTCAGTATTGTCATTCAAACGCATGTAAAACGCTTTAATGTTTGCTGGGTAATCGTATAAAATTACCGGACATTTAAAGTGTTTTTCAACCAAGAAACGCTCGTGTTCTGACTGTAAATCAGCTCCCCATTCGTTGATTAAATATTGGAATTTTTTCTTTTTATTTGGAGTTGAATCTCTTAAAATGTCGATTGCTTCAGTATAAGAAACACGTTTGAAGTTGTTGTCTAAAACAAAGTTTAGTTTCTCTAACAAAGCCATTTCGCTTCTTTCTGCCTGAGGTTTTGATTTTTCTTCTTCCAAAAGTCTTCCTTCCAGGAATTTTAAATCATCTCCACAATTGTCTAAAGCATATTTAATTACGTACTGAATAAAATCTTCAGCCAAATCCATGTTGTCGTCAAGATCGTTGAAAGCAACTTCCGGCTCGATCATCCAAAACTCAGCCAAGTGACGAGAAGTGTTTGAGTTTTCTGCTCTAAACGTTGGTCCAAAAGTATAAATCTGACCCAAAGCCATTGCAAAAGTTTCTCCTTCTAACTGTCCAGAAACCGTTAAGTTCGTATGTTTTCCAAAGAAATCTTTTTTGAAATCAATATTTCCTTCTTCATTTTTTGGAAGATTATCCAATGGCAAAGAAGTAACCTGGAACATTTCTCCAGCACCTTCAGCATCAGCTCCAGTGATAATTGGCGTGTTTACGTAAACGAAACCTTTATCCTGAAAATATTTGTGGACCGCATAAGACAATACCGAACGCACACGCATAATCGCACCAAAAGCATTTGTACGTACGCGTAAATGTGCGTGAGTACGTAAATATTCTAAAGTATGCTTTTTAGGCTGCATTGGGAATTTCTCAGCATCAGAATCTCCAAGAATTTCTAATTTAGAAACCTGAATTTCATATTTCTGACCCGCACCTTTACTTTCTACCAAAGTTCCAATTACAGAAACTGCAGCTCCAGTAGTGATTCTTTTTAAAGTCTCTTCCGGAGTATTTTCAAAATCAACAACACATTGAATATTATTAATGGTAGAACCGTCATTAAGCGCGATGAACTGATTATTTCTAAAAGTTCTCACCCATCCTTTTGCATTCACTTCCTGTAACGTCGTCGTACTGTTTAATAAGTCTCTAACCTTTGTGTGTTTCATTTTTGTATATAATTGATATTAAATAATATTCATTTTGAACAACTGCAAATATAATCGATAATAATTAATTTTTGAAGCTGTTTCCCGCTATCCGCTATATCTTTCTATTTTTAAAGAAAAAATAGAAAGGATGCCGCTTCTATCGGGGCTAGGGCATTTGTTTTCAAAAGAAACAATTTCTCTTGTTTTTGTCATTGCGAGGAACGAAGCAACCTCACTAAAATAAAAAATGAAGGTTGATATAGCAAATGAGATTGCTTCGTTCCTCGCAAAGACTTAATGTTGCGTATAAAAAGAATTTGTGAAAATTCGTGAAATTAGTGTCTGAAAAACTTATTTCTCCAAATTCTCCAATTCCTCTTTCTTAGTCTTCTTCTTCTCAAAAGTTAAAACCAGCGAAGGCAATACAACCAAGTTCGCAAACATTGCAAAAGCCAAAGTACAAGAAATTAGACCTCCAAGTGCAATGGTTCCGCTAAAGCTTGATAACGTGAAAGTCGCAAAACCTAAAATCAAAACTACCGAAGTGTAAAAAGTACTGATTCCGGTTTCTCTTAAAGCACTGAAAACAGATTTCTTCACTTTTCCGCCGCTTTGAAGCAAATCATGTCGATACTTCGCCATAAACTGAATCGCATTATCAACCGAGATTCCGAACGCGATACTAAATACTAAAATCGTCGAAGGTTTTAACGGAATTCCAAAATAACCCATTAATCCGGAAGTAATACAAAGTGGTAAAACATTTGTAATTACCGATGCCATTACCATTTTGAAAGAACGGAATAAATACAAAATCAGAACGGCAATTGTTAAAATTGCGAAAATCAATGACTCAATTAAGTTGTCAACCAAGTATGAAGTTCCTTTTTGAAAAACCAAAGCTTTTCCGGTAACGGTAACTTCAAAACGATCTTTCGGGAAAATCTCAGCAATTTTTGCATTTAATTTTTTCTCCACTTTCGCCATTTCATCCGTTCCGATATCTTTCATGAAAGTTGTGATTCTTGCATATTGTCCAGTTGAATCCACATATGCTTTCATTAAATTTTCTTTACTGTTTTTAGTCGCATTTTTAGCATAACTCAAAATAAAAGTCTGCTCCTGCGAAGTTGGCAATTGGTAATATTCAGGATTTCCGTTGTAGAAAGCCTGTTTAGAATATTTAACCAAATTCACGATCGAAACCGGTTTTGCCAATTCCGGAATTTCTGCAATCGTATTTTGCAGTTCGTCCATTTTACGAATTGTCGAAGCTTTCATGACACCTTTTTTCTTTTTGGTGTCAATCATAATTTCAAGCGGCATAACTCCGTTAAATTCTTTTTCGTAAAATAAAATGTCTTTAAAGAAAGAAGCACTTTTTGGCATTTCACCAATTAAACTTCCGGAAACTTTCATTTGTGCAACCCCAATAACACTGAAAACTAAAAGTAAACCGTAAACGATATAAACGAATTTACGTTTCGTTTTAACTATATCTTCAACAACATTTAATAAAGTCGAAATATAAGTTTTCGTTAAATGGTATAAGTGTTTTTCTTTTGGCAGCGGCATAAAACTGTAAATAATCGGCACGATAAAAAGTGTCAATAAATAAACAGAAATCACGTTGATAGAAGTTACCAGACCAAATTCAAAAAGCAAATCGTTTCCGGTAATCATAAACGTAGCAAAACCAATTGCTGTAGTTAAATTTGTCATTAAAGTAGAAACTCCAATTTTTGAAATAACACGCTGCAACGCTTTTGCCTGATTGTTATGTAATTTAATTTCCTGCTGGTATTTATTAATAAGGAAAATACAGTTTGTAATTCCGATAACGATAATCAGCGGTGGAATAATGGCTGTTAAAATTGTGATTTTATAACCAAATAATCCAAGTGTTCCAAACGACCAGATTACGCCGACAATCAAAATGCAGATTGAAATAAAAGTTGCTCTGAACGAACGGAAAAAGAAAAAGAAAATCAACGAAACAGTCAATAAAGCTGCACCAATAAAAAGACCAATTTCGCCTTTCATGTCTGCCGCATTAATTGTTCTGATGTATGGCATTCCCGAAACTTTAAGATCGATTCCGGTTGTTTTTTCGAATTTGTCGATTTTCGGAACCAGATTTTCAAGAATAAATGTTTTTCTTTCGGCTGTATTTACCAGTTTTTTATTGATATAAATGGCAGAACGAACACTTCCGCTTTCTTTATTAAATAAAAGACCTTCATAAAAAGGTAAATTATGAAACAAATCATATTGTACACTTTTTAAATAAGCAGGGTCTAAAACTTTGCTTTGATCTATAAAAGGTGCTAAAACAAATTTTTCGTTGACAGTATCTTTTTCAAGTTTTTTCAAATCGTTTAGAGAAACAACCAAATCAACTTCTTTCGATTTTTTTAAACCGGTCATTAACTCGTTCCAAGCCGCGTAATTTTTTGGTGTAAAGAATTTTGGATCTTTAAAACCAATAACCACAAGATTTCCTTCTTCACCAAATTTGTCTAAAAATTTTTGATAGTCTTTGTTTGCAGTATGATTTTTCGGAAGCAGGTTTGCTTCAGTATAAGTCATAGCAAGGTTTTTCCATTGGTAACCAAGGAAAATAGTCAAAGCAGAAAGAATAATCAGAATTGTTATTCTGTTTTTAAGTATAATTCGGGCCAACTTCTCCCAAAATCCAACTTGAATAGCGTTTTTCATAAAATCTTTAAAAATGGTTGCAAATGTAGTGAAAACTGCTCAAAATCATAAACAATCAATTGTATTTTACTAAATGTTAACACAAATTTGTTTTGTTTTTATTGTGATAATTTTCCTGCTTTTTACAGTTTAGTCGTTAGGTTTTCTCATATTTGCATTTAATTTAAAAATGAAAAGAAAATGAATTGGATTTTATTGATTATTGCAGGACTTTTTGAAGTTGGATTTGCGTCATGTCTTGGAAAAGCAAAAGAAACGACCGGAATTGTATCGACTTACTGGATGGTTGGTTTTTTTGTATGCCTCTCAATCAGTATGATTTTATTGTATAAAGCAACGCAGACTTTACCAATTGGAACGGCTTATGCGGTATGGACAGGAATTGGTGCAGTAGGAACTGTTTTAGTTGGAATTTTTATTTTTAAAGAACCAGCAGCTTTTTGGAGAATATTTTTCCTTACCACTTTGATTGCATCAATTATTGGTTTGAAATTCGTTTCAAGTCATTAATAAAATATATGCCACAGATTACACAGATCTAAAGGATTTTTTCATTAAATAATTATTTTTAATCTGTGATAATCTCTGTAATCTGTGGCAAAAAATCTTAACCATTCTAAACAATGCAGGAAAACAATACCACAACTTTTATATTTCTAGCGATTCTTTTACTATTGATTGTCATCATTTGTTTCATGATTTATCAATTAATGCAAACGAAAAAAGCTAAGGAAGATGCAGAAAAAAGTTTTTACGCCTTAGAGTCAAAAGTCAACGATTTGCAATTGGAGAATTTGGAATCAAAACTGAATCCGCATTTGTTTAAGAATATTCTAAATTCGATTCAGTCGCATGCGTATCAGACTTATTTTGCTTTGGATAAACTGGCCAATGTTTTGGATTATATTTTGTACGAAAGCAAAAAGAAGTTTGTAACGGCAAAAGAGGAAATCGATTTTGCAATGAATTTAATCGAAATCAATAAAATTAAAATCAGTCCGCTTTTTGAACTCAAAGATAAAGACTAATATCAATGAAGATGACAAACTGTACGAACAGCCTTTGCTGGCGCCTTTAATTTCTATTGATTTAATTGAAAATGCTTTTAAACATGCCGATCTTCAAAGTGCAGATGCTTTTATTTCGGTAGTTTTTGAGTTTAAAAACAATGCTTTTTTTATGACGGTTTCCAATAAAATCTCAGATAAAAAAGTACTGAAAAAAGAACGAAGCGGTTTTGGACACGCAACGCTTGAACACCGTCTTCGCATTATTTATAAGAATAATTTTAAACTCGATAAGTTTATAGAAAACGATGTTTATATTGCTCATCTAAAAATTGATTTACTTGAATACAAAACTGAAATGCTTGCTTCTGGACGATGAGATTCCAGGATTAACGTATCTTAAAATGCTTTGCGAACAAATTCCAGAATTGGAAATCGTGAAAACATTTAATAATCCTGAAAAACTTTTGTCTGATATTCGTGAGTTAGATTTTGATCTGCTGATTTCGGATATTGAAATGCCCGGAATTGACGGGTTGCATCTGGCAGAAAAACTGCAGGACAAATTGGTGATTTTTTGTACGGCCTATAAAGAGTATGCGGCTGAAGCGTTTAATATAGATGCTGTAGATTATATTACAAAACCTGTAAAATTAGAACGTTTGCAAAAAGCCATCACAAAGGCTTTTGAGCGTTTTGAGAAATCAAATTCTGATAAAAAGTTTATACAGCTCAACACTGATAAAGGAAAAACGTTATTGTATTTTAATACAATTCAATACATAAAAACGGCTGCGAGCGATAGTCGCGATAAAACGGTTCTGCTTACTGATGGCAGTTTTTTGAATTTAAAAAATGTAAAATTCGACACGCTATTAAACGAATTGCCCGATGCTGATTTCTGCCGAATCAATAAAAAAGAAATTGTAGCGGTGAAGGCAATAAAGTTTTTTAATCATAATGAAATTGTGCTTCATCATTTGGAAGAAACTAATAAAAATACAGCTTTAATTTTAAGTGAAACGTATCGTTCTGATTTTTTGAAAAAGGTAAAATTATAACTTATTACAAAGTTTTTCCGACTTGTTACATACATTGAAAATTAGCTGGAAATTTGCTTTTTCACTTAAAACTCAGTTCTGATATTTGCTGCAATAAATTTAAAGAACGAGTTATGAATAACATTAAGAACTCTCTATTCTACGTAACAATTATTGGCGGTTTTACAGCGCTGATATATTGGGTAATTTCAAAAGGCGCCTCATTAGAAGTAGGGCGTAATATTGTAAAGAAAAGGTTGAAAGCAACCATTGGAAAGACTTTCTTCATTCTATGGTCGAAAACTTGCAGCATCCTTTGGCTATTTTATTGGCACAGATTGTTACCATTATTTTAGTCGCACGTTTATTTGGATGGTTTTTTAGAAAAATAGGACAGCCGTCTGTAATTGGCGAAATGATTGCCGGAATTGTTTTAGGCCCATCTTTGGTCGGAATGTATTTTCCGGAATTTTCAGCAGCTTTATTTCCAAAAGAATCTTTAGGCAATTTACAGTTTTTAAGCCAAATCGGTTTAATCCTTTTCATGTTTGTTATCGGAATGGAGCTGGATTTAAAAGTCCTAAAAAATAAAGCACACGATGCAGTTGTTATCAGTCATGCTAGTATTGTTATTCCGTTTGCTTTAGGATTATCATTGGCTTATTTTATTTACGAAATCTATGCTCCGATGGGGGTAGAATTTTCTTCTTTCGGATTGTTTATGGGTATTGCCATGAGTATTACGGCTTTTCCCGTTTTGGCGAGAATTGTTCAAGAACGAGGTATGCAGAAAACCAAACTTGGTACTATTGCCATTACTTGCGCCGCTGCAGACGATATCACGGCATGGTGTATTTTGGCAGTTGTTATTGCGATTGTAAAAGCAGGTTCGCTTTAAGTTCGTTATACGTAATTGGAATGGCGATTTTGTATGTAATTATCATGCTTAAAATCGTTCGTCCATTCTTAAAAAGAGTAGGAGATTTGAACTCAACACGCGAAAGTTTGAATAAACCTGTAGTTGCCATTTTCTTTATTACACTTTTAATTTCTGCTTATGCATCAGAATTAATCGGAATTCACGCTTTGTTTGGAGCATTTTTGGCTGGAGCAATTATGCCAGAAAACAATAAGTTCAGAAATATATTTATTGAAAAAGTCGAAGACGTTTCAATTATTGTGCTATTGCCATTGTTCTTTGTGTTTACAGGTTTGCGTACCCAAATCGGATTATTGAAGTGATCCGGCTTTATGGAAAATAACAGGATTAATTATTGCCGTAGCTGTAGCCGGAAAATTCTTCGGAAGTGCTTTGGCTGCCAAATTTATGGGGCAAAACTGGAAAGACAGTTTGGCTATTGGTGCCTTAATGAACACAAGAGGTTTAATGGAATTGGTGGTTTTAAATATCGGTTACGATCTGGGAGTATTGTCAACAGAAATTTTTACGATGATGGTCATTATGGCTTTGGTAACTACTTTTATGACAGGCCCAGCATTAGATTTTATCGGATTTATTTTTAAAGATAAAGTCACAGCCGTTCCAGAAGAAATTGGAACCAAAAGCAAATACAAAATTCTGCTTTCGTTTGCAACTCCAGAAAGAGGAAAAAAACTGCTTCAAAATTGCAAACAGTTTGGTTAAAAAACAAGCTGATAATTCGATTGTAACGGCAATGCATTTGTCTTTAAGTACCGAAATACATTCTTTTGATGTTAAAGAACATGAACGTAAAATGCTCGTTCCCGTAATTGAAGAATCACAACGTTTGAATCAGAATGTGGTGAGTTTGTTTAAAGTTTCTAATGATATTGATTCGGATATTATTGACACGGCAAATCAAGGAGAATATGATTTGCTTCTGGTTGGTTTAGGACAGTCTATTTTTGACGGAACTTTACTAGGGAAAATATTAGGCTTTACTACCAGAATTGTAAATCCAGATCGTTTGATTGATAAGTTTACAGGAAAAGAAGGATTGTTTGAGAATTCTCCTTTTGATGAAAGAACACGCCATATTATCGCGAAATCTAAAATGCCAGTAGGAATTTTTATAGACAAAAATTTAGAAGAAGTCAATCAAGTTTTTATACCAGTTTTTAATAAAGAAGATGCTTTTTTAATTGATTATGCTAAAAAACTAATCAATAACAACGGTTCTCAGATTACAGTTTTAGATGCTGGTGGAGAAGTGAAAAATACTAGAGAAATTCAAGAAACCATTCGTTCTATTGAGCAGATTGCCCCAAATCATATCATGGTTATGAATGACAGAACATTGAAGAAAGAATTTTTAGAAAGCCAAGATTTAATGATTATCAGTTTAGAAAGCTGGAAAAAACTAATAGAATCTCAAAGTATTTGGCTAAATAATTCTCCATCAGTTTTGATTCTTAAACCATAAACTTTTTGAAATTCCAAAAAATTAAAATCCCAAATTCCAATTTTACTTATTGGGGTTTGGGATTTTTTTGAGCTCACTTGTAATTCCGAGGAACGAGGAATCTCCTTAAATGAATTTCTTTACGTAACTGCAAACTTTGTCGATAAATCGTACAAATTCCTCGTTCGTCAGATTACTAGCGGAATTTTATTTCGTGAATTATGTCATCGAGTAAAGGACTGTCCTTCGATTTCGCTCAGAAGTCAAAATTCGAGCTTGGCTCTCATTAAAATTTGTTTTTTAAGAACCTTAGCGACCTTGGCGAAAAACCTTTCGAACTTTGCGGTTAAATTCTCAATCAAAATCTAAAGCCCCAAATCAAGAACATAAGAGATCTTAACTGCAATATTATCTTCAAATCTCATTAACTGATTTGGTCCATATCTATAGAATCCGCCTAAACCAAAACCTTTAAAAATTTTGTTCAATTCTATTCCCGATTCAAAATAACCTTTATCAAGTGTTTTATAAGCTGGACCAACATGCTGTTCTGGATTTTCCATGCTTCCCCAAGCCATTCTCGTAACCAAGACCAGTGATGGTCTTACTTTTTTGAAAAGCGTAAGACGATCAAAACCATGTTTAATTTGAAACATCAAATATTGACTAGAGAAAAACTCATTAAAAAACATCGTTTCAAAAGCATTTCTACCTGCAAATGTGATACGCTGAACGACAGTTTCTTTAGTTAAGTTGTTTGGCGCCGTATTGTACAAATGCGTAATCGGAACATCTCCCATTGCCAATCCTCCCTGCAAAAGCAAACTTGTTTTCTGACGGTTTAAGTATTGTTTTTCGTATTCGGCTTTAAAATCTATTTTGCTAAACGTAAAATCATTATCAAACACATTTGGCAGAGATTGTGTGTACTGAAAAGTAAACCTCGGAAATCTTTTATCACTTTCATTTCTTCCAGTCGGTGTCTGCATGTAATTGCTAAATGGCGCCCAAACAATAGAAAGCATTGCTGTGGTCATGACATAGCTAGAGTACAGTTTTCCATTTAGATTAAAAAGATAATCAAATTTTGGTTCAATATAATTTCTTGAAAGTTCTAGAACAGCCTCGGTTTTCGGAATAAATTTGGTTTGAACATTAGCACGCCATCCTATATATTTATAAAAAGTGCTAATATTTATCGGACGCGGATCGTAAATTTTAAAAACACGTTTGTCAACAGAAAAAACAGTACTTGCAATTTCTCGCACATCGTCAGTATAATAACCGTTAAACCAAGTATTGGTGTGTTTGTCTAATAAAACGCCTCCGCCGACGCTATATTTAAAAACACCATCTTTTGTTCCGTAAGCGCCGTAGCCTTCAACACGGAAAAATTTAGATAAACGATCATTTGTAATACCGCCTACACCAAGACGAAAACCTTCATAATTATTATAACTGATGATTTTTTTCAGATCCAAATCGACAGGGCCAATCGGATAAAAACCATTAATGATTTTTCGGCCAATTCCTAAACGTTTTTCAATTCTATTTCGAACAGAAAGGCTGTCGAGCAATAAATAGGTTTTTTGGCTTTTTAAATCGAGATTTTCTTTGCGGTATGCTTCCCAGAAACTTTCAGGTTTTTTGGCCGCATCGTCTTTAATTTCGATATAAAGCGAAGGGTTTTTTATTGGAGTGTCTGTATTTACTCGAATATCAAAACTATTGCTTTCAGAAAGCAGATAGGTGAAATCTGAAGCTACTTTTTTTCTTCGTTCTAAATTCTCTTCAACATCTCCGTCAAATTGAATCGTACCGCCAAGAATACGAATATCGTCGTCATTTTTTCCTTTTACGATTTTAAAAGTAGTGTTGCTCTGAAACCAGATTTTTTCTTTCGGAATATATTCAAATTCATGAATGCCGCTAATGTCCAAAACGCCTTTAATTCGCATTACTGCTTTCGCGATAGCGTAATTTTCTTTATCAATATACAAAACCCCTTCCAGTCCAGAAGCTCTGTGTTTTGATTTGTTTTTAAAATAAATCATGTATGTGTCACGGCCTCTTATGCTAACGGTGTCTAATAATTTATAATTATAACTTGAAGGAGCATTTTTAGAAATCGGATTTTCGTACTTGGTTTCAAATAATTCGTATTTAGGATCGTAAATCGAAATAGATTGGAGGTTGAAGGCCAGAACTTCATAAATCGGCTGTTTAAAGCCAGCGATTTTTGTGCCTAAAACCGTTTCTTTTAGCTTGTTATTTCCAAACTGATATTGAGAAACTTTCTCAGTTTGAAATAAATGCTGTTTGCTTACAATTTCTTTAAACTTATAATCAGAAGAATCAATGTTTATGATTCTTTTGTTTAAATCTTTATAAGCGGCTGTTGTGTCAATACGGCCGTCAATTGAATCCGGATTGGCGGTTACGATAAGTTTGTTATAGGTTTTATATTCAAAATTATTGAGCTTTTTCTGCGGATCGTTTGTCGATTTATTAGCAATAACTTTTTTAATAATCGTTAAGGCGGGGTTTTCATTAGAAACAACTACTTCTTTTAAATCATCGGTCTGCTGTAAAAGTGAAATCGAATAAAAGGTTTTGCTGTTGATTAAAGCAATAGTTTTCGACTGAAAACCTATATAAGAAACTGTAAGTGATGTCGCAGAAGAACTGATTTTAAAAATAAATTTTCCGTCAACATCTGTAATTGTGTTATTGTTTTCTGAGGTGGTAATGGTGGCAAACGGAAGAGGTTTGTTGTTTGAATCGGTTACGATTCCGTTTATTTGAATTTGCGCCTGAAGAGTAAGCGTAAAAAACAAAGTCAAAAAACAAAATAGCTTCATACAGAATGATATAGTTTCAAAAACGAAAAGAAATTAATTTTCGTATGCAAAAATAGCAATAAAAAAATCCGTCTAGCGCAATAAACCAGACGGATTTTTTATTTTATAATCAAAACTTATTTATACTTTCATGATTTCAGCTTCTTTTGCAGCCAATAACTCATCAATTTTTTTAATGTAAGCATTTGTTAAGTTCTGAACTTCTTCTTCTGCAGATTTGCAGATATCTTCTGAAGTTCCTTCTTTTTCCAATTTTTTGATATCAGTATTAGCATCTTTACGAGAATTGCGGATACCAATTTTAGCATCTTCAGCTTCAGCTTTTGCTTGTTTTGCTAAATCACGGCGACGCTCTTCTGTCAAAGGCGGTACACTGATGATGATAACGTCTCCGTTATTCATTGGGTTAAAACCAATGTTAGCGACTAAGATTGCTTTTTCAATAACAGAAAGCATATTTTTTTCAAATGGCTGTAATGTAATTGTTCTAGCATCTGGAACGCTGATTTTAGATACTTGAGAAAGTGGTGTAGAAGAACCATAATAATCTACAAAAACACCTCCAAGCATAGCTGGAGAAGCTTTTCCTGCACGAATATTAAGAAATTCTTTCTCTAAGTGTGCAATAGTACCATTCATTGATTCCTCAGTACTTTCTAAAATAAAGTCTATTTCTTCAGTCATTGTTTTTTTAGTTTTCAGTTTTCATTCTCAGTTTTCAGTTAAAGTCTTATTGTGCGACTGTAAAACTGTTACTGATGACTATATATTTACTACAGTTCCGATGTTTTCGCCTTCGCAGATTTTCAAAAGGTTTCCGATTTTATTCATATCAAAAACAACGATTGGCAATTTGTTTTCTTGGCTTAATGTAAATGCAGTGGTATCCATTACATTCAATCCTTTTTTGATCACATCGTCAAACGAAATAAAATCAAATTTTACTGCCGAAGCATTTTTTTCTGGATCAGAATCGTAAACACCATCAACGCGAGTTCCTTTTAGAATAACGTCAGCATTAATTTCGATACCTCTTAAAACTGCAGCAGTGTCTGTTGTAAAATATGGATTTCCAGTTCCAGCACCAAAAATTACAATTCTTCCTTTTTCAAGGTGACGGTCAGCTCTTCTTTTGATATATGGTTCTGCAATAGATTCCATTTTTAAAGCAGTTTGCAAACGAGTTTTCATTCCTTTATCTTCAAGTGCGCCTTGCAAAGCCATTCCGTTAATAACAGTTGCAAGCATTCCCATATAATCTCCTTGCACTCTGTCCATTCCTGAGCTTGCCCCGGCAACGCCTCTAAAAATATTTCCTCCTCCAATAACAATAGCAATTTCTACTCCTTTGTCGTGAATCTGCTTGATTTCATCTGCATATTCGCCTAATCTTTTCGGGTCAATACCGTATTGTAAATCACCCATTAGGGCCTCGCCGCTAAGTTTAAGAAGAATTCTTTTATATTTCATGTGTGTGTTGCGTTAATTTGTGCAAATATAGACATATTCTGATTTTTAAAAATAATGTTTGCAAAAAATTAATTCTTGCTTCAATTTTAGGTTTAAAACGGCTTTGCAGTTATTTAATTTGAAATGTGACAAATGTCATTTTCTCAGTCTTTCTAAAATTTGTATTTTTATTGTATACTAAAAATGAAATAAATATGAAAAGCATCGTAGCCAAAGCATTGTTCAATAGTCATTCTTATGCTGAATACAGAAAATTAGTAACCGATTTATTGACCGAAGGAAAATCTACGGGTAATGAACAATCTGAAAGCCTTACCAATTATTCCAAATTGAATGAAGCCAGAATGAACAGGCTGGAAAAAACGATCACTATTTCAGATGCTATTGCAGAGAAACTTCAACACCTAGACAATCATTATATCTGGCTGGTGCTTTCAGAAGGTTGGTGTGGCGATGCGGCGCAGATTCTTCCAATTTTAAATAAAATGGCTTTGGCTTCTAATAAAAGAATCGATTTGAGAATTGCATTGCGCGATGAAAATGACGATTTAATGAGCCATTATTTAACCAATGGCGGAAGAGCAATTCCAAAAGTAATCGTGATTTGTAAAGAAGCAGGAATTGTACGTGCCGATTGGGGGCCAAGACCAAAAGGAGCAACCGAATTAATGGAAAAACATAAAAGAGAAGTTGGCGCTATCGACGAAAAAATAAAAACAGATCTTCAATTATGGTATTTAGCAGATAAAGGAATTTCTGTTCAAGAAGAATTGGTTGAAATCATGGAAAATATTAAGTATAATCGCCTTTAATCGGATTAATGTGTTGATAAACAGGTGATTTGTTGATAAAATTGTCTTAAAGTCTTTTTGACTTCAATAGAATTTCGTAACTTAGTGAAGCTTACCCACTTCTATTATAACTTTCAGATTTACTCTTTTTATTGGTGTTTATTTAATGTTTAACAATTAAAAAATACACTATTATGAAAAAGTTATTCGAAAGGTTTTATGATTTCTTTTCTAAATTTTTGTTTGGAGGGAAAAATGTGCCTCACTATTAATTTGAGATGAGTATGGAACAACATTACTTGTTTTAGGAGTCTGGCACATTACTTTTCAAACAATGTAATGTGCTTTTTTGCTTTTAGAGGAATAATTAATCTTCTTGAGAGTTGTAATGAAAGAAATCTGTTAATGTTACTCCAAAAGAAATCATGCCAATACTTTTTTGATTATGAAGTGGAAAATCATAATCACAGATTTCTGCAAAAATAATAAAATCATCAGAGCCAATGCCGAGTTTTGCCCTTTTATATGCCCCATTTAAATTACCGCGACCCAAAGCAAAACCTTTTCCGTATCCAGCTTGAAGCATAATTCTGGTTTCGGGTCCTACTTTTGGACTTAAACCAAGATTTAAAAATACTGGAACAGCTACAAGTTTGTCATCCCATTTATAGTCAATACCACTGTGAAAACCTAATGTGAGCCATTTTTTATAGTGAACTCCGTACCCAATTTTTGAACCTAATCCATTTGGGACAAGAAAAGCATTTGTGGATGTTGATTCTGTACCGTGATATGAATCGTCTGTGTTATTAGGGTTTCCCGTTATAGAAACAGCAAAGTCAAATTGTGCGTATGTGAATTTAGTTACCTGGCTATGTATAAATGAATTAAAAAAGGTAATAAATGCAATAGTCAGTAAAATTCTCTTCATACAAGGTTTTATTTTTTCAGGAGTTCTTCTTCAAATAAAGTAATATCAATCGCATTTTTCACATCGTAATCGCCAATTTTAGTTCGGCGTAAAACAGTTAAATGTGAACCAGAATTCATGGCTTTTCCAAAATCAAAAGCAAGAGAACGAATATAAGTTCCTTTAGAGCAAACTACTCTAAAATCGACTTCTGGTAATGCAATTCTTGTAATTTCAAATTCGTGAATAGTAGTTTTTCGGCTTTCAATTTCTATAGATTCTCCTGCACGCGCATGTTCGTACAAACGGACTCCGTCTTTTTTAATTGCAGAAAAAATGGGCGGTTTCTGATCAATTTCGCCTAAAAATTGCTTTACCGTTTCATGAATTAAAGCTTCATCAATATGCCCAGTTGGAAAAGTCTGATCGATTTCAGTTTCCAAATCATACGATGGAGTAGTAGCGCCGATATAAAACGTTCCCGTATATTCTTTTGCCTGACCTTGAAGTTCAGAAATCTTTTTAGTGAATTTTCCAGTGCAGATCAATAAAAGACCTGTTGCCAAAGGATCTAAAGTTCCTGCGTGGCCAATTTTGAACTTTTTAGGAAGTCCGACTTTATTAATTAAAAGGTATTTTAATTTGTTGACAGCTTGAAACGAACTCCATTTTAAAGGTTTGTCAATCAATAAAACCTGCCCTTCTAAATATTCTTCGGGTGTCATTATATAATAGTAAGCGGATGAATGAAAAAGTGAATCAATAATAAAATGATTCCTGCAATGATTCGGTAGTAGCCAAAAACTTTAAATCCGTTTTTAGTCAAAAATCCGATGAAAGTTTTAATTGCTAATAATGCTACAATAAAAGCAACAATATTACCAATAACCAACATGTTTACTTGGTCGTGAGACAGTTCAAAACCCGCTTTGTAATAGTCATAACATTTTTTTGCAGTTGCCCCCAACATAGTTGGAACCGCTAAGAAAAATGAAAATTCTGCTGCAGAAGTTCTAGTCAGTTTTTGCGCCATACCTCCAACAATACTTGCACCACTTCGAGATACTCCAGGAATCATAGCAAGACATTGGAATAAACCAATTTTTAAAGCTTTGGCATAGGTAATTTCAGTTGAAACTTCTGGATCGTTTGGTTTATTAAACCATTCGTCTACTTTCAATAAAATTAAACCTCCAATTAGAAGTGAAATAGCAACTGTAACAGGATTTTCTAGTAAACCGTCAATAAAATCACTTAATAATAATCCTAAAACAACTGCAGGAATAAAAGCGACTAAAAGTTTAAAGTAGAAATCAAAAGTTTGAAAAAAACGTTTGAAGTATAAGATTGCAACCGAAAGTATCGCACCAAGCTGAATTACAATGGTAAAAAGTTTAGTGAAATCGTCGTGTGCGATTCCGAAAAAAGAAGAAGCAATAATCATATGTCCTGTTGAAGAAACAGGCAAAAATTCTGTAATTCCTTCAATAATGGCAAGAACAATAGCTTGTAATGTGTTCATTTAGAATTGTAGATTTCAGATTTTAGATTTCAAATTGTCACCCTGAGCGGAGTCGAAGGGCATTCCAATGGAAATCTATAAACCTATTTATTTAGATTTTTTGAAGATAGAATAAATCGTGATTCCAAAACCGATTAAAACAGTTGTCGGTGCTAAACGAATACGTCTAAAGCTGAAAATGTCTTCATTAAAAACATTTGGATCTTTACTTCCCCCACCAGACATTAAAATAAATCCTAGCGCAATTACAGCAATTCCGATTAATAGGATTTTGTAATTAATGGCGTCAAAAAGGAATTCCTGTTTTTGAACTTGTTGTTCTTCTTTATTATTGTTTTTCATTTTTATGTGTTTGTCAGCCTGAGCGAAGTTCGAAGGCATTTTTTTTAAATCTAAAATCTGCAATCTAAAATCTGCAATCTAAAATCTGCAATCTAAAATTAATAAAGATCGTCAGTTCTTAAATTCAAGAAACGTTGCGTTGCAAAATGCGTGCTTACCCAAGTAATTAGAACTCCTAATCCGAAAACAGCAACCAAAACCAAACCAGTTAAAATTTTGTCTTCTAGAATTCCTAAACCAGGGAAATTAGTATCTACATATAGTAAAAGTGCAATTAAAGCAATAATAGCTAAACCAGCACCAAGCATTCCCAGTTTTACGCTTCGCATTACAAAAGGTTTTCGGATAAATGCTTTTGTAGCGCCAACCATCTGCATGGTTTTGATAATAAAACGATTTGAATGTATAGATAAACGTAGTGAACTATTGATTAATAAAACCGCAATTACTGTCAAGAAACCGCTGATAATCAAAATCCACATACTTACTTTTCTGATATTGTCATTTACCAGATTTACCAATTGTTTGTCGTAAACAATATCTGAAACCATTGCATTTTTGCGAAAGTTGCTTTCAATCTTAACGATACTGTCTCTTTCTACATAATCTGCTTTTAAGTGAATGTCGTATGAATTCAATAAAGGATTTTCTCCCAAAAATGTAAGGAAATCTTCTCCAATAATATCAGTATGTTCTTTTGCTGCTTTTTCTTTACTTACGTAAACAAAAGATTTAGCAAAAGGTGCTCTTTTAAGTTCGGTATTAAATGCTTTGATAATACTGTCATTCGCTTCATTTTTGAAGAAAACTGTCATGGCGATTTTTTCTTTAAAATCGTCTGCCAATTGTTTAGAATTAATAATGAATAATCCTAGTACTCCCAATAGGAATAAAACCAAGAATACACTTAATACTACCGAAAAATAAGAGGAAATTAACCTGCGTTTTTGAAATTTATCAAAGTTAGAACTCATACTGTGCTTAAATTATGTGGTAAAAATAATAAACAATTTCTTTATTTAAAGTTAATAACAAACTTTTATACTTAAAAGTACGATTTAAATATAGAAAAGAAGTTTTATTTGATGCAAAGTGTTACATGAATAATTAAAGCAAAGAACGTAAAGTTTTGCTTAAGGTCCGCAAAGTAAAAAGTTTGCCACAGATTAAAAAGATTAAAAATTGATTTTTTAAGTCTGCTTAAATTCTTTAATCTGTGGCAAAAAAGGAATCTAAGTACATATTTTTAATCGTAATAATTCGTGTTTTTACTTAACCCTAAACAAGTAATTCATTATTTTATTTGTTTGCCAATGAAATAGCTTTGCTACAATGCACAATAAATGTAAATTTGCGGCTAAATTAATTTAGTGAAAAGCTTAGAACCTTAGTAACTTAGAATCTTAGTCACTTAGAAATGAAGTACAATCCAAACGAAATTGAAGCCAAATGGCAAAAATATTGGGCAGAAAGTCAAACTTTCGCAGCAAAAAACAACTCTGAAAAGCCGAAACATTATGTTCTCGACATGTTTCCTTATCCGTCTGGAGCAGGATTACACGTAGGGCATCCACTGGGTTATATTGCTTCAGATGTGTATTCTCGTTTCAAAAGACATCAAGGTTTCAATGTTTTGCATCCAATGGGTTACGATAGTTTCGGATTACCTGCAGAACAGTATGCGATTCAGACGGGACAACGTCCTGAAGATACAACACGTGTAAATATTGACGGTGGAGTAGATAAGGAAGGAAAACAAATTGCGGGTTACAGAAAACAATTAGATAAAATCGGATTCTCATTTGACTGGGCTCGTGAAGTGCGTACGTCAAATCCAGATTATTACAAACATACACAATGGATTTTTATCCAATTATTCAATTCTTGGTATTGCAGAAAACAAGGAAAAGCTTTTGATATTTCAGAGCTTGTAACTGTTTTTGAAGAAAGTGGAAATGCATTGGTTGAAGCAGTTTGCGATGACAATGTAGCGATTTTTACTGCTGACGAATGGAAATCTTATTCTGAAGATCAAAAAGAAAAAATCTTGTTGCAATACAGAATGACGTATTTGGCAGAAACCGAAGTAAACTGGTGTCCAGGCTTAGGAACTGTTTTGGCAAATGACGAAATTGTAAACGGAGTTTCAGAACGTGGAGGCTTCCCTGTTATAAGAAAAAAAATGACACAATGGAGTATGCGAATTTCTGCTTATGCCGAACGCTTGCTTGAAGGTCTAAATGATATCGATTGGAGTGAGTCAATCAAAGAATCACAAAGAAATTGGATCGGAAAATCGGTTGGGGCTTTGGTAACTTTTAATGTGAAAGATCATAATGAAGTAATCGAAGTTTTCACTACTCGTCCTGATACTATTTTTGGAGTAACTTTTATGACTTTGGCTCCAGAACACGATTTGGTGGCAAAAATTACAACTCCAGAACAAAAAGCAGAAGTTGAAGCGTATATCGAAAAAACAGCAAAACGTTCTGAGCGTGAGCGTATGGCTGATGTGAAAACTATTTCTGGAGTATTTACAGGAGCTTATGCTGAACACCCATTTACAAAAGAACCAATTCCGGTTTGGATTGGAGATTACGTTTTAGCAGGTTACGGAACAGGTGCTGTAATGGCGGTTCCTTGCGGAGACGAAAGAGATTACGCTTTTGCTAATTTCTTTAAAGGTCAAAACGGAATGCAGGAAATTAAAAACATTTTTGCAAATGTTGATATTTCTGAAGCGGCTTACGGATCAAAAGACAACGTTGAAATCGCAAATTCTGATTTCTTAAACGGATTAAATTATAAAGAAGGAACTAAAAAAGCAATTGCTAAATTAGAAGAAATCGGACAGGGAACTGGTAAAACAAATTACCGTTTGCGTGATGCTGTTTTCTCTCGTCAGCGTTATTGGGGTGAGCCATTCCCGGTTTATTATGTAAATGGATTACCTAAAATGATTGACACACAGCATTTGCCAATTATTTTACCAGAAGTAGAGAAATATTTACCAACAGAAGACGGTTTGCCACCATTAGGAAATGCAGCAGTTTGGGCTTGGGATACTAAACAAAACAAAGTTGTCAATACAGATTTAGTTGACAATGTTTCAGTCTTTCCTTTAGAATTAAACACAATGCCAGGTTGGGCAGGAAGTTCATGGTATTGGATGCGTTATATGGATGCACACAATGAAAATGAATTTGCAAGCAAAGAGGCTTTGGCTTATTGGGAAAATGTAGATTTATATATTGGAGGAAGCGAGCACGCGACAGGTCACTTATTGTATTCTCGTTTTTGGAACAAATTCTTAAAAGACAAAGGTTTTGCTCCAACTGAAGAACCGTTCAAAAAACTGATCAATCAGGGAATGATTTTGGGGACTAGTGCTTTTGTTTATAGATTAGAAGGAACAAATACTTTTGTGTCTAAAAATAAAATTGGAGATCAAAAAGTACAGCCCATTCATGCAGATGTTTCAATGGTAAATTCTTCTGATGAATTAAATGTAGAAAAATTCAAAGCTTGGAGAGAGGATTATGCTGATGCTGAATTCATTCTAGATGATAATGGAAAATATATTGTTGGTCGCGAAGTCGAAAAAATGTCTAAATCGAAATACAATGTTGTAACTCCAGATGATATTTGTGATGAATATGGAGCAGATACATTACGTTTATACGAAATGTTCTTAGGTCCGTTAGAGCAGGCAAAACCTTGGAATACTGCCGGAATTTCTGGTGTATTTGGTTTCTTGAAAAAACTATGGAGATTGTATTTTGATGATAACGGTTTAATCGTAAACAACGACGAACCAACAAAAGACAACTTGAAATCATTGCATAAAACAATCAAAAAAGTAGCAGAAGATATCGAGAATTTCTCTTTCAATACTTCGGTTTCTCAGTTCATGATTTGTGTAAACGAATTGTCTTCTCAAAACTGTCATTCAAGAGCGATTTTAGAACCATTAGCAATTTTGGTTTCGCCATACGCGCCTCACATTGCAGAAGAATTATGGTCAAAATTAGGACATACAACTTCAATTTCAGAAGTGGCTTTCCCAATTTTTGACGAAAAACATTTAGTTGAAACTAATAAAGAATATCCAGTTTCGTTCAACGGAAAAATGCGTTTCACAATTGAATTACCTTTGGATTTAACTAAAGAACAAATCGAAGAAATCGTTATGAAAGACGAAAGAACTCAAAAACACTTAGACGGAAGAACGCCGAATAAAGTGATTATCGTTCCTGGAAAAATTATCAATTTGGTAGGATAACCAAATTAATTTTCAATATAAAAATTCCAAATTCCAATTTTACGATTGGGGTTTGGGATTTTTTTTTTTGTGCTTTGTTTTTTGCCACAAATTACACGAATTTCCACAAATTTTATTTCGAAAAGCTTATAGTTTTTCAGTCTGAGCGAAGTCGAAGACCATACAAGTAACTCTACAAAGATTGACGATTTTGATTGCGGAGCTTCTAGCGTGGTCTTCGACTTCGCTCAGATTGACAATGCATACCGTTCCTCCTTTAGAAGACAAACTAAGAGAAAAACTTTGCGACCTAGCGCCTTTGTGGCAAAAAAAATCGCGCACTTTGCGGTTAAAAACCCGCACCAACATTGGAGTTTGGTCCCCGATAGCTGTCGGGATTCATTAAAAATTTAAAAACTTTTGTAACATTTTAATAGTTGTAGTATCAAAAGCATGGATCCGATTTAATTAACAATTTATTGCTATTAGAATTTTAACAACTTAAAATTATTAAAAATGAAAAAGTATATCATCTTAATTATCGCATTCTTATTCTCAGCATTATGTTTAAATGTTTTCGGACAGACCAAACAATTTCCGTTTGAAGTTTTAAAAACAGGAAATGGAGATCAATCTATTATATTTATTCCTGGCTTTGCATCTTCTGGAGATGTTTGGAATGAAACTAAAGCCGCATTCGAAAATAAATTTACTTGTTATACGCTTACAATGGCTGGTTTTGCAGGAAGAAAAGCGCAACCAAATGCATCTTTTGAAAATTGGAAAAACGGAATTGCCAATTATATCAAAGAAAATAATATTGAAAAGCCAATTTTAATTGGTCATAGTATGGGAGGTGGACTTGCGCTTGCCATCGCGGCAGATTATCCAGATTTGGTTAGTAAAATTGTGGTTGTTGATGCGCTTCCTTGTCTGGCAGCTTTAAATGATCCCACTTTTAAATCTAAAATAAACAATGATTGTTCTTCAACTGTAAATCAAATGACAGGAATGACAAACGATCAGTTTTATGATATGCAAAAAAAGACAATGCCTAGACTTTTAGCCGATGCATCTAAGCTGGATATGGTGGTAGATTGGAGTGTGAAATCAGACAGAACAACTTTTGGGCAAATGTATTGTGACTTTTTCAATGTTGATTTAAGAGAAAAAATCTCACAGATTACATGTCCTGCATTAATTTTATTAGAATCTTATTTTATAAATTTAAAACCAGCAATTGAAGGTCAGTATAAAAATTTAAAAACGGCTAATTTTCAGTACGCCACAAATGGTCTGCATTTTATTATGTACGATGATACGGCTTGGTACATGGAGCAGTTAAACAATTTTATAAAATCTTAAAATGGAATTCGAGGAAATCTACAAAACATATTGGGACAGAATTTTTAGGCTTTGCATGGGATTTGTAAATGATTATGACGCCGCTCAGGATTTAACGCAAGAAACTTTTATAATTGTCTGGCAAAAGCTGGAGACTTTTAGGAATGAATCGGCTATTGGGACCTGGATTTTTAGAATTGCTTCCAATAATTGTCTGAGGCAGATAGAAAAACAAAAACGTTTTCCAAAATCAGAATTGCCAATTCATCTTTCAGAAGAAAAACAAACCTCATTAGAACCGCAGATTCAATTCTTGTATAAATGTATCGCTGAGCTTCCAGAAACAGATCGTATTATAATTTCGTTAGAGTTAGAAGATATCAAACAAAATGAAATTGCTAAAATTGTAGGTCTTTCTGAAGCAAATGTTAGAGTGAAAATTCATAGAATTAAAGAAAAACTGACTCAAAAATTTAAAGAAAATGGACAACGATAATAATATAGATTTTAAAGATTTATGGAAAAAACAATCCGTAAGTCAGCCAGATATAACCGATTTGCTGGCACGAATAAATAAGTTTAAAAAAACTGGACTGCGTTGTTTATGGCTTACGAACATTCTGCTTTTAGGAACCAGCGCCTTCATTGCTTTTGTTTGGTTTTATTATCAGCCGCAATTTATTTCGACTAAAATCGGAATTGTTCTGGTGATTTTGGCAATGGTGATTTATTTAATGGTCTACAACAAATTATTAGGCAATTATAAAAATATAGAAGCAAATCAAACCAATCAGGAGTATTTGCAAAACTTAATTTTAATTAAAAAGAAACAAAACTTCATGCAGACAAAACTAATGACTTTGTATTTTGTTTTGTTAACAGTTGGAATTTGTTTGTATATGTATGAATATGCAAGCAGGATGACAGCTTGGATGGCGATTTTAACTTATGGAATAACATTGTTATGGATGTTGTTTAATTGGTTGTATATCCATCCAAAACAAACCAAAAAACAGCAAGAAAAAATTAATAGTCTGATTGAAAAATTTGAGGAAGTCAACAATCAGTTGGAATCATAAAAAAAAAGAAGCTTCGCAATTGCGAAGCTTTCTTTTACCAAAAACAAAAATCTAAAATTTTAAAGTAAGATTTATCTGGGAAAAATATATGTTTTAGGATGTACAACAATGATTCCTTCGCTATCTGCTTTTCCTGTTAACTCAGAAACTACTTTTCCTCCCACATAAACTTTAGCTGTCACAGTTTGTCCAGCAACTCCTCCGTAACCACTTGTGTGTACCAACGCGCCATCAGAATCTGCATCGGCAGTAAATTCTTTAGTCCATGGTAATGAAGGCACATCTTCAATAAGCGGAGCGCCGCTTTTTTCCATGTAGGTTACATCAAGTTGTCCAGTATAATTTCCAGTAATTTCATATTTTACATCTCTTGATGCTGGAGCTGAGTTGTTATCGTCATTATCGCTGCTGCAAGAAACTGCTGTAAAAGCAAGAGTCATTACAATTGCTAAGGTTTTCAAAATTGATTTCATAATATGTCTTTTAATTAATAATCTGATTCATAACAAAATTAGACCCTTACTTACGGGACGGCAATACCTGATAAAGTGTATTTTTTATTACCTGATATCAGGTAAATGCAAGCAATTTCTTTTTGAAAGTCGTTAAGCTTTAATAACTTTGGGTAAATGCCACATTTATGAAGAAACTCTACGCCTTATTATTTTTTTTGTTTTTTACTGCAATTTCCAATTCACAAGTAATTCTTTCATTAGATGATGACACTGTTTATATTGACAGTATTGTTAAAATCACAAAAAACACAAAATCCGATAGTGTCAAAAGTTTGAATAGTTTTAGATTATCAAAACTTTTTTTAATGGCTCAGGATGCAAAAAAATCCAAAGAATATTTGGAACAGGCGAATAAGCTCAAAGTCAAATTTCCTTTTCTAAAAGATGCTTCTATTTTTTATAATGCCTACAGTTTTATAGAAAAAGGTGATTTGGAGGGTTTTGAAAAAGCTTTGCTTGAAGCCAATACTAAACTCAAAAAATACCGAAATAAAGAAGCCTATAAACTTCGTGCCGTAATACTTCAGAATTATGGTATTATGCAGCAGCGAAAGAATAATGAAAACGCTTATATGAAATTGCTGGTAAATGAAGCGATTCCGATTGCTAAAAAAAGTGGCGATTACGAATTGATCAGTGCATTAAATAAAGCAGTTGCCATTATTTTTATGAATAATGATGAACGAGAAAAAGCAGCGGAATATCTAGATCAAGCTCAGAAATACATCGAAAGTGCTACTAAGAAATCGGCAACTTTAGCAGAGTCTAAGATGGAAACCTATATTATAAATGCCGAAAATTTAGTTGAGCTGAAACATTTTTACGACGCCAAAGAAATTCTAGACAAAGCTTATGCAACTTTAGAAAAATACCCCACATCAAACTTAAACGATTCTTATTTTTATTCAGAAGGGATTTATTATGCTAAGCAAAATAAACACAATGAAGCATTGGTAAGTTTTGAAAAAGGAATAAAATCGGCAGAAAGCCATCAGAATGCCATTGCGGTAAACAGATTGAAATTTGCAGAATATGAAGTGCTTTTCAAACTGAAAAATTACGATAAAGCGAAAAGCAATCTGGAATACCTCATAGAAAAAACACCTTTTATTGTAGATAAAAAGAATTACTATAAAGAGCTGTCTAAAGTGTATAATGCGACAAAAGAATATCCGAAAGCGTATTATTATTCGAATAAATACAATGTAATTAACGACAGTCTTAATGACGCCAAATTGAAAAGCGAAATTGTAGAGCTTGAGGCAAAGTATAAAAAAGCGGAAAGTGAAAAGAAAATTGGCTTGTTGCAATCAGAAAATGAAAAAGCGGTTTTGCAGGTTAACAATAATCGCTTGAATATGATGCTTTTTGCGGTGCTTTCGTTTGTTTTGTTTTTGACGGTTTTGTTTTTGTGGAGCTGGAATAATTATCAGAAAAAAATAAGTTTTCAAAAGGAAGTAAATCATAAGCAGGAACTTGAAGCATTAGAGAATCAGCAGAAATTATCTGTTTCAAATGCTTTGATTGAAGGAGAAGAAATTGAAAGAAAAAGAATTGCAAGAGATCTTCACGACGGACTCGGAAGTATGCTTTCTGGACTTAAAATGCATTTGAATCTTGCCGATCGTGAGAATAAGGAGAATGCTCCGAATATTAATGGTTTATTGAATGATTCGATCAAAGAACTTCGTAATATCTCTCAGAATTTAATGCCAGAAAGTTTGATGAAACTTGGACTTGAGCATGCGCTTCGAGATTTATGCGCTTCACATTCAACAGCTGAAACAGCAATAGAATTTCAGTATTTAAATAAAAAGACAACTTTGCCTCAGCATTTTAAAATTATGATTTTCAGAATCATTCAAGAACTTCTGAATAATGCTTTAAAATATGCCAAAGCATCACAAATTCTGGTTTCCTGTTCGCAGAATAAAGATGTGTTTTTTATTACGGTAGAAGACAACGGAATTGGTTTTAATGTTGAACATGCAGAAAAAAGAGATGGAATGGGCTTGCGGAATATAAAAAACCGTGTGGCTTTTTTAAATGGAAAACTGGAAATTGATTCTGTGATTGGCAAAGGGACTTCAACTTATATCGAATTAAAATATAACCCAAATCATGATTATGAAGTATAAAACAGTGATAGTAGACGATCATCCAATTGTGATTTCTGGAATCTCAGGTTTGCTTTCGGATTTAGACAATATAGAAATTGTAGAAAAATTTGAATCTGGAATTGCGCTTTTAGATTATATCGAAGACAATAAAGTTGATTTGATTTTAATGGATATTTTCTTGCCTGTAATAAACGGAGTTGATCTGTGTAAAACTATCAAACAGAAGCATCCTAAAATTGTAATTATTGGTATGAGCAGCCAGTCTGAAAGAAGTTTGGTGATGCAGTTTATCCAGAATGGAGGAAACGGATATATACTCAAAAATGCTTCTTTTGATGAGTTTAAAGAATGCATTTACAAAGCTATTGATGGCGAAATCGTCTTTAGTGAAGAAGTGAAAACCATAATTAGCCAGCCATTGTCTGAAGATTTAGAAAGAATTCCGGGTCTGAGCAGAAGAGAGCGTGATATTGCTTTATTGCTTTCGCAAGGAAAATCTACTCAAGAAATCGCTGATGATTTGTTTTTGAGTTTTTTAACCGTTCAAACCCACCGACGTAATATTCTTCAGAAGTACAAAATGAAAAATGTGGCAGAGTTAATTGCTTTTCTGCTTAAAAACAACATGCTGAATTAAGTCAAAAGTGCTGAAATGATGTCAAAATGGCATTTTGTTAAAATGGTTCACAATTTGCGGTTTGTTTTGTAAATTTAAATATCAATCTAAAAACAGAAAAAAATGGGATCAGGATATTTAATTATTGCTGGAGCTATAATGTTGTTCAGCTGGCTGGTAAGTGCAAAACTTAAAAGTAAATTTGAATTATATTCTAAACTTCAGCTGCGAAACGGAATGAGCGGCCGTGAAATCGCTGAGAAAATGCTAGCTGATAACGGAATTACAGATGTTCGCGTTATTTCAACTCCAGGTCAGTTAACAGATCACTACAATCCATCAGACAAAACAGTTAATTTGAGCGAAGCCGTTTACAATCATCGAAATGCGGCAGCGGCAGCCGTTGCGGCACACGAATGCGGTCACGCGGTTCAGCATGCAATTGGTTACCAATGGCTGGCAATGCGATCTGCATTAGTACCGGTTGTGAGTATCGCTTCAAATTTTGTACAATGGATTTTATTAGCAGGAATCTTGATGATTAAAGTTTTTCCGGGATTATTATTAATCGGGATAGTGGTTTTTGCAGCTACAACATTATTCTCAATCATTACACTGCCGGTAGAATACGATGCAAGTAACAGGGCTTTGGCGTGGCTTGAAAACAAACACATGCTTACGCAGGAAGAACAAGCAGGAGCAAAAGATGCTTTAAAATGGGCAGCAAGAACTTATCTTGTAGCTGCTTTAGGTTCTATCGCAACGCTGCTGTACTATATCTCGATTTATGCGGGAAACAGAAGGAATTAATTTTTTAATTGAGATAATTAGTCAATTAGATAATTTATGGCAAACCCGTCAGGTTTTTAAAACCTGACGGGTTTTGTTTTTGCATATCTGTATAAATTAAACTGGACTTCAGTCCAGTTTAGAATAATAAATTAAATTGACACATTTGCTAATCGTTGAAATATCCAAATAGAAAAATGATTGTCCAAATTACGAGTATAATATAAAACGAGTTTACATATTCTTTGTTTTCTGATTTGTAGTATTTAAACAAAAAAATCAAAGCCATGATAATGCTTACCGGAATTAAAAGTAAAAACAATAAAAAGCCTGCGCCAGAAGTACATGGACCGCTTGGAGCCGATTTTTCTCCTAATATTGACACTAAAATGTAAACGGTGAAAAATAATAAAGTTTTGAATTCGGTTCGAAGTTTTATCATTATAACATGATTATCTAATTATCAAATTGACACATTCTCTAATTTTACAATTGAATCTGTCTGTCAATCTGCTGATCCAGTGAAATAAAAGTTTCTGTTCTTGAAACTCCTTCAATAGCTTGGATTTTAGTATTTAAAAGCTGCATTAAATGTTCGTTATCACGACAGATAATTTTAATCAAAACCGACCAGTTTCCGGTTGTATAATGGCATTCCAAAACTTCAGGGATTTTTCTTAATTCTTTTACGGCTTCAGAATTTCGGGAGGCTTTGTCCAGATAAACTCCAATAAAAGCCATGGTGTTGTAACCCAGAACTTTTGGATTTACTGTAAATTTCGATCCGGAAATTACGCCTGATTGTTCCAGTTTTTTTAATCGCTGATGGATTGCAGCGCCGGAAATACCAATTTTATTAGCAATTTGTAAAATGGGTTTTCGGGCATCATCCATAAGATATCGAAGGATTTCTTTATCGATTCCGTCAATTTCGATTAAAAGCGAGTTGATTTTCATAACTTATAATTTGAAACTATTTCTAGCGATTTGAGTTTTGAATAGAAATCAAATGTAGTTAAAATGAGGTGAAAAATGAAATTCCAATTTTTTAAATTCCAAATTCCAAGTGGAAATTAAAAAATCAAATTAAAAACATAGCCCGTGGTTTCAACCACGGAAAATGAAAGGGATAACAAATTAGATTAAAACAAAAATTCCAAATCCCAATATAGAAATTGGAATTTGGAATTTTAAAGATTTTAATATTTTAAAAAGGTTATTTTCCTTTGTTTGCTTCTGCAATATATTTTTCTAAAGCCATTGTCATAGAAGGCGTTTCTGGAGTTGGAGCAAGAATATCGATTCTTAAACCATGATCTAAAGCTTCTTTTTGAGTTGTGCTTCCAAATACAGCGATCCTGGTGTTGTTTTGTTGGAAATCAGGGAAATTTTTAAATAAAGATTTAATTCCTGTTGGACTAAAAAACGCTAAAACATCATAATAAACATCTGCAAGATCAGATAGATCGCTCATTACAGTTCGGTAAAAAATAGCTTGCGCCCAATCTACTTTAAGGCTGTTTAATGTTACCGGAGCATCAGCATTTAATTGATCAGATGCAGGAAGCAAAAATTTCTCGTCTTTGTATTTTTTAATAAGAGGAGATAAGTCTGCAAAATCTTTTGCCCCAACGTAAATTTTACGTTTTCTGTATACAACATATTTTTGCAGGTAAAATGCTACGGCTTCAGATTGACAGAAATATTTCAATCCTTCAGGAACTTTGTAACGCATTTCATCAGCCACTCTAAAAAAATGATCTACAGCATTTCTACTTGTTAAAATGATCGCAGTGTAATGATTAAGATCGATTTTTTGTAATCGAATCTCTTTTGCGCTAACCCCTTCCACATGAATAAATGGTCTGAAATCAATTTTTATTTTGTGTTTTTGTTGGAGCTCAAAGTAAGGAGAATTCTCCACTTTAGGTTCAGGTTGTGACACCAAAATTGTTTTCACTTTCATATTATAAACATTTTCTAAGCACTCCCTTTTGTTATCCAATAATAAAGAAAATAATAAGGTGCTATTTCAAGAGCGCAAAGATATAAAATAAAATAAAATAACTTACCGATTATTACGTTTTGATATGTTTTAATTGAAATAAAATATGAGTATAGGCTGATACAGAGCGAAATACCTATCGTTGCTAGTGGTACAATCGCTGGAATATTATCATAATAGAACAAAATCGCATTAATTGGAAGGATTAAAACTCCAATATAAGTTCTGTAAGTAACTTTTTGCAAATTAAAAAGCTCGACAAAGTCGTCAATATTGAAAGCAGCAGCTACAATTTTCTCAATTAAATATTTTGCCAGAATAAAATAAAGCAGGAAAGTGGCGATCTGAATAAATAAAATATAATCAGTTTTTAACGCTTTACCATAGATATTCATCGTAAGCAGAATAAAAAAAGCAAATGAAATTACCTGAACAAAAAATAGGCCCACTGTAAAGCTGCTTTTCATGTGGCTGTTGTCACGGTAAATCTTGGCATATTTATCTGAAAAAATAAGCTTACTGAATTCGGTAAAACGAGTTTCATAAGCTGATTTTGTCATAGCGACAACCGCAAAGGTCAGGACAAATAAAGCCGTTGCCCAGTCTTTGCTTTCAATTATTCGTGGATCAAAGTTTATAATCATAGCGTCACAAAATTAGTAATTTTTTGTATCAATAGTTTTATTATATATTTATTATGAACCAAATGCTATAAAAAGTTTACTTTTGCGGTGAAATTACCGAGAAAAAATGAATGATAGTATTGTCATAATTCCCACTTATAACGAAATAGAGAACGTAGAAAGTATAATAAGAGCCGTTCTTTCACAACATAAACCTTTTCATCTTTTAATAATCGATGATAATTCGCCGGATCATACTGCTGATAAAGTAATTGCTTTGCAGGAAGAATATCCCGGAAGATTATTTCTTGAAAAAAGAGCCAAAAAAGCAGGCTTAGGGACTGCTTATGTTCATGGTTTTAAATGGGCATTAGAACATAAATATGATTTCATTTTTGAGATGGATGCCGATTTTTCGCATAACCCAAATGATCTTGAAAAATTGTACGATGCCTGCCATTTTGGAGGCGCCGATTTAGCTATTGGTTCTCGTTATGTAAAAGGTGTAAACGTAGTAAACTGGCCTTTAAGCCGTGTGTTAATGTCATATTTTGCATCGGTTTACGTAAAGTTTATTACCGGAATGAAAATTCACGATGCAACAGCAGGTTTTGTTTGTTATAAAAGAGAAGTTTTGGAGAAAATTAATCTGAACAAAATAAAATTTGTTGGATATGCGTTTCAAATCGAAATGAAATACAGAACTTATTGTGCTAAATTTGAAATAAAAGAAGTGCCGATTATTTTTACGGACAGAACAAAAGGAGTTTCAAAAATGAGTAATGCCATTATAAAAGAAGCAATTCTGGGTGTGATTTCTCTTCGCTTGAAAAAATTAGTCAATACATTATAAAGATAGAACATGAACAGGATTTTAATAAAAAATGCCAAAATTGTAAACGAAGGGTCTATTTTTGACGGAGATGTTTTGATAGAAAATGACCTTATTGTTGAAGTAGCAGACAGCATCAGTCTAAAAACATCAGATTGTATTGTTATCGACGCCGAAGGAAATTATTTAATTCCCGGAGCGATTGACGATCAGGTACATTTTAGAGAACCAGGATTAACACATAAAGGTGATATAGAATCTGAATCAAGAGCTGCAGTTGCGGGCGGAATTACTTCTTTTATAGAACAGCCAAATACAGTTCCGAATGCGGTTACTCAGGAAATTTTAGAAGATAAATATCAAATTGCCTCTCAAAAATCATTTGCGAATTATTCGTTTATGATGGGAGCTACAAACGATAATCTGGAAGAAGTTTTAAAAACAAATCCAAAAAATGTTGCCGGAATCAAGATTTTCTTAGGTTCTTCAACAGGAAATATGCTGGTTGACAGAGAAGAAACTTTAGAAAAAATTTTCTCAAGCACACCAATGTTAATTGCAGTGCATTGCGAAGATGAAACGACAATTCAAAATAATCTGGCAGAGTTTAAAGAAAAATACGGAGAAGACATTCCGGTAACGGCACACAATTTAATCAGAAGTGCTGAGGCTTGTTATCTTTCGTCTTCAAAAGCAGTGGCGCTGGCTAAAAAAACCGGAGCAAGACTTCATATTTTCCATCTTTCTACTGCAAAAGAAATGGAATTATTCACGAATAAAATTCCATTAGAAGATAAAAAAATTACCGCTGAGGTGTGTGTACATCACCTTTGGTTTACCGATGAAGATTATAAAACAAAAGGAAATTTTATTAAATGGAATCCTGCTGTAAAAACGGCCGAAGATCGTGCAGAACTTTGGAAAGCTTTAAATGACGGACGTATCGATGTTATAGCAACAGATCACGCGCCTCATACTAAAGAAGAAAAATCGCAGTCGTATTTAAAAGCACCATCAGGAGGTCCGCTTGTGCAGCATGCAGTTGTTGTCATGTTCGAAGCACATCATCAAGGGAAAATCAGCATTGAGAAAATTGTGGAAAAAATGTGCCACAATCCTGCTAAGATTTTCAAAATTGAAAAAAGAGGATTTATTAAAGAAGGTTATTTTGCCGATTTAGTAATCGTAAACCCAAGCCTGCCATGGAGTGTAAATCATGATAATATTTTATACAAATGCGGCTGGTCTCCTTTTGAAGGAACAACTTTTAAATCGAGAATTACACACACTTTTGTAAATGGCGAATTGGTTTATAATAACTTTAAAGTAAAAGACATCCGCGTCGGAAAACGATTATTGTTTGACAGATAAAAAGCTGAAATGAAAAATTGTTTACTAATACTATTGGTTTTGTTACTTTCTGTAAGTTGCAAAAAAGAGGTTGTAAAACAACCGGCAAAACTTATTTCGAAAGAAAAAATGATTGATATTATGTATGACTTGTCTCTTCTGGAAGCCATGAAATATCAGCATACAGAGCTTTTGGATTCTACAGATACCAATCCAACAAAATTTATTTTCAAAAAATATAAAGTAGACAGTCTGCAGTTTGCTCAGAACAACGTATACTACGCATCTGACTATGAAAACTACAAAGACATGTTTGATGAAGTTGGAGAACGTTTGAAAAAAGTCGAAAGAGCAACAGACTCAATTGTAAAAATTGAAGATAAAAAAGCAGCAAAAGAAGCTAAAAAGAAAGCAAAAGAAACGCCAAAAGATTCAATTAAGAAACCTTCGAATAAAATCAATCTTGATTCTATAAGAAGACAAATGAAACAACCTGTAAAATAGGTTTTATAATTTCGAAATGTCTTTTATATATTGATGTACATCTAAAAAAACCGTTCCCAGAGCGGTTTTTATTTTTTCATTAGAATACAAATTTTTAGAATAAGAAGCTTTTGCAGTTGCTTTTGTAAGGCGTCTTTTTTGGAAAAACAAAGTCGAAAATATTCCATTAGCAACCCAAAGAAAATTCATTAAAAACGGTTTAGCATGAAGATGCGGTCTTTTTACTTTCAAAGCATCGGCAATTGTATCGAGAATATCTTTAAAAACAATATTATCGGCAATTAAAGTAAAACGTTCGTTTTTTATATCGCTTTTCATTAATTCAAAAGCCGTTTTTACAACATCATCCACAGCAATAAAACCAGTATTTCCGAGTGTGTAAAACGAAAGTCCGTTGGCAACTCTGGTATACAGTTCATCACTGCCTTGTTTGTTGTTTTTAGTTTTTGGTATCGGACCAAGAAT
This sequence comes from Flavobacterium sp., assembly GCF_039595935.1. Taxonomy (NCBI): domain Bacteria; kingdom Pseudomonadati; phylum Bacteroidota; class Flavobacteriia; order Flavobacteriales; family Flavobacteriaceae; genus Flavobacterium; species Flavobacterium sp. The sequence continues at coordinate 96,080 of NZ_JBCNKR010000006.1, read as the reverse complement.
TACGCCGGGATTTACAATAATAACATCCAGGCCTTCCTGATGTGCGCGCCAGACTTCCATTTCGGCACCATATTTAGAAATGGCGTAATCGCTGTGTGGTTTTTCAGGATTCCAGTCGGTTTCTTCGGTAATATAAGTTTCGTGAGCAGCCAAATCTCCAAGAGCCGCGATTGAGCTTACAAAACAGAATTTTTTGATTTCTCTGGCAATTGAAAAATTGACCATATTGGCCGTTCCTTCGATATTAGTTTTTCGAAGTGCTTCTTCATCTTTTGGATCAAATGAAATTAAAGCAGCGCAGTGATAAACGTAATCAATATCTGCGAAAGCAATTTCCAAAGATGGAATGTCTAAAATATCGGCTTCAAGCCATTCGATTTTTTCGAATAAATCCGCTTTTTTATACAATTCAAAAACTGATTTTGTTTTTTGAATATTGTTTTGGTTTCGGTAAATAGCCCGGACGTTTTCTCCATTTTCTATTAAATGAAGCAATAAATGAGAACCTACTAAACCTGTTGCGCCAGTTACTAATACCATTCTGTAAAGATAAGTTTTTGCTTTTAAGGTGCAAAGTGGCAGAGTGACAAAGTTGCAAAGGTTTTTTGCTTTTTGCCACAAAGACACAAAGACGCAAAGTTTTTTATTTCAATAAATCTTATGTAATACTTCCATAGTAAAAACAAAAACTTTGCGTCTTTGTGTCTTCGTGGCAGACTTTTTTGTCATTGCCATCGACATTGATTACATTTGCGCAAAATATTTTAAAAATGAAGAATCTAGTTGAAGAATTAAAGTGGCGCGGTTTATACCATGATAGCATGCCAGGAACGGAAGAACAATTGCTAAAAGAGGTAACGTCGGCATATATTGGTTTTGATCCAACGGCAGATTCACTGCATATTGGCAGTATGGTTCAGATTATTTTATTGGTTCATTTAAAGAATTTTGGTCATCAGCCAATTGCTCTTGTGGGCGGCGCGACCGGAATGATTGGTGATCCTTCTGGAAAATCTGACGAAAGAAATTTGCTGAACGAAGAAACTTTGGCTAAAAATGTTGCCGGAATCAAAAGTGTTCTGTCTCGTTTCTTAGACTTTAATTCAAAAGAACCAAATGCTCCAATTATGGTAAATAACTATGATTGGATGAAAGAATTTTCGTTTATTGATTTTGCCCGTGAAGTTGGAAAACGTATTACGGTAAATTATATGATGGCGAAGGATTCTGTTAAAAAGAGAATTAACGGAGAAGGTGAAGGAATGTCTTTCACAGAATTTACATATCAATTAATTCAGGGATACGATTTTTATCATTTATATAAAAACAACAACTGCCTTTTGCAAATGGGAGGTTCTGATCAATGGGGAAATATTACCACAGGTACAGAATTAGTTCGCAGAATGGGAGGCGAAAGTGCAAAAGCTTTTGCATTAACAACGCCGTTAATTACAAAAGCGGACGGATCTAAATTCGGGAAATCTGAAGGTGGAAATGTTTGGTTAGATGCTGATAAAACTTCGGTTTACAAATTTTACCAGTTTTGGGTAAACGCTACAGATGTTGATGCTGAGAAATACATCAAAATCTTTACTTTTTTAGACAAAGAAATGATTGATGCTTTAATTGCAGAACATCAGGCGGCTCCACATTTGAGAGTTTTACAAAAGAAACTGGCTGAAGAAATTACAATTTTTGTTCACAGTAAAGAAGAGTTGGAAAATGCGATTCAGGCTTCTAATATTTTGTTTGGAAATTCTAATGCAGAAGATTTGAAAAAATTAGATGAAAAGACTTTCTTGGAAGTTTTTGACGGAGTTCCGCAAGCTGAAATCGCAAAAGCTGATTTAGAAAACGGATTGGATATTATCTCGGTTTTAAATGAAAAAACGGGTTTCTTTAAATCAAACGGTGAGGCAAGAAGAGCTTTAACAGCAAATTCAATTTCTGTAAACAGAGAAAAAATTAAAGAAGATTTTGTTTTAACAACTAATGATTTGATTAATAATCAGTTTGTGTTATTACAAAGCGGAAAGAAAAACTACTTTGTGATTAGAGTTGTATAATTTCGAAAACAAAATATTTTAATTTGAAATAAAAAAGGCATCCTTTTTTAGGATGCCTTTCTTTTTATAATAGTAAAGTTTAGTTTTTTAGAACTTTTCTAGTCACACCATTTGATTTGATGATGTAAATTCCAGTTTTTAATGAGTCAAGAGATTTATCCTCTTCTTCTTTAGAATTAACTTCTTTAGTCAATACTTTTTGGCCATCAAAATTGAAAACATTGATAGAGTATGGTTGAGTAACTTCTTCAGTATCTGAACTTGATTGTGCTGTTCTTGCAAAAGGACTAACGAAAGTTACAGGTATAGGTGTTATATTGTTGTTTTCATTTGATTCTGTATTTGTTTTAGAATCGTCAACTGAAATAAGAATGTTTCGATTTCCGGTAACTGTTAATCCTCCAAAATCAGAAGAGAAAATTGATCTAGATACAGAAATTGAAGCGCCAGGGTTTATTGCACCTATTGAGATTGCGCCAGATGTAGATTTTATATCAGCAGAATCAAGAACACCGTCTGAAGATAAATAAAACTGAAGGGTAGAAGGAGTTGAGGCAACACTTCCCGTGTTTTTAATCGTTATTGATTGTAAATTGATAATTCCAGACTGATTGTTTATTGTGTGTCTTTTGCTTCCCAAATCACTTAAAGCGGCACTGCAATCAAAACAGTTGCTAAAAATAATCGTGTTAGTTGGATCAACAGCTAAATCTGGTTTTCCTGTTGGTGTTGTTGTCTGGTTAATAATGAATGACGATGTAGACGAAATTATGTTGTTTCCAGTATTTGTCTCTTCACTATTAACTAATTGCATAATTGCATAGTAAATACCACCGCTAATATTTGCAGGAATAGTTATCGATGGTGTTCCGTATTTAATTTCATTAGGATTTAGCGGGTCTAAAGTGATATCCGTGATTAATACATCATCAGCACTTAGAGTTGCATTGCCTTTAGAAAAGTAAATTAAGCAGTGAGACGGTGAAAATGCTCTACCACCAATGTTTTTAAGAGAATAAACTGCTGTAAAAGTAGTTCCAGGAGTCATTGTTGCAGTTCCGCAATCTACAGCGTTAGCTTGTAAATCTGGTTTAGGACAATTTAATGTTGCAGGTGAAAAAATGGTATTGCTGTTTGTTGGGTCTATTTGATATTCGCTGTCACCAGCTTCGATACTTGCTCCTGTAATCAAATAGTAATTTACGCCTTTTCCGAAGTCCATAAAATAAACTTCACCTATATTTAAAGGTTTTTGGGTTTTTACATTTACTCTTTCTCGAGTAGTGTTAGCAGTCAAATTTGCGCAATAGTTGCTTTGAGCTTGTTCTAGCGTTGATCCTAATAAAACAGGTCTAATGTATTTCCAAGATAATGCATTGCACAAGTCTGGAATCAGTTCAAAAGAGGCTGGTTCGTCTATATCACTTCCTTTGTCAAGTGAATAATCAACGGCATATAAAACTTTATAGTAATGAGATCCTGATGTTGATCCTTGTATTAAATCGGATTTATAGATTTTACCAACTTCTAGTTTATAGTTTTGTCTTAAATTAAAATCTCTAGTTGGTCCAGGCGAAGTGTTTTGAGTGCATTCAGTTGAAATCGCTATTTCAACATTAGAGCCTAAATCCTGTAATGTATGAAATTTGTAGGTTTGTGACCAACTTACAATACGAGTGAATACAAGTAGTAATAAAGTAATTTTTTTCATAAGAATTATATTTAAAATTTGAAATAAAATATATTTTAAATATGAAAACAGTATTTTTCTTATATTAACAATGGGTTAATAAATTCTGTATATTCCTACGAAAAGGTGTTTGGATTCTACTACGTGAAAAATCTTTTTTATAAGACCATCAAATTACAGCCACGAATATCAGAATTATCAAAACGTCCCAATACCTCAAAAGAGTTATTCGAATATTTTTTGCCTAAATCCTGCGTAGCTATAAAAGAACACGAATTGATATTCGCTAAATCAATAACATTTATTCCGCCAGTTTTTCCATCATTCACGTAAGTAAGAGCATCTTCAGGATCACGAACTAAAATATGCATCCAAGAGGAGCATTCAAAAACACCTTCGCCAAGAGAATACGCCTGGGCTAAAAGTTCGGTCATTCCGTATTCTGAATGAATAGAAGAAACGCCAAAACCTTTGCATAAAATGTCGTGCAATTCTTCACGAATCATTTCTTTGCGTTTTCCTTTCATTCCTCCAGTTTCCATAATAATGGTATTTTGAAGATTGAATTGATGTTTTTCGATTAAATCTAACAAAGCATACGTGACCCCAATTAAGATTACATTTTGCCCTGCTTCGTCCAATTCAAGAAGTTTTTTGATTAGGTCGTCATGGTTGTGCAAATAAAACCCGCTTTCAGGATGATTAGAGAGTTTTATCAGATCTTCAACCATATAAATTAACGAAGAGCCTTCTCGTTCTAAATAAGACGGCAAAAGGGCTAAAACAACGTAGTCCTCTATATTGCCGTAAAATTGAGAGAATCCTTTGCGGTAACTTTCCTCATATAGGGAAACATCGGTTACTAAATGTCTGCTGGTAATCATTCCGGTTGTACCACTGCTGGTAAAAGTTACTTGTGCAGGATCTGTATTAGAAACCACATTGTGACTTTTGAAAAACTGAATGGGTAAAAAAGGAATTTGCTGCAGTGATTTTACCTGCTGTGGATTGATTTTTAAAAAAGCACAAAAATCGCGATAGACTTTATTGTTCTCATGCTGAAAACGAAACACTTTAAGTGCTATTTTTTCAAATTGTTTCTGACTTGAAATGGTAAAGATATCGTTGGCTGTGATCAAAACTTTTTTTTTGCAAAGATATTTATTTTTTAGTTTTCAGTCGCAGTCTCAATCTCAGTTTTTAGCTACAGTCTCAGTCACTGTTTTCCGCAAAGTCTGTAACTGAAAACTGTGACTGAGACTGTAAACTAAAAAAGCTCCAAAGGAGCTTTTTTTATCTTATAATGAGTTTTCGTGTTGCCGATGCGTTCTGTTCGCTTATTTTGATGATATAAACACCAGGAGGCAGTTCTGAAACACTTAATTCTTTTGATACTAAATGCGCCTGTAATACTTTTTTGCCCAAAAGATCGAACACAATAATTTCTTTCTCTAAATCGTTTTTAGATGATATGTACACTTTTCCGTTTGTCACTGGGTTAGGATACAAGCTGAGACCCTCAATAGAAGTAGATTCTTGAGGTTTTGGTAATTGCTTACTATCTTGCGCCGCGACGCTAAGAGTAAAGAAAAATGCCAATAAGAAAGTAATATAAAAGTAGTTTTTTGCCATCGCATGTATTTGATTACCGTAAATATACAAAAAAAAAATACAAAAATGACGCCAAAAAAAAACATCCTAATTATTTAGGATGTTTTTAACGATTTATATTCGAAATAAATTATTTGATTAAGCTAGCGCCATCAACTGAAGCCCAAGCTCCTGCTGCTAATGAAGCTCCTGTAGCTGTAGTACTTGTTGTGAAAGTTCCAGCAGGGAAAGCAACTGTAAAACCAGCAGCACCTGCGATAGGAGTTACATTTGTTGTGTTAGAAATTTTTACATTTAAAATTTTAATTTTAGATGTATTTACTTGGTGAGTGTTAGTTGCTGCATCTAAGATACTAACTACTGCACCTTGATAAGTTGTAGCTCCAGTTGTGAAGTTTCCATAACCATCAACAATGATGTTGCTGTATTCTCCGTTACCTTCTCTTTTGAATTGGAAAGCATCAACTTGGTTATCACCAACTTCAGGAACGTTTCCAGCTTCTCTTTTTAAAGTAATGTTAGTAACTTTTGGTCCGAAAGAATTGTCATTAGCAGATGCTTCGATTTCCATTCCGTAGTTTCCTTTTCCAGTTTGGTAAGCGTACCAGTTTGTATTAGCAGTACCTTGCCATCCGTCTTGCCAGTCAAAAGCGTCATCATAGTTACCATAAGAAATAGCGTTTGTCATACTTACAGTTCCTCCGAAGAATTCGAATCCATCGTCAGCACCTTTGTAAGCTACTAAGTGATCTAAAGTTGTTCCAGAACCTACAGAGTAGAATGTGAAAGCATTGTTTTCTTTTGTTCCGTCAGCTAATTTAGAACCAGCGTACTCAACTCTTACGTAGTTTAATGAACCACCATTGTGAGTTGCGTTAGATCCTCCGTAAGAAATATTGTTTCCGTCTTCAGAAGTTGAAGAAGTTCCTCCTCCAGCAACTTTTGCAGGTGCATCACCATACATGATGATACCTCCCCAAGAACCTGGAACTTTAGATTTTTCTGTAAAAACAACTGGTTTGTCAGCAGTTCCGTTGATGATAAGTTTTCCTCCGTTTAAAACAACTAAAGCATTGTCTCCAGTAGCTTTGTCTATAGTGATTGTAGATCCTGCATCAAAAGTTACAGTTACACCAGAATTAATTTTTACAATTCCTTTTAAAGTGTAGTTACCGTAAGCGTAAGTTTTGTTTGCAGTGATAGGACCTGTAATTTCTCCTGTAGCAGGTGTCGGTGCAGGAGTTGGATCGTCGCTGCTTGAGCAAGAATTAAAAAATAAACCTGTAGCAAGTGCTAAAGCAAGAATTTTAGTTTTCATAGTTTTGTGTTGTATTATTCGTTTTTATTTTTGTCAAAATTATGAGGTTAATCTATTTAGGGTGTTATCTGAGTATTACATTACGGTTATCAAAAATTGACCAAAATGTGAAGGGAATGTTAAGTGGATTTATGCAAATTGCTGCCATAAAAAAAGCCCCAGAATTTCTGGGGCTTTTGATATCTTTATTGTTAACATTAGAAAGTATAACCAAGTTTTACTGAGAATCCAACGCCTTTTTTGTAGCTGTTTGCTAATAAAGATGGCTCATCAACTTTTACAGTTCCGTTGTTTCCAAATTCTAATTGTCTTGCAGGGTTTAGTAAGTTGTCTGCTGTAAATTTCACATCAAAATGTTCTGAGATTTTACTTCCCCAAACAAAATCTAATTGAGATACAGGCAATTCGTAAGTGTTATCCTGACCGTTTGTTCCTACTGCATAAATTCTTTTTCCAAATACTCCATAAACAAGAGACATAGTGTTTGTCCAGTCTTTGCCTAAATTGAATTCATATTTTAAATCTGAGTTTACTAACCAATCTGACGCACCTTGTAATGATCTAGAGCTATGTGTTTCGATTGAATTTTTAACCGTTACATTTCCGTCCTCATCCTGAGATTCGTAAGTTTTTGCAACATTTACTTTCGTAGACATTAATGAGGCATTTAATCCGAAAGAGAAATGCTCAAGATTTTCGCTAATTCTGTTTAATCCTAAAAGGAATTCAACTTCTGCTCCGTACAAAGTTGCATTGTCAGAATTTAAGAAAGTAGTTACTGTTCCCGATGTAGCGTTTGCAATAAATGTTCTTTCAATTGGATTGTCAATATATTTTCCAAATATTCCAAAAGTGATCATTTCTTTAGCAGTTGGGAATAATTCGTATTTCAAGTCAACATTATAGTTGTCACTGTTTTTTAGTAATGAGTTACCTTGTGTTGAAGTGTTATCTGCATTGATGTATGAGATAGGGAAAGATTCCATTACAACTGGTTTTGTATATGTTTTACTTGCAGCGAAACGAATATTAGACGTTTCTGTCATAAGATATTTCAAGTTTACAGAAGGTAAAACATAAAGATTATTGTATGTTTTTATTTTGTACGGATCATCAAAAGAGCCTAAAGTTCTGAAATGTGTTTCTTTAATTGTATTTTCAACTCTTACACCTCCGTTAAGTTCAAACTTGTCAGCAAATTTCCAGAATAAGTTTGCGTATCCTGCATTTGCACTTTCATTAAGTTTTACTTTATAAGTTGTGTTTGAACTTTCAGCAAAAGCAACTACGTTGTTGTTAATGTCAGTTGTAATTTTCGAATCGATATTGTTGATATCGTTTGATGAAAAAGTACCACCATAACTTGATACAAAACGGTAAGAAGATTCCATTTTAGATGCATTTCCGTTATAACCAACAGTCAATTTGTTTTGTTTGTCTTTTCCGAATTTCAAATTGTATTCTAATAATCCAGAAACAAATACATTTCCGTCTACAGTTAAATATTGACGTAAGAAGTTGTTACCTCCGTAAGAAGTGTTGATTTGGTTATCTGCTTCCTGAGTACCAGTATAGAATTTTCTGTCTGGCTGACCGTATTTAGTATTTGCATAAGATACACCACCTTTTAAAGTTTGGTTTTTATCTTCTGTCAAATTGTATTCACCTAATAATTGAGCATTTAAATAATCCGTTTTGTCTAATTGATTCGTACGGATAAAGTTATTCGTGATACCATTATTGCTTAAAACCCCGTACTGATCTAAGATTGAGTTTAATGTGGTTTTTAAGTATAAAGTGTTGAAAGATAATTTATATCGTTCAGCTGAATAATTTACACCAACTAAAGCAGAAGTGCTAGTTTTGAAACGGTATTCAGTGTTGATGAAGTCATTGTTATATTTATCACCAAGTGTTTGCAATGTTCTATTAACACCTTCTCTAACTGCAAAGTTGTTGTCAAAATTAAGAGATAATAAATAGGAAATGTTACGGTTGTTGCTTAAATCAAATTTTTCAGCGTGCAGAAAATTGAAGCTTGAGTTTAATGGGCTTTTGCTTTTGCTTACGTTAAAACCTTTGTCTCCACTTACAGAATTTAATGCCTGATCTTGTGTGAAAGTTGTTCTTCCTGCAGTTTCGCCTAAGAAACTTGGCAATTCTCTATCTTTGCCATTAAATCCGAAGAAACCTGCGGCAGTATCTGCGTCTCCTGAAAGCAAGAAATCTTTAAAGCTGTTTCCAGTTGTATATCCTGCTCCAACATTTATTTTAGTGATAGCTTTTGTTGGTTTTGAAGTTTGAATGTTAAAAGTTCCTCCAGCGAAATCTCCATAAATATTTGGATTGAAAGTTTTGTAAACATCAATTACCCCTACAATATTTGTTGGGAACAAATCTAGCGGAACGATTTTTGAATATGGGCTGTTTGATGGAGCAGCAAGATCATTGATCAATAAGTTGTTGTAACGATCTTCAAGACCACGTACAAATATTCCTCTTGATCCTACTTTTGAGATTCCGGTTACTTTTGTCAAACCCTCTTCAACATCGCTTACGCCTTTTCTAGACATTTCCTGTGCACCAATACTTTGCTTGATTACCACAGCATTTTTTTGGTCTAATAAAAGAGCAGTTTCTTTTTCTTTGTTAGCAGTTGATTTTACAACTACATCTTTAAGAGTATAACTTCCAGACGAAAGTCCTTTGTTAATAGTTACAGTTTCATTTGCTTTTACAGCTACTGGAGCTTCAACAGATTCATATCCTAAAAAACTAAAGATTAAAGTATAATTTCCAGGATTTACGCTTAACGAATATTTTCCGTCTACGTCGGTATTTACGCTAATATTTGTACCTTTAACTAAAACATTAGCAAATGGCAGAGCAGCGTTGTTCATATCTTTGTCAGTCAGAACTCCAGAAATCGTACCTTTGTTTTGCGCGATCGAAATCGTACAGATAAATAATGCAATAAAGAGAAATCTTAAATTGAATTTCATTTTTTTTCAGTGTTGTGTTTGTGTCTTATTATTTTTGTGCAAAGAAAGAACCGCTCTGTGAAGTCCATGTTACCGACTTGTTATGTTTTTGTGTTGTTAAGATTATCAAATTGTTACGAGATTAAATTACGGTTAACACCATTTTTTAAAGGTTCTTTTGTTAGTATATTTACCCTGTGAAATAAGAAATATCGAATGTTTAATGAAGAAGTTTCGATATAAAAATCTCAATTTTTGCTATTTATGAAAAAAACACAAACTAAGATTTTATTAGTTGACGACGAACCAGATATCTTAGAAATCGTTGGCTATAACCTTGCTCAGGAAGGCTATCAGATTGTTACAGCTTCTAATGGAAAAGAAGCTATAGCAAAAGCACAGAAAGAGCTGCCAGAACTAATCATTATGGACGTGATGATGGCAGAAATGGACGGAATGGAGGCTTGCGAGCATATTAGAAAAATTCCAGAGTTAAATAATGTTATCATAACATTCCTTACAGCAAGAAGCGAAGATTATTCTCAAGTAGCTGGTTTTGATGCCGGTGCAGACGATTATATTACCAAGCCGATTAAGCCAAAATTATTGGTCTCAAAAGTAAAGGCGCTGTTAAGAAGGTTAAAAGAACAAGAAGTTGTTACAGATACTTTAAATGTAGGCGGAATCGAGATTAACCGTGAGGAATACAAAATCATAAAAGGCAATGTAGAAATTGCTCTGCCAAGAAAAGAATTCGAATTATTTTATTTATTAGCTTCAAAACCAGGTAAAGTTTTTAAAAGAGACGAAATCTTGGATAAAGTTTGGGGCAATGAAGTTGTAGTGGGTGGTAGAACAATCGATGTTCACATCAGAAAACTTCGCGAAAAAATAGGAGAAGATCTTTTTAAAACCATAAAAGGTGTTGGTTACAAATTTGAAGTTTAGATTTTTAAGATGCTAAGGTTCTGATATACTAAGTGATTTTAGAATTTGGTAAAGATTTAAACCCTTTCAAATTTTTTTAAAAATATTCAATACATTTAAACCATATAAGAATTGAAGCTGTACAATCTTCATTTTCTTATATGGTTTTTGAGTTATTCCTTTTTTGTTTTTTGATTTATTCAAAAGAAAATGACTTAAAAGCAAAACTTAATTTTCTTAATTTCTTAATGGTTCAATTTTTTCAATGAAAATTAATTTTAAAAAAACATACAAGTTTGCCATAAAATCGGCATTATATATCAGTCTCTTTACAACAGGATTTGTACTGATGCTAATGTCATTATTTTATAAAAATCAATTAAAACATCAAGTTGCGTTTGGAATCATTTTCATAATTGCAGTCTATATTTTCTCTTTTCTGGTTTTACAGTATCGTGTAGAACGATTTATTTACAGAAGAGTAAAGAAAATCTACGATGAGGTGTCGTTATTAGAATCAACAACCTTAATCAATCAGCCTATTAATACAGATATGGAAACGCTTTCGCGCGAAGTGAAAAAGTTCGCGACTGATAAAAAACTCGAAATCGAAATGCTTGAAATTCGTGAGCAATATAGAAGAGAATTTTTAGGAAACGTTTCGCACGAATTGAAAACGCCTCTCTTTACCGTTCAAGGTTATGTTTCGACTTTGCTTGATGGCGCAATGGATGACAAAAATATTAGAAAAAAATATTTAAAACGTGCCGAAAAAGGAGTAGAGCGCCTTATTTATATAGTAGAAGATCTAGACATGATTACCAAACTAGAATCGGGAGATTTGGATTTGAATATGACTGATTTTGATATTGTTGAATTGATTGAGAATGTTTTTGAACTGCTCGAAATGAAGGCAGACAAAAAGAAAATCAAACTGGCTTTTGAAAGTAAAAATGTGAAGTCGGTTATGATTAGAGGAGATCAAGACAGAATTCAACAAGTGCTGGAAAATTTGATTGTTAACTCTATTAAATACGGAAAAGAAGGTGGTTTGACTGAAGTTGGTGTTGTAAACTTAACCAAGAAAAAAGTCTTAATTCGTATCAGTGATAATGGTGAAGGAGTTGAAAAACAAAATATTCCGAGACTTTTTGAACGTTTTTATCGAGTGGATAAAAGCGGAACTCGATCTGAAGGAGGTTCTGGTTTAGGATTGGCAATTGTAAAGCATATTATTGAAGCGCATAAAGAGAAAGTTTATGTGGAAAGTGAGTTCGGAATTGGTTCTGAGTTCTCTTTTACGCTCGAAAAAGCAAATAAATCGTCAAAAGTTGACGTTAAATAAATGTAAGCTCAAATTCGCTAAAAGTCCTGAAATAGGGGTGTTTAACGATAAATAAACATACGGATTCTGGCCGTAACATTAAATTTTTATTATAGTAACATCTGGTTAATGATTTCTTAACATAGGTGCTCCATCTTTGCATCCTGAAATTAAGGGAATTACAGAACTAATGATAAAAAGAAAACTATTGGCAGTTTTATTACTGCTAGCTTGTGTGGCAAATGCACAAGAAACAAACAAACAAGAATTGAATAAACAGGATGTAAAAAACGAAGTAATGCGTATTTTAGATTCTATAAACAAAGCAAAACTTCCAGAGACGAAATCTGGAGGAGGAGTTGAAGAACATTGGTATGACAGAATCTCTTTGAGAGGTTATGCACAAATTAGATACAATGGTCTGTTTTCTACAAACGATAAAGTTTCCTGTGAGCAATGCGATAGATCTTGGGGAACAACTTCTACAGCTCCAGATGCAAAAGCAAACAACGGACTTTTTATTCGCCGTGCCCGTTTGGTATTTTCTGGGCAAGTGCACCCAAATGTATTTTTCTATTTTCAACCCGATTTTGCGAGTTCGCCGAGTACAGGAATTCAGAACTTTGTTCAAATTCGTGACCTGTATTTTGATCTTTCTTTTGACAAGAAAAAAGAATATCGAGTACGTGTCGGACAGAGTAAAATTCCATACGGATTTGAAAATATGCAGTCAAGTTCACAGCGTTTAACTTTAGACCGTGCCGATGCCATCAACTCTTCAATTTTAAACGAGCGTGATTTAGGAGTTTTCTTTTATTGGGCACCAGCCGAAATTAGAAAGCGTTTTGAAATGTTGGTTAAAGATGGCTACAAAGGTTCTGGAGATTTTGGAGTATTTGCTTTAGGGGTTTACAATGGTCAGATTGCAAATAAGTTAGACGGAAACAGAGACTTAAATGTTGTGTCTAGAATAACATATCCTTTTGTTATCGGAAGCCAGATTATAGAACCGGGAATTCAAGCTTATACTGGTAAATGGGCTTTTACAGGAGAAGTTTCGCCAGGAGTTACAGTTAATGATCCGCAATATGTAAAAGATCAGCGAGTTGGAGCGACTTTCGTTTTATATCCAAGACCATTCGGAATCCAGACGGAATACAACATAGGTACAGGACCTCGATACAATACGCTTACTAAAACTATTGATCAAACCGATTTAAATGGAGGTTACGTTTTATTAAACTACAAATGGGATCTTAAAAAACAGCGTATTTATCCTTTTGCCAAATTCCAATATTATGACGGAGGAAAAAAATACGAAAAAGATGCTAGAAGTTACGTCGTTAGAGATTATGAATTTGGTGTTGAATGGCAACCAATCAAAGCTTTTGAACTTACAGCAGAATACGTAGTAGCTGATCGAACTTTTGAAGATAGCGTTTTGCCTGTAAACAGACAGCAAGGAAATGTTTTAAGATTGCAAGTGCAGTTTAACTTCTAAAATCAGTACGCAGATAAAACAGATTCGCTTTCGCGAAGACGCGGATAAAAACTGATTTTTTATTTAAGGGAAAATTCAATTGCCTCCAGCTTTAGCTGGAGGTTTTTTTTATAGGAAGAAGTAATAGATAAAATCCGTATAATCTGCGTCTTTGCGATAGCAAATCCGCTTCATCCGCGTACAATCACGCAGTTTTGTCCTCAAAAACCTTAAATAATGAATCCCAATCAATATTATTTTCAAATTGGGATAATCCTTTAAACGATTTTACTTTTGATAAATTTTCAATGGTAAAGTCCTCTTGCATGGCATACGGCACAAGATTTTCTTCTTGAAGTTTAATCGCCAGATATTCCTGCTCATATTGACCTGGAGTTGGAATAAAAAAGGCTTTTTTACCCAGCTTTGCCAAATCCATTACCGTTGTATAACCCGAACGGCACAATACAAATTCACTTTCATTAAAAGTCTGTTCAAGCTGTTTGGAATTCATGAAGTTGTAATAAGTAACATTTCCAGCTTGCCATTTTTCCTGCGATTTTTCTACTTTCCCTTGTACAAAAACTACTTTTCCAGAATATTTTGCCGCTTCTTTCTGCAGTTTTTCGTCTAAGAAAGTGCGCTGCGGTTCTGGACCAGACAATATAATCATCAAATCATATATTTTTGGCGTATCCTTTTTTTTCATGCGGCTAAGCGGACCGATATATTTTAGATTCAGATCACTATTTTTCAAGTGTCCTAAATCTCCCGTCAGGTTTATTTTTTCATTAGAATCTGGAACCCAGCATTCATTGTATTTTTTAATAAAATGCTGATGACATTTACTGGTAAACCAAGTCGTATTTCCTGTCATTACGTTCAATTGATGTGTAATAAAAACAGAAGGCACTTTTTTACTGATAACTCCCAATCTATTATCCGAAATTATACCGTCAATGCCATGTTTTTTTATCCAATGATTCACCATTTTTTTCTCGTCCAAAATAGCAGTAATCATCTTCGGAAGATTTTTAATCAGCTTCCATTTAAAATTTTTGCCATTCTTCGCATATTCAATATGATAGGAAGGCAATTCTAAAGTTTGTATATAAGGAAATTCTTTTCGTAATAAAGCCAGAGCAACTCCATCAGAAGCAATAATCGGAATATAATTATTCTCCTGAAGCGCTTTGATAATAGGAATGCATCGAGTGGCATGTCCAAGTCCCCAATTTAATGGAGCCACTAAAATAGTTTTATTCGCAGAATAATCTATACTCATTTTTAACAGTTTTAAAAACGAAGATAGAAAAATATGTTTTTTATGTTATTTCGGAGGTATTACGAAATTATTAATTTAAGGTGCTAAGTTTCTGAGTTGCTAAGCTTCTAAGTTCAAAGATTTTCTATTTAGAAAACAAGAAAGAGGCTATCTCAAAAGGAAAATCAAGTTGAAGAATAGTACAAATGGAAAATTTCTCTAATAGCTAGCGAATAAAAAATTTTAGACTGAATCTGTACTTTTTATTCTACCTAGAAGCTCGAAACATAGCCCGTGGTTTCAACCACGGGGACATGCGAGGAGGAATTTCATTGCGTTCCCGTGGTTGAAACCACGGGTTATATTTGAATATAAATAAAAAAGAGGTTGTCTCGATTTTTTGAGACAGCCTCTTAATTTGTTAATCTTAGAATCTTAGCAACTTAGAGTCTCAGCATCTTAGAAACTTAATCCTGAATATACGTTTTATTACCATTTTTGTTAATATAGTATTTACCGCCTCTTGGTCCTGTATATACTTTTTTACCATTGTATTCGCCTGTTACTTTGTCTGGTACAGCGGGAGCTTTTTCGTTAGTTTCCTTTAAAGTTTTAGTAGCCGATTTTTTGGCAGCTGTGGCGTCTTTTTTAGTAGCGTCAGCCTTTGCGGTCGTTTTCTTGGCATCGGTTTTGGTTTTGTCAGCAGTGCTTTTTGCTTTGTCAGCGGTATTTTTTGCTTTATCAGATTCTACAGTAGCTTTTTTTGCATCAGCTTTAGCTTTTGCAGCTTCTTTGTCGGCAGTCTTTTTTGCAGCGTCAGCAGACTCTTTTTTGGCTTTTGTTGAAGCAGTTTTTGCGTCATCTGCTGCTTTTTTAGATTTTGACGCTTCTTTTTTTGCGTCAGCCGAAGCTTTGTCTGCGCTAGCTTTAGTTTTTTTTTGCCGAAGCTTCTGTTTTACTTTTCGCAGTTTTTGCAGTTGTTTCCTGAGCATAAAAATTAGAAGAGAAAACAACCATTAAACATAACAATACTAATTTTTTCATAAGGCTAAAAGTTTAAATTTCAATTAAAATTAAACAATTTATTGTCATCTTTTTCGCAAGACCTTAAAAATATGCGCGAAGCTGCACATTTCCTGTATGAATTGTATTCCCTGTTTCACTTTTCCTGCCTTGATAATTTAAATTAACATCCAAAAAAGACGTAATGTTCTTTTGCAGAAGCAGTTTCCAAACCAAATTTGACCCTGCCTGAAGTCCTTCTAGCATCTGAAAACCGACTGATGAAAATTCATTTCCGTTAAATTTATTTTCATAAAAAGAGAATTCTCCATTCACCGTCACTTTCTTTTCGCCTGCATAAGAAAAAGAAGTTCCGATTCTGTTTTGATCTAAAGTTTCGAAATTTCCAATTTGATTTTTTTTGTTTTGAAGTTCATAAAAGAAGTCCAACTTTGTATTTTTCGAGAATAGATAACTCACTTTTGGTGCCAGCTGCCAGCCTTGAATATCATAATTTTTTTCGACAAAATCTTTAGAAACCAAATCGGTTTTTATGGTTTTGGTGAAGAAATTAAATAACCAGCTATTTTGGTATAAATGGGTGTACTGAATTTGATGCGAATAATTCTGTACATGTTGCGAACCAACAGAAAGCAGACTTTTACCTTTATTAATCAAATAAGAATACGTAACAGAATGTTTTTGCTTGCCTCGATTGTAAAATAAACTATTTCTGAAACTAGAATTCAATCCTAAAATATTGTCTTCTGAAGAATCAAACGGATTGAGTTCTAACTTTTCGCCATCACTTTTGATCTTTCGATCCATTATAAAAGAAGTCTGATTGTAAAAATAAGACAGCAGTTTTTTAAATCCTTTTTCATTCTGCCACTGCAACGGATTTAAAGTTAAAGACTGCGAAAACTTATTTTGATTGGTTTTAATATAAACCTGATTCGGCAAAAATACCCTCACATATCTCGCCTGATCTTGGTAAACGGCAACTTCAAATTCCTCCAATTCCTGAATTCCGTTGCCGTTATAATCATTCCAAGTATAAACGCCTTGACCTGTTGGCACTTCTACATATGTAAATTCTTGCTGTGCAATAGTTCCAGAACTGGTTTCGTAAGCAGTTCCAATTTGCATGAGCTGATTAAAAAAGCGATCGTTGTACAGAATTCTCGAGTTTAATGAAGGTTCATTTTGTCTCGATTTATCTGTAAAATCTAAATTTCGATAACTCGCATAAACTGCCAAATCGGTTGTTTTGTTCTGAATCAGTTTTGATTTTAAATAATACGTCTGCGAATTATTGACATGCTGTAATAATCCGTTTTGCAAACTATCGTTTCTTCTTTGCAGAAAACCAACTTCAACAAAAACCTTAGTGCTGTCGCCCCGTCCAGTAAATATGCCATATTCTGAAAATCTTTGGCTTAAAGCCGAAAACTGATTGGTAACTTTATCTTTTTCCTGATTATCTTCCAATTGCATAGTTCCTCCAATCCAATTTTTTCCAAAATGATATTTGGTTCGGGTTTGGTTTCTAATGAATTTAGAAGTCGAAGCTGTGGCGTCAGAATTTAGGAAACTTCCGTTGTTTTCAATCGTCCAATTTTTCAATTTGAATAAAGCGTTTGTTGTATGCCTCGCTCCAGAATAGCTCTCACTAAAATCTAATTTCTCAAATTGATAAGTCAGCAAACCAATGTTTGAAGTTTCTTTTTTCGAAAATAAATCAAAATTCAAACCCGTAACCAAAAGGCTTTGATTACCATACAATGTTCCAGTTAAATTCCAGTCACGATTAAATTCAATATTGTACAAACGTTCTACCGATTTAAAATTTTGCTGTACGTATTGATAATTCGCGAAAGCATCTAAATTCCAGTTCCTGGAAAAAAGGCGTTTTTTAAGATTGGTTTTAAAAGCAATTCCTTCATTGTTCGAATCATCAATTGTAGAAAATAAATTCTGATCATTATTGCTGACAGCCAATTCAAAATCAACTAATGTTTTTTCATCAGGATTATATTTTCCTAAAAAAGTGGCTACCTGAAGTTTCATTGGCGCGACAAGCTGTACAATTGGTTCGTAATTTCCTTGCAGAATTCCGTTTACAGGTTCTACATATTGATAAATACGTTCAACAGAATTATTGTTTTGAATAATATAATTTCCCGCATTTGAACCAACTTGGCTAAATCGTACATTGTACAAAACATCGGCAGGATTATTTGAATATTCATAAGCTTCAACTGAGTTGACCAATATTTTTTTGTACAAGATTTTATTCTCGGCATAAGTATCTTCATAGGCAGAAGGTGCTTTCATCAAATTGACATCATCACCCGCCTGACTTAAAATCTGAACTTGTTCTGGAGAAAGATTTTGCTGCAAAGGCTGATTTTTCATATCATTTTCAGAATAAATATATCCGCCAAAACTCCAATTTTTATTTTCGTGCGTTGCGCCAGCGTATGTTACGAGACGATTATAATTTCTTTCAGAGTATTGATATTCGACATTAATACGCATTTCTGACGTGATGGTAAAAAGTGAAGTAAAAACAATTTCACCCGCATTATAATCAATTACATAATCGTTGTTTTCGCCACGTTTTAGCAAAACACCATTTACATAAACACGCTCTGAGCCTGAAATAACGAGAACATACAATTCGCCATTTTGGCCTTTTAGTTTATACGGACCTTGATTTCCTTCCTGACCTGTAAAAGTACTTTTTGTATATTGCCCTTTGACAAAAGCAACCGAAGCAAAAACGTTGGTTTTGCTTTTTTCGGTATCAAAATCGAAGTTGGCAGAAAGTCCTTGAACCTTTTTATTAAAGCCTAAAAATTGAGTTTTTCTGTTTTCTAAAAAGACATCGCCGGCTCGAATGTTCCAATCCTCACTAAAAAGTTCTATGAAAATATTATCAAATTGATCGAGTTTCTGTGAATAACCACCATCCTGCAACGGAATATTATTGTCCTGAAGCGATGCTCTTAAACTCACTTTGTCCGATAGTTTTCCTGTAATCTGCAAGTCTAAATTGGAGTTTAAAACCGTACTTTGATTATTTCCCACCGTAACGCCTCGAGTAATGCTTCCGGAAGTTTCCAGACCATCAAAAGGCGTTACTTTTTTTGCATTTGAACCATTATCAATTCGGTATAATTTGTCTGTTCCAACATCACCGCTTACAATCTGATCAGATTTGTAAAGGCTATATTCTTTGGTTAAGAAATCAGGATAGTTAAGATAATTGACAATTAAAGTATCTGAAACCGATTGGAATTTTTCATTTAAAAGCAAATATCCTTTTTGAAAATCGATCTTATAAAAAGTCGAATCGATAGGTTCGTTTTTAGTGTTCAGAATCTGGAAGAATCCAGAGTTGATGGCCACTTTTTCAAGACGAATGGTATCTTTTGAAACAACTACTTTTTTGGTTTTGTACAGCGATTCAGTTTCCTGAGCCTGAAGCGCAGAAAACCAGAAGAAAACCGTCAAAAACAGTAATTTTTTCAACATAAATACTCTAACTCTAAAAAGTCAAAAGTAGTATTTATAATCAAGAAATTGCAAATCTATACATATATGAGCTTTCAATTCTTTTAGAATTTTTTATAAAAAAAAAATGATTTTTTGTGAGTATATATTTATAAAATCGTCCTCTCTAGTATTAAAGAAATGATGTAGATTATGAATGTTTTAGTTGGAAATAAATTAAGAATGCTTAGAAAAAGTAAAAACATGTCACAAGAAGAAGTCGCAGATTATCTCCATATATCTCAATCAGCCTATGCTAGGATGGAAAATGGAGAAAGTGGTTCTTGGGCTATTCATATTTTAAAAATCTCTAAAATTTTTGTAATAAGCCCTGAAGAATTATTAATTATGGATGACGAAAGAAAGGATGAATCTTCGTCAGGGGCTGTTACTCAATTATCGAAAAAAAGTCATAGAACAATATGAAGAACGAATAAAGGAGTTAAAAAAGGTAATTAAGGATTTGAAGAAGAGAAATGATAATAAAATGTAATAAAAAAGATTCCATATTAGGAGTCTTCCTTTGTTATTTGTTGTTATCCTTTGGGAGTTTTATTCCACGTCTAAAAAATATTAGGAAAGCTATTGCTAAGAATAATGCTAAGTATAATTTTAAATCAAATTTGTGATCAATTATTTTTTGTAAAGAGAATGAATTCCCTTCAAAAAAAATAATCCAAAACATTACGATTATAGCAATAGGACTAAAAATATAGTTATATACAAAAGTGAGTATTTTTATATTATTTGGTTTCATAATTATTCTATAAATCTTATTAATGTCTCGTCTGAAGTGTTTAAAACAGTATTTATTAGATTGTCAGAGTTTTCAAATATATAAAAATTAAATTGATCAGGATCATTTGGAGCAATAATCTCTATATAGAAATCATCAAAGTAGATATACTCAGCTTCTAAAGTTGAGCGTTCCATAGCACAGTCTATAAAAGCCCATGTAAGTTCCACTAGTCCTCCGCTTACAGCTCCTTTAGCTGCCCCAAAAACAGCTCCACCTATAGCCCCACTGGCAGTTCCTATACCAGGCAATGCTACAGTTCCTCCAGCTGCACCCACCATTGCCCCTCCAGCTGCACCTACTAAAGCTCCAGTTGCGACTGCTCTTCCTATACCTTTTCCTTTTGTTGCAAAGCAATCTCCAAAACCAGCCGCTTTTCCTGTTTTACTAGTTTGAGATTTGTTTAAAATTGCGCCTATTTCATTAGTGGTTTTTTCAATTGTACTAAATATAAAATTAGCTTCATTTTTAAAATCTAATGAAAAATTGCTGTTGTTAACCGAGATTCTTTTTGAATTCAAAAGTTCAATAATCTTATTATCGTAACAGTTTGCAAGATCCTGATAAAAACTTAGCATAAACTGACTCTCTTCTTGATTATAATGAGGGGCTAAAGTAATTTTAATGGTTGTTTCATGTTGGGTACTTTTATTAGCATTCAATGATTTTGGTTTAGTTTTAAAATACTTTAAATAGTTTTCTTCAACATTAGAATTTACAGTTAAAGTTCTTAGTGTACTGATTTGCTTATCCACTGATTTGTTTAAAGTAAAATAATCGATCTTATTCTCTGATTTACTTTCTGTAAACTCGTCTTTACTGCATGAATAAAATATGCCAATAAGCATTACTGTGATAAAAAATAGTTTCTTCATTTTTTTGATAATTGGTTGGTTAGTAATTATTGAACTAAAAAAACTAAATTACTTACCTTATCATAATTGTATTATGTGAAATCAGGGTATTTTTAACCTTAATCCGCATAAGTTTAATAGAATTGGGATATTATTTTCCTAATAAGCCAATCTTTTTTTAGCTTTGTTTAGGATATAACGAACTTACATTATGGATACTACCAAAGAACTTCTATTCTTTTTTAGTGCTTTAGGAGCTTTCAACGGAATTATTCTTGGAATTTATTTCTTCTTTTTTACCAAGAAAAAATACTTAACCAATTATTTCCTTGGAGCGCTCTTGTTTGCCTTAAGTATCCGAATTGGGAAATCTGTATTTGTTTATTTTCATCCCGAATTGCCAAGAATGTACTTGCAATTTGGACTTACAGCTTGTTTTTTCATCGGACCTTTTTTGTATTACTTTATTAAATCGGCTATTGATGAAGTGCAAACAATGCCCAAATCCTGGAAATTTATTTTGGCATTTTGGGCAATTTTTATTGTATCTGTCGGCATTTTATATCCGTACGAAATGTATCCGAAATTTTGGGGAGGCTTTTTTATAAAAATCATTTATTTTCAATGGTTTGTTTATATTGCTTTTGCTGGTTTTGAACTTCGTAGCGTTCTAAGAAAAATCTTGAGTAGAAAAGAAAAAACAACTCCGTCAGAAATGTGGTTCGGAATGTTGTTTTTTGGTAATTTTCTCTTATTTCTGTTTTATTTCTTGGCCATTATGGGAGCTTCTGCAGCAACTTATATAAGTGGCGCAGTTGTTTTTTCATTCATTTTATATTTAGGAATTTCAATTCTTTTGTACAGAAAAAAAACCGACGATCTATTTTTATTGAATGGAAAGATTTCGAATAAAAAAATAGATTCGGAAGAAGCATTAATCTGGTCAGAAAAACTAGAAAAGGTTATGTCTGAAAAAAGTTTGTATAAAAATCCGAATCTGACCCTTCAAGATTTGTCTCAGGAAATTAATATCTCTAGTCATCAATTATCGCAGTTTCTGAATAGTAATTTAGGAAAGAATTTTACGAGTTATGTAAACGAATTTAGAATTAGTGAAGCTTGTAAAATTATTACATCTTCAGATAAATTGACTCTAGAATCCGTTGGTTATGATGTTGGTTTTAATTCTAAATCTACTTTTTTCGCGGCCTTCAAAAAACATACGGGAACCACTCCGCTTAACTATCAGCTTCAAGCTTTACAAACTTAAATATGAGTATAGGCAAAGAAATGTTATTCTTTTTTGGTGCTTTGGGCGCTTTCAACGGATTTATTCTAAGTCTGTATTTTTTATTTTTTACCAAGAAAAAAATATCTTTCTAATCTTTTTCTTGGTGCGCTTTTGTTTATTTTAAGTACCAGAATTGTGGTTACAGTTTTGGTTTACTTTAATAATGATTTGCCTAAAATCTATCTTCAAATTGGGCTTTCAGCTTGTATGTTAGTTAGTCCGCTTTTGTATTATGTTTTAAAATCAGGAATCCGAAACAACATTTTGATACAATGGAAATGGCATCTAGCCACTTGGGTTTTGGTAATTCTAATAATTGGTTTTGTATTTCCATATCAAAATTATCCAGTTTTATGGAATGATTATTTTGTAACAGCTATTTTTCTTCAATGGTTTTCATACTTCTTTATTTCTGGTTTTGAAAACAGAGAATTGCTTCAAAAAGTAACTCAGAATTATACCGATTCTTCACCTTCAGAGAGATGGTTCGGAATGATTTTTCTGGGAAATGCTTCAATATTTATGGCTTACTTTCTCGGATTTGCGCGAGTTCCGTTTGTTTCCTGCATTACGGGAGCGCTTGCTTTCACCTTTATTTTATACCTGATCATTTTGGTTCTTTTGCACAGAAAGAAAACAGATGATTTATTTCTGCTTAATATTCAAAAAGATAAAAAACTGAACAATGAAGAAGCCGAGATTTTATTCCAAAAATTGGAAAATATCATGAATGAAAAAGTATTATATAAAAATCCGAATTTGAGTTTAAAAGATTTATCTAAAGAAGTAAATATATCCAGCCATCAGTTGTCTCAGTTTCTAAATAACAATCTCGGAAAGAATTTTACCAGTTTCATAAATGAATTTAGAATTCAAAATGCTTGCGAAATTATAACTTCAAATGATAAACTGACATTAGAATCTGTTGGTTACGATGTGGGATTTAATTCCAAATCAACCTTTTTTGCGGCTTTTAAAAAACATACTGGAACCACACCTTTAAACTATCAAATTCAGGCTTTGCAGGCATAAATAGAGTATTAATTTATAAATCCGTACTCCTGATTTCGCTTTCGATTACCTTATAAAGGGATTAAGAACTGACTTTTGTTTTATCAAAGTCAAAACTTAATCGCTAAAATTTATGAGGTTTTTAATTTTATTTTTCGTTTACATTTATTGTTTTCTTTTCAATGTAACGCAATCCAATGCACAGTCAATTCAGACAATTTCTGGGAGAGTCGTCAATTCAAATAACGAATTAATGATGGGAACAGCTTCTATAGTATCAGTCAAAGATTCTACAATAATAAAGCATCAGGATTTTTTAGATGGTGTTTTTCAAATATCAGATATAAATCAAAAAGAGGTGTTGGTAAAACTAACTTCGGCAGAATTTGCAGATCGCTATTTGAATGTTAATTTTTCGGGAACAGAAAATATAGATTTAGGTGCTATTATTGTAAAAGAAAATCATAATCAACTATCAGAAGTTGTCGTAAAAAGCCAGCCTTCATTATTAAAATATGGAGCTAATGGAAATCTCGATGTCAATGTAAACGGAACTGTTCTGGCAACCAGCAGTTCGGTAAACGAATTGCTTGGAAGAGTGCCAAATGTTGTGGTCGCCGACGGAGAAATTAGCGTTGTCGGGAAAGGTGAAGCCATTATTTATCTCAACGGAGTTTTGATTAATTACGAACGGTTTGCCGCAATTCCAGTTTCTCAGATTCAAAAAATTGAAGTTATTTCCAATCCTTCTTCGAGATATGATGCCGAAGGAAAAGCGGTGATCAATATTATAACCAAACAAAATATGGATAGTGGTGTAATGGGAACTGTCAATCAGCATGTAACAGTGTCTAAATTTGGAGGAACGCTTTACAACACGCTTTTAGATTTTAATTATTCGAAAGGGAAATTCTCTTTTGTAACCAATTATGGTTTGCAGTTGGGAAGAAACCGTGAATTGTTGTATACAACTAGAGAACGTTCAAATCCTGATGATTTTATGAAATCTGAATTGACAACCGATTGGAAAAGAAGGTTTAATAATTATTCTAATTTCGGATTTGGACTTCAATATAGTTTTTCTCCAACTAATTATATTTCATTGGCTTATAGCGGAAATGTGAACGATTTGGGCGGCATTACAGAAAGCAGGAATTCGATAACTAATAACTCAGGAAAAAGTTTTTATGCCACAGACGTTGACCGAAACGATGTTTTGTTAAATCAGTTTATCAATTTGAATTATAATTGGACAACTTCGAATGGTTCAACATTATTTATAGGATCACAATTTTCAAATTATAATCAAACCATAAGAGATTTTATTGAAGAAAGCAGTTTGGTTGAACAAACAGATTCTGAGAGATTTTTGAAGAATAATGTTGGAAGCCGAATCAATATAATAGCTGTTCAAGTCGATTATTCGCAGAAAATAAACGAAAAAACAAAACTAGAAATAGGAACGAAGTTTAGCCACGCCACCATAAATTCGGGAACAGATTTTTTGATTTCTAATGATAACGTAGATTTTGAACTCGATGATGAGCTTTCAAGTGATTTTGAATACAATGAAAAAATTGCTGCCGCGTACTTAAATTATATTGGAACATTAAACGAAAAAGTCAATTTTTCTCTTGGCGTAAGGGCAGAAAAAACGAGTTATGATTTATTTGCAAATGCCAACGGAATTCAGAAATATGAGAAATCATACAGTAATTTTTTTCCAAACGCACTTTTAAACTTTAATCTTTCAGAAGACTGGAAAGGACATTTTTCGTATGTTTCCAGAATTACAAGACCTAGATATCAGGCTTTAAATCCGTATGTGATTTATCAGGATCCATTTACGACAATTGAAGGAAATCCAAATCTGCTTCCAGAAAAAACACATGCTTTTGAAATAGGTATGATGTACGAAAAGTTCGATTTTAAAGTCGGCTACACTTATAAAATCGATCCTATTTCGGCGGCAGCTTTACGTGGAGATACACCAAACAGTTATATTTTAAGAGCACTGAATCTAGAAAAAGGGCATACTTTTTTTTACTTCGTTATCCCGATCTTTCAACTTCAAATGGTGGAATTCTGTTAATACAGCAAGTATTACTTGGCAGAAATCTGTAGATAATTATTATGCATTTGCTTTTAGTCCAGTAAAACCTCAGATTTATTTATATACTAATAATACATTTACAATTCCAAAACTCTTTAAATTGCAGTTCTTAGCTTGGTATTTAAGTGATAGAAGTCATGGATTAGGAAGCGAAAATGCTCGCTCAACCATAACTTTAGGAATAGAACGAAACTTTTTTAAAGATGCACTAAAACTCAATTTTACTGCAAACGACATCTTTCATAAGTTTATGGTTTCTGGTGATTATAACGTCGGGCAAACTCAAATTTATTATCACCGAACCTATAGCACTGATTATTTTAAATTAATTGCGACTTACAATTTTGGAGACTCAAAAAAGACGACTTATAAGAAAGCTGAAATTGAACAGTCAGAGAATAATAGGGCGAGGTAGATTGCTTAATGCTTTTAGATATAAGCATTTAGGCGATGATTCAGACTGTTTATCATTTTCAATGAATTGTTTATTCTCTTATTGATTTATTATCCTAATGCAATTATGATTAATAGTTAATGAAGAGATTTCGTTTTTAACTTCTTTTCTGTTTTATATATAACAATAACAACACATAATATCAAACTTATAAATGTTGATGAATCAGTTAGTGACGTACTTCCATATGTTAGGTACAATACAATTTGAACTAAAAGTAGGAATGATAATAGAAGTAATAAAAGATTTGTGCTGTATTTTTGAGCAAAGTCCCAGTTTGATTTGCTTTTCATAGAAGTTGCTGTTCGATATCCATATAAAGAATTTATATTCTTTGGAGGAAATAGTTTAGTTATAAGGATTATAGCCAATGAGATAGCAACAATCGGGTTTTTAGATAAAAGATTTAGTACTTCCATTTTTTTATTTCTTTCTGGCTAGAAAAACTGTTATTGCTTGTTGGCTTTTCCTTTTTTCAATTGTGTATAGGTTATAAGAATTCCAACTGTAGATAAAAATGGACCAATTACCAATCTAAAATCTGAAAAAGAAATGTCTTTGATATCCTTTGTAAGCAACGGACTTAAAGATATACTGACGTATAATAAACCAAGGATAATGAAAACCAATAAAAAACTTTTTTTACTCATTTTAGGTTCTTTAGAAAGAAAAGTAAATTTAATAAAAAAATAGATAAAATAGAGAAAATTCTTTCGTAATAAAAAAGGCTTCACAATTAAGCGAAGCCTTTCTAAATATATTTGAATTGAAATAATTACCTTTTATAAAGCAATATTAGATTAATTC
This sequence comes from Flavobacterium sp., assembly GCF_039595935.1. Taxonomy (NCBI): domain Bacteria; kingdom Pseudomonadati; phylum Bacteroidota; class Flavobacteriia; order Flavobacteriales; family Flavobacteriaceae; genus Flavobacterium; species Flavobacterium sp. The sequence continues at coordinate 69,533 of NZ_JBCNKR010000006.1, read as the reverse complement.
TTTAGTGACAATCTGCATAGTTTCGCGACTAACTTGTTTTAGTAGAACTTCTTTGTTTGCCTCGACAGTTTGCGCTGCCTCTTCTGTAAAGTGACGGATTGTATATAAGGTTACATTTTCGCTGTATTCCACTTTGAATTTTTTAGAAAGAATAGCATTCAATTCTGGGAAATTTCCAAATTTATCTTCCACACAAACAGAGAAACTAATTGCTGAGTTCTGAATCAAGTTTACTTTGATTTTGAATTCGTGGAATAATCCAAAAATCTCACTGATGTTTTCTTCCATAATGAAAGAGAAATCAATAGAAGAAAGCGAAATTAAAAGCTGTTCTCTTTTTACGATAAAACATGGATATTGCGGTTCCAAATCTACACCTTTAGAAACGCAAGTTCCTTTTAATAAAGGATTAACGAATGATTTTACATACAACGGAATTTCTTTTTTCTGTAATGGCTGTAATGTTTTTGGGTGAATAACCGTTGCTCCATAAAATGCCAATTCGATAGCTTCACGATATGAAATTTGGTTTAACAAACTTGCATTTTCAAAATAGCGCGGATCGGCATTCATAACTCCAGGAACGTCTTTCCAGATTGTTACACTTTCAGCGTTTAAGCAGTAAGCAAAAATTCCGGCAGTATAATCAGAACCCTCACGGCCAAGAGTTGTTGTAAAATTATTTTCGTCTGCACCTAAGAAACCTTGTGTGATATTTAATTGTTTTCTAGGTACATTTTTGCTGATGTTTTGCTGCGTAGTTTCCCAGTCAACTTCTGCATCTCTGTAGTTTGCATTCGTTTTAATGAAATTACGAACATCAAGCCATTGCGTCTGAATTCCTCTAAAATTCATATAATGGCTTAAGATATTAGTCGAAATCAATTCACCAAAACTTACCACCTGATCGTAAACAAAGTTGTAATTTGGAGATTTATTATGCGCCAAGAAGTATTCTAATTCGTCAAACTGAGCATTTACAGCTGTAAAAACGGCATGATTTTCATCTTCAAACAAATCCAATAAGATTTGATTGTGATATTTTTTAATTTCTTGAACAGAAGCATTTAATTCTGTCGATTTTTCAAAGTAATTCTTGATTACAACTTCGAGAGCATTTGTAGTTTTTCCCATCGCAGAAACTACCAAAATCACGTCTTCATAACCCACTTTTTGTAAAACGTCGTATACGTTTTTAATTCCATCTGCATCTTTTACCGATGCACCACCAAATTTAAATACTCTCATTTTTAATTTTAGATTTTTAGATTTTTTTTGCCACGAATTCACGAACTTTTTTTTTCTAATCTTTACGAATAAAAATTCGTGAATTCGTGGCGAATTGCCACAGATTTTAAAATCCTTTTAATCTTTATAATCTGTGGCTAAATATTTTTTTTTTATAATTTTTCTAAGAACGAATTAATTCCCGTTTCATCCATTTGAACAACCTGCCAGCCATCGAGAATTCTCGCGCCAGAATTCTTGTAAAAATTAACAGCTGGAGTATTCCAATCCAAAACATTCCATTCCACTCTTCTAACATTGTCTCTTTTTCCTTGTTTCATGATTTCAGCATAAAGGGCAGAACCTAAACCTGTGCCTCGCATCTTCTCTTTTACAATCAAATCTTCAAGATGAATCGTCTTTCCTTTCCAGGTAGAATAGCGGTAATAATACAACGCAATTCCAACAATTTCTTTTTGTTTTTCTTCGTTTTCGATCTCTGCAACAAAAACGTGAAATAATGGTTTTTCGCCAAAACCGTCGCGCACTAAATCTTCCTCTGTAATGACAACCGCATCGGGTTCTTTTTCGAATATTGCAAGCTCCTGAATAAGCCCTAACACCGATTTCATATCTTCAGGATTTCCTTTTCTAATATTCATATATTCTTATTTTTAACTATTTATTATCTAAAAAAGCGTCATTTTATTGGATGCTTTTTGCAGATTGTTAGCAAATATACAATAGTAGCAAACAAACAAAATAATTTTTAAATCATTCTCACAAAATAAGCGATATTTGTGACTTAAAAATAAAACTATAACGATTTAGAAATGGAAGAACGCAATAAAACACTGGGAGAGTTTATTATTGAGAACCAAAAAGCATTTCAGTATTCGTCGGGAGAACTCTCGCGAATTATCAACTCTATTCGATTGGCAGCAAAAGTGGTCAATCATAAAGTAAACCAAGCGGGTTTAGTAGATATTGTGGGCGCGGCAGGCGAACAGAATATTCAAGGTGAAGACCAGCAAAAATTAGATGTCTATGCAAACGAAGTATTTATCCAGACGTTAATAAACCGTGAGATTGTCTGTGGTATTGCTTCTGAAGAAAACGACGATTTTATTACTGTTCAGGGGAGCGACAACAGTCATAATAATAAGTACGTGATCTTAATGGATCCGCTTGACGGATCTTCAAACATTGATGTAAATGTTTCTGTGGGAACTATCTTTTCTGTTTTTAGAAGAGTTACTCCAATAGGAACTCCGGTAACTAGCGAGGATTTTTTACAGCCGGGAATCAATCAAGTTGCAGCAGGCTATGTAATTTATGGAACTTCAACCATGCTTGTGTATACGACAGGACATGGCGTAAATGGTTTTACGTTAAATCCAGCGATAGGTACATTTTATCTTTCGCATCCAAACATGAAATTTCCAGAAAATGGGAACATTTATTCGGTAAACGAAGGAAACTATGTCCATTTTCCGCAGGGAGTAAAAAATTACATTAAATACTGCCAGCGAGAAGAAGGAGACAGACCATACACTTCGAGATACATTGGAAGTTTGGTAGCCGATTTTCATCGAAATATGATTAAAGGTGGAATTTATATTTATCCGACAAGTTCAAAAGCACCAAAAGGGAAATTACGTTTATTGTACGAATGTAACCCGATGGCTTTTTTAGCAGAACAAGCAGGAGGAAAAGCAACAGATGGTTTTGGAAGAATTATGGAAATCCAGCCAACTGAATTGCACCAAAGAGTGCCTTTCTTTTGCGGAAGCTATAAGATGGTAGAAAAAGCCGAGGAATTTATGGCGGCTGAGTGAGTGATCAGTTTTTAGTGTTCAGTCACAGTCGCAGTTTTCAGCCTGGACTTAAAAAAATAAACCCGACAGGTTTTTAAAACCTGTCGGGTTTATAATTTGATATAGTATTTAAAAATTACAGCACAATCTGAAAACTGCGACTGAAAACTAAAAAACTATTTATTCATATTTTCCATTTCAAAAAGAAAAGTATCCAAATCAACTTTTTTGTCAATTAGAGACAATGCTTTTGAAACAATATAATTAACGTTTCCAGGAGTAAAACCTAATGCTAATCCCATACGGGTAAGCATAACTTCCTGTTGGTCTCCTAAATGGTGGTCAACGTGTACCATTCTTGCCAAATCATACAAACGTTCTAAACGCTGTGTGTATAAATAAGGTGGGTTTATTGGATGTTTCCACGGATCTTTAAGGATTTCTGTATATTCTTCTTCTGAAATTTCTAATCTTGAAGCTAATTTGTCCAAAAACTCTTTTTCTTCTGGACTTACTTTACCGTCAGCAAACGCTACACGCACAATTGCAGAGAAATGACCTCTGTTTCTTTGTTTGAATTCGTTATCAAATAATTCTGAAAATGGCATAATTAAAATGGGTTTTTATTGAACAAAGATAAATCTTATTTTAATTTAACAATTTTAAATTTCTCATAAATTTAACTTATTTTTACTTGTTGTTTTAAGAATCCGCATCTTAAAATCTTCAAAATAAATCGTAAGTTTACAACCCCTAATCATTTAATAGTATTACCCGTATGTCGCAATTTTGGATTTATTTTCAAATAGGATTAAAGCATGTTTTAGATATCAACGCTTACGATCACGTTCTTTTTTTAATCGCATTAACTGTTCCGTATACTTTTAAAGACTGGAAACGTATTTTGCTTTTGGTTTCGGTTTTTACAATCGGTCACACATTAGCCTTAATACTTTCAGTTTTCGGAATAATTGCCATAAAAGTAAATATAGTAGAGTTTTTAATTCCGATTACGATTTTGATAACGGCGCTGTATCATCTTTTTACCGCAGGAAAAGCGGCTAAAAATGACGGAGTAAACGTGGTGTTTTTTGTGACTTTGTTCTTTGGAATTATACACGGACTTGGGTTCTCAAACTATTTTAAAACAATTTTAGGTGGTTCGGCGGCTTCAAAATTATTACCTTTAGGAGAATTTGCTTTAGGAATTGAAGCAGCACAATTAGTAGTTGTTTTTGTGGTTTTGGTAATCTCATATATTGTGCAAACAGTATTTCGTTTTTCAAAACGCGATTGGGCATTGGTAATGTCAGCCTTTATCATTGGAGTTGTAATTCCGATGATTATAGAAAGTCCAATTTGGAACAGATAAAAAACAAATGGAAGTAAAAAAATTAAATAAATACGATAAAGCTTATTTGCGAATTGCCAAAGAATGGAGTCTTTTATCATACTGCAAGCGTAAACAAGTAGGAGCTATTATCGTAAAAGACAGAATGATCATTTCTGATGGTTACAACGGAACACCATCCGGATTTGAAAATTGCTGTGAAGACGAAGAAGGATTAACGCGCTGGGATGTTTTGCATGCCGAAGCAAATGCAATCCTGAAAGTAGCAAGATCTACTCAGTCTTGTGAAGGTGCCACTTTATATATTACACTTTCACCTTGTAAAGAATGCAGCAAATTAATACATCAATCCGGAATAAAAAGAGTGGTGTATCAGGACGGATATCGTGATGATTCCGGACTTCAGTTTTTAATAAAAGCGGGTATCGAAGTAGAACATATTCCTGTTTTAGAAGAGCAATGAAATTTAATCCCAAATATCTGCCAATAATTATCGGAGCGACCCTTGCTCTCGGAATTGTGATAGGAAGTTTGTCAAGCGCTTCCGCAGATGATCAGCTTTTGGCTAAAAATTATTCTAAAACCAAACTGAATAAACTAATTGATTTTATCAATACCGAATATGTTGACAGTGTAAATACCGATTCGATCGTAAATCTTACAGTCGATAATATTCTTTCTAAATTAGATCCGCATTCAGTTTATATTCCGCCAAGCGAACAAGCCGAAGTTGCTGAAAGCATGAAAGGTGATTTTGTTGGCATCGGAATTAATTTTTATATGTATAAAGATTCTGTGGCGATTATCAAGCCAGTCGAAAACGGACCTTCTGCAAAAGCAGGACTAAAATCAGGCGACCGTATTTTATATGCAGGAAAAACCAAATTGTATGGCAGAAAACTTCCTTCTGACAGTTTGTTTTCAAAATTAAAAGGAATCAAAGGTTCTGAAATCGAATTGACTGTTTTTAGACGATCAGAACAAAAGAAATTGAAATTTAAAATTAAACGAGATGTAATTCCAATAAAAAGTGTCGATGCTTCTTTATTAATTGGAAATAATACCGGTTACATAAAAATCAATCGTTTTGCCGAAACGACTTTTAATGAATTCAAAACCGGATTAACGCGTTTAAAACAAAAAGGAATTCAGTCGCTTGTAATTGATCTTCGCGATAATGGCGGAGGTTATATGGAAGAAGCGATTGCCATTGCTGATGAATTTTTAAAAGACAAACAACTGATTGTTTTTACCAAAAATAAAAACGGAACAACCGAGAAAACTTACGCTACAAAAGCCGGAAGTTTTGAAACCGGAAAAGTATATGTTTTAATAAACGAAAACAGTGCTTCTGCAAGTGAAATTCTGGCCGGAGCTATTCAGGACAATGATCGAGGGACTATTGTAGGGCGTCGTTCTTTCGGAAAAGGTTTAGTACAGCGTGAAATGGATTTTAACGACGGATCTGCCGTTCGTTTGACCGTTGCGAGATATTACACGCCAACCGGAAGATCGATTCAAAAACCGTATAAAAAAGGAAACGAAGAATATTTTAAAGAATCTGAATCGAGAATCGCAAATGGAGAATTATATGCAAAAGACAGCATAAAAGTGGCTGATTCTTTAAAATTTAAAACGCCAAAAGGTAAAATCGTTTACGGTGGCGGCGGAATCGTTCCGGATGTTTTTGTTCCGATGGAAGCAGAGCACGGAAATGAAAATGTAGCTTATTTGCTTCAAACCGGAATCGTTGGTCATTTTGTTTTTGAAGAATTAGATAAAAACCGTAATGCATTTGCAGGACTTCATTTTAATGAATTTTTAGAAAAAATGAAAAGTTCTGATGCTTACTTTAAAAAGTTTAAAAACTATATTTTAATGACTGGTTTAGATCTTAAATTAGATAAAACCAAAGCATTGGTAAACCGATATATTACTGCAGAATTTGCCCGCCAATTATATGGAGAAATGTATTATTATGACGTTATTTTAAAAGATGATGCCATGATTAAAACTATTTTAACTCCGAAGAAATAATCTTAAAATTTTAAGTTGATGGAAAAAGATTTAATTGTAAATGCCGAGATTGAACTTTTAACCGCAATTAAAAACGCTGATGTTGACCTTTTGGAACAAATGCTTCATGATGATTTGCTTTTTAACATGCCAGACGGACAAACCATTACAAAGGAGTTTGATCTAAACGTTTATCGTTCCGGAATAATGAAAATTGATTCTCTTGAAGCTTCTGATCAAAATATTAATATAATTGATGATTCGGCTGTAGTTGCTGTTACCGTTTCATTAAAAGGAACTTACGACAATAATCCTGTCAATGGCGTTTTTAAATACATCAGAGTCTGGAAAAAATTAAATGATAATTTAAAAGTTATTGCCGGAAGCTGCATTCAGCTGGCATAAATTTTGTTTGAAAATTTAATAGTAACATAAAACAAAACTTAGCGAACTCTGCGTAATTCTTAGCGTACTTTGCGGTTAAATATTCAAAATATGAAAAATCTAAAAAAAATAAGTTTAGTTGTAGTTTTAATGACTTTTATAATTTCTTGTAAAACTATGAAAGAAAACAATATTAGAACAGTTTCTGGAAAAGTAGAATCGGTCGAATCAGGAAAAGATGGTTACACAGCAAAAATTAATACTGATGAAAAAGGAGTATATTTTGCAACAATTAGTATTGTAAACGTTGGCGGACCTCAAAACTACAAACAAGTAAAAATTGGAGATGTGGTTTCAGTAAAAGGAGAATTCTGGAAAACCGAAGAAGAAAATCATATCAAAGTAATACAGATTCTTTCGGTGAAATAAACATCACACAAAAATAAAATAAACCATATAAGTTATATAAGTTCATTTAATTCTATACGAAAAGTATAATATGAACTTATAACTTATATGGTTTAAATGTTTTATAATTTATCGAATGCTGTCGTGCGAGTGAGTCTGTGTTCCGTTATTCCATAAAGTAAGAATATCTGTGGCAACAGCGGCACCGCTTCCTGCAGCAATCGCAAGCTGACTTCTCCAGCCGGCTAAAGTTCCAATAACGTAAATACCGTCAGTAACTTTATGATCTTCATTTTTTAGCTGAATACGCTGTTTCTCCGGAAGTGCTTTTTTATGCGGTTCAATATATTGCATCAAACCTTCGATGTCAAAAGTATTAGCAGAGCCAATCCCGATGACAATGTTTTTAGTTTGGTATGAGTTTTTGTTTGTAATAACAGTAAACGAAGGAAAAGAACCTTCAACTTTTATTACTTTTTCATTTGTAATCTGCTCAATATGAGGATAAGATGTTGCTAAATCCTGAGTGCTTTCTGTAAGTAATTCAGAACCAAGCTTACCTGGGGTAATGCCATAAGCATTGTAGAAAATTGCTTCTTGTAAAGAAGAGTTTTTCTGATGTGTAAAAATTCCGATTTTTTTGTCGGTAACAAAAGCTTTCTTTTTAGCAGATCCTAAGACCAGGGCACAAGAAATGCCCGATACGCCTCCGCCGATAATTAAAACGTCAAACATAAATTATCTGCCGTTTGTTTTTTCTTCAATTCTTTTTGAAATTCTAAAAATCAAAAGAATCAATACGGCGCAAAACGAAGCTGCGATTCCAATAAAAGCTACCATACTATCACCTTGAAAAGGATGTGAAAAGTCTAATAGCGTAATATTAAAAACAATTAAAGCTAATGCTAAAAGCACTAAGATTGAAGTGAAGATTTTCATATTGGTTGTTTGTTTGTATAAAAATATCAAAGTAAAACTTTAATAAAAAATGACTTAAAGTTGTATTTTATAAATTTAATGGGGGTAAAAGTATAAAAATAAATCTTAGACAAACAAACCTTTAACATTAGCGGCGAATAATTTAACAGCAATTGCTAAAAGTATCACTCCAAATGTCTTGCGAACCACGCCAAGTCCGTTTTCTCCTAGTAAATTTTCGATCTTTTTAGAAGATTTTAAAACAACATAAACCAATATAATATTAAGTAAAATTGCGATGATTATATTAATAGTATGAAACTGTGATCTAAGGGAAAGTAAAGTAGTCATAGTTCCCGCTCCGGCAATTAAAGGAAATGCTAAAGGAACAATTGAGGCTGATCCTGGTTCTTCATCACGATAAATACGGATTCCTAAAATCATTTCCAAAGCTAAAAAGAACAATACAAAAGATCCGGCAACGGCAAACGAATGAACATCAATACCGATAAGATTCAATAATCCTTCTCCAACAAAAAGAAAAACAATCATAATAGCTCCAGCAACAATCGAAGCTTTTTCAGAATCAATATGTCCCACTTTTGCTCTTAGGTTTACGATAATAGGAATCGAACCTACAATATCGATTACGGCAAAAAGTACCATACTTACTGTAATGATTTCTTTAAAGTCTATTTCTAACATATCGCTTTGATTTTAAGGATTTAAAAAACTGCTGCAAAAGTAATTAATAAAGTTAGGTGTTTTTTCTGTATAATTCATTTTTGTTATAAAAACATGGTTTAATGGTTAAAAAAGTGATATTTATAACAATTGGTGGTTTAAAATGCTAATTCAAAGGCCACTCAAATGATTTTTTTTGGATCGTATAAAAATTTTTCACGCAGATTTGGCAGATTTGAGCAGATTTGAGCAGATTTTTAATTTTTTGATAATTGTTAAAGGTTTATTTTGCCTTAAATAAAACTTTTTATTATCTGCTAAAATCTGCCAAATCTGCGTGAAAAAAGAATAAAAATATATCTATTTTCTTTGACTATCTTTGCACTTTATAAATAAGAGTATTTTAAAATCATGTTTCAGTTAGGAAAAACTATTGTTTCAGAAGACATTCTGGAAAAAGAATTTGTGTGCAACTTGTCTGCTTGTAAAGGGGCTTGTTGTGTTGATGGAGATGCGGGTGCGCCTTTGAATGAGGCTGAAACTAAAATCTTAGAAGAAATTTATCCAAAAGTAAAACCTTTTTTAAGAAAAGAAGGAATTGCTGCAATCGAAGCTCAGGGAACCTGGGTAAAAGGAACCGACGGCGATCTTGAAACGCCGCTGATCGATAATAAAGATTGTGCTTACGTTATTTTTGATGGAAAAACCGCGCTTTGTGGAATCGAGCAAGCTTACAATGAAGGAATCGTAGATTGGAAAAAACCAGTTTCTTGTCATTTATATCCAATTCGTGTAAAAGACTTCACAGAATTTGCTGCCGTAAATTACGATAAGTGGGACATTTGTGATGATGCTTGTTCTTTAGGAAAAGAATTAGAGGTTCCGGTATACAAATTTGTGAAAGAAGCTTTGATTCGTCGTTTTGGAGAAGACTGGTATCTTGAACTTGAAAAGGTAGCAGAAGAACTTAAAAATTCTTAAAAACTAAAGTGTAAAAAATACCTTTTTTAAACGGTGTGTTTTAACTCAGAAAAACAAAGTTTTGACTCAAAAAAAACTTTTTAAAACAAATTAAAAATTCTTGCTTTTTATATTAAAAAGTCTATATTTTACGGGGCTTCAAGGTGTAATTGTTTGGTTTAATTCTTTCATTTTCAGTAATTTAATTATTGTATGAAAAATTTTTCAATTTTAGCCTGTTGTTAAAAACTACGGCAAATTGTGAATAAGTTTGACTTTCATTTTTGGCACTAAATGACAATCTTTGTAGTCTACTGAATTAGTAAAAATTTAGTACAAAAAATTAACAAAATTTGTCATGTCGCAAGTAGAACCAATCTTACAAGAAAATAAAAATCGTTTCGTAATTTTTCCTATCAAACATCATGATATTTGGGAATGGTATAAAAAAATGGAAGCTAGTTTCTGGACTGCTGAAGAAATTGATTTGCACCAGGATTTGACAGATTGGAACAACAAGCTTAATGATGACGAAAGATATTTCATTAAACATATTTTAGCATTCTTTGCTGCTTCTGACGGAATCGTAAACGAAAATCTTGCTGAGAACTTTGTAAACGAAGTTCAATATGCTGAAGCGAAGTTTTTCTATGGTTTCCAAATTATGATGGAAAACATTCACAGTGAAACTTATTCTTTATTGATTGATACTTATGTGAAAGACGAAGCTGAGAAAACGGAATTGTTTAATGCTTTGGAAGTTTTTCCTGCGATTGCTAAAAAAGGAGAATGGGCTTTAAAATGGATCGAGTCTGATTCGTTTGCTGAAAGACTTATTGCTTTTGCTGCCGTTGAAGGAATCTTTTTTTCAGGTGCTTTCTGTTCAATTTATTGGTTGAAAAAACGTGGATTAATGCCAGGTTTAACTTTTTCTAATGAGTTGATTTCCCGCGACGAAGGCGTGCATTGTGATTTTGCAGTTCACTTGCATAATCACCATTTGGTAAACAAAGTACCAAAAGACAGAATTAAAGAAATTATTGTTGATGCATTAGATATCGAAAGACAGTTTGTAACCGAATCTCTTCCGGTAAGTTTAATTGGTATGAACGCAGCGTTAATGACGCAGTATTTAGAGTTTGTTGCCGATAGACTTTTGGTTGAATTAGGCTGCGAGCGTGTATACGGATCAGCAAATCCATTCGATTTCATGGACATGATTTCTCTTCAGGGAAAAACTAATTTCTTTGAAAAACGTGTTGCCGAGTATCAAAAATCAGGTGTTATGAACACAGACAGCGATGCTCAAAAAATTTCATTTGACGCAGATTTTTAGAACAACAGCATTTTTTTAATTCGGGATAATTTTATCTAAAGCCCGAATTAATTTTACAGAACATTTTAGGTTAAATCTCTTATCACCCAAATCGGAGATTTAATAGCAATTTTAACAGCTTTTCGGTTTGATATTCAAATTGGGAAAGGACAACTATTGAGAATTCTGTAATTCTCAAAAAATAATTTTAAAACACGCAATGTTTAAGTACTGGAATTCGTTTTCTAGTTACTTTCATTTATTCAATAACTAAAAAAATAAGCTTATGTATGTAGTAAAAAGAGATGGACACAGAGAGCCTGTAATGTTTGATAAGATTACAGAGAGAATCAAAAAATTGTGTTACGGCTTGAATGAGCTTGTAGATCCGGTTAAGGTAGCGATGAGAGTTATCGAGGGATTGTATGATGGAGTTTCTACTTCTGAATTAGATAATCTGGCAGCAGAGACTGCGGCATCTATGACAATTGCACATCCAGATTATGCACAATTAGCAGCTCGTGTGGCAATTTCTAATTTACATTCTAATACAAAAAAATCTTTCTCAGAAACGATGAAAGACATGTATCACTACGTAAATCCAAGAAATGGTCAGGACGCACCATTAATTGCTGATGACGTTTACAAAGTGATTCAGGAAAATGCTGCTTTTTTAGATTCGCATATCATTTATACAAGAGATTTTAATTACGATTATTTTGGTTTTAAAACCTTAGAGCGTTCTTATCTTCTTAAAATAAACGGAAAAATTGTAGAGCGTCCGCAGCACATGTTAATGCGTGTTTCTGTTGGTATTCACTTAGATGATTTAAAATCAGTAATTGAAACGTACGATTTAATGTCTAAAAAGTTCTTTACGCACGCAACACCAACGTTGTTTAATGCAGGAACTCCAAAACCTCAAATGTCTTCTTGTTTCCTTTTGGCAATGCAGGACGATAGTATTGACGGTATTTACGATACATTAAAACAAACAGCAAAAATCTCGCAATCAGCAGGAGGGATCGGACTTTCTATTCATAACGTACGTGCTACAGGATCTTATATTCGTGGTACAAACGGAACTTCAAACGGAATTGTTCCGATGTTGAGAGTGTTCAATGATACTGCTCGTTACGTAGATCAAGGTGGTGGAAAACGTAAAGGAAGCTTTGCTATCTATATTGAAACTTGGCATGCCGATATATTCGAATTCCTGGACTTAAAGAAAAATACAGGAAAAGAAGAAATGCGTGCGAGAGATTTATTCTTCGCAATGTGGACTTCAGATTTGTTCATGAAACGTGTTCAGGAAGATTCAACTTGGACTTTAATGTGTCCAAATGAATGTCCGGGATTATATGATGTTTACGGAGAAGAATTCGAAGCATTATATACGGATTATGAATTTAGAGGAAAAGGAAGAAAAACAATCCGCGCTCGTGAATTATGGGAGAAAATCCTAGAATCGCAAATCGAGACTGGAACGCCATATATGTTGTATAAAGATGCAGCAAACCGTAAATCGAACCACAAGAATTTAGGAACTATTCGTTCTTCAAACTTGTGTACAGAGATTATGGAGTTTACTTCTAAAGATGAAATTGCAGTTTGTAACCTGGCTTCTATTTCGTTGCCAATGTTCATCGAAAACGGAAAATTTGATCACGAAGCGCTTTACAACGTTACAAAACGTGTAACTCGTAACTTAAACAAAGTAATCGACAGAAATTACTATCCAGTAAAAGAAGCAGAAAACTCTAATATGCGTCACCGTCCGGTAGGTTTAGGTGTTCAAGGTTTAGCAGATGCATTCATTATGTTACGTATGCCGTTTACAAGTGACGAAGCTAAAAAATTAAACCAGGAGATTTTCGAAACTTTATACTTCGCTGCTGTAACCGCTTCTATGGAAATGGCAAAAGAAGAAGGGCCATATTCAACTTTCGAAGGTTCTCCAATGTCACAAGGAGAATTTCAACACAATATGTGGGGAATGAAAGATGAAGAATTATCTGGTCGTTGGGACTGGGCTTCATTAAGAAAAGAAGTTATGGAACATGGAGTTCGTAACTCATTATTAGTTGCGCCAATGCCAACAGCTTCAACTTCTCAAATCTTAGGAAACAACGAAGCTTTCGAACCATATACATCAAACATTTACACACGTCGTGTATTGTCTGGAGAGTTCATCGTAGTAAACAAACATTTACTAGAAGACTTAGTAAAATTAGGTTTATGGAACGAGTCATTGAAACAAGAAATTATGCGTCATAACGGATCTGTTCAAAATATTGATATTATTCCGCAAGACTTAAAAGATCTTTACAAAACAGTTTGGGAAATGTCGATGAAAGATATTATTGATATGTCTCGTCAAAGAGGATATTTCATTGACCAGTCTCAATCGTTAAACTTGTTCATGCAAGATGCAAACTATTCAAAACTAACGTCAATGCACTTCTACGCTTGGCAATCTGGTTTAAAAACCGGTATGTACTACCTAAGAACAAAAGCGGCTGTAGATGCGATTAAATTCACATTAAATAACGATAAAAAAGAAGAAACAGCTCCATCTTTAGTTCAGGAAACTGAAGCAATCAGTGTTGAGGATTATAAAGCTATGCTTTTAAAAGCACAAGCGGCAGATCCTGAGGATTGTGAGATGTGTGGGTCTTAATGATTTTAGATTGTAGATTTTAGATTTTAGATTATAGATTTTTAAAATATGAAAAGCAGTTATTGTAATGATAGCTGCTTTTTTTGTTTTATATTTGATTTTTTTAATAGTAAAAATAGTACAAATAAAATGAAATTAGAAATTGAAAATTATAATCGAATTGCAAAACAATTAAAAGAAGAATATTCAAAACTATCAGATTTTGAAATTTTATCATTAGCGATTCAAATACAAAGAAATCAAATTTTAGAAAATGGATTGGCAGTTAGTTCATCAGATAAACATCCGAGCGCGCTAGAGGCTATAGCTATTGCATTGGGTTATGAAGGAAGCAATTCAATAACTATTACTGATGTGTTACGAGATATTGCAAATAGATAGGAAGTTTAATTGTTTTAAATGTTTTTAGGATTAACAAGTTGTACTTTGGTACAACTTTTATACATTTGTATTTTATGAGTAATAATCAAAAGATTAGAACTGTTATTTTTTTTAAAAATTATTTTAATGAGTTTTTTGTTAAGCAAAAAGAAAAAGTTCAACAAAAAATTGTTTGGACGATTGATTTAATTGAAGATCTCGATAGGATTCCTGAAACGTATTTGAAATATATTGAAAACACAGATGGACTTTATGAAATTAGAATACAACAAGGAAATGACATTTTTAGAATTTTTTGTTTTTTTGATGAGGGAAAATTAGTTGTATTGGCTAATGGATTTCAAAAGAAAACTCAAAAAACACCAAAGAAAGAAATTAAAAAAGCTTTAAAAATTAAAAAGGAGTATGAAAATGAAAGATAAGAATCTAACAACTTTAGAAGAGTTTAAAGAGCAACATTATGGGAAAATCGGAACACCAAAACGTGATGAACTAGAAGCGGGTTATGAAAATTTTAAAATTGGAGTGTTACTTCAAGAGGCTAGGCTTCAAAAAGGAATGACTCAGGAAGAACTTGCAGTAAAAGTGGGAACGACAAAATCATATATTTCTAAGATTGAGAATAACGTAAAAGAAGTCAAATTTTCGACACTTCAAAAAATTGTAGAGCTTGGATTGGGAGGACACTTAGAACTTTCAATTAAATTATAATTAAAATAATGCATTTATTAGAAAGAGCATTTCATAATAAAAAAGAGTTTTACAATCTCGCTTTGGAATATTTTCATAATATAAATTCAGAGGAGTATCAAGATATTGAATTTGATAATATTGTTTCAAAATCAATTTCAATTTTAATTGATCATAACTTTATTACGACTCCTTGTATTGAAATCAAATTAGAACTTTCCAAAGATGAAAAAAAGACTGGGAACTATTTTCTTTATGTTAATGAAAACAAAGAATTCATAGATGAATTTTTAATAGTATAACCCGTGGTTTCAACCACAGGAACACAATGGATTTCCACAACCCGTTTCCCGTGGTTGAAACCACGGGCTATATTTGATCATGATGGTTCAATGTTGTTAAAACAATATCCCCAAAATTTCTCCGTTCTAATATTACCAAAGACTTTTAAAACTTAGCATCTTAGTAACTAAGTAACTCAGAATCTTCTCTTTTTAAACCTTTTAAAAAGAATCGAGTCTTATTGTAATAATTTCTGAACGATGAAAAAAAGCAGTCTTTGGTCCTTACGTTTAGGTTTTTCAGGAAAACAAGCTTCAAAAATTGAAAAACTCGGCTTAGAAAAATTTCTAAAGCAATCTTATAATTCAAAATTCGATAAAGTACTTCCAGACTTTCTGCAAGATCAGCCTAAAACTACATTAGAGTTGAAACAAGTTCGGGAAATAATCAAAACTTCAGAACCCGAAACCAAAAAGGAAATTCAGAAAAAAGAAAATCAAGCGACTGCCGAATTCAAAAAATGGTGGATTGCAAAAATGCGAAACGATGAATTTCCATTGCGTGAAAGCATGGTTTGTTTTTGGCACAATCATTTTGTTTCCACTTCTCAAAAAGTAAAAATCAATTACTGGATTTATCAGCACAATATGATTTTACGCGAAAATGCTTTTGGTAATTTTAAAGAATTAACTAAACAGATTCTGAAATCAAATGCAATGGTTCGGTATTTAGACAATGGCGATAACAAAAAAGGGAAAGTCAACGAAAACTTAAGTCGCGAATTACTCGAACTATTCACTATCGGAATCGGAAATTATACCGAAGACGATATTAAAAACGGTGCAAAAGCTTTAGCTGGTTTAAATATTGGTGATGATGGAGCGGTTTACAGAAAAAATATCGAAGACAACAGCAATAAAACTTATTTCGGAAAAACCGGAAACTGGAAAGCAGATGATTTGGTTGATATTATTTTCGAGCAAAAAAACATTCCGTATCTCATTACAAGAAAAATTCTGAAATGGTTTATTTATGATAATCCTCCCGAAGATTTAGTAGTTTATTACGGCGATTATTTCCGAAAAGAAAAATTCGAAATTCAGCCTTTACTGACTAAGATTTTTATCGAAGAATTTAAAAAAGAAAATTCTGGAAATAAAATCAAAAATCCGTTGGTTTATATTTTACAGCTTTGCGACGAATTGCAGATGGGGAATGTTAACGATGCTGTAATTATGGCATTTATAAAACAGCAGGGAATGGATTTGTACAATCAGGTGAATGTAAAAGGCTGGGATGGTGGAAATTCTTTGCTGACTTCGCAGATTTATCTTCAAAGAAACAATACAGCCGATTTATTATGCAGTGGAAAAAGTCTCAATCGAAGAGTTTTGAAAACGATGATAAACGGAGTTGAAAAAGAAAAATCAGAATATGAAAAAGTTGCCATAAAAGTCGCTTTTGATTCGGATGGAAATAACAAAACCATCATTTCTGAATTGTCAGACCGATTATTATTTACCGTTAGCGATTCGGCTCAAAAAGATATGGAAAATCTTCTGAAGTATGATTTTGATCCCAAAGACCCGCACGCCGATTTTGCTGTGGTCAGACTTTTTAATTACATCACAAAACTTCCAGAATATCAATTAATCTAAAAGGCAGTAATTATGAACAGAAGAAACTTTCTAACATTGACGGGAACTTTCACAGGTGGATTGCTTGTGCTTCCCGATTTTCTACATGCTTTTGGAACACAACAGAATTTAGTTGTTGGAGAACAATGTGTTGTTTTTTTGCAATTGAATGGAGGAAACGACGGATTGAATACTTTTATTCCATACGATGATCCATTATATTATGATTTGCGAACGAAAATTGCTTTAAATAAAGATGCTGTTATTGGGAAAAATAAAGGAATGGCATTTCATCCTTCGTTGAAAGATTTTGCACAAATGCAGCAAAACGGAGATTTAACGGTAATTCAAAATGTGGGTTATCCTGAACCAATTCGTTCCCATTTTAGAAGTCAGGAAATTTGGCAAACGGCAACTGATTCAAATAAATATATAAATGAAGGCTGGCTCGGAAGATTTCTGGATTTGCAATGCAACGGTCATCAAGCAACGGCAGGAATAAATTTAGATTCGATTGATAATTTAGCTCTAAAAGGCGTTGAACCTAATTTTATAACGGTAAAAGATCCGAATCGATTTAAAGTCAAATCAAAAGAAGAAAATGTGACTTTATCTCAGAATCCGCATTTGGATTTTGTTCGAAAAATTGCCAATTCGGTTGCCGAAGGTTCTGATGAAATTCAGAAAGCTTTGGCAAAATCTAAAACCGAAATCAGTTATCCAAAAACCGAATTATCTAAAAACTTGGAATGGATTGCGAGATTAATAAAAGGAAACTTAAACTCAAAAGTATATTACACATCGCTCGGCGGATTTGATACGCACGATAATCAGCTTTCGATTCATGAACGAAAATTGACTGATTTAAATGACTCTTTATATAGTTTTTATTCTGATTTAAAACAGTCACAATTATTGCAGAATGTCACAATTGTAGTTTTTTCAGAATTTGGACGAAGAGTAAAAGACAACGGCAATGGAACCGATCACGGAACTGCAGCGCCAATGTTTATCATTGGAGGAAATAACAAAGGCACAATTTTAGGTAAAAATCCAAATCTCGCAGACTTAGATAATGGCGATTTAAAATATGAAATAGATTTTAGAAGTGTGTATGCTTCTTTATTAAAAGAGAAAATGAATTTTGATTATGCTAAAATTGGGATTACGAATAGACCTGTTTCTGGATTGTTTTAATAGCCACGACCCGAGCGATAGCGAATAGGCGAAGCAATTCACGAATTTTTATTTTTAAAATCTGTGAAATTTGAATTAAATATTTATAAAGATTTGCAATAATTCGTGAATTGCTTCGCCTATTCGCTATCGCTCGGGTCGTGGCGAAAAAAAACTTAGCATCTCAGCAACTTAGCATCTTAGAATCTCATTTTAATATTCTCATTTTAAGCCGTTTTTTTTATATTATCATACAAAACCTGCTAAATTTGTTAAGAAATCCTTTTTTGTTTCATAAAATGCAATCTTTTTTTTGGTGCACTAAAAATAATTTATACATTCGCAGAGAATTTAAAACAAAACACAAACAAAATGGCAAGTAACCGTTTTTATTTTAGCAACAATTTTTATTTCTTCTTTAGTAGAAGTCAGGATTGTGCTATGGTTATTTGAGATAAAATTTAAGACAAATAAAACTAATATACAATCCTGATGCAAATCAGGATTTTTTTTTGACTATATGACAACGAAAATTGCAATACAAGGTATAAAAGGATCATTTCATCATCAGGTTGTGAAAGAGTATTTCTCTGAAAATGTGGATATTGATGAGTGTTTGTCTTTTGAAGAATTGATCGACAGCCTTATTGCCGGAAAATCTGATCAGGCCGTTATGGCGATCGAAAATTCAATTGCAGGGCCAATTATTCCGAATTATGCTTTGATCGACAAGAATAATTTACATATAATCGGAGAGCATTATTTAAACATTCAGCAAAATTTAATGGCTTTAAAAGGTCAGAAAATTGAAGATATCAAAGAAGTTCATTCGCATCCAATGGCACTTTTGCAGTGTATGGATTTTTTGAAACAATATCCAAATATCAAATTGGTTGAGGATAAAGATACAGCTGAAACAGCAAGAAGAATTCAGGAAAAACAATTAACTGGAATTGCAGCAATTGCAAGTGAAACGGCAGCTGAAATGTATGATCTGGATATTATTGCATCATCGATTCAAACGATCAAAAACAATATGACTCGTTTCGTAATCATCAAAAAGCAAAATTCATTTTTGCCAGAAAGCGAAATCAACAGAGCATCTGTAAAATTTGAATTAGATCATAAAAGAGGAAGCTTAGCAGCGGTTTTAAATGTAATGAGCGACTGTAAACTGAATTTGACAAAAATCCAGTCGCTTCCAAAAATTGAAACGCCTTGGAAATATTCATTTTTTGTAGACGTAACATTCGAGAAATATGAAGATTTTGCAAAAGCCAAAACGTTATTAAACATCATGGCAGAATATTTTAAAGTTTTGGGAGAATATAAAAATACTAGACCTTAATTTAGTTAAGAGTTATTAGTTAAAAGTTAGAAGTTAAAAAAAAAGCCTAAAGCTTACCGCTTAAAGCCTAAAGCAGAAAAAAAAATGATTACAACAGCAAAACGATTAGACACAGTTGAAGAATACTACTTCTCATCAAAATTGAGAGAAGTTCGTCAGTTGATGTCTGAAGGAAAATCGATAATCAACATGGGAATTGGAAGCCCTGATTTGAGTCCGTCAAAAGCAGTAATTGAAGCAGTAGCTGCGGCAATTCAAGACGAAAATGGGCATGGCTATCAAAGCTATCAGGGATTGCCAGAAATGAGACAGGCGATGGCAGATTTTTATCGTGATCAGTTTGGTGTTGAAGTGAATCCGAATAATGAGATTTTACCTCTGATGGGTTCAAAAGAAGGAATTATGCACATTTCGTTAGCATTTTTAAATGAAGGCGATCACGTTTTGATTCCGAATCCAGGTTATCCAACTTATACTTCGGTAACCAATTTGGTTCAGGCAGTTCCGGTTTATTACGATTTGAAAGAAGAAAATGGATGGGAACCTGATTTTGAAGCTTTAGAAAAATTAGATCTTTCGAAAGTAAAAATTATGTGGCTGGGTTATCCGCACATGCCAACAGGAGCGAGAGGAAGTTTAGCGTTATTTGAAAAATTGGTAGCATTTGCTAAAAAACACAACATATTATTGATCAACGACAATCCGTATAGTTTTGTTTTGAATGATAATCCGATGAGTTTATTGCAGGTTGAAGGAGCGAAAGATGTAGCTTTAGAATTGAATTCGTTAAGTAAAACATTCAACATGGCAGGCTGGAGAGTCGGAATGGTTTTAGGAAATCCTGAAATTATCGATGCAGTTCTAAAAGTAAAAAGCAACATGGACAGCGGAATGTATTACGGAATTCAAAAAGGTGCAATCGCGGCGTTAAAATGTGATAAATCATGGTTCGAAGACCAAAACAAAATTTACAGACGTCGTAGAGAATTAACGGAGAAGTTAGCTGAAAAGTTAAACTGTAAAGTATATAAAGAAGGAGTTGGGCTTTTTGTCTGGGCAAAACTTCCAGAAGGAATTGAATCAGCAGAAAAGTTCATTGACGAAATATTATATGAGAAACATATTTTCATTACACCGGGAACCATTTTCGGAAGCAACGGCGAAGGATATATCAGATTCTCACTTTGTGTAAAAGAAGAAAAAGTACAGGAAGCGATAGATCGATTTTAGATTTTAGAATGCAGATTTTAGATTTCAGACTTGCGAACCTTGCGTAAATCCTTTACTCCCGATAGCTATCGGGATTGCGGTTAAATAAGGTTGGAATTTGGAATTTTAAAATTGGAAATTAAAGAGAAAGTATGAAAGTATACGTAATAGGAATAGGGTTAATAGGTGGTTCAATGGTGTTAGACATCAAAGGACGTTATCCTGATGCGACTATTTTAGGAATCGATAGTAACGAACAGCATTTGCAGCAGGCAATTGATTTGGGAGTTATCGACGAAGCAGGAAGCTTCGAAGATTTACAAAAAGCCGATTTTGTAATTGTTTCGGTTCCGGTAGATGTAGCGTTGACGGTTTTGCCTAAAGTTTTGGATGAGGTAGGAGATAAAACGATTGTTTTTGAAGTAGGTTCGACGAAAAAGCCAATTTGCGAAGCTGTAGCCAATCACCCGAAAAGAAGAAATTTTATTGCCACGCACCCAATTGCGGGAACAGAATTTTCTGGACCATCGGCAGCTATAAGAGGTTTGTTTCAAGGAAAAACAAACATTATATGTGAAGTCGAAAAGACTGCTTTTAAATTACAGGAAAAAGCACTGAATCTTTTTACTTCAATCGGAATGAGGATTCGATATATGGATCCGACTTCGCACGACAAACACATTGCTTATGTTTCGCATTTATCGCACATTAGTTCGTTTATGCTCGGAAAAACGGTAATGAACAAAGAAAAAGACGAGCAGGATATTTTTGACATGGCGGGAAGTGGATTTGAAAGTACCGTTCGTTTGGCAAAAAGTTCGCCGGCAATGTGGACACCGATTTTTAAGCAGAATAAAGAACACGTTCTGGAAACATTAGAAGAATATATTTCAAATCTCAGTCGGTTTAGAGATTTGTTAAAAGAAGAAGATTACAATGCCATTTTTGAAGAAATGGAAAGCACAAATAAAATAAAAGAAATACTAAACGGATTAACAACAACTAAAAAATAAATTAAAATTAAAATGGAAAATAAGAAAGAAATGAGAAAGTGGTTAGAAGATTTCAATTTAAATCACCCACTTGTGATAGCTGGACCTTGTAGTGCAGAAACTGAAGATCAAGTATTGAAAATTGCTCACGAATTAAAAGATTCAAAAGTAAGTGTTTTCAGAGCGGGAATCTGGAAACCAAGAACGCGTCCAGGAGGATTTGAAGGTGTTGGAGAAATTGGATTAAAATGGTTACAAAAAGCAAAAGCTGAAACAGGTTTATTAATGGGAACTGAAGTTGCGACTGCGGCTCACTGTAAATTAGCTTTAGAACATGATATCGACGTTTTATGGGTTGGTGCTCGTACAACTGCAAACCCATTTGCAGTTCAGGAAATTGCTGATACTTTAAAAGGAACTGATAAAATCGTTTTGGTTAAAAACCCTGTAAACCCAGATTTAGCTTTATGGTTAGGTGGTGTTGAGCGTTTACACATGGCTGGAATCGAGAAATTAGGAGTTATCCACAGAGGTTTCTCTACTTACGAAAAAACAAAATACAGAAACATTCCAGAATGGCAGATTGCTATCGAATTGCAAAATAAATTCCCTGATTTACCATTAATTATCGATCCATCTCACATTACAGGAAACCGTAATATGATTTTTGAAGTAACTCAAGAGGCTTTAGATTTGAACTACGATGGTATGATTATCGAAACGCACTACGATCCAGACAATGCCTGGTCTGATGCTGCTCAGCAAGTAACTCCAGATTCTTTGAAACAAATCATCAAAGATTTGACTATTAGAAAAACGGATGATACTACAGATGAGTACAGCCAAAAAATGACTAAATTAAGAGCTAACATCGATGTTTTGGACGCTAACTTGTTAGAGTTATTAGGAAAACGTATGAAAGTTGCTGACGAAATTGGTCAGGTGAAAAAAGATGCAAACGTTGCAATTCTTCAAAACAACCGTTGGAACGAAATCTTAGGGAAAATGATTTTGGAAGGTGAGAAAAAAGGTCTTACTGAAGAATTCGTTTTAAGAATGTTCAAAGCGATTCACCAAGAAAGTATTGGACACCAAGAGAAAATTTTCAATGCATAATTTTCTTTAAAATATAAGTGATATAAGTTAATTTGAGTTTAGTTAAAAAACTGATATTGAGTTTTATTATATCACACATTTAAAAGTAGATTGTTTTTTTATATTAAATCTCCATTGTCTTCGGGCTTTGGGGATTTTTTTATTAAAAATTAAACTGATTATCAATGTTTTGATTTGAAGTATAGATGAAAAATAAATATGCTCATCTGTAAAATCTAAGAAAAAATTAATCGCCTGCAGATTTCACAGATAAAAAATAATTATCTTCCCAACCTTTTTATCTTTTTTGTTCTCTATAACAATATGAACCTTAATTTTTGTATCATGAAATTAAAATTGTTTTCGTTTGCGCCGGTAATTTTTCAAATGAATTTGAATGTACTGCTTTTCTTCTTCTTGTTTATCGGAATAAAAACTTTAGCACAAAGTCCTGAATTAAACGTGAAAGGAGAAGAAGCTGAAAAAGTGAGAATGAATAAACTTATTGTAAATGTAAAAGTCGTTGGTAATATCGCTTACACAACTGCCGAAATGCATTTTTTTAATTCAGGAAACCGTCAAATGGAGGCAGAACTTATTTTTCCGTTACCGGAAAATGTTTCGGTTTCTAGGTATGCGATTGATATAAATGGGAAGTTAAGAGAAGCAGTTCCTGTAAACAAAAATAAAGGAAAACAAGTTTTTGAGGCAATCGAACATCGTCGTGTTGATCCGGGATTATTAGAAAAAGTAGACGGGAATAATTTCAGAACCAGAATTTATCCATTAATGCCAAATGGCGAAAGAACTGTTGTTATTGGTTATGAAGAAGAACTTTCTGCTTTTGATAAAGATAATCTTGCGTATCAATTGGTGAGTCGTTTTCCGAAAAAAATAGATCAGTTTGAAATTAACGTTTCAGTTTTAGGAACTTCAACAGCACCAACTGTTACTGAAAATTCAGGTAACGAAATTTCATTTTCAAAATGGAATCAGGCTTTTCAGGCATCCATTAAAAAAGAAAATTATCAGCCATCAGAAAAAATAGTGCTTAAAATTCCGATACAGCAAAATATTCCGAGTGTTGTAATGCAGGATGTTGGTGGTCAGCATTATTTTTATGGAAATACTTTTGTTGAAGGAAACAAAACAACTAAAAAAACACCAATATCGATTGGTTTAATTTGGGATAATTCGTTAAGCTGTCAAAACCGTGATTTGAAAAAAGAACTGGCTTTATTGGATGCTTATTTTCAGAAAATAAAAAAAACAAAAGTTACGCTTTACTTTTTGAATTATACTTTCGAGAAACAACAGGAGTATAGTATTTCAAACGGCAATTGGTCAGAATTAAAAGCCGCTTTAGAAAAAGCAAAATATGATGGCGGAACTCGTTTTTCACAATTGAATTTTTCAGGTCAGGATGAATATTTATTTTTTACAGATGGATTATCATCTTTAAGTGAAAACCTTCTGCCAAAAACTAAAAAATCAGTTTATACGATTACCTCTTCGGTTTCTGCAGATTTTGCTTTTCTGAACTATTCATCAATGCAGACTGGTGGTAATTTTATCAATTTGAATCAGCTGAAAATCGAATCGGCTTTGGATAAATTAGTCAATACAAGTTTGAAGTTTTTAGGAATAAAAGAGAATTTAACGGTTACGGATTTGTTTCCGATGGAAGGAACTTCTGTTTCTGGAAATTTTAGTTTTTCAGGAATTTCTTTAAATCCAAAAAATGAAATTACTTTATTGTTTAGCTATAATAATGAAGCTGTTTTAGAAAGAAAAATTACACTTGATGGAACGGTTCAAAATACCAATGATATTAATGTAGAAAAACTTTGGGCACAGAAAAAAATCGCAAATCTAGAATTTGAATACACTAAAAATGCTGATGAAATTGAACTTTTAGGAAAGAAATTCGGAATCGTTACTAAGAACACTTCTTTAATCGTTTTAGAAACCATCCGTGATTATATTTCATACGATATTATTCCGCCGGCAGAATTACGTGAAGAATTTGACAGAATTAAAAAACAAGAACACGATACTTCACTGGCTCAGCAAAGAAGTAATTGGGAAAGTATAGATAGCTATTTTAAAGGATTAGATGTTTGGTGGAAAAAGAATATTAAGTATTCTGGTCCTAAAAAAGTGGCAAAATCTAAAAAAAGCAATATACAAAGATCAAATAATAATGTTGCTGGACCAGTTTTGCAAAGAAGCACAAATGTTGTAGAAGGATTTGTTTCAGGCGTTATATTAGATCAAACAGGTCAACCATTGCCTGGTGCAAATGTTGTTGTAAAAGGAACAACAACTGGGGTCCAGACAGATTTTGATGGTAAATTTACTATACAAGCTCCAGAAAACAGCGAACTTGAAATTAGTTTTATTGGAGCTGAATCTACTCAGGTAAACGTGGGCAGAAATAATATGGTTACAGTAAACTTGAGAGAAAATTCAAATACGTTACAAGAGGTTGTTACTATTGGTTATGGAATCTCTAAAGGAGATGCAGATGCCGTATTAACAGTAGATGAACCTATTGGAGCCGGACCTGTCCAAGAGGTAATTGAAGATATAAAAGATAAAAAAGTAGCGAGTGAAGAAGTAAGAGAAAATAATAATATTCAAAGATCTGTTTCTTTTGTTCCGCAAGAAACAACTGTAGCGGGACTTACTATTTCACAATCGCTTGCCGGTAAAGTAGCTGGAGTCGAAATTAAATCTGCAAATGAAAGAGATTTATCTTTAAATTATTCTGTTACTGATACCTTGAGTTTTGATTCTAAAAATGAAGATAAAAACTGGAATCCAGATAGATTATATTTAAAAGCTTTAGCAAAAGCACCAAAAGAAAAACAATACGATTTGTATTTTGAATTGAGAAAAGTGCAGGAAAGAAATCCGAGTTTTTATTTTGATGTAGCACATTTCTTTTATAATCAGGGTGATGTTAAAAAAGCATTGCTGGTAATCAGTAATATTGCTGATTTAGGTTTAGAAAATCATCAACTTTATAAAACTCTGACTTATACTTTACGCCAATGGAAAGATTATGATGATGCTTTATTCACTGCAAAACAAGTGGCAAAATGGAGAGAGCATGAACCACAGAGTTTAAGAGATTATGCATTGACATTGGAAGATGCCGGAAAATATCAGGAAGCTTTTGATCAATTAATTAAAGCACTTGAAGTAAATTATTATGGAGAAATGGACGGGCAGTATGAAGGTGTTGAGGATATTATTTTAATGGATATTAACCGATTGATGACAGCACATTCAGGTTTAAAAACAGGAAAACTAAATAAAAAATATATGGCAAAAATGCCTGTTGATATTAGAATTATCATGAACTGGAATCAAATGGATGTAGATTTAGATTTACACGTAATTGAACCAACTGGCGAAGAATGTTATTACAGTCATACTTCAACAGCAATTGGAGGCAGGTTTTCAAAAGATTTTACCGAAGGTTACGGACCAGAACAATATATCATCAGAAATGCTGCGAAAGGTAAATACCAAATTAAAAGCAATTATTTTGGAGAAACAGAATTAACTGAAAATGGCCCGGCAACAATTATGGTTGAAATTTATACAACAAAAGCAGGAAAAACATCCAGAACTTTAAAAACAATTCAGTTAGGGAAAATTAAAGAAAATGAGGTTTTAGCCGAAATAATCTGGTAAAATTTACGAATTCAAATTAGAGATTTCAAATTTAAAAGGCGAAGTTGCGTTGTTCAATTCTAAAAACGTAATTTTGCCTTTTAATATTTTAGTTTTAAGAGCAATCTAAATTCTAAAATCAGAAATCTAAAATTTGAATGACAGGAACCGTTTATAAATCTACAGGAAGCTGGTATACCGTAAAATCTGAAAAAGGCGATTTTGTGGAATGCCGTATGAAAGGGAAATTTAGAATTAAAGGAATAAAAAGTACCAATCCTATTGCTGTAGGCGATATAGTCGATTATGAACTTGAAGAAACTTCAGATGCAGTAACGGGAATGATTCACAACATTCATGAAAGAAAAAACTATATCGTTCGTAAATCGGTTAACTTGTCGAAACAGATTCATATTATTGCTTCGAATATCGATCAGGTTTTTTTATTAGTTACAATTGATAATCCACCAACAACTACAAGTTTTATTGATCGTTTTTTAGTTACCGCCGAAGCTTACGGAATTGAAGCGATTCTTATTTTCAATAAAATTGATACACTAAATGATCAGACTTTAGACGATCAGTTGTATTTACAGCATATTTATACTGAAATTGGATATAAATGCCTTCGAATTTCTTCCACAGAAAACAAAGGAATTGATAAACTAAAAGAAATGATGATTGGAAAAGTAAGCATGTTTTCAGGACATTCCGGAGTTGGAAAATCAACTTTGGTCAATGCTTTAGAGCCAAGTCTTCATTTAAAAACAACTGTAATTTCAGAACAAAGCAAACAAGGCCAGCATACTACGACTTTCGCCGAAATGTATGATTTGTCTTTTGATGCCAGAATTATCGATACTCCGGGAATTAAAGGTTTCGGAATTGTTGATATGGAACCATCAGAAATCAGTCATTATTTTCCGGAATTTTTCAGACTTCAGGATCAATGTAAATTTAACAACTGCCTGCATAAAGAAGAACCACATTGTGCTATTAAAGCAGCTTTAGAAAAAGACGAAATTGCATGGTCGCGTTACAATAGTTATCTTAAAATCTTAGAAGGTGATGAAGAGCATTACCGTACCGATATTTATGGGGAAGATCGTGCTGCGAGTGATGAAACAAGGAAATAAAAATTCAATTCAAAAATTCCAAATCCCAATTTAATTATATTGTAGAGATGCACTGCAGTGCATCTAATTGCAGGATTTAAAATCTTTTAATCCATATAATCTGTGGCAAAAAAATAAAGTAAAAATGAAAGTTGTAATTCAAAGAGTTTCCGAAGCATCAGTAACCGTTGATGGTCAAAAAACAGCAGACATACAAAAAGGATTATTAGTTTTAGTTGGAATTGAAGATGCCGATACTCAGGAAGACATTGACTGGCTTGCTGGGAAAATTATTAAAATGAGAATTTTTGGTGACGAAAATGATGTTATGAACTGCTCGGTTCAGGATATCGATGGAGAAATTATTGTCGTAAGCCAATTTACACTTCACGCATCAACCAAAAAAGGAAATCGTCCATCTTATATAAAAGCATCAAAACCAGAATTTGCAATTCCGATGTATGAAAATTTCGTAAAAGCCTTAGAAAAAGAGTTTGGTAAAAAAATACAAACCGGAATTTTTGGTGCCGATATGAAAGTAAATCTCTTAAATGACGGTCCAGTTACGATAGTTATAGACAGTAAAAATAAAGAGTAAAAAATCAACTCAACAAATGTTAAGAATTTCTAAAAATAATATATATTTGGCGAAATTACTAACCAATGAAATCTACCTTTTACGGGATATTTTTTTTCTTATTTTCCCTTATTTCTTCTGCTCAGAAGCTTGATTATTCTACATTATCTATTCCTGATAGTCTTAAAGAAAATTCGAATGCTGTTGTTCGACTAGATCAAATGGATATTATCATTGCTTCCCAAAGAAGTATGAATGTCAAAAAACAAAGAGTTGTTTCTGTTTTAAATGACAAAGGTTTAAATGATGTTGATGCTTATGAACATTATGACAAAACCACTTCAATTAAAAATATAGAAGCTGTAATTTATGATGCATTTGGAAAAGAAATAAAAAAAATCAAAAGAAAAGACTTTAGAGACCAAAGTGCTGTTAGCGGTAGTACTTTATTCTCAGATAACAGAGTGGTTTACTTAGATTATACTCCAATCTCTTATCCTTTTACAGTTGTTTATACATGCGAGACTGAAACATCTAATACAGCATTTATACCACAATGGTATTTCTTAGGGAATTATTATCAAAGTGTTGAGAAATGTGTTTTGAATGTTACTTTTCCTAAAGAATTGGGTTTTAAAAAGAAAGAATTTCGATTTGCAGATTTCAATATTAAAAAAACAACCGATACAGATACCCAATTAAGTTATTTGGCCACAAATATTGTCGCTCAAAAACAAGAATACCTTAGTCCGTCTTCTGGAGATCTTTTCCCTAAAGTTATGATGGGATTAGAAAATTTTCATTTAGAAGGGGTTGATGGTAAAGCTACTACATGGGAAGCATTTGGAAAATGGTACGGAGATAAAATTCTGACCGGAACTACAGTTTTACCAGAAGAAACCAAAGCAAAAATAAAAGCACTCGTTGGAAACGAAAAAGATCCAGTCAAGAAAGCAAAAATTATTTATGATTATGTTCAGAAAAAATCCCGATATGTCAATATAGCTGTTGGTATTGGAGGATGGAAACCCATGTTTGCAAGTGATGTAGATCGTTTAGGATATGGAGATTGTAAAGCATTATCAAATTACACAAGAGCCCTTTTAGATGTTGTAGATGTTCCATCTTACAATACTATTTTATACGGAGATCGTTATAAGTTGGATATTCAGTCAGATTTTGTTTCTATGCAGGGAAATCATATGATATTGGCCATTCCAAATGGAAATGATTATATCTGGTTGGAGTGTACTAGTCAGGATGACCCTTTTGGATATCAGGGAGTTTTTACTGATGACCGCGATGTTTTAGTTGTAAAACCAGAAGGAGGAGAAATCGTTCGTACTAAAATTTATGACGACAAAGGAAATACTCAAGATGAGAAGGGAATTTATACAATTGATGCCGCCGGAAATTTTTCAGGAGCTTTAAAAATAACATCACAAGGAAGTCAATATGCATCAAAATCTCGTGTTGAAAGTATGCAGCCAAATGAAAAAGAAGAACATTACAAAGATTATTGGGATAATATCAATAATTTGAAATTAGGTAAAATAACTTTCACAAACGACAAAGAAAATATTCGTTTTATCGAAGATGTTCAGGTCAATGCATCAAATTATGGAACGCTTTCGGGAAACAAAATGATTTTTGCTATAGATGCTTTTAATCAAAATTCAGATAATATAAAGCGTATAAGAAACCGTAAAAGTCCATTTCAAATTCAGCGCGGCTATTTAGATACAGATGAAATAGAGATTAATCTTCCTGACGGTTTTTCTATCGAGTTTCTGCCTTCAAACTATGAGCTGAAAGGAAAATTTGGAGAATACAAAACAGAAGTTATCAAAAAAGACAATAACAAATTAATTTATAAGCGTTCGATGTTTTTAAACAAAGGAAAATATTCAAATAAGGAATACGATGAATATCGTTTGTTTATGGAACAAGTGTCAAGAAACGACAACGCTAAAATTATATTAAACAAAAACTAACCAAAATCAAAAATAAAATAATGAAAATTACCAGATTATTTGTTTTCTTATTTCTGATGCTGTGTTTTGCAAAAATAACAGCTCAGGAGTTTAAATTAGGAAAAGTTTCAATTTCAGAATTGGAACAAAAAGTACATCCAAAAGATTCATCTGCCTCAGCAGCTATTCTTTATAAAAGAGGAAAAGCGAGAATTGATTATGATCAAAACGATGGTTTCATAACTGTTATGGATGTTGAAACCCGTATTAAAATTTATAAGAAAGAAGGTTATGACTGGGCTAATCAGGAAGTATGGTATTATTACGGAACTAATTTCAGAGAGAAGGTATCAATTAGTGATGCTGTAACATATAATTTAACTAATGGTAAAATTGAAAGCACAAAGTTAAAGAGCGATGGAATATTTGATGAAGTAATCAATAAATACCGAAGCAAGAAAAAAATGACGATGCCAAATGTTAAAGAAGGATCTGTTATTGAATTTAAATATACCATTAAAAGTCCTGACGTTTTAATTCGTGATTGGGATTTTCAAACTAGTATTCCAGTGAATTATTCAGAGTTTAAAACATATGTTCCTGAATATTTTGTTTTTACTCCAGCACAAAAAGGATATGTTTTTCCTAAAGTAACTTCTGAAAAAAATAATAAATCTTTTATCATAAATTCTAAAGAAAGATACAATACCGGAGGCTTTGGAGGAGGAGCTACCAAAACAGAATTTTATCAGGATAAAATAGAATATATGGAAACTCAGACGATTTACATTGCTGAAGATTTTCCTGCCATGAAAGACGAAGCTTATGTTAATAATATTGATAATTATACGTCTTCAGTAGGGCATGAATTGTCAATGACAAAATTTCCAAATAAACCAATAAAACAGCTTTCTACAGATTGGAATTCTGTAGTAAAAACAATTTATGATTATGAAGATTTTGGACCCGAATTAAATAAAACAGGTTATTTTGAAGATGATGTAAAAAAACTATTAGAAGGAACCAGTACACCGGAGGAAAAAATCTGGGTTATTTTTAACCATGTAAAATCTAATGTAAAATGGAATAATTATAATGGTTATAACTGTGAGAGCGGAGTTAAAAAAGCTTATAAAGAAAAGACTGGAAATATTGCCGATATTAATTTAATGCTTACTGCTATGTTACGCTATTCTGGACTAACAGCAAATCCTGTATTAGTTAGTACGCGTTCTAACGGAATTGCTTTATTTCCAAATAGAACAGCATTTAATTATGTAATTGCAGCAGTAGAAACTCCAAATGGATATATTTTATTAGATGCCTCTGAAAAACTTTCAGCTCCAAATATATTACCGCTAAGAGTTTTAAACTGGTCAGGTAGATTAATACGAAAAGACGGAACATCTGAAGAAATAAATTTAATGCCTGAAAAAGTGTCTAATGATAATGTTTTTATGACTTACAGCATTGATGCCGAAGGTAAAGTTACAGGAAAAACAAGAAGACAATCTACAGATTATAACGCCATGATTACTAGAGGTAATATCAATAATCAGAAGGAAGAAGAGTATCTGGAAAAACTTGAAAACGCAAATAATAAAATCGAAATCAGTGAATATTCTAAAACAAATGAAAAAGATGTTCTGCAGCCAATCGTAGAAACATATTCTTTTACAGGAACAAATTTATGTGAAGTAATTGGTGGAAAAATTTATGTAAATCCAATGTTGTTTTTTACCAAAAATAAAAACCCATTTACTCAGGAAATAAGAGAGTATCCTGTAGATTTTAGTTATCCATTTGCTGACAAATATAATATAACGATACAAATTCCAGATGGTTATACAGTAGAAACTTTACCAGCTCCTGCCGTTGTTAGTATGCAAGATAATTTAGGAACTTTTAAATTCAATATTGCTGTAAATGCGAATGTATTGCAATTGTCAATTTTGCACCAAATAAATGAGGCTATAGTATCTTCTGAAAAATACGAAATGCTAAAAGATTATTATAAAGCAATGGTAGCTAAAGAAACTGAAAAAATAATTTTAAAAAGAATATAAGTATGAAATTTTCAAGTTTAGTATTCATTTTATTTTTCCTTTTTTTTATAAAGGTTCAATCTCAAACTTATGAATTGGGGAAGGTAACGATTGCTGAACTTGAAGAAAAAATACATCCTCTCGATTCTGGAGCAGTTGCAGCAGTTTTATTTTGTAAAGGAATTTCCAAAATAGACGACGATTCAGAAACGACGATTTTGATGCGAATAAAAATCTACAGAAAAGAAGGTTATGACTGGGCAAATGCCCAGTTTGCCTTTCCGGCCGGTAAATCAAATTATTTAAATCTTACTGATGTTGTTACATATAATCTGGCAGACGGAAAGATTGTAAAATCTAAACTTAAACCTGAAAGCGAGTTTATAGAAAAAAATAACAAATATTATTGGCTTAAAAAAATCACTTTTCCAGACGTTAAAGAAGGTTCTATTATTGAATATAAAGTTAAAAGTTACGGCGGAGGTATTCCGGATTGGACTTTCCAAAAAAGTATTCCAGTCAATTACTCAGAATTTAAAACCATAATTCCGGATGCTTTTACTTTTAAAAGAAATTTTACAGGCTTTTTTGCTCCAAAAGTAACTACACAAATAGCATCGAATTCATATAAATATTTAGCACACGAAACTACTTACTCTCTTCAAAACCTTCCTGCAATGAGAGAAGAAAGTTATGTTAACAATATAAAAAATTATTGTGCTTCAATATCTCATGAACTTGAGACAATTTCCATTCCGGGAACTTTATTTAAATCATTTTCTACAAACTGGCCTACAGTTGCAAAAACAATTTATGAATATGACGATTTTGGTCCTGAATTAAACAAAACAGGTTATTTTGAAGAGGATCTTAAACTTCTTTTAGAAGGAAAAACTAAGCCCGAAGATAAAATGACAGCAATCCTTAATTATGTGAAATCAAACATAAAATGGAATAATTATTTAGGGTATGGATGCGAAAAAGGGGTAAGAAAAGCGTATAAAGAAAAAATAGGAAATTGTGCCGATATTAATTTAATGCTAACCGCAATGCTGGGTTACTCAGGCTTGCAGGCGCATCCGGTTTTAATAAGTACAAGATCTAATGGAATTAATTTTTTTCCAAGTACAGAAGGTTTTAATTATGTAATAGCAGGTGTTGAAACCCCAACTGGAATAGCTTTATTAGATGCTACCGATGAATTTTCAACCATAAATGTACTGCCATTAAGAGATTTAAACTGGATAGGAAGATTAATTCGTAAAGACGGCACTTCAGAAACGGTAGATTTAATGCCTAAAAAAAACTCAAACGATCTTGTTTCAATGGGATTTGATGTAAAAGCAGATGGAAGTATTGAAGGGAAGGTAAGAAGACAATATTCTGATTATAATGCATTTAACTTTAGAGAAAAAATAGCTAAAGAAAATGAAGAAACTTATATTGAAAAGTTTGAAAATGAAAGCGGAAAAATAGAAATAAGCAATTACAAAAGAACCAATCAAAAAGAGATTTCAGAACCTGTTTCTGAGTCATTTTCTTTCACAGGATCAAATCTTTCTGAAATAATTGGTGATAAAATATACATAAATCCGATGCTTTTTTTCTTAGATGAAAAAAATCCGTTTAAGCAGGAAAAAAGAGAATACCCAGTTGATTTTGGATTCCCTTTTGCAAAAAGGTATGCGATTACAATTGCAATTCCGGATAATTTTGAAGTTGAAAATCTGCCTAAATCCTTAGGTGTTGTTATGGAAGATAACTTAGGTGTTTTTAAATTTGATACAGCAGTTGTAGATAAAAAAATACAGTTGTCAATGATACATCAAATCAATCAAGCAATATTTCCGGTAGATAAATACGAAATGCTTAAGGAATATTATAAAACGATGATCGCAAAACAGACCGAAAAAATTATCTTAAAAAGGATATAGAAATGAAACTTTCAAGTTTACGAATAATTCTTTTTCTCTTCTTATTGGTTACTAAAGTTAATTCTCAAAATTATCAATTAGGAAAAGTAACTGTTGCCGAACTTCAGGAAAAAGTACATCCACAAGACAGCAGCGCCCCTGCTGCTATTTTGTTTAAAAAAGGAAGAACATTTTTTAGTTACAATAAAGATGTTGGTTTTTCGGCAAACCATGTTTGTGAAATTAAAATTAAAATCTACAAAAAGGAAGGCTTAAAATGGGCCGATCAAAAAGTGCGTTTCTATATTGGATATGAAAACTTAAATGAAGATCGTTTGGAGTTTTCGGATGCTGCGACATACAATTTAGAAAATGGTTCAATCGTAAAAACAAAGCTTGAGAGCCAGGGTTCATTTAAGAAAAAAATAAATAAATATTGGAAAGAGAAAGCTATTACACTGCCTAATGTGAAAGTAGGTTCTATAATTGAGTACAAATATGTTTTAAAGTCAGAGAATATTGTAAAATTTCCAGACTTTGATATTCAATACGATATTCCGCTTAATTATTTTTATTATAAAACAGAAATTCCGGAATTCTACATTTATAAGCCTTTATTAGTTGGAGGTATTCCGCTTGAAACAGAAAGTAAATTTGCCAGCGGAAGTCAGACTTTTGAAAACGAATACAATCAAACCAATTCACTTACATATCGTCAAATTAATGCCTTTTATTCAGGAAAAAATATTCCGGCATTAACAGAAGAACCTTATGTAAACAATATTGAAAACTACAGAGGACAAATTAAACATGAGTTAGAAAGAGTTCGTATGCCGGAACAGCCTGTTAAAGATTATGCTTTAACATGGGAAGGTGTTGCTAAGACTATTTTTAATGACAATAGTTTTGGAAAAGAACTAAATCAAAATAATTTTTTAATTGAAGATGTAAAAAGATTACTCGGAAACGTAGAGTCTCAAAATGAAAGCTTAAATCTCATTTTTACTTACGTTCAAAATAGAATGAACTGGAATGAAATTAATGATTATTACACAGATAAAGGTGTTCAAAAAGCGTACACAGATCAAACGGGAAATGTTGCTGAAATAAACTTTATTTTAATAAACATGTTAAAATTGGCAGGAATAGAAGCTAATCCTGTTTTAGTAAGTACAGTTGAAAATGGACTTCCAGTTTACCCAACAAGAACGGGATTTAATTATGTTTTTGCAGCAGCCGAAATTGATGGCAAACAAATTTTACTTGATGCTACACATAAGTATACTTCACCGAATATTCTTCCTGTAAATGTCTTGAACTGGAAAGGAAGATTGATAAAAAAAGATGGAACATCTACAGAAATTGATTTAGAACCTTCCAATCCATCTAAAGAAAATTTCATTATGTCTGTAAAAATAGACAGTGACGCAAAAATGAACGGCCAGGTCAGAATTTTGCGTACAGATTATGATGCATATAGTTTTAGAGTTGAAAATAATTCAAAATCTCAGGATAATTATTTGGAGAAATTTGAAGAAAAATTAGGCAGTCTGAGTATTTCAAATTATAAAATCGAAAACCAAAAATCGAATCTGCAAAACCCAATTGTAGAAACTTTTTCTTTTACTTCAAATAGCCAGTCTGATATAATTGGAGGGAAAATATTCATAAATCCTCTCTTATTTTTTACCAAAACAAAAAATCCTTTTAATCAGGAAAATAGAAGAAT
This sequence comes from Flavobacterium sp., assembly GCF_039595935.1. Classification (NCBI taxonomy): domain Bacteria; kingdom Pseudomonadati; phylum Bacteroidota; class Flavobacteriia; order Flavobacteriales; family Flavobacteriaceae; genus Flavobacterium; species Flavobacterium sp. The sequence goes on along the minus strand of NZ_JBCNKR010000006.1, from coordinate 33,927 downwards.
GCCAGTTTGGTTTGGATATAAAACCCAGGAAAAATATAATATTAATTTAGAAATTCCAGAAGGATATGCAGTCGAGTCAATGCCTTCGAAAATTAAAGTTGCATCAGAAAATAATGATTTGGTATATACGCTGAATTTTTTTACAGAAGGAAACAAAATTCAAATAAACTGCACAAATGAAATTAACAATAGTATTTTTGCAGCTGAGCAATATAAAGGTTTGAAAGATGTTTTTCAGAAAATTATTGCAAGTCAAAATGAAAAAATAGTCCTTAAAAAAATATAATCATGGATTTGAAAAATGCACAACTTGACGTTGATACCTGGATAAAAGAACACGGCGTTCGTTATTTTAACGAATTAACGAATATGGCACAGCTTACAGAAGAAGTTGGTGAAGTTGCCAGAATTATTGCTCGTCGTTACGGAGAACAATCTGAAAAAGAAAGTGATAAAAATAAAGATTTAGGTGAAGAATTGGCAGACGTTGTTTTCGTAGTTTTATGTTTGGCAAATCAAACCGGAATCGATTTACAAGCCGCTTTCGACAAAAAAATGGACTTAAAATCGGTTAGAGATAAAGATCGTCACAAAAACAACGATAAATTGAAATAATTGTGAAATATCACTCATAAGTTTTGAATTTTGAATTTTGAATTTTGAATTATGAATGGGGAGTGGTAAATTGCGGGGCTGAATTATGTTTCTAATCATTCATAATTCAATTCACAACTTACAATTAAAAAAATGAATTTAAAATTAAGAACGAATCCGCAATTCACAATTGATGATTCGCAACTCAATATCACAGGTTCTAAAAGCGAAACAAACCGTTTATTACTTTTAAAAGCCTTATTTCCAAATATTACCTTAGCTAATACTTCAAACTCAGATGACAGTGAAGTAATGCAAAAAGCATTGGCAGAAAATGACGAAATTGTAGACATTCACCACGCCGGAACAGCAATGCGTTTTTTAACTGCTTATTTTGCTGTAAGTGAAGGAAGAGAAGTTGTTATGACGGGTTCAAGCAGAATGCAGGAACGCCCAATCAAAATTTTGGTTGATACTTTAAGACAATTGGGTGTTGAGATCTCTTATGAAAAAGAAGAAGGTTATCCGCCAATTCGAATCAAAGGAAAAAAAGTTACGGCTTCAAAAGTTACTTTGGCAGCAAATGTGAGCAGTCAATATATTTCGGCACTTTTATTAGTAGCTTCAAAATTAGACAATGGTTTAGAGCTTACTTTAGAAGGAGAAATAACTTCAATTCCATATATCAAAATGACTTTAGCTTTACTAAACGATTTAGATATCCAAACTAGTTTTGAAGGAAATATAATTAAAGTTTACCCAAAAGAATCTGTAGAATCAAAAGAAATGGTTGTAGAATCAGACTGGAGTTCGGCATCTTATTTCTTTAGTTTGGTAGCTTTATCTGAATCTGCAAAAATCACTTTAAGCAGTTACAAAGAAAACAGTCTTCAGGGAGATTCAGAGTTAGTTTCTCTTTATGAAAAAATGGGCGTAAAAACGACTTTCCAAAACAACAAAATGACTTTGCAAAAAGTGGCTGGATTTAATTATCAGGATGTAAATTTTGAATTGAACAATACGCCAGATATTGCACAAACGATTGTAGTAACTTGTTTAGGTCTTGGAATTGGGTGTCACTTAACAGGTCTTCATACCTTAAAAATCAAAGAAACAGATAGACTTGAAGCTCTAAGAATTGAATTGACAAAATTAGGAGCGAATATTTCTGTAACTAATGATAGTTTAACTTTAGAACGTTCAGAAACTATTAATCATGATGTTCATATTGCAACATACAACGATCATCGTATGGCAATGGCATTTGCACCTTTAGCAATCAAAGTTCCAATTATTATCGATGATGCCGAAGTAGTTTCAAAATCATATCCGGATTTCTGGAACGATTTAAAAGCGCTAAACTTTCAAATCTCAGAATTGTAAGGAAAATTGAACCATATAAGTTATATAAGTTCATTTAAATAAAAGCTTAACGCAAAGTATGTAAAAACATAGCCTCTGGTTTCAACCAGAGGTTTTTTTATGGCATTAGAAAGCAAACCCGACAGGTTTTTAAAACCTGTCGGGTTTAATATATAAGCTCCAATATTTAAAAAGTCTAATTAATATGAACTTATATAACTTCTATGGTTCAAAAAAAGCATTTTTAATGGTTCTGGAAACCTCACAAAATCAAGGACTTTTGAAAATAAACGTCAAAAGACTTGACAACGCCTATCTCACAATCGTATATTTGCATCCGATTTAAAATTTTAGATAATCAAATCTAGAATCTACACTCTAAAATCTACAATTCAAATATGAAATTATCACACTTCAATTTCAATTTACCGAAAGAACTTTTAGCTGAATTTCCGGCAGAAAATAGAGATGAGTCTCGTTTAATGGTAATTGACCGTAAAACACAAACAATTGAACATAAAATGTTTAAAGATGTTATCAACTATTTTGATGACGGAGACGTTTTAATTCTTAACAATACAAAAGTTTTCCCTGCACGTTTGTATGGAAACAAAGAAAAAACCGGAGCTAGAATTGAAGTTTTCTTATTAAGAGAATTAAACTCTGAGCAGCGCTTATGGGACGTTTTGGTAGATCCTGCCAGAAAAATCCGTATTGGTAACAAACTTTATTTTGGTGATGACGATTCATTAGTTGCTGAGGTAATCGACAATACAACGTCTCGTGGAAGAACTTTACGTTTCTTATACGATGGTTCTTATGAAGAATTCAGAAACAAATTAACAGAACTTGGAGAAACTCCAATTCCTAAATACATCAACAGAGACGTAACTCCGGAAGATGCTGAAAGATATCAAACTATCTACGCAAAAGAAGAAGGAGCAGTAGCTGCACCAACTGCAGGTTTACACTTCTCAAAACACCTTTTGAAAAAATTAGAAATCAAAGGAGTAAATTTTGCTGAGGTAACTTTACACGTAGGTTTAGGAACTTTTAACCCGGTTGAGGTTGAAGATTTATCTAAACACAAAATGGATTCTGAGGAATTAATCATTACTCAGGAAGCTTGTGATATTGTAAACGAAGGAAAAGCAAAGAAAAAACGTATTTGTGCTGTAGGAACAACTTCTATGCGTGCAATCGAAAGTTCTGTTTCTTCTGCTAATACTTTAAATCCATACGAAGGATGGACAAATAAATTTATTTTCCCTCCTCACGATTTCAGTATTGCAAACTGTATGATAACGAATTTCCATACACCAAAATCAACATTATTAATGATGATTTCTGCTTTCTGTGGTCACGATTTAATGAAACGTGCTTACGAAGAAGCAATCAAAGAAGGATACAAATTCTATTCTTACGGAGACGCGATGTTAATTCTTTAATTAGAGTTTATCTTATAAAGAAACCCGACAAGTTTTTAGAACCTGTCGGGTTTTTTGTTTGTTCAAAGTTTCAGGTTTAAAGTTTCAAGTTTGACATTCGTTGTTTAACCGCAAAGTTCGCAAAGCTTTGTGTTCTTTTGCAGTTGGCAAACACAAACTGAGCAAAAAAACCTTGCGAACTTTGCGTTAATTTTCACAAAGCATATCAACATGAAACCTAAAACTTGAAACAAAACAAACAAATTTTGTTATTTTAGCAACCAAAACAAAAAATACAATGACTTTTCAAAATACACGCGAATTTGCACGAGGGCTAGATTCGCAAGACACATTAAACCACTATCAAAATCAATTCATTTTTCCAAAAGTGAATGACAAACGAGTAATTTATTTTACTGGAAATTCTTTAGGATTACAGCCAAAACGTACCAAAGCCTATATAGACGAAGTAATGAATGACTGGGCAGAATTGGCAGTAGAAGGTCATTTTTATGCTGAAAAACCTTGGTGGGATTATCAGGAAAGATTTTCTGAACCGTTGAGCAAAATTGTGGGAGCACTTCCGTCAGAAGTTACAGTAATGAATACACTGACTGTAAATCTTCACTTACTGATGGTTTCTTTTTATCAGCCAAAAGGCAAACGTTATAAAATTATCTGCGAAGAAAAAGCTTTCCCATCAGATCAATATATGTTTCAGAGTCAGGTTCATTTTCACGGATACAAACCAGAAGATGCAATCGTAGAAATCAAACGCCGTGAAGGTGAACATAATATTCGTCTGGAAGATGTTTTAGCCAAAATTGAAGAAGTTGGAGATGAATTAGCTTTAGTTTTAATTGGCGGAGTAAATTATTATACCGGACAAGTTTTCGACATAAAAACCATAACCGCAGCGGGACAAAAAGCCGGAGCAAAAGTAGGTTGGGATTTAGCACATGCTGCCGGAAATATTAAATTAGAACTTCATGATTGGAATGTAGATTTTGCTGCTTGGTGCAGTTATAAATATATGAACTCAGGTCCCGGAAATGCTTCCGGATGTTTTGTTCACGAAAAACATCATAATTCAGATTTGCCTCGTTTCGCTGGCTGGTGGGGACACAATAAAGAACGCCGTTTTAAAATGGAACCAACTTTTGATCCGGTCCACGGTGCAGATGGATGGCAGATTAGTAATCTTCCGGTTCTTTCGTTAGCGCCTTATTTGGCTTCAGTAGAAATGTTTGCTGAAGTTGGAATGGATGCACTGATTAAAAAACGTGATCATATTACTTCATATTTAGAATTTATTCTGCACGAAATTGATAAGGAAGTAGAAAGTACTTTCGAAATCATCACACCAGTAAATCCAGAAGAAAGAGCTTCACAATTATCTGTTTTTCTTCACGGGCAAGGACGAAGTTTGTTCGATTATTTAATGAAAAACGGTGTGATTACAGATTGGCGTGAACCAAACGTTATTCGTTTAGCACCAGTTCCTTTGTATTCTTCATATGAAGATATGTATGATTTTGGACAAATTTTGAAAAAAGGAATTTTAGGGAAGTAAGCTCTTGTTTAAAGGAATAATAGTAAGCGTACCTTTTGTCATTTCTCGTTCGAAATGACAAAAGGTACGCATTTTTTGTTTCCCGCAGATTTTGCAGATTTTGCAAATTTTTTTGATAAAGTTTCTCAAAGAATAATCCGCTAAATCTGTAAAATCTGCGGGAGCTTTTTTCAGCACATTTTTTAATCATTTTAATCCTTTAATCTGTGGCAAAACAAAAAATCTTTTAATCTTATAAATTTTCCAAAAAATTCTGTAATAAACATTATATCAGATCTTCCGTATTTTGTAGTGTATAATTTAAATACCTATAATCATGAAAGGCTTATATATTTTATTCGCAGTAATCATTTTTACTTCTTGTCAAAATCAAGGGCAAAGTAAAGAGGATATAAATAAAGCCAAGCAAGCCAGTATTGATTCAATGAAAGTTGAGATTAACAAACAGCGTGTTATCGATTCAATGAAGACTGAAATGGCGAAGATAAAAGAAGAACAGGAACAGAAAGCTGAATCTCAAAAAGTTGTTGTAGTACATCAAAATGATGGTACAGCAACGGCAGCAACCACAAAAAAGAAAGGATGGAGCGCGACTGCCAAAGGTGCTGTAATTGGTGCCGGAGTTGGTGCCGCGACCGGAGCAATTGTTAGTAAGAAAAAAGGTGAAGGTGCTATCATTGGTGGTTTAGCAGGTGCTGCTTTAGGAACAGGAACAGGTGCTGTTATTGACAGTAAAAACAAGAAGAAAGAGTAGATTTTAATTCTATAAAAAATAAAACCGCCGATTTAGGAAACTAAGTCGGCGGTTTGTTTTATACTAATCCTGATGAGGGAATTTGAATGGCGTTTAATTCTGTTTTATAAAATTCGAATTGATCTTTAATTTTTTGTTCATCAGTTTTGAAATACAAAGAAGATGAAAACAGATTTCGATAATATTCAATTCCTTCTAAAATATTCGATTTAAAAGAATTCCATTTTTTAATTTGAATGGCCGTTACTTGTCCTGAAATGTTTTCGATTTCATTTCTCAAATAATCTACATACATTTTTAATTCTTTCACAAATAAATTAGGGCGATCTGTTCTTAAAACAGAATTTCCCTGATAAATATGCTGAACCATTTCTTTTAACGAAACTTCCTGATCAAAATAAGCCAGGTTTGGTCCCGGACAAATTACAACTCCTTGCGCCTGACCTTTTATTTTAATGTCATTTTCAAGATAAGAAGCATTAGCTAAACCAACACACAGACAAGATTTCTCTGTAATTTTAATTTTGCTTTTTTCGAATTCGTCAGCAGACAAAATGTCTTTTTGGGTTTCTAATTCTTCTAGCTTAATATCCTGATATTTTTTAGAAGCTGTGCAAATTCCGTGTGGATCGTATTCTTTGCTTAAAGCTAAAAACTTTTTCGGGCAGGAACTTCCGGCTTTGTTTTCCTGAATTCTCTTTTGTTTTAGGAATTCATTAGTTGTTCCTTTCAAAGTATTAAACGGAACTCCCAAAGGTGAAATATTACTTAAATAAAAATCATCTTCTTTGGCATTCATCAGTAAGTTTCTCGTTTCCTGATCTACAGAAGTTGCTTCTGGAACCAACAGAAATGGAGATCCCCACCCAACAGCATCTACTTTATATTCATCTAATAAAAACTCATGTTCTTCTGAAGTTCCAACTCCGCCCTGAACCGTGATTTTTAATTCTAAAGGTTTTTCGGGAAATATTTGATTTTTTAGCTGTAAAGCTTTAATCATTAAATCGTGAGCCGATTGTACTAATTGTTCTTTTTTCTGCTTGAATTCTTCTAAAATCGTCCCTAATAAGAGTCCGTCGGTTGCAAAGGCGTGACCGCCGCAGTTCAATCCAGATTCTATTCGATATTCAGAAACCCAAAGTCCTTTTTTAGCCAGGAAATTTCCCTGAATCATAGCCGATCTAAAATCACTTACTTTTAAGATTATTTTCTTTTTCAGTTCGTTTTTTTCATTTGGGAAAAAGTCTTTAAAGTTTTCAAAGTAGCCAAACAATCTCGGATTCATCCCTGCAGAAAGAACAACCGAAGATTCTAAATTACTGTTTGCAAAACCTCTTAAGGCTGCATGTGCGTCATTAAACTCAATCGGGAGTTGTTCGTTTTTTACAAAATTATCTTTGTCTAACTTCGTCATAATGTTCACATCAATTTCTCCGGGAAAAAGATGCGATTCGATATACTGCTGAACGTTTTCTTTCAAAGCGATTCCGTCGTCGAGTAAATTCTGAAAACCTTTTTTAATGTCAGAAGTATTGGGTAACATCGACATAAAATTTTCAAGAGCGGTTTTGCTTTCTGCTAATTCAGTTTTGAAATTTTCGAATTTTTCTTTTACAATTTTGTCAACCAAATTTAAGTAAGAAGTAATTCTTTCGGCACGGTAATCGTGAAATTTCTGAGTGATTTCTTCGTAAGGGATATTGAATTTAGTGCTGTAAAAATTACGCATCTTTTCAATCAAGTCGTCATCAGCAAGTGCTATAACAGACGAAATTCCGTATTGCGCCACACGAATAGGGCTGTCAATCGTGTACGCAAGCCCCATCACTGGAATATGAAAAGTGTGCAAAGGCGTTTTTGTCATTTGTTTTCAGATTAAAATAAAGACAAATGAAAAACAATAATTTTTTTTAAAAACTGATAATTGTCAGGTTTGTGGGTAAAGTTTATAGCCACAAATTACGCAATCTTGTCATCCTGACGAAGGAAGGATCTTCGTAAGTAGCTCCGCAATCTAAATCGCTAATCTTTGTAGAGTTTCTTGCGAAGATTCTTCGTGCCTCAGAATGACAAATAATGAGAGTAGTTTTCAGTTTTTACATAATCTTTGTCATCCTGACGAAGGAAGGATCTTCGTAAGTAGCTCCCCAATCTAAAGGCGCAAAGCTCGCTACTAAATCTGATTAGGTATTAATAAAACAAAAAGAAAGAATATTCGCTCTTTTTTTAAAGAAAAGCACTAATTTAGTTTCATGAAATTGCATGAAGGCGACCATACTTATTATATTTATATAATCACCAATAAATACAAAACTGTTTTATACACAGGAGTCACAAATAATTTAAGAGTTCGTTTAAATCAACATAAAGAAAATATAACAGGAGAAAATAAAACTTTTGCTTCAAAATATAAAGTTGAATTCTTGTTGTACTATGAAAAATTTACTTGGATTCAAGAAGCAATAATGCGTGAAAAAGAAATAAAAGGCTGGATAAGAGATAAGAAAATAGAATTGATTAAAACGATTAATCCTGATTTAAATTTTTTGAATTACTTGTTTGAATAATATCTTTGTAGAGTTTCTTGCGAAGATTCTTCGTTCCTCAGAATGACAAGATTGCGGTTAATCCTGATTTTAGTTTGTTTTATATCAAAATCTTCTTCAAAGACTCTGCAATACTTCGCCATAAAAAGTTGTAGAATGATTTTTCCTGAATTCTTTCTATTTCAACTTCAGCGGTTTTCGCTTTGTCTTTAGAATCATTTTTTACTAATAAATTAGCAATTGCCGATTTGAGTTTGACTTCTTTTTCAGGATGTTTCTTTTTGTATAATTTCACTTTTAAGTCATCATAATCCAGAGAAGCATTTCCTTTTGAGATATTATCATTTCCATAGAAATTAAAACGGTATTTATGAAAAGCTCCGGTAAATGTAGCATTCATATAAGGTTTGCTGAATTGACCCATGGCTCTAACATCAAAATTAGAAATCACGCCTTCAATATGAAAACTGTCTTTTTTATCCAGAACATTCAAACTCCAGTCAACATCGAGCGGAGAATTTTTCATGAAAATGCAGTTTACTTTGATTTTTAGATCATCTGTTTTTTTCAGTCCAAAACCACTTCGAAGATTAGTTGCCCGTAAGTTGAATTTGTCGAAAGTGAGAACTCCCGGACCTTTAGAAAAATCTATTTCTTCTTCATAAACCAATTTTGATTTCAAAACCTGAAGCGTATCAATTTCAAGCGGAAATTTTATATTTCGAAGTAAATGATTGTAAAGATATTTTTTGCTCAAATCGTCTTTTGGCATTTTTCCGCGATAAATATTCGCATCAAAATGATTAATGACAAGTGAATTTGCTTTGAAGAAAAAACGATCGTTTTTAAAACCCCAATCCATTTTTGCAATTTGAGCCGAATCAAATTTTAAAGTATAAATATCTTTTTCGGTTTCTAAACGTTTGGTAAATTCCCGACGATTGAATTGCGGAAGATTAGCAAAATTATTAATCTTCAAAAAGTTTTTTTCGGTACTGATTTTTCCAATTGTTATATGATAAAAAGCACTCGGACGATAAAATAAACTATCGCAGACCAAAGCATAACTTTTATACTGAAGTGGAATTTTTTCTTTTAAAGTAGCATCCGTAATTAAAATTCCTTCCAGTTTCAGGAGGATTTTTTTAATACTGAAAATAGGTTTTTGCGTATCTAAAGAAACAACATCAACGGTACCGTCATTTAGATAAATATTCGAAACGCCGATGATTTTCTGGAATGGTTCAATAATTTCGTTTTTAATGCTTTTGCTGTTGTTCAAAAGTTTTTCGCCTTTTTTATATAATATCACACGAGGTTTATTGATAATAATACTTTCGGCCTGAATAATATCGCGAAAAGCTAAATTCCAAATATTAAAATGTTTTATAGTAATAGATTCTATTTTGGTAAAAAGTCCGTTTTTGCTGTCTTTCGGTTCATTTTTCGGATTTACCAATAAAGTTTGTGCATAGATATTTCGGGAAAAAAGAGAAACTTCAATTTTTTCGTAATTAATTTTATAAGCTGTTTTGTTTTTCTCGTGAATAATAATCGGAAGTTGTTTTTTGATCCAGTAATTCAAGCCAATATTGGCAAAAATTAAAAGTAGAAAAAGAGAAATTACTCCGATCGCTATTTTTTTATAGATTGACATTTACAGTATTAATTTTAAATACATAAATTTAGAGTTTTAAAAGGGAGTGATTTTACATTATTCCTTTTTTTGGTTACATCATTTTATAAACCTTATTATTTTTATTTTTTACAAAATATGAGAAGATTTAAAAAATTTCTGCTGGTTTTATTGGTACTTATTGTGGTGCTTGGAATAGGATTATGTGCTTATATTTTTCATTTGAAACCCAAATATGAAGGTGAGGCAGAACTGAAAAATCTCGATAAGGAAACAACTGTATATTTTGATGAATTTGGCGTTCCGCATATTTATGCCGAATCTGAAAAAGATGCCATGACCGCGCTTGGTTATGTTCATGCACAGGAAAGATTATGGCAGATGGAATTGCTTCGCAGAATTGCTCCGGGAAGATTATCTGAAATTTTCGGTTCGGTTGCGCTTAAAAATGATAAGTTTTTCTCAGGAATAGGAATTGAGGAAGCTTCGGCGGAAGCCATTTCTAAATTAGATAAAAACAGCGAAAGTTATAAATTGACTTTGGCGTATCTGGACGGAATCAATCAATATTTAGAAGAAGGAACTACGCCTGTCGAATTTACATTGGTAGGTGTAAAAAAAGAAAAATTTACAATAAAAGATGTTTATAATATTTTCGGATATATGTCTTTTAGTTTTGCTATGGCGCAGAAAACAGATCCGTTACTTACGGATATTAAAAATAAATACGGTGCAGCATATTTGAAAGATTTAGGAATTGAGGGCGAATTTAATAACACACAAATTAAAAGTTCAAAAGAAAATCTGGATGAATATACAGCTGTTTCAAAATCAATTACGGCTTTGTTAGACAAATCACCAATTCCGCCGTTTATAGGAAGCAACAGCTGGATTGCCGGGCCTAATAAAACAAAAAGTGGAAAAGTAATTTTTGCCAATGATCCGCATATTGGGTTTTCTCAGCCTGCAACTTGGTATGAAGCGCATTTGATAACACCAAAACATGAATTGTATGGCTGTTATCTCGCTGGAACTCCGTTTCCGTTATTGGCGCACAATCGCGAGTATGCGTATGGTTTAACGATGTTTGAAAACGATGACATCGATTTTTATGAAGAAAAAAACAAAGCAGGAGATTCTAATCAATACCAAACGCCAACAGGTTTTGCAAAGTACGAAATCAGAAAAAAAACGATAAAAGTTAAAGATACTTCGGATGTTGTTTTGACTGTAAAATCAAGCCGACACGGACCAATTATGAACGATTTGGTGGAGCGTTTGGATAAGAAAAATCCAATTGCCATGTTGTGGACTTATACACATCAGCCAATTCAGATTTTAGATGCCGTTTATGGACTTTCGCATGCAAAAAATAAAGATGATTTTAGAAATTCAGTAAAATTGGTTGCAGCGCCGGGACTGAATGTTATGTATGGCGATGCCAAAGGAAATGTGGCCTGGTGGGCTGCCGGAAAGTTATATAAGCACAATAAAGGCGTTAATACGCATTTAATTTTAGATGGTTCAAGCGGAAAAGATGATATTGTAGAATATTTAGATTTTTCTAAAAATCCATCTGCAGAAAATCCGAAATGGGGTTATGTGTATTCTGCGAATAATCAGCCCGAAGCAATTGACGGCTTTTTGTATCCGGGATATTATCTGCCGGAAGATCGTGCGAAAAGAATTTCGGGATTAATGGATGCAAAATCAGATTGGGATAAAGAAGCGATTAGTAAAATGATTTACGATAATACATCAGAAGTGGCGGTTGGAACGGTTCAGAATTTGATTTCGAATATTGATGTGAATTCGAGTTCGGCAGCAGAAAAAGAAGCTATTAAGATTCTGAAATTCTGGAAAGGAACAAACAACTTGGAAGATGTTGCCCCAACGATTTACAATAAATGGATTTATCTGTATCTAAAAAATACTTTTGAAGATGAAATGGGCGAAGATAATTTTAATATGTTTTTAGGAATTTCTCTTGGAAAACAAGTTATTGCGAATCAGGTTAAAAATGAAAATTCGGTTTGGTGGGATAATATCAAAACCAAAAATGTAAAAGAAACCCGAAAAGAGATTGTTTCGAAATCTTTTCATGAAGCGATTACAGATCTTCAAAAACAATTAGGAAATACAATTGCGGATTGGAAATGGGGAGAAGTTCATACCGTAGAACATGAACATCCGTTAGGAAAAGTGGCAGCACTTCGTGGTTTATTTAATGTTGGTCCTTTTGCTTCGCCGGGATCAAATGAAGTAATTAATAATTTGTTTTTCGGTTTAACCAATGAAGGAAAGTATTATGTAAAAGGTGGACCTTCAACCAGAAGGATTGTAGATTTCTCTGATATTGAAAACAGCTGGAGTATTTTACCAACAGGACAATCTGGAAATCCTTTCAGTAAACATTACAGCGATCAGGCAGAAATGTATAATGCAGGAAAGTTCAGAAAAATGAAACTGAATAAAGAAGAGATTGTGAAAACTTCGACAAAACTTACTTTTAAACCGAAAGGATAGTTTATTTTGTTTCAGGTTTCAAGTTTTGCGTTGCGAAATCTTTGTCAAAGTTTCAAACTTTGACAAAGATGTTGAGACTTTAAGAAACTCAGAATCTTAGAACTTTAGAACCTCAGAACCTTTACTTAGAAAGATATTTCCCCTTAACAATATCGCTTGCAAAAATGTTGAGGTTATTAGTAAGCACTTTACTCGTTGTCATAATATTTTGAGTTTGATAGGCTGTATCTTTTTCGTAGGCTTTTAGCAAAGTTTCCAGTTCAACTTCGTCATAAACAACAAAAAGATTGTAGATCGCATCTCTAAAGTTTTTGTAATTGATACTTTCTGTAATTTCCATTGTTTTTTGTTCGTTCCAGCCTTCTTTTACAGAAGTTCCGTTTATTTTAGACAAACAAAAATCGACAACATAGTTTTTATAATGAACTGCTTCGACAATTTTATCAATTATAATTTTGTTTTGTTGTGAAGGCATTTTTGGAGCCTGAAAATTGGTTTGCGAAATACAAATTGCCGGAATAAAAAGAGATAACAGTAAAGCCAGAAAAGCGTGCTTTTTTAGATTTTTCATAGGTTATTTTAGTTGTTTTGGGTACGGCTAAAATACTATTTTAAATACTAATTCATCAAATTTGAATGTTAGAAATTGTAACAAAAAAACCGATAAAACAGATTTTGATTCTGCTTTATCGGAGTTGAATTTTTTATGCTTTCTAAAAATTATTTAGTCTTGTTTTTTGAAAGTTCTTCTAAAACCTTTTTACCGCCTTCGTTTGTAGGATCAAGTTCAACAGATTTTGAATAATTAGTAAAAGCCAGTTTTTTGTCGCCATCAGCCAGATAAGCTTCTCCTAAACTATCATATACATTTCCTGATTTTGGAAAAGCTTCTACATTAATTTTAAAAATTTCTATAGCTTCTTTCTTTTTTCCGGTTTGTAGTAATTGATAACCAGCATTATTCATATCGCCTTCTTTAATGCCGTAAGTAGGATCGTTTTTCAGTTTTTTATAAGCATCTAATCCGGCAGCGGTTCCTTTTTGAGTAAAAATTTCCAGAAGTTCAAGCGCCATCGATCTTTTAGGCTGATCAAATGACTGATTGTACAAAATATTGCGAATTGAATTGTTCATTTCGCCTAAAACTGTTCCGCCAGTATTGTTCAGTAAAACAACTAAAATTTTATCAGCAGGAATGCGTGAAATAATCGTATTGAAACCGTTGATTCCGCCGCCATGTTCAATAACTTTTAATTTGCCTTTGCCTTCAATATTTACATCTTCAAGAGACCATCCGTAGCCATAAGATTCGTCTCCCCATGCTTTTATATACGGTTTGAATAAAGATTCCATCGATTTTTCTGAAAGCAATTTATTGGTGTAAAGCGCCTGATCCCATAAATATAAATCTTCTACAGTCGAATATAAAGAACCTGCCGCATACGGAATGCTCATGTCAAGATAAGAAGCATTACTGTAGTTTTTTCCTCTTTTCTCATAACCCTGCGCTCTGTTTTTTATAATAATTTCACTATGATCATAACCTGAATTAACCATTTTTAAAGGCGTAAAAATAGTTTCCTGTAAATATTGCTCGTATGTTTTGCCTGTGATTTTTTCGATAATATAACCTAGTAAAAAATAACCCGAGTTGCTGTAATTGAATTTTTCTCCAGGTTTAAAATCTAACGGAAGTTTATCAAAAGTTTTTACAAAATCAGCCGGAGTGTAAGGATTTTTGGCCTTGTCTCTTAAAAAGTTAGGAGCATTGGTATAATTTGGAATTCCAGAAGTGTGCGTCAATAAATTATGAATCGTTATTATGTCTCCATTTTCTTTTGGATAATCTGGTAAATAAGTCGTAATAGGAACATCAAGTTTTAGTTTTCCTTCTTCGGCCAGTTTTACAATTAAAAGCGCTGTAAACTGTTTAGTAATTGAACCTAATCTAAATTTTGTATCAGGCTGATTCGGAATATTCCATTCCATGTTAGCCAGACCAAAACCTTTTTTTAATATCACTTTTCCGTTTTCAGCCACCAATGCCGATCCGTTAAATTGTCCGTATTCGGTATATTTGGCTAAAAGATCTTCGATTTGTTTTGCTTTGTCCTGCGCAAAAGTTGTTAATGAAAACAACGACAAAATTAAGCAGAGCGTAATTAGTTTGATTGATTTTTTCATAATGATGATTATGGGTTAAGTTAATGAAATGATTCTTTTTTTGATTGATGATTGAAACTTCTAAAACATAGATATTCAATATATTAAACCGAAAGTACGATTTTTTTTACTTGAATGAATCTATGCTCTTAAAATGTTAGACGATTGAGATTTGATTTGGTTTCACAATCAATTAATTTTTTTTCATTTACTTAAATAAAAAAGAATTTGACGATAGATTAAGGCTAGTTTTTATAAGGCCTATGCTCGTAACTTACAATTCGTTTCAATTTCCAATCTGTGCCATTTCTTTCCCAAATATGAACAAATTTCCCAGTTCCTTTTGGAACTCCATCAACATAAAAAGTATGTTCTCCTAATTGTACCGCTCCAAAATCACCCAATTTATCAATTGTACAGGAATTTAATTTTCTAGTTAATTTTTGCGGGCTCTCACATATTGAAATCAACGATTTGATTTCATTTGCCTGAGATACATTCAATCCAGATCGGTCATCGTAAAATTCAATATCTTCTGAAATTATTTTTTTAAAGAGAGCAGCATCGCATTGATTGAAGGCAACATCAAAAAGTAAACTATCCATTTTAATAATTTCATTTTTTAAAAGATCCATTTTTAAAACTTCTGAATTTGTTTGTGCTATAGCTTCTCTTTTTAAAAATAGCATAAAGAGAACTAATATGTTGATCATTTTTGGCATAGCAGTAATTTTATAATATTGATTTTCAGAAGACTTATTTCGTTTCGATGTCAATCAATTTTTGACCCTTTTCTCCCAAATAATGTAGTAATAGATCTGTGTATACTTTGTAACCATCATCAACGTTAGTAAAAATCACTAAACCTTGTTTCGTTTTTGGAAGCAAAAAGAAAAGTGTCTGAACACCTTGATCAGCTCCGCCGTGTGATAAAGCATATTCTCCGTTTCCGAAATCATAAATTTCAAAACCTAAACCAAAATATTTATCTTTTTTAGTTTTGACCTGATGCGCATTCATTTCATCAAATACCTTTTTGCTTAAACCATCGCTGTTTAAAACACTGCACAGAAATTTTCCATAATCTTCAATTGTGGTCAGTAAATCGTCGGCAGCGTTTACTGTTTTGTTTTTTACAGGTTCGTAGGCATTTCCTTTGTTGTCATAATTAATGGCATATCTCGAAAGATCGACTTTATCATTCCAGATTAATTGAGAATCGTTCATTTTAGCAGGTTCAAAAACCAATTCTTTAGCCAGTTGATCTAATGTTTTATGGAATTTTTTCTCCAGCGCTCTTCGCAGATATTCAAATCCTTCGCCAGAATATTGATATTGAGTTCCGGGTTTAAATTTAAAATCAAGTTTTTTAGAAGGATTCATCCGTCTCCAGTTTGGGAAACCAGTTTGATGACTTAAAACAATTCTTGTAGTCAATAATTTTAAATTAGGATCATTTGCGATATCGGGATCTATCCAGTATTTATAAAGCGGTTCGTCAAGATCCCATTTTCCTAAACTTACTAGTTTTAGCGTTGTAATCGCAGTTATAGGTTTTGTCAGCGAAGCAACATTCCAAATCGTATTATATGGTGCCGCAACACCTTTTTTAAGTTCGCCAAAAACTTTTACCTGTTTCAGTTTTCCATCTGTAATAATACCAATTCCTAAAGCAGGAACTTTGTTGTCTTTAAGCCATTTTTCGGTTAAATCCTCATTGTCAAAAAGAGTTAATTTACTTGGTGCCGAACTTACCGTTTGGTGATCGTAACTAAGCGATCTCGATAATTTCCAAACTTTGTTTTGTAAAAGCCAAACGTGCGTAAACTTTGCAACGCTTCCAAATTGTTCCGGTTTTCCAGCCGAAGTTTCATAAAAGCGGTGTGTTCCTATTTGTATTGCGCCATACAAAACACCTTTTTTGTATAACGGATAAATTTCTGTGCTTCCGTCGACTAATTCTCTTCGCGATTGATACGTTGATGGAGAACCACATAAACCGCTTTTTAAAGTTTTTAGAAATCTTGCTTTGTCGGAAATACTGTCTTTATCGTGAAAAAACTCAAAATCTTCTGTTAGTAAATCCTCAAATTGTTTGATGTTGCAAGTATTGAAACCAATATTGAACAGAAGACTGTCTTTTGATATAATGGTTTTGTACAAAGCCGAGTTTTCAGTTTCCTGAGAAAATCCGAATTGGATTTGAAAAAATAAAATTCCAACTAAAATTGTTTTTAGCTGAAAATGAGTTTGATTGATTTTCATTTTATGATTGATTGATGATGAATGATTTTGCAATATTACATCAATCACAACTTCAAAAAATAGTATAAAAGCGAAATTTATCTTTTTTTAGAAAGAAAATACGAATCAGGATTAAACATTTTAGGTGTAGTTTTGGTTACATCTTTAAACTTTTTGATAAAATGCGACTGATCAAAATATTTATTGTAAAGCGCAACATCGGTTAACTTCAATTTCTCTAAATCAGAATTAATCATGAGATCGACCGATTTTCTGAATTTCAAAATCTGAATGTATTTTTTTATTGTAAGTCCGGTTGCGGTTTTAAATTTAATCTGTAATAATCGCTGGGAAAACTTCAAATCTTTACTGATCTCAGAAACCGAAACTTCTTCTTGATAATTTTTAATGATTTCACAGATTTTTTCAATTAGATTTTTCTCTGAATGTAAATCCGACAATTCTTCAAAATAAACATTAATTGTATTTAATAAAGTCTCAATTTCAGAATCAATTTCAATTTGAAAAGGCAGTTCTTCTGAATTAATTTTAATTATGGAATCTGAAAAATCACTCAAATCATATTTTGGAAACATAGAAAGCGTCCAGGCATGAAGCTGAATTATAATAACTTTAGTTTTCGGCTGAATATTAACCAAAACCTTATTGGTCATTTGCGAACAAAAGTAGATGCCTTCGCTCATTTCGTATTTGTTTTTACTCGTATTAACTTCAATTGCATTTCCGGTAACAATGGACAGATTAAAACAGCCGTTTGGTAAAACGAGTTTGTTTTCAATCAGGCTTTCGCCGATGCTGTTATCCAAACACCAAATTTTATTGATGAACCTTTCCGTTTTTTGAGTTACATAATGTTCTGAATAGAGGTTCATTTTGATGTGTTGCGTAATATAAAAACCGATGATGATGTTAAAATTTGTTTTAACAGGATTAGCAAGAAGAGTTTTTTAATCATTGAAAAAACTCTTCTTCACATAAATATTCTAATCTGTGTAGGCAAAATTTAGCATAAACATATCCTAATGGATAAGACATTATTATCGTTGATAATGTTACACAAATAAAATTTAAATAATCGAGTGGAATATCTATTATTGTAAAATGTACTATTTTGTAATAAATAAAGATTTTGTAAGTTAAATATAAAATAATTGTTTTAATGATTATAAGTCCAAGGAGTGCACCGTCTTGGAACTCTTCGAAATCTTCTTTATCTTCTTCTGTTAAGGACTCGTATATTTTTTTAATCTCTTCTGGGGAGTGCTTTCTTTTAATCCCAACATTTTTTAAAAGGTGTTTGGTCAGATTTTCAAGTAAAGAGTGGTTAAAAAAATGAAACGGAATACTTAAAATTAATGCCCAAATTATATATAAAATAAATGTGTATAAGGAATCTATTTCATTAGAGAAAAAACCTTTTTTGAAAAACAAATCTATTATAACTATTCCAGGGAAAATAAAATTTAGAAGTTTTGAAGACTTCCTTAAAAAAAACTTTGAACTTTCAGTATTAATTTCCATACATCGATTAATTGAATTTCAGAATATTATATAACGTTTAATATTAATTTTATTAAAATTATTCCTGGTACTATTATAGAAAGAAGATAGAATAGTTTTGTTTTTATATAGTACAAAGCATATATTTTCCACCAGTAATGCCATTTTATGTATTTATAATATGTCATATTATCAGCTATGAATTTTTTATGATCTATGGGGGAATGATTTTGATATTTTCGAAGAACATTTTGGTATCTTAGTTGTAAATCATTACAAAAAATAAATTTATCCTCTTCAGAGACATCAGTTTTGTATGTTTTAAAAGTTTGCAATTCATTATATAAATCAGAAAGGTCTAAAGCACAATCGTGAAATTCACGTGCATTTACTAGATAGTTTTGAGAGCTCTCAAATAGAGAAAAGAGTAATTGAAAAATTGAAACTGCTGTAAGGCTAAATGCAAAGAGGTTTTCTGATTTTTCAATAGGATTATATATTTTATAAACTGTTAATAATCCAAAGATTATTAAATAAACGGAAAGTACTCCGTTGCAAATGTTAGAGATTTTGGATAAAGATTTTAATCTATCATTTGCAGCAAATCTTGCTCCTTTTGTGGACCAAATTTTATGTTTTAATTCTTTGAGAAAATCTTCATCTAAATGTTCTTTTCCTTGGGGCTTTTCAAAACTTGCCATCTATTTCTTTTAAGGATGATTAAAAAGGTATTTATATATTTAATCTATAGAGATTAAGAAGCTAAAGTAATAATTTTCTAGTTGAACTCCCCAAAATAATCACGTTTAGTATTCTGCCATTCCTCCAAAATAATACTATAATAAACATCATCTCTGCTATTTCCTTCAGAATCGATATAATTATTTCGAAACAAACCTTCTTTCAGCGCGCCTAGTTTTTCAATAGCACTTTGCGATCTTTCGTTTTCAAGATCAGCGCTGAATTGTATTCTTCTAAATTGAATATTTTCAAAACCAAATTTTAATAATTCATATTTACAGGCTTTGTTTAATCCCGTTCCCTGAAAATCTTTTCCGTACCAAGTCCAGCCAATTTCGCATTTTTCGCTTGCATAATTCAAATAACCATAACGTGTGCTTCCGGCAACTTGGTCTGTGGTTTTGTCAATAATAAGGAACGGATAACAAACGCCGTCGGCTTTTTGTTTTAATGTACTTTGAATGTAATTTTCGAAATCCTGATCATTGCGAACGTACATTCCCATGTATTTCCAGATTTCGTCATTAAAAATAATTTCTTTGAGTTCGATGTTTCTTTCACTTTCAAAAGGAATCAATAATACCCTTTCGTTTTCTAATATAATTTCTGATTGTAAAATTTCGCTGTTCATTTGTGGTTATTTTTAAATTATAAAAGATAGATAGTTTCTGTTCAGACGAAATTACTTCTTTTGAAAATCTAAATAAATCCATAAAAAAGAGATTTTGTTATGAAAACAGGTATTGCCCGAGAATTTATTTCACAATAATATTGGTTTGAAGGTTAAATATTTGTTGTATTTTAAAGCTTATGTACAATTATTACTTATTTTTACGATCTTATATATTAGATTTTCCCCGATGCAAACTTCACTAAAAATTGCTGTTGTAGGTTCTGGATTAGTAGGATCACTTTTGGCAATTTATCTTAAAAAAGCAGGTCACACGGTTCATGTTTATGATCGCAGCCCTGATATTCGAAAAATAAATTTTTCTGGTCGTTCTATTAATCTGGCAATGTCAAACCGAGGCTGGAAAGCGCTTGATGGTGTTGGAGTGGGCGATGCAGTTCGGGAAATCGCAATTCCGATGGATAAACGAGCGATTCATTTAGTTGATAAACTCAATTTTCAGAATTACGGTCAGGAAGGTGAATCAATTTACTCCATTTCGAGAGGAAAGCTAAATAGAAAAATGATTGATTTGGCTGAAAATGCCGGTGCAGAATTTCATTTTGAACAAAAAATCTGGGACGTAACCCTAAGTGATGCAACGCTTCATATTGGCGAAAGCGAAAGAGGCGAGTGGGAAGAACATAAATTTGATATGGTTTTTGGTGCCGATGGAGCATTTTCAAGAATCCGTCACAGAATGCAGAGACAAAGTATGTTTAATTATTCTCAGGAATTTTTAAATATGGGATATAAAGAATTGAATATTCCGGCAAATGCTGATGGAACGCATAAATTGGATAAAAATTCATTTCACATTTGGCCGAGAGGCGAATATATGCTGATCGCGCTTCCTAATCTTGATGGAAGCTTTACCTGTACTTTATTTATGCCTTTTGAAGGAGAAAATTCTTTTGAATCACTTACAGATCGTAAAATGGTTGAGAATTTCTTTGAGAAAAATTTCCCGGATTCAATTGAGGTAATTCCTGAACTGGCAAATGATTTCTTTAAAAATCCAACAAGTACATTGGTAACGATGAAATGTTTTCCGTGGACTTACGAAGATAAAATTGCTTTAATTGGAGACGCTTGTCATGCGATTGTTCCGTTTTACGGACAAGGAATGAATGCAGGTTTCGAAGATATTACGGTTTTAAATGAAATGATCGAGAAATTTGGCGACGACTGGAAAAAAATCTTTACAGAATATCAAATTTCACGTAAACCAAATGCCGATGCCATTGCCGAACTTTCATACCGAAACTTCATGGAAATGAGTACCAAAACGGCAGATGAAAAATTCTTATTACAAAAGAAAATAGAAAAGGTTTTTTCAGATAAATATCCTGATAAATGGATTCCGCTTTACAGCCGGGTTACTTTTAGCGATCGTCCGTATGCCGAAGCGCTGGCAATTGGAGATTATCAAAACGGTATTATGGAAGAAGTTTTAAAGCTCGATAATATTGAAAATATATGGAACACACCAGAAGTTGAAAATAAGATTCTGGAATTGCTTCAGAAAGCCTAAAAAATTAACTGCATAAATTATAAAGTAAACCCGACAGGTTTTTAAAACCTGTCGGGTTTCATATTTAAAGATTTAAATGAACTTATATAACTTATATGGTTTAATATTTTTTACTTTTTTAAGAATTTTGATAAAACTCCAAAAACACCTCTAATAAAGGTAGCACTTGTTACCACTTTCAAAACAGATTTTGTAACTACTTCTGTAGTACTTGGTTCTGATTTGGAAGTTTTGGAGGGAGTTTGTTCTTCTTGCTGTGCTGCAGCTTCAGTAGCGTCGGCAATTTTTTTATTTAGAATTTCAAAAGCACTTTCGCGGTCGATTTCTTCGGCATATTTTTTAACCAATTTTGATTTAGCGTTAATTTCATCTATTTCAGAAGGGGATAAAACATCCATTCGACTCTGAGGTGCGCGCATCATAGTTGCTACAAGCGGAGTAGGAACACCTTTTTCATTTAGAGCCGTAACCAAAGCTTCTCCAATTCCTAAACTTGTAAGCAATTCATCTGTTTTATAATATTGAGATGTAGGGTAATTATCGGCAGTTTTTTTTATCGCCTGACGGTCGTTTGCTGTAAAAGCTCTCAATGCATGCTGAATTTTTAGTCCTAATTGTGCCAGAACACCACTCGGAACATCCATTGGGTTTTGAGTTACAAAATAAACCCCAACACCTTTTGAACGAATTAGTTTTACAATCGTTTCAATTTGTTCTAATAATGCTTTGCTGGCTTCATTAAATATCAAGTGCGCTTCGTCAATAAAGATTACCAATTCAGGCTGTTCAGCATCGCCTTTTTCAGGCATTTTTTGATAAATCTCCGCTAAAAGACTCAGCATAAAAGTAGAGAATAATTTAGGTTTATCCTGAATATCTGTCAAGCGGATGATGTTTACGTAACCTTTTCCGTTTTCATCAATTCGCATTAAATCATCAGTTTCAAAAGATAATTCACCAAAAAACAAATCACCGCCTTGTTGTTCAAGTTCAATAATTTTTCTTAAAATAGTTCCGGTAGTTGCGGTAGATATTTTACCATAGCTGGCAGCGATTTCGTCTTTGCCTTCTTCGGTAATATAATTAATGACTTTTTTAATGTCTTTTAAATCCAGTAAAGGCATTTGCTTATCATCACTGTATTTAAAAATAACAGCGACAACCCCAGCCTGTGTATCATTCAAATCTAAAATTCGCGAAAACAAAACCGGACCAAACTCTGATACTGTAGCACGCAGACGAACTCCGTTTTGTTTAGAAAGCGACATCAGCTCAACCGGAAAAGAGGATACATTATAAGGTAGGTTTATTTTAGCGTGACGTTCTGTAATAAAACCTTCTTCTTTTCCTTCTTTAGCAATACCGCTAAAATCCCCTTTAATATCCATCATTAAAACAGGGATTCCGGCATTAGAAAGCTGCTCAGAAAAAACCTGAATAGTTTTCGTTTTTCCTGTTCCCGTAGCTCCCGCAATAAGCCCATGACGGTTTAATGTTTTTAATGGAATCTTTACATGAGCCTCTGAAATAGCTTCTCCATCTAAAATGGCACCTCCCAGAACTATAGAGTCGCCCTTGGCAGAATAACCAGTGTTTATGTCCTGAATGAAATTGTCTTTTTTATTCATGTTTTTATTTGTAATTTAGATGATTATAAGAGTTTTGTTTGATTTTTTAACAATTAAGCTATCTTTTTTTTAGTAGGAAAATGCTTTTTTTGATTGAAAATGACATAAAAAATAAATTCTCAGCTTTTTAAGAAGATTTCAAAGGAATGTTTGAATATTTACTAAAACGTTGTAATTTTTTTATTAATCGCCTTTTTTTTTGTTTTATCATAAAAATGATGCCGACAAATTAATGAGATATTTTTTAATTTGACGTTAAATTTCCTTCAATAAAATTAAAAAAAGTTTTTTTATTTAAACTAAACGTATAAATTTGCTACCCTACAAGTTAAATATAACTAAAAAATAAAAATTATTTAAAACTATTAAAATTTAAAAAAATGGCAAACGTTAAAGTTAAAAAAGAAAGCACTTCAAATGGAGGAGGGATGATTACTGGAATCATTATCACAGCGTGTATTTTGGTTGGGGTGTTTATTTGGAAAGTAATCATGGGAGATGCTTCTAACTTCGAAGGAGGTAACCCTGAAACTGGACATCCAATCAATACATTAGGACAAGTTTATAAAGGAGGATTCATTGTACCTGTATTATTAGGTATGTTTTTAATGGTTGTTGTTTTTTCTATTGAAAGATTTATCGTTATCGGTAAAGCTGCTGGTAAAACTAACTTAGACAAATTCATGAAAAGCGTTCAAGGAAGTATTAAAGAAGGAAACATCGAGGCTGCTATCGCTTCATGTGACAAACAACAAGGTTCTGTTGCAAATGCAATTAAATCTGCTTTAGTAAAATACCAAGACGTTAAAAAAGAAGGATTCAACAGCGAAGAAGCTTCTGAAGTAATCCACAAAGAAATCGAAGAGGCAACTTCATTAGAAATGCCAATGTTAGAGAAAAACATGACTATCATCTCTACTTTAGTATCTTTAGGTACATTAGGAGGATTATTAGGAACTGTATCTGGTATGATTAAAGCGTTTGGTGCGTTAGCTTCTGCTGGTACTCCAGACCAGGCTGCTCTTGCAACAGGTATTTCTGAGGCACTTATCAACACTGCAACAGGTATCTCTACTTCTATCTTAGCAATCGTTTCTTACAACTTCTTTACTGCTAAAATTGACGATTTAACTTACTCTATCGATGAGGCTGGTACTACAATCGTGAATACTTACAGAAGATTCAGAGGAAGTTTAAGACAATAATTAATTTTTTGATATATAATTTCAATTATATCAAAATAAAAAAATAAAAGATAATGGCTAA
Organism: Flavobacterium sp.; assembly: GCF_039595935.1. Classification (NCBI taxonomy): domain Bacteria; kingdom Pseudomonadati; phylum Bacteroidota; class Flavobacteriia; order Flavobacteriales; family Flavobacteriaceae; genus Flavobacterium; species Flavobacterium sp. The sequence continues at coordinate 9,739 of NZ_JBCNKR010000006.1, read as the reverse complement.
AATAAAAATGAAAAAGAAGTCAACATCGACAGATATGACTGCCATGTGTGATGTTGCGTTCCTTTTGCTTACGTTCTTTATCTTGACCGCTACTGCTAAGGTGCCTGAGGCGCTTCCTGTAGATATGCCTTCATCTACTGTACAAAGTAAATTACCAGATTCTGATTTGGCAATTATTTCAATAGGTAAAGGAAAAGACGGGAAAAGCAAAGTGTTTTTTGACATTAAAGGAAGAGAGATCCGTAAAAAGACTCTTGAAGGAATGGGAGCAAAATACGGTGTAACTTTTTCAGAAGATGATAAAACGAAATTTGCGTTAATGGATGATTTTGGTGTGCCAGTTACTGGTTTAAAACAAATCATCGCTATGAAATCTTCTGACAGAGTGAAAGCGGATCAACCTGGAATTCCAATTGATTCTTTAGATAATCAACTTAAAGACTGGCTTTTAGTTTCAAGAAGAGCTACGATTGATCTTGATGATAAAGAATTAAAAATTGCAATTAAAGGAGATGCTAAAGAACAATATCCACAAATCAAAAAGATTATGGATATTTTACAAGATCAGAAAATCAATTCCTTTAACTTAGTTACAGGGATGAGAGGAAAAGACTTTTAATTAAAAAAGATACAGTAAAATGGCTGAATTAAATACCGGCGACGGTGGCGGCGGGAAAGGCGGCAAAGTAAGAAGCAAAAAGCAGAATTCGAAGGTAGATTTAACTGCCATGGTGGATTTGGCATTCTTATTGATTACGTTCTTTATGTTGACCACATCGTTGTCAAAACCTCAATCGATGGATTTGTCATTGCCAGATAAAGACGAAGATCCTACTAAAAATAAAGATATTAAAGTAGATGAGAATCGTACTATGACGGTAATATTGGGAGAAAACAATAAACTTACTTACTATATGGGGTTGCTATCATCTCCTATCGCAGGACCTAAAGATATTACATATGGTAAAGATGGTATTCGTAGAGAAGTTCTAAAAAGAAAAAAATCTGTTTTAGAATATTCTGCTTCATTGGGAAAACCAAAAAATGGAATTATTGTTATTATCAAACCGACAAAAAAATCAACTTATCGTAATTTAGTTGATATGTTGGATGAAATGGCAATTGCAGGAGTAGATACTTATGCAATTGTTCCTGAATTTACTCCAGAGGAGGCAAAATTGGCAGATCAAAAATAAGAGTAATCTTGTTTTTAACATCCTAATAATCAAGAAAAATGAAATTAGATATTATAAAAAATCAGTGGCTTGATATCGTGTTCGAAGGTCGTAATAAGATATACGGAGCATATGAGCTGAGAAAATCGAACAGTAAGACTACGATAAAAGCACTTATCATAGGTTCGATTATTTTTAGCTTCGCTGTTGCGGCTCCTCTTATTGCAAGTTTTTTACCAGATTCTGGTGAAGAAGATGTGAATAACGATATTAAAATTGCGACAGTAAAATTGCCTCCTAAGAAGAAAGAGGAGATTAAACCAAACCAACCACCACCACCACCGCCACCGCCAAAAGTGGATCAGGTGAAGTTCGTGAAACCTGTGGTTGCTAAAGCAAATGAAGTTACCGAAGATCCTCCAAAAATTGAGGAACTTAAAGATAAGAAAGTAGGTAACGAAACCATCAAAGGAGATCCGGATGCAGAATTTACTGTTGCTGAACCGGTTGGTAAAGGACCAGTTTCTCAGGTGGTAGAAGAAGATAACAGTGTATATAACACAGCTGGTATCGAAGTAAAACCTGACTTCCCTGGAGGTATGGATAAATTCTACAAATTCGTAGGAAATAACTACAAAACTCCTGAAGAAGAAGGTCTAAAAGGTAAAGTTTACGTTACTTTTGTGGTTGAAAAAGACGGTTCATTAACCGACATTAAAGTTTTAAGGGATATCGGATATGGTACAGGAGCAGAAGCAATTCGTGTTCTTAAAAAATGTCCAAAATGGACTCCTGGCGAGCAAAATGGTAAAAAAGTGAGAGTACTTTACTCTTTACCTATTACTATTCAATCTGCAGAATAATGTTAAAAGATATGCTTAATAATATTCAGAAGAAATCGCTCAAAGAGCGATTTCTTCTTGTTTTAGGAATACTGTTTTTTTTAATATACCTTGTGCTGGGTTTAATGATTATGTTTTGGGAAAAACTCCCGCTTTACATGGAACCAAAATACAGGTATGCTTTTGGCGGATTACTAATTGTGTATTCGGCAATACGCTTTTTGAGATTAATAAATTCAAACACAGAATAATTATGCTAAAAAATAGTAGGTTTTTAGGTTTGGTTGTTTTTGTTTTTTTGTTTGCCATGTGTAACCAAAAAAGTAAAAATGAATCTGATAAAGAAACTATTCTAAAAGGTACTTTAGAAATTACAGTTGATGAAACTGTAAAACCAATTATAGAAGACCAGGTTGCGGTTTTTGAAGGAACTTACTACGATGCGAAAATTTCAATTACTCCTAAATCTGAAGCTGAGGTTATAAATGATTTGTTGAACAAAAAGGCTATGGTAGTCGTTACTACAAGAGATTTAACCAAAGAAGAAATTAGCAGATTTGAAAAAAGTAAAATTGTTCCCCGAGTAACTCCTTTCGCAAAAGATGCAATTGCATTAATTGCAAATAAAAGCAATAATGATACATTAATTGCGTTGAAAACTGTAATTGATTTTATACAAGGAAAGTCTAATACTGCAATTAAAGGTCTTGTTTTTGATAATCCTAACTCAAGTACAGTTCGATATATAAAGGAACTGGCAAAAGTAAAAGATCTGCCTGCACAAGGTGTGTTTTCTTTTAAAACAAACGACGAGGTGATTAAATTCGTTTCTGAAAATGATGGAATGATTGGTGTTGTTGGCGTAAATTGGTTGTCACAGCCGTCACCAAACATGGTTGATATTGTGAAGCAAATAAATGTTCTAAGTGTGAAAGGACTAAATGATACAAAATATTACAGTCCTACACAAAATGATCTTGCAGAGGTTAAATATCCTTTGGCACGTGATTTGTTTATAATTAACTGTCAGGGGTACGCTGGTTTAGGAATGGGGTTTGGTTCGTTCATAGCTGGAGACATCGGACAGAGAATAGTTTTAAAATCTGGATTACTCCCAGTAAGAACTCCAGGTAGACAACTTCAAATTAGAAAAGAAATTTTAAAAGATAACGAATAAATTAATTACTATAAAGATGAATAAATTTAAAATTTTTAGTCTTGCTATGGTTGCTACAGTTTCTGTTGCAAACGCTCAAGATATCAAAGAAGCTAAAAAGGCAATTGATGCTGAACAGTTTCAAAAGGCGAAATCATTACTTAAATCAATCATTAAAGCGAAACCTTCTGATGGAGAAGCTAATTTTGTTTTAGGTAATATTTATTTGAATCAAAGTGTTGTTGACTCTGCTAAAATCTATTATTTAAATGGAATAGAAGCTGCTGATAAGAAAAACTTAAACTATATCGGATTAGGTCAAATTGATCTTGATAATAAAAATACAGCTTCTGCACAAGCTAACTTTGCTTTAGCAACAAAAGATATTAAGCGTAAAGATGTAGATGAATTTATCTATATCGGTAGAGCTTATATGAATTCTAATAATCCGGATTATACAAATGCAGTTGCAAGTTTAAAGAAAGCTTTGGCTATTGATCCTCAAAATGCTACTGCACTTTTGGCAATTGGGGATGCTTATTACGGAGCGAACAATCAAAATGATGCTTACAAAGCGTATCGTGATGCTTTTACTGCTGATCCAACTCTTTTAAGAGCAAAAATGCAGTTAGGAGTTTTATTAAAAGGAGCTAAATCTTATGATGAAGCTATTAAATCTTTCAATGAAGTTATCGCCATAAACCCAAATTATGGGCCAGTTTACAGAGAATTAGCTGAAACCTATTACAAATGGGGAAGAAACAAACCTTCTACAGCTAAAGTTAACTTGCAAAATGCAATTACAAACTACGAGAAATATTTAAGTTTGACAGACTACTCTTTAGATTCTAAAATGCGTCACGCTGATTTCCTGATCTTAGTAAAAGATTACAAAAGTTTAGAAACTGTTGCAAACAAAATGATCGCTGAGGATAAAGTAAATCCTAGAATTTTCAGATATTTAGGATATGCTGCTTATGAAAACGGTAATGTAGATGTAGCAATTAAATCTTTGGAAGATTATATTAAAGTACCAACTAATAAAGTAATCGGAAGTGATTATATGTATCTTGGATTGGCTAAAATAAAAAAAGGAACAAATGCTGCAGGTGCTGTAGACCAGGTTTCTTTTGATGCTGGTATCGCTAATATCAAAAAAGCAATTGAATTAGAACCATTAGTAGCTGAAGAACTTGGAGATTACGGTAAAGAATTATTCGGTAAAAAACAATGGGCGCAGGCTGCGGCTATATATGAGTTAAGTTCGTCTAATTCGGAATCAAAAAATTATTTGACGGATAATGTTTACTATGGTATCTCTCTTTATTATGCAAACTTAGATAAAAAAGCTGCATCACCAGAAGTTGCTGCCGATTTAGCTAAAGCAGATGCTGCTTTTGACAGAGTCTTAGTAGCTTCGCCTTCTTATGATGAAGCTTATCTTTATAAAGGAAGAATAGCTAATTTATTAGAAAAAGAAGATCAAATAGTTAAAAATTACGAAACTTATGTAGCTAATATTACCGCAAAAGGGGCTGAAGAATTAGCAAAACCTGCTACAGTTAAGAAAATTGTTGAAGCTTACAATAGTATTGGTGCAAGTTATGCTAATACTGATAAAGCAAAAGCAGTTGAATATTTTAATAAAACTTTAGTTTTAGATCCAACAAATTCTTATGCTACTCAGTCTATGAAGGCTTTAAAATAATATAGTTTTAAACTAATTTTATAAAACCGATAGTTCACTTTGAACTATCGGTTTTTTTTGTTCCGTATTTAATTGACTATCTTTGTACATTAAATTTGAATAATGTTATCTAAAGAAATACAATTAGAAGTAAATAAAGGAGCAATGCTGCCTTTGATGGAAGAATTTTATACCATACAAGGAGAAGGGTTTCATACAGGAACTGCTGCTTACTTCATTAGAATTGGAGGCTGTGATGTAGGATGCCACTGGTGCGATGTAAAAGAAAGTTGGAATGCTGAGCTGCATCCGCCAACAAATATAGATGTAATTGTAAACAATGCTTCAAGTTACGCAAACACAGTGGTAGTTACAGGCGGCGAACCACTTACTTGGGATATGACTTTGTTGACACAGCGGTTAAAAGATAAAAATCTGAAAGTGCATATTGAAACATCTGGTGCTTATCCGTTATCTGGAACATGGGATTGGATTTGTCTTTCTCCAAAGAAAAATAAATTGCCAACTAAAGAAGTTTATGAGAATGCACATGAGTTAAAAGTCATTATCTATAATAAACACGATTTTATTTTTGCAGAAGAACAAGCAGAATTAGTAAATGATAATGCTATTTTATTTCTTCAGCCTGAATGGAGTAAAAAAGAAGAAATGACACCATTGATAGTTGATTATGTTATGAACAATCCAAAATGGAGAGTTTCACTTCAAACACATAAATATCTAAATATTCCTTAAACAAAAAAACTCTCCCAAAAAGGAGAGTTTTTTTTATTTCCAGTTTTTATACTTTTTTAAATTTGTAATATGGGCTAAATGATGATTTCCGTGCCAGGCATACATACCAATAATTTGCTTAAGTCGATATTCAGAATTATTTTCCGGATGAATAAAAGATTTCTCTAAATCATTTTCAGATAAATTTTTCATAATATAAGCCAGTCTAAAATGCAATCCTTCCAAAAGAATTAATGTTGGGTCAACAGGCATTTGTAAACTATCCGGAAGTTCAGACCATAATTTTTCATCGTATGGTTTTATTATGGGATTGTTTTCGGTTAATGCCCATTTTAATCTTATATAACAATTCATGTGGCTTTCAGCACAATGATGAATTACTTGTCGAATTGTCCAGCCATCAGGCCGATATGGAGTATCTAATTGTTCGTCATTCAAATTAATTGCTTCAATTTTTAGCCTTTCGGGAAAAGTCGAAATGTCTTCAATTTTAGTTGAAATATATTCCGGAGTAAATTTCTCAGGAATTTGAAATTTGCCTATCGGATATTTTAGTTTTTCTAAATCTAGTTCATTCATCTTCTAAAAATTTATTTTTATATAGAAAGTTTAGCTAAATAATCATAATGTTCACCCTCTGTTATCAGTTCACACTTTAGTCCATTTGCAATAGCAGCATTTTGTAGTGTATTATAATCAAGATATAACCAGTCAAAAGTTTCTTCCTTTTCGCCTTTATACGAAATAGAAAAAGTAAGTTCTCCATAATATTCTGTTTCAGAAGGAATCCATTTTCCGCCGTCTTCATCTTCATCAAACATATAAATGATATCAGAACTGTCAATTAGAATTTGACCATCTGGATTCAAAAGCGATTTTAACTTAGATAAATAAGTATTAGCGTTTTTTAATTTCCCGAAAATACCAGTACCATTCATTAATAGAAGAATCGTATCAAATTTGTCTCCTTCAAAATCCAGAATATTTTCAACCAATGCGTTTTCTACACCGCGAAGTTTACATGTTTCTATTGCTTTTTGAGAAATGTCGATGGCAGTTACATCTAAATTGCGATCATTTTGTAATGATAAACTATGACTTCCGGCTCCACATCCAACGTCAAGAACTTTTCCTCTAGCCAATTGTAAAGCTTTTTGCTCAATTTTTGGCATTTCATTATAAGAGCGAAATAAATATTCGACACTCATTTCATCTTCTTCAGAAATTGAAGTTTCGGTAATTATATCTTCGGGTGAATTATTAGTTTGGAAATCATACATCGCTTTCCCAAAAAGATCTTTCATTGTAATTTAGTTCAAAGTTTAAGGTTTCAAGTTTAAAGTTGTTTAATTTTGCAGATCAACTTTAAACTTTAAACTTGAAACAAATTTTAAATAACTTAAATAAGTTAGCCAAAGATAAGCATATCGAAAACAAAAAGTATTTTGATAAGCTGAAAAAGAAACAGCCTAAGAATTTAGATTACATTATGCAGGATTTGCATGATGCCGAATTTAAAAGAACTGACTGTTTACAATGCGCCAATTGTTGCAAAACAACCGGGCCGTTATTTACTTTGGCCGACATTGAAAGAATTTCGAAATCTTTTAGACAAAAACCACAGCAATTTATTGAACAGTATCTGCGTATTGATGAAGATAAAGATTATGTTTTGAAAAGCGTTCCATGTACTTTTCTTGACAGCGAAAATTATTGTATGATTTATGATGTAAGACCAAAGGCCTGCAGAGAATTTCCGCATACAGATCGTAAAAAGTTCCATCAAATTGCTGATTTAACTTTAAAAAATGTAGCCATTTGTCCAGCTGCATATAATATAGTAGAAGAAATGAAGAAAAAACTTCCGCTTTAATAGAAATCAGTACTTTTGAATAATCTCAAACCATAACAAGAAACTTAAATTGAATTTAGAATACTTTATAGCCAAAAGACTTATTACTGCCAAAGATTATAAAAGCAGTATATCAGCACCAATTATAAAAATTGCTATATCAGCGATTGCGATTGGTATAATTATGATGATGGTTTCTGTGGCGACGGGAATTGGTTTACAGCAAAAAATACGCGAAAAAATTTCTGCATTTAACGGTCAGGTTATTATTTCCAATTATGACAACAATAATTCAGATGTTACTTTAATACCGATTTCGAAAAAACAGGATTTTTATCCAAATTTCAAATCCATTCCAGAAGTAAGCCATATTCAGGCTATAGCAAGCAAGGCCGGAATTATTAGAACCGAAAATGCTTTTGAAGGAATTATTTTTAAAGGAGTAGGAGCCGATTATAACTGGAATAATATAAAAGAGTATTTAGTAGAAGGGAAATTGCCTGATTTTTCTAATACATTAAACGAAGATGTTATAATTTCAAGATATTTGGCAAACAGGCTCAATTTAAAATTAGGAGACAGTTTCAATACTTTTTTTATAAAAGAAGAACAAGGGAAACTGCCAAACAGCCGCAGATTTAAAATTACAGGAATCTTTAGTTCAGGATTTCAGGATTTCGATGCTACTTATATAATAGGAGATATTCGCCATATTCAGCGAATCAATAAATGGAGTACGGATCAGGTAGGAGCTTTTGAAGTTTTTGTAAAAGACTTTACGAAAATCAAAGAAACAGGGAATCAGATTTACGAACAAATTTCTTCAAATCTCGACACCAAAACGATAACCGAAAAATACAGTTATATATTCGACTGGCTGCAGCTTTTCGATTTTAATATTATTGTTATATTAGGAATAATGATTCTCGTTGCCACAATTAATATGGTAGTTGCGCTCTTAGTGCTTATTTTAGAAAGAACGCAAATGATAGGAATATTAAAAGCCGTTGGAGCTAATAACTGGTCAGTGCGAAAAGTTTTCCTGTATAATGCATTCTATTTAATACTTCGTGGATTGTTTTGGGGGAATTTAATTGGGATTTCGATATTGTTAATTCAACAGCAATTCGGGATCATTCATCTTAATCCTGAAAATTACTATGTAAACCAAGCTCCGGTTTATTTAAATTGGATGCACATTCTTTTATTGAATCTATTAACCATAACAGTTTGTTTCCTGGTATTATTGATTCCCTCCTATATAATAACTAAGATCTCGCCGGTAAAGGCAATTCGTTTCGATTGATCTCCTAAAATAATACACTTCCCAACCCGACAGATTTTTAAAACCTGCCGGGTTTGTTTTTCATACATATATATAAGTATAGATTAATTGAATTTCATTTTATGTAGAGACGCACGGCAGTGCGTCTTATTAATATTAGGTATGTAATAAAAGATATTGTCTGTTTTTTAAATTTTTAAGGTTAGAGATGGGATGATTTAGGTAGATAATGCCATTTTCAAAATAAAATCTGTCTGAGCAGAGAAGAATTTGGTAAAAAGACGGATAAAAGGGGGAGATGCAGCCGTTTTTTCGGGCAGAAGGTGTATTTAAAAAGATTGTTTATCCTTTAAAAAAGGGCATGAAAGCTTAAAAACTCCGCAAAATGGAAAAACAAAAACGGGAAGAAATTACCAAAAGCCTATCAAAACAAAGAAAACCCTTACATAGGGATAAAAAATTTTGATTTGTAAAGGAGCCGTTATCAGCGAGTTAAGAAAAAGGATTAAAAAAGAATAAAAAAAGATTAGAAAAAGGCTTGTTTAACTGGAATTGTTGTGTACTTTTGCACCCGCAGAAACGAAAAACGTTCATCGAAATACTGACAGGCATAGGGAATCGATCAGAGAAAAAAAATCTGAAAAAAAAAGATTGCGAAAAGCTTGTGAGATTTGAAAATGCTTTTTACATTTGCACCCCGCAAAACACGGAAAGTTCCTTGAGAGACTGGAGAGAAATTGAGAAAATGGAAACGAAAAAAAAGTTTCAAAATTTTTTAAATTTTTCTTGCGAGAAACAAAAAGAAGTTTTAGTTTTGCACCCGCTTTGAGAAACAAGCGAAAGACAAAAAGAAATACACGTTCGTAGACATATTGAATTGACAGCCGTCCCGAGAGATCGGGACAGAAAAAATAAGAGTAATAGAATCGTAAAGATTCGAAGAGAACCGATAGAAGAGCATCGCATAATAATATTAAAATATACGA